>NZ_ANBE01000009.1 GCF_000341145.1 Nocardiopsis xinjiangensis YIM 90004
CCGGGATCCTCGCCGAGGCCGTCCTGGCATCCGAGGACCCGGCCGTGGTCATCGGTATGGGGCTGAACGTGTCGCAGAGCCGCGGGGAACTGCCCGTGCCGACAGCTGTGTCCCTGAGGAGCGAGGGCGCCACCGACCTGGACCGGGGCATGCTCCTGGGCGCGTTCCTCGGTGAGTTCGAGGAGCTCTACACGGTGTGGACCGCTGCCGGGGGCGATGCCGAGGCGAGTGGGCTGGCTCCCCTCTACCGGGATCTGTGCTCGACCGTGGGCCGCCGGATCACCGTGCACCTGCCCGACGGTGAACTCCTGGAGGCCGTTGCCACCGGGATCGACGACCGGGCCCGCTTGGTGGTGGCCACGGCGTCGGGGGAGCGGGTGCTGAGCGTCGGCGACGTCGTGCACGTGCGTCCCCGGGCCTGACGACTCGACCGCGGAGCCCCGAACGCGCTCGTCCACAGGGATCTGCTTCACCTTCACGGCCCGGTCCGGCTTGTGCCATGATCACCGGTATGGCTCACGTGGACCGTTGTCTTGCCGACGAGGAGGAACTCGTCCATGTCGCACGCCGGCACCGGGCCGTTCCGGCGGACGAGTGCGTGGCACCGGCCCTCACCACCCAGCGGTCCGTGACGAGAGAGGGCATCGGCTCCGAACAGGGCCGCCCCGAGCCTCTGACCCGAGTGAACGGCGTCTCCTACGGTGTTTCCCTCTGGGAACGTCTGATGCGGTACGGAACGTTGTCAGTGCAGCCGGCTTCGGTGAAGGAGAGCATGACGCTGCAGCGTGTGCCCCGTCCCCAGCGCTTCCGGACCGTGACCCACCGCCGGGTGAGATCGGCGCAGAGCCCCGGGTGCCGGTCGGCCCCATCGGCCTGACCTGGGGCCGGGGATAAACTGGGAGACCTGGAACTCAACGAGCCGTCGCCAGAAGAACGTGCTCCTCGCAGCCTCGCGGGGACGGGCAGTGAAAGAGAACGTATGCCGCCGAGTCCTGACCCGAAAGAGATCGAGGCCGTCCTCCTCGGCGGTGAGGCGGTGTACACCCGGGCCCAGGCCATCGAGCTGTCCGGTGTCGACCCCGAACTCGCCGGCCGTATCTGGCGCGCCCTGGGGTTTCCCACACAGGGCGACGAAGAGGTCATCTTCACCGA
This sequence comes from Nocardiopsis xinjiangensis YIM 90004, assembly GCF_000341145.1. Classification (GTDB taxonomy): domain Bacteria; phylum Actinomycetota; class Actinomycetes; order Streptosporangiales; family Streptosporangiaceae; genus Nocardiopsis; species Nocardiopsis xinjiangensis. The sequence continues at coordinate 1,153 of NZ_ANBE01000009.1, forward strand.
GAGCGACGTGGAGGCCCTGCGTGTCACCAACTCCCTGCTCCAAGGGGGTGCGCTCGACGACGAGGGCGTGGTCCGTTTCGCACGGGCGATGGGCCAGACCATGGCCCGCTTGGCCGACTGGCAGACCAGTATCCTGAGCACCCTCATCTTCAAGGACGGGGAGAGCAGCACCGACAACCCTTTGACAGGGCAGGTCAAGGAGTTGCTGCCCGACGCAGAGCGCCTCCTGTTGCACATCTGGCGCCGCCAGCTCGCCGCCTCGACCTCGCGCACCCTCGCGGTGATGTCCAACGGCAACGACATCGTCCCGAACTACTACCCGCTCATCGTGGGCTTCGCAGACCTGGTCTCCTTCACCACGCTCAGCCGCGAGCTCGACGAGGTCGAACTCGCCGGTGTGGTCGAGTCCTTCGAGGCGGCCGCCGCCGACATCGTCGCCTCCGGGGGCGGGCGTGTGGTCAAGACACTCGGCGACGAGGTGCTGTACGTGGCCGACTCGGCGGCCGAGGCCGCCGACATCGCGCTCCGGCTCGCCTCGGGAATCCGCACCCACGTGGAGGTTCCCGACGTGCGGGTGGGTGTGGCCTCGGGCCCGGTGCTGACCCTGCACGGCGACGTGTTCGGCACGACCGTGAACCGCTCCAGCCGCCTGACCTCCTTCGCCCGCCCCGGCACCGTCCTCATCGACGACACACTCGCCGGCGACCTCGAGGGTGCCGAAGGGCTCCAGGTCGTCCAGGTCCGTGCCCGCCATGCGCACGGCCTCGGCCTGATCCAGCCCTACACGCTGCGCCGCAACTTCGAACCCGGCGGCCATCCCCAGGCCTGACCTTCCGGGAGGGGAGGACCCACCGGCGCGGAACCGGGTCCGGAAAAGCTCGAAGTTCCACAAAGTCAAACGCTGCTCTTACCCGACACGCAGGTGTCGGTGGGGGCTCGCGGTATAGGCTCTTCTCCGCGCCGTGTCCGACCGTGAGACGTGTCTTGGTGGTGAGAGAGTGAACTCCCCTTCCCCTGTCGAGCGTCTGCGAACCTCGGGTGTGATCAGCCTCGAGGGCGGTGAGTTCGACGTAGAGAACAACGTGTGGATCGTCGGTGGCGAGGAGAACGCCGTCGTCATCGACGCCTCGCACGATCACGAGGCGATCGCGCGCGGCCTGGGCGACCGCGAACTCATGGCGATCGTCTGTACCCACGGGCACAGCGACCACGTCAACGCCGCTGCCGATCTCGCCGACCTCACCGATTCACCGATCCTGCTGCACCCCGACGACACCGAGCTGTGGCACCACGTGCACCCGGGGCGGGAACCCGATGCCCCGCTCCTGCACGGCGAAGTGCTGCGCGCGGGTGGCGTGGAGCTCCAGGTGTTGCACACCCCGGGCCACACCCCGGGCGGGGTCAGCCTGTACGCGCCGGAGCTGTCGACGGTCTTCACCGGTGACACTCTCTTCCCCGGAGGGCCGGGCGCCACGGAGCAGGCCTCCTCCGACTTCCCGCGGATCATCGCCTCGATCCGCGAGCACCTGGTGTCCTTGCCCGGTGACACCGTTGTCCACCCCGGGCACGGGGAGTCCACGACCGTCGCCGAGGCGGCCGAGAACCTCGAGGTCTGGGCCAGCCGGGGGTTCTGAGTCCCGGGCCGGGTGCTTCTTGCGCAGGGCGCGGCTCTGGTCGGCAACCGGTTCCGTCGGCCCCGTTCGAAGGCCTTCCGGGCGCGGGCTTCGTGTGGAGGCCACCGTGGATTCCATCTCCTGGCGATTCGCTCCAGGAGGCCACGGTAAATCGCTGTGGCCAACGTCACGCCGCGGGTTTCGGGGAGGCCCCAGGAAAAGGGTGTGAAATGCGCCACTATCTGTGTCTGTTCGGGGGGCTTTTTGTCGGTTGGTCGGATCAGAGGCTCTTTATGGAGAACACGGTCGGGGAGGCGGAATCCCTGCCGTACAAGGGATCACAGAATTCCGGAGGGTCTTGTGCAGTGCAGGAGAAACCGGGCCGGAACGGGAAAGGTCCTCAATCGGCGGCCGTTTCCTCCGAAAGTGACAACCGGCCCCGTTCGGCTGCGCCGGCGTCCACGGCGGAGATGAGTACCTCCAGGTCCGGGCCGAGCTGTTCCGGGGGCAGCTCCAGCAGGTAGGTGTTCAGGTGCCGGCGGAAAGCCTCCGCCGAGTGGGAGGGTTCCACGTCCCGCCGCCGCGCCAGGGCGATCGTGCGCAGAAGCCGGGGCCGCGCCAGCGGGGTCCCGCGCAGGCCGGGACGGTTCTTGAGCACCATGCTCGGCACCACCGCGAGGCCCAGGCCGACCTCCACGAAGCGCAGGACCGCGTCCATCTCCCCGCCCTCGACCGCCAGCGCGGGTTCGAACCCGGCAGCCCGGCAGGCCCGCAGGGTCGCCTCGCGTACGTCGTAGCCGCGGCGGAACATCACCAGGGGCCGTTCGCGCAACTCGGTGATGCGCATCGACGCCCGTTCGTTGGGGGAGGGGTGCGCCATCGAGCTGGCCACCACGAGGCTCTCCCGCAGGATCGGTGTGGTGATGAAGTCGGGGTCGCTGCTCTGCAGGGGCAGGATGATCAGCGCCAGATCCAGCTCGCCGCGGCCGAGATCCCTGATCAGGTCGCGTGAGCCGCTCTCCTCGACCTGGAGTTCGATGCCGGGGAAGCGGGTATGGAAATTGGAGAGCACGTCGGCGAGCAGCCCTGCGCACAGGGACGGTGTGGCACCCAGCCGCACCCGGCCACGGCGTACTCCGGCCAGCTCCGCCACTTCACGGCGGGCGGTCTCCAGGTCGGTGAGCATGCGTTGCGCGAGGGGAAGCAGCGCTTCACCCGCCGGGGTGAGTGTGATGTTTCCCCGGGCACGACTGAATAACGGCGCACCCAACTCACGTTCGAGGCTACGGATCTGTTTGCTCAAACTCGGCTGTGCGACACCGGAAACCTCGGCTGCGCGGGTGAAATGGCGTGTGCGGGCCACTGCGAGGAAGTATGCGAGCTGTTGGAACTGCATGCTGTATAGCCTACGGCTATCGACACCAGGGCTCTCATGACTTGGACGTCGGACTTAACGCGAAATTAAAGTGACAGCTTGTGGCGAACAGTACCTTGACCAAGAAGCGGTCTACGGCCTACGGGTCCACGGTGGCGCTCAAGGCAGCGATGGCGGTCACCGGTGCGATCCTCGTGCTGTATTTGATCGCGCACATGTACGGCAACCTGAAAGTCTTCTCGGGTCAGGAAGCCTTCGACGGCTATGCCCATAATCTCCGCGTGCTGGGCACTCCGCTGCTGCCCGAGCACGGCTTCCTGTGGCTCGCCCGTCTCATCCTTCTGGCGAGCGTCCTGATCCACATCTACGCGGCGGTCAGCCTGTGGCTCCGTGCACGGCGGGCACGGCCGGCTTCGCAGCGCTACCAGGTGACGAAGCGGGTGCACCGCACCTACTCCTCCTACACCATGCGGTGGGGAGGTGTGCTGATCGCGCTCTTCACGATCTTCCACATCCTGCACCTGACGGTGAACGTCATCTCGCCGGGAGGCGCCTCCGACAGCCCCTACGAGCGACTCGTCAACGGCTTCCAGCCCGAGTTCTGGTTCGTGACGCTCTTCTACGTCGCGGCCGTCATCGCCGTCGGGTTCCACCTGCGGCACGGCATCTGGAGCGGTCTGGCCACGCTCGGCGTGAATCAGGCGAACCGGCAGCCCAAGATGAACGCTGTGGCCACCGGTCTCTCGCTGATCTTGACCGTCGGTTTCCTGCTTCCGCCTCTGGCGGTCACCTTTGGACTGGTGAGTTAATTGTCTGAGAACGACCTCTACATCGAGGGCGAGCCGATCCGGGACGAGAAGGCCCCCGAGGGCCCGATCAGCGAGCGCTGGGACCAGCGCCGTTTCTCGGCCAAGCTGGTCAACCCCGCGAACCGGCGCAAGCTCTCCGTCATCATCATCGGAACCGGCCTGGCCGGTGCCTCCGCCGCAGCGACCATGGGCGAGGCGGGCTACAACGTCACCACGTTCTGCTACCAGGACAGCCCGCGGCGCGCGCACTCCATCGCCGCCCAGGGCGGTATCAACGCGGCCAAGAACTACCGCAACGACGGCGACAGCATCCACCGCCTGTTCTACGACACGGTCAAGGGCGGCGACTTCCGTTCGCGCGAGTCGAACGTGTACCGCCTGGCCCAGACCAGCGTCGAGATCATCGACCAGTGCGTCGCCCAGGGCGTGCCCTTCGCGCGCGAGTACGGCGGCCTGCTCGACAACCGCTCCTTCGGCGGTGTCCAGGTCTCCCGTACCTTCTACGCCCGGGGCCAGACGGGTCAGCAGCTGCTGATCGGCGCCTACCAGGCCCTGGAGCGCCAGATCGCGGCCGGCAGCGTCCAGATGCACACCCGCCACGAGATGCTCGAGCTGATCATCTCCGGGGGCAAGGCCCGCGGTGTGATCGTGCGCGACATGCTCACCGGCGAGATCGAGACGCACTTCGCCGACGCCGTCGTCCTGGCCACTGGTGGTTACGGGAACGTCTTCTACCTGTCCACCAACGCCATGGGCAGCAACGTCACGGCGACCTGGCGTGCTCACCGCAAGGGTGCGCACTTCGCCAACCCGTGCTACACGCAGATCCACCCGACCTGCATTCCGGTCAGCGGCGACTACCAATCCAAGCTGACCCTGATGAGTGAGTCGCTGCGCAACGACGGCCGCATCTGGGTGCCCAAGGACAAGGGGGACAAGCGCGACCCGCGCCAGATCCCCGAGGACGAGCGCGACTACTACCTGGAGCGCAAGTACCCGGCCTTCGGCAACCTGGTGCCGCGTGACATCGCCTCCCGCGCCGCCAAGAACGTCTGCGACGAGGGCCACGGTGTCGGCCCCAGCGGTCTGGGCGTGTACCTGGACTTCGCCGACGCCACCGAGCGCATGGGGCGCGAGGCCGTCGAGTCCAAGTACGGCAACCTCTTCGACATGTACCAGCGCATCACCGGTGAGAACCCCTACGAGGTTCCGATGCGCATCTACCCGGCCGTGCACTACACCATGGGCGGGCTCTGGGTCGACTACGACCTGCAGAGCTCCATCCCGGGCCTGTTCGTGACCGGTGAGGCCAACTTCTCCGACCACGGCGCGAACCGTCTGGGTGCCAGCGCGTTGATGCAGGGTCTGGCGGACGGCTACTTCGTCCTGCCGAACACCATCAACGACTACCTGGCCGACGGCCCGTTCGAGGCGATGGACGAGAGCCACCCCGACGCGCAGGAGGCCAAGGAGCAGGTCACCTCCCGCATCGACAAGCTGCTCTCCATCCAGGGCTCCCGCACCGTCGACTCCTTCCACAAGGAGCTCGGCACCATCATGTGGGAGTACTGCGGCATGGAGCGCACCGAGGAGGGCCTGCGCAAGGCCATCGAGCTCATCCGCAACCTGCGTTCCGAGTTCTGGCGCGACGTCAAGGTGCTCGGTACCAACGAGGAGCTCAACCAGGCTCTGGAGAAGGCCGGCCGTGTGGTCGACTTCCTCGAACTGGGCGAGCTCATGTGCATCGACGCCCTGCACCGCCGCGAGTCCTGTGGCGGCCACTTCCGCGCCGAGAGCCAGACCGAGGACGGCGAGGCGCTCCGACACGACGACGAGTTCGCCTACGTCGCGGCCTGGGAATTCGGTGGCGATGACAACAAGCCCGTACTCCACAAGGAGAACCTGGAGTACGAGTACGTCGAGATGAAGCAGCGGAGCTACAAGTGAACATCACCTTGCGCGTGTGGCGTCAGAAGGGCCGTGACGACGAGGGCCGGATGGTCACCTACAAGCTCACGGACGTCTCGCCCGACATGTCCTTCCTGGAGATGCTCGACGTCCTCAACGAGAAGCTCACGCTGGAGAGCGAGGAGCCGGTCGCGTTCGACCACGACTGCCGCGAGGGCATCTGCGGTGCCTGTGGTGTCGTGATCGACGGCGAGGCACACGGTCCGGAGCGTACGACCACCTGCCAGCTGCACATGCGCAGCTTCAACGACGGCGACACCATCACCGTCGAGCCGTGGAGGGCCAGCGCCTTCCCGGTCGTCAAGGACCTGGTCGTCGACCGCGGCGCGTTCGACCGCATCATCCAGGCGGGCGGCTACGTCAGCGCCCCCACGGGTACCGCGCCGGACGCCCACGCCAACCCGATCCCGAAGCCGGACGCCGACCGCGCGTTCGACGCCGCGACCTGCATCGGCTGCGGCGCCTGCGTGGCGGCCTGCCCGAACGCGTCCAGCATGCTGTTCACCGCAGCCAAGGTCACGCACCTGGGCATGCTCCCGCAGGGCCAGCCCGAGCGGGCCTCCCGCGTGGTCCAGATGGTGAACCAGCAGGACGCCGAGGACTTCGGCGGCTGCACCAACATCGGTGAGTGCGCCGCGGTCTGCCCCAAGGGCATCCCGCTGGACACGATCTCCCAGCTGAACCAGGACCTGCTGGGCTCGCTCGGCAAGGGCATCGGCTAGTGCCGCATCGGCCGAGGTCCGCTCCTTGACGGGCAGACCCTGACCGACACAGCACTGGTACCGGTTCCACCCGGACACGACGAGGGCCGCGCCCCCTTCGAGGGGACGCGGCCCTCTGTCGTCGCCATGGGGTTCTCGCTCCCCCGGTCGGCAGGGGATCAGGAGGCGGCCGGGCGGAGCATGCTGTAGGCGGTCGGGGTCCCGGTCTCGTCCATGACCTTCGTGACCCGGAAACCGTGACGCTCGTAGAAGGGCAGGTTGTCGGGGCTCATCGTCTCCAGGAAGACGGGGAGGCCGTCGGCATCGGCACGCTCCAGTCCGGTTCGCATGAGCGCCGATCCCACACCGGTGCCCTGCACGACCGGGTCGGCGCCGATGGCGGCCAGGTACCAGTGCGGCTCGGCCGGGCGCGCCTCACCCACCCGCGCGAAGTACCGGGAGACCCCCGGAAGCCGGGAGAGGCCGACCAGTCCGGCCAGGTGCGGGAGGCTGCGCAGCAGGAACGACGGCCGGGACTCCGCCTCGTGTCCCGGGGCGTCCCACCACGCGGCCCCGCGCACGACCGGGCGCGGCGGCGACTCCACCCGTTCCTCGACCACGTCCACGGTCCCGTCGGGCACGTACGCGAACCCGGCGAAGAGCGCGTGGAAGCGGGTCGTCCGAGCGCGGCGGGTCATGGTGTCCGGGAACAGCCACCGGTACAGCGGGTCGTCCCAGAAGGCGAGACCGAGGGCCCGGGAGATGCCGGGCACGTCCTCCGTCGTCGCGGAACGCACGGTCCGGGCCGTCACCGCGTAGCTCATGAACGAAACCTCTCTGACGTGGTCTTATGTCGCTCATGTTAGGTCAGGGGCCGGGCGGCGGGCGTGGACCGTGTTCCGCGTCCCGGGCGGCGGAAACGGGCCCCTCCGGCTCATCCGCGTTGGAGGAAGTGGGTGGTGCCGCCCTCCAGATGGTCGACCTCACGGACCACCTCGAAGCCGAACCGCTCGTAGAACCCGATGGCCTTGTCGTTCATGGTCTGGGTGAAGACCGGCATCCCTTCGCTGTCAGCGCGCTCCAGGCCCTGCGAGAGCAGGGCGCCGCCGACCCCGGTGCCGGCGACCGCGGGGTCCACGCCCAGTGCGGCGAGGTAGAGGTGGGGGTCCTGCGGGGCGGCCAGTTTCCACTCCGCGAAGACCCGCACGAAGGAGCCGATGCGGCCGCGTCCCAGCAGCGGTCCCCAGTGCGGCCACAGGCGGGGTGAGACCAGCGGCCCCTCGGGGTTGCGCTCGGCCGGGGCCCACAGCGCCGCCGCACGCACCACGGGTTCACCGGCCGTGGGACCGGCGGACTCGGCGACCCGGGTGTCACCGTGCGGTACGTACCCGAACCCCGCGGCCATCGCGTAGAAGCGGCGGGTCCGGGCCATGCGGGTCTGTTCTTCGGGGAACAGCCACTGGAAGAGCGGGTCGCCGTGGGTCGCCCGGCTCAGGACTCGGGCCACGGAGGGGACGTCATCGATCGTGCAGGGGCGGGCAGACGCGGACACGGTGGCGCTCATGCGGAACTCTCCGGGCTCGGGGGTGACTCCGCCCATGATAGATCACGCTGGGATCACGACAAGGTGGGGAATTCGCTACGGGAGGGCGCCCCGTCGACGGATTGGTCGAACACGTGCGCCCGCACCCAGGCGTGCATGGCGACCGCCGCGGCCGCACCGGCGTTGATCGATCGGGTCGACCCGAACTGAGCTATGGAGAGCACGGCCTCGCAGTCGCGGCGTGCCTCCTCCGACAGGCCGGGGCCCTCCTGTCCGAACACGAGCACGACCGACCGCGGCAAGGGATGCTTCTCCAACGGCACGGCACCGGGAAGGTTGTCCACACCGATGAGGGGGAGTTCGCGCTCGTACGCCCATTCCAGAAGGGCCGCGGTGTCGGGATGGTGGTACACGTGCTGGTAGCGGTCGGTGACCATGGCGCCGCGTTTGTTCCAGCGCCGGCGGCCGACGATGTGCACACCGGCGCAGTTGAACGCGTTCGCGGTACGCACCACCGAACCGATGTTGAAGTCGTGCGACCAGTTCTCCACCGCGACGTGGAACGGATGGCGCACGGTGTCGAGGTCGGCGACGATCGCCTCGCGCCGCCAGTACCGGTACTCGTCGACGACGTTGCGGCGGTCGCCCTCGGCCAAGAGCTCGGGGTCGTAGTGGTCGCCCTCGGGCCAGGGGCCGACCCACGGGCCCACACCGACCTCGCGTGCCTCGTCCTCACCATTGGCGGTGGGGAGCGGGTCGGGTTCGGGTGCGGGTGGCTCGTTCATCACAACCAGCTTACGGAATCATCAGAGTCGGAGGTCACCGTGGAAGTCCCGACCCTGGACGACCTTCGCCTCGTCGGAGACCCCGCCGTGGATGGTGTTGACCACCGAGCCCCCGCCACCGGTCTCGGCGGCCCGGCGCAGCTCGGCCATCAGGCGGGCGATCTCCGGATCCTCCTGCTCGGCACGGTGCAGGTGGCCGGCGACCGTTTCCAGGGCAGCGCTGTCGTCGCTGTCCAGGCGGGCCTCGTCCAGGGCCTCCTGGGCCTGCGGGATACCGCGGAAACGGGCGAAGACCTTCTTGCAGAGGGAGGTGAAGGCCTCGACGGTGCCCTCGGCCGCGGACTCGCTGATCTTCTGCACGGTGTTGGTGACGATGGCTGTGACGATGGCGATACCGGCCGGATCGGACACGCTCTCCTCCATGGGGCGGGGGTCAACTCACCCCAGTCTGCCCCGAACGCTCGGCCTCGGGGTACCGCCGGGAGACCATCCGGGCGATCGCGCGCCATCCGAGCACGGCCGCGGCGAGGAACGAGGCCGTCACGACGACGAAGCTCGTGGGCGCCCCCTCGCCGCTGAACAGGCGCAACACCATGCCGCCCGCCACGGTGACCGCCCACACGAACACCCCCGATGGCCAGATGCGGACAGGCGTGCGCCAGGCCGACGTGACCACCCACCCCAGTACGAGCCCGCCCAGGAACGGCCACGCGGTGACCGCGACCGCGGCCACGGCCGTGCCGGTCTCGTGATCGACCTTGCCGATCAGGACGAAGGCGAGCACGCACAGGACATCGGCCGCGAAGGCGAGCGGCACCGCATACGAACGCATACGCCCAGGCTAGAACGCCTCGACCGGGACCCCGATCCGGGGCCGCCCGGCCGTGACGGGCGTGGTGTGTGCGGCGGAGGACGGGACCACCGACGCAGGGCGCTCGGCGAACCGGGCGCGCTCCACGACGGCCGGCGTCGATCTCGGCGAGCCCGTGTACGTGTCCTATGCCGGAGAGATCCTCCCCGAAGGTCCCCGGCCCCGGGCGCCCTCTACGTACGATGGCGCTCAGTTCCCGCGACAGAACGGTTCCGTATGGTCCCCCCGTCCCCCGCCCCTGATACCGCTGCCCCGCTGCCGCCGCTGCCGCCCGGTGTGGAGCCCTTGGACGGGCGTGACCCGCGCCGGGTGGGACCGTTCCGTCTGGTGGGGCGTCTGGGTTCGGGCGGGATGGGCGTGGCGTACGCGGCGCTGGACGACGAGGACCGGCGTGTGGCCGTCAAGACCGTGCACCGGGTCTTCGCCTCCGACACCGAGTTCCGTACCCGGTTCGCCCGCGAGGTGGACCTGGTGCGGCGGGTGCGGGCCGCGTGCGTGCCGCGGTTCATCGGCAGCGACGCCCGCGCCGAGGTGCCGTGGCTGGCGACCGAGTACGTGCCCGGCCCGACCCTCGCCGAGCACCTGCGGGCCTGCGGGCCGCTGAGGGGCGCTGCGCTCGTCCTCTTCGCGCTCGGATCGGCCGAAGCGCTGAGGGAGATCCACGCGGCCGGGGTGGTGCACCGCGACCTCAAGCCCGGCAACGTGATCCTGGCGCCCGACGGTCCCAAGGTGTTGGACTTCGGTATCGCGCGGGCCGTGGAGGAGACCGCGCTGACCCGGACCGGCGGTGTGGTCGGCACCCCCGGCTGGATCGCCCCTGAGCAGTACCGGGGTGAGGACGCCACGGGGTACTCGGACGTGTTCGCGTGGGCCTGCCTGATCGCCCGCGCCGCGACCGGACGTGAACCGTTCGGGGCCGGCAGCACCGGGGCCGTCCTCACCCGGGTCCTCGATGCGGAACCCGACCTCGACGGTGTCCCCGGAACCCTGGCGCTGATCCTGGAACAAGCGTTGGCCAAGGACCCGGACCGGCGCCCGCGGGCGGATGCGCTCATGCGGGAGCTCGCGGTGCTCGTGCCCGACGAAGCCGCGCCTGCCGTCGCCCCGGGCGGTGAGGTCGACGTCGTGCTCGTCATGGGGCAGGCGTGGCAGGGGCCGTCGGCGCGGCCGGGGACGGGTCCCGGCGCGGGGCCGGGGAGTCCCGGGAACGCGGTCGGCGGCGAGATCGGCCGGTGGATCGCGCACGCGCCCCCGAAAGAGCCGTGGGTGCGCCGCCACCGTCGGGGGATCGCCCTCGGAACGGGCGCGCTGGCGCTCACCCTCGTCGCCGCGATGGGGCTCGGCGCGTGGGCCGGGCGTGAGGACGGCCGTCCGACGGCGCCGCCGGAGGCCCAGAGCAGCCAGAGAACCGACGGTGAAGGCGGAGAGCAAGCCATGGAGGTACCCGACGACGTCCCCGACGAGTACCGCGAGCTCTACGAGAGCGGCACCGTCGTGGTCGAACCGGACCCCGGGGACGGGACCACCCTCGTCCGTTCGCTCGTCTCCGAGGACGGTCGGGAACAGCTCGAGCAGTTGCGGATCGATGTCTACGGCGGCGACAACGGGGAAGCCCACCAGAACGCGAGGGTCGAGCTCGAGTACCTGCTCGACTTCGGTTCCGTCCACGTGCGCCCCTCGGACTTCGGCTGGGCGGAGCGCATCGTCCCCGACCAGGGCCACATCGAACTGCTCTGGTGGGAGGAACCGGTGCAGTCGAACCTCGCGATGTCCCCGGACAGCGGGACCCGCAGGTACTCGATGAGCTTCTCGGCCACGGGCGACGGTGTCGTCTACTACGCGCCGGAGGAAGTGCGCGAGGACGGGCAGATCCGTGACCTGGACTACTCGGGAGGGGTCTGCCACCTCGGAGAGGTCGGCTCCGAACAGCTCGGCGAGGAGTACGGGCCGGACACCGTCCTCTTCCCGCACGACACGACCTCCTCCGACGGTGTGCCCCGCAACAGTTGCATCTTCGACGGCACCTGAACCGTTCAACTCCACCGACCCCTTGCATGAAAGGCCCGAGCATGGCCCGATCCCCCTCATCCGAACCCTTCGACCGGGACCGTCTGCCACCGGGCATCGAACCGGCGGCAGACACGGACCCGGGCACTCTCGGCCCCTACACGGTCGTGGGCAGGATCGGTGCCGGCGGTATGGGGGCCGTGTACGCCGGCATCGCCGAGGACGGAAGACGATCGGCACTCAAGGTCGTGCACCCCCATTTCGCCTTGGACCCGGAGTTCCTGGCCCGGTTCGGCCGTGAGATCGACCTGGTGTCGCGGGTCGACGCCTCCTGCACCCCGGACTTCCATGGCGCCGACCTGTCGGCCGAGACCCCGTGGCTGGCCACGGAGTACGTCCCCGGCCCGACCCTGCGCGGCCACGTCCGTGAGAAGGGCGCATTGAGCGGCGGGATGCTCACGGCGGTGGCCGTCGGGCTCGCCGAGGCGCTCCAGGCGATCCACGCGGCAGGTGTCGTCCACCGTGACCTGAAACCCGGGAACGTGCTCATGTCCGCCGAGGGCCCGAAGGTGCTCGATTTCGGGATCGCCCGAGCCCTGGAAGGCACGGCCCTGACCTCGACCGGCGGGATCATCGGGACCCCCGGGTGGATGGCGCCCGAACAGTACGAGGGCACGGAGGCCTCGCCGAGCTCGGACATGTTCTCGTGGGCGGCCCTGGTCTACTTCGCCGCCACCGGCCGTGAACCCTTCGGTAGGGGAGCGGTCGAGGCCGTCTCCCACCGGACACGGAACGAGCCTCCGGACCTGGCCGGGGTACCGGAGGAGGTCCGCGGTCTCGTCCGGGCCGGTCTCGACCGCGACCCCGGGCAGAGGCCGACCGCAACGCAGGCGCTGGAGGAGCTCACCGGGCGCTGGTCCAGGACCCGGGCGGGGGCGGACGCGCAGGAACCGGCGCAGGAAGCTCCGGTCGTGATCGCCGCCGAGTGGTCCGGGGTGGAGGTTCCCGGACCCAGGAAGATCCGTCGCCGCCGGCGAGGCCTCCTCCTGTTCCCCGTGGCCGCTGCCGTCCTGGTGCTGGGACTGCTCGGTGCCTGGTTCCTCTTCGACCCCGCGGCGGAGGCCCCGGACGAGGACGTCTCCACCGAGGAGGACGGAGGGTTCGCCGTGGAGACCGCCCCCGAGGACGCGGCAGCTGTCGCGCAGGAGGCGGTCGACCTCGCGCGCGGGGCGGAGAGCTTCGAGAGCGCCTACTTCATGACCGGGACGGAGCTGGGCGATCCGCCGTGGCAGGAGTTCACGTACACCGAGGACCCCGAACCGATCTACTGGCAGAGCGACCGGGGCGGCCCCGCCGTGGCCGAGATCATCGAGATCGGCGAAGGCCCCGACGACGTCATCCGCAACTCCAGGATGAGCAACGAGGGGGCCGAGGACGCTTTCTACCGGGATCCTGCGGACGAGGCCTACGACACCAGGCGCGAACTGTGGGAAGACCGGCTGGGACAGGTCCCCGAGGCGGTGGAACAGGCGCAGGAGATCACCTATGGGGGAGTCACCGAGGTGGGCGTCGGCGAGGGCGTCGCCGAGAACGACATGGTCGACGAGAGCTTGGGCGGGTCGGCGGGCCACCACTACACGGGAAGCCTTCCGTCAACGATCGAGGAAGGGGAATCGGACGAATACTTCTTCCACCTCTGGATCGGGGAGGACGGGTACCCGCAGCTCCTCTACAGGCACGAGGAATGGACGGTCGAGGCGGCACAAGGGGCCTTCGAGAACCATGTCGACGAGTACGTCCTGTTCGAGCAGTTCGGCGAACCCGTGAGGATCGAGCTCCCCGACGAGGCCGAGATCGGGGACGGGCGCCCGGACACGGGCCCCTGACGCGCCGGCGCGCGGCCGGGTTCCCGTGCCGGGCCCGGCCGCACCGCCGACGGGCGCGGCACGGGGCCTACCCCTCCACGCCCAGGCACTCCTTCAAGAACTCCACCTGCAACAGCAGCAGGTTCTCCGCGACCGTCGGGTCCGAGGGCGAGTGCGTCACCCCCGACAGCGGGAGCACCGTGTGCGGGCGACCGGCGGCCAGCAGCGCCGACGACATCCGTTGCGTGTGCGCGAAGACCACGTTGTCGTCGGAGAGCCCGTGCACGAACATCACCGGCCGCTCCAGGTCCCCGGCGTCGGCCAACAGGGAGCTGCGTTCGTAGGCCTTCGGTTCGCCCTCCGGGGTTCCCAGGTACCGCTCGGTGTAGTGGGTGTCGTAGAGCTCCCAGTCGATGACGGGGGCACCGGCGACGGCGGGGTGGAAGGNACCACCCCTGGATCCCCACGCGGGAAGTGTCCAGGCAGCCGAACCGCTCGGCGGCGTCCTCCAACGCGGAGACCTGGTCCTCCAGGACCGGGCCGGCCAGATCCAGGTGGACGTCCTGTTCCCACTCCACGCCCACGCCCGGGGTCCCGCGGCCGTCGGCGATGAGCACCGCGAAGCCCTGCTCGGCGAACCACTGGCTACTCAGGAACGCGCCCCGTGCATGCAGTACCCGTTGTGCGTGCGGGCCGCCGTAGGGGGCGACGAGCACCGGCAGCGGGTCGTCGCCGTCGGTGTACCAGGACGGCAGGACGAGGGCGCTGGGGATGCTGCGCTCACCGGAACGCCAGAACTCCACGCGCGGCTCGGGCAGATCCGGGGTCTGCGCGAAGCTCTCGACCTCGGTGTGGGAGCGCCGTGTCTCCGTGCCGGCGTTGCGCACGACCACGGTGCGGACGCCGGTGCGGTCCATGGACCGGTGCTGGAGCACGAGGGTGTCCCCGCGCATGCGACCGGAGCGGAGCCCGCCGTGGGCGGCGCCGTCGGAAGGGCCGGTGCCGGGAAGCTCCACAGGGGCGGACAGTCCGCTCTCCAGGTCGACCAGCCACAGGGACACGTCTCCGGGACGGCCGGCGGGCGAACCCGAGTACAGGATCCTCTGGCCGTCCACACTCACGACACCGCGCACGTACACGTCGGCCGGGCTGACGGGGGTCTCTCCCACGTACACGCGCCGCTCACCGTCGCCGCCGTGGTCGCGGCCGATCCACACCAGGGCGCCGGAGGAGGTGTGGTCGGGCACGCCCGGCATGAGCTCGACCCACACGTCGTCGGTCTCGGTGCGGGCCTCGACGACGAGCCCGGTCACCGGATCGGCCGAGAACAGGGTCAGAGTGCGCTGGTCGCGGCTCTGGCCGGTGAAGACCACCGTCGGGGTGCCGTCGGGGCCGGTCGTCCACCCGGCGGTCGGCACGTAGGGCAGGGCCTCGCGGTCCCACTCCACCCAGGTCGGTGACAGGTCGCCCCCGGCCCGCTGCCGCGCGGCGGAGACGACCGGGAACACGGCCAGGCGCACGTCCGGGTTGTCGGTTCCGGCGGCCGGGTAGCGCAACGCGGTCGGTTCCTGCCCGGGGGAAGCCGGATCGTCCGCGTACCAGCGGGCGACCCCGGCCTCGTCGACCCGGGTGGCCAGCAGGGACGCACCGTCCGGGGCCCACCAGAAACCGCGGAACCGGTTCATCTCCTCGGCCGCCACGAAGTCGGCCAGACCCCAGGTGACGAGCTCGCCGTCGGGGGAGGCCACGATCCGGTCCCCGTGGTCGGGCTCGGCGTCGGAGATGTCGATGACCTTGAGCGCGCCGCCGCTGACGTAGGCGACACGGTCACCGCCCGGGTTCACCCGCGGGTCCACGACCGGCTGGGTGGCCGGCAGCTCTCGGGGCTCGTGGTCGTCACCGGCCAGGTCGACGTGGAACAGGCGGCCGGAGAGCGTGAAGACGGCACGGGTGAAGGCGCGGTCGACGGTGTAGGAGACGATGCCGCCGCCGTGCTCGCGCAGGCGCTCGCGGCGGGCCCGCTCCTCCGGGGGCAGATTCTCGTCGTCGGCGCCGAGGACCCGCGGGTCGGCGAGGAGCTCGGTGGTGCCGCGCTCGGTGTCGTGGACCCACAGGCACGTGGCCGGGTCCGAGCCGTCGCGTGAGCGGAGGAAGGTCACCCGGTCCCCGTCGGGGGAGACCTGGAAACCGCGGGGCACCCCGATGGTGAAGTGCTGGGTTCGGGCCTGTTGGCGAGGAAAACTCATACGGCGATTGTGTCGTACGCAGGGAAGGGTCGGCTCCCGTCCCAGGGATGGAGCTCCGGGGAGGTCCGTTCGGGCCGGAAAGAACCGGTCTGAACGGTATTGTTCCTTGCGTGATGGACAGGCGACTGATGATGGTGCACGCACACCCCGACGACGAGAGCATCGTCACCGGTGCCACGCTGGCCAAGTACGCGGCCGAGGGCGCCCAGGTCACGCTGGTGACCTGCACGCTGGGCGAGGAGGGCGAGGTCATCCCCGCGAACCTCGCGCACCTGGCCTCCGACCGCGACGACACCCTCGGCGAGCACCGGCTCGAGGAGCTCTCCCGGGCCTGCCGCGCGTTGAACGTGCGTGACCAACGGTTCCTCGGGGGAGCGGGACACTACCGCGACTCCGGGATGATGGACGGATCGACCAACGACCACCCGAAGGCTTTCTGGGGCGCCGGCGTCGACGAGGCCGGGCTCCGGCTCGCGGAGATCATCCGTGAGACCAGGCCGCACGTGCTGGTCAGCTATGACGAACACGGCGGTTACGGGCACCCGGACCACATCCAGGCGCACCGGGTCACGCGCCGGGCGTGGGACCTGGCCGCGGACCGGTCGGTGCCCGGGGACCCGTGGCAGGTGGAGAAGCTCTACGCCATCGCCCAGCCGGTCTCACGGATCGAGGAGATGGTGCGGAGCATGAAGGGGTTGCCCGGCCCCTTCACCGCCCCCGAGGCGGTCTCCGACATCGCGCGCGGGACGCCGGACTCGCGGGTGACGACGCGGATCGACGCGAGCAAGCACTGGGCGGCCAAGGCGCTGGCCATGCGCGCGCACACCACGCAGATCACGGTGGACGGGGAGCGGTTCGCGCTGTCCAACGACATCGCGCAGAGGTTGGACGCGGTGGAGTACTTCACGTTGTTGCTCGGGCCGCCGGTACGGCCGGGGGAGGACGGGTACGAGGCGGATCTGTTCGCCGGCCTGTGAGGGATCGGTGCCCGTGACCGCCTACCCTCGGTTCACGTGACCACCACAGAGCCTCGAGAGTCCCAGCCGAACAAGTCTTCCGACCGCGCCAAGGTCCTGTCCTCGGTGCTGACGGGCGCCACCTGTGTGGTCCTGTTCCTTCTCGGAATCGTGCTGGGCATGGTGTCCACGGTCAGCGCCGGCTGGTTGACCCGGTACTGGGACGGGGGGCAGCCCGCGCCTGCGCTCGCGATCACCGGCCTCCTCCTCTTCGTGGTGCTGCTGTACGTCCTGTGCCGCCTGCTGGCCTGGGGCGGACGGCGCCGATCCGTGGTGGTCGCTTTCGCGCTCGGGTTCGCCGTGGTGCTCTTCGCGGTGACGAGTTACCTGCCGGGCGGGGACGTGCTGCTGCAGGACGACATGGTGCACTACGGATTCCTCATCGGCGCGATGGTGGCCCTCGCCGCCGCGGTGGTCCGTTCCCCGCCCCGGGTCCGGGTCGCCGAGTCCCCTTGACCGCGCCGGGGCCTGCACCCAGGGCCGCGGTCCAGGGGTGAGGTCCGAGCAACCACAGAAAGGCCCGGGCCAGGGCACGTGCACGGTGCACGGTCTCCCCGGCCGCAAGGGACCCGGATGCTCGACCACGTGAAGGGCCGGGTTCCAGGGCTCGTGCACGGGGCGCTGCCTCAGGCGGCCCAGAACTGCCAGAGGAGCTGGCCGAGGAAAGCCGTGCCCGGGAAGGTCGGGTTCGGCATGACCAGGTCGAGCAGGGCGAACACCGTGTCCTGCAGCCACGGGTTGATCACCGGCAATGCCAGCACGGCGAACACGCCCACGGAGAAGAACAGCTGGTTGACGCGGGCCTTGCGTACCCATGGGCGGTCCGGGGCCACGGCCTCGAACATGTCCAGACCCGGGATCGGCAGCAGGTTGACCAGTGCCGATGTCAGGTTGGCCAGGCACAGGAACGCGAGAGCGGCCAGCCCCCAGTTCGTGGTGTCGTTGCCCGGGGGCACCATGATCGAGACGGTTCCGCCGAAGACCGCGGCCATCAACAGGCTCGCGGCCGGTCCGGCGAGGGCGACGGACACACGCCGGCCGCGGGTGGGGATCCGTTCCCAGTCGACGTAGCCGGCGGGCCCGTTCATGCCGAAGCCGCCCACCCCGAGGTAGAGGACGGGCAGGATCGCACCGGTGAAGGTCTCGCGGTAGGCGAAGGGGTTGAGACGCAGGTNCGAACTCGTGCACCGCGGTCGAGACGATCCATCCGATGAGGATCAGCAGTGGCGGGATCAGGGGTGTGACGTTGGTGTCGTCCGAGGCCCAGTCCATCTCGACGGCGGTCCAGGACAGCCATCCGGCGAAGCCCCCCAGTCCGAGCAGGAGCAGGAAGACGGGGCTGGGAAGGAAATCCATCCAGGACCCGTCGGCCCGGCTCTTCGCGGTCCCGGAGTCCTGGGTGTGCTCGGCAGCCTCGCGCACCTCGGCGCCCTCGGTCCCGGTCTCCTCGGCCCCCGTGCCCCCGGTTTCCTCCTCCGCCGACCCCTCGGCCTCCAGGTCCGGGACGTTCGCGGCGTCGTCGGGCATCCGCTCCCACAGATCCTCGGGAGCGTCGGGCTTTTCGGGCGTGGGCATGGTGCTCCTGCTGGTCGCGGGTGGATCCGCGCTCCAGATTAGGCCCTGCGGACGACCTCTTCGCAGCGGGTGCGGGGGAGCCTCAGACCACCGCGCGTGGCGCCACGGCGGACTTGTGCAGGCATGCGACCGCGAAGGCTCTTCCCGGGGCGGTCAGATCCCGTTGGCCGCTTGTGTCCTCCTCCGTGACGAGGTTGAGCGCTTCCAACAGCCATCCCGTGGACATCACCATCGCCCGGACCTGGTCCGAGGCGGCCTCGGCGGTGCGCCGGTGCGCGGCAGCGTGGCGGCCCGCCGGCTGTTCGACGGGTTTCCACCCGGTCTCGGTGAGTACCCGTTCGGCGGCCTCGATGTCCGGTTCGGCGCGGCGGGTGTGTGAGCCGCTGCCCTGGGGCGTGCGTATGAGGAGGAGTCCCAGGAGGGTCTCCGCGGCCGCCTGTTCCAGACCTCCGGTGCGGCACAAGGTCTCGGTGGCCGCTTCCCACAGGGCCTCGGGATCCTCGCGCAGTCGGCGCCCGCGCCGGGTCAGGACCAGGCGCCGCCCGGCGCGGCGCACCGCGCGCATGCCGCGCAGCACCTGGTGCAGCGCGATGAGTTGGGTGACGTCGGTCTCACTCCGAGGCGGGTGCGGGTTGGTCCGCCAGCCGAAGTCCTCGCACATCTGCCGCACGACACCGGGTGAGATGTAACCGATCTGGGTCAGGGGCACCCCCTCGGCCGCGAAGCCGAGGAGGCGCTGGATCGGCGCGAGCACGGCGTCCGCGGAGCGCGGTACGTCGGTGCCGGCGATGAGCTGCCCCACGAGGGGCCACAGCCGCAGCCGGTGGGGGTGTGCGCTGGAGTTGAGCCAGGCGCGTACGCGTTCCTCGCGCACCCGGTCCAGATGGCTGAGGCCGTGGCCGTCGGGTTGGGTGAGGAAGGACCGGGCGAAGCGCTCCTGAGCGGGCCGCCACCCGCGTTTGCCGGGACGGATGTCCCGCAGCGAGATCGCCAGTTCCAGGGAGGCCGCGGTTTCCGCGCGGGCCCGCAGCTCGGCGTCGCCCACGGCGGTGCCCCAGGTCAGCTCCGGCAGGTCGGGCGGTTCCACCCCGGACTCCCACATGAGGCGTTCGAACATGGCCACACCGGCCTCGTGGTCGTCGCGGTAGACCGACAGCAGGGTCAGCGTCTCGGGCGCCCGGCAGATGTGTGCGTACTGGTAGAGCTGCAGCAACGAGAACAGGTTGCTGAGGGAGCGCGCCGCGAACAGCTGGTCGTCGTGGTGGTTCTGGAAGCGCACCGGCAGCTCGTACCAGCAGAACCGTTGGACGGAGTGCTGGGTGAGCCGTTCCAGGTCCCGATCGGGGACGAGGGTGTCCAGTGCCAGACCTGCCATGTCGGCGGCCCGTTCGTCCCGTTGCGCCAACTCTGCCAACGCGGACGTCACCGCTTCACGCACGAGCGTTCACCACCTCCCCACGTGACTGGCGCCCGGGCCGCACGGTGTCGCGGCGGGGCGCGGAGCTCGATGTGGATACCCGAGACGGTGCGCAGGGGGCTTCGCCCGCGGGACTGTGCCCCTCCTACCCGCACGGGAAAGAAGAATGCCTGGTTGATCAGGGACGTCCCCGGCGTTTCGGGGGTGTCTGCGGGACGACCCGGCTGGCCGCGATCGAATCCTCCGCCACCTCCGCCAGGGAGTCGTCGCGCCGCCGGAGCGTGAGGGTCCCCTGTTCCCAGGACTCCACCACCCCGACGATATCGGTGAAGCCCCCTTCCGGCAGGCGGATGCGCACAGTGACCCGCTTCCCGACGTCCTCGGGACCGATGCGGTGGACGAATCGTCCGGACAGATGCATGGAACGCGCCCCCCGATTGTGCTTCGAGTATTCTCCGAAGCCATACTAGGAGTACGACATCTGTGCCAATAGCTTGCGGACCCCGGCAGGGGCGGCGCCCGCACGCCGTCCCTGAGCCCGGGATCCGAAGGTCCCCGCCCTCTCCTTCGTGGGAGAGCGGGGGTGAGATCAAGGAGTACGACGTGACCTACGTCATCGCGCAGCCCTGTGTTGATGTGCTGGACAAAGGCTGCATCGACGAGTGCCCCGTGGACTGCATCTACGAGGGTGAGCGCATGCTCTACATTCACCCGGACGAGTGCGTTGACTGCGGTGCGTGCGAGCCCGTTTGCCCCGTCGAGGCCATCTACTACGAGGACGACCTGCCCGAACAGTGGTCGGAGTTCTACAAGGCCAATGTCGACTTCTTCGACGACCTGGGCTCCCCCGGCGGTGCCTCGAAGGTCGGCAAGATCGAAAGTGACCACCCGATCGTCGCGAAGCTTCCGCAGCAGGCCTGACGCGGGAGCCGAACCCAACCAGGGACGGGCGCGGCCCTGAGCGGTCCCCGCCCCGGGGTACCCCTATGGCGCAGAGGGTGCCCCGAGCACGTCAGAGCACGTGTGTCGCGTCGGCCTCCACACAGGGGGCCGACGCGGCCCCGTTTCCCGTGCGCCACGGCCGGTACCGGTCGGTCCAGATTCGGCAGGAGTGATCAGCGATGGGTGAGCGGCGACCGTTGGCGGACCGGCTCCCGGCCTTCCCGTGGGACCGCCTGGCCCCGTACAAACGCACCGCGGCCGCCCACGCCGGCGGCCTCGTCGACCTGTCGGTGGGTACCCCGGTCGACCCGGTCCCCGAGACACTCCAGCGTGCGCTCGCCGACGCCGCGAACTCGCCCGGCTACCCGCAGACGTGGGGTACACCGGAACTGCGCGCCGCCATCGAAGGCTGGCTGTCCCGCCGCCACGGCGTGGACGTGGCCGAGGGCGCGGTCCTGCCCACCATCGGCTCCAAGGAGACCGTCGCGTGGCTGCCGAGCCTCCTGGGCCTGGGGGAGGGCGACACCGTCGTCCACCCCGAGCTGGCCTACCCGACCTACGACGTGGGGGTGCGCCTGGCCGGGGCCGCCCCGGTCGCCTCCGACGGGCTCGCGTCGCTGGGCCCGGCCCGTGTGTCGATGGTCTGGGTCAATTCCCCGAGCAACCCCACCGGACGTGTCCTGGGGACGGACCATCTGCGCAAGGTGGTGCAGTGGGCCCGCGAGCGCGGTGCGATCGTCGCTTCCGACGAGTGCTACCTCGACCTGGGCTGGGACGGGACCGAGCCGGTCTCGATCCTGCACCCGGACGTGTGCGGTGGTTCCCACGAGAACCTGCTCGCCCTGCACTCGTTGTCCAAGCGCTCCAACCTGGCCGGGTACCGCGCCGCGTTCCTGAGCGGCGACCCGGCGCTGGTCCGGGAGCTGCTGGAGGTGCGCAAGCACTCCGGCATGATCGTGCCCGCACCCGTGCAGGCCGCGATGAAGGCCGCCCTGGACGACGATGCCCACGCCGAGGAGCAGAAGGAGCGTTACCGGGCCCGCCGCACGCGTCTGCGTGCCGCATTCGAGAGCGCCGGCTGGAAGGTCGAGCACTCCGAGGCCGGTCTGTACCTGTGGGCGAGCCATCCGGACCTGGACGCCTGGGGTGCCGTGGAGCACCTGGCCGAGCGCGGTGTCATCGTGGCGCCCGGCGACTTCTACGGCCGTGCCGGCGCCGGGCACGTCCGGGTCGCCTTCACCGCCACCGACGAGCGGGTCGGGGAAGCCGCCGCTCGTCTGGACTGATCCGGGCCGCGCGGGCGGACGGAGCGCTCGAGCGGGCGTGAACCGGCCGGGCCGCCTCAGTTCAGGGCGAGCTGTCCACCGCTGTCCTCACCGGTGTCCTGCCATGCCTCGGCCCCGTCGGTCCCGTCCGTGGCGGTCCACCGGTGACCGTCGTAGCCGACCGAGGTCAGCCCGTACTCCTCCGCGTGCGTGACCGACCACAGCGCCATCGCCCACCCGAGGTCCCCGGTGGCGGGGTCGTGGTCGGCGGGCAGGTCCTCGGGGCCGGTGCCGAACACCCGCTCCAGCTCCTCGCGCGCACCCTCGGGGTCGGCCCCGGTCTCCTGCAGGTCGGCCAGGCGCTGCTCGTCGAACCAGCACGTGGCCGCCGGACCATCGGCGCCCCCGAAGACCGCCATCATTTCCTCGGAGAGCTGTTCGTGCTGGTCATAGGCCCAACCGTCGGCGCTGCGCTGCACCTGTTGGGCGGCTTCGTGCACCGGCATGTCCCGCCAGCCCTCCACGTCCATCAGGGTGTCGTAGAAACCCCGGCTGGAGAAGACCGGGTCGATGATCTCGTCGGTCTCACCCCACTCCTGCGACGGGCGCTGCTGGAACAGGCCCACGGAGTCGCGGTCGCCGTGCTCCACGTTGTGGAAGGTCGATTCCTGCCACACCGTCGCGTAGGCCACCGTGACCGCCTCGGGCGGCAGGTCGCGGCTGAAGGCGACCCCGCCCACGGTCGCGGCGTTGGCGGCCTGTGAGACCCGTATGTCGTAGGAGCCCTCCGGCAGGTCCAGACGGCATCCCGGCTCGGTCTCCTCCGTCTCCAACGGGTCGACCGTGGTCAGCACGTAGTAACCCGCGGCGGCCAACAGGCCGCACACGAGCGTGACACTGAACAGGATCTTGACGAAGGCAGAGATTTTGCGGCGCTTACTGGGCACGTACGCCCCAAGAGGTCGGGAGCAGGAACGGGCACGGCCTGCTCCTGCGGACGAAGGGACGGGCGGGCCGCGCGCGGCGCACACGGCGCCTGCACCCGCATTCTAGTCGGCACCCGGAGTGAGCAGAGGGGAACCCGGGTCGTTGTGGGCTTTTCCGCGCGCGGGGTGTGGGCCCGCCACTCGGCGGAGTCCGTTAACGTGAGGCACATGACCAGCTCGTACACCAGCCCGCTGCCCGACCAGATCGACGAGCTCTGGCAGCAGCGCCCCGAACTCACTCCCGACCACACCGAAGCGCGGGAGGTCATCACCGGCGCGATCGACATGATCGACGAGGGCAAGGCCCGCGTCGCCTTCGTCGACCCCACCACCGACGAGGTGGTCGTCGACGAGCGCGCCAAGCGTTCCATCCTCCTCGGGTTCAAGGTCCTGGACATGAAGGAGTCGCAGGTCGGCGACTTCTACCACCACGACCGTGTGCCGCTGAAGACCCGCTTCGACGGTGTGCGTGTGGTGCCCGGCGCCATCGCCCGCTGGGGCGCCTTCCTCGCCCCCGGCGTGGTCCTGATGCCCTCCTTCACCAACATCGGCGCCTACGTCGGCTCCGGCACCATGGTCGACACCTGGGCCACCGTCGGTTCCTGCGCCCAGGTCGGTGAGAACGTCCACTTGTCCGGCGGCGTGGGTGTCGGCGGTGTCCTCGAGCCTCCGCAGGCCTCGCCCGTGATCATCGAGGACGACGCGTTCCTCGGTTCCCGCAGCATGGTCGTCGAGGGAGCCCGCGTGCGCACCGGCGCCAAGCTCGGTGCCGGCACGATCCTGACTTCCTCCACCCGTGTCTTCGACGCCGAGACCGGCGAGGAGCTGCCCCGCGGCGAGGCCCCGGCATGGTCGGTCTGCGTGACCGCCAACCGGAACAAGAGCTTCCCCGGCGGCGACTTCGGCATGCCGGTGCTGCTGGTGCTCAAGCGCCTGGAGAAGGGTGAGGAGCACGACAAGCTCGCCCTGAACAACCTTCTGCGCGAGCACGGCGTCAACGCCTGATCCGGGCACACGCCTGCGGTGCGGCCGAGCCGCGCCGTTTCCGGGGCGCTTCCTCCCACTGGGGAGGGGCGCCCCGGCGTCCTATCGTGGGGCGCGAGAGCAACGACACGGACCTGAATCGAAAGCGGGCGAGAGCATGCTGGACCTGACCTCGGACGCGGTGGACCTCACCGGCGTCCTCGTGGACGTGCGTTCGGAGAGTGGTGACGAGCGGGTCCTCGCCGACCTCGTCGAGGCCGGGCTCCGGGAACTGGACCACCTGACCGTGCACCGGGACGGTGACGCCGTCGTGGCCCGTACCGATCTGGGGCGTGATCGCCGGATCGTCGTCGCCGGCCACATCGACACCGTTCCGATCGTGGACAACGTGCCCTCCCGCGTGGAGGACGGGCGGATCTACGGCTGCGGTTCCACCGACATGAAGGCCGGGGTGGCCGTGCAGCTCCGCCTGGCCCAGCTGGTCACCGAGCCCGTGCACGACGTCACCTACGTCTTCTACGACAACGAGGAGGTCGACGCCTCCCGAAACGGTCTGGCGCGGCTCTCGCGCAACCATCCCGAGTGGCTGGCCGGGGACTTCGCGATCCTCATGGAACCCACCGACGGGATGATCGAGGGCGGTTGCCAGGGCACGATGCGCGTCGCGGTCGCCGCGTACGGCAAGCGCGCCCACAGTGCCCGTTCCTGGATGGGTGAGAACGCCGTCCACAAGGCCGGGGAGATCATCGACCGGCTGCGCGCCTACACCCCGCGGGAACCGGTGGTCGAAGGACTGCAGTTCCACGAGGGCCTCAATGCTGTCTTCATCGAGGGCGGTGTCGCCGGGAACGTCATCCCGGACGAGTGCGCCGTCGAGGTCAACTACCGTTTCGCCCCCGACCTGTCGGTGGAAGAGGCAGAGGCCCATCTGCGCGAGGTCTTCGACGGGTTCGAGGTCACCGTCGTCGACGCCGCCGCGCCCGCCCGCCCCGGGCTGGAGGCCCCTTCCGCCGCTGCCTTCGTCGACGCCGTGGGGGAGGGCCGGGCCCGTGCCAAGCTCGGCTGGACCGACGTCTCCTTCTTCTCCGGCCTGGGTGTGCCCGCGGTCAACTACGGTCCCGGCGACCCCATGCTGGCCCACACCCGCGACGAGTACGCGGAGACCGCCAAGATCGCCGACGCCGAAGAGCGGATGCTGGCCTGGCTGCGCGGCTGACCCGCCCGTGAGCCGCCCCGGCAGGCACGCTCGGGATCGGGGCCGCTCTTGTGGTGTTCCTGGTGCTCGTAAGAACTGTGTTGTCAGCGGATTCACTCATGTGTCGCGTGTGGGCCCTGATCAGCCGGATAGCTTTGGCCCATGACGGAAGAAGAGCAGATTCGCCGAGCGGGCCCCTTGACCTACCGTGGGCGGGCCATTCCCACGACCACCACCGACCAGCGGCTCCTCGACCGCCGAGGGCCCACCGACTGGGTGCACACCGACCCGTGGCGGGTGCTGCGCATCCAGTCGGAGTTCGTGGAGGGTTTCGGCCTGTTGTCGGAACTGCCCTCGGCGGTGAGTGTCTTCGGTTCGGCGCGTATCGAGCCGGGCACGCGTTACTACAACCTGGGCGTCGAGGTGGGCCACGAGCTCGCCGAGGCCGGGTACGCGACCATCACAGGCGGCGGCCCGGGGATGATGGAGGCCGCCAACAAGGGGGCCCAGGAGGGCGGCGGCCGTTCGGTCGGCCTCGGTATCGAGTTGCCCTTCGAGCAATCCCTCAACCCCTACGTCGACGTGGGGATGACCTTCCGCTACTTCTTCGTGCGCAAGACGATGTTCGTCAAGTACGCGCAGGCTTTCGTCGTGCTCCCCGGCGGGTTCGGCACCCTCGACGAACTCTTCGAGGCGATCACGCTGGTGCAGACCAGGAAGGTGACCCGTTTCCCCGTGGTGCTGGTCGGTTCCGACTTCTGGAGCGGCCTGCGCGAATGGATCGAGGGCGCACTGTTGGAGAACGGGCTCATCAACCCGGAGGACATGGATCTCGTGCAGCAGGTCGACGAGCCCGCCGAGGTCGTGGAGCTCATCCAGCGCACCCACAAGGACCTCGAGCGGGGGCAGGGCCAAAGCTCCTGACCCGTGCGGCCGCTCTCGCCCTCCCCAGGGGAAGGGCGCTTGTGGCACGATCGTTCCCGTGCCTGTCTTCATCATGATCCTCATCGGGTCGGCCGTGCTCGCCGTCCTTGTCGGCGTCGTCTACGTCGTACTCGGCAAGGGCGGTCAGCTCGCCCGATACGAGGCGGACTTCCCCCCACTCGACCTGCCCGAGGACCGACCCGTGCGGTCCTTCGAGCTCGGCCGCCTGATGGTCCCCCTGTCGCTGTGGGGTTACCACGTGCGTGCGGTCGACGAACTCCTGGTGCGCCTGACCGGGACCCTCAAGGAGCGCGAGGAGCACATCGCCGACCTCGAGTGGCGCCTGTCCCGCCTCGATCCCTCCTACGTCCCGGAGGGCATCGGACCGGACGCGGGAACGCGGGTTCCCGGCGACCCGGGGCCGACGGTCGGTGAGGACCGTTCCTCCCCGCGCGAAACATGCTCCGAGGGTGAGACCACAGACACTTCCGGGGAAGCCGGACGGGCGGCGCAGGAGACGTCGGTGGGCAGCGGAAACCGAGGCCACGGCGCCTGAGGGGCGTTCCGGGAGCAACACTCGGACAGAACGCTCATGTGTCGTGTATCACATTCAACCCGGCCTTCTCGGGTGATGCTTCGCGGAACTGTGCTCTATTGTCGCTTGCTGTACATGCGTCTCCCCGCCCCTCCTGCGGACGGGGACCCTTTGGGTGAGGATGGCGAGGATGGACACAGCAGCCGAGCTCGGACCGGGCCCCGACGGTGAGCACGGTGCGGAGGCTTCCGCTTCGCCCGTGCGCCGGATGTCCCTGTGGCCGCCGCCGCGCTCGAGCCGGCACACCGGCCGACGCCGCCGCAAGATCACGATCACGGCCGTGGTCCTGGTGCTCCTGCTGTCGCTCGGTGCGGGCGGCTACGCACTCTGGGCCTCCGTGCTCGACGAGACGGCCGCCCCCTCCGGCGACAACGACGCACCCGTCTCCGCTTTCGAGGGTTCCTGGTCGGGCCAGATGCGGCAGGTCGACACCGACGGCACCCCCGTCGCCGAGTGGGACGCCCAGGTGCGCATCGAGGAGGACGCCGAGCGCGGCAGCACCGCCTGGACCACCTTCAGCTGTTCGGGCACGCTCGAACTCAGCGCCCGCGACGGCGACCGGCTGGTCTACGCCTACACCGAGACCTCCGACCCGCAGGACCGTTGCGTCGACGACTCCGAGTTGACGGTCTGGCCGAACGAGGGCGGCGGACTCGACAGCGAATGGGCCTCCGTCACCGACGACGGGACCCGCATGGTCTCCACCGGGGTCCTCGAGTAGGGGGCGGTGCATCCGCCGCCCCTCCGGTTGCGGCCGGTGCCGATATAACCTTACTGATCGACGATTCTTCGTTGGTGGGCGTCCGTGGGGGGCGATCCGGCCGTCGTCCGGCGCACATCCAGGGATCAACGTCCGAGATAATGGTCGAAGAGTGATTCACGTCCCTTGAGTCGCATGGGCGTGGGCACACGTAGCCGGCCCGGGGCTCCGGAGCCGAGACGCAGCAGCGGATCGGCATCGGCCCAGTGGCCCGGCCACCCGCGAGGAACACCAGAAAGGGGAATGGCATGGCGGCCATGAAGCCGAGGACCAGCGACGGGCCTATGGAGGTCACCAAGGAGGGTCGCGGCATCATCATGCGCGTCCCGCTCGAGGGTGGTGGCCGCCTGGTCGTGGAGCTCACGCCCGACGAAGCCAACCAGCTCCGTGACGAACTCCAGGGTGTCGTCGGCTGACCCGGCGCATCCGCATCCCCCGTAACCCCCGAGGTACACACCTCCGACCCTGAGTGAACGATTGTGAGCGGCCTGTGCCATTCGCCACGGAGATCAGCCCGGTTCCGGGCACTCTCACCGAATCCACCGCGGACCTGCTGGTCCTGCCCGTGACGAAGGAGGACGGCTCTCCCTCCGGGGCTGTCGACGGCGGTCTCACCGCGGTTCTCCCGGCACCGCTCACCGAACTGATCGCTCACTACGAGCTCACCGGCGGGGCCGGCGAACTCTCCCAGTTCCCGGTCCGGCGCGAGGCCGGACTGGCCCGTCTGGCACTTCTGGGGGTCGGATCGGGCACACCCGACGACCTCCGGAAGGCCGGGTCCGCGATCGCGCGTGCCGCGCGCGGCAAGCAGCGTGTGGCGCTGGCCTGGCCGGAACTGTCCCCCGAGGCCGCCACCGCCTTCGCCGAGGGCGCTCTGCTGGCCTCCTACACCTTCACCCTGAAGTCCGGTGAGAGCCCAGAGGACAAGCGTCCCGCGCCCGCGATCGACCTCGTCGGCGACGCTCCCGCGGAAGCCGTGGAGCGCGGCACGCGCCTGGCAGCCGCCACCGCCCTGGCGCGCGACCTCATCAACACTCCCTCGCGCACCAAGACCCCGGTGTGGATGGCCGAGCAAGCCGGCGAGATCGCCCGCAACGGCGGGCTGACCGCGCGGGTCTGGGGCGAGGAGGAGCTGCGTGACGCCGGTTTCGGCGCCATCCTCGGTGTCGGCCAGGCCTCCGCGTGTCCGCCGCGCCTGGTCGAGCTCTCCTACACCCCCGAGAACCCGACGGCGCACGTGGCACTGGTGGGCAAGGGCATCACGTTCGACACCGGCGGCCTGTCGTTGAAGCCGAACGACAACATGAAGCTCATGAAGACCGACATGAGCGGTTCGGCGATCGTCCTGGGCGTGCTCTCGGCGCTGCGGGACGTGGGCAGCAACGTGCGGGTGACCGGGCTGCTCGCCCTGGCGGAGAACTCCTTCTCCGGTGACGCCACACGCATCGGCGACGTGCTCACCACCTACACCGGCACCACCGTCGAGGTCCTCAACAGCGACGCCGAGGGACGCCTGGTCCTGGCCGACGCCATGGGATACGCCGCCACCGAGCTCGAGCCCGACATCATCGTGGACGTGGCCACCCTGACCGGCGCGGCCAAACTCGCCCTGGGGACCGGGATCGGCGCGCTCTACAGCACCGACGACGGCCTGGCCACCGATCTGGAACAGGCATCGAAGGACTCCGGTGAGCCGCTCTGGCGGATGCCGCTGACCGAGGAGTACACCGAGACCACCCGGTCCCGGGTGGCCGACCTGGCCAACATCGGCACCAGGGGCACCGATTTCGGTCCGGCCGGGGCCACCGACGCCGCCCTGTTCCTGCGTGAATTCACCGGCGGTCTGCCCTGGGCCCACCTGGACATCGCCGGACCGGGCCGCTCGATGAAGGAGTCCGGTCTGTTCAGCAAGGGCGGGACCGCCTTCACCACGCGTACGCTGCTGCGCTGGCTGGCCGGGGATTAGCAGCACCACGGTCCCCGGGCGCCCCGCCGGTACCGAGTCGGCGGGGCGCCCGCACGTCGGGGTCAGGCCCCCTGGAGGGTGCGCTCCAGGGCGAAGGTCCGCTCGACCGGACGGAACCCGAGGTCGGCGGCGGTCTCGCGGGCCGCGGTGTCCTCCGGGTCGGTCCGGGCACGCACACGCTCCCGTTCGGGGAAGGCGCGGGCCAGTTCGGTGAGGTTGCGCAGCCACAGCCGGCTGCCCAGGCCCCGGCCGCGGTGCTCGGGCAACACGAGTGTCCCGGCCTGGTCGGCGGCCCCGGAACCGGGCAACAGGACCAGCTCGCTCAGACCGACCGCCGTTCCCGAGGTGTCGAGGGCGACCGACACCAGGGAGCGCACACCCTCCTCGGCCCGCCGGGCCTCCGCCAGGCGCACACGTTCGGCGTAGTCCTCCACGGCGGGTGAGTCGTCGCCGTCCGCCTGGCCGTCCTCGTCGCCGTGGGCCCGGCCGTGGCCCAGGGCCTGGCGCAGGCGGGAGCAGGGTCCCATCAGGTCGTCGGGGCACTCGTCCTGCCAGCCGGTCACCTCGGGCTCGCCCTCACCCGGGCGTACACGCTCGCGCAGGAGGGCGTCGACGGCCGGCGGCAGCGGCAGCTCCAGGACGTGCAGGTCCTCGGCGCCGACGACCTCGAACCCATGGGCGAGGGCGAAACCGCCGCCGGGTCCGGCGGCCAGGTCCTGGTCCGGCCCGGAGGAGATCTCGACGACCTGGGTGGTGCGGCCCAGGTCCGAGCCGACCGTCTCGGCGGTCCGCAGCAACGCGGTGCCGTGCCCGCGCCGCCGGGCCCGGGGCAGGACCGCGATGTCGACCTCGACGGTGTCGGATTCGGCCTCCTCGTCGTACTCCAAGAGCAGCGCGCCCACGGGCGTGCCGTCCTCCTCCAGCGCCACGAAGGCCAGGGCGTGCCCGCCGGAGCCGTCCGGTCTCAGGGCCTCGCGCATGTCCTCCAGCGGCAGCACCGCCTCCTCTGCGTCCTCGGCGCCGTCTTCGTCCAGCGCTCGGCACAGGACCTCGTACCAGGCCGTCAGCGAGGCCTCCTCGGTCGGGTCCACACGCCGGACACGGGTCGTCTGTGCACTCAATCGGGAGCCTTCCGTTCGGGGATCGGTCGGGGACCGGCCCGAACGTAGCGGACCGGGCCCCTGTTCCGCGCGTTTTTCGGCTACCGGTCCCGGGCCGACCGCCGGCGCCCCCGGAGGAGGAACCGGAACGGGGTCGGGTCAGGGGCCGGGAACAGCGCTCAGGAACGGATCGCTGCGAGCAGCCCCGGGCCCACCGGCAGCAACAGCGCCACCATGCTCTCGTCCTCGCGCACCATCCGGATCACCTCGCGCACCGCTGTCTCACCCGGGTCGGGTGCGCGCAGAGGGCCGTCCGGCTCGGGGGAGGCCGCCATCGCGTTGTGGAAGACCACCAGACCGTTCGGGCGCAGCAACCGCCGTGCCTCCTCCAGGTAGAAGGGGTAGGAGACCGCGTCCGCGTCGATCAGGACCAGGTCGTAACCGCCGTCGGTGAGCCGGGGCAGTACCTCGCTCGCCGCTCCGCGGATGAGTCGTGCCCGGCCCGCGCCCGCACCCGCACGGGAGAACAGGCCGCGTGCGAAGTCCTGGTGGGCGCCGTTGACGTCGACCGTGGTGAGGATCCCTTCCGGCGCCATCCCGCGCAACAGCCACAGACCCGACGTCCCGCACCCGGTCCCGACCTCCACGACCGAATGGGCACGGGTGGCCGCGGCCAGGAACCGCAGCGCGGAGCCCGCCGCCGTGTCCACCGGGGCGGCCCCCGAGCGGACACCGGCCTCGTGGGCCTCGGCGAGGACCGGGTCCTCCAAGGCGTCCTGTTCGAACCTCGTCTGCTCGGTCCTGGCCCAGCTCATGTGGATCGTGCTCTCCTCCGGCGTGGTGATGACGGCCTCCCACTGTGGTGGTGCGGGTGTCGGTCCAGGGCGATGACCAGGAAGAGGTCACTCACCGTAGGATGAAGATGGCCGCCAGGTCACGTCCCAGGCAAAAGACTAGCCTGAACCGGAGCGAACTCCGAGTGTGACCGCGGGAACTTATCAGGCGTCCCTGAGCGTTGGAACGGAATGAACGTACGTTGATTGCGACCAATGCCCAACTCCCCCGACCAGCCTCTCCTGAGGGTGGGTCGACCCGATGAAGGGAGCAGCGGTGCCCGAGACCGGCCCTGCCGTGGACTTCGAGCCATGGGAGCCCCCGAGCTGGGACGAGGTCGTCCGAAACCACTCCCCGCGCGTGTATCGGCTGGCCTACCGTCTCACCGGTAACAAACACGACGCCGAGGACCTGACCCAGGACGTCTTCATCCGGGTCTTTCGCTCCCTGGCCAACTACACCCCGGGCACCTTCGAGGGCTGGCTCCACCGCATCACGACCAACCTTTTCCTCGACGGTGCGCGCCGCAAGGCCCGTATCCGGTTCGAGGGGCTGGCCGAGAACGCGGACGAACGTCTGGAGGGCCGTGAGCCCTCACCCGCCCAGCGCTACCACGACCGGCACTTCGACGCCGACGTGCAGGGCGCGCTGGATGCCCTGCCCGCCGAGTTCCGCGCACCCGTGGTGCTGTGCGACATCGAAGGCCTCTCCTACGAGGAGATCGCCGCCACACTCGGCGTCAAGCTCGGGACCGTCCGCAGCAGGATCCACCGCGGCCGTGCGCAGCTGCGCCGCGCCCTGGAGCACCGGCGGTCGCTCGCCGCGCAGGCCGAGCGTGAGCAGGATCTGGACGGGGCGAACGTGAATCAGGGGGAGGCGCCGTGAGCAGCGAGCACCTGGGTGAGCGTCTGTCCGCGCTCGTCGACGGTGAGCTCGGACCCGACGAGCACGAGCGCGCGCTCATCCATCTGGCCAAGTGCGAGCCCTGCCGTTTCGAGGCCGACATGACCCGGCGCCTCAAAAGCCGCCTGCACGGCTTGGGCGAGCCCGAACCCGACCTCGACTTCATGGGGCGCCTGTCCTCCTTGGACGGACGCTCCGGACAGGACGGGCCGAACCCTTTCGCCCCTCCCCTCGGCGGCGGGTTCGGGGCCGGTCCCCCTCTGGGGTCCTCCCGTCCCCTCGGCGGTTTTCCCGGCGACCCGGATGGCCCGGGCGGCGAACCGCTCGCCGCGAACACCCCGGGGACCGCGGCACCCGGGGAGCCCCCGACGGCGGCGGAGGAACGCGGTGAGCGCGGCCGGTCGGAGTTTCTCGCCCAGCTGCTGACACCCTTCCCCGGCGGCAGGTACGCCGTGGCCGGGGCGGCCGTGGTCACCGCACTGCTGGGCACCGCCTTCGTGGCCGGAGGTGAGGCCGAGGACACCCCCGTGGTCGAGCCGCGGCTCGCGGACTTCGCCGTCGAGCACGCTGTCACCAGCCGTCACATCCCTGTCGAGACTTCGCCCGAGGCTCAAGAGACCCGGGCCGAGGCCGGAGCGGAGCAGGCGGGCCGGTGAGCACGGAGGATCCCTCCTCCCGCCCACGCCGCTCCGCACCTGCTGCACTGCTCGCCGTCACCGCCCTGTGTGTGCTGCTGCTGGTCTCCGCAGTGCACCCCGAGGCGAACCAGGTGCCCGCCGAGGGCGCGGACGACGGTCTGCCCGTGCTGCGTGCCGCCGCCGAGGCCGAGGAGGAGACACACTACGCCGCCGTCCGACGGGTCACCGGTCCCGAGGGGCGGTCGGCTTCACTGCGTGTGGCCAACCACCCCGACCGAGGGATCGTGTTCGCACCGGCCGGGTCCGAGGACGAACCCTTCGTCGTCGAGGCCTCCCAGGCCCTGGAGTCGCTCGACGACCGCCTGCTGGAGGTGCTGCGCGAGACCTACCGGGTGGTCGATGCCGGACGCACCGAACTCGGCGGACGCTCGGCCCGCCTGGTGGAGGCGGTGCGCGCCGACGGTACCGTCGCCGGCCGTTTCTGGGTCGACACCGACAACGACCTGCTCGTGGGGCGGACCGCCTACGACCGTGACGGCGGCGCCGCCCTGTCCATGAACCTGACCGACCTGGAGACGGGCGAGGGCGAATGGCCCGACCACGCCTGGACCGGCCAACCGTGGGGTGAGGCCCTGGAAGCGGGGGACCGCGAGGACCTGCGTTCGGAGGGCTGGGAACTCCAGGAGCACCTCACCTGGGACCTGCATCTGGTCGACGCCCGCGCCACACGGCACGAAGGACACAAGGTCGTGCACGCCGTCTACTCCGACGGGCTCGCCCAGATCTCGCTCTTCCTTCAGCGTGGGAAACTGGAGACGGATCACCCCACGGCCCCCTTCGGCGGATATGTCGGAACCGAACAGGGGGGAGCGGGCATCTCATCCGGACATGACACCATCTTCGGCGGCGATGCCGGTCAGTACCAGACCATGTGGCAGGCGGACGGGTTCGTCTTCACCGTCCTGGCCGATGCCCCGGCCGACCTGGCCACTTCGGCAGTGACGGCGCTCCCCTCACCCGAGGGGTCGTCGGGTTTCTGGGCCCGGGTCGAACGGGGCCTGGACCGTATGGGCCCCCTCTGACCGCAGCGCCGCGAACGAGTGCGCATCCCCGCCGACCCCGAACGCAGAGCGACCAACGGAGCAGGTCTTGAGTGCAGAGCACGGCCATCCCGGCCGTGGTGACGAGTCCGGGCGGCCCGTGGGGCCCTCCGATCCCCACGGGCCGCCCGGGGCCGGGTCCCCCGATCCCCACGCCATGCCCTCCCGCAGCGGAGAACCCATGAACCAGCCCCCGCCCCAGGGCCCGAGCGAGCGTCCCGGGCCCCCACAACCCTCCGGTACCGGTTCCCAGCCCTCCTTCGGGTCGCCCCGGCCCCCCGCCGGGGCTTCGGGCCGGCAGCAGTGGCACCAGCCCGATCCGCAGCAGGCCGGCGCCCAGCAGCCGGGGCCGCAACAGCCAGCACCCCAGGGTCCCGGCCCGCAGCAGGGCGGGCGGCAGGAGCCGGACCCGCAGCAACAAGGCACGCCCCCGGTCGTCCCCCGGCCCGTACCCGGGGCCGTCCCTGCCGCCCAGATCCCGGTCGGTGCGGGTGGGCAGCCACCCCACGCCCCCGGCCCCCAGGCACAGCACGAGGGCGGGGGAGCGCCCCGCGGGCGCCGTGGGATCCCAGCCTGGATGGCGCTGTCGGGCATGCTCGTGGTCGCCCTCATCGCCGGAGGGGCCGGCGGTCTCGCCGGGACCGTACTCGGCCCTGCGGGAGGCGGTGCCGAAGAGGAGCAGGGTGAATCGCCGCAGATGAACGAGCCGCCGCCCGAGGCGCCCGAACGCGACCCCGGCACCACAGCGGGTGTGGCGCAGCGGGTCAGCCCCAGCGTCGTGCACATCATGAGCGCCGATCCCCGGATCCCCGCCACGGGTTCCGGCTTCGTGATCGAGGGCGGCTACGTCGTCACCAACCACCACGTCGCCGAACCGTTGGAGGAGGGCGTCCACATCGAGTACAGCGACGGAAGCACCTCCGAGGCCACCATCGTGGGCACCGAGCCGGAGTACGATCTGGCGGTGCTGCACCTGGAGGACCCGCACGAGGTCGAGCCGCTGGAGTTCGGCGACTCCGAGCAGGCCATCGTCGGTGACGAGGTCATCGCCATCGGTGCGCCGCTGGGCCTCGCGGGCACCGTCACCCAGGGCATCATCAGTGCCCTGGACCGGCCGGTGGGCTCGGAGGAGGGCGGCAGCCAGTTCTACGCCATCCAGACCGACGCCGCGATCAACCCCGGCAATTCCGGCGGCCCGCTCGTCGACGGCCGGGGCCGGGTCATCGGCGTGAACTCCATGATCGTCACGATGAACGGCATGACGGGTGAACCCCAGGGCAACATCGGCCTCGGGTTCGCGGTGCCCTCGGCCGACGCCGAGGGGGTCGTCTCCTCCCTCGTCGAGAACGGCGGGGAGTCCGACGAGGAGTACGCCGACCTCGGGGTCGCCCTGGACACCGAGAGCCCCATCGCCGGCGCGGTCATCGACGACGACGGGGTGCAGGCCGGCGGACCGGCAGACGAGGCGGGGCTGGAGGCCGGGGACGTGCTCGTGGAGTTCGACGACCGGCGCCTCAGCTCCGGCCAGGAACTCATGGCGATGCTGCGCGACTACGGGCCCGGCGAGGAGGTCGAGGTCGGTTACGAACGCGACGGCGGCAACGACTCGACCATGGTCACCCTGGGGTCCTCGGAGGAATGACACCCCGTACACGTGGCGCCCGCGCACACTCCTCGGTGTGCACGGGCGCCACGTCGCGGATGGAGGAAGGAGGACCGGGTCAGCGCTCTGCCGGGGAGATCCCCAGCTGCATGCCCGCGAGTCCGCGGGGCTTGCCGACCAGATTCCCGGCCATCTCGTTGATGATCTTGCTGACCTCGTTGTCGGGCTCGCTCAGTACCAAGGGCTCGCCGGCGTCGCTGCCCTCGCGCACGCGAGGATCCAGCGGAACCTGGCCCAGCAGTGGGATCTGGGTCCCCAGCGTCTTGGACAGCGCGTCGGCGACGCGCTGACCGCCGCCCTCACCGAAGAGGTGCAGCTTCTCGCCACCCTCCGGCGGGAGGAAGTAGGACATGTTCTCGATGACACCGGCGATGCGCTGGTGCGTCTGTGCGGTGATCGCACCGGCGCGCTCGGCGACCTCGGCGGCGGCCTGCTGCGGCGTGGTGACCACGAGCAGCTCGGCGTTGGGCAGCATCTGGGCGACGGAGATGGCGATGTCGCCTGTGCCCGGGGGCAGGTCCATGAGCAGGACGTCCAGGTCACCCCAGAAGACGTCGGACAGGAACTGCTGGAGCGCCCGGTGCAGCATCGGACCGCGCCAGACCACCGGCTGGTTGCCCTGCGTGAACATTCCGACGGAAATGACCTTGATGTCGTGCGCCGTCGGCGGCAGGATCATGTCCTCGACCTTGGTCGGGAAGTCCGACGCACCGAGCATGCGGGGCACGGAGTGGCCGTAGATGTCGGCGTCGACCACGCCGACCTTGTGGCCCTCGGCGGCCATGGCGGCGGCGAGGTTCACGGTCACGGAGGATTTGCCGACGCCGCCCTTGCCGGACGCGACGGCGTAGACCTTGGTGAGCGAGTTCGGCTTGGCGAAGGGGATCTCCTTCTCCGCCTGGCCGCCACGCAGCTTGGTCTGCAGGTCCTTGCGCTGTTCGTCACTCATGACGTCGAGCTCGACCGTCACATGACGGACGCCCTCGACGGTGCGCACGGCCTCGGACACATCGTTCTCGATTCGCCCCTTCATGGGGCAACCGGCCACCGTGAGGTAGATCCCCACGTGCACGGCACCGTCGTCAGCGACGTCGACGCTCTTGACCATGCCCAGGTCGGTGATGGGTCGGTGGATCTCCGGGTCTTGCACCGTGGTCAGGGCCTTGTGCACCTGCTCGGTGGATGGTGTGGAGGACATGTACCCAATCGTAGGTCAGCGGGACGGGGAACAGGTCTGTGCACAGCCCGCGCACGGACCATTGTTCCCAACGAGGGCGGCGCATACCCCTATTCCGCGCCCTGGGTGTCCGGGACGTCCGACATGGCCGAGGCCGTGGGGGCGGGTCCGCTGCGTGCGCAGGTGGTAACGGCGCGGTCTTAACACTGGCAATACACCGCCGGATAGTAGCCTCGGCGCACGATGGGAAATGTGCCGCCACCGCCTGGTTCGTCCTGGCCCGCTGCCCCGGAGGGGGTCGAGGGGCCGGTCGACGGGCGGTATCCGCAGGATCAGGACTGGGCCGACCCGCCCGGTGGCAGGCTGACCCCACCCGGGGGACATCCTGAGGTCGACACGGACTCGGGGGTGTGGGCTTGGCCACCCCCGCGGCCGGTGCGCACCAGCGCCTTCGCGCCCGCGGAGGTTCCGTCCGGTGAGTCCTACCACACCTTGGCCCGGACCACACGGTCGCGCTGGTGGATGGCGCCGCTGACGCTGCTGGTCTTCGCCCTCCTGCTGTCCGTCCTGTGGATGGGCGTGGTTCTGGCGATGACCATCGTCTCGGTCATCGGCGGCAGCGGGCTCGCCCCGGACTCGATGAGTATCGGTGCCATCGCCACGCTCGCCTTCGGACTCGCGTCCACGGCGCTGCTCATGCCGATCGTCTTCTTCCTGGTGCGCGTGGTGCAGTGGCGCCGCCTCGGTTCCCTGATGTCGGTCGAGGGCACGCTCCGGTGGTCCTGGCTGGTCCGCTGCCTGGTGTTGGCCCTCGGGCCCGTGGCGCTGTGTCTGCTGCTGTCCTGGGCGCTCTCCGACACCCTCGTGGCCGGTACCGCGCCCGAGGCGGTCTCGTCCGTCGCGGTATCGGGGACCGGGGTCTTCCTGGGGGCGCTGCTGGTCATCTTCCTCGTCGTGCCCTTCCAGGCCGCCGCGGAGGAGGTGACCCTGCGCGGCATGGTCATGCAACTCGTCGGGTCGCTCGTGCCCCGGGAGAGCACCAGCGCCGCCGCGCGTGTGCTGCGTTCGCCCTGGCCGGCGATCCTCGCGGCCGGAACCCTGTTCGCGTGTCTGTACGCGGCGGGCCACCCCGGCAACGTGTGGACCACCGCCGCCCTCGCCGTGCTGGGCGTGGCGATGGCCTGGTTGACCTGGCGTACCGGCGGTATCGAGGCCGCGGTCGGACTCCACCTGGTCAACAGCCTCGTGCAGTACACCCTGGTCGTCTACGACGGCCGCATCGACGAGATCGGGACCGGCGCCGTGGTCGGGGCCGGGCTGCCGCCGGGCGCGGGTACCCCCTTCGGGTTCGTGTTCACCGTCGTGCAGGCCGGTCTGTTCACGCTGCTGGTCGTGGTCTCCGCGCGCCGTCACGGGGTGAGCCGGGTCAGTCCTTGACCGGCCCCTCACCGTCTTGGCCGCCGAACTCCCCGCCCACGTCCGTGTGCAGGAGTTCGGCCAGCGACGCGAACACCGTGGCCACCAGCAACGACACCGACAACCAGTACCCCGGCAGGTTCTGTCCCGGGGCCATGGCCTGCAGGGCGTTCTGGCGCTGCACCACCATCGCGGTCGCCGAGACGGTCACCAACAGGCCCATGAGCACCATCAGGATCGACGGTCTACGCAGGCCCACGAATGCCAGAGCCGCCGCAGCCACCACCAGAACGGCCACCGGGCCCGGACCCGGGACCGGGGCGCCCGACGGTGCCAGCGCGAGCACCTCGAACCCGGTCAGGCTCTCCGGAGACGGATGCGCGCCCGCGAGCCCGTAGAACGGCAGTACGAAGCACACCAGTGCCGCCGCCGGGGCCAGGATCCGAGCCAGGGTGAGTCCGCGTGGCGGGCGGCTCACGCGCTCCTCCGCGCAGCGCCGTCGCCGGTTCCGCCCGGGCCGGGGGACGGCTCCGGTCCCGACCGCTCGGGGAAGACCCACGTGCGGTACGAGAAGAACCGGAACAGCGTGCCGAGACCGACACCTACGACGTTGCCTGCGATGTTCTGCGCGAGGGGGCCGTCGAACCCGAGCACGTACAGGGAGAAGGCCTGGCACCCCAGCTGGACGAGCATGCCGACACCGTTCATCGCCAGGAACAGCACCGTCTCGCGTCCGTAGCCGGTCCGCGCGCGAGAGGCGAAGGTCCAGAAGCGGTTGCCCGCGAAGGCCACCGCGATGGAACAGACGGTGCCGATGACCTGGCCCGTCATGACCGGCAGGCCGGTCAGGGCCCACAGCAGGTTGGTCACGCCCAGCTGCACCACGTACGCCACGGCACCCACGGAGCCGAAACGGGCGATCTCTCCCGCCAGCTTCGCCGCCCGGGGGTGGTTCTCGAGGAAGTGACGCACGGACGGCCTCCGCTCGTTCCGTAAGGGGTACTGCCTGGCGTTCCGACGGCCCTCGGCACAGTGGGCGCTTCGGTTTCCCCTCTGTGCACGTCCTAGACTCTAACGAGGGGGAACCCTGTCGACCCCGGCCGCGGGTTCCGAGCCTTCGGGCCGGGTTCCACCCGGAGCGGAACCGCCCCGTCACCGCGGCGTCGAGCATGAGCTGAGGAACTGTGAGCGAGCGTAACCGCACCGTCCCCCGTGTCGGCATGGTGGGCGGTGGCCAACTCTCCCGCATGACCCATCAGGCCGGTATCGGCCTGGGCGTGCACTTCTCGGTCCTGGCGGCCGACCCGTCCGACAGCGCCGCCCTGGTGTGCGGTGACGTCGCCCTGGGCGACGACCGCGGCTCGGAGGACGTCCTGGCCTTCGCCAAGGACCGCGACGTGGTCACCTTCGACCACGAACACGTGCCCGAACCCGTCCTGCGCGCGGTCGAGGGGGCAGGCGGCCTGCTGCGTCCGAGCAGTGACGCTCTCCGCTTCGCCCAGGACAAGCTCCGCATGCGCACCCGCATGCGTGAGTTGGGCGCCCCGTCCCCCCGGTGGCGCGCCGTCGCCGCCCTCGACGACGTGGCCGCCTTCGCCGAGGAGACCGGTTGGCCGGTCGTGCTCAAGGCCGCACGCGGGGGTTACGACGGCAAGGGTGTGTGGCTGGTCGACGGCGCCGAGGAGGCCCACGAGGTCGTGGCCCGCGCGGCCGCCGAGGAGGTGCCGCTGATGGTCGAGGAGAAGGTCGCCTTCTCCCGTGAGCTCGCCGTCCAGGTCGCCCGTTCCCCGCACGGCCAGGTCGCGGTCTACCCGGTCGTGGAGACCGTGCAGCGCGCCGGCATCTGCCACGAGGTGCTCGCGCCCGCACCGGGCCTGTCGGAGGACAAGGCCACCGGTGCCCAACAGCTGGCCATCGAGATCGCCCATGCCCTCGAGGTGACCGGGCTCCTCGCGGTGGAGTTGTTCGAGACCGCCGACGGGGTGCTCGTCAACGAGCTCGCGATGCGCCCGCACAACTCCGGCCACTGGAGCATCGAGGGTGCGCACACGTCCCAGTTCGAGCAGCACCTGCGCGCCGTCCTGGACCTTCCGCTGGGTTCGCCCCGCACCAATGCCTCCTTCACCGTGATGGCCAACCTGCTCGGTGGCGAGGACCCCGACGTCTACAGCCGCTACCTGCACGTCATGGCCAAGGATCCCGAGGTGAAGGTGCACTTCTACGGCAAGGACGTGCGTCCGGGCCGCAAGATCGGGCACGTCACCGTGATGGGGGAGGACCACCAGGACCTCCTGGAGCGTGCCCGCGATGCCGCCGCCTATCTGCGAGGAGACCAGCAGTGACCACCGAGAAACAGCCCACCGTGGGCATCGTGATGGGGTCGGACTCCGACTGGCCGGTGATGCGCGAGGCCGCCGACGCCCTGCGCGAGTTCGGTGTCCCCTTCGAGGCCGACGTCGTCTCGGCACACCGGATGCCGAACGAGATGATCTCCTACGGCAGCGAGGCCGCCGGACGCGGGCTCGAGGCGATCATCGCCGGGGCCGGCGGTGCCGCCCACCTGCCCGGCATGCTCGCGTCGGTGACGACCCTCCCGGTCATCGGTGTGCCCGTCCCGCTCAAGCACCTGGACGGGATGGACTCGTTGTTGTCCATCGTGCAGATGCCCGCCGGGGTCCCGGTGGCCACGGTCGCGGTCGGCGCGGCCCGCAACGCCGGTCTCCTGGCCGTGCGGATGCTGGCGGCCCGGGACCCCGACCTGACCGAGCGCATGGCCCGGTTCCAGGAGGAGTTGAAGTCGCAGGCCCACGCCAAGGGTGAGCGGTTGCGGCGTGAGGTCGCCGACGCCGACCGTACGGCCGGGTTCGGGTTCTGATCCGTTGAACCCTTGCGGGCCCGGGGCGCACGTCCCGGGCCCGGGACGTGTCGGAGGAGGTCAGCGCCGCACCCGCGGAGAGTGGTCGACACACGCCTCGGCGGAGCGTTCCTGCAGGTAGTCGGCGTTGATCAGGTCAGCGACGGGTGCGTAGGGGGCGGCGTCCACCTCCGGCAGGCCCTCGGCCGGAACCAGGACCTGTTCGCCGCCGCCGGGCTGCTCGAAGTGCGGTGCGATGGGGCCGACGAGCGCCTCGAGATCCGCTGTGACCTCGTAGCAGGAGTAGTTGTGCTCGTTGCCCTGGGGCCAGGTGTTGAGGGAGTCCGGCGGCAGGGCGCGCTCTTCGAAGGGTGCGCCGGCGGGTGCCAAGAACGTGCCGTAGGGGGACCCGAAGCGGTCGAGGAG
The DNA here is from genome assembly GCF_000341145.1 of Nocardiopsis xinjiangensis YIM 90004. Classification (GTDB taxonomy): domain Bacteria; phylum Actinomycetota; class Actinomycetes; order Streptosporangiales; family Streptosporangiaceae; genus Nocardiopsis; species Nocardiopsis xinjiangensis. The sequence continues at coordinate 42,672 of NZ_ANBE01000009.1, forward strand.
CTCGCCCTCCTCCAGATCCACCGTGTCTGTGACGGGTGTGCCGTCCTCGACGACGAACCCGTCGTGGTCCGGGTAGCCCCAGGTGTCGCCGTCCGTGCGCCAGGTGTGGAGGAATCCCCTCGGGCTCTGCCCGCCGAAGGGTTCGTAGGTGCGGGTGAGCTCGGCGACCGGGCCCTCCTCGGGCAATTCGAGGGGGCCCAACCGCGGGTCGCCGCACACGTACCGTTCCCGGTCCTCCTGAGAGGGCGGGAAAGCTTGGACGGGGCAGTCCTCGATGCTGCCGGGCGCGGTGTCGCCGTGGGCCGGGGCGGTCGCGGCCAGGACCGGGACGGCCGCCAGGAGTGCGGCGCACACGGCCGGGGAGCGGGTGGAGAGCTTCACGGTGGTTCCCTCTCGACGAGAGCTGTGTATTCGAACGATGACGGAACGTAGTCAAACACGAACGGCCCGGAAGGTGCCACGATCGGCACATGCGTATGAGCGTCCACGTACTGCTGTTGTGGGAAGACCGTGTCCTGCTCACTCTGAGGGGGCCGTCGGCGGCCTTCGCCCCCGGTCTGTGGCACGCAGGGGTCGCCGGCAAGGCCGAACCCGGTGAGGAACTCGTGGCGGCGGCGCTCCGGGAGAGCGGGGAGGAGCTCGGGGTCACGCCCGCGTCGGACGATCTGTCCCTGCGCCACGTCGTCCACCAGAGAAGTGCCGTGGGGGAGTGGGAGCACGCTTTCTTCGTGAGCCACCGGTGGTCGGGTGTGCCGTACAACCGCGAACCGCACAAGCATGCGCAGATCCGTTGGTGGGCCTTCGGGGCCCTTCCCGGGAACCTGGTGCCCTACTGCGCAACGGCACTGGCACGCATGCGTTCCGGGGAGAGTTTCACCCGTCTCGGCGACACCGCCGACTGAGGTCCGGCCTCAGGCGGGGTCGGGCTGCACGAGCAGGCGCAGCCCTTCGACGGCCTGGTCGGGGCTGGGAAGTCCCTCGGGTTCGACGAGGTACTGCAGGACGTAGCCGGTGACGAGGTTGTAGAGGATCGAGCCCAGGCCGGCGGCTGTGGCGTCGCCGACCTCTGCGGGGGAGAGGTCGAGGAGCAGGGCCGCCATCTCCCTGCGGGCCTCGTGCAGTCCTTCGCGCAGTGGTGCTCCGATGTCGTCGTCGAACTGTGCCTGGCCGAAGGCCTGGACCCCGGCGACCATGAGGTCGTGGTGCTCGGGCATGCTCGCGAAGAGTGTCGTGAGCAGGACGCGCACGCGCTGGTCCGGCCGTTCGGAGCGGGAGGCCCGCAGGGCACTTTCGAAGATGTCGCCCCAGTCGCCGGTCGCCTCGATGACCGCGGTGTTCATGAGCTTGTCCTTCGACCCGAAGTGGTACCCGATCGAGGCCAGGTGTGCGCCGGAGGCGGCGGCGATGTCCCGCGCGGTCGTCTTCCCGTAGCCCTTCTCCGCCAGGCACTTCTTCGCGCCGGCGAGCAGGTCCTCACGTTGGCTCATGAACGGAACTCTAGCACTCTTGGACGTACGTACATATTGACCGCTGATTTTGACGGACGTACGATCAATTCCATGGATACGCGACACCAGGAACGCGCCGGGACCCGTACCTGGCTCGGCGCCCTGCTCCTGCTCCTTCCGGCCCTACTCGTCTCCATGGACATCTCGGTCCTCTTCGTCGCCGCACCCGCCGTCGTCGAGGACCTCGATCCCACCGCCACCCAGTGGCTGTGGATGATGGACGTCTACGGTTTCGTCCTGGCCGGACTGCTCATCACCATGGGCGCGCTCGGCGACCGCGTCGGCCGTCGGCGCCTGCTCCTCGTGGGCGCCCTCGCCTTCGGCGCCGCCTCGGCCCTGCTCGCGGCGGCGCCCACCCCGGAGTTCTTCATCGCCGGCCGTGTCCTGCTCGGTTTCGGCGCCGCGACCCTGGCACCGTCCACGCTCTCCCTGATCCGCGTGATGTTCACCGACCCGGACCAGCGCCGCGTCGCCGTGGGCATGTGGACCGCCGCTTTCGCGGGCGGCGCGGTCGTCGGGCCCGTCATCGGCGGGGCCCTCCTGGAGTTCTTCTGGTGGGGCTCGGTCTTCCTCGTCAACCTGCCGGTCATGACCGTGCTCCTGGCCGCGGGGCCCTTCCTGCTGCCGGAGTACCGGGGCACTGCCCGGGCCGCCTTCGACCTGCCCGGGGCGGCGGCCTCCCTCGTGGCCGTCATCGCCCTGGTGCAGGCGGCCAAGCGCTTCGTCGAACACGGCGTCGACGGGACCGGGGCGGTGGTGCTCGTGGTCGGTGCCGTGGCCCTGATCCTGTTCGTCCTGCGCCAGCGCCGTGCCCGGGCCCCGCTCGTGGACGTCTCGCTGTTCACCAGGCCGACCTTCAGCGCCTCGGTACTGAGCAACACCGCGGTGTCCTTCGCCGTCGCCGGGCTCGGCCTGCTCACCTTCACGTTCCTGCAGGTCGTGCACGGGTTGAGTCCGCTCTTCGCCGCCCTGTACGCGTTGCCCACCGTGCTCGGGACCGTCCTCGGCGCCACCCTCGCGGGTGCCCTCGCCGGGCGGGTGCGCCCTGCCGTCCTCATGCCTGCGGGGCTCCTGACGGGTGCGGCCGGCTTCGGTACCGTCGCCGCGGTCGGCGCCGACACCCACATCGCGGTCTTCATCGGCGGCTACACCGTCCTGACCCTGGGTATCGGTGTCGTGGCCACTCTCGCCAACACCCTGATCCTGGCCACCGCCCCGCCCGAGCGCGCCGGTGCCGCGGCAGGGGTCTCGGAGACCAGCACCGAGCTGGGCGCGGCCCTGGGTATCGCCGCGCTGGGGACCGTCGCGACCTCCGTCTACCGCGACACGATGACCGGCGCCGCACCCGACGCGGGCCGGGCCGCCGCCGAGAACGTCGCCGGTGCCGCGTCCACGGCCGCACATCTGCCACCCCAGGAGGCCGCCTCCCTGTTGGCCACCGCCTTCGACGCCTACACCTCGGGTGTGGTCACCGCTGCGGCGGCCGGAGCCGGCACCCTGCTGTGCGTCGCCCTCGTCGCCGCCGTGTCCCTGCGCCGGCTGCCCGCGGGCACGGGCCGGGAACCGGCGGACACCGATCCGGACGAACCCGCTGCCGTGTGAGGGCGCGCGAAGGGCCGGGCCCGACCGCGGAGGTCGGAGCCCGGCCCTGGCCGGCGGGTCGTGGCTACTGGCGGCCCAGCGCCCGGTAGGTCCAGCCGGAGGAACGCCAGTACGTGGGGTCGAGGGCGTTTCGCCCGTCCACGATCTTGCGCTGGGTGACCACCTCGGCCAGTTTCTCGGGGTTGGCCTCCCGGAACTCCGTCCACTCGGTGAGCAGCAGCACCACGTCGGCTCCCTGGGCCGCCTCCATCATGCTGGGCGCGTAGTTGAGCTGCGGGTGCTCCTCGCGGGCCCGATCCATCGCCTGCGGGTCGTAGACGGTCACGTGCGCGCCCAGCGACGCGATCGTGGAGGCCACGTCCAGCGCGGGCGAGTCGCGGATGTCGTCGGAGTTGGGTTTGAACGCCGCCCCCAACACGGTGATGGTGCGTCCGGCGAAGTTGCCGCCGATGAGCTGGCGGGCGATGTCGATGGTGCGAGCGCGCCGGCGCTGGTTGATCGCATCGACCTCGCGCAGGAAGGACAGTGCGGGCTCCACGCCCAGTTCGTCGGCGCGGGCCATGAACGCACGGATGTCCTTGGGCAGGCATCCGCCGCCGAAGCCCAGGCCCGGTCCCAGGAACTTGCCGCCGATGCGGTCGTCGTGGGAGAGCGCCTCGGCCAGTTTCATGACGTCGGCGCCGGCGGCCTCGGAGACCTCCGCCATGGCGTTGATGAAGGAGATCTTCGTGGCCAGGAACGCGTTGGCCGAGACCTTGACCAGCTCGGCGGTCTGCAGGTCGGTCACGAGGAAGGGCACGCCCTCGTCGATCTGCTGCTGCCACAGGGAGCGCACGGCCTTCTCCACCCGCGGGGAGTCGGTGCCGATGACGATGCGGTTGGGGTGCAGCGTGTCCTTGACGCCGAAGCTCTCGCGCAGGAACTCCGGGCTCCAGCCGAGCTCGGCCTCCGCGCCGACCGGCGCGAGCGCGGACAGGCGGGCGGACAGGGTCGCGGCGGTGCCGACCGGGACGGTGGAGCGGCCCACGACCACGGTGGGGCGGTGCAGGTGCGGGGCGAGCTGGTCGACCGCGGAGTTGACGTAACTCAGGTCTGCGGCGCCGGATTCGTCGAGCTGCGGTGTGCCCACACAGATGAGGTGCAGGTCGGCGAACTCGGCCGCTTCGGCGAAGGAGGTGGTGAAACGCAGCCGACCGCTCGGCAGGTTCTCGGTGAGCAGCTCGTCCAGGCCGGGTTCGAAGAAGGGGATGCGGCCTTGGCGCAGCATCTCCACCTTGGCCTCGTCGACGTCGACGCCGAGGACCTCGAAACCCATCTCGGCGAGGCACGCAGCGGTGGTGGCACCGAGGTATCCGGTCCCGATGACCGAGACACGCATACGTTCTGCTTCGACCACTGGTGGTGTCCCTTCTTCCTTACTGTCCCGCTCGTGTGCTTCTTGTGCCCGTTCGACCGACCCAGCACCCACGTGAAAGGAGTAAAACGGACATCTGAGCTGTGGTGGTCGGGTGACCCCACCGAGGCGGGGCATCACCTTATGCGCCGCGGAATGGCGTGTGACCGAACACGGCTTGAACGTCAGTCGCTCAGATTACCGGCGGGTGCTGTGGTTCGGTCCACCGGGCGCTCTCAAGGCCGGTCGCCGCGGTAGAACCTGTTCTGTCCTGCTTCATCGTCCAACGGGGTCCAGGACGCCCCGCCCTCGCCACGCCGGAACGGGGTCGTGGTCTTCTCGGGGTCGCCCGCCAGGCCGCTGCCGGGCGGCGGATCGTACGGAACGGGCTGCGCCGGCGGTTCGGGGAGCGTGTCGCCGACCGCTCCCCGGCCCTCGAGGTCCGGCTCCTCCATCGGATCCTCCGGAGGGGCCGCCCGGTATCGACCCCGCTCCGCACGGTCGGGCACGTCGTGGAGCGCCCGCCAACGCATGGGGGTCAGCGCCGAGCCGAACAGCAGGACCCCCAACGGCAGGGCGACCGTCAGACCGGGGCCGGACGGGTACAGGAAACTCTCCGAATTGAGCCAGCCCAACGCCGGCTCCGTCGTCTGCGGCGCCACCACCGGCCACAGAGCGGTCGCGGCCAGCAGCAGACCGCTGGTGGCCGCGACCATCGGGGAGACACGCGTGGCGACCAGTCCGGCGCCGACCGCACCGGCCACCCCGAGCAGGACACCCGCGGAGACCGTCGTGAAGGTGACCTGGCCCTCGGACAGCCGCGGCAGGAGTTCGGCCGACCAGGAGACCGCAGCCCACAGGGCCGGGGCCAGAACGGCGCCGATGAGGAGGCCGGCCAGATGGCGGAGCACGGGGAACCTTCCTACGAGCAGATGTTGTCCTCGGCGGTCGAGGCGGCGGCCGATCCGTCGTCCGGCGACCCGGAAGGGGACTCCTCCGCCGATTCGTCCTCGACCTCGGCCTCTGGAATGTCGAACGTCGTGTAGTCGAACCCGATCACGATCTGGAGCTCACCGTTCAGGGTCTCGTCTTCAACAGCTTCGGAATCGGGGATCATCCCGGACACGTAGGCGGCTTCCTCGGCCATCTCGGGGCTGTGGCGCACCTCGGTGCCGGTCAGGTCCCGGCTGGTCCAGTTCTCGGCCTCCCCGGTCAGCTCGAACCCGGCCTCGGACAGCTGGGTGTCCAGCTCGGCACCGACACCAGGGCTCGCGGTGCCGTTGAAGACCCGCACGGGGACCTCCGACGGGCTCGGACCGCCGTCTTCCCCTTCCTCCCCGGCTGCCTCTTCCTCACCACCGATCGGGCGATCGGCCCGGATGTCGGCGAACAGGTCGCGGGCGGCCGGCTCGTCCCACAGCACTGCGACGTCGCCGCGGTCGGTCCAATGTTCCATGTCGGCGACGGGCACCTGGGCGAAGTCCACCGCGGACAGGTCCAGGCCGCGCATCTGGTGGCCCAGATCGTTGAGGGCGGCGGTGTCCAGGCCCTCGTCCACGGTCAGCGACGACAGGGAGCTGTCCAGGAACGAGGCGAGCTTGGTCGGCTCCGAGAGGGTCTCGGTACTCAGTGCCCGGTCCATCATCGCCGCGACCACCTGCTGTTGGCGGTCGATCCGGTCCAGGTCGCCGCGGGCGGTCGCACGCGTGCGCGCGAAGGCCAGCGCCTCGGCGCCGTCCACCTCGTGGGTGCCGGCTTCCAGGTCGAGCTGGGCCTTGGGGTCCTCGATCGGCTCCTCCAGGCACACCTCCACGCCGCCGAGGGCATCGACCACGTCCACGAACCCGGTGAAGTCCACCTCGACGTAGTGGTCGATGCGCACACCCGTCACCGCTTCCACGGTCTGCACGGACTTCTGCGGACCGCCGTAGGCGTAGGCGGCGTTGATCTTGTCCTTGCCCTCACCGGGCACGTCCACCCACAGGTCGCGGGGCACACCCACGACGGTGACCCGGTCGCGTTCGTGGTTGAGGTGCACCAGCATGATCGTGTCGGAACGCTCACCGGGGGTGGACCCCACACTGAGGGCGTCCTGGTCCTCGCTGCTCATCTCCTCGCGTCCGTCGGAGCCGATGACCAGGAACGTCAGCGCCCCCGTCTCGTTCTCGGGGCGCTCGTCCTCGGCGAGCCCGCCGAACACGTCGGAGCGGTTGATGTTGCCCGAGACCCATGCTGTGGCGCCCCAGGAGACCCCCGAGGCCAGCAGTACCAGGACCGACAGAGCGCTCATGAGCGCGAGGGCGGTGCGGCGGCGGCGCACGGCGGCCGAGGGGACGATGAGACGCCCGCTGCGGGGGGAACGTCGCTCGTGCGGGGGCAGGGGCCGTGAGTGTTCGCGCCGGAACTCGCCCGCCGACTCCTGGCGTCCGGCGTGGTCGTCGCTCATCGACATCCCCGTCCCAACCCCGTCAACGGTCTTCTTCTCCCTAGGTTGTCACCCGATTCCCCGAAGGAAGCAGGATGTCAATGCTCGGCGTGTTGTGGCCCCTTTGGTCAGACGCACACCGGCGCGTGACGGTTCGACGGAAGTCCGGAATCCGTGGACGGTGTGCCCTGGAGAGGAGCGTGGGGAGGGTGCTTGCGGGCCTCTCCGTCCCGTGCTGTCCGGCTTCGTGTGTGCAGTACCGTTGAAGCGTCCCGACATGTCTTGATCCTGGGAAGTACCTGTGTCCTGGCCTTCCGTCTCCGTCGTCATGCCCGTTCTCAACGAAGAGCACCACCTCGCCGCGGCGGTGGAACACGTCCTGGAACAGGACTACCCCGGTGAACTGGAGATCGTGCTCGCCGTTGGGCCCTCGCAGGACCGCACCCGCGAGGTCGCCGACGGTATCGCCTCCGCCGATCCGCGTGTCACGGTCGTCGACAACCCCTCCGGTAAGACCCCTTCCGGGCTCAACGCCGCCATCGGAGCTTCTTCCCACGAGGTCGTCGCCCGCATCGACGGGCACGCGATGATGCCCTCCGACTACCTGAGGGTGGCCGTGGAGACCCTGGAGGAGACCGGCGCGGACAACGTCGGCGGGATCATGGCCGCCGAGGGCGTCACCTCCTGGGAGAAGGCCGTGGCGGCCGCGATGACCTCCAAGATCGGTGTCGGCAACGCCCGCTTCCACACCGGCGGCGAGGGCGGCCCAGCCGACACCGTCTATCTGGGGGTGTTCCGGAGGTCGGCCCTGGAACGCGTGGAGGGTTACGACGAGGCGTTCCTCCGTGCCCAGGACTGGGAGATGAACCACCGCATCCGGCAGACCGGCGGCACCGTCTGGTTCCAGCCGCGCATGCGCGTGACCTACCGGCCCCGCCGCACCGTGCGCCTGCTCGCCAAGCAGTACTTCCACTACGGACGCTGGCGGCACGTGGTCGCCCGCCAGCACAAGGGCACCATCAACCTGCGTTACCTGGCCCCGCCGGTGGCCGTGGCCGGCAACCTGGCCGGCCTGGTCGGCGGGTTCCTGTGGTGGCCGTTGTGGCTGGTCCCCGCCGCCTACGCGGCCCTGGTGACCGCGGCGACGCTGCCGCTGGGCCGAGGGCTTCCGGCCGCGTCCCGGCCGATGATCCCGGTGGCACTGGCCACCATGCACATGTCGTGGGGTACCGGGTTCATCACGAGCCCGCCGAGCCTGGGAGCGGACTCGCGCACCGCGCAGGCCGCCCAGAGCTGACCCCGCTTCGTCGACGACCGGGCCCGGCCGGAACCGGCCTTTCAACCCCGTGCCCTGCCGCCGCGCCCGCTCTTCTGCTAAGCAGAGGGTGAAGCACGGAAAGGGTGGGAATGGACGACCTGCACGGGAACGAGGCCGTCTGGAACTTCGACGGCGAGACGATCGAGATCCGGTACGAGACCAAGGGCTGGTTCAGGAGCCCGCTGCTCAAACAGCTGGGTTCCCTGAGCGTGCCCGTCTCGGCGGTGGAATCGGTCGAGTTCGAGCCCAAGGCCGGCCGGAAGAAGGGCTGGGTGCTCTCCCTGCGCCTTCGTGAGCGCACCGACCCCTACCTGGCCGTCGGGTCCCAGCTCGACCCCAAACTCCAGCCCTTCCGCCTGACCGGTCCGGTCCGTACCGAACTGGTGGCCGAGTACCTCGCCGACCAGATGCGCTTCGCCGCCGAGCAGGCCCCGGACCCCCAGGACCCGTATCTGCCCACGCGCCTGACCCCCGGCCTGCCCCTGCACATCAGCACGTGCGAGGGGGCGGCGGTGCTGGACCCGGACGGGCTGCGCCTGCTCTGGTCGGGTTCCTACGCGAGCTCGTACAAGCGCAGGAAACAGCGGCGCGAGTACACGTTCTCCGAGATCACCGGCGTCGAGATCGTGCCTCTGGACGACTGGGGGTGGACCTTCCTGCGGGTGGTCACTGCCAAGAGCGCCGCGGGGGCAGCGGCCAAACCCAAGCACGACCCCAACATCCTGCGCGCGGACGAGGACGACGACGGCCATTACCGGATCTTCCTCATGGCCGCCACGGTCACTGCCCACCTGTGGTCCCGGGACGCGGCCGCCCGCGCCCGCCTGGGCTCGGGCGAGGCCTCCGGCGCCGACATCGACGACCGGCCCGGCATCAAGGACCCGGAGTGGTGGCGCGAGGCCGCCCAGAACGCGGTCGGGGCGCTGACCGGCCCGCGCATGAGCGTCGATCTTCCCGGTCGCGCACGCCGGGGAGAGGGCACGAACGACGAGGCAGACGCGGGAGCACGGGCCCCCGCGGGCGGCACCGGGCACGACACCGACTGGGTCTACGCCCAGATCGAACGCCTCGGTGAACTCCGCGACAAGGGGTTGTTGTCCGAGGAAGAATTCGGGGCGAAGAAGACCGAGCTCCTGCGCCGCATCTGAACCCCCGGTTCAGCGTGGCCCGCGCAGCGCCGCCAGGGCTCCGGGCACGTGGTCGACCACGACCGCGTCCATGCCCGCAGCGGCGTACCGCGCGGCGTCCTCGGGGCCCGGGCACCACGATATGAGCTCCAGCCCGGCCCGGTGCGCGATCTCGACCGTGTGCTCCAAGGCGCGGCGGCCCGGGCGGGGCTCCTCGCCCTCCAGGCCGAGAGCACGGGCGTCGACCGCAACGACCGGGCAGCCCAGGCCCACCGCGCCGGGGATCGCGGTGTCGGCCGGGTTGCGTACGTACGGCATCCACGCGGTCGGGACCTCGGGGGCGCCCTCCCGCACGGCCAGCAGCAGACCCGGGTCGAAGGAGCACACGAAGACCCGGCGGCGCCGGGCCTCACGGCGCAGGTGGGGCAGGAGCAGAGACACCGTGCGCCGGGTCGGCGCGTCCACGGCGTCCTCCATGACGGTCTTGACATCCACGTCCAGGCCCACGCCCCGGGGGAGGGCGTCCAGCCCCTCGGGCAGGCCCGCCAGCCCCGCCTCGGCGCACTCCGCGGCGCTCAGGTCGACGATGGCGCGCCCATCGGCCAGAGCGGCGTCGTGGTACAGCACCAGGGTGTCGTCGGCGGTTCTGCGCACGTCGATCTCGACCCAGTCCGCACCCGCTTCGGCGGCGGCCGCGTAGGAATCCGGGGTGTTCTCCCGGTGTCCGTCCACCACGCCGCGTCCCAGGCCGCGGTGGCCGATGACCTCGGTGGGCTCGAAGACGCCGCCCATCACACGGTCCCCGACACGGCCGGGTGCGCGTGGGCGCGGCGCAGCAGGGTCTCTGCGATCTCCACGTCACCGGGGTTGGTCACCTTGATGTTGGACTCGTCTCCGGGCACGATCCGCACCTCCTCCTCGGGCAGGTACCGCAGCACCACGCCGCAGTCGTCGGTGGCGACCAGGCCGGGGTCGGCCATCGCCAGGCCGTAGGCGCGGCGGGCCACCCCGAGCCGGAAACCCTGGGGGGTCTGCATACGGCGCAGCTCGGCGCGCGGGGGCACGTCCGCGATGGACTCTCCACCGGCCCGGCCGGGGGCGACACGGACCACGGTGTCGCCGGCGGGGGGGGNCCGAGACCGTGGCCGGCCGCACCAGGGGACGGGCCGCGTCGTGCAGGAGCGCGAGGTCGTCGTCGGAGGCTCCGGACATCGCTTCCAGCGCCGCGTTCGAGGTCTCGGTGCGGGTGGCGCCGCCGGCCAGCACGCGGGTGACCTTGGCGAACCCGGCACCGGCGACCAGGTCCTCGACCCGGCCCACGTGCGTGTCCACCATGAGCACGAGGATCTCGTCGACGTCCGGGCACGCCTCGAAAGCGGCCACGGAGTGCTCGATGATCGGCCTGCCGTCCAGAGGGAGCAGCTGTTTGGGGGAGGGAGCCGCCATCCGGGCACCCACTCCGCCGGCCAGGACGGCCGCGATCACCTTGGGCCGTTCGGTCATGGTGGCCCCCTTCGTCGACGTCGTTCACGGTTCCGGCCGGGACCAGGGCCTGTTCGGCAGGCTCCGACGGAAGGCATCTGCCGGACAGACCTTAGCCGAACGCGCCGGGAAGGCCGCCGCAACGGCGGTAGGGCGGGCGGTCGGGTGCTTCGGAAGGAGCGCCGGCACCGGCGTGGCGCTACATCGGGCGCCGGGTGTTGGACGAGACCCGTCGTTCACGGCGGTACCCTGATGGACGCCTGATATGGCGTGCTCGGTCCAGACCTCCTCTGATTCGGTCGTGGAGCCGGGCGCGGTCCGTGACACTCCCCCGGTCGCCCGGACACACTCTCCCCCGTGCTTCCGGAAGCCGTTGCCGTGGGTCGGACCGCGTGCAGAGGCCTGGTGCGCGCAAGGCAAGACACATGCACGCGGCCGTCCGGCGCATCGCGTTCCGGACGAAGAGAACTCAACCCTTGGAGGTGGCGGTGGCGTCAAGGGCGCTGGCCGTCTGGGAGCACCGGAAGGTCGTCGGCCTCCTGGTCCGGCGTGACCTGAAGGTCAAGTACCAGCAGTCCGTACTGGGGTACGCGTGGACCATGTTGGAGCCGTTGGCTCTGACGATGGTCTACTTCTTCGTCTTCGGAGTGATCCTCCAGGCCGAGCGCGGGATGCCGGAGGAGGCCATGGCCCAGGGCGGGTTCCTGCTCTTCCTGGTGGCGGGCATCCTGCCGTGGAACTCGTTCGGGGCGATGCTCAGTGAGGCACCCCGGGCGATGATCACTCACGGGAAGCTCATCACGACGATGAAGGTGCCACGGGAGATCTTCCCGATGGCCACCGTGGGCACCAAGTTCGTCGAGTACCTGCTCACCCTGCCGGTGCTGCTGGTCTTCGTCGTGGTCCTGGGCGGTTCCTTCAGTGTGATGGGGTTGCTGGTCTGGCTACCGGCTGCAGTCCTGCTGCAGTTCGCGTTCGGTCTGGGCATGACCTTGTTCTTGTCCTCGGTCAACGTCATGTTCCGCGACGTCGAGCGTATGGTGCGTATCATCACACGCTTGTTGTTCTACGGATCGGCGATCCTGTACCCGGCGACCATGGTGCTGCAAGCGGGTATCCCCGAGTGGCTCAAGGTCGTCTATCAGCTCAACCCGTTGCTGGGTATCTTCGAGATGCACCGGGCCGTGTGGTTCGCTGACTTCGCGGAATTGACCCCGACCGCGATCGCGTTGTGGTCGTCGGTGGTGGGTTCGTTCCTGATGCTGGTCATCGGATACTGGACGTTCCGCCGTCTGGAGATGTCCGTCCTGAAGGAGTTGTGATGGCACAGCCCTCCACCTACGAAACGGATGGCGCTGGCCCGGTCATCGAGGCCAAGGGCCTCGGTGTCAAGTTCGCCGTCAACCGTCGGCGCAAGCGCAGCCTGCGCGAGATGTTCATCCATGGCACCAAGCGCGATCCCAATGCCGAGGGCAATGACTTCTGGCCGTTGCGCGACGTGTCCTTCGAAATCGCCAAGGGCGACTGCGTGGGCATCGTCGGCAAGAACGGAACCGGCAAGTCCACGCTGCTCAAGATGATCGCGGGTGTGCTGCTCCCGGACGAGGGCGACGTCAGCGTGCACGGCAAGGTCGCACCGCTGTTGGAGCTGCGGGCGGGGTTCAACGACAACCTGACCGGCCGCGAGAACGTGTACCTCGTCGGTTCCCTGCACGGGATGACCGAGAAACAGCTCGACGAGCGCTTCGAGGAGATCATCGACTTCGCCGAGATCAAGCCGAAGTTCGTCGACACCCCGGTGCGCCACTACTCCAGCGGAATGAAGGTGCGTCTGGGGTTCGCGCTCATCTCGCAGCTCGAGCACCCGATCATGCTCGTGGACGAGGTCCTGGCCGTCGGTGACAAGGCCTTCAAGCTCAAGTGCTACGCGGCCATCGACCGCATGCTCGCCAACGAGCGCACGATGGTCCTGGTCTCCCACAGCGAGAAGGACCTGCGCCGGTTCTGCAACCGCGGTCTCTACATCCGCAACGGCAGCCTGGCGCTGGACACCGACATCGACTCCGCGCTGACGGCCTACAACGAGGACACCAAGGCCGAGATCGAGGAGCGCAAGAAGCGCGACGAGGCCAAGAAGAAGCGTGCCGAGAAGAAGTCCGAGGGCGAGAAGAAGCCCGAGGGCGGCGGGAAGAAGTCCGAGGGCGGCGAGAAGCCGGACCGGAAGAAGCCCGATCCCCCCGACGGCGGCCAGTAGCTTCCGTCCCCCTCCGAAACACCCAGCGAGCGCACCCCGGGTTCCGGTGGTGCGCTCCTGTGTGTCGTGGGCTGTCCGAAACACCCTCTGACCAGGGGTTACCCGTCTTTGTGCGCGTGTCGGCGTTGAATGGTCACGCAGCGTGAGCAACCGTGTCCCTCGGTACATCTGGGAGGGCACGGACATGGCACACGCTTCACCCGCACGGGCGGTCGCACGCATTCTGGAGCGTCGGCATGTCACCCGGTCCGGCATGGCGCGGATCAGTGTGCTGGTCGCTCTCGGCGCAGCCGTCTGGTTCACCCAGGAGGGGGACGAAGGGCCTCTGGTGGGATCGGCCTTCCTCGCACTGGTCCTGTGCTGTGACGCGGTCGGTGCGGCCATGAGTGCCAACCGCCGCGACTCCCTGACCCTGTGGCTCGTGACCATGCTCGGCCAACTGCGCGAGTACATCGTCTACACGGGCCTGGCCCTGGGTGCGGTCGCCGCCGGCATCGCCGGGGCCTGGGCGTGGGCGGCCGGCGCCCTCATCGCCCTGGCGCTGCGCAACTCGCTCCTGGTGGCCCGCAAGGCCCCGGCGGCCCTGGCCCAGGGGCGGAGTGCGGTCCGGGGCTCCGTGCCCGCGCAGCGGAGTCCTGGAGGGCTCCTCGGCGGGCTCGGGGTCCCCGCCCCGCGCCGGTCCGGCAACGGCGACCCCGAACTCACCGGCCGCCTGCTCGGAGCCGACGGCGCGCGGGACGGCCGCGTGAGTGCGGCTCCGCGTGTGCGGCAGGAGGAGGCCACCGGGCACGGGCCGGTCGCCGCCGTGGTGTCCCTGCCCGATCTCGCCTGCCGCTGGCTGTCCTTCACCCAGCCGGTGCGTTTCCTCGTCATCGGGGTCACCACCCTCGTGTGGGACCCCCGGGTCGCCTTCGTCACTCTCGTCATCGGGTGCGCGATCGCCGTCACGAGCGAACTCGTCGGCGCCGGGGAACAGGTGGAGCAGCGGTGAGCGGGGCCGCGCGCGAGGCGGTCCCACGCAGGCCGGACCTTCGCTTTCTCCGTGATGACAGTCACATCGGGCTCCTCCTGGGGAGGATCGCCCCGGGCGCCTTCCCACCTCTGCTCACCGCACTCACGGGCGCCCTCGTCGTCGGCATCCTCCTCCTTGCAGACCAAGGGCGGCTGACAGGCATTACCCTGTGCGCACCGGTCGCATCCCTGCTACTGTCCGGCCTGACCTCGGGCCACCCCCACGACGGACGGTTCGACTGGCTCGTCCCACCCGTGCTGCGCCTCACCGAGTACGGATTCCTGACGGTTCTGGGGTCGGCGTCCGGTGTACCCGGTCCCCTGGTGTTCGTACTCTTGGTGGCGGTCGTCCTCCACCATCGCGACGACGTCACCCGACCCGCGGTCGGTATGGTCCGACCCGGACGGGTACGCGCCGCAGCCCTCGGCTGGGACGGGCGCATGCTCGTCGTCGCCGCTGGGGGAGCGCTGGAGTCGCTCACGGCCGCCTACGGCTTGCTCGCCGCGTACCTGGTGGCACTGCTCGTCCGCGAGTCCGTGCGCACCTGGAGCGCGACACCGGTGACCGACGTTCGTGACGGCCACAACGACCGAGGAGGCGTGGACGCCTCCTCGACCTAAGGAGGAACACGCCCTCATGCTCGGAATGGTTCTCGCCGCGGGCGCAGGACGCCGGCTGCGTCCCTACACCGACACCCTGCCCAAGGCCTTGGTGCCCGTCGACGGTGAGACGACCATCATGGACATCTCGCTGCGCAACCTGGCAACTGCCGGGCTGACCGATGTGGTCGTGGTGGTCGGGTACGCCGCGCAGGCCGTCGAGGAACGCAAGGAGCTCCTCGAGGAGCGCCACGGCGTCAAGATCACCCTCAGCTACAACGACAAGGCCGAGGAGTGGAACAACGCCTACTCCTTGTGGACCGCGCGTGAGTTCTTCTCCGAGGGCGTCCTCCTCGTCAACGGCGACACCGTGCACCCGGTGAGCGTCGAGGAGACGCTGCTGGCCGCCCGCGGCCCCGAGCTGCTCCTGGCGGTCGACAACGTCAAGAAGCTCGGTGACGAGGAGATGAAGGTGACCCTGGACGAGTCCGGGAACCTGGAGAACATCACCAAGCTGATGGACCCGGGCGTCGCGTCCGGCGAGTACATCGGTGCCACCCTCATCGAGAGCTCCCTGGACGCCCGCCTGGCCGACGCGCTCAAGGCGACGTGGGAGCGCGACCCTCAGCTGTACTACGAGGACGGCTACCAGGAGCTCGTCAACCGCGGGGAGAAGCTCTCCATCGCGCCCATCGGCGACGTCGACTGGGTCGAGGTCGACGACCACGACGACCTGGCCGAGGCGAGGGAGATCGCGTGCCGCTACTAGCCCGAATGCTGCAGTCCCCCCTGGCCATCGACGTGCGCCGGGGGGCCATCGCCCGGCTCGGCGACGTCCTGGCCGACCGCCGCATCGCCACCGAGGGCCGCATCGCCCTCGTGGTCGGCCCCGGCCAGGGTGAACGTATCGAGCACGACGTCGACCTGCCCCAGTGCGAGGTCTTCCAGGTCAGTGAAGGCACCGTGGATGCCGCCACCGACCTCGGTAAGAAGCTGCGCTCGGGTGCCTACGAGGCCGTGGCCGGTATCGGTGGCGGCAAGACCATCGACGTGACCAAGTTCGCCGCGACCATGGCGGGCATCCCGATGGTGGCCGTGGCCACCAACCTGGCACACGACGGCATCGCCTCCCCGGTGAGCTCCCTGGAGCACGAGGGCGGCAAGCCGTCGATCGGCGTCACCATGCCGATCGCCCTGGTCATCGACGTCGACTACGTCCAGGCGGCCCCCTCCCACCTGGTGCGTTCCGGTATCGGCGACGTGGTCAGCAACATCTCCGCGATCGAGGACTGGGAACTGGCCGGCCGCGTCAACGGCGAACCGGTCGACGGCATGGCGGTGACCTTCGCCCGTGTCGCGGCCGAGGCGATCCTGCACCGTCCCGACTCGGTGGAGTCCGACGCGTTCCTGACCGTGCTCGCCGAGGGCCTGGTGCTCTCCGGCATGGCGATGTCGGTGGCCGGCTCCAGCCGTCCCGCCAGCGGCGCCTGCCACGAGATCCTGCACGCGGTCACGCAGCTCTACCCGGGCACCAGCAACCACGGCGAGCTCGCCGGTCTGGGGACGCTGTACGCGTCCTTCCTACGTGTGGACCGACTGGGCTGGTCCGAGCCGCGCATGCAAGAGATCCGCGACTGCCTGCTCCGCCACGACCTGCCCATCGTCCCCTCGGACGTGGGTCTGTCCCAGGAGGAGTTCGCCAAGGCAGTGGCCCTCGCGCCGGACACCCGTCCCGGCCGGTTCACGATCCTGGAACACCTGAACCTCTCCGAGGACGAGATCGGGCGGAGTGTCGCTGAGTATGTCGAAACCGTCGGTCGCTGAGGTCCGCGCGGGCGGCCAGCCCGTGGGGATCAAGGAGCGCACCAACGAGGAACACTGGGCCGGACGGCTCTACATGCGGGATCTCTCCCCGTACGTGAGTACCGTGTTCGTCCGTCTCGGAGTCCCCCCGAACCCCATCACCTACCTGATGATGGCCTTCGGCGTCCTGGCCGGTGTGGTCGTGGCCTTCGGCGGACTGTGGTCCGCGATCCTGGCCGCCGTGATGGTCCAGGTCTATTTGCTCCTGGACTGCTCGGATGGCGAGGTCGCCCGGTACACCGGACGCACCAGCGTCGCCGGGATCTACCTGGACCGCATCGGGCACTACGTGTCCGAGATCGCCCTGCTCATCGGTCTGGGCATCCGTGCCCAGGGTGAGTTCGAGGCGGGCGGCTGGCTCGTCCTGGGGATGGCGGCCGCCCTCGGCGTGGCCCTGATCAAGGCCGAGACCGACAACGTGGTGGTGGCCCGTGCCAAGGCGGGCCTGCCCGAGGAGGTCACCGATGCCGCGATGAGCCCGCGCTCGTCCGGTCTGAGCCTGGCCCGGCGCATGGGGTCGGCGCTGAAGGTGCACCGCGTGATCCAGGCGGTCGAGCTCTCCCTGCTCGTCGTCGTGGTCGCGGTCGTGGACGCCTTCCTGGGCGACCTCACCGCCACCAGGATCCTCGTCGCGGTCTGCGCGTTCGTGGGTGTGCTCATGAGCGCGGCCCACTTCGTGAGTGTGGTGGCCTCCCGCCGCCTCGAATAACACGATTGTGATGCTTTCGTCACATCGGGGCCGTGGACGATACCCTGTTCACGGCCCCTTACACTTCCACTTTAGGCTTTCGTTGGCCCGGGTCCGCGATTCCTTTAGGCCTTCGTTAGTCTGTTTCTGCGACCGTTGCTGGTACTTCACCTGCCCGTCGCACGTCGTCCACTGATCGGTCGAACACATGGCTACTCCTGTCATTCCGCCCGCATCTGGTTCCGGTACGTCCGAGGCGGAGGACACACGGTCCACCGCTTCCGTCCCTTCCGTACCGGGTCCCGGTACGCCCGAGGCGGTGGACTCCCAGCCCACCGCAGCTGAACGGAGCCGCTCCGAGGTGTCCGCACCCACGCTGTCCTGTGTCCTGCTCACGATGGGGACCCGCCCGGCCGAACTGCGCCGTGCGATCACCAGCGTGTTCGAGCAGGAGGGCGCCGATGTCGAGGTCCTCGTGGTCAGTAACGGCGCCGAACTGCCGGAGCTGCCCGAGGGCGTCCGGATCGTCCAACTGCCCGAGAACGTCGGTATCCCGGCCGGCCGCAACGAGGGTGTCCGCGCCGCCGAGGGCGACGTCGTGCTGTTCTTGGACGACGACGGCTGGTACCGCTCCACCGACCTGGCCCGCCACGTGCGGGAGCGGTTCGGCTCCGACCCGTCGCTGGGTGCGATCTCCTTCCGCATCGCCGACCCCGACGGCGGCCCCGACCAGCGCCGCCACGTGCCGCGGCTGTGGGTGGGCGATCCGCGCGAGTCCAGTGTGGTGACCACGTTCCTGGGCGGGGCGTGCGCGATCCGGCGTTCGGCCTTCGAGGCCGGGGGCGGGCTCCCGGGCGACTTCTTCTACGCCCACGAGGAGACCGACCTGGCCTGGCGCATCATGGACGCCGGCTACACGATCGAGTACGACGCCGACGCGGTCATGTACCACCCGGCGGTGGCCCCCACACGGCACGCCGACTTCTACCGCCTCAACGCCCGCAACCGGGTGTGGCTGGCGCGCAGGAACCTGCCGTGGGCGCTGGTGCCGCCGTACCTGGGCACCTGGGTCGGGCTGACGCTGCTGCGCGAGCGTGACGGCGAGGCGCTGCGGGCCTGGTTCCAGGGCTTCCGGGAGGGCTGGCGCGAGGACGCCGGGCCGCGTACGCCGATCGGTTGGCGCACCGTGTGGCGGGTGACGCGGGCGGGGGGCCCCCCGGTCATCTGACCCCGCCGCAGGGGCCTCGGACGAGGACGGAGGGTCCGCACACCTCGGGTGTGCGGACCCTCCGTCCGTGTGGTGACCTCCGGGTCAGGCGGGCCGAGGGGGCCTCCACCTCCGCTTCCTCGCCCTGGGCGGCCGCCTCCAGACGGTCGCAGAGCCTGCTGGTGGAGGGGGCGGTCGCCCCAGGCGCCCGGTGACGTTGCCGGACTCGGCCATCAGCTCCAGGAACCGTGCGGAGACGGCCCCGTTCTTCCTTGGAAAACGACACGGTGGTCGCAACCTCCTGAGAGTCAGGGTGTTGCGACCACCGCTAGAACCCAAGCGGGAGGGCCCCTCTCGTGTGTTCGGCTGCGGCCGATCAGATCTCGGTGACGACCTCGTCGTACTCCAGGCGCGGCTGGCGGTCGAACCAGGCGTCCGGGCCGGGCTTACCGATGTTCATGACCACGAGCGGCTGGAGAGTGGAGTCCTCGCCGAAGAACTCCTTGCGGACACCGTCCATGTCGAATCCGGTCATCGGGCCGGCGGCCAGGCCCGCGGCGCGCACACCCATGATGAGGTAGGCGACCTGCAGCATCGCGTTCTCGAAGGCGGCCTTCTCGCGGGCCTCGGCGGGCATGCCGGCGAAGGTCTCACGGGCGTCCGGGGCGACGGGGAAGGTCTTCGGGAAGAGCTCGTGGAAGGAGCTGTCGGCCGTCAGGATCAGGGTCAGCGGCGCGGCAGAGGTCTTGGGGGCGTTGTTGCCGCCCATGTACTGCACCAGGCGCTCCCGGGCTTCCGCCGAGCGCACGGCCGTCACACGCAGCGGCTGGTTGTTCATGGAGGTGGGGCCGTACTTGACCAGGTCGTAGATCGTACGCACCTGCTCCTCGGTCACCGGCTCGTCGGTGAAGGTGTTGGCCGTACGGGCGTCACGGAACAGCAGGTCCTGGGCGCTCTTGTCGAGGATCAGTGCGTCGCTCATGGGGAAACCTCGGTGGTCGTGGGTGCCGGGTGCGGGTCCCGGTCCTGTCACGATCCCCAACCTAGTTGACGAGGAAGATATTTCTGCAGCCACTAAATGTGGCCTCACTCACTCGCCAGCGCCGTACCCGTCGGCGCGCGTCTGCTTTTCCGGCGCTGGCGTGGCACTCGCACGGCCCGCCCGGCCGCCTCGTCCACCCAGCTCTCCAACCGCTTGACGAAGGTACGTGCCTGCACCGGCCAGTGGAAGGAGGTCTGGGCGATGGTGTGCCCGGTGCGGGCGTACTCGGCCCGCAGCTGAGGGTCACGGCGCAGCTGCAGGATCGCCTGCGCGGCGGCGAAGGTGTCCCCGAAGGGCACGACCGCGCCGGCCGGCCCCTCCGGGCGCTCTCCGACCAGGGAGGTGGCCACCGGGCCCGCGGTCGTGATCACCGGTAGACCGTGTGCCATGTACTCCACGATCTTGGTCGGCATCGAGTGACGGTAGTTGGGCTCGTCGTGCAGCAGGCTCACCCCCGCCATGGCACCCGCGCATATCCGCAGCGCCCGGTCGTTGGGCACGTAGCCGTACCAGTGCAGCGCGCCCTCCTGCGCGGCTTCCCGCAACAGGGGACGCACGCTCGGGTCCGCTCCGCCGATGACCTCCAGCCGGATGCCGTAGGGCCGCAGGAGCCGTCCCAGGTCGACCAGCTCGTGGGCGCCCCGGGCCACCGACACGTGCCCCAGGTAGACGACCCGGTCATTGCCGGGCGCGCGCGCCGGGCGTTCGGGGACCTCGGTCGTGTTGGGCACCACCGGGTGGTCGAAGCGGAACCGGGAACGGTATCCCTCCTCGGCCAGCAGCAGGCGCATGTTCCGTTCGGCCCGGCGCTCGAAGAGCCGCATGATCCCGCCCAGGGGCTTGCGCAGCGGTTCGGGCACCCAGGGTTTGGTCAGCAGCGCCGACGCGGTGTCCTCGTGCACGTCCCACACGGTCAGCGGCCGGTTCTCCGGAAGGGCCAGCATGAGTTCGGGGTCGTGGAACAGCAGCAGGTCCGCGCGGGGCGCGTGTTCTGCCAGGGTCGCGCGCGCCGCCCGCAGCGACGCCAGGCGTTCGCGCCCGGAGGCCCGGGGTACGTCGACCGCCTGCACCTCGTTCCACGGGATGACCCCGCACTCGCGGAAGGGAGCCACATAGGTGACCGTGTGCCCCGCGTCGAGCAGTGCCCGGATCTGGCGGTGCAGGATGCGCGCGTCCTCGGGGTGGTGCACGACCGTGGCCACGAGTACGTGCATGGAGATCACCTACCTGTATCGCCTGGAGCCTGTGTCGCTTGGAGAAGGGCCGCCTCAACCGATGATCTGCTCTCCGGCGGCGTGACCTGCTTTTCGACACGGTATTCACCTGCGGAAACGTGGCGAGAAAAGCCCGATGGACACAAGGGGGGCATTCGGTGAACCCTCGTGCAGGAGAAGGTGAACGGCGAAAGGCACGCCGGGGGACGCGAACCGTCCCCGACGTGCCGTCGGTGGTGCGGGGCCCTGACGGCCCCTGTGGGATCCGCTCTCAGAGCACCTGCAGACCCTCGCGGTCGACGTGCCGACGTACCTGTGCAGGTACGTCGGCCTCGGTCTCGGGCGGTGTGCGGCGCAGCACCCCGCGGGTGTCCAGCAGCAGGCGGGCGTACTCGGCCAGCCGCTTGGGTTCGTAGTCGGCGTGGTCGGTGAGCAGCACGGTCAGGTCGGCGTCGGCCAGGGCCTGGTCCAGATCGGTGGATCTGGGGACCTCCACGCCGTCGACCGTCCACGACTCCACGTGAGGGTCGTGGTAGGTCAGGGTGGCGCCCTTGGCAGCGAGCCTGCGCGCCACCGGGCGGGCCGGCGACTCGCGCTGGTCGGCGATGTCGGCCTTGTAGGTCACGCCCAGGACCAGCACCTTGGAACGCGACAGGGCCAGGCCGCTGTCGTTGAGCAGCTCCTGGGCGCGCTGGGTGACGTAGGCGGGCATGCGCCCGTTGATCTCCTGGGCCAGTTCCACGAACCGGAACGGGTAGCCCAGGGTCTTGACCTTGTACGACAGGTAGTTCGGGTCGATGGGGATGCAGTGCCCGCCCACGCCCGGTCCCGGGTAGAAGGCCTGGAAGCCGAACGGTTTGGTGGCCGCGGCCGAGATGGAGTCCCAGAGATCGACGCCGAGCTCCTGGCAGAAGACGGCCATCTCGTTGACCAGGGCGATGTTCACGTGCCGGTAGGTGTTCTCCAGCAGTTTGGCCATCTCCGCCTCACGCGTGCCGCGGGCGCGGACCACGGTGTGGACGAAGGAGCCGTAGAAGTGCGCGGCACGCTCACCGCAGGTCTCGGTGAGGCCGCCCACGACCTTCGGGGTGTTGGCCACGCCGAAGGCCGCGTTGCCCGGGTCGATGCGCTCGGGCGAGAACGCCAGGTGGAAGTCGGCGCCGGCGACCAGGCCGGACTCCTCGAGGAGCGGGCGCACGACCTCCTCGGTCGTACCGGGATAGGTCGTCGACTCCAGGATCACCAGCGTGCCCGGGGTCAGGTTCCCGGCGATGGACCCGGCCGCGGAGGTCACCGCGCTCAGATCCGGGCCGCCCTCGGGCGACAGAGGCGTGGGAACGCAGATGACGACGGTGCGGGCCGAGGCCAGGCAGGCCGGATCGGTGGTGGCGCTGAACCCCTGGTCGAGCATCATGGAGATGTTGTCAGGGGACAGGTCGTCGATGTGCGAGCTGCCCTGGTTGAGGCTTTCCACGACCGAGGTGCTGACGTCCAGTCCCACGACGCGCAGACCTGCGGCGGCTGCCTCCGCTGCCAGGGGCAGTCCTACGTAGCCCAGGCCCACGACGACGAGGTCGCTCGCTGGTGGCCCGGGCCGTTCGGCGTTTGCTCGGTTGGAGGATGCGGCATCCACTTCGCTGTCACACTCGCATTCGTTCGAGAACGGGCGTACGTCGGTGAGGTCTGCTTTGTCGGCGCCGGCCGTCCGAGTCTAGGCGTCCATTTGCCGGTATTACGGGATGTGGCCTGGTCCGGACATTTTTTGGATGAGACCTCTGTACGCCCCGTCGTAGCGGTATGCGGCTCCGGCCCAGGTTCGTTCCTCTTCGACGATCCTTCTACCTGCGCATCCGTAAGAGGTGCGCGTTTTATGACTATAAGAGAGCTTTGAGAGAACATCGGCGAGACATACCGATTGTCCTGCCGGAATTAACTCACCGGTCACTCCGGGTTCGACGATCTCTCGCAATGCGGGAAGATCACTGGCCACAATGGGAAGGCCTCCAGCCATAGCTTCCACGGGTTTGAGCGGAGTGACGACACGACACACCCGTTCGTCCCGACGCGGCACCACGAACACGTCCAGAGCACCGTGGTGTTCACGAACCCGGCCGGACGGGACACGGCCGGTGAAATGGGCCGACCCCGCCAGGCCCAGGGCCTCCGCCCGGGTGCGCAGAGCGGGCAGTTCCGGGCCGTCGCCGACCACCAGGGCATGGGCGTCCTCGCCGCGCTCCCGCATCAGGGCCACGGCCTCCAGCAGGGTGTCCAGCCCCTCGTAGCCGAAACAGCTCGTCGTCGTGCCCGCCACGAACGCTTCCGCACCGATACCGAGCGGCTCGCGCACGCTGTCGGCCGGGGGCAGGGGTTCCAGGAACGAAGGATCCACGGCGTTGGGCACCACGAGGATCCGCTCGGGGTCCACCCCGCGGTCGACGATGTCGGCGCGCATCGCCCCTCCCAGCGTCACCACGAGGTCGGCCGCGAGCATGCACGCGGTCTCGCGCGCCCGCTCGGCCCGGTAGAAAGCGTCCTCCGTGCTGCGCTCGGGATCGCGCGAGAGCCAGGACTCCTCCAGGAACCCGCGCACCTCGTAGACCACCGGCAACCCGAAACGTTCTCCCAGCGCCAGCGCCAACCGTGCGTTGTGGTGGTTGCTCGCCGCGTGCAGCACGTCCGGGCGCAACGCCTCCACCAGGTCCGAAGCCATACGCAGCCCCGCCTCGAACTCCGCGTCGGTGTCGGCGGGGGCCGTCCACGGGATCATGCGGTGGTAAGGAACCCCGTCCACCGTCACCAACGGACGCGGGTCGCTCACCCCCTTGGTCAGCGGATACCCCGTCCGCGTGACCACGTGGGCATCGATACCCAGCTCTCGCTGGGCCACCGCGATGCGGTGCGTGCGTTGTGTGTAACCGGCGTTGGTGTGCGGCAACGCGTTGGTGACCAGGTGCAGCACCCGCGGCGATTCTCCGGCGCCGGGCGGTCGCCGAGCGTTCACCGTGTCGTCGGGCCGCGTTCGGTCACCGCGGGTTAACGTGATCCCGTGATGATCAGGCGATACGGACGAAGCGGGAACGGCACGACCGGTGGCCAGCTCCGTTCTGTGTTCGGCCGTGTCCCTGGTCGTCCCCCGGGGCAGCCGCTCCACCAGCTCTCGGGCGGTGGCGGCGTCACCCGCGGCCAGGCAGGCCGTCACCAGACGGCCGACCGCGCGGTCCCCGGCGCCATCGGCCGCGGTGAGCACCGCCTCGCGGGCCTCCTCGCGCCGGCCCTGGTCCCACAACGCGTAGGCCAAGGGGAGACCGCCGAGCCGGGACGCGGTCGAGCGCACCGCCCGGCGAGGCGCTCCGGGGACCAACCGCAGCGCCAGCAACGGCAGCCGGGCCGGTTCGGCGCGCAGATGGCGCCAGGCCAGGGACGCGCTGAACGTCAGAGCGCGCGGCCATCGGGCGCGCACGTGCGGTACGTGGGCTTGGTGAGTCCGGTTCTCGTGCACGGTCAGAAACACAACCACGCGGACGTGGCCGAGCGGTGACGCCACGGCGACGCGCGGTGGACGGCTCGGGCAAGGCCCGGGCACTCCGCCGCGGGCCGACCGCGGCGCCGCACCGGCGAGCCGATCCACAGCAGAAGGAGACGTGAACAGTCGTGGCAGCGAGCGCTCCCCTCGGAACCAGGGAAACCGGGATCGTGCACGTCGTCGGCGCACGGCCCAATTTCGTCAAGGCCGCACCGGTCGTCTCCGCCCTCCGTGAGCGCGGGGCCCACCAGTCGGTCGTGCACACCGGACAGCACTACGACGACCGCATGTCCGCGGTCTTCTTCCGCGACCTCGGCCTGCCCACACCCGACATCGACCTCGGTGTCGGTTCCGGTTCGCACGCCTCCCAGACCGCCGCGCTCATGGTCGGGCTGGAGGAGGAGTTCACCCGCCGCGAGCCGGGTCTCGTCGTGGTCTACGGCGACGTGAACTCCACGGTGGCCGCCGCCCTGGTGGCTGCCAAACTCGGGGTTCCCGTCGCCCACGTCGAGGCGGGGCTGCGTTCCTTCGACGACAGCATGCCCGAGGAGATCAACCGCCGGGTCACCGACCAGCTCAGCGACCTGTGTTTCGCCACGAGCCCGGAGGCGGTGGGCCACTTGGCCAAGGAGGGGATCGACACCGACCGGATCCATCTGGTCGGCAACCCCATGATCGACACCCTGCTGGGCAATCTGGACCGCTTCGATGCCGACGCCCTGCGCGTACGGTTCGATCTGCCCGAGCGCTACGCGGCGGCGACCCTGCACCGGCCGGCCAACGTGGACGATCCCGACAACGTCGCCCGCTTGACCGGGCGCCTGCACAGCATCGCCGACCAGATCCCCGTGGTCATGCCCGTCCACCCGCGCGGCAAGACCGCCTTCGACCGGGCCGGCCTCGGCGACCATCCCGGTGTACACCTGCTCGATCCCCTCGGTTACCTCGACTTCGTCGCGCTCACCCGCGGCGCGGCCGCCGTGGTCACCGACTCCGGGGGCGTTCAGGAGGAGACGACCATCCTCGGTGTCCCCTGCCTGACCCTGCGCCCCAACACCGAACGGCCCGTCACCATCACACACGGAACCAACCAGCTCGTCACCGAGGACGACCTCGTCCAGGCCCTGGCCAAGGTCCTGGACGGCCGGCCCGAGAGCCGAAGCGGCGACGGCGTCCCGCCCCTGTGGGACGGACGCTCCGGCGAACGCATCGCCGCCGTGCTGTCGGGGTGGGTCCGATGAACCCCCGGCCCCGCACTCTCCCCCTACAACGAACTCCGGTCGAGGTGATCTCCCCATGCCAGGCCCACCAACCGCCGAGCGCGGACGTCCCACGAGTTCGGGCGTCCGGGACGCGCACAGCGGACACGCCCCGACCCGCCTGAAGCAGGGCATCCGCTCCCAGCCGGGGACGCGTCGGACCCACCCGCGCGCCCTGCTGATGCCGACCCGACCAGAACACAAGGTGGCAGACCGTGAAACGGCGTGAACAGAGCCAGACCGAACAGCTCCGACAGGCCCTGGCCGAGCGTGAGGCCCAGCTCCAGGAGGCGCAGGTGCGGCTGTCCTCCCTCGAAGGGTCGACGTCGCTCCAGGTCGGCCGTGCCCTGACCAACGCCGCCAAACGGCCGGGCCGCTCCCTGGTCCGTCTCCCACGCGACCTCTACCGGCTCTGGCGCAGCAGCGGCAACACCAACCACTCCAAGCGGCGCCGCGCGGAACCGGTGCGCTCCTTCGACGCCGACCGCCAGGAGGCGCGTCTGCTCAGCGGCCTCGTCGGCCAGGGCGAGGAGCACCTCGTGGCCGCCACCGTCGTCGGCGCCGGGATCCAACAGGCGGTCGACCCCTACCTGAGGTCGGTCCCGCTGCGTCCCCACGACGCGCAGATCGTCATGGACGGTGTCGACATCGACCTCGTCCTGGTCTCCTCGTCGGCCGCCGCCCCCGGCTCGCCGTGGGCGCATGTGGGTGACCCCGCCGTCGCCGACCGCACCCGCGCCCTGAACTGGGTCCTGGAATCGGCTGCCTCCCGCGGTGTTCCGGCGCTGCTCCTGGAGGACGCGCCCACCCCTCCGGCCCTGCGCCGACTGGGCTTCGACCGCATCCACCACGGCGACGCCGGTGTGCCGCTGCACTTGTTCAACCCCGTCGCCGCCGACCTGGCCCCCGGGCCCGAGGCGGTCTACGTGCGGGACGATCCCGGGGAACGGGTCCCCGACGTGCTCGCCGACCTGGGTGTACGCGTGGTCGACGCCGACGCCCCGGACCTCGCCGAGACCCTGCGTGCCGCCAACGTCGCCGTCGTCCCGGGCAGCGGCCCCGGGAGCGGACCCCTGCACCGCCGGGCCCGTGCGTGCGGAACGCGCACCATCACCCATTCCGCCGCAGCCGCCCTGGCGGGGGAGGAGGACCTGGCGGTGTCCGTGCCGCGCCTGCGCGCGGACGAGCCCACCGCCGCCGAACAACGCGAGATGCTGCGCCGGGTCTTCCTCGACGAAGCCACCCCCGTGCGCCTGTCCGAGGTCCTGGGCGGGCTCGACTTCCCGCCCGGCACCCCCGGCACCGAACTGCCTCTGCGCGGACGTGCCGTGGCGGTGCTGGCCGACCCCTCGGGGGAGGACGAGGCCGAACGCCTCGCCGACGACCTGCTCTCGTTCCGCCTGCCCCCGGCCGAGGTCGTCGTCCCGGCCTCCGCGGCCCGCCTGTCCGGGGTCCGCCGCCTGCGGGCGGAAGGCCTGACCGTGCGCACCGCGCGTTTCACCGCACCCGACACCCCGGAGGAACTCACCCGAGACACCGCCCGCGACGACGGGTTCGCCGTCGAACGTTGGGCCACCCTCGCCCACCGCGCGAGCGCCCGGTGGGCCCACCCCTGGACCGCGTCCTCGGGCCGGCACCGTCTCGCCGACCTGGTGTGCGCGGCCGAATGCTCCGGGGCCGACGCGGTCGGGGCCCGTCCCCGGAACGCCGTCCCGGACGGCGCCGGTGACCGCGGTTTCTTCGATCGTCCCCGGGACGAGGGGAACCAGTACGTTTTTGTCAGCGAGATCAGGCCCGAACTGGCCCGTACCGCCCTGCTCCGGCAGGGTTGGCCGCCCGTGCAGTGGTACCGCCGCGGCAGCCGCCTGCTCGCCCTGGGGCCGGAGACCGGGCCCGGCCGGGCCACCGGCGCCGACGGATCCACCCACACCTCCGCCGACGCGGGTGCCGTCGGTTGACCGCGGCGAACTCCGGCGCCGTCAGGGCCACTCGAAAGCATCCGAAGGGAAGATCGTGAGTACTCCTCCTCCGCGCGCGCTCCTGTACGGGGACGTGGATCTCAACATCATCGACGGTTCCGCGATCTGGGCCCAGTCCATGGCGCAGGCGCTGGCCGCCGCGGGGTGCGAGGTCACCGTGCTGCTCAAGGCACCCGTGCGCACCGACCGGCTCACCGAACCGCTGACCCGTATCCCGGGAGTCCGCCTCCTGCGCCCCTACGAGGACAAGCTGCTCGGGGACCTGGGCCCGCGCGGGCTCACCCCGGAGCAGGCCGTCGGCCTCATCCGAACCCGGGACGCCCGTGACCCCTTCGACCTGGTCGTGGTGCGCGGGCGGCGCCTGGCCGGGCTGGCCGCGCAGGAGGAGTCCCTCTCCGGCCGGTTGTGGACCTACCTGACCGACTTTCCGCACACCGTCGGGGAGATGAGTGCCACCGCTGCCGCCGAGCTCACCGAGATCGCCGTGGCCTCCCGGTTCCTGCTGTGCCAGACCGAGGAGCTGCGGGCGTTCCTGGAGTCGAACGTGCCGGCCGTGTGCGGGCGCGCGGAGCTCTTCCCGCCGGTGGTCGTGGTACCCGAGGGCGTGCGCGCCGACGGCGAGGTGCACGCCGGAGCCCGCCTGGCCTACACCGGCAAGTTCGCGCCCGAGTGGAACACCCTGGAGATGACCGGGCTGCCCGAGGAGCTGTCCCGCCGAGGCGTGGACTCCGAGGTCGTCATGATCGGCGACAAGATCCACGCGGAACCGGCCGACTGGGCCAAACGCATGCGTCGTGCCCTGGAGAGCACCCCCGGCGTGGACTGGCGCGGAGGCATGTCGCGGGCCGAGGCCCTGACACAGTCCGCCGAGTGCGGGTTCGGTCTCTCCTGGCGGGACGAGTCCATGGACGCCAGCCTGGAACTGTCCACCAAGGTCCTCGAGCTGGGTGCCCTGGGCCTTCCGGTCGTGCTGAACCGCACGCCCATGCACGAGAACCTCCTGGGCGCCGACTACCCGCTCTTCGTCGGCGAGGACGTCGACTCCGTCGCCGATGCCGTGGCCCGTGTCCACAACGACCGGAACGTCTACGCCGACGCAGCCGAGCGGTGCCGTTCGGCTGCGGCCGAGCACACACTGGACCGGGCCGCCGAGCGCCTGCGCGGTCTCCTCGACGAGGCGCTGCCGTCCGCCCCGGCCGGGGCCGACCCCGGCCTCCCGCTCAAGGTGGTCGTGGCCGGGCACGACATGAAGTTCTTTACCCGGCTGGCCGAATACCTGAGCTCCCTGCCCGGGCTGGACGTGCGCATCGACGAGTGGGAAGGGTTGCGCACCCACGACCAGTACCGCTCCCGTGAACTCGCTGCCTGGGCCGACGTGGTCATCTGTGAGTGGTGCGGCCCCAACGCCCTCTTCTACGCCAAGTGGAAACGTCCGGGCCAGCGCCTCATCGTGCGCCTGCACCGGTTCGAGCTGTACGCGGAGTGGCCGCGCAAGCTCGAGATCGACAAGGTCGACGCCGTCGTGTGCGTGAGCCCGCACTACGCGTCCCTGACCAGGGAGCTCACCGGCTGGCCCGACGACAAGGTGGTGGTGCTGCCCAACTGGGTCGACGACCGCCAGCTCGAGCGGCCCAAACTCGCCGGCGCCGAGTACTCCCTCGGCATGATCGGTATCGCGCCCTCACGCAAACGCATCGACCGGGCCCTGGACGTGCTCGCCGAACTGCGCCGTCTCGAACCCCGGTTCACCCTGTCGGTCAAGACCAAACAGCCCTGGGACTACTGGTGGGTGTGGAACCGGCCCGAGGAGCGTGCCTTCTTCGAGCAGGCCTACCGCCGTATCCAGCGCGACGAGGCCCTGGCCGGATCGGTGGTCTTCGACCCGTTCGGGCCCGACGTGGCCACCTGGCTGCGCCGTATCGGTTTCACGCTCTCCACCAGTGACGACGAGTCCTTCCACCTGGCCCCGGCCGAGTGCGCCGCCTCCGGCGGGGTGCCCGCCGTGCTGCCCTGGCCCGGTGCGGACACCATCTACGACACCGAGTGGATCCACGAGGACCCGGTCGCCATGGCCGAGGCGATCCACGACGTCGTCGCCGAAGGGCGGTTCACCGAGGCGGCCGAGCGTGCCCGGTCCCAGATCACGGGCTCCTACGGCCTGGGTCGGGTGCGATCGCTGTGGGTGGATCTCGTGGTACGGGGCAAACACCCCGACGGGACCGAGGCGACCACTGCCGCCGCGATCCCCTGATCGGAGTCACACGGGGCCGCTCGTCTTCGACAGTCCGTCGGCCCCGGCGGGCAGGAACACGGCGAACGTGGCGGGGCGGCTCTGCACGAGCTCGATGCGGGCCCCCTCGGACTCGGCGATGTGGCGGGCCAGCGCCAGACCGAGCCCGGTCCCTTCGTCGCCGCTGACCTCGCGGTCGAAGATGCGGCCGGACAAGTGGTCGGGCACGCCCTCGCCCTCGTCACTGACCTCGATGCGCACGGAGTGGCCGGTGTCGATACGACGGATCGTGACCTTGCCGGCGCCGTGTTTGTAGGCGTTCTCGACGAGGGTGGCGAGGATCTGCGCGAGGTCGGCGGGCACGGTCATCGCAGTGAGCCCGGGGTCGCCGGCGATGAGCAGGCGGCGGCGTTCCTGCTGGAGGACGGGTTCCCACTCGGCCTGGAGATTGTTGAGGAGCGGGTCGAGCTCGACCGGTTCGACCTCGGCGTTCTGGCTCTTGCGCGCCCGGCCCAGGAGGCTCTCGACGGTCTCCACGAGGCGTTCGGTCTGGGCGAGGGCCGCCTCGCCCTCCTCGCGGACGACCTGGGGGTCATCGGCCACGGCGATGATCTCTTCCAGGCGCATGGTGAGTGCGGTGAGCGGTGTGCGCAGTTGGTGGGAGGCGTCGGTGGCGAAGTGGCGTTCGGTGGCGATGAGGCCGGCGATGCGTTCGGCACTGCGGTCCAGGACCTCGGCGACCCGGTCGGCCTCGGGGATCCCGTACCGGTGCCCCCACGGAGTGGCCACGCCGGACCCGAGGCGTTCGGCGGTGGCGGCGAGGTCCATGAGAGGCAGGGTCAGGCGCCGGGCCTGGAACATGGACAGTCCTACCGCGACGCCGATCGCCAGCAGCGACAGCGACGCGATGCCCAACCAGGCACGTATCACGCTGTTCTGGTAGTTGTCGGAGGAGGCCCAGACCTCGACCTGGGTGCCGAGCGTCGTCGACGTGCTCCCGTGCACCGTGTCCGGGGCGCCGGGAGCCTCGGGGCTCAGATCGGGGTCACCGGCCGTCACGGGTTCCGAGCCGTCCGACGGGCTCACGCGGATGTACCGCTGCGGATAGTCCTGCTCGAATCTGGCCGTGTCGACCGCGCCCTCCAGCTCGAGCATCGTGTCGCTCTCGGCACCGATCAATTCCGCCTCGCCCTGCAGCTGGCGGGCGGCTTCCTCGTGGATCAGCTGATAAGTCAGCGCGCCCAGGGGCAGCCCGAGCAGCATGACGGCGATGACGGTCACCACCAGGGTGGAGAAAACCATCCGCCTGCGCATGTCACCTCATGTCCGTCCCACCCCGGAAACGGTCGACCGGCGCCGAGCGCGTCACATCCGGAGGTCGTGTCAGTCCTTCTCGAACCGGAAGCCGACCCCCCGCACGGTCGTGATGAACGACGGTTGGTTGGCGTCGTCCCCGAGCTTGCGGCGCAGCCAGGAGATGTGCATGTCCAGGGTCTTGGTCGAGCCCCACCAGTTGGTGTCCCACACTTCCCGCATGATCTGCTCCCGGGTGACCACCTTTCCGGCATCGCGTACGAGCACGCGCAGCAGGTCGAACTCCTTCGTGGTCAGTTGGAGTTCGTCGTCGCCCAGCCACACGCGGCGCGAGTCGTTGTCGATCCGCACACCGTGCACCACCGGTACCTCGGCACCGCCCCGGCGCAGCAGAGCCCTGACACGGGCCAGGAGCTCTGCCAGCCGGAACGGTTTGGTGACGTAGTCGTCGGCGCCGGCGTCCAGGCCGACCACGGTGTCGACCTCGTCGGCGCGGGCGGTCAGGATGAGGATCGGCGTTCCGTGGCCTTCGGCGCGTAGCCGCCGTGCCACTTCGAGGCCGTCCATTTCCGGCAGCCCGAGATCCAGCACCATGAGGTCGATGTCTCCCGCACGGGCACGGTCGAGTGTCTCAATGCCGTTGACGGTCACGTCCACCGTATAGCCCTCGCGGCGGAGCGCGCGCGCGAGGGGCTCGGAGATCGAGACATCGTCTTCGGCCAGCAAAACGCAGGTCATGATGCCGATCGTAGATCTGGGGTGGCGCATTTCCCTATTATGCGCGCCGGATGCCCCAAGGTTGGCCGAAAATGCGCTAATCACATACCTGGCGAAAAGGGCAATTGGCCGGTATCTGTCTTTTCTTTGCGCTTTATTGGTGAAACTGGGAAACTAGGGGCAGCGTTGGGGCGGAACCGCCCATCTGGAACGTCTCACCCCACGTCGTCCCTGACTGAACGCACCCCGAGGAGCCTGCCCAGTGAACCCCCACCACATGCCAGGAGCGGACGGGGGAGGACACGAACCCTCCGCCCATGGAACCCCGGAAGGTCCCGGCGCTCCCTCCCCGTACGCGTCGCAGGGACACCCGCAGCGCCCGAGTGGGGGGACCGGGCAGCCACCGCCGCAGGGCCCGCCGTACGGGGGCGGGGCGGGTATGCCCCCGCAGGGCCCGCCGCAGCAAGGGCCGCCTCCGCCGGGCCTCTACGGCCCCCAGAGCCACTACGGCCCACAGGGGCCGCCCCCGCAGGGGCCGTACGGCCCGCAGGGACCGCCCCCGCAGGGGCCCGGTGGCAGCGGTGCTCCCAGCGGCCCCGGCCGCTACGGCGCGGGCATGCTCGCGGTCCTCACGGTGATCGCCGTCCTCGCCGGCGCGAGCGTGGTCGGCGGCACCCTGCTGGCCGGCAACGCGGTCACCACAGCCATCGCCGGTGAGGACGAGACGGTCGAACCCACGGACGAGCCCTCCGCGACCCCTCCTGCCTCGGAGAGTCCCTCCCCGAGACCGTCGCCGACCCCCACGCCCACCGAGGAACCCTCCCCGACCGAGGAGCCCTCGCCGCCGGACATCACCGCACCCGAGGACCTGCTCACCGCAGAGGAGGTCATCAACGAGCTGCGCGGCGACCACGACATCCAGCAACGGGTGGACACCACCGAGGAGCAGTGCGAGGAGCAGGACGAGGAGAACCCGCTGGGCGACCTCTTCAGCTGCTCGAGCGCCGTGGACACCGACCTCGTCCGTGTCATCGCCTTCGACAGCGACATCATCGCCGGCTCCATCTCCGAGAACATGGTCGACAACCTCGACGACGGGGACGCGATCGACGTCCAGGACGCGTGCCACGTGGTGCTGGTGTGGTTCGAGGAGAACGGCACCGACCAGGATCAGCGCGACACCATGGCCGACGACGCCACCGAGGCCATCGGCTGCGCCTGAACCCCGGGCACAGGAAACGCCACGAGGCCGCACACAGAGGCGGGGCCCGCTCCACCGGAGAACCCACCGGAAGGGGCGGGCCGGCCAACGTGGTGCCGGTCGTGGGCAGGGCCCCGGTAGCGCTCTTGTCGCCCTCCTCGTGTCCGTCGCCGGGAGAGGGGCACCTCGAGGCGTGGGATGCGGGGAGGCACGGCCCGCACGGTGACGTTTTGCAGAACCTGCGGTTGCGGCGGCGGTTTCCGATACCGGTGTCGCTGTAGGACGGGGATCCGCACGCCTACCATGGGGACGAAAGCTCACGCCGAACTCCCTCGGAGGACCCGTGTTTCCCTCTGGCCACGACCCGAACGACCACGACGGGGCCCGGGACGGAGGCGAAGTGCCGCTGCAAGGGGGATTCTCCGGATTCGGGGGTCACCTGAACGCCATGCGGCCCGACGCACCCACCCCGAAGAAGGTCATGATGGTGCGCACGCTCATGTTCATCGGCGGTGCGTGCGGCCTCGGTCTGGCCCTCATGCTGTTGCTGTCGGTGAGCGTGCCCGAGGACGCCATGCGGGAGGCCCTCGCCGAGCAGGAACAGGCCATGGCCGAGCAGCAGGGCGTCGAGGTCGACATCGACGTCGGGCTGATGCGCTCCCTCATGATCAACATGCTTGCCGTGACCGGTGTCTACGGTGCGCTGTCGCTGTTCCTCGCGAGCCGGATCCGCAACCGCACCGTCGGTGTGTTCTGGGGCGTCGTCCTCTTCCAGGGGCTGGCTGCCGCGTTGCTCGCCTTCGCCCTGGTGTCCGGGGACTTCCTCATGCTCGTCCCGCTGGGCTTCACCGTGACGATGATCGCCTTCATGCTGTCCAAGGAGGGGCGGGCCCACTACGGGCTGCTCTGACCGGAGCTCCCCGCCCGCCCGGTCGGCGGCGCGGACCACCCCGTCCCGCAGCGGCCCTCCACCGGCGGCCGCACGGGCCGCCGTGTGTCGTAACGTCGGGGCAGGATCGGACTCCTCGGCGGACGAAGGGGTGGGCAGGTGTCGGAGCAGGGGCCCCGCGGGGCCGTCGTCCAGGGCGTGCTCGAACGCGTCACCTACGCCAACGAGGAGAACGGCTTCACCGTCGCCCGGGTCGACACCGGCCGCGGCGCTGACCTGCTCACGGTCGTCGGCTCCCTGCTGGGTGTGCAGCCGGGGGAGTCCCTGCGCATGCAGGGCCGCTGGGGCTCCCATCCCCAGTACGGGCGCCAGTTCCACGTCGACGACTACACCACCGTGCTCCCCGCCACCGTGCAGGGCATCCGCCGCTACCTCGGTTCCGGCCTCATCAAGGGCATCGGCCCGAAGATGGCCGAACGCATCGTGGAGTACTTCGGCACCGACGCCCTGGAGATCATCGAGGACGAGCCCGACCGGCTGATCGAGGTCCCGGGGCTGGGCCCCAAACGCACCGCGGCGATCGCCGACGCCTGGGAGGAACAGAAGGCCATCAAGGAGGTCATGGTCTTCCTGCAGGGGGTGGAGGTCAGTACCTCACTGGCCGTGCGCATCTACAAGAAGTACGGCGACACCTCGATCGACGTGGTCCAGAAGGAGCCCTACCGGCTCGCCACCGACGTGTGGGGCATCGGGTTCAAGACCGCCGACACCATCGCCCGGGCGGTCGGTATCCCGCACGACAGCCCCCAACGTGTCATGGCCGGGATCCAGTTCACCCTCTCGGAGTCCACCGACGACGGGCACTGTTACCTGCCCGAGGAACAACTCATCGCGAAGGCCGTCAAGATCCTCTCGGTCGACTCCTCCCTGGTCATCGACTGCGTCACCGAGCTCGTGGAGACCGAGGGCATCGCCGGCGAGACGGTGCCCGGCCCCGACGGGCTCCCCGTGCGTGCCCTGTACCTGCTGCCGTTCCACCGGGCCGAACTGGGCCTGGCCGGAGGGCTGCGCGCACTGCTCGGCGAACCGGCCGACCGCATGTCCTCCTTCGCCGGCGTCGACTGGGACGTGGCTCTGGACTGGCTGCGCGGGCGTACCGGCGCCGACCTGGCCGAGGAGCAGGAACGCGCGGTCCGCTTGGCTCTGACCGAACGCGTGTGTGTGCTCACCGGGGGGCCCGGGGTCGGCAAGTCCTTCACCGTCTCCTCGATCGTCACCATGGCCCTGGCCAAACGGCACACGGTGATGCTCGCCGCCCCCACCGGCCGGGCCGCCAAGCGCCTCTCCGAACTCACCGGGGTCGAGGCCTCCACGGTCCACCGCCTCCTGGAATTGCGCCCCGGCGGGGAGGCCGCCCACGACCGCGACCACCCTCTCGACTGCGACCTGCTGGTCGTGGACGAGGCCTCCATGCTCGACCTGATCCTGGCCAACAAACTCGTCAAGGCCGTACCGCCGGGAGCACACCTGGTCATGGTCGGCGACGTCGACCAGCTTCCCTCGGTCGGGGCCGGACAGGTCCTGCGCGACCTCCTCGACGACGGGGTGCACCTTCCCAACGTGCGCCTGACCCACGTCTTCCGGCAGGCCCAGCAGTCCGGCGTCGTGACCAACGCCCACCGCATCAACACCGGCGAACCGCCCCACGTGCGGGGCCTGGACGATTTCTTCCTGTTCCCCTGCGAGGAGGCCGCCGAGGCCGCAGAGATGACCGTGGACGTGGTCGCGCGCCGTATCCCCCGCCGGTTCGGCCTCGACCCGCGCCGCGACGTCCAGGTCCTGGCACCGATGAAGGGGGGACCGGCCGGTTCGGGCAACCTCAACGCTGCCCTGCAGGAAGCGCTCACCCCCGCCGCCGACCACGTGCCCGAACGCCGGGCCGGAGGACGGATCCTCCGTGTCGGTGACAAGGTCACCCAGATCCGCAACAACTACGAGAAGGGCCGCAACGGTGTCTTCAACGGCACCCTCGGAGTGATCACCGGTGTCGACCAGGTGGCGCAGGAGATCACCGTGCGCACGGACGAGGACGAGGAGGTCGCCTACGACTACGCCGAACTCGACGAGCTCTCCCACGCCTACGCCGTCACCGTCCACCGCTCCCAGGGCAGCGAGTACCCGGCCGTGGTCGTACCCGTCACCACCAGCGCGTGGATGATGCTGCAGCGCAACCTGCTCTACACCGCGGTCACCCGCGCCAAGAAGCTCGTGGTCCTCGTGGGATCGCGCCGTGCGCTGGCCCAAGCGGTGCGCAACGCCTCCTCCGGGCGCCGCCACACCGCGCTGGCCCACCGCCTCCGAAGCGCCGCCCCGGGTGCCGGCTGAGCCGGCCGGGGTCCCGAAGCTCTATTTCCTTCCCCTACCCTGGAAGACTGTGCAAGAGACTCTCGTCGTGGTCGGCGCCGCCGTCCTCCGGAACGGCCGTGTGTTGGCGGCCCAGCGTGCCCGGCCCGAGGCCATGCGCGGATTCTGGGAGTTCCCGGGTGGGAAGACGGATCCGGGGGAGACCCCGGAGGCTGCGCTGGTCAGGGAGTGCCGCGAGGAATTGGGCGCACACGTGCGGCCGTTGGAACGGGTGGGACCCGATGTCCCCCTGCCAGTGCGTGCGGCGGGTCCACGGGCCGTTCTGCGTCTGTGGACGGCCGAGCTCGTCGAGGGCGACCCTCGTCCCTTGGAGCATCTGGCCCTGCGGTGGTTGTCGGCCGGAGAACTGTGCACGGTCGACTGGCTGATCGCCGATCTGCCCTTCCTCGAACCGGTCGGGGCGCACTTGGCGCACCGGTCGGCACGGTCGGAGTGATGACCAGCACACACGCCGACCAGATACCACATTGACCACTTAAACTGGCGAGTGGGCCGTGGCACCCTGCGGTCTCTACCCAGTATCAGGAGATCGAGACTTACCCATGTCCAGCGCTACGCCCGTCGAAGGCTCCGCCCGCCGAACAGACATCCGCAACGTGGCCATCGTGGCTCACGTGGACCACGGCAAGACGACCCTCGTTGACGCCATGCTCTGGCAGTCCGGTGTGTTCCGAGAGAACCAGGACGTCGACGTGCGAGTCATGGACTCCGACGACCTGGAGCGCGAGAAGGGCATCACCATTCTCGCCAAGAACACCTCGGTGCACTACACCACGCCCGAGGGCGAGGACGTATTCATCAACATCATCGACACTCCCGGCCACGCCGACTTCGGTGGTGAGGTCGAGCGCGGCCTGTCGATGGTCGACGGTGTCGTCCTGCTGGTCGACGCCAGTGAGGGCCCGCTGCCCCAGACACGTTTCGTCCTGCGCAAGGCGCTCGCAGCCAAGCTCCCCGTCATCCTCGCCATCAACAAGGTCGACCGTCCCGACGCCCGGATCGCCGAGGTCGTGGACGAGGTCTACGAGCTGTTCATGGATCTGGACGCCGACGAGTCGCAGATCGAGTTCCCGATCGTCTACGCCTGCGCCCGCGACGGAAAGGCCTCACTGGAGCGTCCCGCCGACGGCTCGGTGCCCGAGAACGACAACCTCGTGCCTTTCTTCAGTACTCTGATGGAGACCGTCCCGGCCCCCGAGTACGTACCGGACTCGCCGCTGCAGGCGCACGTGACCAACCTCGACGCCTCCCCGTTCCTGGGCCGCCTCGCGCTGTGCCGCATCCAGCAGGGCGAGATCCGCAAGGGCCAGCAGGTGGCGTGGATCCGTACCGACAGGTCCGTGCAGCAGGTCAAGATCACCGAGCTGCTCAAGACCGACGGCCTGGAGCGCAAGTCCGCCGAGAGCGCCGGCGCCGGTGACATCATCGCGATCGCCGGGATCAGCGACATCATGATCGGCGAGACCCTCGCCGACCTCAACGATCCGCGGCCGCTGCCGCTCATCCAGATCGACGAGCCGGCCATCTCGATGACCATCGGGACCAACACCTCGCCCCTGGTCGGCAAGGCCAAGGGCACCAAGGTCACCGCACGCCTGGTCAAGGACCGCCTCGACAAGGAACTCGTCGGCAACGTGTCGCTGCGTGTACTGCCCACCGAGCGCCCCGACACCTGGGAGGTTCAGGGCCGTGGTGAACTGGCCTTGGCGATCCTGGTCGAGCAGATGCGCCGTGAGGGCTACGAGATCACCGTCGGTAAGCCGCAGGTGGTCTCCCACACCATCGATGGCAAGGTCCACGAGCCGGTCGAGCGCCTGACCGTCGACGCCCCCGAGGACTACCTCGGCGCCATCACCCAGCTGCTCAGCGTCCGCAAGGGCCGCATGGAGAACATGGTCAACCATGGCACCGGCTGGGTGCGCATGGACTGGCTGGTGCCCTCCCGCGGCCTCATCGGTTTCCGTACCGAGTTCCTCACCGAGACCCGCGGCACCGGCATCGCCCACCACGTCTTCGAGAAGTTCGAGCCGTGGTTCGGCGATCTGCGTAGCGGATCCAACGGGTCCCTGGTGGCCGACCGCGCCGGACAGGCCGTGGCGTTCGCGATGTTCAACCTGCAGGAGCGCGGCACTTTGTTCGTCGACCCGGGTACCGAGGTCTACGAGGGCATGATCGTCGGAGAGAACTCCCGCTCCGACGACATGGACGTCAACATCACCAAGGAGAAGAAGCTCACCAACATGCGCTCGGCCACCGGCGACGAGCTCGAGCGTCTGATGCCGCCACGCCGTCTCTCCCTGGAGCAGGCGCTGGAGTACTGCAGCGAGGACGAGTGCGTGGAGGTCACCCCGGAGGCCGTGCGCATCCGCAAGGTGATCCTGGACCACAAGGAGCGCGGCCGGAGGAGCGCCGGCAAGAAGCGCCAGTCCTAGAGGACCACAGGCCGGTCCTGAGGGCCGGCACACCACGGGGGGCGGGCCGCGCGTGCGGTCCGCCCCCTGCGTTTTACCGCAGGTCGGCCGGGTAGGGCCCTTACCAGCATGAAGTCTGATCCCTCGTGTCCCAGATGCGGGCGCATGGTCCGACCTCCGGGGTTGTGGACCAGCGCCTGGCAGTGTGACGCGCACGGTCCTGTCGCCCCGCTCCAGCCGGTGCGGGAGCCCAGGGCTGCCACCCTCGAGACGCTTCTTCCGCAGGCCCAGGTCCCGTTGTGGGTCCCGTGGCCGCTGCCGACCGGATGGGTGGTCACCGGTTTCGCGGACGCCGGCGACGAACGCTCGGGCGCCGTCGCGATCGCCGTGGCCCTGTCCGGCCCCGGACCCTTGGGCGGGATCGGCGAGTGTGTGGTGGTCGCAGAGGATCCGGGGGTGGGTCTGGGGGCGCGCCTCGCCGGGTTGGCCGGGACCGACCCCGATGCCGGGTTCGACCGCCGGCCCTCCGACGACAAACTCCGCTTCGACGGCCACGACATCGCTCTGTGGAACCTCGACCTGGGACGCGGGCGCGCCGTCTACACCGGTGAGGCGCTCGCCCACTGGTTGTGGATCGTCTTCGCCGACGCCGACACCGGCATGCTCATGGGCGAGATCCACGCTCTCAGGGACCTACGGGGCATCAACGACGGAGGCGTGGCGATGGAGCCCCCGTTCGGCGCCTTGAGCCCCTTCCTGGCCGAAGAACTCGCGGGCCGCGAAGAGACCGATTGACACCATCGGCGCCGGTGACAGGTCCCCCTTCTTACGTACAATCACTCAGTGACACGTATCGACCTGCATTCCCACAGCTCCGTCTCCGATGGGACCGACACCCCCGCCGAAGTCGTCGATCAGGCGGTCACTGCCGGTCTGGACGTGCTCGCCCTGACCGACCACGACACCGTCGGCGGGATCGGGGAGGCCGCAGAACACCTGCCACCCGGACTCACCCTCGTGCCCGGTATGGAACTGTCGTGCGCCCACGCCGGGTCGAGCGTGCACCTGGTCTCCTACCTCTTCGATCCCGATGACCCCGATCTGCTCGCCGAGCTGCGCAGAGTGCGTTCCGACCGTGCTTCTCGCGCTCGGGAGATGGTCGGGAAACTTCAGACCCACGGGGTCGAGGTGACCTGGGAACGGGTCCTGGAGATCGCCGGCGCAGGCAAGGGCGAGTACGCCGACGCCAACACCATCGGCCGTCCCCACCTGGCGCGCGCCGTCGTCGAGGCCGGGGCCGCGCGCGATGTGCAGGACGCCTTCGACCGCTGGATCGGATCGGGCGGGCCCGCCTACGCTTCGCGCTACGCCATCGACCCCGTGCGCGCGGTCGAGCTCGTACGGGGTGCCGGAGGGGTGTGCTCCCTGGCCCATCCCGGCCGTGCGGAGGGTGCGCTCAACGGGGCGGTCCCCCTTGACCTGGTGAAGCGCATGGCAGCGGCCGGGCTCGGCGGGATCGAGGCCGACCACCCCTCGCACAAATCCCGCGAGGCACGGTTCTGGCGCGGGGTCGCCCACGACCTGGGTGTGGTCGTCACCGGCTCCAGTGACGACCACGGAGCCCTGACAGGGCACCGCCTCGGCCGTTGTACGACCGCTCCCGAGGCCTTCGAACGCCTCGTCGCCCCCGCGACCGGAGCCTCCCTCATCGAGCGGTGAGCGTCGGTCCCCGGACGGTTCGGTACGGTACGGATCACTGCGCGGGGGCCGCCACAATGGGTCGCAGCGCGAAAACCCGTACCCGGACGATGCGAGAGGTCTGAGCCGTGTTCTGGAAGCGGAAGTCGAAGAAGAAGGACGGCCAGGAGGCCACCGGTTCCGCTGCGGAGGCGGCGGGGTCGACCGAGGAGGTCGAAGAGCCCGAGGAGACCGAGGAGACCGGGACGGCGGCCGGTGACAGGACCGACGGCGAGGCCGGGGACAAGGCCGAGGCCGCTGGTGCGGACGAGGCCTCCGAAGGCGGGGACAAGGACGACGGCGAGGAGGAGTCCGGCGGTGAGGCCGGGGCAGAGCCGGAATCCACCGACGTCTTCGCCGACGAGGGCGAGGAGCCCGGTGTGACCGGCCCCGACGACGAGGGCATCACCCGCGTCCGCACCGCCGGGACCTTCGAGTTCGACGGTGAGAAGTTCGAGGTCCTCAGCAACACCTGGATCGTCGATGCCGACAAGGACGGTGTCATCGTCATCGACCCGGCACACGACTCCGAGGCGATCCTCGAGGCCATCGGCGAGCGCGACATCTACCTCGTGGCCTGCACCAACGGCTACGCGCCGCACATCGAGTCGGCCATCGCCGTCGCTGAGGAGGCCGAGGCCCCCATCGCCCTCCACCCCCGCGAAATGCGTGTCTGGCGGCGTTTCCACGGTGCCGAGCACCGCCCCGAGATCGAGGTCGAGGGAGAGGGCGCCCTCGACGTGGGCGACCTGCACATCGATGTGCTCGCCCTGCCCGGAAGTTCCCCGGGCACCGTCGGTTACTACATCAGCCAGAAGGGCGTCGTCTTCAGCGGCGACATCGTCCGCGCCGGCGAGCCCGGCATGGTCGGTGACACCTACATCGACTACACCGCGCAGCTCGCCTCCATCGGCGAGAAGCTGCTCTCCCTCCCGCCGGAGACACGCCTGCTCCCCGACCGCGGGCCCGCGAGCACCTCGGCTGCGGAGAACCGTAACTTCGACTCCTGGGTCTGATCCCCGACCCGCACACGGACGCCGTGCCGCCGCCCGGACGATCGGGTGGGGCACGGCGTCCTCGTGTGTGGTCGGGTTCAGCGCTTCCCGACGGACTCGCAGTCGTTCCAGAACGAGGTCAGGGCGGTGGAGGTGGTCTCGGGGGCCTCGACGTTGGGGGAGTGCCCGGCGGCCGGAACGACGATTCGCCTGGCATCGAGCCGGCCGGCCATGTCCTCCTGCTCCTTCGTGGACCAGGCGTCGTCGTTCTCGCCGTACAGCACCATCGTGGGCACGTCCGCGGCGGCCAGCTCCTCGGTGCGGTCCGTGGCGCTCAGCAGGTCCTCGGCGCTGCGCAGCAGTCCCTCGGGGCTGCTGGAGAGCAGACGGTCCCGCAGGAAAGCACGGACCTGTGTGTCCGGGACCCGTGCTTCGAGTCCGTCGGCCATGTGTTCCTCCCACAGTTCCCGCATCCGCTCGGGTGTGGGTTCGGCGGCCGAGAGCGCCGCGATGAGCATCCGTACCCTGGCGGCGCCCTGCCCGCCGAGCGCGCCCGGGCCCGAGCACAGCAGGGTCAGCGAGGCCAGCTCCGTGCTGTGGGACAGGACGGTCTCCCGTGAGACCAGACCCCCCATGGAGTGGCCGGCCAGGTGGGTGGGGCCACCCGAGCCGACGCTGTCGCAGACCTCGGCGACCACCATGCCGAGGGACGGCAGCCGGTAGTCGGGCAGCAGTGTTCCGGGGGCGGGCGTGAGGGTCTCGAAACCGGGGGAGCGGTAGGTGCCGGGCAGGTCGATCGCGACCACTTCCCGGCCGACCTGCGCCAGGCTCAGCAGGAGCGCGATGAAGTCTTCTTTGCTCCCGGTGTAACCGTGCACGAGCACGGCGGGGCAGAGTTCGGGGCTGCTTCCAGAGGGAGGAGTCGCGCGCAACGCCGCCACCGGTCCGTGGGACAGCGGCAGCTCCACAGGGAAGACGCCCGGCGGCAGGGTCAGGAACTGGGGTGTACTCACGTCGGGACACCCTAGACGATCAGCGGTCCTGACGGAGTGAGGCCGCAACCGGGGGTGACGGGAAGATCCGTCCCGGCGCCGTCGGATCTCCGTGAGCGGGGCCTTCCGGGAACGTCCGTGGAGGGGCGGGGGGGGTCCGCCNGCACGTCCGCGTCAGCCGTGGCGCCCGCGGTGGAGCGGGCGCGGCACGGCCCTGATCAGGTGTTCTCGGGGTCCCGTCGAGCAGCGCGCACGCCCCCGCGGGTCCGACGGCGGCGCATACGGCGTTCGCCGCCTTCGCCGGAGGACCCCTTGTCGGCCTTGTCGCTCTTGGCGGCCGTGGTGGTGCGGTCCCCGCCCGAACGTTCGGCGGAGGCCTCGGTGGAGGCTCCACCGCGGGTGCGCTTGCGCGAACGGTTGCGGCCGCCGCGGCGGCCGCCGCCGTCCCCGCGGTCGTTGCGCTGCTCCTTGCGCTGTTCCTTGCGCTCGGACCGCTGGCCGGTGTCGCCGATGTCCTCGACCTTCTCGGCCTCCAGACCGGCGTGCTCACCACGCTTCTCGTCGGAGAGCCGGCCCTTGGTCCCGGCCGGGATCCGCAGGGCCTCGAAGAGGTGCTTCGAGGTGGAGTAGGTCTCCTCGGGCTCGGCCTTGTCCAGGTCGAGGGCGGCGTTGATGAGCTTCCACCGCGGCATCTCCTGCCAGTCCACGAACGTGACGGCGGTCCCGCTGCGGCCGGCACGGCCGGTACGGCCGATGCGGTGGGTGTAGGTCTTCTCGTCCTCGGGAGTCTCGTAGTTGACCACGTGCGTGACGTCGTCCACGTCCAGGCCCCGGGCGGCCACGTCGGTGGCGACCAGGATGTTGATCTTGCCGTTGCGGAACGCGCGCAGGGCCCGCTCGCGCTGGCTCTGGCCCAGGTCGCCGTGGACGGCGGCAGCGGCGAAACCGCGCGATTTCAGATCGCTGGCCACCCTGTCGCAGGCACGCTTGGTCTGGCAGAAGACCATGCTCTGGCCGTGGCCCTCGGCCTGTACCAGACGGGCCAGCAACTCCGGCTTGTCCATCTGGTG
Source organism: Nocardiopsis xinjiangensis YIM 90004 (assembly GCF_000341145.1). Taxonomy (GTDB): domain Bacteria; phylum Actinomycetota; class Actinomycetes; order Streptosporangiales; family Streptosporangiaceae; genus Nocardiopsis; species Nocardiopsis xinjiangensis. The sequence continues at coordinate 86,147 of NZ_ANBE01000009.1, forward strand.
CGTACGGAACGCGTGCTGGGTGATGCCCCCCGGCATGCTGCTGCCGTCGATCTCGTCGTCGTCACCCACGCGCACGTGTGTGGGGCGCGTGAGGTAGTTGCGCGAGAGCGTGACGATCTCACTCGGCATCGTGGCCGAGAACAGCATCGTCTGGCGCTGCTCGGGGATCTTGGTGAGGATGCGCTCGATGTCGGGGAGAAAACCCAGGTCGAGCATCTTGTCGGCCTCGTCCAGGACCACGGCCGAGACCGCGTCCAGACGCAGGTGCTTCTGGTTCTCCAGGTCCAGCAGGCGGCCCGGGGTACCGACGACGACGTCGGTGCCCTCCTTGAGACCGTTGATCTGCGGTTCGTAGGAGCGGCCGCCGTAGACGGTGAGGATGCGGCTGCCGCTGCGCTTGCCGGCCGTGGTGAGGTCGGCGGCGACCTGGATGGCGAGTTCGCGGGTGGGGACCACGATCAGCGCGCGGGGGCGCTTGGCGGTACCCGGTTCCGCCTGCGCCGACTGGAGCAGGGGGAGCCCGAAGGCCAGGGTCTTGCCGGTGCCCGTACGCGCCTGCCCGATGATGTCGCTTCCGTTGAGCGCGATCGGCAGGGCCTGTTCCTGGATGGGGAAGGGTTCGATGATCCCCTCGGCCTCCAGGGCATCGGCGATCTCGGTGTGCACGCCCAGACCACGGAAAGTGGTCCGGGGTTTGTTGGTCTCGTCTGTACTGCTCAGGGTTCAAGCCTCCATCTTGGCGGGCCGCAACATCGGCGTGGCCGCGGCGTGCGGTCGCGGGCGGCGTTCTGCCGCCGCGGGGGCGCGGCTCACCGGCGTCACGACGTCGTGACGTCGCACGAGCACGGTGGCGCTGCCTCCTGGTCCCGGCCGGCTCGGGGGTGCCCGGCCGCGGATCGCCGGAAACCATCCGCAGGTCTGTCGTGTGTGGTCGGGGTCGACCGACCCCGCGTGGGCGGGATCGTCTCGGGCCGTCGTGGGGCGGTCGCGCGTGGCGCCGTGAACGAGGCCCGGGTGCCGCCGTCCTTCGGCGGAGCAGGTGGCCGCGTTCTCTGCACACGCTCGTCATCACGCAGAGTCTAGCCGCAGACCCCACCGGTCGACATGCCGGTTGACCGGCCCGTGGACGGCAGGGACCGTACCCTCTTCCACGCTGTGCAACCGTGTTGGCCGTCCGTTTAGTCCCCGCTACCGTCGAGACGAGCGCGGAAGATACTCTGACGAGCATGAATCCAGGCCCCTCCGCCGACCCGGCCGTGACCGATCTGCTCGGCCTGCTCGCCTACGCCGAGCTCGGCTCCTTCTTCCGACTGGCCGACGACGCGGCGCTGGCGCCCACCCTGCGGGACAAGGGGCGGCTCGCTTCGCTCGCGGCCGAGGAGGAGCGGCGCTACGAGCGCCTGCGCGAGCGGCTCGTCGAGCGCGGGGCCGACCCGGAGGAGGCCATGGAGCCCTTCGTGGCCCCGCTGGACGCCTGGCACGCGCGTACCGAGCCGCAGAGCTGGGTGGAGAGTCTGGTCAAGACCTGTGTCGGAGACGGCATCGCCGGTGATTTCTATCGCAAGGTCGCCGAGTTCGCCGACACCGGAACCAGCGCGCTGGTGGAAGGGGTGCTCGCCGAGGAAGGGCGCGGAACCCTCATTTCCGGGATGGTGCGCGCAGCCGTGCACGAGGATCCCGCGCTGGCCGGGCGCCTGTCCCTGTGGGCCCGCCGCCTGGTCGGTGAAGCTCTGAGCCAGGCCCAGCAGGTGGCCGCGGCCCGCCCGCGCCTGGCCGCGTTGCTGGCCGACGGCGGCGCGGGTGAGAGCGCCGTGGACGGCGCGGGGATCGGCGACCTCGCCTCGGTCACCCGCCTGTTCGGTTCCATCGCGGACCGGCATGCGGAGCGTCTGGAGGCCATGGGGCTGAGCGACTGACAGAGGCCGGGCCCCGGTTTGACCGACCGTTGGTGACGGCTTGGTCAAATACGGGTAATTTCCGACACTTCCGTGACGAGCGGTTGGTGGCCAGACATACAGTAGAGGACGCTCGTCCTCTCCCGACCAATTACTAGTAGGTACCTCCATGCCCATCGGCACCTCTGTGCGCCACCCGCTGGCCGGGCTCACCAGAGACTTCCACCGGATCGGTCCGTTGGACGCGCCGCTCGAGCCCTGGATGGGGGCTGAGCTGGACCAGCACGCCGCCGAGGTGAGCGACGGCATCACCGGTGCCGGCAGTGAGCTCAACGCCCGGACGCTCGGTACCTACCTCCACGGTTTCCTCGACGGGTGCCTCGAGCGCGGCTGGGACTCCGAGACCGCCGACTACGACTGGGAGACCCTGCGGGTCCTCGCGGTCTGCCGCCTGGCGAAGGAGCGCGGTTTCGTCCACTAAGGTCGTGACTTCCGCAGGACGGTGCGATTCCCGATCCGAAGCACGCCCCTTGGCACCTTCGCGCTCTCGGAGCCGGGCCTTTTCCCGTTCCCCGGCGAAATCCCGGTGTCGGGCGTAGGCTGAGAAACGGGCGGTCGCCCGGTCCACCCTGCTCGCTGCACGGGCCCTGCGGAATGCAACGTGGGACCCTCGGCGTTGTGCCGGTCCGGGAGACGGGGCAGGGCACCGCCGAACGGCGGAGCGGTCCTGGAGGCCGCGAGAAAGGAATGCGAATGAGGAGCGGTCGGCACGGGGCGGCGCGCCCACCGGTCGGCGTCCTGATCCAACAGGACCGCATCGACTTCGCGCTTTTCGTGCTCATTTTCGTCATCGCACTGGTCTCGATGGTCTTCAGCGGGCCCGGGAGCATCGTGTTCTGGTTGGGGCTGCCGACCATCGCCGCGAGTGTGGTGCTGACCTTCCGCAGGATGGAGCAACTGTCCAAGACGGAGCTGAGGGACTCGGAGTTCCTGTAGGTGTCGCTCACCGGCCCGGGGCCGGTGAGCAGACGACACGAGGGCGGAACCGGATGGTTCCGCCCTCGTCGTGTGCGGCCGCCGTACGTGCTCGGCCGCGCTCAGAGATGGATCACGGGGTGGACTCGCGCCCGGGGGCCGACGCGCCCTCGCGGCTCTCCTCCTCCGCCCCGGAGCGCTCCGTACCCGGGCGGCTCATCGCGGCCTCCCGGCCGGCACGGTAGCTGGACTCCTCGCTGAGCCGGCTGGTCTCGCGCTCGGCGACGTCCAGCCATCTGGCCCAGCGCTCCTGCATCGGCTTGATGAGTCCGCCGCCGGCACCGACGACGAGGATGCCGCCGACCGTTGCGAGCACGGCCACCAGCACCGGAACGGTCACGGCCTCGGCCACACCGGCCTGGTTCAGCGCGGCGATGATACCCAGGCCGAGGATGAACACGGCCGCCGCGTTGGCGAGCAGCCGACCGTAGGACAGGCCACCGAGGGCACCGGAGACGACGTTCCGGACCGCCTTGGCGATCATCGCGGTCACCACCACGATCACCAGTGCGATGATGCCTTGCGGGATCCAGGCGATGACCTCGTTGAGCAGGGTGCTGACCGGGTTCGAGCCGAACACGTTGAACGCGAACGAGAACGTGAACAACAATCCGACGTAGTAGATGATCTTGCCGCACAGCTCACTGGCCCCCCAGCGGCTGCGTTCGAAGTATTCGCCCACACCACCGCGGTGCAGGGCACGGTCCAGGCCGACCCCGTGGAGGCCCTTGCCGACGGCCTTGCCGACGAGCCACGAGATCAACCAGCCCAGTGCCAGGACGACCAGGAAGCCGATGAGCATCGGCACGAAGGAGGCGATCGCCTCCCAGGCCGACATCAGGCCCTGACCCATGTCCATACGTGTTCACCCCCGATTCGCTTGCTCCGCCGAGGCCCGGAGGGCCGGGGCGGATACGTCGCGGAGAAGTCGGTACTTCTCATTCCGGCGATACCCGTCGAAAGAGAATTGAACCACGGCACGGGAGGGGCCTGTGGGCAATTCTCTTTATTGGCGCATTCTTGGTCGTCTGTTGACCCTTCTCAGGAATGCGGGTGGGAAGAGTGGGAAGTGGGGATACGCGTCGTTATCGGGCGCCCTGGAAAAAGCGGCGGGGGGGGNTTCAGGAGGTGGGAGTCTCGCCCCCGTCGATCTCCTCGGCCTCCTCGGCCCCGCGCTGCAGGCCCCATCCACTGATACCGCGCCAGGCCAGGCGTGCCACCAGCTGCTCGGCAGCCTCCTTGGGCACGGTGCCGTGGTTGTTGAGCCAGTACCGGGCGCTGGTCTCGGCCATGCCGACCAGCCCGATGCTCAGCAGGTGCGCCTCCTCGTCGGAGATGCTGGTGTCCTGGCGGATCACCTCGCCGATGAGCTCGGCACAGCGCTGCATGGTCTGCTCGCTCTTCTCCCGCACCGCGGGCAGGTTGCGCAGGTCGGACTCGAAGACCAGGCGGAAGGCCTCACCGTCGCCCGCGACGAAGTCGAAGTAGGCCTGGAAGCTCGCAGCGACGCGCTGGGCGTTGTCCTCGGTGCCCTCCAGGGCCTCGCGCTGCTTCTCGACCAGGGACTCGGAGTGTTCCTCCAACAGCGCCAGATAGAGCTCCAGCTTCCCTGGGAAGTGCTGGTACAGCACTGGTTTGCTGACCCCGGCGCGGTCGGCGATCTCGTCCATGGCCGCGGCGTGGTACCCGCGGGCGACGAAGATCTCCTGAGCCGCGGCCAGGAGCTGGCGGCGGCGCCTGACCCGGGGCAAGCGGGTGCCCCGGGAGCGGGCGTCTGAAGGAGCTGTCACACCCACACCCTCCGAACTCGGCATGGCAGATGCACGCCATCACCGAACATCTGCGTGGCTAGTTCTGTACGCCGCGCCGTGTGTCGGTGACGCGCCGCACAGTTTCTTCTCATCCTACTCCGGCGTAAGTTCCTCATGGGTAGTGCCCGGGGCACGGATGTATCAGGGGACCTGGACGGGACCGCCCGTGCAGGGGCGATGCGCGCCGCGACCGGCGGCGCGGCCGGGTTCTTGCTGAGGGCGAGTTCACACACGCGCCGGTCTCAGCGGTACTCGTCCTCCTCCTCGTCGTCACCGGCCTCCCTGGCCTGCTCGACGACGTCGCCCTCCGAGCCCTCTGCGAAGGGGAGCCCTGCGGCACGCTCCACCCAGTCCTCCTCGTCGTCCCCCTCGGTGACGTCTGCGTGCTGCTCGGCGGAGTCGGCCTCCGGGGCGGCTCCGGCGGGGTCCACCTCATCCGGGTCCCGCTGCTGATCGTCGGTCTCGTCGTGAGTGTTCACGAGGTCCTCCCTACTGTCGCGGGTCTCGCGGACACTACTCTTCCCGCCCTCCGCAGGGGGCAACACCCCGGAATGAAGTCGGGGGAGGCGGTGGTTGTCAACGAGTGGGACGGGCTGCCGTGCGGCTGCGTGACCCACACCTCCCCGAGATGGGAATGGAATACCCCACCCGTTAGGTTGGGTATAAGTGCAAGCACGCTTCGCTCCCCGCCCCCTCGCCCGGTGGTCCTCTCGGATGCGGGCGGTGTGAAGCAACCAACAGACTTTGAGGAGTCACCGTGTCGCTGCCGCCGCTGGTCGAACCAGCCGACGAGCTGACCGTGGACGAGGTGCGCCGCTACTCGCGCCACCTCATCATCCCCGAGGTGGGGATGAGCGGGCAGAAGCGCCTCAAGAACGCCAAGGTCCTGGTCGTCGGTGCGGGCGGCCTGGGATCCCCGGCGCTGCTCTACCTCGCTGCCGCGGGTGTGGGCACACTCGGCATCATCGACTTCGACGTCGTCGACGAGTCCAACCTTCAGCGCCAGGTCATCCACGGCCAGAGTGACGTGGACCGTCCCAAGGCCGAGTCGGCGCGGGACAGCATCAAGGACGTCAACCCCAACGTCGAGGTCGTCCTCCACCAGGACCGCCTGGAGTCGGACAACGCCCTGGAGATCTTCCGCGGCTACGACCTGGTGCTGGACGGGACCGACAACTTCGCGACCCGCTACCTGGTCAACGACGCGTGCGTCATTCTGAACATCCCCTACGTCTGGGGCTCGATCTTCCGCTTCGACGGTCAGGTCAGTGTGTTCTGGAACGAGCACGGTCCCCAGTACCGCGACCTCTACCCCGAACCGCCGCCGCCCGGCATGGTCCCCTCCTGCGCCGAGGGCGGTGTCCTCGGTGTGCTCTGCGCCTCCGTCGGCTCGGTCATGGTCAACGAGGCCGTCAAGCTCATCACCGGCATCGGTGAGCCGCTGGTCGGCCGACTGCTGATCTTCGACGCCCTGGAGATGACCTGGCGGGAGGTCAAGGTCCGCAAGGACCCCGACACGGAGCCGGTCACCGAGCTCATCGACTACGAGGCCTTCTGCGGCACCGTGTCGGAGGAGGCCACCACTGCTGCGGCCGACTCCACCATCACTGCGCCCGAGCTCAAGGAGCTCCTCGACAAGAAGCCGGACGACATCTACCTCGTGGACGTGCGCGAACCCCACGAGTACGACATCGTCAACATCCCCGGCGCCACGCTCATCCCCAAGGGCGACTTCCTCAGCGGGAAGGCGCTCGAGCAGCTCCCGCAGGACAAGCGCGTGGTTCTGCACTGCAAGTCCGGTGCGCGCTCGGCCGAGGCCCTGGCGGCGGTCAAGTCCGCCGGCTTCGCCGACGCCGTCCACGTCGGCGGCGGTGTCCTGGCCTGGGCCAACCAGGTCGACACGAGCCTGCCGACCTACTGAGGCGGCGCCCGCGCGAGGCCGCTCCCGGCAGCGCGCGAGCCGTACCGGCAGCAGCCGGTCGGGCAGTACACGCAACGGCGCCCGGACTCCGGTCCGGGCGCCGTTGCGTGTCTTGTGAACTGTGACGAATGGGTACAAACCCTTCCAAGGCCACCGGGCCGACCGGCGGTGGCCCGCTGCTGGGAGGTGGCGCGATGCGAAGGGGACGTTGGGACAACTGGGTGGCGATCGCAGCAGGACTCGCCCTCGCACTGAGCTGGACCTGGCACTACGTGCTGGGCTTGCCCGGCGGGTTCATGATGGTGCTGGGCCTCATCACGATCTTGTTCTCCACCATCTCCATCACGCACCCCGGAGCGATCTCGAGCGAGGCCGCCGTGGTCGGGGCCGGTGTGTTGGCCTTCCTCCTGCCGTGGCTGCTGTCCTTCACCGGATCGACGGCGGCGGCAGCGACCGCCTGGGGGCTGGGCGCCTTCATCGCGGTCCTCGGGGCCATCGGGCTGCTCGCGGCTCGTGCCAACCGCAAGCGCGACCCCGAACTGGCCTGGTCCAATCACATGCCCGAGGCAGCCTGAGACCGCCGCGCACGGGGAGGCCCGACCGAGCCGCACACCCATGGGGCCGCTCCTTCCGGGGCGGCCCTCTTCCGTGGCGCCGGTTCCCGATGGCATGTGTCCCCGGTGCAGACACCGGTTCCTCTAGGGTTGGGCGCGTGGTGGACCCCGAACCCGACGAATACAGCCAGGACGTCCTCGACCTGGTGGAACGTATCCCCTCCGGGCACGTGATGAGCTACGGCGACATCGCCGAGTACCTCGAACGCGGCGGCCCCCGCCAGGTCGGCGCCGTCATGGCCGGCTGGGGCGGCGCCGTTCCCTGGTGGCGGGTGGTGCGCGCCGACGGCCGGCCTCCCCCCGGACACGAGGCGCGTGCGCTCCCTCACTACGCGGCGGAGGCCACACCCCTGCGTCCGCGCAGCGCCCGTGTCGACATGCGCAAAGCGCGGTGGGAGGGGCCCCAGGGCCCCTGAAGGGGACCGGGAACACCCCGTTCTTCCTGGGTGATGGCAGAGACGGTCTTTACCCTTTGATGAACTGGTGGAGTGAACACGTCCTCCTACCGTCTCGTGCGGCGCGCCCAACAGGTGCAGCCGCCGCCTGTGCTGGACGAGAACCAGGCCCGGGTGGTCGAACACAAGGGCGGTCCCCTCCTGGTGCTGGCCGGCCCCGGCACCGGCAAGACCACCACCATCGTCGAGGCCGTCGTGGACCGCATCGAGCACCGCGGCATCGACCCCTCCCGAGTGCTGGTGCTCACCTTCGGACGCAAGGCCGCCCAGGAACTGCGTGAGCGCATCACCGGCCGGTTGCGCCGGACCACGCGCGAGCCCCTGGCCATGACCTTCCACAGCTACGCCTATGCGCTCATCCGACGCGAGTTCCAGCGCATGGGCGACCTGCCGCCCCGGCTGCTGTCCGGGCCGGAACAGCTCATGGAGGTACGCGAGCTGCTGCGCGGTGAACTCGAGGACGGCGCCGACGGCTGGCCCGAACGCCTGCGCCCGGCCCTGGACACCCGCGGTTTCGCCGAGGAGCTGCGCGACTTCCTCATGCGCGCCCAGGAACGCGGACTGCATCCCGAGTCCCTGGACCAGCTCGGGCAGGAGCGTGACCGCGAGGACTGGCGCTCCGCCGCCGGGTTCCTGGACCGCTACACAGGCCGCTTCGACATCGCCCCGGCGCCCACCCTCAACTACGCCGAGCTCGTGCGGGTGGCCGCCGACATGCTGTCCGACCCCGAGATCCGCGAGCGCGAACGCAACGCCCACGAGGTCGTCTTCGTCGACGAGTACCAGGACACCGACCCCGCCCAGGAACAGATGCTGCGCGCGCTGGCCGGGAGCGGGCGGGACCTGGTGGCCGTGGGCGACCCCGACCAGTCGATCTACGGGTTCCGCGGTGCCGAGGTACGCGGCATCCTCGAGTTCCCGCAACGGTTCCCGACCGTGCGCGGGGAGGACGCCGACGTCGTGGCCCTGCGCACCTGCCGCCGCAGCGGGGTCGGCCTGCTCGCAGCTTCCCGTGCGGTGGCCCGCCGCCTGCCCGCCGTGTCCGGGGGTGCACCCGGGCTGATCAACGAACACCGCGACCTCGTCCCCGGCGGCGACACCGGCGACGGCACCGTCAAGCTCCTGCAGGCCGACAACGCCGCCCAGGAGGCCGCCGTCATCGCCGACACCCTGCGCCGCGCCCACCTCGTGGACGGGGTGCCGTGGTCGCACATGGCGGTGCTCGTGCGTTCGTCGGTCCGCCAGACCCCGGTGCTGCGACGTGCCCTGACCGCCGCCTCCGTGCCCGTCGTGGTCGGCGCCGACGACCTGCCCGTGGCCGACGAACCCCTCGTGCGGCCCCTGCTGTCGCTGATCCGGTACGGGCTCGCTCCCGCCGAACTCGACGACACGTCCGCACGCGAGCTCCTCACCAGCCCGTTCGGGGAGGCCGACACCGTGGGGTTGCGGCGGCTCCTGCGAGCCCTGCGCCGACTCGACCTGGACCGCGCCCGGTCCGAGGAGAACGAGGAGGGGTACCGCCCCACCGGGCGCTTGCTCGTGGACGCCCTCCTCGATCCCCGCGACCTCACGCTGGTCGACCGCGAGGTGGCCGCCCCCGCCACACGGGTGGCGCAGGCCCTGGCCACCGTGCGTGAGCTCGCCGCCGACGGGGCCGACGCCGAACAGGTGCTGTGGCGGCTCTGGCGCGACAGCGGCCTCGCCGACCGGCTCCTGCGCGCCAGCCTGGCCGGCGGGCGCCGCGGTGCGGCCGCCGACCGCGATCTGGACGCCGTCGTCGCGCTCTTCGAGAGCGCTGCCCGCTACTGCGACCGCCTCCCGCCCGGCTCACCCGAAGGGTTCCTGGAGGACCTGGCCGCCCAGGAGATCCCCGGGGACAGCCTCGCCGAACGCGCCCCCGAGGGCGAGGCGGTGCGGATCGTCACCGCCCACCGGTCCAAAGGGCTGGAGTGGGACCTGGTCGTGGTCGCCGGGGTCCAGGAAGGGGACTGGCCCGACCTGCGCCTGCGCGGTTCCCTGCTGGGCGTGGAGGAGCTCGTCGACGCCGACGTGCACTCGGCCGACACCTCGGGTGCGGCCCTGGCGTCCAAACTCCTGGTCGAGGAACGCCGCCTGTTCTACGTCGCCCTGACCCGGGCCCGCCACACCCTCGTCGTCACCGCGGTCGGAGGGCAGGACAGCGACCAGCGTCCCTCTCGTTTCCTCCACGAGATGGGGGTGGGCGACCCCGAACCGGTCGGTACCGGCATGCGCTGGTTGTCCCTGCCCGCGCTCGTGGCCGACCTGCGCTCGGTCGTCACCGACCCCGACGCCCCCGGGCCGCTGCGCGAGGGCGCCGCCACCCATCTGGCCCGTCTCGCGGAGGAGGGCGTGCGCGGCGCCGACCCCTCCGAGTGGTACGCACTGGTGCCCTTCAGCGACGACCGGCCCCTGGCAGGGGAGGAGGAGACCATCCGTGTCTCGCCCTCCCAGGTGGAGAGCTTCACCAACTGCCAACTGCGCTGGTTGCTGGAACGGGCCGCCGGGGCCTCCTCCGGCGACTCCGCTTCCGCGTTGGGCACCGTCGTGCACGCCGTCGCCGTGCTCGTCGCCCAGGGCAGCACCGTCGGCGAGGTCGGCCGCCGTATGGACGAGATCTGGGCCGACCTCGACTTCGGCGGCCCCTGGCAGGCCGACAAGCAGCGTGAACGCGCCGACACCATGGTCCGCAAGCTCCTCGATTGGGAGTCGGAGAACCCGCGCGAGCTCGTCGTCACCGAGCAGGGGTTCCGGGTCGAGGTCGGCGGTGTCGAGATCACCGGCCGCGTGGACCGGCTCGAACGCGACGCCGAGGGCCGTGCCGTGGTCGTGGACCTCAAGACCGGCGGGGCCAAGGCCGAGGAGCTGGGGCGCCATCCCCAGCTCGGCGTCTACCAGATGGCCGTCCTGCGGGGTGCCTTCGAACGCATCGGCCTGATCGAACCCGGGGGTGCCTCCCTCGTGCAGCTCGGCGAGAAGATCAAGAAGGCCCGGGAACAGGCCCAACCACCCCTGTCGCAGGACCCCGATCCCCGATGGGCCGAGAGCCTCGTGCACGAGGTCGCCTCCGGAATGGGCGGCTCCCGCTTCACCGCCACCCTCAACCAGGGGTGCAGGTCGTGCGCCGTGCGTGCCTGCTGCCCGGTCCAGGACGAAGGACGACATGTCTGAACCAGACCTCCCTCATCACCCCCACCCCCGCTTCACGCCCGCCGAACTCGCCCGTCTCCTGGGACAGCCCGAACCCACAGCAGAACAGTCCGAGGTCGTGGCCGCCCCGCTGGAGCCGGGGGTGGTCGTCGCCGGTGCCGGTTCCGGCAAGAGCGAGACCATGGCCTCGCGTGTGGTCTGGCTGGTGGCCAACGGGTACGTGCGCCCCGAGCACGTCCTCGGTCTGACCTTCACCCGCAAGGCCACCGCCGAGCTGGCCGAACGTGTGCGCAAACGCCTCGAACAGCTCCGCGCCACCGAGCAGCTGCCCGAGGAACTCCTGGACGGCGAACCCAGCGTCTCGACCTACAACGCCTACGCCGGGCGCATCGTCTCCGACCACGCCCTGCGCGAGGCCGTCGAACCCACCTCCCGGCTGCTCAGCGAGGGCCAGGCCTGGCAGCTGGCCTCCCGCATCGTCGGTGAGTACGACGGACCCATGGACCACATCACGGTCGGGGCGGACACCGTCACCCGCCGGACGTTGGAGCTCTCCGGACAGATCTCCGACCACCTCACCGGCACCGAGCAGGTGCGCGGCATCGGACGGTGGTTGCGGGCCGAGGCCGAGAACCTGCCGAAGAAACCCCCGGTGGCCACCCGCAACCTGCTCTCGGCCCAGCAGCGCCGCGAACAGCTCCTGCCCCTGGTGGAACGCTACGAACACGCCAAACGCGGCCGCGAGGCCATGGACTTCGGCGACCAGATGGCGCTCGCGGCGCGCATCGCCCAGAACCATCCCGAGGTCGGCCTCATCGAACGGGGCCGGTTCCGGGTCGTGCTCCTGGACGAGTACCAGGACACCAGCCACGCCCAGCTCGTGCTGTTGCGTGCCCTGTTCGGGGAGGGCCACCCCGTCACCGCCGTCGGCGACCCCTGCCAGTCCATCTACGGATGGCGCGGCGCCGTGGCCGCCAACCTCACCAACTTCCCGCAGGACTTCCCCGTCGGCCCCGGCCGGTCCGCGCCCGTGCGCCGCCTGGCCACGAGTTTCCGCAACGGCGAACGGGTCCTCGGGGCCGCCGAACGCATCTCCGAACCGCTGCGCGCCCAGGCCGCCGAGGTGCCCGTGCTCCATCCCGGTCCCGCCCGGCGCGGACGCGGCCACACCCATGCCGCTCTCTTCTCGGGTCAGGTCGAGGAGGCCGAGTGGATCGCCGGCCGCCTCGACGCCTACCTGAGCGCCGGCCCGCGCGCACCCGGCGGGGTGCGTCTGGCACCCGACGGCCTGCCCTGGCCCGAGGGGGAGACCGGGACAGGACCGGACGGCCGCACCGGTCCCGGCGACATCGCCGTGCTGTGCCGCAAACGCTCCCAGTTCCCCGTGTTGCGCGAGGCCCTGGAGGAGCGCGGCATCCCGGTCGAGGTCGTGGGCCTGGGCGGGCTCATGCTCGTACCCGAGGTCCGCGACATCATCGCGACCCTGCGCGTGGTCCACGACGCTTCCGCGGGCAACGAACTCGCCCGCCTGCTCACCGGTCCGCGCTGGCGCATCGGCCCCGGCGACCTGGCCGCGCTGGGCCGCCGCGCCGCCGACCTGGCCCGGAGCACCCGCCGCGACCTCACCACCGACGGCCCCGAGGAGGACGGCGGCGAGGAGGACCTGCTGCGCCGTACCGTCCTGGACCTGACCTCCGAGAGCGGCAGCCTCGTCGACGCCGTCGACGACCCCGGGGCGGCCGAGCACTACTCCGAGACCGCGTACGCGCGCATCACCCGCCTGGCCGAGGAACTGCGCCACCTGCGCAAACAGATCGGCCAGCCCTTGCCCGACCTGGTCACCGAGGTCGAACGGGTCCTGGGTCTGGACATCGAGGTCGGTGCACGCAGCGGCCGCGATCCCCTCTCCGCCCGTGCCGACCTCGACGCCTTCGTCGACCACGCCGTGCGGTTCGTCGGCAACAGCGACACCCCCACCCTCGGGAGTTTCCTCAGCTACCTCAACGCCGCCGCCGAGAAGGAGAGCGGCCTGGCTCCGGGCGAACGGGTCGGCGGCGGCGACACCGTCAAGCTCATGACCATGCACGCCGCCAAGGGCCTGCAGTGGCCGATCGTGGTCGTGCCCGGCATGAGTGAGGGCTCGGGCGCCCCGCTGTTCCCCACCAAGCTCAAGACGGGCGACATGTGGATCCAGGGCGAGCACTTGCTGCCCTACCGGCTGCGGGGTGACCGCCTGAACCTGCCCGAACTGCTGTCGGTGGACAAGAAGGGCGTCGACGACTTCAAGGCGGCCGAACAGGAACGCCACCGCCTGGAGGAACGCCGCCTGGCCTACGTCGCCGTCACCCGCGCCTCCTTCGCCCTGCTGTGCACCGGCCACTGGTGGGGACGCGACGCCGCCAGCGAACGCGGCCCCTCGCAGTTCCTGGAGGAGGTCCGCGACGCCTGCGCGGCCGGCGCCGGAACCGTCGAGCACTGGGAACCGCGCCCCGATCCCGACGAGGAGGGCCCGGGGGGCGACGAGGAGGAGTCCGCCGTCTGGCCGCCCGAGGACGAGCTCCCCGGCGCCGGTACCGCCGTACCCGCGGAGGGGCCGCGCACCCGGCGCGAGGAGATCCTGGAGGGTGCCGCGATGGTCGAGCACGCCCGCGCGCGCATGCTCGCCGGCGAGGAGGACCCCGACGACCGGCCTGCCCCGCCGGCCGGGCTGCGCAACCGCCTCGGCGGTTGGGAACGCGACACCGAACTCCTGCTCGCCCACCGCCATGAAGAGGGATCCGGGGCCCGGCCCGGTCCCGTCCAGGTCGAACTGCCCGACCACCTCTCGGTCTCGTCCATGGTGTGGTTGGCCCGCGACCCCGCCGCCCTGGCACGGCAGATCCGCCGTCCACTGCCCCGCCCGCCCGCGCCGCACACTCGCCGGGGCACCGCCTTCCACGCGTGGTTGGAGGAACGGTTCGGCCGGGGTGCGACCCTGCTCGACGAACTGCCCGGCGCCGCTGACGAGACCGCCGGGGAGGACGATGACCTCGCCGAGCTCCAGCGTGCCTTCGAGGAGAGCGAGTGGGGTCCGCGCGTGCCCGTGGAAGTCGAGGTGCCCTTCGAGACCGTCATCGGGGACCGCCTGGTCAGGGGCCGGATGGACGCTGTTTTCCACGACTCGGAGACCGGCCGCTGGGACGTCGTCGACTGGAAGACCGGGACCCCGCCCTCGAACAAGGGCGAGCGCCGCGCGGTGGGTGTGCAGCTGGCCGCCTACCGGCTCGCCTGGGCCGACCTGCAGGGGGTGGACCTGGCCGAGGTGCGCGCCGCCTTCCATTACGTGCGCGCCAACGAGACCGTGCGCCCGGCCGACCTGCTCGACCGCGACGGGCTCGCCGCGCTCATCGAGACCGTGCCCGAGCCGCGGTAGCCCCGTGCCCGGAACGGGTGTTCGTATGGTGGAGCGCGTAGTTGCCCCCGAAGTCCCCCCGCCCCCTGCTAGGTGAAGACCAGAAGCCATGAAGGATCTGAAGAAGAACATCCGGAGGTGGAGAACCTCCACCCTCGTGGCGGTCACGGTGGTGCTGCTGGTCGCCACCCTCACCCTGGGGCGGTCCCTGCTCATCTTCTTCGGCACGGGGGAGACGTGGGCGGCCTTCATGCCGGCTGCGGTCCTGGTGGTGTCCCTGGTTGTCACGGTCGTTCTGGTGCACGAGGTCATCGTGCGCTTCCTGGGGCGGGACAGGTGATTTCGGGGTTGCTGCGCCGAGCGGGCCGGTGGCACGGCCACTGATGACCCGTGGTCCTGCTCTCGACAGCGGGGGAGGGACCCTCCGCCCGGGAGGGTGGACTCCGCAGCGAAGGTGCGGTGCGTCCGGCCAGGTCCTAGTGTCATACCGGACAACGACGTCGACAGAAGGACGAACGGATGGACGCGCGCGCCTACATCGAGGCACACCGGGACGAGTTCCTCTCCTCCCTGGACGAGTGGCTGAGGATCCCCTCCATCTCCTCCGACCCCGAACACCACGAGGACGTACACGCCTCCGCGGACTGGCTCGCCGGCCACCTGCGCGCGACGGGCTTCCCCACCGTCGAGATCTGGCAGACCCCCGGCCTTCCCGCGGTCTTCGCCGAGTGGCCCGCAGCCGACCCCGACGCACCGACCGTCCTGGTCTACGGCCACCACGACGTCCAGCCCGTCGATCCCGTCGAGGCCTGGGAGAGCGACCCCTTCACCCCGACCCTGCGCGGCACCTCCCTGCATGCCCGCGGCGCCTCCGACGACAAGGGCCAGGTCCTCTTCCACGCCCTGGGTGTGCGGGCCGCCCTGGCGGCCTCCGGCGCCGACGCCCCTCCGGTCACCGTCAAGATGCTCATCGAGGGCGAGGAGGAATCCGGGTCGGTGCACTTCGCCGCCCTCATGCGTGAGCGCCGCGACCGCCTGGACTGCGACACCGTCGTCATCTCCGACACCACCATGTGGTCGGCCGACGTCCCGTCCATGTGCGTGGGCATGCGCGGGGTCACCGACGTGCAGATCGATCTGCACGGGCCCGACCGCGACCTGCACAGCGGCTCTTTCGGCGGCGCCGTGCCCAACCCCCTCAAGGCGATGTCCGACCTCCTGTCGGCCCTGCACGACGACGACAACCACATCACCGTCCCCGGCTTCTACGACGGTGTCGTCGAGGCCACCGACGAAGAACGCGAACTCATCGCCCGCCTGCCCTTCGACGAGAAGGAGTGGCTGGGCACCGCAGCCTCCGCCGCGACCTGGGGGGAGGAGGGCTACAGCACCCTGGAACGCATCTGGCTGCGTCCCACCGCCGAGATCAACGGCATGTGGGGCGGACACATCGACGAGGGCCGCAAGACCATCGTGCCCGCCTCCGCGCACGCCAAGGTCAGCTTCCGCCTCGTGCCCGGCCAGGACCCCGTGCAGGTCCAGCAGGGCGTTCAGGAGTTCGTCGACGCGCACACCCCGGCCGGGCTGCGCGCCGGGACCGACTTCAGCGGACCCGGTACCCGCGCCTGCGCCTCCGACCTCTCCTCGCCGGCCCTGAAGGCCGCCCGCTCCGCCATGGAACAGGCCTTCGGAAAGGAGGTCCTGTTCACCCGCGAGGGCGGCAGCGGCCCCGAGGCCGACATCGCCGAGATCCTCGACGCGCCGCTCGTCTTCGTCGCCGTCGGCCTCGACGAGGACCGGATCCACGCGCCCAACGAGAAGGTCGAGGTGCCGCTGCTGTTCAAGGGAGCCGAGAGCGCCGCCCACCTGTGGCGCGAGCTCGCCGAGCGTTCCTGACCCCGTGTGCCCCCGGGCACCCTCCTGTCCGGGCATGCACGGGGGCACGGCACTGTTGGCACCAGGAGGGCGCACCGACCGCACGCCCGAGACCGTCCAGGGAAAAGGAGCCATGGAAACCGACGCGACCCCATTGCTGGCCCGAGCCACCATCGACACCGCCACCCACCACAGGGTCGACCGCGAGTGGCTCGACAAGGCGTGGTCCGACCCCTCCACCCGCGTCCTGGTCCTGGACGGTGGTCCGCCCGGAAGCCGCGGCTGGAGCACACCCCACCCGCGCCGCTCACGCTCCCTCGTCACCACCGAGGGGCCCCGGCGCCTGGCTCTGACCACACCCGAGCGTGCCCCCGAGGGCGAGCGCTACTTCCTCGGCGTCGACGAAGGAATCGCCCACTTCGCCGTACGCAGCACCGATGCCCTCACCGAACCCGAGGGCACCGCCGCCGCCTCACTCGGCGAGATCGGCGCGCTCCTCGGCGACCGCGACACCGGGCTCCTCACCCGGGCCGTCGCCCTGGCCAACTGGAACGCCACCCACCGCTTCTGTCCCCGCTGCGGCGGACCCACCCGTATCGCCAACGCCGGACACATGCGCGTGTGCGAACGCGAGGGCGACGAGCAGTACCCGCGTACCGACCCTGCCGTCATCATGCTCGTGCACCGCGAGAAGGAGGGCCGTGAGGAGGTGCTGCTCGGCAACAACCCCCGGTGGGAGGCGGAGCGCTACTCCGTCCTCGCCGGCTTCGTCGATGCGGGGGAGTCCCTGGAGCAGGCCGTTGCCCGCGAGGTCGCCGAGGAAGCGGGCGTCGTCGTAGCGAGGCCCCGGTACCTGTCCTCCCAGCCCTGGCCGTTCCCGCGCAGCCTCATGATGGGCTACACGGCCCGCGCCGTCGGGGAGACCGAACGCACCGACGACGAGATCGGCGACCTGCGCTGGTTCACTCGTGCCGAACTCGCCGACGCCGTGCAGGAAGGACGGGTACGCCTGCCCGGACCGGTCTCCATCGCCCACACCCTCATCGAGCACTGGTACGGCGGTGAGCTCTCCGGCGGCTGGTGACTGTCTCGTTTCCGCCGGTGCTTCAGCCCACCAGCCGCCTGCAACCAGCCCTCGACGGACACGGGGATCGTTGGGGGGTCGTTGGTGTGCTTGGGTAGTGGGGTTTCTTGTGGTGCTGGGGGTGGCGGGTTCGTCGGGGTCGGGATCTTAGCCCGGCCGGGTCGAGCATCGCTCCCCCCTACCGGGGCCACTTCCGGGCTGTTTTCTGACCACGGAAGGGGGAACAGAGCCCCCGCAGGCAGGAGACGGTGACGCCGGCCGCCGACCGCGCACACGCCGATCGGCCCCGGCCTCAATGCCGCAGCCCAGAGAGCGGGGCCCGGTCGGAGAGCGCACACGCCGGACACCCCCGGCTTCAATGCTTCGCCGGCAGCACGGAAGACCCGGCCCCATCAACGGTCTAAGGGGAGACGCCGAGCTCGTCCGGGAGCGCGGTCAGGGGACTGTTGCTGCTCTCCACCACGTCCCGGGCCAGGTCGGCGACCTTGCGCCCGCGCGAGCGCGCCGACGACCGCAGCCGCTCGAACGCCTCCCGGGTCGGCATCGTGTTCCGTTCGGCCAGTACACCGATGGCCTGCTCGACCACCACACGCGAGTGCAGCGCGTGCTCCAACTGGGAGATCGTGTGCCGCAGGCGCTCCACCTCGGTCGCGTTCTCGGGTGCGCGCCCGGGTGCCTGCGTGCGCGGCCGGGGGCCGCCCGCCTCGCTGCCGAGCAGGTCCGCCAGCACCATCGCGCTGATCAGGTCCGGCACTTCCGGACCTCCCTCGACCCGCCACCCGGTCGGGGTGCGCCGCACCACGTCGGTGTTCATCTGGTGGGCGCCGCCTATGCCGTGAGGCCTCATCTCGTTGCCCAACTCCACACTCCCCGTCTTCGTCGAAGCCGTCCGCGGACGGCCCTTCTCGTCGTCGGCCGGGGGTGTCGTGGAACAGCACGACCCCATGCTCCGGACGGCCGCCGGCACCCGGGGGAGGGCACCGCCGGCCGTCCGGGGCCCGGCTACGACAGCTCGGCCAGTTTCTGCTTCACCTGAGCGAGAGACGGGTTGGTCATGGCCGTTTCGTCGGCGAAGACCAGGGTGGGCACGGTCGCGTTCCCACCGTTGACCTTCACCACGTACTCCGCGGCCTCCGCGTCCTGTTCGATGTCCACCTCGCGGCCCGTGATCCCCTCCCGGGACAGCTGGCTCTTGAGCCGCTTGCAGTAGCCGCACCAGGGGGTGGTGTACATCGTGAACTGCTCGGTCTCCGTGTTCGTCATCTCGCTCACGTCTTTCCGTCTCGAGGTCGGGGAGGTTGTTCCGTTCCCCCATCCCAACACTGGAGGGGGGCAGCGGCTTCCCGCGGCCTCGCGACACCACGTGGGACGCATCACAAGCCGATCTGGTTCGACCTGTGTGCAAATGCCCCCGTACCGATCCGCTCACCGTCACCGCCGATACTTGAGAGACTGTTTCCTCAGCACCCGCAGCCGTCCCCGGAGGGACCGTGCTGCCGATGCCCGCAGCAGCCCCGACCACACGCAGGAGCACCATGGACCCCGACCGTGTCCTGGAGGGACTCGACCCGGAGCAGACCCAGGTGGCGCGCGCTCTGCGCGGCCCCGTGTGTGTGCTCGCGGGTGCCGGAACCGGCAAGACCCGCGCCATCACCCACCGGATCGCACACGCGGTCGCGAGCGGGGTCGTGGCCGAACAGCAGGTCCTGGCGGTCACCTTCACGAACCGTGCGGCGGGGGAGATGCGTGGCCGATTGAGGTCACTGGGTGCGCCCCGGGTCCAGGCACGCACCTTCCACGCCGCCGCACTGCGCCAGCTCTCCTACTTCTGGGGTGAGGCCGTCGGAGGTGAGAAACCCACCCTCATCGACAGCAAGATCAAGGCCGTCGCGCAGGCCGCCCACATGGTGGGCCTCCAGCCCGACCGCACCGGTCTGCGCGACCTCGCCAGCGAGATCGAGTGGGCCAAGGTCACCCAGGTGCGCGCCATCGACTATGAGAAGGCCCTCGCCAAGGCCGGACGGCAGAGCCCGACCTCCTCACCCCAGGAGGTCGCCCGGGTCTTCGAGGCCTACGAGGACCTGTGCCGCGAGCGCAACCTCCTCGACTTCGAGTCCATGCTCGAACTGACCGCCGGGATGATCAACACCGACCCCGGCATCGCCGAGAAGGTACGCGGCCAGTACCGGTACTTCGTCGTCGACGAGTTCCAGGACGTCAACCCGCTGCAGAAACTCCTCCTGGACGCCTGGCTCGGCGACCGAGACGACCTGTGCGTGGTCGGCGACCCCAGCCAGACCGTCTACTCCTTCGCCGGCGCCACCCCCGGCTACCTCACCGGGTTCGCCGCCGGGTACCCGAACGCCACCGTCGTCGAACTGGTCCGCGACTACCGCTCGACGCCCCAGGTGGTGCGCGTGGCCAACCACGTCATCTCCCAGGCCCGCGGGTCCGCCGCGGGGAGCCACCTCACCCTGCGGGCCCAGCGCAAGGACGGCCCCGACCCCCTCTACCAGGAGTACGACGACGAACCCGCCGAGGCCACCGGCGTCGCCCGCAAGATCCGGGTGCTCATGGAGAACGGGACCCCCGCGAGCGAGATCGCCGTGCTCGTGCGCACCAACTCCCAGTCGGCCGCCTACGAACAGGCCCTCACCGACGAGAGCGTGCCCTTCACCGTCCGCGGCACGGCCCGCTTCTTCGAACGCCCCGAGATCCGCGAGGCCGTACATCTGCTGCGCGGGGCCCGCCACGGGGCCGCCGACGACGCCGGGGACGAACTCGTCTCCGGCGTGCGTCATCTACTCACCCAACTCGGCCTCACCGAGACCGCCCCCGAGGGGCGCCAGGCCCGTGAACGCTGGGAGTCCCTGTCCGCCCTGGCCCAGCTCGCCGAGGACATGGTCGCCACAGCCGGCGGTGGAGACCGCGTCACCATGGCCCACTTCGTGGAGGAGCTCGAGGCCCGCATGGCCACCGAGCACGCGCCCGGGTTCGAGGGGGTGACCATCGCGTCCCTGCACTCCGCCAAGGGTCTGGAGTGGGACGCGGTGTTCCTGTGCGGGCTCCACGAGGGCATGATGCCGATCATCTACGCCGAGACCGACGAACAGGTCGAGGAGGAGCGCCGCCTGTTCTACGTGGGGGTGACCCGCGCCCGTGAGCACCTGTCCATGTCCTGGTCGCTCTCGCGTTCCCCGGGCGGGCGCCGCACACGCAAACCCTCCCGGTTCCTCGACGGCCTGCGCCCGGCCTCGCCCTCCACCTCGCCGCACCGCAAGGAGCGCCGCAACAGGGTCGTACGCTGCCGGGTGTGCGGCCTCGCCCTCACCGATGCCGCCGAACGCAAGCTCGGACGCTGCGGCGACTGCCCCTCCACCTACGACGAGGCCCTGCTCGAACGCATGCGCGACTGGCGCCGTCTGACCTCCAAGGACCAGGCGGTGCCCGCATACGTCGTCTTCACTGACGCGACCCTCCAGGCCATCGCCGAGCAGGAACCCGGCAGTTTGGAGCAGCTTTCCACCGTGTCCGGTGTGGGCGCCCGCAAGCGCGATCGTTACGGTGAAGCGGTGCTGGCCCTGGTCCGCGGGGCCGACCCCGAGGAGCTGGTCGAAGCGCAGACCGCAGACATGGAGGACACGACCGATGACTGACCCCACCGGAAGGGCCGATTGGGGGCCGTCGCTGGACGACCTGCTCGGTGTTCTCGACCTCGAGCAGATCGAGGTGAACATCTTCCGGGGCAACAGCCCCTCCGAGGGACCCCAACGCGTCTTCGGTGGGCTCGTGGCCGGCCAGGCGCTGCTGGCCGCCGGGCGCACCGTCCCCGAGGACCGCCACGTGCACTCCCTGCACGCCTACTTCATCCGCCCCGGCGACCCCGAGGTGCCCATCGTCTACGACGTGGACCGGGTCCGCGACGGGCGTTCCTTCACCACACGGAGGGTCTCGGCGATCCAGCACGGAAAGCCGATATTCACCCTCTCGGCCTCCTTCCACAAGGAGGAACCGGGCCTGGACCACCAGCTGCCCATGCCGGACGTGCCTCCTCCCGAGGAACTGCCCAGTACCCGTGACCGTCTGCGCGCCGAGTTCGGCAAGGTGCCCGGTTTCGTGCGCTGGCACCCCATCGAGATGCGTCCGGTCGGGGCGCTCTCCTACGAGGCCGAACGCGACCCGAGACTGCGTACCGCCACCAACCCGGTCTGGCTCAAGGTCGACGGCAAGCTGCCCGACGACCGTCTCACGCAGGTCTGCATGATGACCTACGCCTCCGACCTGACCCTGCTCGACACCGTGCTGTTGCGGCACGGGCGCTCGTTCGCGGGGATCTCCATGGCCAGCCTCGACCACGCCATGTGGTTCCACCGGCCCTTCCGCGCCGATGAGTGGTTGCTCTACGCCCAGGAGACCCCGAGCGCCGGGGGAGCCAGGGGCCTGGCGCGGGGGCTCGTCTACACCCGCGACGGACAGCTCGTGTGCTCCGTCGTGCAGGAGGGGCTCATCCGCGTCGTCGACGCCGAGGACTGGGAAGACGCCCGGGAGTGACCGCGGCCGTGCCCCGGGGGTCGGCGACCGATGCCTGGAAACGCTCGTGAGTTCTGGCCGGATGCGGACGTTTTCCCAGGTCAAAAATGGGTTGCCGGGCCCATGGGGCCCCCGTAGTGTGTGAACCGTCGCCATGAACGCCATCCGGCGCAGGTGAAAGACCCTGACGCCCGACCGTGAAGGAGGTGCCCAGATCTGATGAACAGCACCACGATGACCAACGATCTCGCTGTCGGTTTCGACCTGCCGTTCGTGCACACCTGTGACCTGGGTGCCACCTGGCGTGGCCTGGGCGGCGCACTCGCCGGACACAGCGGTGAGCCCTTCACTGGGCTGCCGCAACAGTTCCGTTCCACGAGTGTGCGCACCGGTCTCGGCCTCCAGGACCGAGCTCGTGTGCAGGGACGGTCCGGATTGTCGGTGAAGGCAGGCAAGGGCGCCCATGTGCCCGAGCCCGGCGGAACCGTCCGAGAGCGTGGCGAGCGTTTCATCGAACTCGTCGAAGCTACCCCGCGCTACGGCGCACCGGGGCAGTGTCCACGGAGGAATTCCGGCCCAACGTAGAGGCCGATGGTTTCGTCCTGTGGCCGCGGACCCCGAGAAGGGGCCGCGGCTTTCTTTGTGTCCCGCTCCATGATCCTCCCCCGGGGAGGCCTCGTGAGCAGCGTCGGCCAACGCAAGTCAGGTCCCTGAACCGCCACCACCGGTGGCAAGCAACACCGACCGCGTTGCACGAAACGACACAGAGCTTGGAGGGCACCGATGCTTGCGTCGGTCCTGGAAACGCCCTGGTTGGGTGAGGTCTCCGTCCCCTGCCGATACGAGCCCGACCTGTTCTTCGCCGAGGCCCCCGCGGACGTCGAGGCCGCCAAGGCCGTCTGCGCCGAGTGCCCGGTCAAGGAACAGTGCCTGTCCGACGCGCTGGAGCGCCGAGAGCCCTGGGGTGTCTGGGGTGGACAGCTGCTCGTCTCCGGCCAGGTGGTGGCACGGAAGCGTCCCCGTGGACGGCCGCGCAAGAACCCCGCGTCGGCCGCGGCCTGACCGCCCGATCCCATTTCGTACGGACACGAAGGAACGAACGATGATGATGCTCGAACTCATGCGACTCACCCGGGAGACCGACGAGGAACGCCGGACGGAACTGCAGACCATGAAGATGGGTGCCCGTCGGCTGCGCGCCCGCCAGCGCCAAGAGCGCCGGATAGAGGAAGCGCTCATGGAACTGGCGTGGTCACGCCTGTGTTGACCGGCTGAGCGCCACGGGAGCGCACACGCACCGTGCACCGCACAGGGCCGGGCCGGGGGCGAGAGGAGGCCCCGGCCCGGCCGCGCAACGAACAGGCAAAAACTGGAGATGGCACACCTGTTCGCGAGGGTTGTGCTCGACTACCGTGAAGGGGGTGTCCTCGAACTCCAAGATCGAGGTGCGACGCAGTTCCCGTCGTCGGCGTACCGTGTCCGCCTACAGGGACGGGGACACCACTGTCGTCCTCGTGCCTGCTTCGTTCTCCCACGCTGAGGAACAGCGGTGGGTGAGTCGGATGCTGCGGAAGTTGGAGGCCAAACAGGGGCGCCGCCACTCCGGGGACGAAGAACTCCGTGCACGCGCCGTCGAACTCGCCCGCCGCTACCTCGACGGCACCGAGCTTCCCGAGAGCGTGCGCTGGGTCGACAACCAGCATGCCCGCTGGGGCTCGTGCACCCCCGAGAGCCGCACGATCCGTATCTCGCGCCGCCTGGTCGACATGCCCTCGTGGGTCGTGGACTACGTCCTCGTCCACGAGCTCGCCCACCTGCGCATCCCCACACACGGGCGCGACTTCTGGGACCTCGTGGCCCGCTACCCCAAGGCCGAGCGCGCCCGTGGTTACCTGGAGGGGTTCAGCGCCGGTGCGCGTGCCGAGACGGCGGAGGACGGGACCATGACCGAGGAAGAACTGCCCGAGGGAACCGTCGAGGACTGACCCGGGCCGACTGTCGCACAGCCCGAGCATGCGCGTTCGGGATGAGGCTCAGGAACGCAGGCGTGCGGCGCGCTCGCGCGCCTCGGCCAGCCGGACGCCGACCTGGATGCGGCCCAGGAGGACCACCAGGAGCAGGGCGCCGAAGAACAGCAGGTGGAACGGGGTCCACCCGCCCCAATCACCGGAGGCGAGGGCCTCCCACACCGTGACGCCGAGGAGAGCGGCCATCGCCGCGGCCAGAAGCGGGCTGATCCGGCGGGCCTGGCCCAGCAGCTCCTCCTCGGCCCGGGCGGCCTCGTGTTTGCGCAGGCGGCCGTCGAGCTTGTCCTCGACGATGCGCCGGTTGGCGCTCTCCAACCCGCGCGCCAGCATCACGGTGAGCACACCGGCGACCACCCCGGTCGCGGTGATGATCAGGGAGACGATGACGGCCTCCGCGGGCCGGCGGTCCCGCCTGCCACCGCGTGCGCGGCCGCGCGCACCAGTGCCCGTACCGATTCGTCACTCGGTTCGGGCAGCTCCCGGATCGGGAACCAGGCCAGGTCGCAGGACTCGTCCGGGTCGCGCACCAGAACGGCGTCCTCGGGCGCGACCGCCGCGAACTGCACGTCCAGGTGGTGGGTACCGCCCCCGCACGGCACCGCGTGCCGGTCCAGCCGCACGGGGGTGGGGAAGACACGTACACCGCGGATCCCCGATTCCTCGACGGCCTCACGCCGAGCCGCGGCCACCAACGTGGTGTCCTCCGGCTCGCAGTGACCGCCGGTCTGCAACCACATCCGCAGCGCCTTGTGCAGGGTCAGGACCACGTGCGAACCGTCCGAGGACATGATCGCGGCGCTGGCGGTGAGGTGGCCGGGCAGGCACTCGCGACGCATGGCGTCCTCGTGCTCGTCCAGGTGGGCGAGGTAGGAGCGACGCAGCTCCTCCTGTCCGGCGTCGGGGGCCGTCCACCCGGACAGGACCGAACGGGCATCGGCGTGCAGGGACACGTGTCAGGAATCCTCTCCGCGCTTGCCGCCGGTCTCCTCGCCGTCCTCACCGGACTCGTCGGTTCCCTCGGACCCCTCGGTCGCGGTGGGGCCCTCCCCGGTGATCTTGCTGATGTCGAAGTCGTCGAACTCGCCGCCGCTGACGAACGAGTCGGGGTCGTCGAGATCGTCGCCGGTGGGCATGAGGTCGGGGTGCTGCCAGACGGCGTCGCGGCCCTCGACCCCGCGGGCCTCCTCCAGCGCCGTCCACAGGGCCGAGGCCTCGCGCTGACGGCGCGGCCGCAGTTCCAACCCGACCAGGGCGGCGAAGGTGTGCTCGGCAGGGCCGCCGGTGGCGCGGCGGCGACGGGTCGCCTCGGCCAGGGCGTCGGCCTGCGGCAGACGGCCGTCGACCGCCTTGGAGACCACAGTCGAGACCCATCCCTCGATGAGGGCCAGGGCCGTCTCCAAACGGGCCAGGGCCGCCTTCTGTTGCGGAGTGTCCTCGGGCTGGAGGAGGTTCTCACCGCCCAGACCGCCGGACAGCGCCTCCTGCAGGGCCTCCGGGTTGTTCATGTCGATCCCGCCGAGCTTGTCCTCCAGGCCGCTGACGTCGAAGGACATCCCGGCCGCGTACTCCTCGACCAGGCGGTACACGTGCTGGCGCAGCCACGGCACGTGTGAGTACAGGCGGTGGACCGCGGCCTCGCGCGCGGCCAGGTACAGGCGGATCTCGTCCTCGGGGACACCGAGGCCCTCGCCGAACTTGGCCACACCTCCCGGGAGCAGGGCCGCGTGCCCCTCCCCGGCCATGGGCACGCCGATGTCGGCGGTACCGATCACCTCGCGAGCCAGCTCACCGATGGCCTGGCCGGCCTGCTGGCCGACCATCATGCCGCCCATCTGCTGGACCATGCCCAGCAGCGGACCGGCCACCGACTGCATCTCCTCGGGCAGGTTCTGCCCCATGGCCTCCACGGACTTGGAGGTCAGCGGGTCGCACAGCTGCGCCCAGGACCCCATGGTCCGCTCGATCCACTCCGACCGGGTCCAGGCCTGAGCGGTTTGGATACCGGAAGGCAGATCGGTGGCCTCGCCCAACCACAGGTCGGCCAGACGCAGGGCCTCCTCGATCTTGGCGTAGTCGGCCGGTGGCACACTGGGGTCGCCGTGCTCGGCGACGGCGTGCCGTGCGATGTTCTTGGCCGTGTCCCAGTTGATCCCCGACTTCGAGGACTGTTCTGCGCCACCGGAACCGGGGGCGGGCTGGGACGACATCATGTCCGCGAACTGGCGGAGCATGTCGGCCATCTGTTGCGGGTCACCGAACGGGAAGCCGCCCGGAGTACCGGAGTCCCCCCCGCCCGGGCCGCCGCTGCCGGCACCCGAGCCGGAGTCGCCGGAACGGCGCCCGGACTCGTCGTCGGGATCGTTCGGCATGCTGAAACCGAAAGGCAGGTCGCTCACAATCAGACCTCAGGCAGGATTAGGTTTGGTCTCCACTGTCACGTTAACTGGGAGTTGCCCGGAGTGAATACCGATAGCAGCCAGGTTCGCCCAGAGCACAGCTCACGCGATGGGGCGGGAACGGTGGCCGCGGTCACCGGTGCCGCCTCCGGCGTGGGCCGGCTCCTCGTGCAACGTCTGGCGGACTCGGAAGGTTCCTCCGTCCTGTCCGAGGTCGTGGCCGTGGACAGCGAGTTCGCCGACCTCCGCGGGGTCACGTGGCGTATCGCCGACGTGTGCGACCCCGCTCTGGTCTCGCGTCTGGACGATGTCGACGTGCTCGTGCACACCGCCGACGACCGCTCTCCGGAGAGCAGGCCGACCAGGCGCCGCCAGCACAACATCCGGGCGGCCCAGACCGTGCTCACCGCTGCCGCGGCCTCCGGCGTGTCCCGTGTGATCCTGATCACCAGCACCATGGTCTACGGCGCCGATCCCGCCAACCCCGTGCCGCTGGCCGAGGACGCCCCCCGGGTCTCCGACAACAGCGAGGGCCTCATGGGTGACTTCGCGGAGATCGAGGCCCTGGCCGAGCGTGCCCGCCGTGCCCACCCCAGTCTCTCCGTCACCGTGGTGCGGCCCGCGCCCTTGGTCGGCCCGGAACTCGACACGATCCTCAGCCGCCACTTCTCCGCGCCCCGCCTGCTCACCGTCAAGGGGGAGGAGCAGCACTGGCAGTTCTGCCACGTCGACGACCTGGTCAGCGCTCTGGCGTACTGCATCATCGAGGACGTGCGCGGCCGCGACGGTGTGGTCGCCGTCGGCAGCGACGGCGCCCTCACCCAAGCAGAGGTCGAGCAGCTCGCCGGTATGAAACCCTTCGAGGTCGCCGCGAACCTCGCCTTCGGGGCCATCCGGCGCCTGCACCGGGCCCGCATCACCCCCGCTGCAGAGGTCGAGCTCAAGTTCCTCGTCCACCCCTGTGTCGTCGACTGCGCGGCCTTGCGCGAGGCCGGGTGGAAACCCGCCCACACCAACGAGGAAGCCCTGGCCGCACTCCTGGAGTCCCGCGAGGGCAAGCACGCGATCGCGGGCCGCAGCGTGGGCCGCAAGGAGGTCACCATCACCGCCGCGGGGGCCGCCGGTGCCGCGGCCGCTGCCATCGGTACCGCCGCGGCCATCCGCCACCTGCGCCGGCGCAAGGGGAGCTGAGCAGGCTTTCCGCGCCGAGCGGACGCCGGCGCAGGAAACGGGTTGATACGGTCGAGTGGTGGAAGAGATCACCCTCGCAGCCGTACGTGAAACGCCCCTCTCGGTCGACGAGGTCCTCGACGCGGTCGCCGACCCGCGAGCCGGGGGTACCGCCGTTTTCCTGGGCACCGTCCGCGACCACGACCACGGACGCGGCGTCGCGGCGCTCGGTTACTCGGCGCACCCGACCGTCGAGGCCCAATTGCGCGCGGTCATGGAGAAGATCCTGGGTGAGGCCTCCGGTGAGGGCCGTTCCGTGGCCAAGCTCGCTGCCGTGCACCGGGTCGGTGACCTGGAGATCGGGGACACCGCCGTCGTGGTCGCGGCCTCCGCCGAGCACCGCGGAGAGGCCTTCGACGCGTGCCGTCGCCTCATCGACGACCTCAAGGCCCAGGTGCCCATCTGGAAACGGCAGTCCTTCGCCGACGGCGGGGACGAATGGGTCGGTTCCCCCTGAGGTGGTTCCCCGTCCGACCAGGGTGGTGCGCCCGTACCGTCCCGTGACCGCAATAGTCTGTAGGGCATGCTTCGTCGCGTGATGACCCTCGCTGTCGCCCTCGTCCTGCTCATCGGGCTGGGTGGCGGCAGCCTCTTCCTGCCCATGCCCTATCTGGTGGCCGCCCCGGGCACGATCGTCAATACCACCGGGAACCTGGAGGGCGAACCGGTCATCGAGGTCGCGGGAACCGACAGTTACGAACACGACGAGGGTTCGCTGTCGATGGTGACGGTCCAGTACGCGGGCGGCCCCGAGCACCGCCTCAACTTCTTCACCGTCCTCACCTCCTGGCTCTCCTCGCGCGATGCCGTCATGCCCGAGGAACTGCTCTTTCCCGCCGACCGCACCCCCGAGGAGGTCAGCGAGCGCCAGAGCGTCCAGATGAACGACTCCCAGACCGAGGCCACCGCCGCCGCCCTCAACCAGCTGGGCAGGGACTTCGAGGCAGTGCCGGTGGTCGCCGAGGCCATCGAGGGCATGCCGGCCGAAGGCGAGGTCGAACCCGAGGACATCGTCCTGGAGGTCGACGGCGAGGCCGTGCCCGTCCAGCCCCGGCAGGACGGGGACGCGGACTTCGGCAGCGAGGCCGTCGTCGAGATGGTCGGCGACCGTGAACCCGGCGAACCGGTCACGCTCCTGTTGGAGCGCGACGGCGAGGAGATCGAGGCCGAGTTCGAGACCGAGGAGGACGATGAGGGCTCCGCAGCCGTCGGGGTCTTCATCGCCGACGACATGGACTTTCCTTTCGACGTCGACATCACCGTCGGCCAGATCGGCGGCCCCAGCGCCGGCATGATGTTCTCCCTGGGGATCATGGACCGCCTCAGCGAGGACAACATCACCGGCGGCGCCGACATCGCGGGCTCCGGCACCATCGACGGGAAAGGCGAGGTCGGCGGCGTCAGCGGCATCCCCCAGAAGATGGTCAGCGCTCAGAACGCCGGTGCCGACTACTTCTTCGTCGCCTCCGAGAGCTGCTCCCAGGTCGCCCGGTCAGCTGCTCAGGGCGAACTCGACGTGGTCGCTGTCGACACCCTCGACGATGCAGTGGACGCATTGGAGACCATCCGCGACGGCGACGGCGGCCTGCCCCGCTGCGAGTAGGGCCGGCCGAGGCACCGGGGCCACCGACGAAGAACGGCGCCGCATCCCGAACGGATCGGGGCGCGGCGCCGCCGTGTGTGCGAGGTGAGCGGTTCAGCTCTCCGGGGCCCCCGGCTCGGTGGCCGACAGCTCGATGTCCAGGGTCAGGGCCAGGGCCGAGGTCAACGCGGGGACCAGGTCGTTCCCGTGCATCACGTCCTCGTCGGTGTCGTGGTCGCGCAGGCGCATCGCGCAGTAACGCGATCCGTCGCGTACGACACCGGCGACCATCCGGATCTCCTCGGTCTCCTTATCGGAGGCGTCCGGATCCTCGTCCACGGCCAGGGTCTCGTCCGTACCCTTCACCATCAGGCGTTCCATCACCAACGCACACCCGGTGACACCCTCGGGCCACATGATGCGCCCGAGAGCCTCCTCCAGGGGAACGTCGTCGGGCAGGCGTTCCTGCTGCACCGGGGTCAGGTCGTCCGGGGAGTCCGGTTCGGTGATCCCCAACATCTGCGCGGCGGCAGGCTCGGCCTTGAGCAGCTCGACCGTCGGCACGAGGGCATACAGCTCCAGCGGTTGGTCCCACCCCTGTTCTGCGACGTGGCGTTCCAGGTCCATCACGGCTTCACGAATGTTCGACACGTTTCCATGGTGGCCGATGTGGGGCCGTCGCTGTGCCCGGCACATCCCAGTAGGGTCGGCCCCGGCCCCCGCCGGATGCAGTTCCGATGCAGCAACGATGCACGCTTGTCACTCGCGTGGCGGTGATTTCGGGAACCTGACGGCCACCGTTTAAGTTTTCTGTAACAGGGCGCCACACGCGCACCGAAACGCACCTACCAAGTCAGAACGAGGGGGAGGCGTGAGCTTCCGATCGCCCGGCGCACCACCTGCGCGTATGCCTCGCCGATCAAGGTTGCTCGCGCCTGTCGCGGCGACCGTGGTCGTCATCATCGCGGTGCTGGTGTTCGCCGCGAATTTCTGGACCGACTTCCTGTGGTTCCAGTCCGTCGATTACACCTCGGTCTTCCTGACCGAGTTGTGGACCCGGGTGCTGCTGTTCGCCGCGGCAGGTCTGGTGATGGCGGTCGTCGTCGGCGCCAGTATCTACTTCGCCTACCGCGCCCGGCCCGCAATGCGCCCGGCCAGCCTGGAGCAGCAGGGACTGGACCGCTACCGGCAGTCCATCGACCCGCACCGCAAGCTCTTCTACTGGATCACCGTCGTCGCCCTGGCCGTGTTGGCGGGCGCCGCCGCCAGTGGGGACTGGCAGGCCTTCCTGCAGTTCATGAACGCGACGAGCTTCGGGGTGGCCGACCCCGAGTTCGACATGGACATCGGTTTCTTCGCGTTCACGCTGCCGTTCCTGGGGACCCTCCTCGGGTACGTGTACGCGGCCGTCATCCTGGCGTTCATCGCCGCGGTCGTCGTCCACTACCTGTACGGCGGTGTCCGTCTGCAGAACGACACCGGCCAGCGCGCCACCCCGTCCGCCCGGGTGCACCTGTCCGTGCTCCTGGGTATCTTCGTGCTGCTGCGCGCCGTCTCCTACTGGCTCGACCGCTACGGGCTGCTCTTCTCCGACCGCGGTTACACCTTCGGTGCGGCCTACACCGATGTGAACGCGGTCAAGACGGCACTGACGATCCTCACCGTCATCTCGGTGATCTGTGCGGTGCTGTTCTTCGCCAACATCTACTTCAAGAACACGATGGTCCCGATGGCCAGCCTCGGCCTCCTGCTGCTGTCGGCGGTGATCGTGGGCGTGGCCTACCCCGAGATCGTCCAGCGCTTCCAGGTCGACCCGAACGAGCAGCGCCTGGAGAGCGAGTACATCCAGCGCAACATCGACCACACCCGGGAGGCGTACGACATCGCCGACTCGGAGGTGCAGACCTACGACGCCACCACCGAGCTCACACCCCAGGAGTTGGCGGACGAGGCCGACACGATCCCGAGTGTGCGTCTGGCCGACCCGGCCGTGGTCTCGCAGACCTTCCAGCAGATGCAGCAGGTCCGCGGCTTCTACCAGTTCCCGGACGTGCTCGAGGTCGACCGCTACGAGGACTCGGACGGCAACCTCACCGACTCCATCGTCGCCGTCCGTGAGCTCGAGGGGCCGCCGGACGACCAGGACAACTGGCTGAACCGCCACCTGATCTACACGCACGGCTACGGCATGGTGGCCGCGGCGGGCAACGCCATCGACGACGAGGGCCGCCCGGTCTTCACCGAGTACAACATCCCGCCCCGGGGTGAGCTCAGCGAGGTCACCGGCGACTACGAGCCGCGCATCTACTACGGCAACGAGGGCGCCGATTACGTCATCGTCGGTGCCGAGGAGGAGTACGACTACCCCCTCGACGCGGAGGAGGAGAGCGAGGACGTCCCGACGCCCGAGGACGCGGTCGAGGACGAGTCCCGCGCGCCCAACGAGTCCGACGCCGAAGGCGGCGGCGAAGACGGCAGCGGTGAAGGCGGCGGCGAGGGAGCCGACGCCGAGGGGCAGGACGGCTCCCAGGCCTACACCTCCTACGACGGCCAAGGCGGCGTGCCTCTGGACAGCTTCTTCGACCGGATCCTGTACGCGATCAAGTACCAGGAGACGAGTGTCCTGCTCAACAGCGCGATCGACAGCAACTCGCGCATCCTCTACGAGCGGACCCCCGAGGAGCGCATCCAGAAGGTCGCTCCGTTCCTGACCACCGACAGCCGTCCCTACCCTGCGGTCGTCGACGGCAGGGTCCAGTGGATCGTGGACGCCTACACCACGTCCAACAACTACCCGTACGCCAACCGGCTCGACTTCAACCAGGCGGTCACCGACACCTTCACCGACGGTTCGGCGCAGCAGGTCGGTGCACTGCCCGGCAACGAGGTCAACTACATCCGGAACTCGGTCAAGGCCACCGTGGACGCCTACGACGGCTCGGTGCAGCTGTACCAGTGGGACGAGGAAGACCCGGTCCTCGAGACCTGGATGGGCGCGTTCCCGGAGGCCATCACGCCGCGGGACGAGATGAGCGAGGAGCTCGTCGACCACCTCCGGTACCCGGACGACCTGTTCAAGGTCCAGCGGGAGATCATGCGTGAGTACCACGTCACCGACCCGGACGCCTACTACGGCGGTCAGGACTTCTGGGAGGTGCCCACGGACCCGACCAACGAGACCGACGAGGCCGAGCCGCCCTACCGCCAGACCATCAACTTCCCCGGTTCCGAGGAAGCGAGCTTCTCGCTGACGTCGACCTTCGTGCCCCGGAACCGTGAGAACCTGTCGGCGTTCATGGCGGTGAGCAGCGACCCGCGCTCGGACGACTACGGTCAGCTGCAACTCCTGGAGTTGCCGCGCAGCACCGTGATCTTCGGTCCGGGACAGGTGCAGAACGCCTTCGACTCCGACGCCGACGTGCGTGAGGTCCTGCTCCCGCTGGAGCAGTCCAACGCCGAGGTGACGCGGGGCAACCTGCTCACTCTGCCGTTCGGTGGCGGTCTGCTCTACGTCGAGCCGCTCTACGTCCAGGCCGGCGGCGGCGGTGCGGCGTCCTTCCCGCTTCTGCAGCAGGTCATGGTCGGCTTCGGTGAGGAGGTCGCCATCGGCGGCACCCTCCAGGAGGCGTTGAACAACCTGTTCGAGGGCGGTGAGGGACCGCTGCCCGAACCCGAGAGCCCCGGGGGCACCACCGAGGAGGACCCCTCCGAGGCGGATGCCGGGGACCAGGATCAGGACACCGGCGACGCCGACCAGGACCTCGTCGACTCCCTGAACGAGGCCGTGGAGGCCTGGGAGGAGTCCCAGGAGTCCAGCGACGAGGCCAACGAGCGCCTGCGTGAGGCCCTGGAGGACCTCGAGGAGCAGATGGGCGAGTAGGAGCCCACAGGGCCGGGAGCCCGCGCTCCGGGAGCGTTCCGTGAGGCGTGTGGGGCGGCATCCGAAGGGGTGCCGCCCCACCGTCGTGCCGGGGGCCGATGCGGCCCGGGCCGGCCCGGGTGTGCGGTCCGGAAAGCGGTCGGGGCGGGCGGCCCTAGGCGTGTGGCCGAGCGCACGGTCCCGGCCCGGTCCACCGATTTGGGGTCCGTCCCCGATCCGCGCTACTATGAAGACACATCGACGCGGGGTGGAGCAGTTCGGTAGCTCGTTGGGCTCATAACCCAAAGGTCGCAGGTTCAAATCCTGCCCCCGCTACCAGGTCCCCGGATCCGAGTTCTTCTCGGGTTCGGGGGTTCAAAGGGTGGGCCTCATTCGGTTTTTCTCCGGGAAAGCCGATTTGCCACCCGGGCCGACAGGCCCTAAAGTAGAGGTCAGCGCCGCGGGGTGGAGCAGTTCGGTAGCTCGTTGGGCTCATAACCCAAAGGTCGCAGGTTCAAATCCTGCCCCCGCTACCAAGGAAACACCGGGTGGAAATTATTCCGCCCGGTGTTTTTTCATGTCCAGGGGCTCTCGAACCCGGAAGGCTTTCCCCGTACGGGCAGATTCCTCGGTGTTTCCCGGGCGTCCCCGTGTTTTCGGGGAACGTGTGTCCCGAAGATTCCGGGCGGCGCTGGTTCCCGCGAACCGGGCCGAGGGGCAGAGGAACCGGTGGCTCCGCCGAGGGGTCCTGTGGCGGCCGGCGGTAGCCACGGGGTTGCTGGGCCCGGCCGGGCGTCGGCCGGGCGCTCACGTCCGTCTGGCGGGCGCGGAGGGGCCTCAGTCGACCTCGAAGCCGTCACACGCCAGCTGGGCGCCGCTCTCCTCGTCGGCCCACAGGACCGTGTGCACCCCGGAGGTGAGCTCGGCGCCCTCGAAGTCGTCGGGGAACTCCGACACGGCCCACTCGTCCTCCTCGACCGCGGTCGCGGCTGTGAGGGGTTCCCCGTCCGGATCCACGACGGTGACCTCGGTGCCGGTGACGTCGGTCTCCTCGGAGGCCATGGCCCCCAGCTCGACGGGGCCTTCCTCCACGGCCTCGCGCGGCGCCTCGGTGCGCCAACCGCCGGAGGCGTCCACCGCCGGTTCGCACATGAGGGACTCGGGGTCGAACCGGGACTCGGGCGGGCCGCCCCCCTCCGCACCGTTCGACTCGCGCGCTTCTTCGGCGATCATGGCGTCGAGCTGCTCGGGAGAGTGGCCGTGCCCCTCGGAGCAGCCGGTGGCCAGCAGGAACAGGGGCAGGGCGGCGCACACGGCCAGGCGCCGCACGATGTCGGTGGTCAACACGCCGAGCACGCTACTACAAGCAACGGACCGGACCGCACCGAACGTTCGGCCCCCGGCCGGCCGACGCCTCGGGAGGGTTCACGTGGGGCGTAGCGGGGTGGGACCGCCGTTGAGCCAGGTCAGGGTCTGATCATGCAGGGTGCCGTTGGTGCACACCAGCGGACCGCCGTCCTCGAAAACCCCGCCGTGCAGGTTGGTGGCCCGCCCGCCGGCCTCCTCCAGGAGGATCGGCAACGGGGCGGCGTCCCACACCGACAGCTCCGGCTCCGCAGCGATGTCGACCGTGCCCTCGGCGACCATCACGTGCGACCAGAAGTCCCCGTAGGCGCGAGTGCGCCACACCGAGCGGGTCAGGCCGAGGAAGGACTCCAAGCGGCCCTGCTCCTCCCAACCGGTCAGTGAGGAGAAACTCAACGAGGCGTCGGAGAGCTCGGTGACCTGTGAGACCTGGCAACGGGAGGCCTTGGACAGGCTCCGGCCCGTCCATGTCCCGTTGCCTCGGGAGGCCCACCAGCGTCGCTGCAGCGCCGGGGCCGAGATCACACCCACCACGGGCCGGTCGCCCTCGAGCAGGGCGATGAGCGTCGCCCACACCGGGACACCGCGCACGTAGTTCTTGGTGCCGTCGATGGGGTCGATGACCCACACCCGGTTGCTGTTGCCGGTCTGCCCGTACTCCTCGCCGACCACGGCGTCGCGCGGGCGGGCGCGGGAGAGGACACTGCGCAGGGTCTCCTCGACCATACGGTCAGCCTCGGTGACCGGTGTGAGGTCCGGTTTGGTGTCCACCACCAGGTCGAGTGCTCGGAAACGCTTGAGCGCGATGTCGTCGGCAGCGTCGGCGAGCACGTGGGCCAAACGCAGATCATCGTCGAAGGACACCATGGGTGGTAACGGTACCCGGCTCGGTACGAACATGGCCAAAGGTGCACTCGTGCGTGACCCAAGTGTGACACCGGGCGGAAGGTGAGCCTGCGCTCGCGGAGGCCGTCCCGGCGGCGGATGAGATCATGGCGGGCATGGAACCCGTGAACGAAGAGCGTACCGAACGGATCCCGGTACGCGAGCGGCTCGTGGACGCCGCATACGCCGAGGTCGTGGCGGGCCGCTGGGCCCAGCAGCGCATGGCCGACATCGCAGCGGTCGCGGAGGTCTCCCGGCAGACGCTCTACAACGTCTTCGGCAGCAAAGAGAACCTCCTTCAAGCGGTCGTGGTGCGCGAGGCCGACGGCCTCCTCGACACGGTCGTCGCCTTGTTGGAGGAGAACAGCGCGGACCCCGCGCACAGTGTCAGCTGCACGACCGGGTTCGTGCTCCGTTCACTGCAGAACGACCCGCTGCTGCGCGCCGTCGTCACCGGCGACCGCGAACTGTTGCCCGTGGTCACCACCCGTTCCGGGCCCCTGCTGGACGTGCTCGGCGAACGGGTGGCCACGATGCTGGCCGGGAGCTGCCCCGAGCTGGACCGTTCGGTGACCGAGGCCGTCGCCGACGTCAGCCTGCGTCTCACGGTCTCTTACGCCCTGCAACCCATCGACCCCGACGAGGCGGCACGCCGCGTGGGGGCCGTCGTCCACGGAATGCTGGGCGTCGGCCTGCCGGAAGCCGGCCGCGTCGGGGGCTGAGCGGTCCGAGAGGAGGTGTGTCCCGTGTCGGACGGGTCCTACACGGAACGGCGCCGCCAGGAGGTACTGCGCTCGTACACGTCCGGTGGACGGATCACCGCCATGCCGGTCCGGCGCCCCGACCGCCTGGTCCTCCTCGACCACGTGGCGCGTGCCCTGGAACCGGGTGTGCGCTACACCGCGCAGGAACTGACAGCGGTCCTGTTGGAGTTCGGCTCCGACCTGGCCGCGCTCCGCGGCGGCCTCCTCGACGAGGGTTTCCTGGAATGCGACCATCGCACCTACTGGCGCTGCGGCGGTACCGTCGAGCTGTAGGTGCTCCGTGCACGGGCCCGGACACGGTGCCGGTGGCCTGTACCGCGGTGTAGCGGCCGGGGCACGCCGTGGTGTGTCCCATGAGCGTTGGAACTCCGGGGAAACTCCAGTGTTCCGCGGCAAGCCTCACTGCTCCGTGGTCTCTTCCTCACCCTCACGGCTGGTGAGCAGGCGCATCAGGGAAGCGACACGGTCGGCGTCCAGGGTTCCGGCGGCCAACCCCTTACGCACGGCGCAATCGGGGGAATCGGGCCGGTGCCCGCAGTCCTCGGGGCAGTCGCGGGCGACCTCCGCGATCTCCGGGAAACCCTCGACGATCTCCGCGGGGTCGATGTGGGCCAGCCCGAAGCTGCGCACGCCCGGGGTGTCGATGATCCAGCCGCCCCCGAACTGCAGGGCGACCGCGGAGGTCGAGGTGTGGCGCCCGCGGCCGGTCACGGTGTTGACACCGCCCACGGCCCGTTCGGTGCCGGGGATCAACCGGTTGACC
Organism: Nocardiopsis xinjiangensis YIM 90004; assembly: GCF_000341145.1. Lineage (GTDB taxonomy): Bacteria > Actinomycetota > Actinomycetes > Streptosporangiales > Streptosporangiaceae > Nocardiopsis > Nocardiopsis xinjiangensis. The sequence continues at coordinate 122,797 of NZ_ANBE01000009.1, forward strand.
AGGGTCGACTTTCCGACACCGGAGGAACCCACGAACACCGTCGTGTGCCTGGTCAGGTGCTCGGGCAGGTCGCTCAGGTCGTTCTCGGGGCTCAACACCACGTAGGGCAGTCCGAGCGGTTCGTACAGGCGCACCATGGGGGCCGGGGATCCGAGGTCGGCCTTGGTCAGGCACAGCAACGGCTCCAGGCCCGCGTCGTAGGCGGCGACCAGGCAGCGGTCCACGAACCGGGGCTGCGGCTCGGGGTCGGCCAGGGAACACACGATCGCGAGCTGATCGGCATTGGCCACGATGATGCGCTCGACCGGATCGGTGTCGTCGGCGGTGCGGCGCAGCACGGAACGGCGTTCCTTGACCCGCACGACCCGGGCGAGGGTGTCGGGCCGGCCGGACAGGTCGCCGACCACACCCACCCGGTCACCCACCACGATGGAACCGCGGCCCAACTCGCGGGCCTTCATCGCCACCACCGGCACGCCGTCGACCAGGCACCGGTACCGGCCGCGGTCCACGGCGGTGACCAGGCCCTCGACGGCGTCGGCGTGTTTGGGGCGGTTGCTGGTGCGTGGCTTGGACCCGCCCCGGGCGCGCACGCGCACGTCGCGTTCGTCCATGTGGCGGCCGCCGCCCTGGGTACGGCTCATGAGAGGACCTCCGACCACAGGCCCGGGAAGTCGGGCAGGGTCTTACGGGTCGTGGCGATGTCCTCCACCTCGATCCCGGGGACCGCCAGTCCGAGCACGGCCCCAGAAGTGGCCATCCTGTGGTCGTCGTAGGAGCGGAACACACCCCCGTGCAACTGTTGCGGCTCGATGGCCAGGCCGTCCTCGAGCTCCTCCACGTGCCCGCCGAGCCCGTTGATCTCCGCGGCCAGTGCCGCGATCCGGTCGGTCTCGTGGCGCCGTAGGTGGGCGATGCCGGTCAGGCGCGAGGGGGTGTCGGCCAGGGCGGCGAGCGCGGCGATGGTGGGTGTCAGTTCACCGACGTCGTGCAGGTCGGCCTCCAGGCCGCGGATCTTCCCGGTGCCATACACGGTCAGATCGGTGCCCTCGCGACCGACCTCGCCGCCCATGCGCGCCAGCAGCGAACGCAGGGCGTCGCCGGCCTGTGTGGTGTGCTCGGGCCAGTCGGCAACGGTGATCGCACCACCGGTGACCAGCGCTGCGGCCAGGAACGGGGCCGCGTTGGACAGGTCCGGTTCCACGGGGATCTCCGTGGCCCGGATCGGTCCCGGCTCGACCCGCCACTCGTTCTCGCCGGTCTCCACGCCCACGCCGGCGGCACGCAGCATCTCCACGGTCATGTCCACGTGCGGCTGGGAAGGTACCGGCGGGCCCTCGTGGCGCAGGCGCAGCCCCTTGTCGAAGCGGGCCGCGCTCAGCAGCAACGCCGAGACGAACTGAGAGGAACCGGAGGCGTCCAGAGTGACCTCGCCCCCCGGCAACGATCCCGTGCCGTGGACGGTCAGGGGCAGTGCGCCCCGGCCGCCGTCGTCGACGACGGCGCCCAGGGCCCGCAGAGCCTCCAGGAGTGCGCCGACGGGGCGCTCGTACGAGCGCGGGTCGCCGTCGAACCGCACGTCCCCGTCGGTCAGCGCCGCCATCGGGGGCACGAACCGCATCACCGTCCCGGCGTTGCCCACGTCCACCGTCGCCGGGCCGCGCAGATCGGCCGGGGTGAGGGCCACGTCGTCACCGTCCCGCTCCACACGCGCGCCCAGGGTCCGCAGGGCCCCCGCCATGAGGTCGCTGTCGCGGCTGACGAGTGGACGGCGCACCACGCACGGGGTCTCCGACAAGGTGGCCAGCACCAGTGCGCGGTTGGTCACGGACTTGGACCCGGGAAGGGACAGACGGGCGCGCACCGGACGGTCGGCCGTGGGCGCGGGCCAGTTGCCGGTGGCGGGAGGCTGCGGGGACGCGGTATCAGGCATGTTCCCAGGTTATGGGAAAGGGAATCGACGCGGTTCCGAGCGGCTCGCTGGTCCGGCGTATCCTTGATGTCGCCATGGTGTATCTGGATCACGCTGCCACGACCGGGGTGCGCCCCGAGGCCACCGCCGACGTCACGGCCGAGCTCGGCTCTCTCGGCAACCCTTCCTCCCTGCACGAGCACGGCCGCTCTGCTCGCCGCACCGTCGAGGAGTCACGCGAACGCATCGCGGCCGCCGTGGGGTGCACACCGCACGAGGTGGTGTTCACCGGCGGCGGGACCGAGGCCGACAACCTCGCGATCAAGGGCCTGTACTGGGCCCGCCACGCCCAGGACCCGGCCCGGCGCCGCATCCTGCTCAGCGCGGTCGAACACCACGCCGCTCTGGACCCGGCCCGGTGGACCGCCGACCACCAGGGCGCGGTCGTGGAGTTCCTGCCCGTGGACCGCCTCGGGCGAGTGAGCCCGCAGACCCTGCGCGGGGCCGTGGAAGAGGATCCGGGCTCGGTCGCGCTCATCTCGGTCATGTGGGCCAACAACGAGGTCGGTACCGTCCAGCCCGTCCGGGAGCTCGCCGGGGTCGCCGCCGAGTACGGCATCCCCATGCACACCGACGCGGTCCAGGCCGTGGGCGCCGAGGCGGTCGACTTCGCCGGGAGCGGGGTCGGAGCGCTCAGCCTCAGCGGCCACAAGCTCGGCGGTCCGGTCGGCGCCGGCGCCCTGGTGCTCGAACGCGGCCTGACCCCGGTGCCCGTCCTGCACGGGGGAGGTCAGGAACGCGACGTCCGTTCGGGCACCGTGCCCACCGCGCTCGTCCGGGGACTGGCCACCGCCGTCGGCCTGGCCGTCGACGAACGCGAGGAGCACGTCGAACACTTGAGGGGGCTGCGGGACGAGCTCGAGGCGCGGGTGCGCGAGGCCGTGCCGGACGTGGTCGTCAACGGCGACCCCGAGCGGCGTCTTCCCGGGATCGCGCACCTGTCCTTCCCCGGCTGCGAGGGCGATGCGCTGCTCATGCTCCTGGACGCCCAGGGCATCTCCTGCTCCACCGGGTCGGCCTGCTCGGCCGGGGTGGCCCAGCCCAGCCACGTGATGTCGGCCATGGGGGCCGACCCCGACACCGCGCTCAGCAGTCTGCGCCTGTCCTTGGGCCGCACCTCCACCACCGAGGACGTGGCGGCGCTGGCCGGCGCCATCGGCCCTGCGGTGGAGCGCTCGCGCGCCGCACGCGCCAAACGCCGCCGCTGAGGCCTTCCGGAAGGGGCCCGAGGGCACTGTCTAGCCGGCGCGCTCGACCTCGACCGACTCCAGGACCACGTCGTTGACCGGACGGTCCTGGGAGTCGGTCTCGACCGCGGCGATGGTGTCGAGCACTTCCTGGGAGCCGTCGTCGGCCACGTTCCCGAAGATCGTGTGCTGACCGTCCAGGTGCGAGGTCTCGGCGACCGTCAGGAAGAACTGCGAACCGTTGGTGTCCGGTCCGGAGTTGGCCATGGCGAGCATGCCGGGCTCGCCGAAGCCGTGGTCGGACTCGAGTTCGTCCTCGAAGGTGTAACCGGGGCCTCCTCGCCCTGTGCCTTCGGGGTCGCCGCCCTGGACCATGAAGTCCTCGATGACGCGGTGGAAGACCAACCCGTCGTAGAACCCGTCCTCGGCCAGCCCCACGAAGTTGGAGACGGTGGTCGGAGCGTCCTCGGGGTACAGGTCCAACCCGATCTCGCCCTCGTTGGTGTGCAGCACGGCGCCCTCGACGTCGGAGACGTCCACCTCCGGCGGGCCGTCGGCGTCCCCGGACTGCTGTTGCTGCTCCTGGCTCTGCTCTTCCTGGGGTTGTTCATCGGTCTCCGCGGAGGGGGCCTCGCCGCACGCCGCGGTCAGAAGCAGGGCCGAGGAGGCCAAGAGGGCCGAGACGGACTGGGGCAAGCGGTTCATCGGGTTCACTTCCGGGTCAGGTTCAGCGGCTGGGCGGTCCACAGGGTACTGCGGAGGACGGAGCACCGCGCGATGGGCCTCCCGATCCTCATCCCGCGTCGAGTTCGTCGCCGTCCTGGCCCCGGGCGCGCCGGTCACGGCGTTCCTGCTCCTCCCGGGCCTGCATCTCGCGGGCACGGCGGCGCTGGGCCTCGGCGCGCTCACGGCACCGGCGCAGGAACTCCTCGTCCTCCTCGGGGGTCGCGGCCCGAGCCCGGTTCGGATGGTCGTATTCAGGGAAAGGCGAGATTGGGGGTGCGGGTCCGAACGTGGCGAGGGTCTCCCTGGGAGGGCGTCCCAGAGTGAACCACAACAGCCCGCCGAACTTCGGCAGGAACAGCACGATCACGACCCACACGGGCTTGGACAGGAGCCGTGTCGTCCCGGCGTCGGCACGGATCACGTCGAACAGCGCGTACACCCAGACGGCCAGGGACATCACGGCGAGGAAGAGCGCGAGGTGGACCACAGGGACGTTCCAATCGGGGGACACCAGGGGATCGGGACCGCGGCGGCGGTCCCTGTCATGACTTATCACGCCGGGGGCCGCACCAGTCGGACACCGGAACACCCGGAACGGTGAGAGCGGGAGGCGACGAGATGGATCAGTTGCAACCGGGCGGGGCCTGCCCGGACCGGGCCGACCGGTCGGCCATGGACTCGGGGGGTCGGGTGAATGCCGCACTGCCGTCCGCGATGTGGCTGCCGTTTGCTGCGCGGGTCCTGCGGGCCCGGTCCGACCGAGGTCTGAGCCGGGCCGAGCTGGCCCGGTCCGTGGGGGTCAGCGATGACGAGCTCCGCGAGGTCGAGCGTGCGCACCGCCGCCCGGCGCGTTCCCTCGTGGCACGTGTGGAGACCGCTCTGGGCAGCGAGCACCAGCTCATGGAGGCATGGGCGATCACGCTCCAGGCGGAGGCCTTCCCGAACGATTTCGCCGACCTGTGCGAGCTCGGGGTGCACGCCGTCCACCTGTGGGAGCACCAGCCCGTCGCGATCCCGACGTTCCTGCGGGTGCCCGAGTACTCGCGTGCGGTGCTCAAGCCGCGGTTGGGCCACCTCGGCGACGAGGAGGTCGAGCTCATGGTCGAGGACGAGATGGAGCACCGGGCGGCGATGATCGCACCGGGCGGGCCGGGCCTGCGCGTGGTGCTCAACGAGTCGGTGCTGCGCCGTCCCCAGGGCGGGGTGCGCGTCCTCAACGCTCAGCGGGCGTTCCTCGCGGACCTCGTCGACGCCGGCATCGTCACGATCGCGATGATCCCGGAAGCCACCCCGGACCACCCGGGCCTGGGGGAGGCGTTCCGGCTCATGGAGTTCGCCGACCGGCCCAGCATGATCTATGCGTTCGGTGCCCGCGGCGGCGAGCTCACCGCCGAACCCGAGCAGGTCGCGGGCTGCACGATGGTGCGCGATGCCATCGAGGAGGTCGGTGTGGAACTGACCTCCGACTCCGAGCTGCTCACCGTGCGCAGTCCGGACCGCTGAGCGCGGCGTCCGATCGTGATCCAGGGGGGCTTTGGCGGCCCGGTCCGTGTGAGCTAGGTTTCGCGCCATGGATATCGCGATCACATCCGGATACGTAGTGCCCGTCGACGGGGACCCCATCGACGGCGGTACGGTCCTCATCTCCGACGGCCGGATCACCGCCGTCGGACCGGACGCCGACGTCGCCGTCCCTGCGGGCGCAGAGGTCGTCGACGCCGCAGGCACATGGGTCCTGCCTGGGTTCGTGGAGGCCCACGGACACATCGGCGTGCACGAGGAGAGCGTCGGCTGGGCCGGCGACGACACCAACGAACTGACCGACCCCAACGGTGCCCGTATGAGGGCCCTGGACGCGGTCAACCCCGCCGACCAGGGGTTCACCGACGCGCTCGCCGGGGGCGTGACCAGCTCGGTCATCAAACCCGGTTCCGGGAACCCCATCGGCGGGCAGACGGTGGCCGTCAAGTGCTGGGGCCGCAGCATGGAGGACCGCCTCCTCAAGCAGCCGGCCAGCGTCAAGAGCGCACTGGGGGAGAACCCCAAACGGGTCTACGGCACCAAGGACCGTCTGCCCTCCACACGCCAGGGTGTGGCCGCCGTCATCCGTGACGCCTTCACCAAGGCCCAGGACTACAAGGCCAAGCGCGACCACGCGGCATCCGAGGGCACACCCTTCGACCGGGACAACACCCTGGAGATCCTGGCTCAGGTGCTCGACGGCGAGGTGCCCTGGTGCCAGCACACCCACCGGGCCGACGACATCCAGACGGCGATCCGGCTGGCCGACGAGTTCGGGTACCGCCTGATCATCAACCACACCACCGAAGGCCACCTGATGGCCGACGAGATCGCCGAGCGCGACATCCCCGCCATCGTCGGCCCCCTCATGACGAGCCGGTCCAAGCTGGAGGTCTCCAACCGGACCCTGGCCGGGCCCGGGATCCTCGACCGGGCCGGTGTGAAGCTCGCGCTGACCACCGACCACCCGGTCATCCCGATCGACTTCCTCATCTACCAGGCGATCCTGTGCGTGAAGGAGGGCCTGGACCGCGACAGTGCGATCCGCGCCATCACCCTCAACCCCGCCGAGATGATGGGCCTGGGTGACCGGGTCGGGTCCCTGCGTCCGGGCCTGGACGGTGACGTGGTCCTGTGGTCGGGTGACCCGCTGGACGTGATGAGCCGCGCCCTGCGGGTGTTCGTGGAGGGCCGCGAGGTCTACACCTGGGACGACCAGAAGCGCGTGGGGACGGCCCGCGACCCCTACTACAGCGAGGCCTGAGGCCTTCCGCTCCTGACCGGGGCCTCTGAGGCCCCTCAGGGCGGCCGTGCGCGGGTCTGAGGCACGGCCGCCCCGCACATGTACGGCATCCTGCCGATGGTGGGACCCGGTGCCTCAGCCGGAGTCTGGAACCAGGCCGGAACGCACCCGGCCGGGAACCGACCCAGCGGAGGAGCCCGCCATGCACCCCGATCTCGCAGCCCAGGCCGCCGACCTCTACCGCGCCGAGCGCGAGCGCGAGGCCCGCGAGGAGAGGCTCGCCCGCGAGGCCCGCGAGGACGGGAACGACCGTGAGGCCCGTGCCGCACGCCGCGACTGCCCGCGTGTACGCCGGGGCCGGCTATGAGGACCGGCCCCGGCCCTCACCGGAGGAGCGGACGGCGCGCAGCCCCCTACGAGAGCCCGTCCATGAGTGAGGAAGCGCCGGAGAGGGCCCCGAACACGGTGAAGGCCGTGCCGATCAGCAGGAGCCCGCAGCCCCACTGGGCGGAGTTCGGGACCAGGCCGCTCACGGAGAAGTCGGGAGGATGCCCGGGGTCGTACTGAACGCTCATGTGCTCGTCGACGGCCGGCGCGTGGGTTTTGCTGTCGGTCTGGTATCGGCGGTGGACCTCCCGGCCGTCCCGGGATCGGAAGTGCAACGTGAACGGGTAGTGGGTGGTGGTGCTCCCGTTCTTCTTGTGGTGCCTGCGTGTCCAGGTCTCCGTGACGGTTCCGGTGGCGTTTCCGGTCCGACGTCTGCTCCCGCGGTGGGCGCGGACCGTGCTGACGATTCCACCGGCCAGGAGCCCCAGACCGACGAGGAGGAAGACGAACGGGGTGGAGCCGTCGAGGACGTTCGGGTCGCCGAGCATCGCTGTGATGACCGCCCCGAAGATGACGAGGGCGGTGGCGGGTACGAGGAGTGCGGTGAGTACGGAGAGGCCATCGCCCGGACGGCGGCCGGAATCCACCGGGTAGCTGCCGAGCCGGGGATCGGAGAACGCGGCGCGCTCGACCCGGATCGAGCTGGGATCCGCGGGCGCGTAGACCAGCTCGACCGGGGTTCCTTCCCGCACCAGGTACCCGTCCAGCCCGCTGGGATCCTCGGTGTCCCAGTGGTGGCCCCGGCCGCTGTCCACGGTGACCGTCACCTTGTGGCCGTGTCGGCTGCGCTCGAGGGGGTGGACCGAACGGATGACCCCGTGTGCGGAGACCCCGGCCTTGTCGAGCTGACGTTGTTCGCCCCGAGCGCGGAGGGCCGCCCCGCACCATGTGTACACCGCGGCGGAACGCGAGCACGGAAAAAACCGCCATGATCCCGCATACGAGGAGGGTTCCGATATCCATCGGGCCCTTCTACCAGAGGGGCAGCCCCCGCAAAACCGGGGGCGAACGGGTCAGACCACCGCCCTGAACCCCTCCCCCTCCACGGCCGCGGCCCCCGTCGTGTCCAGGACGGCCGTCACGTGCTCCATCGCGAGCCGGTCGCCGAGCCCGTCGGCGTCCGCAGGGGTGAGCACGAGCGGGGCCCCGGTGACCACCGCGGCCAGCAGTGCCCCGACGTCCTCGCCCAGGACGGTGAGCGGGGCATCGGGGGCAGCCAGTACGGCAATCCGGTCCCCGCTGCTCAGCCCCCACCCCTCGGCCCGCTTGCGGGCCGCGTCGACCAGTTCGGTGCCGGTACGGGCGCGGTCGGTCTCCAGGGCGGGCTCGGAGGGATCGACGGGATAGGGCGAGAAGTGGTCGCCGTGGCCGCGCACCTCCACCGTGTAGTCCAGAGCCATGGACGAGACCTCGCTCATCGGCAGGCCCAGCGGGTGCAGGGACGTGCTCACGATCTCCTCGGCGCCGCCGTCCAGCGCGGCCTCCAGCCGTTCGGCGTCGGTGACCGCGACCTGTGTACCGGGGGGCACCTCGCCGGGTCCGCCGAGGACCGCGGTGGCCCCGACCGACCAGCTCGCCAGCAGCCACACCAGCGATTGCCAGTGCAGTGGAAGGGCTACGGCGATCCGGTCATCGGGCTGTGTGCCGAGCCCGTCCACCAGCATGTTCGAGGTCTTGGAGACCCAGTTGTCGACGGTGGCGCGGGACAGCTCGACCCGGCCGCCGGAGGTGTCGTAGGCGGTCACGAAGGGGCGGGCGGGGTCGGCGGCCACGAGGGCGCGCCACGCCGGGCCCGGTGCGGCAGGTGTGTCGGACATGCCCCCAGCCTAGGAGGGACGGGGACGTGGCCCTTCACCGGAACACCACCGGGGGACGGACGGGCGAAGCCCCCTCAGCGAAGCTTCCCGCCCGAAGGGGCCTCGGCGTGCACGTGAAGGCGGGAACTGCCAGAGTGACCCCATGCGCCTGTCTCCCGGACGGTTCCTCGCCCGTGTCACCGCGCTCCCCGCGATCGCTGTCTCCGCATGGCTCCTGGTGACCTTCCCCCTCTTGGCTCTGGGCGCCTTCACGCCGTTGCTGTCGGCGATCTTCGGGATACCCGCAGTCGTGGCCGCCTGCGCCGTCGTGCCCCGGCTGATCCCCGAACCGGAGGAGGACCGAGCGCCCTGGTGGCCGGTCGTGCTCGTCCTGCTGATCGTGGCGGCCTTCGCGGCCGTGCAGATCGCCTACCACGCGGAGGCCCTGGTCATCCGCCGTGATCCGGCTTCCTACGCCATGTACACGGTGTGGATCGCCGAGAACGGGTCCCTGCCGATCCCGCGCATGCACGAACTCATCGCCGGCGACGACCCGGCCCTGAGTTACCAGAGTCTGGCCCACTACGAGCGCGGCGACGTGATCTGGCCCCAGTTCATGGCCGGCGCGCCCCTGCTCACCAGCATCGGTTACTGGCTGGGCGGACTCACCGGGATGCTCGTGACCACACCGGTGCTCGGTGCGCTCGGTGTGCTGGTCTTCTCCGGCCTGGTCGCCCGTCTGGTCGGGGTGCGCTGGGCCCCGCTCGCCGCCCTCGTCCTCGCGGTGTGCTTGCCGCAACAGTGGGTCAGCCGGTTCACCTACAGCGAGCCCGTCACCCAGATCCTGCTCCTGGGCGGCCTGGTCCTGGCCTTCGACGCCCTGGCCAGGTACAGCGGCCCGAAGGAACGCTGGGGGAGGAGCCACACCCTGGCCGCCGTCTCCGGCCTGGTGTTCGGCCTCGCCCTGGTCACCCGCATCGACGTCATCCGCGACCTGCTGCCCCTCGTCGGGTTCCTCGGACTGCTGCTGCTCGCCCGCCGGGGCCAGGCCGTGCCGATGCTGGGCGGGCTCGTGGCCGGTGTGGCGATGGGCCTCTACGCCGGGTACGGGCTCTCCTACCCTTACCTGGAGTACCTCTCGGGCTCCCTGGTCCCGCTCCTGATCATCTCCGCGGTCGTCATCGCCGTCACCGTGGTCGCCACCGCCGCCCTCTGGAAGAGGGGCCTGCCCCGGGTGTGGCGGGTGCGCCGGCTGCCCGACGCCGTCGCGATCGCCGCAGCGCTCCTCGTCATCGGCCTGGCCCTGCGCCCCCTCCTCTGGCCCGACTACGGCCACGGCAGCGACTTCACCGACCAGTGGGTGGCGGCCGTGCAGGAGATGGAGGGCATCAGGCCCATCGAGGGCAGCCGCACCTACTACGACTACAGCCTCTACTGGGTGGGCTGGTACGTCGGCCTGGGCACCGTCCTGTTCGCGACCTTCGGTGCGGCCCTGGTACTGCGCAGGCTCGCCCAGGGCCGCCTCGCCCAATGGCTGCTGCCCGCCATGCTCCTGAGCTGGACCGTGGTCACCACCCTGCTGCGGCCCGCCATCACCCCCGACCACCCCTGGGCCAGCCGGCGCCTGATCGTCCTGGTCATTCCGGCCTTCGTCCTCTTCGCCGTGTGGTTCACGGCCTGGCTCACCCGCTACTGCGCGCACGCCTCCCGGCCCGGCCACCGGCCGGTGACCCGCGCCCTGCCCGCCGTGGTCGCCGCAAGCGCGTCCGTGGCCATGATCGGCCCTGCACTCATCACTTCCGCGCAGGGGATCATGGGGTACAGACAGGACGTGGGAACCGTTGACGCGACCGAGGAACTCTGCGAGTCACTACCCGAGGACGGGTCGGTGATCGTGGTCGACTCCGGGATGGCGAGCAATTACATGCCGTTGTTCCGGAACGTGTGCGGCCTGCCCACAGCCGCGATGAACGAGCCCACCCCGGAGGACGTGGACCGCGTCGTCGGTTCCGTCCACGACCGCGACCGCACCGCCGTCCTGGCCGGCCCCGAATGGCGCCTCCTCGACGAGCTCACCGGTGTCGAACCCGAACGCCCGTTCCGGGTGGTCGCCGACATGGACCCGAGCACCCTCATGGAACCGCCGACGGGCAGTTGGACCTTCGACGGGAGCGTGTGGGTCTCCGTCGTGCCGCCCGAGGAAGACACCCGCTGACCGACCCCGCTGAGAAGAGGCATGAGCCACACACACGACCCCGCCGGACGGGGCACCGAGAGACCGGAGGACCGACCCCGGGTGACGATCGTGCTTCCTTGCCACAACGAGGAGAACCACGTCGTCGACGAGGTCAAACGCATCTGCGCGGCCATGGACCAGTCCGGGTGGACCTACGAGCTCCTGGCCGTGGACGACGCTTCCACCGACGACACCCTCGAACGCCTGCGCGACGTGCAGAACCTCTATCCGCACATGTGTGTCATCGCGTTCGGCCACAACGGCGGTGCCGGGACGGTGCGCCGGATCGGCAGCCGGAGGGCCCGCGGAGAATACGTGGTGTGGACCGACGCCGACATGAGTTACCCCAACGAGCGCATCCCCGAGCTCGTGAACATGCTCGACGCCGACCCCGAGACCGACCAGATCGTGGGGGCCCGCACCACCGAGACGGGGACCCACAAGGTGCTGCGGATCCCGGCCAAGTGGATCATCCGCAAGATCGCCGAAGGCCTGACCCGCACCCGCATCCCCGACCTGAATTCCGGTCTGCGGGTCTTCCGCAGCGACATCGCCCGCCCCTACCTGCGGCTCCTGCCGCCCGGGTTCTCCTGTGTCACCACCATCACGCTGGCATTCCTGTCCAACCAGCACCCGGTACGGTACGTCCCCATCGACTACGCGAAGAGGGCGGGACGCTCCAAGTTCCACTTCGTCAGCGACGCCTACCGTTACATCCTCCAGGTGTTGCGGATGGTCATGTACTTCCACCCGCTCAAGGTCCTGATGCCGCCCGCTCTGGCCCTCCTCGGCCTCGGTACCGGCAAGTTCGTCTTCGACCAGGTGCGCAACCCGCTCTACATGCCCAACAACACCGTCATGATCCTCATGACCGGGCTGATCATCGCGGCGATGGCGCTCCTGGCCGACCTGATCGTGCGCTCCAGGGAGCACTCGTGAGGATCACCCTCGTCGGGCCCGCCCACCCCTACAAGGGCGGAGGCGCCCGCCACACGACCGAACTCGCGCACCGGCTCTCCGCGCGCGGGCACAACACCGCGATCGAGTCCTGGCACGCCCAGTACCCGTCCCTGCTCTATCCGGGGCAGCAGACCATCGCCGACCCCGAGGCCGAGACCTTCACGGGCACCCGCCGCCGCCTGGCCTGGTACCGGCCGGACGGGTGGTGGCGTACCGGACGGCGGCTGGCACGCGAGTCCGACCTCGTGGTGCTCACCCTCTTCTCCCCGGCGCAGATCCCCGCCTACCTGGGGATCCTCGCCGGGCTGTGCTCACGCCGCGAACGCGCCCGGGCGGTGGCCCTGTGCCACAACGTGCTGCCGCACGAGCGCCGCTCCCTGGACGTCAGCCTCACCCGGGCCATGCTGCGCCGTGTCGACGGGATCCTCGCCCACGGCCCCGAGCAGGCCCACCTCGCCCGGGGCCTGCTGCGCGGGGACCAGCCCGACCCGGTCGCGGCCACGATGCCCCCGCATCTGCCCGAGACCGGCGGGGCCCGGGAACAGCCGTCCGGGGAGCGCCGCCACTTGCTCTTCCTCGGGATCGTGCGTCCCTACAAAGGGGTCGACCTGTTGTTGCGCGCCCTGGCCGAAGGGGCGCCCGAGGACGTCACCCTCACCGTCGCCGGCGAGTTCTGGGGCGGTACCGCGGAGCTCACCGAGCTCGCCGCCGACCTCGGGGTGAGCGGCCGTGTCCGGTTCCGCGACGGGTACGTACCGGCCGAGGAGCTGCCCGAACTCTTCGCCGGGGCCGACGCCGCCGTCCTCCCGTACCGTTCGGCGACCGCGACCCAGAACGTGTGGCTGGCCCACGAGCACGGTGTCCCCGTGATCGCCACCCGGGCGGGGACACTGCCCGACCACGTGCGCGAGGGTGTGGACGGACTGTTGTGCGACCCCGGCGACGCCGAGGACCTGGCGCGGGTCCTGGGCGAGTTCTACGCCCCCGGGGCGCCCGAGAAACTGCGCGCCGGTGTGCGCCCGGTCGACCCCGACCCGCACTGGGAGGCCTACATGCGCCGGCTGCTCTCCTCCGTCTGACCGGTCACCGGACCGGGGCCCGGTCAGGCGGCCCCCGCCCGGCGGCGGGAGGCCAGGAGGCCCACGCCGGCCCAGGCGAGGTCGGCCACCGTCATCACCAGGCGGGACAGAACCGCGAGCACGAGCGCCGCACCGGCCTCCACCACCGGGGCCAACGCCACCACCAGCACCGCCTCGCGCACACCCAGCCCCGCGGGTGCGAACACCACCAGCAGCCCGAGCGTCCAAGCGAGCGCGTAGGCGCCCGCCGCGGGGCCGAGCGAGGAGAGCGGGTCACCGCCGACGGCCCAGGTGAGGATCCACAGGTGGGCCCCCAAGGGCACCCACGCGAGCAGGGTCCATGCGAGGGCCGCCGCGATCGCACGTCCGCCCACGTCCAAGGGCCCGGCCCCGGCGACCGCACGGAACCGGGCGAAGGGACGCGCGGCCAGCCCGATGCCCCACGCCACCATCCGCGGGTGCAGAGCGGCCAGGAACAGAGGCGCCAGTGCCAGCGCCCACCACCAGCGCCGGGCCGCCTCGGCCGAGGACAACGGCAGGGCCACCGCTGCCACGGCCAGCCCGGTCGCGACCGTCACGGCCACGGCCAGCAGGGTGGCGGCCGCGCCCCGGCTGCGGGGCACGGCGTGATCGCGGGCCAGCTCCACCTGGGCGACGAAAGCCCACACCGAACCGGGCAGGTACTTGCCGAGCTGGCCGACGAACATCACCCGGGCCGCCAACCGGCGGGGGAGCGGGGACCCCAGACCGGCCAGCAGAGCCCGCCACGCCATCATCTGCGCGGCGAGACCGGCCATCCCGGCCAGGACCGCGGCCGGCGGGGCCCACGGCGGAAGATCGAGGAGGGCGTCGCGGGCCTGCTTCCAGTGGACGTGCAGAGCCCATCCGGCGGCCGCGCACACGAGCACCAGCAGCACCACCCGCACCGCGCGGTTGCGGCGCAGGCGGGAGAGGATGCCGAGGACCCCGGCGGCGTTCGCGGTGCTTTCCACGCCTCGACCTTAGGGCCTGTCCGGTGGATGCCTTCCGGCGCGCGCCGGAAGGTACTGCGCCGTGGGCGTCCTTCGAGAGTGGCGGTGCGGCGCTGGCCCGGGAAGTACCGGAGCGTAAGGTGCCCGTATGAGTGGTGCGAACGACCTGGATTCCGTCACGCCCCCGACCCCGTCGGCGATGCGCAGGGCCCTGGCCCGCGCACGGGACGGCAAGACCCTCGATGCGACCGAGGCCGAGGTACTCCTGCACGCGCGCGGGGAGGACCTCCAGACCCTGCTCGGCCACGCCGGCCGTGTGCGCGACACCGGACTGGAGGCCCATGGACGCCCCGGTGTGGTCACCTACAGCCGCAAGGTCTTCCTCCCCCTGACCCGTCTGTGCCGAGACCGCTGCCACTACTGCACGTTCGCGACCGTGCCCGGCAGGCTCGAGGCCCCGTTCCTGTCCCCGGACGAGGTTCTCGACATCGCGAGGAAGGGTGCGGCCCAGGGTTGCAAGGAGGCCCTGTTCACCCTCGGCGACCGGCCCGAGGACCGTTGGAGCCAGGCGGCCGAGTGGCTGGGCGCCCACGGTTACGACGACACCCTCTCCTACGTCCGGGCCATGGCGATCATGGTGCTGGAGGAGACCGGCATGCTCCCGCACCTCAATCCCGGGGTGATGACCTGGTCCGACCTGCAGCGCCTCAAACCGGTCGCCCCGTCCATGGGGATGATGCTGGAGACCACCTCCGAACGGCTGTTCACCGAGAAGGGACAGGCCCACTACGGCAGTCCGGACAAGGACCCGGCCGTGCGCCTGCGGGTGCTGGAGGACGCCGGCCGTTCCAGCGTCCCCTTCACCACCGGGGTCCTCCTCGGTATCGGCGAGAACCACACCGAGCGCGCCGAGTCGATCTTCGCGATGCGCGGGGCCGCCCGCCGCTACGGCGGGATCCAGGAAGTCATCGTGCAGAACTTCCGCGCCAAACCGGCCACCGCGATGATGCACCGCCCCGACGCCGAGATCGAGGAGATGGCCGCCACCATCGCGGTGACCCGTCTGGTCATGGGGCCCAAGGCGCACATCCAGGCGCCGCCCAACCTCATCGGCGGCGAGCACGGCGGCCGCGACGAGTACGCACTCATGCTCCGCGCCGGGATCGACGACTGGGGCGGGGTCTCACCGCTGACCCCCGACCACGTCAACCCCGAACGCCCCTGGCCGCAGATCGAGGACCTGGCCGCACGCTGTACCGAACACGGCTTCACCCTGCGCGAGCGCCTCACCGTCTACCCCGAGTACGTACGCGCGGGCGAACCCTGGCTGGACCCGCGGATCTCCGGTCACGTGGCCGCCCTCGCCGAACCCGGGACCGGTCTGGCCGCCGAGGACGCCCCCGTGCGCGGCCGTCCGTGGCAGGAGCCCGAGGCCGCTCTGGCCTCGTCCGGGCGCACCGACCTGCACACCGGGATCGACGCCGAGGGGCGTACCGGTGACCGGCGCGGTGACTTCGACGCGGTCTACGGCGACTGGGACGAGCTCCGCGAGGGTGTGGACCGCCGGGGTGCCGTGCCGCGGCGGTTCGACCCGGAGATCGCCGCTGCCCTGCGGGCCGCCGAGGAGGACCCGGCCGGGCTCGACGACGACCAGGCGCTCGCGCTGCTGCACGCCGACGGCCCCGAGCTGGAGGCCCTGACCGGGCTGGCCGACCGGGTGCGGCGGGACACCGTCGGCGACGACGTCACCTACATCGTCACCAGGAACATCAACTTCACCAACGTCTGCTACACGGGCTGCCGCTTCTGTGCCTTCGCCCAGCGCCGCACCGACGCCGACGCCTACACACTGTCCCTGGACCAGGTCGCCGACCGGGCCGAGGAGGCGTGGAAGGCGGGTGCGACCGAGGTGTGCATGCAGGGCGGCATCCACCCCGACCTGCCGGGCAGCGCCTACTTCGACATCGCGTCGGCCGTGCGTGACCGGGTCCCGGACATGCACGTGCACGCCTTCAGCCCGATGGAGGTCGTCAACGGGGCCGCGCGTACCGACCTGCCGGTGCGCGAGTGGCTGACCCGGGCCCGCGACGCCGGCCTGGGGTCCCTGCCGGGCACGGCCGCGGAGATCCTCGACGACGAGGTGCGGTGGATCCTCACCAAGGGCAAACTCCCCGCCCGCGAATGGATCGACGTGGTCACCACGGCCCACGACCTGGGGATGGCGACCACGTCCACGATGATGTACGGGCACGTGGACTCGCCCCACCACTGGGTGGCGCACATCAAGCTGCTCCGGTCGTTGCAGGAACGTTCACTGGAGCGCAACGGCCGTCCCGGCTTCACCGAGTTCGTACCGCTGCCGTTCGTGCACACCAACGCACCCATCTACCTGGCCGGACTGGCGCGCACCGGGCCGACCGTGCGGGAGAACCGGGCCGTGCACGCGTTGGCGCGGCTGTTGTTGCACGGGGCGATCGACAACATCCAGTGTTCGTGGGTCAAGCTCGCCGAGGACACCTGCCGGCAGTTGCTGGCCGGCGGGGTCAACGACGTCGGCGGCACCCTCATGGAGGAGACGATCAGCCGGATGGCCGGATCCGATGAGGGCTCGTACAAGACCATCAGCGACATCCGGGAGCTGGTGGAGCCCACGGGCCGTCCACTGCGCCAGCGCACGACGCTGTACGGAACGGTCCCGCAGGAGCGGGTCCGGGTGGCCGAGGAGAGCGACGGGGTGGCCCCCAGCATCCTGCGTCCGAACCTGCCGCTGGTCTGAGCCCGCGGTCACAGAAGAAGGGCGGGGCGCCGGGGGAGGGCGCCCCGCCCTCTCTTTCGGCGGATCGGTCGGCGGGTCAGTTCAATCGCGGCGAGACCGTGTCGGCGAACTCGTAGCCGTTCGCGGCGTCCCAGTTGATCGACCAGGTCATCACGCCGCCGATGGGTCCGTAGGGCGATTCGGGCGCGAAGGAGCCGCAGGACCGGCCTTCTTCGAGGCAGTCCAGGGCGTCGACGACGCCCTGGGGATCCATGTACCCGCCGCCGGCGGCGGCGGGGGTGGCGGGCAGCCCGAGGCCGACCTGCTCGGGCTCCAGGCCCATCTCGAGCTGGATGCAGGCGAGTGCGGCCACGAAGTCCGAAGTGCCCTGCTCGTACACCGAACCGTCGCAGCCCAGCATCGAACCGGAGTTGTAGTACTGCATGTTCACCAGGGTGAGGATGTCGGAGATGTTCTCCGCGAGCTGGTAGTAGCCCTGGCCGGGGGTCTGGAAGTCGATGGTCTGCGGCGCCATCGTGATGATCGGGTCGGTGCCGGACAGCTCGTCGAGCTGCCGCAGGGCGCCGGTCATGTGCTCGGCGTCGATGCCGTGCTCGAGGTCGATGTCGACGCCGTCGAACCCGTAGTCCTCCATGAGTTCGTGGGTGGTCTCGGCGAAGTTCTCGGCCTGGGCGGGGTTGGTGACGTCGACGTGCCCGAGCTCGCCGCCGACCGAGATGATCACGTTGGTCCCGTCGGCCTGGAGGGCGGCGAGGTCGTCACGGAACTCCTGGTCGGTGTAGCCGCCGAGCTCGTCGCCGGCGAGCTCGAAGGTGATGCCGCCGTCGAGTTCGGGGTGGTTCTCGGCGAAGGCCACGGCCACGAGGTCGTACTCCTCGGGGACGTCGCCGAGCGGCATGACCGTGGAGCCGTTGTCGAAGTTGTGCCAGTACCCGGTGAGCCACTGGCCGTTCTGCTGGGGTGCGGTGTCGGCGACGGTCTCGGCCTCGGCCGTCTCGGGGCCCTGTGCGGCGACGGTGACGCCTGCGGCGCCGAGCGCGAGGGCGGCGGTCAGAGCGAGCCCGGTGCGGGGTCCGGTCCTTCTCCTGTGGCGGTGGGTGCTCAAGGGGGGTCCTTCCGTCGAGCGGGGGGACGAAGGCGGGCTCCGGGGAGCCCCCGAATTGTGAAGAAACCTTAAAGTTGTACCGCCATCCCGTCAACGTAAACTGGAAAGTTAGTTTGCAGTTTTCTTGGGGACGCGGTCCCGGCTCTACCGGTCGCTCTCGGCGGTCGGGGCGGCCCTGTTCGCTTTCCTGGGCGGTCGCCCGGGGCGATGCGGGCCCATGAGGCCGTAGAGTAAAGGACTGATGACCGTAAGTATCGAACGCGGCCGCTCCGGTCCGGTCGAAGCGCAGGAGAAGGAAGGTACCGGGTGTTGGACCGAGGGACCACCCCCCACGAACGGACCGAGGCTCCCCTGGCGGAAATCGTTTCAGCGGCGATGCTCCTGCATGCCGTGTCGGCCCTGCTCGAACTGGGTGTGGTGGAACGCCTGAAGGAAGGCCCCCGGGACCTCCGTGAACTCGCGCTCGGTTCCGGCGCCCACGAGGAGCGCTTGCTCGCCGTCCTGCGCCCGGTCGCTGCGGCGGGTCTGGTCCACGAATCCGCACCCGGGACCTTCGAGCTGACCCCGGCAGGGCGGCATCTGCGCCGTGACGACCCTCTGGGGCTGCGCGACCTCTTCCGGATGTGCACCCACGGCGATTTCTTCCAGGCCTGGACCCGACTGGCCCGGTCGGTGGAGTCCGGCCGTACGGCCTTCGAGCTGCAGACCGGGAGCGATCTCTTCCTCTACCTGGCCGAACGGCCCGAGGAAGCGGAGCTCTTCCACCGGGCGATGAACGCCTCCGCCCCCGCCGACGTGCTCCTGGAGGCGGCCGACCTGTCCGGTGCCCGGGTGGTGGCCGACCTCGGTGGGGGAGAGGGGGCCACCATCGCCGCCGTCCTCCGGGCCTGTCCCGCGAGCACCGGTGTGCTCTTCGACCTGCCCGACGTGGTGGCCGGGGCCGGCCCACTCCTGCGCCGGGAACAGGTGGCCGACCGGTGCGACGTCGTGGCCGGTGACTTCTTCGACGGCGTACCGGACGGAGCCGACGTCTACGTCATGGCCCGTGTCCTGCAGAACTGGCCACCTGAGGAGGCGGTCCGGATCCTGCGTAACGTGCGTGCGGCGATGTCCGGCACGTCCCGCCTGCTCGTGGTCGGTCACCTCTCCGAGTCCACACGCCCCAGCCCCTTCGTCGAGGCCATCGGTCTGAGCATGTTCGTGCTCTACGGGGCGGTGTCGCGCACCTCCGAGCAGTACGAGGCACTCTTCGCCGAGGCGGGGCTGGCTCTGAGCAGGACGCACCGTGTCCGGGACGGGGAGTCGGTCATGGACGTTCGCCGCGCATAGGAGGCCGGACCACGACATGTCCCTGTCCGGGGTCGAAGCAGGTTCCGTCCTCGTAGAGTTCCGCCACGACCGGGAGCAGGTCGTGATAGCAGGACACCGAGGAGGGCACCCCCAGCACTCTCGGGGTGGCGACGAGGAAGGGGAGCTCCGAACGCAGGTAGGACAGGCCGGCACGGAACCGGTCGTCCTCGGCACAGAGCCGGCCTCCCAGTACACGGTTCACGTGTTCCTCGCATGCGCGGCGCACCTGCGGATTGCCGTCGAACTCCCGGTCCAGGTGCTGCTGGACGGCGCGGTAACCGGGCAGGTCGACGGTCTCCGACAGCGCCATGGAACGCAAGCGTGCCGGGGCGGTCCCGACCGCCTCGACCGCACGGCGGATGCGCCTCCGAACGTCCCGGAGGGCTCTCTTGGTCCTGCGCGCGGCCTGTTCCTCATCGGCCCCACCGGCCTGGTGCATCGTGTTCAGGTGGAGGTCGGTGTGGAGGACGTCGACGCGGTGGAAGCGCCGGACCGCCCAGTCCAGCAGCTGGGTGAGCCGCTCCTGATTGAAATAGCTGTTGCCGGTGCTGACCCCGATGAGAGCGTGGTCGCCACGGGTGAGCAGGTCGGCGCAGGAGGGCGTGAAGGGTCGTACCTCGAACCCGTCGCCGTCCCGGTGCTGGGGCACGGTCCGTACAGGTTCAGGCCGAGACGGCATCGGTCCCCTCCAACACGGACGCGAGCCGGTCGCACAGGTCGTCGAGGAGGACGTCGAGTTCACGGTCGGCCATCGCCCCGCACATGACGTCCTCCATCCGCGATCGCAGTTCCGGCAGTCCCGGGTGGTCCCCGTGCCCCAGGTCGGCGCGGAGGGAGAGCACACGGCGGGCGGCGTCCAGGCATCGCAGCGGGCCGTACTCGCGGGGCTCCTCCAACAGCCCGCGGCCGCTGCTGAGCAGGTAGGCGGAGAGCAGCAGGAGCTCCTCGCCGGTGCGGGGACCGTCAGCCTCGCCAGCGGTCATGGCTGATCACCTCGTTCCTGTCACGTCGTGGGGCGGACTCGATGGGCCGGGCCGGGTGCCCGATCGGAACCAGGAGCAGGGGTTCCAGGTGGTCGGGGAGCCCGAGGAACCTCTGGACCGGGCTCTTGCGGAAGCTGGCGGAAGGACACCCGCCCAGCCCGAGGGCGTGCGCCGCGAGCAGCAGATTCTCCACCGCCATCGCCACACAGAGCATCCCCTCGTCCCAGGCACCGCCGCCCACAGCGCGGGAACGGTCGAAACAGGCCGCCACGATCAGCGGAGGCGGTTCGATGATGCCCGGGGAGAAGGCCCGCACCAGCCGAAGGGTTCTGCTGCGGCGGATCGTGACGAAGGCCCATGCCTGCTTGTTGGAGGCCGAGGGGGCCGCGAGCATGGCGTCCAGCATGGGGTCGAGGAGCTCGTCCTCCACCGGCCGTCCGTCGAAGGAGCGGACCACACGCCGTGTGGTCAGTACTCGCAGAGCGGGGGTGGCCCGGTCCTCGGTCCGTGTCCCAGTGTCGGTGCTCAGCACCCTTACTCGCTCTCTGTGAATTTACGATTCCGAAGAGTAATATACAGTGCTGACCGACCCCTCCGACAACGTTCGGAACAGGGACGACCACCGGAAAGGCATCGCGAACGTGCCCACCGCTCCCCTCACCCGCGCCGGCTTCAGCGGCCCGGCCCTGCGCCTCTACGAACTGATCACCGCGAGCTGGGTGGCCTCCGCCGTCAGCGCGGCCGCCGAGCTCGGCGTGGCCGACGTGATGACGGCCGAACCCCGCAGTGCGGAGGAGATCGCCGCCGAGATCGGTGCCGACCCCGAGACCCTCCACCGGCTCCTGCGCGCCTGCACCGACCTGGAACTGGTCGATCTGGTGCCGGGGCGCGGGTTCGCACTGACCGGTCTCGGGCGGGCACTGCGCGGAGACGCTCCCGACTCCATGCGCGCCTACGCCCGGTGGATGGGCACACGGGCCGAGCGCTCCACCATGGCGTACCTGGCCGACGCCGTGCGCACCGGAGGCCCGGTCTTCGAGGACGTGCACGGGATCCCGGTCTGGTCCTACATGCGCAACGCTCCCGGGACCGCCGCTCTCTTCGACCGCGGGATGACCGACATCTCCGCCCAGCTCACCCGCAGCATCGTGGACGAGTACGACTTCGGTGGCATCGAGTGCCTCGTCGACGTGGGCGGCGGACACGGCCGACTGCTCTCGCTGCTTCTGGAGGCGCATCCCCGCATGCGCGGTGTGCTCTTCGACCGGCCCGAGGTGATCGCCCGACCGGAACCCGCACTCACCCGGGGGGACGTGGCCACGCGCTGTCGGGTCGAGGGCGGCGACTTCCTGGAAGGGGTTCCGGCCGGGGCGGACGCCTATCTTCTCGCGAGCGTCGTCCACAACTGGAACGACGAGGACGCGGCGCGGATCCTTTCCCGTTGCCGGGAAGCCGTCGCACCACGGGGGCGGGTCCTGCTCGCCGAAGTCCTGGTACCGGAGGGGCCCGAGCCCGCACCGACCGCCACGCTCATGGATCTGAGCATGCTGGTCCAATGCGGTGGCAAACAGCGCACGGAGCGCCAGTTCGCCGATCTGCTCCGGGACTCCGGGTTCCGGCTCGAACGGATCGTGCCCGCGCAGGGGATCGCCGTCGTCGAAGGGACACCGGCCTGAACCATACGGGGCCGGAGCGCGCGCATCCGGCCCCGGGAACTAACGCACGACGACGAAACCGTCCGGGTCACGCGGTGGACGGTCGCCCGGCGGCTCGGCCGGATACCCCACGGCCACCGATCCCATCGGCTGCCAGTCGGTCGGCAGGTCCAGGACCTTCCGGACCACGTCGGCGCAGAACATCGTCGAGGAGATCCACGCCGAACCCAGGCCCTCCATCGCCAGGCCCACGAGCAGGTTCTGCACCCCCGCACCCATCGCCACGTGGAACATCGTGCGTTCCGCGTCCGCGCGGCGCTCGTCCGGGTAGGGGTGGGCGCCGTCCGCCACCAGGAACGGGACGACCAGGGACGGGGCGCTGCGCAGCACGTCGCCGCGCCGGGTACGCCGGGCGATCTGCTCCTCGGTGAAACCGTCGCCGCGCAGATCCGCGATCCACGCCTCGAGCATCGCGTCCAGCAGGCGCTCGCGTACCTCCGGCGACTCCACCAGCACGAACCGCCACGGCGTCGTGTGGTGCGGCGCGGGTGCGGTCACCGCCGAGGCCACCGCCCGCCGCACCAGGGCCGGCTCCACCGGGGCGTCGGAGAAGGAGCGCACCGTGCGCCGGGCCGGCACCACGTCGCGCGAACCGAACCGGAACAGGTCCGCGTCGGCCGGCCGCACCAGTGCGGCCGCACCGGGACCGTCCTCCTCGGTGACCATGTCGGCCAGGCCGCCGACCACCGCCACGGGTACCCCCGCGGTCTTGCCCTTGACCAGTTCCCCGGCGCCGGCGATCTCGTCGGCGACCGCGTTGACCGTGGCCTCCATGATCTGTCCACTGCTGTCGGGGGTCCCGCGCAGGTCCTCCAGGGGCTGCATCCCGGACGCCCCGATGGCCACGTCGGTCTGACCGGTGCGCCAGGGACGGCCGAAGGTGTCGGAGACCACGACCGCCACGTTCACACCGAGACGCTCGCGCAGCCCTGCCCGCAGCGCCCGGGCCGAGGCGTCGGAGTCCTCGGGCAGCAGCAGCACCGTGCCCGGCTCGACGTTGGAGGCGTCCACCCCAGCGGCCGCCATGACCAGGCCCTGGCGGGTCTGCACGATGCGGGTGTGCCCGGCCCGGGCCACCACCCGCTCGGTCTCGGCGGTGATGGCGTCGTCGCGTTCCATCCGGCGCGAGCGCCCCTCGGCCTTGCTCACGATCTTGGACGTCACGACGAGCACGTCCCCGTCGACCAGGGGCGTGCCCGAGGAGCGGACGGCGTCGGCGATCAGGTGCGCCAGGTCGTCGCCCTCCCGCACCTCCGGAACGCCGGGCAGGCCGCGGACCCGCAGTTCGGTGATCACGCGCGCGCCTCCGAGAGTTCGGTCGCCAGGTCCACGGCGGCGCGGGCGAGGGCCTCGGTGGCCTCCGGGCCGTTCATGTACAGGGGCCGGGAACGCACCTCGATCCCCTCGACCCCGGTGCCGGCGTCGGCCTCGTCGACCAGCCACCCGTCGAGCAGGTCGGATCCCAGGTGCTCGGCGACCGCTCCCGCGTCGGTCTCCACCCCGATGGCGGACAGGCAGGCATCGGCCATGCCGCGTACGGGCGCGCCCCCGATGATGGGGGAGACCCCGACGACGGTCTTGTCGAGCATGGCCTCGCGGATCCCGGGGACCTGGAAGACCGAGCCCACACTCACGACCGGGTTGGACGGCGGCAGGATCACCGCGTCCGCCTGGGCGATGGCCTCCAGCACGCCCGGTGCCGGCTTGGCCGACTCGGCGCCCATGGCCACGAACCGGTGGGCCGGGAGGGCGGCACGGTGCCGGATCCACCACTCCTGGAAGTGGATCGCGCGCGTGCGGCCCTCCTCCTCCACGACCACGTGCGTCTCCACCTGGTCGTCGGTCATCGGCAGCAGCCGCACCCCCGGCTGCCACCGGTCGCACAGGGCCTCGGTCACCGCGGAGAGAGGGAAACCTGCGGCGATCATCTGCGCGCGTACGATGTGCGTGGCGGTGTCACGGTCGCCGAGGCCGAACCATGTGGGCTTCATCCCATAGGCGGCGAGCTCTTCCTTGACTGTGAAGGACTCGTCCTTCCTCCCCCAGCCCCGGTCGTCGTCGATGCCGTCGCCCAGGGTGTACATCACAGTGTCCAGATCCGGACAGATCCGGAGCCCGAACAGTGTGATGTCGTCGCCGGTGTTCCCGATGACGGTGATGGAAGGGTCTGTGGTCTGCTCTTCGGAGGCCGGCGCGTCCGTCCCGAGAGCGGCCTTGAGGCCGCGGAGGAAACGGGCGCCGCCGATACCGCCGGCAGGTACGACTATCCGCATGCGTCCAAGTCTGGCAGGCTGGGAACACGTATGGGTCGTCTGCCCCGCGGTGCGACCCGAGCGGCGTGTGACCGTACCGAGATCGGGGGTTCGCGAACCCCGGTACGTAGGCCGCCATCCCACTTCACGGCCCGGAGTGTCCGGCTGTCCCCATTTCTGTCTGGACCCGGCCGATTCACCCGACAGTCCGACGATATGCCAAGCTTCGACCGACGCGACGGCGATGCAGCGGAAGAGGGGAACCTCTCTTGAACAACGAAACACTAGAACGCTTGCGCCTTCCCGCGGCGTGGGTCCTGATCGGTGCGGTCGGGGCCTCGATGCTGTCGGGGCTGATCGGCCTGATCGCGCAGACGAGCGGTGCCGGGGAGTACCGGACCGAGGGGAGTTTCCCCTCGGCGGTGCTCTCCCACGCCAGTGACTTCTTCGGGCTCTCCGTCGTGGTCTTCCTGGCGGCGGCGGTCGCGCTGGTGCTGACGAGTGAGCGCACCAAGCCCTCCGCTCTACCGATCGTCGTCACCGCGATCGTCATGAGCGGTGTGGGCCTGCTGTTCGTGCTGATCAACGCCATCACCGTGTTCATGGTCGAGACGGGCTCCGTCGCCTACGGGTTCACCAACTTCATCGGCACCCTCGGCAGCGGTGCGGTGCTCGGCCTGTTCGGGTTCTTCCTCCTGAAGGCTTTCAACGACCCGAACCTGGTGCCGCGCCCTGTGCCCCAACCCGGCCAGTACAACCCGCAGGGTTTCCCGCCCGCGACCGGCGCCCAGCAGTCCTTCGCCGGCTACGGCCAGGACATGTACGGCCAGCAGCAGGGCTTCGGCCAGGACGCCTACGGTCAGCCGGTGGCCTACGGAACCGGTGCGCAGCAGGCCTACGGCCAGGACATGTACGGCCAGCAGCAGGCCTACGACCCGTCCGCCTACGGTCAGGACGCTTACGGTCAGCAGGTTTACGGCAGCGGTGCGCAGCAGGCCTATGACCCCTCGGCCTACGGTCAGGCCTACGGGACCGGCGGCCAGCAGGCCTACGGTCAGGACGCCTACGGCCAGCAGCAGGCCTACGACCCCTCCGCCTACGGCCAGCCGGCGGCCTACGGGCAGGGTTACGACCCCTCCCAGTACGCTCCCCAGCCCGGCGCCGACCAGCCCCAGTCGGCCTCCTCCGGCGAGCAGGCGGCCTTGGACGCCATCCAGTACGGCTGGTACCAGGGGGCCGACCAGCAGTACCAGCAGGGCCAGGACACACCGTCCGCCCCCGGAGTTGACCCATTCTTTAACTCCGGTGAGAACGCTGGTACCGATGCGTCCTCGCAAGGTGGCGCGGGCTACGGAGGTGCATACGGGAACTCCGGTGCATACGGCTCTGACCAGCAAGGACAGGGTGGCTCCGGGGGTCAGCAGGGTTGGTACGGCAACGACGGTCAGCGCTGAGCCCGACCTGGGCCTCCGTGCTCTCCGCCACCTCGGGTGCGCGTGAATTGCGTGGTAATCCACAGAACGGACATCGCGGGCCTGTCACAGGCAGTTCGCGACATGATATTCAGTGGATTACCACGCAGGGCGCTTGACGCACAGCGAGTGTCACGCGTGTAATTTCAAGGTGGGATTCAACCCGGCCCGGGGGATGAAAAGGGCCGGGGACATCTATGGGGGGCAACAGGAGGTGCGCATGAGCGAGGTCATCCCGCTGGCGCACGGCTCGGACGAAGATCTGGGCTGGCAGGAACGTGCCCTGTGCGCGCAGACCGACCCGGAGGCTTTCTTTCCCGAGAAGGGCGGCTCCACGAGGGAGGCGAAGAAGGTCTGCCAGTCCTGCGAGGTCCGGGCCGAGTGCCTGGAGTACGCACTGGAGCACGACGAGCGCTTCGGTATCTGGGGGGGACTCTCCGAGAGGGAACGCCGGCGGCTGAAGAAAGCCGTCGGGGGAGATTTCGATTTCCTCGCGGACATGCTCTAGGTAGGCCGGACAAGACGCGCACCCCGGTGGACCCATCGGGGTGCGCGTCTTTTGTGTGCGGATCGGTTCAGGACTGAGGTCCGGTTTGGTGCCGGTGGCCGTATCACGGGTGAATGCACCGATATGAGGCCTATGGAGCTACGCCGTCTCCGTGTGCGGAATAGGCACGTAATGGTGCCGAGTCGCGTATCGTGATGTCTCGTCTCAGCAGTCCCGCACCCCTCCGCGGGACAGCCCCTCTCCGGAAGTGAACCCACTACAGCCGTGCTTGACCAGGATTCCGCCCGCCACGTCGTCACCGCGGTCGTCGTGACCCACGACGGGGCCCGTTGGCTCTCCGAGACGATGACGGCGCTACGGGGACAGACCCGCCCGTTGCAGCGCGTCGTCGCCGCGGACACCGGGAGCACCGACGACAGCGTCGACATCCTCGCCGAGCACCTGCCCTCGGACTCCATCACGGAGCAACCGTCCGAGACCGGGTACGGCGACGCCGTGCGCGCCGCTCTGGACCTGCCGCGATCGAGCACCGGGGTACGGGACTCCGGCGAAGGGGCCACCGAGTGGCTCTGGTTGATCCACGACGACCTCACCCCCGAGCCCGATGCCCTCGAGCAGCTCCTCGCCGCCGCCGACCAGGACCCCCGCGCGGCCGTTCTGGGGCCCAAACTGCGGGACTGGTTCGACCGGCGGCTGCTCGTCGAGGTCGGCGTGACCATCGACGGCGCGGGGCGGCGCGAGACCGGCCTGGAACAGCGTGAGTTCGACCACGGCCAGCACGACGGCAACCGGCAGGTCCTGGCGGTATCCAGCGCCGGTATGCTCGTGCGCCGCGATGTGTGGGACCGCCTCGGCGGGTTCGACCCGTCCCTGCCGCTGTTCCGCGACGACATCGACTTCTGCTGGCGTGTGGGCGGCGCCGGGCTGCGCACGCTGGTGGTCACCGACGCCGTCGCCCACCACGCCGAGGCCTCCTCACGACGGCGCCGGGGGATCTCCGCGACCCGAAACCACCCCAGACGCGTGGACCGGCGCCACGCGGTGTTCGTGCTGCTGGCCAACCTGCCCGCCGGCGGCATGGCGGCGGCCCTGCTGCGCAACTCCTTCGCGTCGTTGATGCGCATGGTCATGTATCTGCTCATCAAACAGCCCGCGAACGCCCTCGACGAGGCCGCCGCGATCACGCTCATCTACCTGCGGCCGGTCAAACTCCTCCGTGCCCGGGCCCGGCGCCGCCGGGACCGCCGCCGCACCTACAGCGCGATCCGGCCCTTCCTGGCGCACGGGGTGGCGATGCGCCAGTTCGCCGACGCCCTCACCGCGGTGCTGACCGGTGACACCATCCGCAACACCCCCGGACGCCACCAGGCCGTGACCGCGCCCCCCGATCCCGACGACGAGGACGAGGCCCTCTCCGACAACCAGAGTTTCCTGCGCCGGGTCGTGAGCCGACCCGGGGTCGCGCTCGTCCTCGGTCTGACCGCGCTCTCCCTGACAGCCGGACGGTCCTTGCTCTTCGGTGACCTGCTCGCGGGCGGGGCCCTGCCCCCGGCGGCCGGCAGCGCCGCCGACCTGTGGTCGCTCTACCTGTCCGCCAACCCCGACAGCGGGATCGGCGCCGGCGGGCCTGTGCCGCCCTACGTCGGACTGCTGGCACTGCTGTCCACCCTCACCCTCGGCCAACCCTGGCTCGCGGTGACGGTGATCCTGCTCGGCTGTGTGCCCCTGGCCGGCGCCACCGCCTACCTGCTGGCCAAGGACGTACTGCGCTACACCCCTGCCCGCCTGTGGCTGGCCGGCACCTACGCGCTGCTGCCCGTCGCCACGGGAGCGGTCGCACAAGGACGCCTGGGCACCGCGCTGGTACACGTTCTGCTGCCGGTACTGGCTCTTCTGCTGGTGCGTGTGGTCAGCCTTCCGGAGAAGGCTTCCCGACGCGCTGCATGGGGGGCGGGCCTGATCCTGGCAGTGTCCACCGCGTTCGTGCCGATGGTGTGGCTGCTGGCCCTGGTCACCGGGGTCCTGGTCGCCGTGGCCTTCGGGCACGTCGGACGACGCCTCTACGTCAGTGTCGCCCTGAGCCTGGCACTGCCGATCGTCCTGTTGCTGCCGTGGTCGCTGGAGTTGCTCCTGCACCCCACGCTGTGGCTGTTGGAGGCCGGACTGCACCGGCCCGAACTCTCCGGATCCGGCGCCGGCCCGCTCGATCTGCTCCTGTTCTCGCCCGGCGGTCCCGGTATGCCGCCGGTCTGGGTCACCGCGGGGTTCCTGGTCGCCGCCCTCCTGGCACTGTTGCTGCTGCGCAACCGCATGGTCGTGGCCGCAGGGTGGTCGCTGGCCCTGTTCGGGCTGCTCGTGGCGGTCGTGACGAGTCGTTTGATCGTCGAGCCCTACTTCGGCGGCCCGCCCGCCCCGGTCTGGCCCGGTGTGGCGCTCTCCTTCGCCGCCACCGCCGTACTCATGTCCGCGGGCACCTCCGCCCGCGCGATCGGCGACATGCTCCGCGGCGACCACGGGGGCGCACGCGAGGACCTGCGGTGGTGGTCCGACTGGCGGCGCGGGTTCGCGCTCGCCGTCACCGTGCTCGCCCTGGCCACACCCGCCACGGCCGCTGCCCTGTGGATGTGGGAGGGCGCCGACGGGCCCGTCACGGCACACGCCCCCGAGACCGTTCCCGGGGCATTGCAGAGTCGCAGCGACGACGGAACCGAACCGCGTGCCCTCGTGGTCGCCCCCGACGGTGAGGGCCACGTCGACTACACCGTGGTGCGCGGCCGTGAACCGCATCTGGGGGAGGAGGCCGTCGTCCCCGACGAGTCCGGCGCAACGAGCATGGACCGCGCCGTGGCCCAGCTCAGCGCGGGCCAGGGCGGCGATCAGCTGCACACCCTTCTCGACCACGGGGTGCAGTACGTGCTCTACCCGCGCCCGGAGGACTCGGGGCCCGCGCGGGCCACCATGGTCGACGTGTTGGACGGCACCCCCGGCCTGGACCGGCAGTCCCTGTCCGACCACTACGGGCTCTGGCGTGTGTCCGAGGAGACCGGTGCCCTGCGCGAACTCCCCGAGGGCGGCCTGGACGCCACGGCCCTGACGGTCGAGGGCCGTGCCGGGGACATGACGGCCGAGGTCGGCGACGGTCCCACCGGCCGCCGTCTGGCTCTGGCCGAACCCGCCGACGGCACCTGGAACGCCACCCTCGACGGCGCCGAACTGTCCCCCGTCCCCACCGAGAACGGCACCCAGGCCTGGGCGCTGCCGGTCGAGGGCGGCCGACTGCAGGTGTGGCACACCGACCACGTGCACACCGCGTGGATCCTCACACAGGGGCTCCTGCTGCTCGTCGTCGCCGTCCTGGCGGCGCCCGGCGTGCGAACCGACGAGGAGGCCCGGCTCATCGCCGCCACCCCGCCGCCGCGCCCGCACCGCCCCGACCGCCTGCGCCGTTCCGGCCGCCGTGGCCGCGGAAGACGTGGTGCCACGGGCGAGAGCACGGAGGATGCCGGGCGGCAGAGCGCCGCAAAGGTGTCCGGCTCGCACACGGCGGCCGAAGCGGTCCCCGGGCCCGGGGAGGAGGACGCCGGTGTCCGTGCCGGGACCGATGACGGGTCCGCACGCGAAACGACCACCACGACCGGATCCCTCCCGGCCCTGAGGGGCGGGGGACGGCGCAAGGGCACCCGCCGCAAATCCGGCCGCCGCTCCGGCCCCCGAAGCCGCCGTGGCACCGACCGTTCCGAGGGTGAGGAATAACCGTGCGACTGATCGTGGAGAACCGGTTCGCGCTGTTCGGGCTGGTCGTGTTGTCCCTGGCGGCCCTGCTCGGCGCCGCCCTCCTCACCCGCCCGCTCACCGCCGAGGTGGGGGTGAGCGAGGCCGGGGCGGTGCGTCCGGACCGTGCCGTGCGGGTGTGTCCCCAACCCCATGAGGACTCCGACGCCGACAGCGCTGCCGCGGCCTTCGCCCCGAGGGTGAGCCGTGACGACGAGGGCGAGTTGTGGGCCGTGCCCGTTTCCGGGACCCCCGACGGGGAGGACGGTGCAGACGCCGACGAGGACACCCGCGCCACACCCGGCCCCGGCGCCGACCACCTCGACGAGGACGACCTCATCGGGGAACAGATCACCGAACCCGGCCTGGTCTGGAGCACCGGGACCGACGAGGCCGACGACCCCACCGCCGTGCACGCCGCAGGAGACCTCGCCTCCGGACTCGAGGTGTCCCAGGTCACCTCCTCCGACGACGAGGCCACCGAGGTCGTGTGCGCCCAGCCCTCCATCGGTACGTGGTTCGCCCTGCCCGGCGGTGACGACCCCGACGGCGTGGACCTGGACGGCCTCACCGCGCACCTGGCCAACCCCGAGGACTTCCGCGCCACCGTCAACGTGGACATCTACACCGCCGACGGCCCCTCCCATTCCCCGGAGAGCCGCGGGATCCCCTTGGGCCCGGGGGAATCCACCGAACTCGACCTGACCGAGTCGGTGCACAGCACGAGCGCAGCCGGGGTCCACGTGCGCACCAGCACCGGGCGGGTCGCCGCGTCCCTGCTGGCCGAGCACTCCTCGGGCGGGACCGACTGGGTCAACCCCACCACCGGACCGGCCGAGAACGCGGTCGTGCCCGGGGTGCCCGGGGGCGAAGGTGTGCGCCGTCTCCTGCTCGCCGCCCCCGGGGACGAACCCGTCACCGCACAGGTGCACGTGCTGACCTCCGAGCGTGCGGAGGAGGACGGCGAGAACGGGGGCGACGGGGCCGGGACGCCCGGTGACCCGTACACGGTCACCGTTCCCCCGGCCGCGTCCGCGTGGCTCTCCCTCGAGAGCGCTCTGGCGGAGGAGCCCGGCACGGCCGTGATCGAGGCGGACGGCGAGGTGGTCGCGGGCGCCGTCGCCGAGACCGACGGTGGTTCCGAGACCGCCTACAGCGCCGCCGCCGACCCGCTCAGCAGGCCGCTGGACACCATGGCGGTGCTCCCGGACGTGCCGCGCGAGGCCGAGACCGAGGTCGTGGTGGGTGCCACCGAGCGCGACACCGAGATCATGGCCACGCCCGTGGGCGACGAGGGCGACCAGGGCGACGCCGTCAAACTGAGGATCCCCGCCGGAACCACACAGGTGCTGGGCACCGACACCGAGGACGTGGCCTGGGAGCCGCCGCCCGGCATCGGATCCGGCGACGGTTACGCCGTCCGCCTCGATCTGGTCGACGAGGACTCCGGGCCCGTGCACGTGGCCAGGGTGCTGCGGACCGACGACGGGATCGGTGCGGCCCCGGTACGTCCCGCACCGGTCGAGGTCCCGCTGCCCGTGGTCCGCGACAGCTCGGTCGCCCTCACCCCCTGAGTCCTGGACGGGGGAGGCTCAGCCCTCGGGGTCGACCGACTCCGGCTCCAACCCGAGGAGGTTGGCGACCTCCTCCACGACCGTCTCGTGGACCAGGAGGGCCATCTCGTCGGGGTCCTTGGTACGGATCTCGACCGGACGCCGGTACACCACGATGCGGGCGCGGCCGTCGGGGTCGGTCTCCAAGCGGGAGAAGGGGATCGTCTCCGCCATCGGCGGTACCGGTGGGACGTCCTCGACGAGGAAGTCGACATTGGCCAGTTCACGGGACCACAAGCGCTCCAGGCGTTCGACCGCGTCCAGGACGAGATCGTCGAACGCCTGCGCTCGGCTCCGGAAGACCGGCAGGTCAGCAGGGACGAGAGGGCCGCGGATACCACGTCCTCGGCGGTCCCTTCGCCGCACACGGTTTGGTTGCCCACTGGAAAGGCGCACTCGTCGCACACTCCGAGACTAAGCCATCGGCGGGCTCCCGCGTAGCCCGCTCGGCCGCACACCGAAGGCCCCGCGTCCGCACGGGGCCTGCCCGGCGGGGCAGGGCACACAACGGGCCGGTTGTCCACCGAACGCGCCTGGGCTTGGGCCGAAGCTGGCATGTCCTTGAGGAAGGGCATACAGTCGTTGCCTGTGAGCCATGTTCGACGCTGTTCCCGCACCGCGTGCAGGCAACCCGCCGTTTTCACGCTCACGTACGTCTACGCCGACTCGACGGCCGTCCTCGGTCCGCTCGCCGCCTACGTCGAGCCGCACTGCTACGACCTGTGCGCCATGCACGCCGACCGGCTGACCGCCCCCCGCGGGTGGGAGGTCGTGCGCCTCCCGGTCGAGTCGGTGGGCGGTGGTCCCGGCAGCGACGACCTGGAGGCCCTTGCCGACGCTGTACGTGAGGCGGCGCGGCCCCCTGCGCAGAACGAACCCGAGGGCGAGGACACCACTCGCCGCGGGCACCTGCGTGTGGTGCGTTCCGACCAACAGCCGCCCCGGCAGTCCTGAACACCCCGGCCGGGCGCGCTTGCTAACTTTGTTACGCGCACCCGGCCCCCAGCAGGACCCACCGGAGAACCGGAGAAGACGTGGCTGATCTCGCAAGCATCTTCAAGGCCTACGACGTACGCGGCCTCGTGCCCGACACCCTCGACAGCGCGACCGCGCACGCCATCGGCGCCGCCTTCGCCCGTGTGGTGGGCGGAGCCGCCGTGGTCGTGGCGTACGACATGCGTCCCTCCTCACCGGGGCTGACCGAGGCCTTCGCCGAAGGGGTGACGAGCCAGGGCGTGGACGTGGTCGATGCCGGGCTCGGCTCCACCGACCTGCTCTACTACGCCTCGGGCGAGCTCGACCTGCCGGGGGCGATGTTCACCGCCAGCCACAACCCCGCTCAGTACAACGGCATCAAGATGTGCCGGGCCGGGGCGGCCCCCTTGAGCTCCGACACCGGGCTCGAGGAGATCCGGCGGCTCGCCGAGCAGGGGGTGCCGGCCCACGACGGCCCGGTCGGCACCGTGACCCGCCGCGACCTGCTCCAGGGGTACGCCGAGTACCTGCGCGGCCTCGTCGACCTGTCCGGCATCCGCCCCCTGAAGGTTGCCGTGGACGCCGGCAACGGGATGGGCGGGCACACGGTCCCCACCGTGCTCGGGCAGGGTCTGCCGTTGGAGATCGTGCCCCTGTACTTCGAACTCGACGGTACTTTCCCCAATCACCCCGCCAACCCGCTCGATCCCGACAACATCGTCGACCTGCAGGCGAAGGTCCGCGAGACCGGGGCCGACATCGGCCTGGCCTTCGACGGTGATGCCGACCGGTGCTTCGTCGTGGACGAGCGCGGAGAACCGGTCCCGCCGTCGGCCGTGACCGCGTTGGTGGCGGTCCAGGAGCTCGCACGCGAACCCGGGTCCACCATCATCCACAACCTCATCACTTCGCAGGCGGTCCCCGAGATCGTCGCCGAGAACGGTGGTGATCCCGTGCGCACGCGCGTGGGGCACTCTTTCATCAAGGCGACCATGGCCGAGACCGGTGCGATCTTCGGCGGGGAGCACTCCGCCCACTACTACTTCCGCGACTTCTGGCGCGCCGACACCGGTATGCTCGCGGCGATGCACGTCCTGCGGGTCCTGGGCGCCGACATCCGGCCCCTCTCGGAGATCACACGGGAGTACACCCGTTACGCGGCCTCCGGCGAGGTCAACTCCGAGGTCGCGGACGCACCCGGGCGCATGGTGGCGGTCCGGGAGGCCTTCGAGGGGCGTGACGGGGTCACTGTCGACGAACTCGACGGGCTCAGCGTGTCCCTGCCCGACGGGTCCTGGTTCAACCTGCGCGCCTCCAACACCGAACCGCTGTTGCGGCTCAATGTCGAGGCGCCCGACGACGACGGCGTCGCGCAGCTGCGCGACGGGGTCCTGGCGATCGTGCGGTCCTGACCAGCCATGATGGGGGTGCGGGGTGGTTGCGGCCGACCCGCACCCGCACACCGAGACGAGGAACGAGAACCATGAGCACGAAGATCGACGGCTGGCTGTTGGAGATCCTGGCCTGCCCTCAGAGCCAGGCCCCGCTCCGCCACGACCCGGAGACCGACGAACTCGTCTGTGAGGAGAGCAGACTCGCCTACCCGATCCGTGACGGCATCCCCGTGCTGCTCGTGGACGAGGCGAGAAGTATCGATTGAGGGTCGGACGGAACGGGATCGGCGTTTCGGCAGTCTTATCGGGTAACGCCAGAGTGGGACGAACCCTCACGGGGCGGGCGTAAGGCGCCGCCGTGTCCGGGGAGACCCGTACCCTGGCACTCGCCCTCGTAGTACGACGACCTCCCTGGAGGAGACCGATGGCCGGCCCCCAAGCGCTCACGCCGAGCGACCCCTCGGCGTTCGGTGAGTACAGCGTGACCGGTCGCCTGGGAAAGGGCGGCCAGGGGGTGGTCTATCTCGCCGAGGACGGCGACGGTGAGGAGTACGCCGTCAAGGTCCTCAACGACCAATGGGCCGAGGACTCCGATCTGCGCAAGCGGTTCGTCAAGGAGGTCCAGGCCGCGCAGAAGGTCGCCTCCTTCTGCACGGCCGCGATCATCGACGCCCAGCTCGACGAGGACCCGCCCTACGTCGTCAGTGAGTTCGTTCCCGGCAAGGATCTGCAGGAGACGGTCTCCCAGGCCGGCATCCAGCGCGGCAGCAAGCTGCAGCGCCTGGCGGTGTCCACGGCCACGGCGCTGGTGGCCATCCACAAGGCCGGGATCGTCCACCGCGACTTCAAGCCCGGAAACGTACTCCTGGGCCCGGACGGCCCGCGGGTCATCGACTTCGGTATCGCCCGGGTCGACGACGGCACCGCCACCATGACCAACTCGATCGTGGGCACCCCCTCCTACATGGCGCCCGAGCAGATCGAGGGCCGCGGCATCACCGACAAGTGCGACATTTTCGCGTGGGGCTGCGTCATGGCTTTCGCCTCCACGGGGCGGGCCCCGTTCGGTTCCGACACCGTGCCCGCGGTCGTGCACCGGGTGGTGACCGCACCGCCGGACCTCGACGGGCTCGACGAGAACCTCCGCACGATCGTCGAGTCGTGCCTGGACAAGGACCCGCAGAACCGGCCCAACGCCCAGACCCTGCTGATGCGTCTGCTCGGCCACGACGACGTCCCCGCGGGGAGCAGCTCCACCGACGAGGCCGTCAAGCAGGGCGAGCAGATCGCACAGACCGGTGTGCTGACCGGCGGGCAGACCCCGTTCCCCCAGCCGCCGCCGCAGTACCCCACGGGCGGGCAGCCCCCCATGACCTCCGACCCGCGGACGGCCCCCGGCCCGGGGGTGTCCGATCCCCGGCACGGCATGGGTACGGCACAGCCGCCCATGACTTCCGACCCGCGCCAAGGGTTCGGCCCGCCCCCGGCTACGTCGAACCCGCAGCCCGGTTTCACCGGACCGCCTCCGGGAACCTCCGACCCGCGCCAGGGCATGCCGCCGAACCCGTACGGGCCCGCCACACCGCCGCCGCACGGGGCACCCATGGCCGGGATGAACCCGAACCAGACCTACGCCCGGCCCGTGCCGCAGCAGCCGATGCCGCCCCAGGAGGAGCAGGACTCCCTGCTGCAGCAGAGCTGGCTGATCCCGGCGGTGCTCATCACCATCGTCATCCTGCTCCTGGTGCTGGCACTGGTGGCGCTGAGCGGCTGACCGGGACCGGACGGCAACGCCGGGTTCACGCTCGGGTGAGCTGGTCCATCGCCCGCGACAGGGCCTCGTCGATGAGATCGCGGATGAGCGGCCGACGATCGTCCGCGGAGTCGTTGGGCATCACGGTCACCCCGTCGACATCGGCCATGAGCGGGGCCTCGCGCGCCCCTGCGCCGGTGGTCGCACGCGCGTCCGCCGTCACCGCGAGCACCCCGGCCGAGGCGGGACCCACCTCCTGCACGATGACGTACAGGTCCAGGGCCGCCTCACCGAGGGCCAGGGACAGGCAGCCCCACCAGTGGTCGGCCCCCGGTGTCAGCAACGCCCGTTCCGGCGGCGCGGCCACCGCCTGAGGGACCTGCTGCGCACTTCCCGCGTGTACGTCGGCGCGGGCGTCCGTGTCCAGGGATCCGAGTACCTGCAGCAACGGACCGCGGCGCTCGTGCAGGTGCTCCAGGGCCCGCCGGTGGATCGCGGCGGCCAGCGGCGGGGCCGAGACGCGTGCCGTACCCGGACGGGACGGCGACCGGCTCAGTTCGGTGCGCAGGGACGTGGCCACGAGCCGGGCGAGGTGGCGGGCGCACAGATCGATCCGGCGCGACCCTCCCGCCGCCGTACACGCAGGCACCCCCGGATCGGGCACCAGCGGTGGGAAATCGGCCCGCTGCAGGACGAGGGAGGACAGGACCCACGGGAGTATCCACCCGGGGCCGCCGTCGGCCTCCTCGGGTGCGGTCTCGCGCAGGGCCTCCACACACGTCACGTAGGTGTGCACCGCGCGAACGACCGGGTGCCCCGGAGCGGAGGCGGCCCGGGCGATGTCCGCGGCGTGTGCTTCGGCCAACCGGGGGCAGCGGCCGGTCCCGGGACCGGGAAGTGACGTGGCACGCTCGGCGAGCTCGGCGACGTAGTCGGACGTGATCGCACGCCCGGACATCTCCTCGGAGGCGGTGGCCTCCAACAACTCGGCCAGGGCGGGGCCGCCACCGAGATCGTAGGAGCTGCGGCGGGCCGGCTCCCGGCGGGCCAGGGCGCGTTCCTCAGGCGAGCCGCGGTGCTCGGCCCAGACCGTACGCAGCCTGTCCAGGTCGTCGAGGTCGGGGCGCAGATGCCCTTCGATGGCCCG
Source organism: Nocardiopsis xinjiangensis YIM 90004 (assembly GCF_000341145.1). Classification (GTDB taxonomy): domain Bacteria; phylum Actinomycetota; class Actinomycetes; order Streptosporangiales; family Streptosporangiaceae; genus Nocardiopsis; species Nocardiopsis xinjiangensis. The sequence goes on from NZ_ANBE01000009.1 coordinate 159,689, forward strand.
GGAGGTCGCGTCGCCGCTCAGCGTATCCACGTCAGTGTCCGTAGCCCGTGGGCCCTTTGCCAAAACATGTCCGGAAGCTGAACCGGTGTCCGTGACCGGACGCGGACGTCCGTGAACCCGGGGTGGCCCGTGCGCGTCGCGGGTTCAGAGCCGGGGCCGGGGCCGGGATCCGTGCAGGAGCCGCATCGCCTTCTCCTTCTCGAAATCCATCGCGCGGGCGGGAGCGGCGCTCAGACGGCCCAGGCGTTCGCCGTGCCGGCGCACGCGGACCAGCAGTTCCGGTTCGGCCAGTACCCGCAGCGCGAACGCGAGCGCGGCCGGGGGGATGTCGAGCTCGCGTTCCATCTCCAGGCCGGCCCCGATGGTGGCCAGGTCCTCCTCGGTGAAGCGCCGGTGCCGGTGCCCGCGCCCGGTCGGCGAGTCCTGGGTGCGGGGGAGCAGTCCCAGGGCCTCCCGGTAGCGAAGCATGCGCGCCGTGGTGCCCACGAGCTCGGCCGCGGTGGAGATCGGCACTGCACCGGACGCGTCGTGGATCGGTGCGTGCAGGTGCGAGGTGTCGTGGGCGGCCATGCCCGTGACCCTAACTCACGGCCGTCCCCCGCAACGGCAAATCTGACAACGCAACGTCAGGTTTGTGCTGTAGAGCGGTGTACGACCCTAGAATCATGGAGCCACCACAAGTCACGAGTGAGGAATGCATGGCTTTCGACTACAAGGTCGCCGATCTTTCCCTGTCCGACTTCGGTCGCGACGAGATCCGTCTCGCCGAGCACGAGATGCCCGGCCTCATGGCCACCCGTGCTGAGTACGGGGACAGCAAGCCGCTCCGGGGCGCCCGGATCATGGGCTCGCTGCACATGACCGTGCAGACCGCGGTCCTCATCGAGACCCTGGTCGCTCTCGGCGCCGAGGTGCGCTGGGTGAGCTGCAACATCTTCTCGACCCAGGACCACGCCGCTGCCGCTGCCGTCGTGGGGCCCGACGGGACCCCCGACAACCCCAAGGGTGTGCCGGTCTTCGCCTGGAAGGGCGAGACGCTGGAGGAGTACTGGTGGTGCACCGAGCAGGCGCTGACCTGGCCCGGCGGTGAAGGCCCCAACATGATCCTGGACGACGGCGGCGACGCCACCATGCTCGTCCACAAGGGTGCCGAGTTCGAGCGCGCCGGCGCGGTCCCCGAGCCCTCGGCCGACGACGCCGATGAGTTCAAGGTCGTCCTGGGCCTGCTCAAGAAGAGCCTGAAGCAGGACTCCGGCAAGTGGACCAAGATCGCCGAGGGCATCAAGGGCGTCTCCGAGGAGACCACCACCGGTGTCCTGCGCCTGTACGAGATGCAGCGCGAGGGCACGCTGGCCTTCCCCGCGATCAACGTCAACGACTCGGTCACCAAGAGCAAGTTCGACAACAAGTACGGCATCCGCCACTCGCTGCCGGACGGCATCATGCGTGCCACCGACGTCCTCATCGGCGGCAAGATCGCCGTCATCTGCGGTTACGGTGACGTCGGCAAGGGCTCGGCCGACGCCATGCGCGGCCAGGGTGCCCGGGTCATCGTCACCGAGATCGACCCGATCAACGCCCTGCAGGCCGCTATGGACGGCTACCAGGTCGCCAGCCTGGAGTCCGTGATCGACACTGGTGACATCTTCATCACCACCACCGGTAACTTCAACGTGATCATGACCGAGCACATGGCCGGCATGAAGCACCAGGCCATCATCGGTAACGTCGGCCACTTCGACAACGAGATCGACATGGCCGGCCTCGAGCAGGTCAAGGGCATCACCAAGAAGGAGATCAAGCCGCAGGTCCACGAGTGGACCTTCCCCGAGGGCAAGTCGATCCTGGTGCTGTCGGAGGGCCGACTGCTCAACCTGGGCAACGCCACCGGCCACCCCAGCTTCGTCATGTCCAACAGCTTTACCAACCAGGTGATCGCGCAGATCGAGCTGTTCGCCAAGACCGACGAGTACCCCACGGGCGTCTACACGCTGCCCAAGATCCTCGACGAGAAGGTCGCCCGCCTGCACCTGGACGCTCTCGGTGTCGAGCTCACCACGCTCACCAAGGAGCAGGCCGAGTACATCGGTGTCGACGTCGCCGGCCCCTACAAGCCCGAGCACTACCGCTACTGAGGGACCGCAGCGACCACATGAAACTACCCTCCCACGAGGTGGCGGACCTCGGCCTTGCTCAGGCCGGGGTCCGCCGGGTCGATTGGGCCGAACGCTCGATGCCGGTCCTGCGCAGCGTCCGCGAACGTTTCGCGGAGGAACGCCCCCTGGAGGGATTGCGCGTCGCCGTGTGCATGCACGTCACAGCCGAGACCGCGAACCTGCTGCGGGCGATGCGGGCGGGTGGCGCCGAGGTGTGGCTGGCCGCGTCCAACCCGCTCTCCACCCAGGACGACACCGCAGCCGCGCTCGTCACCGAGTACGGGGTGTCGGTGCATGCCTGGGCCGGGATGGACACCGCCGCCTACGACCGCAACCTCGTCACCATTCTGGAATCCCGGCCGCACCTGCTGCTCGACGACGGGTGCGACCTGGTCAACACCGTGCATCTGCTCCGCCCCGACCTCCTCGACGGGGTGCTGGGCGGCTGCGAGCAGACCACCACCGGGGTCATCCGGCTGCGCCGCATGAGCGCCGAGGGCGAGCTGCGGATGCCCATGGCCGCGGTGAACGACACCGCCACCAAGCGGATGTTCGACAACCGCTACGGCACCGGACAGTCCACGATCGACGGGATCCTGCGTGCCACCAATGCCCTGATGGCCGGCCGCACCTTCGTCGTCGCCGGGTTCGGTTATTGCGGCCGCGGCCTCGCCGAACGCGCCCGAGGTATGGGCGCCCGCGTCGTGGTGACCGAGGTCGACCCGGTCAAGGCCCTGGACGCCGTCATGCAGGGCTACACCGTCACCACCATGGACGAGGCCGCCTCCATGGGCGACGTCTTCGTCACCGTCACCGGCAATCGCGACGTCATCGCCGCCCGCCACCTGGCCCGGATGCGTGACGGTGCGGTGCTCGCCAACTCCGGCCACTTCGACCTCGAGATCGAGCTGGACGCCTTGGCGCGGATGGCGGTCGAGGTCAACCCGGGCGTACGTGAGCAGGCCGACGAGTACGTGCTCGCCGATGGGCGGCGTTTGTTGTTGCTCTCCGAAGGGCGCCTGGTCAACCTGGGTGCCGCCGAGGGGCATCCGGCCGCCGTCATGGACCTGTCGTTCGCGGTGCACGCACTGACCACAGCCTGGCTCGCCGCCAACCACACGGAGTTGGAACCCGGCGTCGTGGAGGTTCCCGACGCCACCGACACCGAGGTCGCCCGGCTCGAACTGGCCGCGCTGGGCGTGGGCATCGACGCCCTCAGCCCGGAGCAGGAGGACTACCTGCGCTCCTGGCACGTCTGAGGCGCAGGCGCACTCGGGGCCGTGCCGGAACCGGGGGACCGGATCAGGCCGGGAAGCGGCCGCCGGAGAACCGCTCGTGCCCCTGGCCCGGGGCACCGTTCCCGGCCTCGGAAGCCATGCCGCGCCGGCGCCGCTCCGCCAGCACCGCCGCCAGGAAGTAGGGCGGTGAGGTTCCCGGAGGCGGGGGCGGGCTCACCTGCGCGGCGACCGTCTCCGCCAACCGGATGCCCAGTTCGTACCGGGTGTGCTCGGCCAGCTCGTCGTAGCGCAGCACGTACTGGCGCGCGTCCGCGGCCGTCTCCGGGGACAGGCCCGAGAGCTCGGCGTTGGCGGCCCAACCCGCCAGCTGCGGCGGCATGGTGATGGTCTCGTTGCGGCGGCGGCCCGTGCGCTCCTCCACCACGGTCGTTCCGGCCACGAAGTCGCCCAGACGGCGCCCGTCCCGGTTGATCAGGGAGGTGATGAGCGCGACCATGCCCGTGGTCATCCACACTTCGACGACGGACATGAGCGCACGTCCCAGCGCCTGCCGGAACCGCTCGGGGGAGCCGTCCGTGCCCACCACGCGCAACCCGAGTGCGAGCTTGCCCAGGGACCGGCCCCGGGAGAGGGTCTCGAAGGCCGTCGGATACCCGACGAGCACCAGGATGGAGAGTCCCAGCGTCAGTGCCGCCAGTGCCGCCTCGTCCAGGCCCGTGCTCATCCACGACCCCAGCATCCCCAGTGCCACCAGCAGGATGACCTGCAACAGCATGTCGATGACCAGGGCGATCGCTCGGGTGGCGAACCCCGCCGGACGCAGTTCGAGGACCACGGCATCACCCGTGACCAGGGGTGTCGACCCGTACGGATCGTCGTGGACCGGGCCACCGCCGGGATAGGACACCAACTCACGCTCCCTCGGGCTCTGCCGCGCACGTACCCGTCGACACTACCCGCCCACCAGGAACGCCGTACCGCCCCGGGGCGTGCCCCGGGAACGATCGAGTAGGGTCCGAAGTGTGGATATCGACGTGTTCGCGGCGACACACGCCCAGGAGTGGAAACGACTGGACGAACTGGTCCGGCGGCGGCGCTCGCTCTCGGGTGGGGAGGTCGACGAGCTCGTCGACCTCTACCAGCGCGTCTCCACCCATCTGTCCGCGGTGCGTTCGGCCGGGCAGGACCCCAACCTGGTCGCCCGCCTCTCGGCGCTGGTCGCCCGGGCCCGATCCGCCGTGACCGGCGCTCACTCCTCCTCCTTGGGCGAGATCGCCGGTTTCTTCACCCGTACCTTCCCCGGCACCCTCTACCGCCTGCGCTGGTGGTGGATCGGGGCCAGCGCGGGGACCCTGCTCGTGGCCTTCCTCGCCGGCGCCTGGGTGGTGCTCAACCCCGACGTCCTCAACGCACTGCAGACCCCGGAGGCCATGCGGCAGTACGTGGAGCACGACTTCGCCAACTACTACGCCGAGAACCCGGGGACCTCCTTCTCGGCCCAGGTGTGGACCAACAACGCCTGGGTCGCGGCACAGGCCATCGTCTTCGGCGCGTTCCTGGCCCTGCCGACCATCGCGGTGCTCGCGATGAACGGTGCGGGCATCGGCTCCTCGGCCGGGATGATGATCGCGCACGGCCGCGGAGAGGAGTTCTTCTCCCTCATCCTCCCGCACGGCTTCTTGGAGTTGACCGCCGTCTTCGTCGCCGGAGGTGTGGGCCTCAAGCTCGGGTGGACGATCATCGCGCCCGGCGACCGCCCGCGCCTGCGCGCGCTCGGAGAGGAAGCACGCGCCGCCATGGCCGTCGCGCTGGGTCTGGTCGTGGTGCTGTTCGTGTCCGGTCTCGTCGAAGGCCTGGTCACCGGGAACATGGTGCGCGGCCACATCGCCACCCCGGTGGGCCTGGGGATCGGCTTCCTCGTCGAGGTGCTGTTCCTGGCGTACGTGTACACCGTCGGCAAGCGCGCGTACGGCGAGGGCGAGACCGGTGACATCCGGAGCGCGCCCGAGTCCGTGCCCGTGGCGGCCTAGGTCCGGAACCGGCGGGTGCGTTCTGCGGCCCGAGGTGCGCTCACGCCGAGTGGCCTGAATCCGGGGAAGGGCTTCCCTCCGCCCGCGCCCGGACGGCTTCGGACACCAGAGGATGCAGGTGCAGTTCCGTGTCCTTCTCGTTCCGAACGAGCCGGACCAGGCCGTGGAGGGCGAGCGTGTCGACGGCGCGAGCGCCTTCGGCCCCGTCGTCCAGGCACAGGGTCTCCTTTCGGAGAATCTCCGGGGCGAGGCGGCGCAGGGGGACCGGTGTCCCCTCGCCGCCGAGGTCCGACAACAGCCGGAGGATCGGGAGCGCTGCCGGCTCCCGGTCCACGACCAGTTCCAGGGACACGTGCAAGACCCCGGAGAGCAGGTCCTTTTCCTCTGGCGCGAAGGGTTCGGCGAGCGAGTCGAGGTGGGTCACCCCGTCCTCCTCCAGCCTCTTCAACAAGGCCCGGGCGTCGGGGAACAGGACCCGGTGCGCGGCCAGGATCCGGCCGGCGAGCGCGAGGGCCAGCGGTATTCCGCTCAGCCTCTCGGCCAGCTCCTCAGCGCCCGGAAGGGTCTCTTCACCGGCGTGGTCCGCGAGCGCCGCACCCGCCGCCGCGTTGCTGAGCTCACCGACCGTGTGCAGCTGAGCCGGAGCCCACAGCGCAGGATCGTCCACCCGGCTCGTCACCAGCACGAACCCGGCCGGGCTCGTCCGCAACCGGCCGACCTGTTCGCCGGGGCGATGGAGGGGGTCGAGCTCCTCGGGCCGGTCGGCGTTGTCGAAGACCAGGAGCCAGGGTTCGGGGGAGCGGTCCAGGTGCTGCCACGCCCAGCGTGCGGCGCGCTGGGGCGAGTCGCGTACCTCCTCGGCCTCGGACCGGGGACCGCCCGCCTCCACGGCGGCCTCGAGGAGCCCGGCGGAGACGTCGCCCGCGCGCACCCAGAACACCCGCCTGCCTTCGCCGCGCGCATGTGCGGCCAGCGCGGCGGCCACGGTGGTCTTGCCGAACCCGCCCGGGCCGGTGAGCACGTGCGGGACCGAGGTGCCCGAGCCCATCGCCGTGATGAGTTCCTCGAGCAGCCGTGTGCGCCCTCGGACGGCGGTCGCTGGGAGGGGAGGGGCGAGGGAGATGTCGGGGACAACGGTATCGGGGGCGTTTGTCTCCGGGACGGACGCCACGGTGAGGTGGTGGATGTCCCGTGCTTGCAGGAGCTGGCCATGGACGGTTCCTCGGGTGGTGTTGCCGAGGCGCGGGTCGCGAGGGGGCATGCCGTCCATGGTGCCCAACACGCAAGGTGGGTGGAAGCCCGCTCCGGTCCCGGACCCGTTGGGGAGGCCGGGGCCCGCGCGGGAGGTGCACCTGCCGCGCGGGCCCCGGCTACAACCGTCCCTGGGCCTTCAGGTTGATGTAGGCGTCGGCGAGGGCCGGAGCGATGTGCTCGGGGCCGGCGTCGACCACCTCCGCGCCCATCTGCCGCAGATCCGCCGTCACACGGCGCCGCTCGGCGAGGGTGCGTTCGGCCGAGGCGGCACGGTACAGGGCCTCCGGGGTTCCGCGCTCCTCCGCCATCGCGTCGACCTCGGGGTCGCGGACCGAGGCGACCAGGAGCAGGTGGCGCGAGGTCAGCGCGGGCAGGCGGGGGAGCAGGTTCTCCTCCAGCGCGGCCGCGTTGAGGTCGGTCAGCAGTACCACGAGCTTGCGGGTACGGCCCTGCGCCATGACGGTGCCTGCCATACCCGCCGGGTCGGATTCCACCAGCGCGGCCTCCAGCGGGGCCATCGCCGTCACCAGCTGCTCGATCTGGCTGCCCTTGCTCCCCGAACGCACCTGGGCGCGCACGCGGCGGTCGTAGGCGAGGAAGTCCACCCGGTCACCCGCACGCCCGGCCAGTGCCGCCAGCAGCAGCGCCGCGTCCATGGAGTGGTCCAGACGCGGGGTGTCGCCCACCCGGCCCGCGGAGGTGCGGCCGGTGTCGAGCACGATGAGGATCCGCCGGTCCCGCTCCGGGCGCCACGTACGTACAACGACCCCGTCGTTGCGGGCGGTCGCACGCCAGTCGATGGAACGCACGTCGTCGCCGCGCACGTAGTCCCGCAGGGAGTCGAACTCGCTCCCCTGGCCCCGCACCATCGCGGTGTGCTGGCCCTCCAGCTCCCGCAGCCGCGAGAGCTTTCCGGGCAGGTGGCGGCGGCTGTGGAAGGGCGGCAGCACCCGCACGGTCCACGGCGCCGACAGGGTCCTCTGCCGCCCCGCCAGGCCCAGCGGCCCGAGGGTGCGCACCGTGACCCCCGCGGCCCGGACGTCGCCGCGCCGGGTCGGGGTGAGTACCACACCGACCCGCCGGCGCTCGCCGCCCGTGACCCGCACCGGCGCCGACCGGGGTTCCACATGTGCGCTCGGCGGCCACGCGTCGCGCACACGCCCGCGCAGGGTGCGCCGTGTCGGGTTGTGCAGCACCAGGGACAGCGTCGCGGCCTCACCCAACCGCAGAGACGTGTCGCCCTCGCGTGTCAGACGCATGGCGCGCGGGCTCGCCGCGAGCAGCACGTCCAGCACGAGCAGGGCCACCACCACGGCCAACGAGACCGCTGTGACCTGCGGACTGATCTGGCCGGAGACCAGCACCGCCCCTACCGCGAGCAGAGCGAGTGCCACCGACCGGCCGGTGACCACCATCAGCGCGGCACCGGGACGGAAGCGAGCACGCCGTCGAGGACCCCGTCGGCCGTCGCGCCCTCCAGCTCCGCCTCGGGACGCAGCGAGACACGGTGCCGCAGGGTGCCCTTGGCGAGCGCCTTGACGTCGTCGGGGGTGACGTAGTCGCGGCCGCACAGCCACGCCCACGCCCGGCTGGTGCGCAACAGCGCGGTCGCACCACGGGGGGAAACACCCAGCCGCAGGGACGGCGACTGCCGGGTGGCCTGGGCCAGGTCCACGATGTAACCCAGTACCTCCGGCGCCATGTGCACGTGCTCCACGGCGTTCTGTGCGGCCTGCAGCTCACGGGCGCCGGCAACCGGGCGCACCCCCGCAGCGGCGAGGTCGCCGGGGTCGAAGCCCGCCGCGTGCCGGCCCAGCATGTCGACCTCGGCGGCACGCGGGGGCAGCCCCACCGTGACCTTGAGCAGGAACCGGTCCAGCTGCGCCTCCGGCAGCGGGTAGGTGCCCTCGTACTCCACCGGGTTCTGCGTCGCCGCCACCAGGAACGGCTCGGGGAGCGCGATCGGGTCGCCCTCCACCGTGACCTGGTGCTCCTCCATGGCCTCCAGGAGCGAGGCCTGCGTCTTGGGCGGGGTCCGGTTGATCTCGTCGGCCAGCATCAGGTTGGTGAAGACCGGGCCCCTGTGGAACTCGAACTTCGCGGTGTGCTGGTCGTAGACGAGGGAACCCGTGACGTCCCCGGGCATCAGGTCCGGGGTGAACTGCACCCGCTTGTGGTCCAGTGCCAGGGCCTCGGAGACGGTGCGCACCAGCAGCGTCTTGGCCACACCGGGCACACCCTCCATGAGGATGTGGCCCCGGCAGAGCAGTGCCACGACCATGCCGGTGACGGTCTCTTCCTGTCCCACGACCGCCTTGGCGACCTCGTGGCGCAGAGCGGTCAGAGCCTCTCGTGCCTGTTCGGCGGAGGGCAGCCCCTCGTCGGGTGTCAGGGCGCTCACGTGCGGCCCACCTCTCTCGAATACCTGTCGGTTGCGTGTGGGGTACCGGCCGGGATCACCGCAGCCTCCGGGACCGCTCGTCCAGCTCTTCCGCGAGCCGGTTCAGCGCCTCGTCGTCTCCGGCGTACGGGTCGGGGTGATCGGGGTACAGCAGCGCCCGTACACGCGCCGGGTCCTCACCCAGCCGTGCGGCGAGCGCGGAGACCACGGTCTCCGGGGGATCGTCCGGGCGGAGCCCGAGTTTGCTCGAGACACGGTCCAGGAACCCGGCCCGCAGCGCGGCGGCGGCCCGGTCCCGTGCCTTGCGCGATTGGTACAGCCCGGCGCGGCCCTCGGTGGTCTCGGCGGCACGCACCACCACGGGCAGCGCCTCGGGCACGAGCGCCCCGAGGCGGCGGCCGTGCCACAGCGCCAGCAGGAGCAACGCGCCCACCAACGGGACCGCCGACCAGAGCAGGCTCTCGGGCAGCAGTTCCGTCAGGGTGGCGCTGTCCTCGGGTACATGCGCGTCGGGGCGCAGCCACACCACGTCCTCGGCATCCATGAGGTTCATGGCCAGCGCGGCGTTGCCCTCGTCGGCGAGCTCGGTGTTGGTCATGAAGTGGTCGGTGCCCACGACGGTGGTGGTCCCGGAACCGTGCTCGACCTGGACCACCGCGGATCCGGCCGCGGCCGCGTAACATTCGGTCGCCGCCTGTCCGGGCGCGGCCTCGTACACTTCCCCCGCCACGTCGGCGGGGCCGGCCGCCTCGACGGCGGGCAGGCCGCACTCGCCGTCGAGGGTCTCGTCGGACTCGGTGCGCCCGCTCATGTCCACACCGGGTGCGAACGCGTCCAGCGTCTGCAGGGTGGGTCGGACCAGGAGGGTGTCGGCCTCCAGCTCGGCCAGGGACCGCACTTCGCCGGGTTCCAAGCGGTGATCGAGGAACACGGCCAACACGCTTTCGTCGCCGGCCGCATCCAGGGCCTGCTCGGCGTCGTCGGCCGAGCGCACCACGTGGACGTCGCGGTCCTCCTGCATGGTCTGCACGAGTGCGCGCCCGCCCTGGGGGTCGACGCTCCCGGGTTCCATCCGTCCTCCGGGGAACTGTTCGTCACCGAGCGATGCCAGGACCGCGACGACGACCAGCAGGATCAGGACCGCGCCGGGGACCCGGGCTGCCCGCCACACGCGGCGCCACCCGGTTTCCGAGGTGCTCATCGTCGCTCCTCCTCCACGGGGACCGGGCGCGCGGCGCGCAGGTGGTCGTCGAGTTCACGCAGGGTCCGGGCCGTCTCCGCGGTCGCTTCGCGGCGGCCGTAGACGACGTCGTTGAACAGCCCTGCGGCGTCGGAGAGCCGTCCGGCCTGTTCGGGCAGGCTCCGGCCGGCCTCGGTGGCGAGTTCGGTCGCGGTGCGTCCGGCCGACGGGGTGAGCAGGGCGCGTTCCTCCAGGTCGACGTCGATCGCGCGCAGGCGCTCCACGACGGCCCGGTCGTAGGCACCGGAGGACTCGTGCTCGTCGGCCGCGGCGCGGTGGTCGGCGGCCGTGCGTTTGGTCTCCTCGTGCACGGGTGCCCCGGCCCTGCGGTTGCGGCCCGGCCGCAGGTACGCGACGAGCCCGACCACGAGCAGTGCCAGGACCAGCAGAACGGGCAGCAGCAGCCACCAGTCGCCGGGCAGGCCGCTGCCGAGTTGCATGAGGTCGTCGACGAGGTCGGACAGCCACTGCAGGAATCGGTCGAGGAGGGAGGGTTCGCGGTCGCCGTACACGGGATCGCCGAGTTCCTCGATCGCGCGGCGGCGGCCCTCCTCCCCGGTGATCTCCGAGGAGGAGGCGGTCGGTGCTCTCACGCGTGCTGCTCCGGGCGGTAGATCTCGGGGCCGACGGGCACACCCTGCTGGGCGATCCAGTGCAGGCGCAGGTCCAGGCCCTCACGGCGCATACGCAGGTCGATGTAGAGGAGTGTGGTGACGGCGGCGAGGAAGGGTGCGGTGATGCTGTAGGTGAGTGCCTCGGCCACGACGCCGAGGGTGTTCGCCGCGGTCAGGCCCCAGTCGCCGCCGGCCAGGATCATCGGCAGTCCCGCGAGGGCACCGAGCGCGAGCATCAGGATGAGGGAGACGCCGAGGACGATGAGCATGGTGAGAGCCACGATGCCGAGCATCCGCCACCAGTTGCCCTGCGTCAGGCGCCAAGAGCGTGCCAGCGCCCTGCCCGGGCCGAGGCGCTCCAGGACCACGATCGGCATGGCCAGGTAGATCCGGATGCCGATCCACGCGAAGAGCGCCAGACCGCCGAGGAGCCCGAGCAGTACCGACGCCAGCGCGATGAGCGCGCCCAGGGCCTGGGAACCGGTCGCGGCCAGGAAGGCACCGACCAGGGCACCGCTCAGCACGAGGACGACCATCACCATCGCCAGTGCGAAGTGGATGAGGTACTGGAGCACGGACAGGCCCAGGATCGACCAGAGACGGCTGCGGACCGCCGTCCAGACCTGCGAGACCGTGTGCTTGTGGCCGAGAACGGCCATGCCCACCACCGAGGTGAGCAGGGCGGTCAGAAGTGTCACCGCCAGGTAGTTGACCGCCGTGCCGAGCATCATCAGCAGTATGGAGTCGCCCGAGACCGGCATCACCGGATCTTCGGGGGAGATCTGGCCACTCATGAGCTGTTCGAGGGAGCGTTCGTACTCGGTCAGGAACCCGTTGCTCAGCAAGGTGGAGAGGGTCGCGGAGATCGCGATGACCACGAACGCCAACCCGAGCGTGGTGGCCGGGTGGTTGCGGATCAGTGCGAAGGCGCCGTTGAGGATGTCACCGAGACCGAGCGGGCGCAGCGGCACCAGGCCGGGTTTGAGGGGCTGGCCGCTCTGCGGCTGCGGTTGACCGTAGGGCGCGGGGCCGTGACCCGGGGGCGGGCCCTGTGGTCCGCCGTAACCGGGTGGCGGAGGGCCTGGCGGCGCCCCGTAACCGGGGGGAGCCCCCTGCGGCCCGCCGTATCCGGGGGGTGGCCCCTGCGGAGCGCCGTATCCGGGGGTCGGCCCCTGCGGTGTCCCGCTCCCGGGCGCGGACCATCCGTCTCCGGGCACTGACCAACCGTCGGACCGACCGGGCTGTTGGGGCTCGTCCCTGCGGTCGCCCTCATGGCTCATGTGGTCCCGCCCTCCCTGAGGCTTCGGTTACGCTGCGCGAACGAGGTCACGTGGTTCTCACGGCACCGGATCCCAACCTACCGGCCGGTTCAGGCCATTCCACGCACGGTCGGGTACTCCGGGAGGGAGTCGACGCACTTCATTCCTTTTGTATGCTTTCTGTTATCAACAGGCCAAGTCAGCCTTGATCCATCGCCTGGTACGACCCCCCCGTACAGGTGGCACAGTGGGTCCAGTACGTACGAAAGCAGTTCCCTTGGCTGGGGAGCAAGGCCACCGACGAAGACGCCGCTTGAGTGTTCCAGAGAGAGGAGTAGGCGCCGCGGGCATGCTTACGAGCGGGTCCGACGCCCGGCGCCGGACACACCGATGAAGGGACGTGTACTGGTTGTCGACGATGACCTCGCCCTCGCCGAGATGCTGGGCATCGTACTGAGAGGTGAGGGGTTCGAGCCCTCCTTCGTCCACGACGGGGACAAGGCCCTGGAGGCCTTCCGCGAGACCAAACCCGACCTGGTCCTGCTCGACCTGATGCTCCCGGGCGCCGACGGCATCGACGTCTGCCGGCAGATCCGCGCCGAGTCCGGCGTGCCCGTCGTCATGCTCACGGCAAAGAGCGACACCATCGACGTGGTCCTCGGTCTCGAGTCGGGCGCTGACGACTACATCGTCAAGCCCTTCAAGCCCAAGGAGCTCGTGGCCCGGGTGCGTGTGCGCCTGCGCCGCACCGAGGAGCCCGCTCCCGAGGTGCTGCAGATCGGCGACATCACCATCGATGTCGCCGGGCACGCGGTGCGCCGCGACGGTGAGCAGATCAGCCTCACTCCGCTGGAGTTCGACCTGCTGGTCGCCCTGGCGCGCAAGCCCCGCCAGGTCTTCACGCGTGAGGTCCTGCTGGAGCAGGTCTGGGGGTACCGCCACGCCGCGGACACCCGCCTGGTCAACGTCCATGTGCAGCGCCTGCGCGCCAAGATCGAGAAGGACCCGGAGCACCCCGAGGTCGTCGTGACTGTTCGCGGTGTCGGCTACAAGGCCGGTACCGCCTGACCCTGCCGGTGTCCCCATGACAGCAGCCTCGCAAGAGGAGGTACGGGGGGCCGACCCCGAGGAGGAACGGTCCGTCCCGTCCTCCGTCGTGTCCGGAGACGACGGGCGTGACGGGAACTCGGGCCTGACTCGGGCCTACCTGTTCGCCCAACGCGCCGCCCGCGCACTCGTCCAGGGTGTGCAGAACCGGTGGCGGCGCTCGCTGCACCTCAGGGTCATCTCCACGACCCTGGTGCTCTCGCTCCTGGTCATGGTCGGTCTCAGCTACGTCATGCTCACGCAGGTGCGCAGCGGGTTGCTGGACACCAAGATCGACACGGCGGTCAACGACCACCGGGCCGGGCTCAACTACGCCCTGGCCGAGCTGCAGGAGAACGAGGTCGGGGATCGGGACCGCCTGCTCTACAGCATCACCAGCGAGCTCACCAGCCGCAGTGGTGACACCGGGCTCTACGGGGTCGTCATCATGCCCTCGGTCGGTGACGAGACCGGGTGGGCGACCGGTGACGAGGACACCGTCCAGCAGCAGAGCGTGCCGCAGCGGCTCATCGACCAGATCCGCCAGTCGGGGTCGGAGCAGCAGTACCACACCTACACACGCATCGACATGGAAGGTTCCTCCGAGCCCGCCCTGGTCGTCGGTTCCGAACTCACCCACGCCTACGAGCTCTACTACATCTTCCCGCTCCAGCACGAGCAGCTGATCCTCGATCTGGTGCAGGGCACGCTCGCGCTCGTGGGCGTCCTGTTGGTGATCCTGCTCGGCCTCATAGCCTTCGTCGTCACCCGTCTGGTGGTGAAACCGGTGCGTTCGGCGGCGCAGTCGGCCGAACGCCTGGCCTCGGGTGAACTCTCCGAACGGATGGCCGTGCACGGTGAGGACGACCTGGCCAGACTCGCGGTCTCCTTCAACGGCATGGCCGGCAACCTCCAGGAGAAGATCCAGGAGCTGGAGGAGCTCTCCAAGGTCCAGCGCCAGTTCGTCTCCGACGTCTCGCACGAGCTGCGCACCCCGCTCACCACGATCCGGATGGCCGGTGACCTGCTCCACGACGAACGCGAGGAGCTCGACACCTCCCAACGCCGTTCCGTGGAACTGCTCAAGGGCCAGGTGGAACGTTTCGAGGAACTCCTCGGCGACCTGCTGGAGATCAGCCGCCACGACGCCGGTGCCGCCACCCTGGGGATCGAGTCCACCGACATCCGCGACTCCGTCATGAGGGCCGTCGGGGACGCCGAACAGATCGCCGAGAAGCGCGGCGTCAAGATCGTGCTGCGTCTGCCCGCCGAGCCCTGTGACGCCGAGTTCGACACCCGCCGTATCAACCGCATCCTGCGCAACCTCGTGGTCAACGCGGTCGAGCACAGTGACGGCGGGGAAGTCGTCGTCAGCGCCGCCGGCGACCGCGACGCCGTCGCCGTGGCCGTGCGCGACTACGGTGTGGGTCTGAAGGAGGGCGAGGAGCACTTGTGCTTCGACCGCTTCTGGCGGGCCGACTACTCGCGGGTGCGCACCACCGGCGGCACCGGCCTGGGGCTGTCGATCGCCAAGGAGGACGCGAGCCTGCACGGCGGTTGGCTGCAGGCCTGGGGTCTGCCCGGCCAGGGTTCGCGTTTCCGGCTCTCCCTGCCGCGCACGTCCGGCACGGAACTGCGTGGTTCACCGCTGCCGCTGGTCCCGCCGGAGATCGCCCTGGGACAGAACTTCACGCCCCTCCCCGACGACGGAGAGGACGACGGATGAGAGCCACCCCCGGCCACCGGACCCGCTCCGCACTGACCGCGGCCGCCGCCTGTGTCCTGCTGGCCTCCTGCGCCGGCGTGCCCACAACAGGACCGGTCGTGCCCGGTGACGGCGGCGACGTCACCTCCGACCCCTACAGCGGCTACGTGCGGCTGCTGCCGGCCGGCCCGCAACCCGGGGTCACTCCCGAGGGCCTCGTCAACGGGTTCCTCAAGGACATGGGCAGCTTCGAAGAGGACCACAAGGCCGCCCGCAGCTACATGCTGCCCGGTCTCGAGGGGTCCTGGTCACCCGACGGATCGGTCCAGGTCTTCCGTGACCTGGACACCGTCGACCTGGACCCGGAAATCAGCTCCGACGGCCTGACAGCCACGGTGAGCCTGCGCAGTTCCCTGGTGGCCACCATAGACCAGAGCGGCAAGTACGCCCCCAACGACGACGAGGGCCTGTTCGAGGTCACCTTCCAGCTGGCCCGGGAGGACGGCGCCCCCGACGGCGAGTGGCGCATCCAGGACATGCCCGACGAGCTGATCCTCAGTGAACTCGACGTCGAACGCACCCACCGCTCGCTCAACCTCTACTACTTCAACCCCGAGGGCACCGCCCTGGTGCCCGACCCCGTCTACCTGCCGGTGAGTAACAACGAGCTCGCCGAACGCCTGCTCGACAAGCTCATGGACGGCCCCAGCGACTGGTCGGGACCGGCTGTGCGCTCGGCCTTCCCCGACGACGCCGAGACCGACCTCGAGGTCGACAGCGAGAGCGCGACCGTGGACGTGGAGACGGGGGGAGACCCCGACACCGTGGAGATGGGCGCGCAGATCGCCTGGACCCTGCGGCAGATCCCCGATATCCAGGAGTTCACCCTCAGGGTCGACGGTACCGAGGTGAGCTTCCCCGGAACAGAGGGCGAGAGCGAGGAGCGCCCGCGTCCCGGCGACGACTTCTGGTCAGGGGTGAGCCCGAGCGCGACCACATCCAGCAGCCGTGCCTACTACTCCCACGACGGCCAGCTCTGGTCGGCCGGCGACTGGGAGAACGAGAACTTCGACGACGTGGAGCGTGTGGCCGGTCCCCTGGGCGCCGGCGAGGTGCCTGTCGAGACCTTCGCGTTCTCCATGGACGAGAGCACCGTCGCGGGCATCACCCTGGGCAGCGACGAGGTCGTCACCAGCTTCACCAGCCCCGGGGCCGAGTACGAGACCGTCCTGGACGACGGGGTCTTCACCGAGCTCTCCTGGGACGTCAACGGCCACTTGTGGGTCGTGGAGGAGACCGAACAGCCCGAGAGCCGCGAGGACGAGGACGAGGCGGACCGTCCCCAGGGCGATCAGCCCACCATCGACGGCGAGACACAGGCGCCCGAGCCGGGCGGCTCCGCTCTGTGGCTGCTGCGCGGGGGCGACGAGGTCGTCCGGGTGGAGCTCCCCGAACTCCGGGACCGTTCGTTGGTCGACTTCCAGATCTCCCGGGACGGTACCCGCGCCGCTGCGATCACCGAGGTCGACGGCGAACGGTCCCTGGAAGTGGGGCGTGTGGTCGTCGACGGCGACCAGGTGGCCGTCGGCGGGTTCATGCCCCTGGCGAGCGAGCTCGAGGACATCATCGACGTGTCCTGGCGCTCCGGTGACCAGCTCGCCATCCTCGGCTCCCGTGACGGGAGCACCAGCCAGGCGTTCCTGGTGCCGGTGGACGGCGGGAGCCCGCCCGCGAGCACCGGTTCTGCGATCCCGGGCATGGTGACCATCTCCGGTGCCCCCAGACAGCCGCTCATCTCCGGGACCGACGACGGCAGCATCTGGGTGTCCAACGATCGCCTGAACTGGCAGACCGCGGTCGAGGGCGTGGCGCCGACCTTCCCCGGCTAGGTCGTGTTTTTTGAATCATTCCGGGCTCGCATCCACCAGGCTGCCTCTCGCTGCGTCTCTGCGCTCGTGAAGCACAACCAGGCTGAACTTCGCACATCGTCTTGCGAGAGATTGCCTGGGCGGCCGCTCGCTGATCCGAAAGCCTTCTAAAAAACACTCCCTAGGTGTGTTGTTCGGTGAGGTTGGTGACGCGGTCGGCGGACACCGGGCTACCTGCTGCGCGGCCTCCCAGCGGCACTCTCACCGCGTTCTCATCAGTCGACGGCACATCCGGTCCGGGCCCCGCTGCGCGACACTGCTGAGCTTGCGAAGCAGGGCACGGTAGGGGCCTCCTTCCTCGGCCTTGCGACAGCACCACTGGATACTCCCGCCCGTCACCCGCCGCCGACCCTCGACGGACGCCTTCGGCGTAGTACTGGTCGAAGCGACGGAAGGCATCCACCGAACAGGCCCTGACCCGGCACGACCACGGTTGTCCACAGATGGCGGATCGGGGGATGCGCGGAGCGGCCGATCCGGTGACCCTCGGAACATGGATCTCCGCCACCTGCTCCGCCTCCTGCGCTGTGCCGTCGCCGCCCTGTTCGAACTCCTCCTCCCGCATCCCTGCGCGGGGTGCTCCGGCCCCGACGGTCCCCTGTGTCACCGGTGCCGTACCCGCCTCGACCGTCGCCCGCGGCGCTGTGTCCCGCGTCCGCGCTGTCCCCAGGTGTGGGCGGCCGGCCCGCACCTGGGCCACGATCGCCGGGTCCTGCTCGCCCACAAGGAGGGTGGTGCCGACGGTCTCCGTGCCCCGTTGGGGAAGCGACTGGCACGGGTGTACGCGGCCACGGGGTGGTCCGATGCGGACACCGTCCTCGTGCCCGTACCTTCGCGCGGGCCCGGGCCGGGGGAGGGGCCGGTCGCCGCGCTCGCGGAGGCGGCCCTGGCCGCGTCCGGAGGAGCGCGGGCCGGTCGTGTGGTACCGCTGCTGCGCTACCGCTACGCGGCCCGCCGACAGGTGGGCCTCGGGCGCAGGGAACGCCTGCGGAACCGGGTCGGGGTGTTCACCGTCGATCCTGCGGCCGTACGTGTGCGGGGCTCACCCGTGGTCGTGGTCGACGACGTGCTCACCACCGGGTCGACCCTGGTCGAAGCGACGCGGGTGCTGCGCGGAGCGGGGCTGCGTGTGGTCGGTGCGATCGTGCTCAACGAGAGCCGCCGCCGGGATGCGGACCAGCCTGTACAAAGGTTTTACACGGAGCTCTCGGGAAGCGAAAAGCCCTTGTGTGCAGGCGTTCGTGAGGCATACCCGAGGTCCGGGTGAGTTATCAGTACCTGACATCAGTCGCTGGACGGGTTACCGTCCAAGTATGGCACCCGTCCGGGTCCGTGGTTGCGCCGGAGACGAAGCTCGCGGGAACACCGACGAGCAGTTCCGGCAAGCCGAGGCCAGGCGCAGGCGAAACGGCCCACGTAAGGCGACTTTTCGTCGACCGATCACGGTGCGCCTTAGAGGTAAGTCCTGCCCCGCGGAGGGTCCCGATGTCCCTCACGGCAGGGAGAAGGGCAGTAGTCGCGAACAAGAGCGGCGACCCCCTCAGCAGGCGGATGTGGGGACGAAGACCAGGTCGGCCGGGCGGGTGGCATGCCAACCCGTGGAGGCCGTCGGAAACGGCGGCCTCCGCCGCCCTTCCCGCGCTCCCCGTTACACCTCATCTCCAGGAACACCCGGTACCGCCGGGTTGCTCGGCCTGTCGTCAACGGGCCACTCATCCCCTCCCGAGCTGCGGAAGCCATGTGCAAAGACCGACGTGGGGCGCGTGATGACCGTGCCGCGCGTGGGTATACGCATCTTCAACCGAGCCGTGAAACGACCGGACTTGACCGGGCCGGCAACGGAAGGGGGCTAGCGCGCGACACCCTTTTCCGTCTCTTGACGGAAGGGGATGCAGAGCCAGCTTGGCCGTCACTGACGGCCACGCGATGAAGGGGGTCCCTATGGACATCATCGTCAAGGGTCGACGCACCAATGTGAGCGACAAGTTTCGACAGCAGGTCGAGACCAAGCTCGACAGGCTCTCCAAGTGGGAGAAGAAGGGTATGAGCGTCGACGTGGAGGTGTCCACGGAGCGCAACCCCAGGCTCGCGGACGTTCGTGAGCGGGTTGAGCTGACCATTCACTCCGACGGACCCGTGATCCGCAGCGAAGCGGCAGCCGCAGACCGCTACGGCGCCCTGGACCTCGCGGTCGACAAGGTCGAGGCGCGTCTGCGCAAGTCGGCGGATCGCCGCAAGGTGCATCGCGGAAACCGCACTCCCGTCTCCGTGGCGGCAGCCACCGCCGACCTTCCCGGAGACCTGCCCGGCACCCTCACCGCACAGCGAGCCGAACCCCCGGCCCAGCGTGAGAGCGACGACAGAGAGGTCGACGGCGCCGCGGTCGACGGGCGCTTCTCCGACAAGTTCGTCGAGCTCGACACCCAAGGTGAGGCACCCGTGGTCGTGCGGGAGAAGTTCCACCGAGCCAAGCCCATGAGCATCGACCAGGCGTTGATGGAGATGGAACTCATCGGGCACGACTTCTACCTCTTCCACGACGAAGTCAAGGACGCCCCGAGCGTCGTCTACCGTCGTAAGGGCTTCGACTACGGGGTCCTCCGACTGGTCGACTGAGGCCTGTTCGGCGGGCGCCTTCCACCGCTCGGACCAGTACTGCGCAGTCAGGCGATGGTGTGGGCCGGTGTCCGCCGAGCAGGCCCTGTAGCCCTCCGAGCACCCGACACATGAGAGGGGCCGGCACCGGGATCTCCCGGCGCCGGCCCCTCGTCGCGGTTCCGGTCAGCCTGTTGTGCGCCCGGCCTTGCGTTCGCGCTTGCGTTCCTTGCGCATCATCGACTTGATGCGGTGCAGGGGTGTCTGGTGGGGCTCCTCGGACTCGTCGCGGGGAGAGTCCAGCACGACGTCCGTGAGGATGTCGCACGTGAGCGCGACGACCGCTGCGGCCACCATCATGAGCGCACCGAGGACGAGCGGCACGAGTGCCCAGCCCATGGCGAGGGAGAGCCCGCCCAGGGCGAAGCCCACGCAGGCGAGCACCACCACGACCCAGGAGCTGGCTCTGCCGCGGTGCCGGTTGGTCGGCGCCAACGCGCCGCCCTGGCGTTGGAAACCGCGGATGCGTCCGAAGCCCTCGTGGTCGCCGGGATGGTGCTGCTCCCAGCTCATCGCGTTGTGTTCGTCGGCCACCGGGTCCCGGACATCGCCCCAGTCACCTCCGATGGCCGGATCGGTCCCCTGGCGCGGAACGGAGGGGCGGTCGGTCACTGCCCCCCGGACCTGGTGCTTCCTTCGCGACTGTGCATCCATGGGGTCCCCCTCACTCCGATGGAACACTCCGTGTCTCTTTCTCTACCCATGAGGGGCGAAGTGCACCAATGCCTCGAATCGATACAGAAGAGCAAGGGAACATCCGGACCCGTTCCGTGTGTTGTGCCCCAGTGACCGGAAGTGTCCCGGGCCCGTGCGACGAGTCCGGCGGAGCTACGGCAAGGGTCCTCTAGGATGGGTGACCCAGGCCCCAGAACCCCCGGCTGTGAGCCGCGGCCAGCGGTCAGCGGGGCCCAGGTACACGCTCCACGGACGTGGGGCCAACCGTGATGTGGCGAGGAGCGCGAAGGAAGTGCCAGGGATACTCAGTAAGCTCCTGCGCGCGGGTGAGGGAAAGATCCTGCGCCGGCTGAACAAGCTGAAGGACCAGGTCAACTCGCTCGAGGACGAGTACACCGACCTCAGCGACGAAGAACTGCGAGACCTCACGCAGGAGTACAAGGAACGCCACCAGGACGGCGAGACGCTGGACGACCTCCTCCCGGAGGCCTTCGCGACCGTTCGAGAGGCGGCCAAACGCACCCTGGGCCAGCGCCACTTCGACGTCCAGGTCATGGGTGGCGCCGCACTGCACCTCGGCAACATCGCCGAGATGAAGACCGGTGAGGGCAAGACCCTGACCGGAACTCTCGCGGTCTACCTGAATGCGTTGGCCGACCGCGGCGTCCACGTCATCACCACCAACGACTACCTTGCCCGCCGTGACGCCCAGAACATGGGCCGCGTCTACCAGTTCCTCGGGCTCGAGGTGGGCGTGGTGGGTCCGAACATGACGCAGGAACAGCGCAAGGCCGCCTACCAGGCCGACATCACCTACGGGACCAACAACGAGTTCGGTTTCGACTACCTGCGCGACAACATGGCGCTGTCCCTGGACAACACCGTCCAGCGCGACCACTGCTTCGCGCTCGTGGACGAGGTCGACTCCATCCTCATCGACGAGGCGCGTACCCCGCTGATCATCAGCGGCCCTTCGGAACAGAACTCGCGTTGGTACTCCGAGTTCGCCAAGATCGCTCCCCGGCTCAAGGCCGACGAGGACTACGAGGTCGACGAGAAGAAGCGCACCGTCGGCATCACCGAGGACGGCGTGGCCAAGGTCGAGGACTGGCTGGGCATCGACAACCTCTACGAGGCCGTCAACACTCCGCTCATCAGCTTCCTCAACAACTCGATCAAGGCCAAGGAGCTCTACAACAAGGACAAGGAGTACATCGTCAAGGACGGTGAGGTCCTCATCGTCGACGAGTTCACCGGACGTGTCCTGGCGGGGCGGCGCTACAACGAGGGCATGCACCAGGCCATCGAGGCCAAGGAACGCGTGAAGATCAAGGACGAGAACCAGACTCTCGCCAAGGTCACCCTCCAGAACTACTTCCGCCTCTACGACAAACTCGCCGGTATGACCGGTACGGCCCAGACCGAGGCTGCCGAGTTCCACCAGACCTACGGTGTCGGTGTGGTGCCCATTCCCACCAACGAACCGATGATCCGTGAGGACGTCAAGGACGTCGTCTACCAGAGCGAAGAGGCCAAGTTCCAGGCCCTGGCCGAGGACATCGCCGACCGCCACGAGGCCGGCCAGCCGGTCCTGGTCGGGACCACGAGCGTGGAGAAGTCCGAGCTGCTCTCGCGCATGCTCAAGCGCGAGGGCGTCAAGCACGAGGTCCTCAACGCGAAGAACCACGCGAGTGAAGCCTCCATCATCGCCCGGGCGGGCAAGCTCGGTTCGGTCACCGTGGCCACCAACATGGCCGGCCGCGGTACCGACATCATGCTCGGCGGCAACCCCGACTTCCTCGCCGACGAGGAGCTCCAGGCACGCGGGCTCAGCCCGCTGGAGACCCCGGAGGAGTACGAGGAGGCCTGGCCGGAGGCGCTGAAGAAGGCCACCGAGGACTACGAGGCCGAGCACGAACAGGTCGTCGAGGCCGGCGGTCTGTACGTGCTCGGCACCGAGCGCCACGAGTCCCGCCGGATCGACAACCAGCTCCGTGGCCGTTCCGGGCGTCAGGGCGACCCCGGTATCTCGCGGTTCTACCTCTCTTTGCAGGACGACCTGCTGCGCTTGTTCAACAGCTCGCGCCTCGAGGTCTTCATGGAGCGGTTGAACATCCCCGAGGACCAGCCGATCGAGTCCGGCATGGTCAGCAAGGCGATCGCCTCCGCGCAGGGCCAGGTCGAGACCCAGAACTTCGAGACGCGGAAGAACGTCCTGAAGTACGACGAGGTCCTCAACCGCCAGCGCAAGGTCATCTACGCCGAGCGCCGCAAGGTCCTGGACGGGCAGAACCTGCGCGAGCAGATGATGGAGATGCTGGAGGAGGTCCTGCGCGGCTACGTCTCCGGGGAGACTGCCCAGGGCGACCCCGCCGACTGGGACCTCGACAGGCTCTGGAGGGCGTTCAAGCAGATCTACCCGGTCAGCCTCACCGTCGACGAGTTCATCGACGAGAACGGCGGCCTGGAGAACATCACCGGCCGCGTCATCGCCGACGGTGTCGTGGAGGACGCCCGCATCGCCTATGAGGCCCGCGAGGCCGAACTGGGCGAGGAGACGATGCGCGAGGTCGAGCGCCGCGTGATCCTCCAGGTCATGGACCGGAAGTGGCGCGAGCACCTCTACGAGATGGACTACCTCCAGGAGGGCATCGGCCTGCGTGCGATGGCCCAGCGCAACCCGCTCATCGAGTTCCAGCGCGAGGGCTTCGACATGTTCCAGGAGATGCTGGAGGCCATCAAGGAGGAATCGGTCGGCTTCGTCTTCAACGTCGAGGTCCAGGTCCGCAAGAACGAGGAGCAGGCCCTGACCCCGGCCGCGGCGGCTCAGACCGCCGGTGCCGTGGGCGGTGCCACCGGGGCCCCGGCCGTGGCCACCGCGGTGGAGGAGGACGAGGAGGCCGTGGAGGCCGCTGCGCCCTCCGCCGAAGCGGAGGAGGCCGAGGACGTCTTCGTTCCGGGTTTCGGTGAGGACCGGCCCGACCGCCTTCAGTACTCGGCCCCGAGCGAGGACGGCTCCGTGGAGCGCCACAGCGAGTCGACCGACGAGTACGCGGGCACCTCGCGCAACGCGCCCTGCCCGTGCGGCTCCGGCAAGAAGTTCAAGAAGTGCCATGGTGACCCGGCCCACCGCTAGGGTCTGAGCCCCGGCCGCCGGGGTTCGTCACCGATACCTGTGGGCGCGGTCCCCTTCCCGGGGCCGCGCCCACTGTCGTGTCCTGCCGGGCCCGTCAGGACACGGAAAAAGCGGGAGGGGATCAGCCGGCGGGGCCGGGGCCGNCCCCGGTTCGTCTCGGTGTGCACGATCTCCGTCTCGCCGGGACGGTCCGGATCCTCTTCACGGCCCGGAGTGGGCAGGTTGAACTTCCGGATGAGCAGGGAGAACACCCCGAAGTAGAGGAAGAAGTAGACCACGCCCAACAACAGGATCCACCCCAGTCCCGTGGTGTTGGCCTTGGTCGCGTTGAGCAACAGGTCGATGAGCCCGGCGGAGAATCCGAAGCCGAGGTGGGCGTCGAGGGCGTTGAGGACCGCCAAGGACACACCGGTCAGGACGATGTGCACCGCGTACAGCAACGGCGCCACGAAGATGAATGCGAACTCGACCGGTTCGGTGATCCCCGTGGCGAACGCGGTCAGTGCGGCCGGGATCATGATCGACCCGATCCGTGCGCGTTGGGTGGGGTGCGCGGCCAGCCACATCGCCAGGGCGGCGCCCGGCAGACCGAACATGAGCACCGGGAAGAATCCGGACAGGAACCCGCCCGCGGTCGGGTCCCCGGCCAGGTACCGGGTGATCTCGCCGCGCACGACCCCCTCGTCGCCGTCGTAGGTACCCGCGACGAACCAGACGTAGGAGTTGACCACGTGGTGCAGCCCCATGGGCAGCAGTATGCGGTTGATGACTCCGTAGAGACCCGCGCCGAGCGCCCCGGCGCCCACGATCAACTCACCCAGGTTCTGGATCCACATGCCCACCACGGCCCACAACAGGCCCAGGACCACACCGATGGCCAGACCGGCCGCGGCCGCGACGATCGGTACGAAGCGGCGTCCGCCGAAGAATCCGAGCCAGGCCGGAAGCTTGATGCGGTGGTAGCGCTGCCACAGCACGGCCGCGACCAGACCGATGATGATGCCGCCGAGCACGTCCGTCGGGTTCTTGACCGCATGGTCGACGACGGGTTCGACCGCACTCACCGCCGACGGGTCGGTCAGGGGTTCGCGGGTCTGCGGATCGACCCCCAACGGATAGGACGCCACCTGGTGGCCCAGGTCGCCCTCGGCGCCCTCGAAGGTGAACATCGTCCACGCCGAGACCCGGTCGAAGACGAGGTAACCCACCACCGCGGCCAGAGCCGTGGACCCGTCCGAGCGTTTGGCCCAGCCGATGGCGACACCGACCGCGAAGAGCAGGGGCAGGGCCTCGAAGACGGCGTCACCGGCGGTGCCGACCGCCCCGGCGACCGGTTCCATCCACCCCATGCCGGGCAGGCCGGCCAGGCCGTCGGCGCCTAGGAGGTCGTCCTGGCCCAGCCGGAGGAGGATCGCGGCGGCCGGTAGGACCGCGATCGGGAGCATGAGGCTGCGCCCGAGGCGCTGCAGCAGGGCCAGGAGTCTCGATGTGCGTTTGGGCTTGCCGACCGAGGGGTCGGGGCCGGAGGTCTGGTTCATGAGGGGTACCTCCCGTTGTCCCGCGCCCCGGGGCGGGGCGCGGCTGTCAGTCGCCGTGCCGACGCGGGTCCAGCCGGGAGTGCAGTTGGTAACGGTCGGCACGGTAGGTGGACAGCGCGAGCTCCACGCACTGTCCCTTGGAGAAGCTGCGCCGCTGCATCACCAGCACCGGGCTGCCTGCGGGCAGACCCAGGAGGCGGGAGTCGGCCGAGTCGCAGATCCCGGCCTCGATGGTCTGTTCCCCCGCATCCAACAGGATGTCGAACTCGTTTTCCAGGACTTCGTAGAGGGAGCGTTCGGCCAGATCGAAGGTCTCGAGACCGGGAACGAGTTCGGCCGGGATGTTGGAGCGCTCCACCGCCATGGGTTCGTCGTCGGCGGTGCGCAGGCGTTCGATGTGGTGCACGGGGGTCTCGGGGGCGATGTCGAGCATGTGAGCGGTGTGCCCGCTGGCCGGGGTGACCTGGCGGATGAGCTCGCGTGCGCCGGGTTCGAAGCCGCGGGCGCGCATGTCGGCGCTGTAGGAAGCCAGTTCCAGCGACATGGCGATCTTGGGCCGGGCGATGAAGGTGCCCTTGCCCGGAACCCGGTACAGCCGTCCCTCCGAGACCAGCATGTCGATGGTCTGGCGGACGGTCATGCGGGAGAGGCCGTAGGTGGTGCCGAGTTCGCGTTCGGAGGGGACCAGTTCGTCCACGCCCAGGCCTTCGCCGGTGATGCGGTCCAGGAGCAGGTCGCGGAGCTGGACGTACTTGGGCTGGGGGTTGGTGGGGTCGATGGACATCGCTGCGAACGACCTTCCGGTGGTGGGCTCGGCTCTGTGGGAGCGGACCCGACTGGTATGGTCCGGACTAGACCATAGCTCCTGAAGCCTGTCAATCCGTCCGCCTCCAGGCGGTTCGCACGGGAAGGGTTGCCCATGACCAGCACATCGAGCTCCATGTTTTCGGAGATCGCTCAGCAGCCCGACGTCCTGCGCCGTACCTTCGCGGAGCTGTTGCCCCTGCGCCCCGACATCGAGGCCCTGGGGCGCCGTACCAAGCAGGTGCTGTTCATCGCCCGCGGTTCCTCCGACAACGCGGCGGTCTACGGCGGGTACCTGCTGCAGGCCCACACGGGCCGCATGGCCACGCTCGGTTCCCCCTCCATCGCCACCACCTACGGTGCGCGTGTGGACCTGTCCGGGGTCCTGGCCGTGGCCGTCTCCCAGTCCGGGCGGACCGAGGAGATCGTGGAGACCATGCGCTGGGCCGCCGACTGCGGGGCCGACACCGTCGGCATCACCAACGGCGCCGATTCCCCCTTGGCCGCGGAGTCCGACGTCGCCCTGCTCACGCAGGCCGGCAACGAGGTCTCGGTGCCCGCGACGAAGACCTACACCAGCCAGCTGGCCGCCCTCGCCGTGCTCGCTCTCGGCCTCGGCGCGGACCTGGACGCCGCCGACCTCGAACGGGCCCCCGATGCCATCGAGCAGATCATCGCCGCCCCCACCGGCCCCCTCGACGAGATCGTCGAACGTATGGTCGCCGTGCAGGGAGCCGTGATCTCCGGCCGCGGGATGGTCCTGTCCACTGCTCTGGAGGCCGCCCTCAAGCTCAAGGAGGCCTGTTACCTGCACGCCATGGGGCTGTCCACCGCCGACCTGCTCCACGGGCCCATCGCGGTCCTGGACCCGAGCACGCCCACACTGCTCATGGCCGCGCCCTCCGGGCCCACGCTCGGGGGCACCGTCTCCTTGGCCGAGCGGGCGCGCCTGGCCGAGAGCCCCGTGTTCGGCTTCGGTGGTGGTGATGCGCTCGCCGGCGCCAGTGACGTGCACGTGCCCGTCCCGGACCTGCCCGAGTGGCTCGCGCCACTGCACCTCATCGTGCCCGCCCAGCTGCTCACCGAGCGCCTGGCCCG
>NZ_ANBE01000010.1 GCF_000341145.1 Nocardiopsis xinjiangensis YIM 90004
AGCGCCGGGGTCGATGAATGCGCTCGCGTCGTCCTGGGGATCGAACCCCAGGTGTTCCCCCTCTTCGAGGCTCCACCACCGTTCGGAGTTGCGGGAAACGGCGTAGAAGACCGCGGTGTGCACTTCCGTCGCCATTGCAGCGGCGAAGGCCCTGAGCGCATCCCCGTGGCTCAACCAGGTGCGGGAATGGCGCGCGTCCCCCGGGCGATCCTCGAAACTGCCGATGCGCACACTGATGGTGCTCAGGCCGAACTTGTCCGCGTACAACCGGCACAGGGCCTCCCCGGCGACCTTGGACACCCCGTAGAACCCGTCGGGTCGCGGCGGGTCCGAGGGGCCGACCGTCTCCGAGACCGGGTAGGAACCGGTCACCCTGTTGCTGCTCGCGAATACCACCCGCGAGACGCCCGCACGCCGGGCCGCCTCGAGGACGTGGTAGATACCGACGACGTTGACGTCGGCCAGGTCGTGGAAGTCCGCCTCGTCCGGGATGCCGCCCAGGTGGAGGACCCCGGAGCACCCACGGAAGGCCGTGACGAGCCCGGTCAGGTCGCGCAGGTCGCAACGCAGGACGCGGTCCTCGGGGCCGACCGGGGCGCACTCGGCCACGTCGAGCGAGACCGTCGGAACGCCGCGCTCACTCAAGTGCGTACGGAGAACACGCCCGATTCGGCCCGCGGCACCGGTCACGCACCACGCGGGTTCATTCGTCTCCATGGGTTGATGGTGCGGGCTTCGGTGCTTGCGCGTCCAGCGGATTCCG
The DNA here is from genome assembly GCF_000341145.1 of Nocardiopsis xinjiangensis YIM 90004. GTDB lineage: Bacteria > Actinomycetota > Actinomycetes > Streptosporangiales > Streptosporangiaceae > Nocardiopsis > Nocardiopsis xinjiangensis. Next base: position 764 of record NZ_ANBE01000010.1, read on the forward strand.
TGCCGCCCCTTGCTTCCTGAGCCCGCGTCTGCCCTCACTCACGCAACCGGTCGAGCGAGTGGGCGGGGTCGGCGTAGATCCCGCCCTGAGGGGCGCCGGGGTCGAGGGAGCCGGTTCAGGCTCTCTCGCCTCGGACGACATCGACCTTGACCCCCGTCGTGGTACATCCTCTGCCGCCCCAGCCGAGCAGTACGTCGTCGGACACGGGGACGAGGGGGCCGCAGTACTCGGAGAGCGCTCCGCCCTGGAACCGGTGGGCCTGCCCGGTTCCAGGGGCCCACATGCTGAACTCTCCCGGCCCTGTGGCGAGGAGTCCCAGCCCGGCGACGAAGTCCATCTCCCCGGCCTCCAACGGATACGTGATCGCTGGGACGGGCGGGCGGAAAGCGGTGTAGGGCAACGTGTCCTTCGAGTCCACCCGCCAGTACTCGTCTACCTCGTACAGGTTCGCGCTCTCGTCGCCCCGAAGGGCGAGGAGCAGGTCCTCCTCGGTGGTGACCGCCAGGCCGGCGAAGAGATTCACCTCACCGGACTCGGTGGTTCCCGCCAGTTTCCGGACCAGGGCCGTTTCGTCGTCCACTCCGAACACAGCCGTGTGAAGGGCCGACGGAGTGCCTCCGACGGCCACCACGGTGCCGTCCGTGACCGCGAGATCGTACACGGTGAGATCCTCGTTCCCGTCCTGAAGCGCGACGGTGCTCCAGGTGTCCTCCTCCACCGAGTACACGAGGAAGCCCTCCGCGTCCTGCCCGGTGTTCCCGCCACCGAAGACGACATGACCGCCGACGACGGCCCCGCGCGCCAGGGCTCTGCCCTCCGGGGCCGGCGTGATCGGCTCCCAGGTGTCCTCGTCCGGATCGTAGACGGCTCCGTCCCGGGCCAGGTGTCCGTCGGGCGGGCCGGAGGCGGTCGGTGTGAAACCGCCCCATACCAGCATCCGACCGTCGACCATGACCGTGCTGTGACGTGTCCTCGGTTCCAGTCCGCTCTCAGGGAGAGGACGCCATGAGTCCGTGCGGGGAGAGTAGGCGGCCCCGTCGGCGAAGGGCACATGCTGGTCCGCGTCATGCCCGCCCCAGACCAGGAGCTCGTCACCGGACCAGGCGAGGCTGTGGTCCTGGCGGACATCGACGGGGGCGGCTCGGAGCTCCTCCGCCTCCACCCGGACGTCTTCTGTTTCTTCGCCGGGGAGCGAACAGGACACGGTCCCCAGGAGGAGCAGGACCGGCGCCCCGGCCCTGAGGAGGGGCTTCATCCGATGGCGTCTTCCGTTCCGGCCCGGGTGCTTCCGGGGGGGGTCGCGGGGTATATGCGTTCGTACTCACCAGTCGATGGTGCGGGGGCCGGGCACGGAGGTCCAACAGTGGAGGGGCGCCCGGTGCGCGGTCGTGGGGATCGGCCCCCACGGCTCTGGTGTGTGGAGCGGCTCACGCCTAAGCTTCGATCAGGCCCGGGACGGCCCCGGGCCCCGGCGAGCACGGAGGACACATGGCGGACAAGGCGGCGGCGATCGTGGCCGGCCTGGGCGGAGCAGGAAACATCGAGGACGTCGAGGCCTGTATCACGCGCCTGCGCACCGAGGTCGGTGACCCTGCACTGGTCAGCGAGAGCGAGCTCAAATCGGCCGGGGCGCACGGTGTGCTGACCTCGGGTTCGGTCGTGCAAGTGGTGGTCGGTCCCGAGGCCGACACGCTCGCCGACGACATCCAGGACCTCCTGGGCTGACCTCTGCGGGTGCCTCCTGGGAGGAACAGGCCCTTGGTTGTTTTCGGCTTGCCCGAATCAGGATGAAGCGTTGTTTCATGGGAAGACCGTTGCCATGTCAGAAGCCATCGACACCCTACGCGTGGTCTCTCCCGTCCCCGGCACCGCGATGGGCCTCGAATCCGTCCCCGACCCCACTTTCTCCGCCGGGATGGTCGGTCCCGGGGTCGCGATCCACCCGGAGCCCGGGCAGGAGGGCGGGCAGGACCGGAAGCAGGAAGCGGTCTCGCCCATCACGGGCATGCTCGTCAAACTCCACCCCCACGCCTTCGTGGTCATGGCCTCCGACGGCAGCCGTGGTGTCCTCGTCCACCTGGGCATCGACACCGTGCAGTTGGCCGGCGAGGGTTTCGACCTCATGGCCACTCAGGGGGAACGGGTCGAGGCCGGGGTGCCGGTCATCCGGTGGTCCCCGGGGGCCGTGGCCGCGGCCGGAAAACCTTCCGTCGTGCCCGTGGTCGCCCTCGAAGCCTCCGCCGACGCGCTCACCGAGGAGGCCCACGGCGCCGTCGTGCGTGGGGACCCCCTCTTCGTGTGGGAATGAAGAGCCGACACGCACCGAATGGGGTCCCTGACGTGGGGGCCAACGGGTAGTCTCCGGCGTCGAACCCAGCCCGTCGCCGGAGATGATCCCTGCTCATGAGACCGACCTTTCCGTACACCCTGATCGCGGCCGGCACGGCGTTCCTGCTCGCCCTCACCGCGTGCACGAACGAGGAGGTGGGTTCCTCGCAGGAGGACACCGAAGACCAGACCTCCGGCTCCGAACCCTTCGAGCCGGTCCAGGCCCCCGAGATCCTGGCCGACATGAACCTGGACGAGAAGATCGGCCAATTGCTCGTTCTCACCGCCCAGGGGACCTCGGCGGAGGAGAACGCGCAGATGATCGAGTCGTACAGCCCCGGCGGGATCATCTACTTCGACGCCAACCTGAACGAGACCGAGCAGATCGCCCGGATGTCGGCCGGGGTCCAGGAGACCGCCGCCGACACCGGCCAGGGGGTGCCGCTGTTCATCGGCATCGACCAGGAACAAGGCCTGGTCTCGCGCCTGCCCGTGGGTACCCGTTTCCCCGACGCGATGGCCGTCGGCGCCACCGGGGACACCGAGCTGGCCGCCCTGCGCGCCTCGACCACCGCCGAGGAACTCGCGGCCCTGGGGATCAACCTCAACTACGCTCCCGACGCCGACGTCAACACGAACCCGGACAACCCCATCATCGGCAACAGGTCCTTCGGCTCCGACCCCGACCTGGTCTCGGAAATGGTGCTGGCCGAGTCCGAGGCCTACGCCGAACACGGTGTGGTGCCCGTGCCCAAGCACTTCCCCGGCCACGGCGACACCGACGTCGACAGCCACACCGGGCTACCCGTCATCGAGCTGCCGCGCGAGGAGTGGGAGGAGGAGCACCTTCCGCCCTTCCGCGCCGCGGTCGACGCCGATGTGGACGCGATCATGACCGCGCACGTGCTCATGCCGGAGCTGGAGGGCGAGGAGACCACCGACCCGGCCACCCTCTCGCCCACCATCATCGACGGCATCCTGCGTGAGGAACTGGGCTTCGACGGCGTGGTCACCACCGACGCCCTCAACATGGAGGGTGTGCGCCAGGAACACTCCGACGAGGAGATCGCCGTACGTGTGGTGGAGGCCGGAGTCGACCAGCTCCTCATGCCCGCCGACCCCGGCGCCGCCTTCGACGGCGTCCGCGCTGCCGTGGACGAGGGCCGCCTGACCGAGGAGCGCATCGACGAGTCCGTCCTGCGCATCCTCACCCTCAAGGAGAAGCGCGGCGTCCTGGACGCCGAACCCGTCGACCCTTCGGCCGCCGCCGAGACCGTGGGCAGCTCCGAGAACGCCGAGGCCGCCCAGCGTGTGGCCGACGCGTCCGTGACCATGCTGCGCAACGAGGACGACCTCCTGCCCCTGTCGGAGGGGCAGAGCGTGAGCGTCAGCGGTGTCGGGGCCGACGAGATCACCGAGGCCCTCACCGACCTGGGTGTCACCGTCACCGACAACGCCCCGGACGTGGCCGTGGTCGGCACCGACGGGGCCCGTGGTGCGGCCGAACAGCAGCAGATGGTGGAGTCGGCGGGCGCGGACGGCACCCCGGTCGTGGCCGTCGCCCAGGGGGTGCCCTACGACCTGGAGGTCCTCCCCGACGTCGACGGTTTCCTGGCGCTCTACTCCGCGGTCGGGGTCTCCCGCGTGGCCGCCGCCAAGGCCATCGCCGGCGAGATCGACCCTCAGGGAACCCTGCCCGTGTCCATCCCGGACGCGGACGTGGAGTTCGGGACCGGTCTCTGAACCGGGTTGAGCCGGGCGGGGAACGGGAAGAACCGTGCCCCGCCCGGCCCCTCGGGCAGCCGAGCGATCGGGCGGTGGACCGACACCGAACGACGTGAGGAGGGATCGGATGGACAGCATCCGCCGAGGGGTCATCTGCGACTGGGCGGGGGTGCTCACCTCGCCGCTGGCCGACAGCATCCGCGCGTGGCTGCACGCCGACCGGATCGATCCGGACCACTACCACGAGGTCATGCGCCCCTACTTCGACGGGAGCCTGGCCGGCGCCAACCCGGTGCACGCCCTCGAACGCGGCGAGATCGAGACCGGCGACTTCGAACGCGATCTGGCCCCGCTGCTGCGCCGGACCGACGGCCGTCCCCTCAGCGCAGAGGGTCTCATCCACCGGATGTTCTCCCGCTTCCACCCGGTGCACGACATGTACGACGCCCTGCGCGCGGTGCGCCGCGGTGGCGGCAGCACGGCGCTGCTGTCCAACTCGTGGGGCAACGGCTATCCCCGGGAACACTTCGACACCGCTTTCGACGAGGTGGTCATCTCCGGCGAGGTCGGCATGCGCAAACCCGAGGAGCGCATCTACCTGCACACGTGCGAGCGCTTGGGCCTGCGCCCGCAGGACTGTGTGTTCATCGACGACCTCGAACGCAACGTCCGCACCGCCGAGGGCCTGGGCATGACCGGCATCCTGCACACCGATGTCGTCTCCACCCAGCGGGCCCTGGACCGGTTCCTGGCCGCGGAGACGGTCCAGGGCGCACCCGGGGCCCGTTGACCCTGGCAGACTCGGAAGACCGTTCCCGTCACCGTTCCGGAGCAGCGCATGTACGTCTTCCTGCCCAGCACCGTCCCCGCCCTCGCGGAAGTCCTCGCCGAGAGGCGCGTGGACGGTGCCGGAGCGACCGCCTTCACCGCAGACCCCGCCCCCGGTTCCGACACGGAGGAGGCCGAGTACGAGGCGATGCATGCGGCCGCCGAGGAGTCCTTGCGGCTCCTGGGGGAGGCCCCCGGGGCACCCCGCCGCCGTGTGGTGCTGGCCGCCGAGATCCCCGACCACCTCGTCGACCCCCAGGGCAGGGCCGGGCAGGACGTGTCCCGGGTGAGCATCACCGGCACCGTCCCCTACAAGAAACTCAAGTCCGCGCACGTGGACGACCCCGATGCCGCGGACGACATCGCCGCCGCTGCCGCGGATCCGGCTTCCGACGCCGCTGAGGACCACGAGCTCATGTGGTACGCCGTCCAGGAACTGCGCCATCTGATCGAGGAGGCCTGACCCGGCCCCGTGCCTTCGGGCCGCCGAGACCTCCCGCCCGGTGAACGGGGCCGCCGAGCTCCCGGCGGTGCCGTGTCCGGTGTTCGAGGGGCCTGAATCCTGAGGCGTGCCGCACGTGCGGCACAATAGGTGCGGCCCCGGTCCCCGACACCCTCCGAGGAGGCAGCCATCAGCCGCCTGGTGCTATGGAACGTCGACCTCACCCTCCTCGACGTCGGACAAGTCATGCGCGCCGCCTACGCGGAGGCCTTCGAGAAGGTCACCGGTGAACCGCTGGTCTACCTGACCTCGGCGTCGGGGCGTACCGACTCCGAGATGTTCTTCGAGTTCTGCGCCCGCAACTACGTCGACATCGAACCCGACGGCGACGCGCTGGCACAGTTCCTGACGGCACTGGAGGTCTCCTTCGCCGAGCGCAGGGGTGAGCTGAGGTCCAAGGGCCGTGCCATGCCCGGTGCCGCGGCCTCCCTCTCCGCGGTCGCCAACATGCCCGAGACCATCCAGACCGTGGTCAGCGGCAGCACCCGCGCCAACGCCACCGCGAAGCTGGAGGCTTTCGGTCTCGAGGCCTACCTGGACCTGTCGATCGGCGGGTTCGGCTCGGTGAACTACCCCAAGTCCAGCCTCATCCAGTCGATCCGGCTGCACGCGGCGGGGGAGGACATGCGCCCCTACGCAGAGAACGAGACGGTGCTCGTCACCGACTCTGCGCCGGACGTGCGGGCCGCGCTCATCGGCGGTGCCACCCCGGTCGCGGTGCTCAACGGTGCCACCACGGAGGGGCAGCTGCGGGACGCCGGGGCGCGCCACGTGCTGCCCGACCTGGGAGATCCCCGCGCGGTGATGACTGCGGTGGCCCAGGCGAGTACGTGAACCTGCCTGTCTTCACATTTGGGTTCCTACGGTCGGTAACCTCCATGTAACGGTGTCGGCCGTGTGCTCGCGAGGTAAAACCAGTAGCCTGGTGCGTGGACGGACCCGGGGTTCTTCGCTCCGGGGGCACGCGACAATGGCGTCGTGCGGCCCGGATTCGTCCGATCCGCCGCCTGTGCGCACAGGTAACACCCGACCCAGAACCCGACCGTGGTCGCGTGCGGCCCGATGGTTTCACGCTTCCTCACACCGCTTCACATGCGTTCACAGGTCACATGACCCTGTGTTCAGGCAAAAGCTCTGCGACGTTGCTCACAAAGGAGTGAGAGATCCTTATGTCCGGGCAAACCGATGCCTACCTCCAGAAACTGCTCAGCGACGCGGCTGCCGCGTGGTCCCCGGGGCCGCGGGTCAGCGTCCCGGAGGCAGACGAGGTCCGTCGGCTCCTTCCCCTCTACTACCGCCACACCGATCCCGAGGACATCGCCGGGCGCAGCCCCGAGCAGATCTGCGGAACGGTCTTCCAGCACCGCGCGTTCGGCAGCACGCGTCAGCCCGGCCGGGCCAAGGTGCGCCTCCACACCCCCGTCGAGGAGGAGGACGGCTGGGACCAGCAGACCAGCGTCGTCGAGATCGTCACCGACAACGCGCCCTTCCTGGTCTCCTCCGCCACCATGGCGCTGGACCGCCTCGGCGCCGGTGTGCGCCTGGTCGTCCACCCCCAGCTGACCGTCTCCCGTGACATCGAGGGCAATCTGCTCGCCGTGGACCCCGAGATCGGGGGCGGGGAGCTGCTGCCCGTCGACGAGTCCTGGATGCACATCGAGATCGACCGGCAGTCCGATCCCGAGCGGATCAAGGAGCTCACCAACCGCCTCGAGCAGGTCCTGGCCGACGTGCGCCACGTCGACGAGGACGCTGCGAAGATGAGCGAACGGGCCCTCCGCGTCGCCGACGAACTCGCCGCCCACCCCGATCACCTCGTGGCCGGGGGAGTGGACTCGCGCGACGTCGGTGAGAGCGTCGAATTCCTGCGCTGGGTCGCCGGCAGCCACTTCACCTTCATGGGTTACCGGGAGTACAGTCTCGTCACCGACGAGAACGGTGACGACACCCTGCGCCCCGAACCCGGAACCGGCCTGGGCCTGCTGCGCATGGACTCCCGGACCTCCACGAGCTTCGCCGCCCTGCCCCCGGAGATCCGCGCCAAGGCTCGCGAGCCCTTCGTGCTGGTGCTCACCAAGGCCAACTCCCGCGCGAGCGTCTACCGTCCCGAGTACCTCGACTACGTCGGGGTCAAGAAGTTCGACACCGAGGGCAACATCGTGGGGGAGCGGCGCTTCCTGGGGCTGTTCACCCCGCAGGCGACCAGCACCTCCATCTCCCAGATCCCGATCCTGCGCCGCAAACAGGCCGAGGTCCTGGCGCTGTCCGGGTTCGAGGCCGACAGCTACGACGGCCGCGACCTCGTCGAGCTGCTGGAGACCTTCCCGCGCGAGGAGCTCCTGCAGATCCCCGTCAACGAGCTCTACAGCATCGTCCGCGGGGTCCTGCGCCTGCGCGACCGCCGCGGCACCAAGCTGTTCATGCGCCGCGACCCCTACGGTGGCCGGTACATGTCCTGCTTCGTGTACATGCCGCGTGACGAGTACAGCACCCGTGTGCGCCTGGAGATCCAGAAGGTCCTCGCCGAGGCCTTCCAGGGAGCCAGCACCGACCACAACGTCATGATCGGCGGTGCCCCCCTGGCCCGCCTCTACCTGGTCGCGCGCGCCGAGGAGGGCGGCACGCTGCCCGACATCGACCAGGCCGCGTTGGAGGACAAGGTCCGCCGCGCCGCCCGGTCCTGGGATGCCGACCTCGACGACGCCCTCACCGACGCCTTCGGCCCGGTCCGCGCCACCGAGTACAAGAAGCACTACGGTTCCGGGATCTCCGAGGCCTACAAGGTCGACAACGACCCCGTCACCGCCGCCCGCGACATCGGCGAGATCGAACGGCTGTCGGCGCGTGTCGGGGCCGACAGCCACGGTGAGCTCTCCGCCAGCCTCTACCGGCCCGAGGGCGCCGAGCCCGGAACGTGGCGCTTCCGCCTCTACCGCATCGGCGAGCCCGTCACCCTCTCGCGGGTGCTGCCGTTGTTGGAGGACCTCGGTGTCCAGGTCGACGACGAGTGGCCCTACGAACTCAACGTGTCCGACCTGGGCCGTGTGTGGATCTACGACTTCGGCCTGGGCCCCGTCGGGGGCTCCGACCTGCCCCCGGCGCGCCTGAAGAAACTCTTCGAGCACGCCTTCGACGCCTCCTGGCGCGAGCTGGGCGAGTCCGACCGTTTCAACGGCCTCGTGGTGCGGGCCGGACTCGACTGGCGCCAACTCACCGTGCTGCGTGCCTACGCCAAGTACCTGCGCCAGACCGGGTCGACCTTCACGCCCGACTACCTGGCCGACGTCCTGGTGGGCAACGTCGGCATCGCCAGGTTGCTCATGGAACTGTTCGAGGCCCGGTTCGACCCCGACCAGCAGAACGAGGGCCGCCAGGACCGCGTCGAGGCGCTCCTGACCGAGATCGGGACCGAACTCGATTCCGTGGCCAGCCTGGACCACGACCGCATTCTGCGCTTGTTCCTGGCGGCCATCAACGCCACGCTGCGCACCAACCACTACCAGGGCCGCCCGTACCTGGTTCTCAAGCTCGACCCGCAGACGATCCCGGACCTGCCGCAGCCCAAGCCCCGGTCCGAGATCTACGTCTACTCCCCGCGGGTGGAGGGCGTGCACCTGCGCTTCGGTTCCGTCGCCCGCGGCGGCCTGCGCTGGTCCGACCGCTTCGAGGACTTCCGCACCGAGATTCTCGGCCTGGTCAAGGCCCAGATGGTGAAGAACTCGGTGATCGTGCCCAGTGGCGCCAAGGGCGGCTTCGTCTGCAAGCGCCTGCCCCAGGGCGCGGGCCGCGAAGAGGTCATGGCCGAGGTCGTCTCCTGCTACAAGCAGTTCATCAGCGGTCTGCTCGACGTGACCGACAACCTCGCCGACGGCTCCGTCATCCACCCCGAGCGCACAGTCCGGCACGACGGCGACGACTCCTACATGGTGGTGGCGGCCGACAAGGGCACCGCGACCTTCTCCGACACGGCCAACGAGATCTCCGTGGAGCGCGGTTTCTGGCTGGGTGACGCCTTCGCCTCCGGCGGATCGGTCGGCTACGACCACAAGGCCATGGGCATCACCGCCCGGGGTGCCTGGGAATCGGTCAAGTTCCACTTCGACGAGATGGGCGTGCACACCCAGACCCAGCCCTTCACCGCGGTCGGCATCGGCGACATGTCGGGTGACGTGTTCGGCAACGGCATGCTGTTGTCCAAGGAGATCAGGTTGGTGGCCGCCTTCGACCACCGCCACGTCTTCGTGGACCCGGACCCGGATCCGCACACCTCCTGGGCCGAGCGCGAGCGGTTGTTCCGTCTGCCGCGCAGCACCTGGGAGGACTACGACCTGTCCCTGATCTCCGAGGGCGGCGGTGTGTACCCGCGCACCGCCAAGTCCGTGCACCCGACCCCGCAGATCAAGGCGGCACTGGGCATCGACGAGGACGTCGACGAGGTCACCCCGGACGAACTCATCCGGTACGTGCTCACCGCCCCGACCGACCTGCTGTGGAACGGCGGTATCGGCACCTACATCAAGTCCTCCGCCGAGACGCACGCCGAGGTCGGCGACAAGGCCAACGACCAGGTCCGCGTCGACGCCGCCGACCTGCGTGCCAAGGTCGTCGGTGAGGGCGGCAACCTGGGTCTGACCCAGTCGGCCCGCATCGAGTTCGCCCGCAACGGCGGACGTGTCAACGCGGACTTCATCGACAACTCCGCGGGTGTGGACACCTCCGACCACGAGGTCAACATCAAGATCATGCTGGACCGCGAGGTACGTGCGGGCAACATGGAAAAGCCCGACCGCGACCAGCTGTTCCTCGACATGACCGACGAGGTCGCCGACCTGGCCCTGGAGAACAACTACGCGCAGAACAACCTGCTCGCGGCCGCCCGCAAGCAGGCCGGGTCGATGCTGCACGTCCACGGCCGCTACATGCGCCACCTGGAGCGCAACAAGGTCCTCAAACGCAAGCTGGAGAACCTGCCCTCCGACAAGGCGATCGCGGAACGCCGCGCCGCCGGCAAGGGGCTGACCGGTCCGGAGTTCGCCACCCTGGTCTCCTACACCAAGATCGCCCTCAAGGAGCAGATCGGTCTGTCCGACCTGCCCGACGACCCCTACCTCGAGCAGACACTGACGGACTACTTCCCTGCGCCGCTGCGGTCGGAGCGCTTCGCCGAAGGTGTGGCCGCGCACCCGCTGCGCAAGGAGATCATCGTCAACCAGGTGGTCAACCAGATGGTGAACCGTTCCGGGATCACCTTCGCGTTCCGCCTCAACGAGGAGCTCGGCGCCGGCCAGGCCGACATCGCCCGCGCCTACCTGGTCGTCCAGGAGGCCCTGGGGTTGCGCGGCTTCTGGGACGAGGTCGAGGCACTGGAGCACGACGTCAGTGTCGACGCCCGGCTCACCCTGCTGCTGGAGACCCGCAAGCTCGCCGAGCGGGCCGCACGGTGGGTGCTGCGGCACCGGTCCTTCCCGTTCGACATCCGCAGCGAGACCGCTTACTTCTCCGAGGGCATCGGGGAGGTGTTGTCGCACATGGTCGGGCTGTTGCGCGGCCGCGACCGGGAGGCCTTCGAGGAGCGCCGCGACCGTTACACCGCCGTGGGCGTGCCGACCGGGCTCGCCGAGCGGGTCGCCGCCATGGTGCCGGCCTACTCCTCCCTGGACCTGGTGGAGATCACCCATCGCACCGGCCGTTCGCTGGAGCAGGTCGCCGAGCTCTACTTCGAGCTCGCCGACCGGCTCGACATCAGCTGGTGGCGTGAGCGCATCATCGACCTGCCGCGCGACGACCGCTGGGTCACCACGGCACGGGCGGCGCTGCGCGACGACCTGTACGCCGTGCACGCCGACCTGACCGGGCGGGTCCTGGAGTCCGGCGGGGAGGGCGACTCGACGTCCGACCTCATCGACCAGTGGTCGAAGCAGAACGAGGACAAGATCGGCCGGACCGGGATCACCCTGTCGGAGATCCAGGAGAACGAGCGGTTCGACCTGGCCACCCTGTCGGTGGCGCTGCGCTCGTTCCGCGGTCTGGTCGACTGAGCCGGTCACGGCGACGAACGACAAGAGAACCACGAGGGGCGCGCGGCCGGGGCCGCGCGCCCCTCGCGCTGCCCCGGGTGGATTCCGGGTCCATCCGGGGTCTCACAGACCTCTAGACTGGCGGGGTGGCAGACATGGACCCAGCAGAGAAGATCAAGGAACTCGCGGCGACCCTGACGAGCGTGACCGCCGTCTTGGACATGGATGCGATGCAGACGCAGATCGCCGAGCTGCGCGAGCAGTCCGCCGACCCGGAACTGTGGTCGGACCAGGCCAACGCGCAGCGGGTGACGCGTCAGCTCTCCGCTTTGGAGTCCATGGTCGGCAAGGTGGAAGGCATCCGCCAACGGCTCGACGACCTCGGGGTGCTCTACGAGCTGGCCCGGACCGAGGACGATCCCGACACCCGGGGCGAGGCCGACCGCGAGCTCGAACAGCTCCGCAAGGACATCGGGGATCTGGAGGTGCGCACGCTCCTCAACGGCCCCTACGACGAACGCGCGGCCATCGTCAGCATCAACTCCCAAGCGGGCGGGATCGACGCCGCCGACTGGGCGCAGATGCTGCAGCGCATGTACTTGCGTTGGGCCGAGCGGCGCGGTTTCCCGGCGGAGGTCTACGAGACCTCCTACGCGGAGGAGGCGGGTATCAAGTCCACGTCCTTCGTGGTCAGGGCGCAGTTCGCCTACGGCACATTGCGGGGGGAACACGGCACGCACCGCCTGGTGCGCATCTCCCCGTTCGACAACCAGAACCGGCGCCAGACCTCCTTCGCCGGCGTGGACGTGGTTCCGGTGGTCGAGCAGAGCGACCACATCGAGATCGACGAGACCGAACTCCGGGTGGACGTCTACCGCGCCAGCGGCCCCGGCGGCCAGGGTGTCAACACCACCGACTCGGCGGTGCGCATCACCCACGTACCGACCGGCATCGTGGTCTCGTGCCAGAACGAGCGTTCTCAGCTGCAGAACAAGGCGACGGCGATGTCGATGCTCCAGGCCAAGCTGCTGGCGCGCAAGCGCGAGGAGGAACAGGCCGAGATCGACGAGATCCGCGGTGAGTCCTTCAGCAGCTGGGGCACGCAGATGCGCAACTATGTGCTGCACCCGTACCAGAACGTCAAGGACGTGCGGACGGGCATGGAGACCGGTAACACCAGCGGTGTGCTCGACGGCGAGATCGACGGTTTCATCGACGCCGAGATCCGGTGGATGCGCAGCCGTGAGAAGAACGGCGAGAACTGAGGAGGCCGGGCGTGTGTTCTCCCGCACCGGGGAGAGGACACGCCCGGCGTCTCTTCGGGCCGCAGGGGTCCGCATGATGGAGTGATGCCGGACGACGCTTGCGCACGGTGACGCACACGTCACCGGGGCTCCGCCAAAAATACTATATGTGAACGTTATTATCGGTTGACGACTCCGATATGCTCATGGCTGTTGTCTGGCGGTGTTCCGCCGCGAGGGGCAGGGGCGACCCTGGACAATCCGGGCCCTTTCCCCCTCTACACTGTCGATTGGCCACGTGGCCGGTACGACCCCGCGCGGAGCCTCGCTCCACCGCGGCCGCCCATACCTTCGAGAACCTTGTGATGCGCCTGTGATCCACTTCGACAACGTCACCAAGGTCTACACGACCCAGAAGCGCCCCGCGCTCGACGGCGTTTCCATTGACGTAGACAAGGCCGAGTTCGTATTCCTGGTCGGCCCGTCGGGCTCCGGCAAGTCGACCTTCCTCCGCCTGGTACTGAAGGAAGAGAAGCCCGACAAGGGGCGCGTGCACGTCGCGGGCAAGGACCTCGCGCGCCTGTCCAACTGGAAGGTGCCGCACCTGCGCCGCCGTATCGGCTGCGTGTTCCAGGACTTCCGCCTGCTGCCGAACAAGAACGTCTTCGAGAACGTCGCGTTCGCGCTGGAGGTCATCGGTAAGCCCCGACGGTTCATCCGCAAGGTCGTGCCCGAGGTCGTCGAACTCGTCGGCCTCGAGGGCAAGGCCGGCCGGATGCCCCACGAGCTCTCCGGTGGTGAGCAGCAGCGCGTGGCCATCGCCCGCGCCTTCGTCAACCGCCCGCAGATCCTGCTGGCCGACGAGCCCACCGGAAACATCGACCCCGCGACCTCCATCGGCATCATGAAGGTGCTGGACCGAATCAACCGCACGGGCACGACCGTGGTCATGGCCACCCACGACGCGGCCATCGTCGACTCGATGCGCAAGCGCGTCATCGAACTGGAAGAGGGGCTCGTCGTACGCGACCAGTCCCGCGGCGTCTACGGCCAGGCGTACTGACCCGGACCGACCCGCACAAGGGTTCCCGGTATCGAGGAACGACGCGGCGAAGCCCCGAAGGACGGACCTTTAACAGACCATGCGAGCACAATTCGTTCTCTCCGAGACGTGGATCGGCCTGCGTCGAAACCTCACGATGACCATCTCCGTCATCACGACGGTGGCCATCTCCTTGGCGCTCTTCGGGGCGGGCCTGCTGGTCAATCAGCAGGTCACCGAGATGCGCAACTACTGGGACCAGCGGATCACGTTGACGGTCTACATGTGCAACGAGATCTCTCCGGCCCCGGCCTGCCAGGAGAACGGTCCCGCCACTGACGAGGACCGGCAGAACATGGAGTCGATCCTCGAGGAACAGTCCGAGGTCGCCGACTACGAGTTCCTCTCCGAGGCAGAGGCCTGGCAGGACTTCCAGGAGCGTCTCGGCTCCACCAACGAGGCCCTGGCCGGTGCCGCCCAGGAGGGCGACATCCCGGAGAACTTCCGGGTGCAGTTGGCCGATCCCAACGAGTACGACACCGTGCGCAACGCCGTCGAAGGTGCCTCGGGTGTCGACTCGGTCTCCGACGACCAGAGCGTGCTGGAGCAGTTCTTCGGACTGCTGGACGGACTCAAGTGGGCCGCCCTTGTGCTCGCGGGCGTCCAATTGGCCGCAGCCGCGCTCCTGATCGGAAACACCATCCGCCTGTCGGCCTACAGCCGACGGCGGGAGACCGGCATCATGCGTCTGGTCGGTGCCTCGAACTTCTACATCCAGCTACCGTTCCTGCTGGAAGGCGCCATCGCCGGTCTGATCGGTGGCATGATCGCATCCGGGTTCATCGTCGCGACCAGGTTCACGCTCCTCACCCAGATCGAGGGCTGGTTCCAGTTCGACGTGTCCCTCGGAACGGGCTCGCTGCTCTACGTGATCGGAATGTCGATCATCCTCGGTGTGCTGCTGTGTACGATCACTTCGTTCCTCACCCTGCGCCGCTACCTCAAGGTCTGACGATCGAGAGTGCGCACAGGGTTTGATCCGGGGGGTCCCAGGTGTGGACCCCCCGACGCCATGAAGGGAGCTCACTGTGGCGCAGGAAGCCGGTAGCAAGCCCATCGCGAAGAACCGGCGGGCCCGGTACGACTACCACATCGACGAGACCTACGAGGCGGGCATGGTCCTGACCGGTACCGAGGTCAAGTCCTTGCGGCAGGGCCGTGCCTCACTGGTCGACGGGTTCGCGCACATCCACGACGGCGAGGTGTGGCTGAACAACGTCCACATCCCGGAGTACTCACAGGGAACCTGGACCAACCACTCCTCCCGCAGATCACGTAAACTACTCCTGCACCGCGAGCAGATCTCCCGGTTGATCGGCAAGACCCGGGAGCCGGGCCGCACCCTGGTGCCCCTGTCGCTCTACTTCAGTGATGGCAAGGCCAAGGTCGAGATCGCCCTCGCCCGCGGTAAGCGTGAGTACGACAAGCGCCATGCGATCGCCGAACGCGAGGCCAAGCGAGACATCGAGCGCGCGCTTCGCCGCCGCCGCTGAGGCGCCTGAAAGGAACACACAAGGTGTCCCCCCGTCCCCTGGGCCGCATCGCGGCCGCCGGAACCGGTCTGCTCGCCACCGTGAGCCTCGTGGCGTGCACGCCCCACCCCAGTCCCGAGGTGGCGGTCAGGTCCTTCCTGCTCGCGTGGCAGGACGGCGACTACGCAGAGGCCGCTCGTTACACCGACGTCGAGGCCGCGGAGGTCGAGTCGACCCTGGCGGACGTGCACGACCAGCTCGACCTGGCCTCCCTCAGGTTCGACCTGGGCCTGATCTCGGAGGACGGCGAGAGCGCCACGGCCGAGTTCGAGGCCAACGCCGACCTCGGGATCGGCGATCCCACCTGGACCTACACCGGTGAGATGCCCCTGCAGTGGGGCCCCGACGGCTGGGAGATCTCCTGGTCCCCGAGTGTGGTCCACCCCGAACTGAGCGAGGGCGAACGCCTCGCCGTCAGTTACCAGAGCCAGGAGCGCGGCCAGATCCTCGACCGCGAAGGCTCCTCCCTGGTCACCCCCGACAGTGTCACCGCCTTCGGTGTGCTGCCTTCGGCGATGGACGACAAGGAGGAGGGCGTCTCCGAACTGGCCGACCTCCTCGACGAGGACCCGGACCCGCTGCTGCAGCGCGTACGGTCGGCCCCACCGGAGGAGTTCCAACCACTGGTGCTCCTCCGCGACGCCAACGTCGACGCCTCCCTGCTGCGCCAGGCTTCCCAGATCGCCGGTGCGGAGACCCAGGAGGTCGAGGTCAACATGACTCCCGCGCTGGCACCCTCCCTGGTGGGCG
Source organism: Nocardiopsis xinjiangensis YIM 90004 (assembly GCF_000341145.1). GTDB lineage: Bacteria > Actinomycetota > Actinomycetes > Streptosporangiales > Streptosporangiaceae > Nocardiopsis > Nocardiopsis xinjiangensis. The sequence goes on from NZ_ANBE01000010.1 coordinate 16,792, forward strand.
ATGTCGCGGGCACCTCCGAGCACCGTGTCTCGGCCCGCGTTCCCGGCCCCTACCAGGCGGGGGACACCGTCGGGCTGAACGGGCTGCAGAGCATCTTCCAGAACGAGCTCGCCGGATCGGCCACCACCCAGGTCGTGGCGCTCGACGCCGGCGGTGAGGTCACCGACGTCCTGGACTCCTGGGAGGGCGAGCTCAGCGGCCAGATCCAGACCACCCTCGACTCGGGGGTCCAGAGCGCCGCCGAGTCGGCCGTGGAGACCCTGCCGGACAACGGTTACATGGTGGCCGTCGACCCCGACAACGGGGAGATCCTCGCCGCCGCCAACGGCTCCGAGAGCGCCACCGACGACGGTGCGCTCAACGGCTCCTTCCCGCCCGGGCCCGTCTTCACCCTCATCTCGACGATGGCGGCCCTGGAGTCGGGCACGGTCACTCGGGAGACCACCTCCGAGTGCGCCGCACAGGCCGAGGTGGGCGGGCGTACCTTCGTCAATCCGAGCCAGGGCTACCTCGCCGGCGAGCCCGACCTGGTGCGCAACCTCTCCTACGCCTGCACGGTCGCCTACGCGCAGTTCGCCGATCAGGTGGGCGCCGACAACATCGCCGACACAGCGGGGCGTTTCGGTATCGGAGCGGACTGGCAGATGCCGTTGCCCTCCGACCCCGGCTCGATCGACATCAACGACGAGGAGGCCGACGTGGCCTCCGCGATGATCGGCGAGCACGGGATCGAGGTCAGCCCGCTGTCCATGGCGCTGGCTGCCGGTGCGATCGCCGACGGCAACTGGCACGCCCCCACCCTCATCCGTGAGGAGGGCCCCGAGCAGGAGGAGACCTCGCCCTTCCAGGAGGAACACCTCGAGGTCGTCCGCGAGGGCATGCGCGACGCCGTCGACCAGCGGATGATGCCGGAGCTGGCCGTGGGCGGGCCCGACCTGCACGGCCAGTGGTCGCGGGTCGAGGGCGATGACCTCTCCCTCCACTGGTTCGTCGGATACCAGGACGGCGTCGCTTTCGCCCTGGTCGCCGAGGTGGACCCTTCGGTGTCGCTGTGGCAGCCCTATGCCGTCATGGGCGTGCAGTCGTTCCTGACCGAGCTCGGTTCCCCCGGCGTGGAGGAGCAGGGACTGCCCGCCCAGGAGCCGACCGAGGCCGACCTGTCCGGGCCCGAGTAGGGCAGGCGGAACCGATCTTCATCTCGGGCCCCCGGAGCAACCCTCCGGGGGCCCGAGTGCGTCTTACCAGGTGAGTCGGGTTCGCGAAGAGGGGTCTGCGATCCGACCGCGAGGGCAGGACCTCAACTCGGGGGAGGCCCTGCCGGTATCCCGAGGCTGGTTCGACCCTGCCGGCCGCCCCCGTGAGCCGCGTCGACCGCCTCTGGAGTCCGCGCTCACGGGGGTTTCTCCTTGTTCCGGCATCCAGTACCGGCCATCGGGAATGCACTTGGTGCCCACACCGTTCTAGGGGTAGAGTGAGAGACGTGAGCATGCGTCGCTCACGCGTCGGTCGCCCCCACGGGGGTGGCTTTGACAACTCCACAGGGGGTGATCGGTTTCGACTTCGGTGATTGTGCCGAGGGGAAGCGGGTCGAGGATCGCGTTTGCCGCCTCGTTAATCATGCATTCGCGCTAAACACAAGTGCCAATTCCAAGCGCACTGAGTTCGCCCTCGCTGCCTAAGTAGCGATCGCGACTCTGTCGGTCTGAGCTCGTCATCGGCTCAGGTACCGGCACCAGCTAGATGACTCACCGTCCGGATCAGGCCACGGGGCCGGACGGGACATCCACGTGGCTGGGCCTGTCGGCGATGTGTACGTCCAAGCGCTGGGGCCGAGCAGAACGATACGACGTACTGCACCCGGAGAAGCCCTGGTTCGACACTGAAGGACGCGGGTTCGATTCCCGCCACCTCCACGAGACGGGCCCTGCTCGGCGGACTCCGTCCGCCCGCGCAGGGCCCTTCTTTTTTTGGGGGGAACGACCCCCCGTGCCCCCGGTGTGCGCTCGCTTGCGCTCGCGCCCGGGGGTTTGTCGTGGCCGGGGTGGCCGGTCCCTTGCTCGTCCGTTGCTTCTCGGGGCGGAGGCCGGCTCGGGTGGGGTTCCGTGCGGCCGTCTGTGGTCACGGTGCGTGGAGCGCGGCGCGTAGGCGCGTATGGGCGGGGACCAGGGACGGGCCGTACCAGGTCAGGTCCCGGCCGGAGACACACACCGAGGGCACGCCGGGGAAGGCCTCGGGGCCGTCGTCGGGCCCGAAGGCATAGGGTTCGTCCGGGAGAACTGCGAGCTCGGTGCCGTCGCCGAGGACCTCTTCGGCAGAAACGGCGGGGTAACGCCCCTCGCGGTGCGCGCACACGTTGACGGCGCCCAGACGGGCGAACACGTCGTGCGCGAAGGTGTCGCCGCCGACGAACATCCACGGGTCCCGCCAGATCGGGACGGCCACCCGAGGGCCCTCGGTCGGGGAAGCGGACCACAGGTGCTCGGCCTCGGGCAGCCAGGCCGGTACGGGCAGGCCGCACACGGCCAGCAAGCGGCGCAGGGAGACGAAGGCGTCGGTGACGGTACGGATATCGGTCACCCAGACGGTGATCCCGGCCGCGCGCAGGGCCTCCACGTGGCGGCGCCGGTTCTCCTCGCGGTTGGCGACCACGAGATCGGGGGCGAGCTCGATGATGCGGCTGAGGTGCGGGTTCTTGGTGCCGCGCACCCGTTCGACGTCCAGATCGGCCGGGTGGGTGCACCATACGGTCGCGCCGACCAACAGGCCGGGCCGGGCGTGGGCGAGGGTCTCGGTCAGGGAAGGCACCAGGGAGACCACACGGCGTGGGGACGAGTCCAGGGGGACCGGATGTCCCAGGTCGTCCTCAGAGGTGATCATGTTCGTCCAGGGCCTTCGGAGAGCGTCTCGACCATGTCGAGTGGGGCTCGAGGATCCGCGTCGTCGATCATGGGAGCGGAGGGTACCGTCCCCGACCGGTGCCGGGGCGGCGCCGGACCGGACGCCGCCCCGCCGAAGTACGACGATGCGTCAGGGCACGGTCGCCCCGACCAGCCACGCGAGCTTGTGCGCTGTGACGCCGAGGCTGCCGCTGCTGCCCAAGTGGACGCCGAAGGAGGCGATGAACACGCAATCGTGTTCGCGGCGCTCGCAGATGACGTCCTCCACGGCGTACTTGTTGTCCGGACTGCTCACGCGCAGGTAGGGCGGGTCGGCGTCCACGACGTCGGCCTCGACACCGTAGCCGGACAACTCGGTGGCGAGCTTGCCGAGGTGTCCGCTCTCCTCGGAGGGCACTCGGGTCGGCTGCTCGTCCTTTGCCTGTCTCGACTGGGCCATGGCAGATCCTTTCCTGTCGAGCATGGGGCTTTCTCCTCGATGCCCTACCGCCATTGTCACGCACTGTTAAGTTACTGGTCCGTACTGTGCCTACGACACGCCGTTACCCGACAAACGCCCCGCGATACATCACCTCGGCGACCGCGAGCTCCTCGTCGAGCACCACCAGGTCCGCAGGTGCGCCCGCCTCGACCCGGCCCACGTCCGGAAGGCCCAGTGCGCCCGCCGGGACGGAGGAGGCCGACCGCACCGCGTCCGCGACCGGAACCCCGAGGTGCCGCACCGCGTTACGTACCGCTCGGGGCAACATGATGGTGCTCGAGGCGATCGCCCCGGTCTCCGCCACACGCGCCTCTCCGCCGCTCACCCGCACGCGCAGGCCCCCCAGTGTGTACTCTCCGTCGCCGAGACCCGTCGCGTTCATCGCGTCGGTGACCAGCGAGACCCGCCCCGGGCCGGCGGCGTCCACGACCACCTGCGCCGCCCCCGCGTGGACGTGCACCAGGTCCAGGATCAGCTCCACCGCCACCCGGTCATCGCCCAGCGCCGCCGCGATCGGACCGGGATCGCGGTGCCCCAGCGGGCGCATCGCGTTGTACAGGTGTGTGGCCACACTCGCGCCCGCGTCGAAGGCGGCCACGGTCTCCTCGTAGGTGGCCTCGGTGTGGCCCACCGCAGAGACCACTCCGGAAGAGGACGCGGCCCGGATCAGTTCCAGGGCGCCCGGCAGTTCCGGCGCCACCGTGATCATGCGGACGTGCCCGCGACCTGCTTCCAGCCACCGGTCGAACTCGGCGGTGTCCGGATCGCGCAGCAGCTCGGGATCGTGCGCGCCGCNCATCGCACAGGTCGGCCAGCACAGAGACCTGTCGCAAGGTGTCCTCGGGCGAGGCCGCGACCAGGCCGCCCACCATCGACGTCACCCCCTGCCTGCGGTTGTAGGCGATGGTCTTCCGGGCGCCCTCCGGGTCGGCTTCGGGGAATCCGTGGCCGGCACCGCCGTGCACGTGGGTGTCGACCAGACCCGGCGCCACCCAGCGTCCGGCCGCGTCGTGGACGGCGCCCCGGGGCGGCTCCCCGGTGCCGAGGGCGGTGATGCGGCCGCCGTCCACGTGCACCCAGCCCTCGTGGGTGCCCTCGGGGGTCACGGTGCGGGCGTTGGTCAGGGTGACGGGTGTGGGACTCATGCGGGGGCCTGCTTCCTTCGTGGCCGGGGTCTCGGTGTTCGTGGAGAGCGTGGTGTGTTGCAAATTACATCCGTGTGGACATGCTGTCGTACGCCTGTCCCATCATGGCCACCGCGCCCCTCGGAACAGGGCAATCCCGCCGCCCGAGACATCCGTCCGATGGCTGGACCGTCCCGGGCGGTGGCCGCGGCCGCCTCCCACGGGTGGGGGTGCATTGACTCCGGCACCCGCAGCGCTCCATCATGGAGGGCATGTCCGCCGGTGAGCTGCTTGTCCAGCGCCTGCACGTCGATCTCCGACAGCAGGCGAGCGCGCTCTGTCGTAGCTAGCGCCTTCGCGGGGCCCCGCCCCGCGCCACGGGTTCCTCCCGTGCCTTCTGCAGACACCGGACGCTCATCCCCTTCTGGGTCAGGGGCCCGTTTCCCACCGGGCCCCGGGAGCGCCCTGTCGGCCGACACGCCATCCCTGTCTCCTGTGGACGACGAGGTCCACACGTGTGTCGGGCCGAGGATCGATGCCTTCCCCGGTGTCCCACGACGGCCCACCGCCGCCAGGCGGAGCGGCCCCGATCCCGTTCCACCCCCGAGGTTTCTTCCGGTCGATTCCGGCTCGTTCTTGACCGAACCCAGGAGTTACGCATGACCCGCTTCACCGTGCTCGTCGCCGACCCCCGGCCCCGCTCCTCCGTGTACGACGCCGCCCTGAGCGCCGCCGACGAGATCGGCGCCCGCGCCGGCGTCCACAGCGCCCCCGAGGTCATCGACCTCGCAGGCCTCGGAGCCGACCTGCTCGCCGAGGCCTCGCCCGCCCTGGAGACCGCCCTCGAACGCGTCGCCGAGAGCGACGTGCTGCTGGTCGCCTCGCCCCAGGCCCACGGCACCTACACCGGCCTGCTCAAGGTCTTCCTCGACCGCCTGCCCGAGCTCGGCCTGGGCCACGCGGTCGCCGTCCCTCTGACGGTCGTCGACGACCTGCGCAGCAGCCGCGGCATCGAGGAGGACCTGCGGGTGCTCCTGGCCGACCTGGGCGCGTGGGTGGCCGAACCCGGCCTGGTCCTGGCCAGCGACGAGACCGCCGGGCCCGAGCGTGTGGTCCGCGCCTGGGCCGACGTCGCCGCCCCCGGGCTGCGCGAGGCCGTCTCCGTCGCGGCCTGAGGCCCCGGCCGCGCTGATCCCGCGAGCCCCGGCAGGGCACAGCCCGCCGGGGCTCTCACGTGTCGCGGGGCCGGTCCGCCACGACCCCCCCGGAGTGCGCCGCCCGTTCGGCGCTGGTGTCGGCTTCGGCCTGGGCGACGTTGCCGCGTACGAGCACCACGACCACGAGGGTCAGGGCGAAACCGCCGATCCGCAGCGCCGCCGCGGCCGGGTCCTCCGGCAGGCTCTCCCCGAACAGGACCGTGCCCGCCACGACGGTGAAGACGTTGCCGACCACGTTGGCCACCGGTGCGGTGATGGAGGCACGCGAGCGCTGCAACGAGGTCTGGAACAGGACGATGCCCACGGCCCAGCCCAGCGCGTACAGGTACGGGTAGGGCGACATCAGCGCGGGCAGCACCGCGCCCCACACCCCGTGGTCGGCGAGCAGCCCGCCCAGGCCCTTGCCCTGGACCCCCGCGCTGCCCTGCGCCAGACCGGCGGCCGCGCCCATCGCCGCCGCCGACACGTACTTGCCGCGTCCACCGGCCGTCGCCATGGCGGCCACGCACGCCAGGACCGTCAGCACACTCACCACCACGAGCAGCGGGGTGTTCGCGGTCGTCCCGGTCTCGGCCCCGTCACCGGTCGACAGGCTCAACAGCCCCAGGGCCACCGGCATGATCGCCAGGGCCGCGTACTCGCCCCGGGTGATGCGCTCACCCATGACGATCGTGACCACCAGCAGCGAACAGGCCACACCGGCGGCGAAAGCGGGTTGGACGACCGATACCGGAGCCAGCCCCAGCGCCACGATGAGCCCGATACTGCCGAGCGCGGCGAAGACACATCCGAACACCCAACGCGGGTTGCCGAGCAGTACCCGCGCCAGGTGCAGGGGACGATGGATGGAGATCGACTCCGAACCGTGCAGCGCACGCTGTTCCACGGACAGGCCCAGCGTGTAGGTCACGGCGGACAGGAGTGCGACCAGGAGTCCGATCACGGGGGTGGCCTTCCGGCTCGACGGTGGTGCGGGGGTGTTCCTCCCGGGCGGCCCGGCCACTGGGAGCGGCGGCACGGGGCGTTCTCCATATAACCAGTTCTATCTTTGCGCGACCAGTGCGCCTATGCTCGCCTGAGCAGGCGCGCGAGGAGAGGGCGGTTCCCTTCGTGAGAACCTGTTCCGGAACGCGCGAGCGGTGAAGGTCGAGGATCGGGGCACTGTGCAGGAGCCACGGGAAACGGAGGAGCGGACCTCGTGGTGGTCGCGCGCGGCCGCCTGGTTCGACACCTCCCGCCTGCGGGAACGCGCCCGGCAGGCCCTCTCCGGTCGTCGCGGACGCACCTGGCGCGGCCTTCTCCCGGTGAGCGGCCGCCCCCGCCGTTTCGAACCCGGGCCGCTGGGCCTGCTCGGTGTCATGCTCGCCGCCATGGCCGTGACCCTGCTCGTGATCCAGTACGGCTCCTCGGGTCTCGGCGCGACCGGCGAGGAGGCCGACGGCCCTCCCGCGAGCGTTCCGGGGCCGCCCGACGGCGAACTCCGGGTCATGCCGGTGGGTGACGCCCTGACCCAGGGCAGCAGCGGCGACCACACCTGGCGCTACCACCTGTGGTCCCACCTGGAGGAGAGCGGTGTCGACTTCTCCTTCGTCGGCCCCCGCGACGGCATGTACTCCCTGGAGGAGGAGGCCCACGGCGACCACAGTTACGCCGAACCGGACTTCGACACCGACCACGCCGCCCGCTGGGGACAGAGCGTGGACGACATGGCCGACGGGATCGCCGAGGTCGCCTCCGAGCACGAACCCCACTATCTGCTGGTCATGGCCGGTTCCGAGGACCTGCTCTCCGGCGACGACCCCGACCAGGTCCTCGAAGGCATCGGCGAGACCGTCTCGACCGTGCGGGTCGCGCTCGAGAAGGCCCGCTTCGTCGTTGGCGAGCTGCCCCACGCCGAGGGCACCGGCGACGACGAGGCCGTCAACGCACGCATCGACCGCTTCAACATGGGGCTGGTGGACCTGGCCGAACAGCTCTCCTCCGAGGCTTCCCCGGTCGTGGTCGCCCAGGTCGCCCAGGATTACGCGCCCGAGTACGACAGCTGGGACGAGGTCCATCCCAACACCCGGGGCGAGGTCAAGATCGCCGCGGCCTTCGCCGACGCGCTCGCCGAGCCGCTGGCCGTGGGCGACCCTTTTCCCCGGCCGCTCCCGGAGATGCCGGCCGGGCCGCGGACCCCGCCCGAGCTCGAGGCAGAGGAGGCCGACGACGGGCTGCGCATTTCCTGGGAGCAGGTCCCCGGTGCCACGGACTACCGCGTCGAACAGCGGCGCACCGGACCCGACCCGGACGAGGCCACCGTGCTGTCCCTGGACGTCGAACGCGACGGCGGGAGCAGGTCGGTGCTCGTGGGGTCCTTGCTCAGCGGGGCCGGTTACGAGTTCGTCGTGCACCCGTACAAGGGACGGGACGCCGGGGCGGCCTCCGACCTCCTGGAGCTGGTCTACGACGACGATCCGCCTCCGGGGCCGGACGGCCTCTCGGTGCGCCGGGACGGCACGGTGGTGTGGAACGAGGTCGCGGACGCCTCCCACTACGAGGTGTGGGTGCGCGCCTTGGAGTGCTCGGTGCGCGACGAGAGCCGTCGGCCGCTTCCGCTCGAACCGCCCGGACGGGACACCGATGACGACGGGAGCGACGGGCTCGACGGCGACCAGGGGGAGCCCGCTCCGCCTGCCCCCGATCCGCCGCGCTCGCCCTCACCCTCGCCCCCGCCTCAGCCCTCGCCGCCGCCCGCTCCGGAGGAGCCCCCGCAACCCCCGGGAAGCGGTGAGCGGGTCTGTGAACCCCGTGACGGGCAGGGCCCGAACGAGGGCGGGGGCTGGGCGAGCCAGGGGCCGGTCGGCTCCGATCTCCTGTGGAGGCCGACCGTGTCCGGCCCGTACGAGGCGGTCGTGCGTTCCTACCGCGACTACGTCCGGGGCGGGTTCTCCGACCCGGTGCTGCTGGAGGGCTGATGCGCGGCTCCTGGACCGCTCGGCTCCTGCCGTGGGCGGTGGGTCTGGTGACGGGTGTGCTCGCGCTCGGCCCCGCACTCGGGCGCGGTTTCGTGCTGCGCTACGACATGGTGTTCGTGCCGGACCCGTCGGTGGGGGCGGCGCTGGCCGGTGCGGACGGGTTCCCCCGGGCGATCCCCAGCGACGTGGTGGTCGCGGCCCTGTCGGCGGTCGTGCCGAGCGACCTGGTGCAGTCGGGGTTGCTGTTGGCGGTCTTCGCCCTGGGCGGGGCAGGGGCGGCGCGTCTGTCGCTGTGGTTGCTCTGCGTTCACGGGCCGCCGGGGCCGGGCACGGCGGTCGCGGCGGTGGCGGCCGGTGTCGCCTACGTGTGGAACCCGTTCGTGGCCGAGCGCCTGTTGTTGGGGCAGTGGGCCGTGCTGCTCGGGTACGCGGGCCTGCCGTGGGTGGTCGCGGCCACCGCGCGTCTTGCCGACCGCACGCCGGGCCGGGGCCTGGCCGGGTTGGTGTGCGCGCTGATCCCGGCCGCGATCGGGGGGTTCTCCTCGGTGCTGATCTCGGCGCTGGCGGCCGGTCCGGTCGCGCTGTGGCGCCGCGGTCCGACCACTTCGCGGTGGTGGTCCCGTGCGGGGCTGTTCGTGTCCGGACTGCTCCTGGTGTCGTTGCCGTGGCTGGTTCCGTCCCTGAGCGGGGGAGCGGTGACGGACCCGCGCGGGGCGGAGGCCTTCGCTCCGCGCTCGGACACACCCTTCGGTGAGCTGGGGTCGCTGCTGGCTCTGGGCGGGGTCTGGAACGCCGCTGCCGTTCCGCCCGGGTACGGCGAGCCGGTCACGGCGCTGCTGCGGCTGGCGTTGTGTGTGTTCGCCCTGGCGGCGTGGGCGTGGTGGATGTGGCGGCAGGACCGTCCGGTGATCGGAGTGGGACTGTCGGCGGGGGCCGCGGTCGGGTTCGTGATCGCCTTCCTGGGGGTCGTCGAGTCCGGGCGTGCGCTCACGGCGGGGCTCATCGGCCTGTGGCCCGGGTTCGGCCCGTTGCGGGACGCTCAGTTGTACGTGGCTCCGTTCGGTCTCCTGCAGGCCCTGGGGATCGCGTTCGCGGTGTGGTACCTGGCCGGCGCCGCGCGTGCCTCGGTGTGGTGTATGGGGACCGGGGTTTTCGCGGCCCTGCTTCCGGTGGTGGTGCTTCCGGGGCTGGCTTGGGGCGCCGGCGGCCGCTTGGCCCCGGTCGACTACCCGCACGAGTGGCACCAAGTGCAGGAGGAGGTGGCCGCCGACGACGTCCCGGGGTCGGTCGTGGTGCTGCCCTGGAGCGCCTATCGGGGGCTGGACTGGTCGGGAGAGACGGTCGTGTCCCTTGACCCGGCGACCAAACTCTTCGATCGGCGCACGCTCTGGAACGACGACCTGTCCGTGGGTACCGCCGACGGCGGCACGGTCGTGGTCGATGGTGAGGACCCGTTGGCCCGGGAAGTGGCCGAGGTCCTGGACCCCGCCCCGGGGACGGGTCTGCCCCGCGCGGAGGACCTCGCGGCCGGGCTCGGCGGTCTCGGGGCGCGGTACGTCCTTGTGTCCGATCCGGTCGATAACGGGTTCTGGTATGAGGGCCAGGGTTTCGAGGCCGTGCGTGAAGGAACCGAATTGACCTTGCTTCGTGTGCCAGAAGCGCGGGTAAAGGCCGACAAACCAGGCATAACGGGGTTGGAAGTTACTGGCGGGTTAGTTACAGTTGTGGCAATCATCTGGTCTGTAGCTAGATCAGGTTCTAGTCTCGTTCTCCAGTGCCCCGGTCCCAAAGTGGGGCGGAGTGCTCGGAAGGAGATCCCCAAGTGATCAAAGTAATCGCCGCCTGCGCCATCGGCGCAGCCCTCGCCGGCGGCGCCGCCTTCGTGGCGACCAGTATTGCCACGGAGTCGACCGCCACGGCGGAGCCGGTGAACGAAACCCTCTACAACTACGGCGACCGCTAGGACGTGTCCGGTGGGCGCCTTCCTCGCGATGCGCAGCAGGACCATGGTGCCCGCCGAACACATCCCGGGACGTCGTAGCGGAGGACCGAGGGCGCCTCGCCCCCGGGCGGGGCGCCCGCCCCGATCCCCGGCGGCCCCGGCCGCTGACCCGTCGACGTCCGGTCGAGGGCCTGTCAGGCGCGCGGTCTGCACACCCCCGCCCCCTTGCTCCGCGTGCCCGGAAAGTCACGCGTTGTCATCATGCTCATGGCTCCCACCGGGAATCCCGCGCGGAAGGAGAGTGCGTGGTCTTCTCCAAGACCCCCGATCGGTCGGTGGCCGATCCTCCCTCGGCCACCGAGCCCACCGCCATGCTCCCCGCGCCTCCAGCGGCCCCGGCGTCCGCCCCCGCCCCCACGGAGGTCCCCATCGACCTCGGACCACGTCTCGACGGTGTCCGGCTGGTGATGATCAATTGGCGCGACCCCTGGCAGTCCGCCGCGGGCGGGGCCGAGGAGTACGCCTGGCGCATCAGCCGCCACCTGGCCGAACGCGGCGCCATCGTCACCTTCCTCACCAGCCGTGAGCCCGACCAGGCCCGGGTGGAGACCAAGGACGGCATCGTCATCCGCCGCATGGGAGGCCGCTTCACCGTCTACCCCCGGGTCATGGTCTGGCTCGCCCTGTGGCGCCGCGAGTACCAGCTCGCCTTCGACTGCATGAACGGCATCCCGTTCCTGTCCCGCCTCGTGCTGCGCCGCCGCACCCGGGTCGTCAGCGTCGTGCACCATGTCCACGACCTGCAGTTCGACGCCTACTTCTCCGCGCCCCTGGCCTGGTTCGGGCGCTTCATGGAGTCGACCGTCGCCTCCTTCGTCTACCGCCGTTGCACCACGGTCACCGTCTCGGAGTCCTCCCGCCGGGCCATGCGCGACAAGCTCGGCTGGCGCGCCCCCGTCGAGATCGTGCACAACGGCGGCCTGCCCGGGAACCGCAGACCCCTCGACGACGCCCCCACCCCCGAGGAGGCCGGCAGCCCCGCCCTGGTCAGCCTCGGCCGCCTGGTCGTCCAGAAACGGGTCGACCGGGTCGCCGCGCTGGCCGGTCTGCTCCGCGACCAGCACCCCGATCTGCGTGTACACGTCATCGGCCGCGGCCCCGAGGGGGAGCGCCTCGACGAGCAGATCCACCGCGAGGACAACGCCGACCGTGTGCGCATCCACGGCTTCCTGCCCGAGGAGGACAAGAACGCGCTCCTGGGCGCCTGCACCCTCCACGTCACCGCCTCGGAGTTCGAGGGCTGGGGCCTCACCGTCATCGAGGCCGCCCGTCTCGGGGTCCCCACAGTGGCCTACGATGTGGACGGACTTCGCGATTCGGTCCGTGACGGCGAGACCGGGTGGCTCGTCCGCGACGGCGAGAGCCTCAGCGACGTGGTCGCCCGCGCCCTCAAGGAACTGTCCGATCCCCGGCGTGCCGAGGAGGTCCGTCACGCTTGCCGCGCCTGGGCCGCCCGGTTCACCTGGGAGGCCAGCGGGGCGTGCATGACCCGCCTGGTCGCGAGGGAACTCGCACTCACCGACAGCACGCCCCCCGGCGGCCCGAACAACCCAGCGGGTAGGAAAACGACCACGTGACTACGGCGGCCCCCTCCGCCAAGCGCGGCCCGGAGGACCCCGGTACACCGTCCGCCCCCAGCGGACCCCTGGACGACAAGCTGCTCGCGCGGCTGAAGGTCCTCACGGTGTGCCTGCTCCTGGGAGCGTTGGCGGCCAGCATCGACCCCGGCAAGATCGTCAGCGACACCAAGCTCGACATGACGGCGGACCCGCTGGGGTTCATGGAACGTGCCCTGCACCTGTGGGATGCCTCCTACTTCGGGCAGATCCAGAACCAGGCCTACGGGTACTTCTTCCCCAACGGCCCCTTCCACGCCCTCTTCGACGTGGTGGGCATGCCCGACTGGCTCATCCAGCGCTTGTGGATGGCCGTGCTGCTCGTCGCCGCCTTCGTCGGCACCTACAAGGTCGCCCAGGCGCTCGGCGTCGGCACCGTCAACACCCGCATCCTGGCCGGTCTCGCCTACGCGCTCGCCCCGCGTGTGCTCACGCTGCTGTCCTACAACTCCGCGGAACTGCAGCCCATGCTGCTCATGCCGTGGATCCTGCTCCCACTGATCCTGGGCGCCAGACGCGGGTACCCGCCCGCGCGCATGGCCCTGCTCTCCGGCCTGGCCTTCCTCATGTGCGGCGGCACCAACGCCGCCTCCGAACTCGCCGTCCTGGCCGTGCCGGGGATCTACCTGCTCACCCGCGCCAACGGGCCCCGCAAGTGGCGCCTCATGGGCTGGTGGGCCCTGGCCCTGGTCCTGGCCTCGTTCTGGTACATCGTGCCGCTGCTGCTCATGTCGCGGTACGTGTACTCGTTCATGCCCTACACCGAGGACGCCGCTGTCACCACCGAGGTGACCTCGCTGCTGAACTCGTTGCGCGGAACCTCCAACTGGATGGGGTTCCTGCCCGACCAGGGCAACACCGCCCTGCCCGCCGGCGCGGAACTGTCCACCACCCCGTGGCTGATCGCCGCCACCGCGCTCGTGGCCGGGCTGGGTCTGGCCGGTCTCATCAACCGGCGCACGCCCGAACGGCTCTTCCTCATCTCCACGCTCCTGCTCGGGACCGCGATCGTGGTGGCCGGCTACACCGGGCCCCTCACCGGCCCCTTCGCCGAGACCATGCGGGACCTCTTCGACGGAACCCTCGCCCCGTTCCGCAACATCCACAAATTCGACGCGCTCATCCGATTGCCCGTCGTGCTGGGGCTGGCGCACCTGCCCGTCGTCGTCGCCCGCGACCGGGCCGAGCGCCGCGGTGAACAGGTCTCCGGCCGGGTACGGCGCACCGTCGCCGGGGCCACCTCGTCGGTCTTCCTCATCACCCTCATCCCCATCGGCACCGTCGGAATCGCCCCGGCCGGCGGTTACGAGGCGATCCCCGACTACTGGCACGAGGCGGCCGACTGGCTCGACGAGAACTCCGATGACCCGGGCATGACCATGGCCGTGCCGGGATCGGCCCGCGGCGAGTACGAGTGGGGCCGCCCCATGGACGAACCCCTCCAACCGCTCCTGGAAGGCGCTTGGACCAACCACCAGATCATCCCCTGGGGGTCGGCCGGCGCCTCCCGGCTCACCCAGGAGATCGACCAGCGTGTCTCCTCCGGCCGCGGCTCCCAAGGGCTGTCCGACACCCTGGCCCGCATGGGCGTGACCCACCTGGTCGTCCGCAACGACCTGCAGCGCGTGGACCTCAACGGCGCCTGGCCCTCCCGCGTGCACCAGGCCCTGCAGGAGTCACCGGGCATCACCGAGGCCGAGACCTTCGGGGCGACCGTCGGCTCCCTCGACCACCGGTCGGCCTCGCAGTGGTTCGACCAGCCCCACCCCTCCCTGACCGTCTACGAGGTCGAGGAGGCCGCACCAGCGGTCGGCACCGTGCCCGCCGACGAGGCGGTGCGGGTGACCGGCGGCCCCGAATCCATGCTCCACCTGGCCGAGGCAGGCGTGCTCGGCGACGACCGGCCCGTCGTGCTCGGCGACGACCCCCGGGCCGAGGACCTGCCCGCCGAGGACACCATCGTCACCGACTCCGCGCGCCGCCGCGAGGTCGTCTACCCCGACGTGCGCAACAACGTCTCCGCCACCCTCACCGAGGACCAGGAACTCGAACGCGACGTCCCCGCGCCCGACATCATGGACCCCGCCTGGGAGGACTACGTCGGCCACGCCGAGGACCTCGGGATCGAGTCCGTGCGTGCCTCCTCCACCGAGAGCGGCGCCGACGCCCGCCCCTCCGACCGCGACCCCGGGCGCGCCCCGCACGCCGCGCTCGACGACGACCTGAGCACGTCCTGGCGCTCCAGTGTCTTCACCGGCGCCATCGGCGAATGGGTGGAGATCGAGTTCGCCGAACCGCGCGACCTCGACGGGCTCACCCTCACCTTCGAACAGTTCGCCGAGGAGCCCCCGCCCTCCACGGTCAGCCTCATCACCGACGAGGGCAGTTCCGAGGTCACCGTCGAGGAGACCGACGAACCCCAGGAGGTCACCGCCCCCACCGGCGAGACCAGCACGCTGCGGGTACGGGTGGACGAACTCGCCTGGGAACCGGAGTACCGTTTCGGGACCCGCGTGGGTATCTCCGACATCGCCCTGCCCGGGCTGGAGGCCGGCCGCACCCTGAACGTGCCCGGACCCGACGACACCGGGACCCTGCTCTTCACCGGTTCCACCGGCACCGTGCCCGGCTGTATGGAGGGCTCGCACGCCTGGGTGTGCAACCCCGGACTCCAGGTCCAGGGTGAAGACGCCCGCGGCCTCGACCGCACCTTCGCGTTGTCGGACCAGGCTGCTGCCGAATCCCACGGCATCTCCGGCCAGGTCGTGCTCACCGATCCCCGGGAGGCCGAGAACTCCGCCAACCGGGCGAGCCCCTACCCACACGTGACGGCCTCATCGACCGCCGTCCAGCATCCCGCCGCCATGGGGCGCGGCGCCCTGGACGACGAGGACGGCACCGTCTGGTACCCGGACCCCGAGGAGAAGAGCCCCTGGCTCGACCTCGAGCTCGGCCAGGCCACCGAGATCGACCATCTGGAGGTCGACTTCCCCCGCGCCGACAGCGTGATGCGGCCGATCAAGGTCACCGTCGAGGGCGACGAACAGGTCCGCGAGGGCTGGCTCGACGGCAGCGGCCGTGTCGACTTCAGCGCCCTGACCGCCGACGAGCTGCGGGTGACCTTCGAGCGCCCCGAGGGGCAGGCCCTGGAGGTCGGCGGGATCTCCCTGCCCGGTGTCAGCGAGGTCGATGCGCTGCCCGAGGGCGAGGCCTCCACCACGTGCGGCCTGGGTCCGACCCTGCGCGTCAACGGCGAACGGGTGGAGACCCGGATCAGCGGCGGCACCCTCGCCGACCAGCTCACCGGCCGCCCCCTGCCCTACGAGGCCTGCACGGGTCTCGACCTGGAACCGGGGGAGAACCAGGTGGTCGTCGAACCCGGCAACCGCTACGAGGTCCGCTCGGCGCTCGTGGAGTCCGCCGACCCGGTCGGCGCCCGCGACGAAGTGTCCATGAACGAGGTCGAGACCCTGCACGGGTGGGGACCCAGCGGACGCAGCTTCGACGTCGACGTCGAGGACGAGAGCCTGCTCGTGGTCAACGAGAACTTCAACGAGGGCTGGGAGGCCGCCCTCGAGGGCTCCGACCGGCCGTTGGAACCCCAGCGCCTGGAAGGTTGGAAACAGGCCTGGATCCTGCCAGAAGGGAGCAGCGGCACCGTCACGCTCTCCTACACCCCCGACACCTCCTACCACGCCTCCCTCGGCATCGGAGCGGGCCTGGTCGTGCTCCTGGCCGTATCGGCGATGTGGCCCCGCCGCTGGCTGCCCGGCGGGAAACGGTTGCGCGCCGGAGAGCCCGTGGGTGACCGGGACCTGCCCGAGGCCGGTCCCGGATGGCTCGCGCGCCGGGCGGTTCTGCCTCTGGGCCTGGCCTTCGGCGTGTGGGTGGCCGGGGCGGCCGGCGCCGCCCTCGTCGGCCTGATCCTGCTCGCCATGTGGTGGCTGGGGCGCGCGGCACCCGAGCGGCTCCGCCACGCACGTCCCGGAACCCCGACACTGGGCGGACCCGTGCTGCGCCACCTGGCCGCGCCCTGGACGGTGGCGGTCACGCTGACCCTGGCCGGTGCGGCGATGGCCGGCGGTACCTACCTGGCCATGTACCAGCCCTTCCACGACGTCACCGAGCTCCTGGACAGCGGCCTGCGCAGCTGGATCCCCCAACTGCTGTGCCTGCCCGCGCTGGCCCGCCTGATGCTCTCCCTCGGCCAGCCGGGGGACGGCCTGGACGCCGACGCCGATCCGCCCCGGTCCGCCGAACAGGTGTCCGGCCCGAGCCCCGGCCACGGCGGTGAGCAGGATCGCGGCGGCGGACAGGGCAGCGGCAGCGACGACGGCCCCGGAGACGAAGGGCCCGGCCGGGATCCCGCGGACAACGGAACCGGGGGAGACGGACCCGGCGGTGGAGCACGCGAGCCGCGGGACGGCACCGAGGAGGCGCGCACGTGAGCACGGTGTCCCAGTTCGGGACCGCACCCCGGGACCGCGGGCCGGTCGACAGCCAGGTCGGCCCGCAACGCCGGCCACGCCGGTCGGTCCCGGCCGGGACCCTCCTGGTCGCGGCCGGCACGTTCCTGCTGACCCTTGCGGTCATGCTGCCGCTGTACGTCCACGACCGGGTCGCGCTCCTGCCCGCCGCAGCCGAGTACGAGCTGCGCCTGGTGGACGGGGACGCCGCCTACCTCAACACCGCGAACTGGTCGTGGGTGGACCACACCGAGGTCGAACGGAACACCGCCGTCGACGCCACCGCGAACGGCGGCGAGTGGTCGGCCTGGGAGATGACCGTGGACACCTCCGTGCCCGACCGGATGGTCGACCACTGGAGCCGACGCGTCATCGTCGACCGCGCCACCGCCCGCGCCGTCAACTGCTGCGGCGAACACGTCGACGGCGATCGCGCCGTGCGCCAGGCCGGGCTCGTGCATCACTTCCCGGCCGGTGCCGGGGCCGATTCCTATCCCTTCTACGACGCGGAGGTGCGCTCGGCCCCGTCGATGGAGTTCCAGGGTGAGGACGAGATCGCCGGTGTGCCGGCACGCCGCTACTCCCAGGCGATCGAGGCCACCCAGGTCCCCGACTCCGCCCGGGACGTGCCCGCCGACCTGTTCACCTCCGAGGCAGAGGGCACCGTCACCGCGACCCGGTGGCTGGAGCTCACCCGCACCCTGTGGGTGGAGCCGGTCAGCGGCACGGTGGTCAACATGCAGGAGACCCGCCGCGAGACCCTGCGGGTCCAGAACAGCGACGACGCGGTGCCTCTCCTGGAGGCCGATCTGACCATGGCCGACGCCCAGGTCGACGGGTACGCCGAACAGGCCCGCGTGCGTTCGGTCCTGTTGCGTTCCCTCCACGACTGGGCACCGTGGACCCTGGCTCCCCTCGGCGTGCTGGCCCTGGCCGGCGGCCTGCTGCGCGCTCGCAGCCACAGGGCGCAGGAGCGGACCGACGGGCAACCGGAGCAGGACGGACGCGAGGAGCACGCCGAGGACGACTCCCGGCCGACGACGCCGTAGGATCACGCTCATGTGCGGTCGCTATGCCCAGTCCCGGAACGTCCACCAGCTCCGGATCGCCTTCGGCCTGCCCGAACAGACACCGGCCGAGGACACCGATCCGCGGTCCTGGCCTCCGCTGGAGGAGCTGGAGGCCGACTACAACATCTCGCCCGGCCGCCCCGTCCAGACCGTGCTCGGTCCGCCGCCGCAGGGGGAGGGCAACGGTGCTTCCGGACCGTGTTCCCTGCACACCATGCGTTGGGGCCTGGTGCCCTCCTGGGCCGGGGACCGCAACATCGGCTACCGGATGATCAACGCCCGCAGCGAGACCGTCGCCGACAAGCCCGCCTTCCGTGCGGCCTTCCGGCGCCGGCGCTGCCTGCTGCCCGCCGATGCCTACTACGAGTGGCAGCTCATCGGGCGGGACGGCCGCGCCGAGGCCAGCACTTCCCCGGTCACCGACGCCGCCCACAAGAAGCGCAAGGCCCGTTCCGTCAAGAAGCCGTACGCGATCCGCTACACCCAGGACCGCCCGCTGGCCATGGCCGGGATCTTCGAGCGCTGGCGCGATCCCGAGGCCGACGAGAACGACCCCGACGCATGGCTGTGGAGCTGCGCCGTCATCACCACGGAGGCCGCGCCCGAGCTCGCCCACATCCACGAGCGCATGCCGGTCGTGCTGCCCGAGGAGGACTGGGCCGCGTGGCTGGACCCGGGCGCCGGCGCCGAGGACCTCGCGCACCTGATGGGCGACACCCCCGTGGACCGGTTCGCCGTCGACGAGGTCTCCACCGAGGTCAACAGCGTCAAGAACAACAACCCCGGCCTGTTGGCCCCGCTGCCCGACGGGGGTGGCGGACCCGAGACACTTTTCTGACCCTGCGCACTGTGGACACGGCCGGTGTCCACGGAGTTATGGTGTCCGGGGCCACAAGGGCCGCGCACCCCCGGGTGCGCACACACGCCACGCCACATGCGTGTGTGCATACATCTGAATACGCAGCGGGAGCTCGCGCCATGGCGGGCTGAGAGGGCGGCTCGACGGTGCCGCCGACCGCAGAACCTGTTCGGGTAATTCCGACGTAGGGAGGCATGCCATGACCGCTACCCACGACCGCGGCGTCACGAGTGGATCCGGAAACCGTGTGACCACTGGTCCCATCACGGGCTCACACAAGATCCACCGGGAGTTCGACACCCCCGAAGGACACCGACTGCGTGTCCCCGGACGCCGAGTGGACCTCAGCGACGGTAGCCACTTCGACCTGTACGACACCTCCGGCCCCTACACCGACGAGCGGGCCGACATCGACGTCCACCGGGGCCTGACCGCCACCAGGCAGGAATGGGCCCTGCCCCCGGTCGACGGGGCACACACCCAGCTCGCCCATGCCAGGGCCGGCACCCTCACCCCCGAGATGCGTTTCGTGGCCGAACGCGAGGGCATGGACCCCGAGTTCGTCCGCGAGGAGATCGCCCTCGGCCGCGCGGTGATCCCCGTCAACCGCAACCACCCCGAGTCCGAGCCGACCGTGATCGGTAAGAACTTCCTGGTCAAGGTCAACGCCAACATCGGAAATTCCGCCGTGACCTCCTCCGTCCCCGAGGAGGTGGAGAAGATGGTGTGGGCGACCCGCTGGGGCGCCGACACCGTCATGGACCTGTCCACCGGCAAACGCATCCACGAGACCCGCGAACGGATCCTCCGCAACTCCCCGGTGCCCATCGGGACCGTGCCCATATACCAGGCGCTGGAGAAGGTCGACGGTGATCCCACCAGGCTGACCTGGGAGCTCTACCGAGAGACCGTCGTCGAGCAGGCCGAGCAGGGTGTGGACTACATGACCGTCCACGCCGGGGTCCTGCTCCGGTACGTGCCGATGACGGCCCGACGGGTCACCGGTATCGTCTCGCGCGGCGGCTCCATCATGGCCGCCTGGTGCCTGGCCCACCACCGGGAGAGCTTCCTCTACACCCGTTTCGAGGAGCTCTGCGAGATCTTCCGCGAGTACGACATCACCTTCTCCCTCGGCGACGGGCTGCGCCCCGGTTCCATCGCCGATGCCAACGACGAGGCCCAGTTCGCCGAGCTGCGTACCCTCGGCGAACTCACCCACGTGGCCCGCTCCCACGACGTGCAGGTCATGGTGGAGGGCCCCGGTCACGTCCCCATGGACAAGATCGCCGAGAACGTGCGCTTGGAGGAAGAGCTGTGCGGTGAGGCGCCGTTCTACACGCTCGGCCCCCTCGCCACCGACGTCGCACCCGGATACGACCACATCACGTCCGCGATCGGTGCTGCCCAGATCGGCCACCACGGCACAGCGATGCTCTGTTACGTCACCCCGAAGGAACACTTGGGCCTGCCCGACCGCGACGACGTCAAGACCGGCGTGGTCACCTACAAGCTCGCCGCGCACGCCGCCGACATCGCCAAGGGCCATCCCCGGGCGCAGGAATGGGACGACGAGCTCTCCCGGGCGCGTTTCGAGTTCCGTTGGCGCGACCAGTTCCATCTGTCCCTGGACCCCGAGACCGCCCAGTCCTTCCACGACCAGACCCTGCCGGCCGAACCCGCCAAGACCGCTCACTTCTGCTCCATGTGCGGACCCAAGTTCTGCTCCATGCGCATCTCACAGGACGTGCGCCGTTATGCGGAGGAACACGGCCTGGACACGGCCGAAGCGATCGAACGCGGGATGGCCGACAAGTCCGCCGAGTTCGTCGACCGGGGCAAGCGGGTCCACCTGCCCCTGACCGACTGACCCCTACGGGCCCGGCGCGGAGCGGTGCCGGGCCCACACCCCGCTCCTGCGGGCTCAGGCGGGCTTGCGGGCGCTCGCGACCAGGTGCACCCCGACGTAGTCGTCGGACTCGGTCGCACGCAGCTCCATCTCGACCAGATGGGCCATGGACTGGGGATCGCGGGCCAGCATCATCTCGACGGTGGAGACCGAGAGTACGGTGCGGGGTTTGACCCATTCCAGCTCCAGACCGGAGTCGGCGAGGGTCTCGGTGAGTTGTTCGGCGGTGAAGCACCGGGTGATGGACCCGTCGGGCCACGGAACCAGCAGCACGTCGGCGCTGGGGGCGTGGCTGAGCTCGGGCCAGCGGTCCTGTTCGGCCAGGAGCGCCATACCGAGCACGACGGAATCGACCACCAGGAGCGCCCGGCCGCCGGGGCGCAGTACCCGGGCGACCTCGGCCACGGAGGCCTCGGTCGCCAGGTGGCGGGAGAGCACCCGGTTGTCGGCGATGACCCCGTCGAAGGAGGAGTCGGCGAACCCGCGCAGGAGCGCGGAGTCGCCCACCACGTGGCGCAGCCGTCCGCGAGGGGCCGGGTGCGGCACGGGGGAGCGCCCGTTGACCAGGGTGAGCGGACGGCGCACCGCCATGTCGGCCGAGGGCAGCAGGGTCACCACGTCGTGGCCGGCGGCTACCGCGCGCGGGGTGCCCTGGAAGTCGGGGCTGGACAGGTCCAGCAGACGTGAAGGAGCGGAAGGGAGCCACCGGGCGATCTGTGCTTCGGCCACTGTCCAGTAGAACCGCCAGTAGTCCGAGAGCCGGTCGGGCGCGGCGAACTGTGCCGCCGGTGAACGGGGACGGTCCGAAGCCGGGGTCGAGGACGGTCGCACGTGCACTCCTCTCCCATCCTTCGAGTGGTCCTACCCGCACTCTGCCATGCCTCACCTTCAACGACGGGGGCGAACGGCGAAGTTCCCCGGCAGGAGGTCCTCGGTCTGCGCAGACGAACGGACGGAATGTGTCCGCGGGGGCGGTTGTTGTGATACGACACCGAGCCCCGGGAAGAGCCGTCCGGGGCCAGAACGAGACCCCGAGGAGGCGGCTGCGAAATGCCGACAGCTGGGTCGTGCCTGGAGCGCGAGAAGACGCGGGTGACGTCACGCGACGCCGGTGCCCCGGCCCCACCTGTGGGAACGTATCGTTGGGACGATACGGATGTCCCAGTGGGGAACAGCGCGAGGAGGCCGACAGGCTTGGAAATGGGCCAGGAGCAGGAGACAGCCGAGGAGCGGGATCAGCGCTTCGAGAGGGATGTACTGCCTTATCTCGACCAGCTCTACTCTGCGGCACTGCGGATGACCCGGAACCCCGCGGACGCTGAGGACCTCGTTCAGGAGACCTTCGCCAAGGCGTTCGGTTCGTTCCATCAGTTCAAACAGGGAACGAATCTGAAGGCGTGGCTGTACCGCATCCTCACCAACACCTTCATCAACTCCTACCGCAAGAAGCAGCGTGAGCCGAAGCAGGCCGGGACCGAGGACGTCGAGGACTGGCAGCTGGCCCAGGCCGCCTCCCACACGGCGGCCGGTCTGAAGTCGGCCGAGGCGGAGGCGCTCGAGCATCTGCCCGACAGCGACGTCAAGCGGGCTCTGCAGGAGCTGGCCGAGGACTTCCGGATCGCGGTCTACCTCGCCGATGTCGAGGGCTTCGCGTACAAGGAGGTCGCCGAGATCATGGGGACGCCGATCGGGACCGTCATGTCCCGTCTGCACCGTGGTCGGCGCCAGCTGCGCACGCTGTTGGAGGAGTACGCGGTCGACCGCGGTTTCCTCCCTGCCGCGCGTGCGGCCGAGACCGCGGGTGCGGCGACGGGGTCCGCGAGCGGGCGGACGAAGACGGCTGGGTCGGATCGAGGAGACCGGTGATGAGCGTCGGGCACGGCAAAGACAACGAGACCCCGTGCAGCGAGGTCCTCGACAATCTCTACACCTACATCGACGGAGAGCTGGAGGCGGGCAACTACGGTGTGGTGCGCGAGCACCTCGACGGTTGCTCCCCCTGCCTGGAGGAGTACGGGCTCGAAGAGGCCGTGAAGAAGCTCGTCGCCAAGCACTGCGGGTGCGACCCGGTCCCGCTGGACCTGCGTGACAAGGTGCTGACGCGCCTGGCTCAGGCGCGCAACGAGCAGCTGGCCAAGGAGGCCGGGGCAGAGCCCCCGAACACACCGGCCTGACTCTGGCACACCTGACTCGGGGCGGCGGTCGAATTATTCGGCCGTCGCCTTTTTTGTGTCCCTTTGGATGGCATGAATTAATTCTGTCCCGGTGTGGTGGGTGTTGTTCCGTTTTGCGGGGTTTGTGGGAATCCTGTGCCAGGGCTCGTCCGGCGTTCCCGATTTTGGTCAGGTGCCCCTTTGCGGGTGGCGTCGGCGGGGTCGGCGACACGCCCGAAGGGGCGGAACTCTCCCAGGTCGTTGTTCGCTGGAAATCTTTTTACCCAATTTCTTTTTCTGCTTCCAGTTCGTTACAGATGGTAGTTGTCCCTGCTGGCTCCCGTGTCATCGGCCGACGAAACCCCCGGAGGATTCGGGGGGCCGGGCCTCTGTGTGTCCGTGCGTGAGGTTACGCACGGTAGTTGCGTGAAATTACGATCTGAATTAGTAATTCCATATGGCGAAAACAAGAGGGCGTTTTCGGGGTGGAGGGGGTAGTGGTTCGGGATGGTGGTAATCGCTCTGCCGTGACTGGCCGTTAAACTGGACTCCATATCCAACGAATGCGGTAATTTGCGCGGCGTGTTCGGTGCCACCGGGGTGCCGCGCTCTGAAGGGAGGAGTTCCAGATGTTCGTTCGCTCGATGCTCAGCACGGCTACCACTGTGGGGGCCGCATCCACCTTCAACGGATGGTCCTGGTGGTAGAACAGAACCGGTGAAATCATGACGGTCCGGTCGCCAGTCGGTGGGGGGTGAACACGGGTGCGGGCTCTTCCAGGGGGCGCTCGCGTCTACGTCGCGGTCGTTGTCGTCAGTGCGGCGGCCATGGTGCTGATCGGTCCCCACACGGGGATCGGCGTACAGACGTTGGTGCTCCTCGCGGTCCTGTTCGTCGTCGCGGAATCGGTGGGTACGACGGTCCTGTCCGACGTTCGGGCCGGGATCTCTCCGAGCTCCGCGGTCGCACTGGCCTCGGTGGTCCTGCTGGGGCCGGTCGGGGCCGCGATGGTCGGGTTCTCCGCCTGCCTCGTGATCCGCCGGCTGGCGCTGGTCAAACGGGCCTTCAACGGGGCGCAATTCGCGCTCTCGGCCTACACCGCCGGACTCGTCTACATCATGCTGGGCGGACCGGTGGGGTCCCCCGAAGGGGAGGACTTCCCGGGCGTCCTGGCGCCCTACCTCGCGGCGGTGGCCACCCACACCGTCGTCAACCTGGCGCTCATGAGCGCCCTGCTGTGGACCCTAGGGGCGGTCCGGCACCTGAGCCGTGACGTGCTCGGCCGCCGCCCCCTGGCCGTCGTCGAACTCACCTCGCTCGGCTACCAGATCATCGGTCTGGCCATCGCGGCGATCTGGTCCGGCGTCGGGGTCATCGCCCCCCTGGTCGTCCTCTTCCCCCTCTTCATCGCCCGGTGGACCTTCACCCAGCAGGCCAACGAGGTCCGCGCCCACGAGGCCACCCTGGAGACCCTCTGCCAGGCGGTCGAGACCAAGGACCACTACACCCGCGGGCACTGCATGCGCGTGGCCGAGGGGTCGGCGATGATCGCCCGCGAACTCGGCATGTCCGCCGAACGGGTGAAGAAGATCCGCTACGCCGGGATGCTGCACGACATCGGCAAGCTCGGCGTTCCCACCAAGGTCCTGCAGAAGACCGGCAAACTCGACGACGACGAGTACGCCGCCATCAAGCTCCACCCCACGCGGGGGTACGAGATCGTCCGCGAGATCGGTTTCCTCGACGAGGCCCTCGCCGGCATCCGCCACCACCACGAGCGCCTGGACGGCCGCGGCTATCCCATGGGTCTGCTGGGGATGGAGATCCCCGAGTCGGCGCGGGTCATCAGCGTGGCCGACGTCTTCGACTGCCTGACCTCCACACGCTCCTACCGCGAGGCCTGGAGCGTGGAGGCAGCCGTTGTCGAACTCCGCCGTTGCGCCGGGACCCAGTTCGATCCCCGGATGGTCGAGGCCCTGGTCCGCGCCGTCGAGCGCGAGGGCTGGAGCACACCCGACATCGAGGAACCGCCCGGCGGCTGCTACGGGCAGGTCGCGGCGGCGAACGCGGGCTCGAGCGACCTCGCCGGTCCCGGCCGGACCGGACCGGGCGGGCGGGAATGATGCCGACGCGCCAGGAGGACGAGGACTGGACCCGCCGCCCCCTGCACGCGGCCCTGTTGTCCCTGGCCGCGGCGGGCTCGGTCGCTGCTCTGCTGTGGACCGCTCTGAACGGCGTCGAGGAACCCGTCGTCGCCCTCGTCTTCTGCCTCTTCGTGGCCGGCGGCGAGCTGGCCCGCATCACCCTGCCCGGTGACCGCGAGGTCGCCCCCGTGGCCTCTGCGGGGGCGATCAGTTACGCGTTCGTCGTCAGCCTGGGGGAGGGGGCGCTGGAGCACTCGGCCGCCCAGGTCGTCGCGGTCACCGCGATCGGTGTGCTCATGGGTCAGCTCCCGCACGTGGCCGTGGGGCGCGGCCCCAGGAGCGAGGACGTCGCCCGCCGGTTGCTGACCGTCATGCTCCTGGCGTGGACCTTCCGTCCCATGGCCGGGGAACTGTCGCTGTCGGGCCTGTCGGTCACCGGTGCCGTCCTGATGCTGGCGTTGGTGGGGACCGTCTGGGTCGTGGACTCCACCCTGGCCGCCCTGTTGCGCGCCGAACGGTTGCGCACCCGTCTGTGGGTCACGGTGCGCGACGAGATGCGCGCCCAGTTCGCGGTCGGCGGTGTCGTCGGTTCCAGCGCGGTGCTCATCGCACTGGCCTGCAGCGTCTCGGGGCTCGTGGGACTGCTCGTCTTCTCCGCCCCGCTGCTCGTCTCCCATGTGGCCTTCCGCCGCTACGCCGAGATCCGCCGCACCTATCTGGAGACCGTGCGGGCGCTGTCCCGGGTCACCGAGGTCGGCGGCTATGTGGAGAACGGGCACTCGCGCCGCGTCAGCCGCCTCTCGCACGCCGTGGCCTGCGAGATGGGTTTCTCCGAGGCCGACCTGCTCAGCCTGGAGTACGCCGCCCTCATGCACGACATCGGCCAACTGTCCTTGAGCGAACCCATCGCCGGCGGGGCGACCGTGCTCGCCTCGCCCCTCGAACAGCGCCGCATCGCCGAACTCGGCTCGGGGATCATCCGCCAGACCGGTGTGCTCGACACCGTGGCCGAGACCGTACGGCGCCAGTGCGAACCGGTGGGAGGGGACGGCCGCGCGGGCGAGCCCCCGATGCCCAGCCGCATCATCAAGGTCGCCAACGCCTTCGACGACCTGGTCGGCTCCGGCGGCGGGGCCGAACGCCGGGCAGCGGTCGTGGAGCGCCTGCGTATGGACGCGGGCACCGAGTACGACCCCGAGGTCGTCGACGCCCTCACCCGGGTCCTGACGAGGATGTGAGGGGCTCCGGGGGCCGCAGGCGTGTGACGAACTTGTACCGGTCACCCCGGTAGAGCGAGCGCACCCACTCGACGGGATGGCCGTCGGCGTCGAAACTGTGCTGGGAGTGCAGGACCAGGGGCAGTCCCACGTCCACACCCAGCAGTCGGGCCTCGTTCGGGGTCGCCAGCACCGTCTCGATGGAGGCCTCCGCCTCGGCCAGAGACACGTCGTAGGCGCTGGCGAGGGCCTCGTACAGCGACGCGTAGCGGTCCAGCTGGCGGCGCAGTCCCGGGAAGCGCCGTGCGGCCAGGTGGGCGGTCTCCACGGCCATGGGTTCACCGTTGGCCAGCCGGAGCCGTTCGATGCGCAGCACACGTCCGCCCGACCGGATCGCCAGGAGTTCGGCGAGCTGGTCGTCGGCGTTGATGTAGCTCACATCGAGGATGCGGGTGGCCGGATGCAGGCCGTGCGCCCGCATCTCCTGCGTGTAACTGGTCAGTTGGAGGACCTGGGCGACCTTGGGTTTGGCCACGAAGGTGCCTTTGCCCTGGATGCGCAGCAGCCGCCCCTCGACCACCATCTCGGTCAGGGCCTGGCGCACCGTGGTGCGCGAGGTGCCGAACTGGTTGGCCAGGGCGCGCTCGGGCGGCACCGGGTTGCCCGCGGGCATCGCCTCGATGAGTTCGAGCAGTTGCTTTTTGACCAGGTAGTACTTCGGCACCCTGGGGTTGCCGTCGACTGTCTGCCGGCCGGTCATCCGTCTCCTCGTGCGACACCGATTGGTATGGACCACTGGTTGAGTGCGTACCCCTTGAGTATGCCTTCCTTCATGGGATGATTTGTGAGTGCCTCACCTCAGTGATCTCATCAGGCGTCACACGTCACTCAAACAAGCCGATCTGGAGTGGATCCACTCCCTGGTCTCGGACTGGCAGCTGCTGGCCGATCTCTCCTTCGCCGACCTGGTCCTGTGGGTCCGGCTGCGCGGAGACGACGGGTGGGTGGCCATCGCCCAGATGCGCCCCACGACCGGCCCCACGGCTTTCCAGGACGATCTGGTGGAGACCGTCCTGTGCGACGACATGAGCGGCGTCGACCCGCGCTCGCTCCCCAGGGTCGTGGGACGGCGCGCGCTCATCGACCGGGCCTGGGAGGAGGGGCGGATCTGCCGCGACGGTGACCCGGACTGGTCCGGCGGGGTCCCGGTACGCGAGGAGACCGTCCCTGTACGCCGTGAGGGCCGGCTCATCGGGGTCATCCAACGCAGCACCAACCTCAGCTCGGCGCGTACCCCCAGCCGCCTGGAGCTGACCTACCTGCAGAGCGCCGGGGACCTCGCGCAGATGATCGCCGAGGGTGCCTTCCCGTTCAGTGACCAGGGCCCGCTCATGGTCCGCTCGCCCCGGGTCGGGGACGGGCTGCTGCGCTTGGACCAGAACGGCGAGGTCGTCTACGCCAGCCCCAACGCGCTCTCGGCCTACCGGCGCCTGGGTCTGACAGCCGACCTCGTCGGCGGGCGCCTGGACCGCACCACTTCGGAACTGGCCGTACAGGGCGAGGCGCGTGACGAGAACCTCACCTACACCGCCAGCGGCCGCGCGCCGCAGGAGGCCGAGGTCGAGGCGCGTGGGGTGACCGTGCAGCTGCGCGCCATCCCGCTGGTGATCGACGGGGTGCGCATCGCCGCGCTGGTCATGGTCCGCGACGTCACCGAGCTGCGGCGCCGCGAGCGTGAACTCATGACCAAGGACGCCACGATCCGGGAGATCCACCACCGGGTCAAGAACAACCTCCAGACCGTCGCGGCGCTGCTGCGCCTGCAGTCGCGGCGCCTGGACGTGCCCGAGGCGCGCACGGCCCTGGACGAGGCCGTCGGGCGCGTGGGCTCGATCGCGATCGTGCACGAGATGCTCTCGCACACACCCGACGAGGTCGTGGACTTCGACGACATCGCCGACCGGGTCATGCAGATGGCCGCGGAGGTCTCCACCACGAAGGGTTCGGTGATCCCGCGCCGGACCGGCGGGTTCGGTCTGCTCAACGCACTGGTGGCGACACCGTTGTCGATGGTGCTGGCGGAGCTGGTGCAGAACGCCGTGGAGCACGGTCTGGGGCAGGGCCCGGGGCGCATCGAGGTGCGGGTGCGCCGCTACGACGCGGGACCGGGTTTCCCGGGGTCGAGCCGGCTGGAGCTGGCGGTCTCCGACGACGGGGGCGGCCTACCGGAGGACTTCGACCTGGAGGGGACCAAGAGCCTGGGGCTGCAGATCGTGCGAACCCTCATCGTGGGTGAGTTGGGCGGGTCTCTGGAGATCGAGCCCAAGGACGGCGGGGGCACGGAGGTGGCGATCACTCTGCCGCTGGACCGGGAAGAAGGGGAGACGCTCCGCAGGTAGGGAGGCCGTTTCGGCCGTCCCGTCACCCTGCCGAGGGGGGATGAGGGCCCCGCTGCGCCTGGCGGGGGCCGTCATGGTCGAGGTCTGTTCGGTGGAGGCCTGCTGTCGTGGTGCGGTCTCTGCCGGGCCTCAGTGGCTGCGGGCCATCGGGCGCCGGCCTGCACCGCGTTTGCGGAGCGCGCGGCGCTCCTCCTCGCTGGTGCCGCCCCAGACACCACCGTCCTGTCCGCTCTCGAGGGCCCACTGGAGGCAGGCCGAGCTGACGGGGCAGCGTCGGCAGACCGATTTGGCTTCCTCGATCTGGATCAGGGCGGGGCCGAAGTTGCCGATGGGGAAGAAGAGTTCCGGGTCTTCGTCACGGCAGGCTGCGTCGTGGCGCCAGTCCATGCGGTCCACTCCTCACGTGAGGCGATCGGGGGTTGTGAAGACTTTCACGATCGATCGTGTGCGTGCGCGGATGTGCATCGGGAGCCCGGCAGGGGGNCCCACGACCGTGTGGGGGCGCCCAAGTTAACTCGCCCGTAACTCGCGGCGATATCTTGAGCGTGGCAGGGTTCAACGACCCATGCAAGAGGTCCCGAGGGCAAAGGTCCTGATCACGGTGTCGCATGCGTCACAGTGCTCATGAATTCGTTCTCGGGGCGCAATTAGCAGACGATTCGTAACGCATTCGGTAGTGATCGGCAGTTGACCTGTTCTCGGTCCCCCAGGTATTCACCGTCGATCTGGAAGGCCCTGGGATGATCGGACGTGATCGTCAGCGATCCCTCGTCGTGCCAGGTCAGGTACCCCTCGCCCCGCTCGGGCAGGCCTTTGGGGAAGAACATCTGAGAGAGAATCCACCCCGTCACAGCGGTCGAGGAGTGCGTCAACGCGAAAGCGTCAAGGCCCAACTCGAAACGCGACGCCGGGGTGGGTTGCAGCGGCAGTGCACCCGCGTAGGTCCACGGTGTCGTGTTGGTGACCAGCGCGAAATACACGTTGTCGCGTGATGTTCCACCACCGGACACACTCAGTGACGGATCACGGATATCACCCTGGAAGAACAGCTTCATCGCGACTTCCGCGTACAGCGCGGGCGTGGCCCTGCGGCCGTTGTGCCGTTCGTCCTCGACCCGTTGCACGACATCGGCGTCCCACCCGAAACCTGCACAGAAGGTGAAGTAGCGGTTCGCCGCACCGTCGTCGACCAGACCCAGGCCGATCTCGCGTTCACTGCCCTCGCGCAAGGCCTTCAGGACCGTTCCGGTCGCCTCGACCGGGTCCGCCGGTACCCCCAGGGAACGGATGAACACGTTCGCGCTGCCGCCGGGCAGGACGGCGTAACGCGGGCGGGGCAGATGGGAGGGGGTCTCCAGAAGACCGTTGACGACCTCGTTGACGGTGCCGTCGCCACCGAGGCTGACGAGGAGGCCGTAGCCCTGCTCGGCCGCGGCCCCGGCGAGTTCGCGCGCGTGGTCGCGGTGTGTGGTGACCACCGTGGTCAGGTCCAGCTCCGAGCGCAGGGCGCCCTCGATGACCTCGTGTGACCTGGACGTGGTCGTGGTCGCTCTGGGATTGACGATGAAGAGGGCGCGCACCCGGCCAGTGTAGGGGTATCCCGAGTACGCGGATAAGCTCGCAGTGTGTCTTCGCGTCCCTTCACCATCGTCATCGCCGCCGCCCTCCAGGCCCTGATCGGCCTGGCGGCCGCCCTGGGCGGCCTGTACAGCCTCTACTCGGCCGTCACCGGCCAGGTCAACGACGTGATGTCGGCGATCCCGCTGGCCGCGGCAGGCCTGGGCGTCGGCGCGCTGCTGGTGTTCGTCGCGCGCGGCCTCTGGCGGCTCGACGACTGGGCCCGTACCCCGGTCTTCCTCACCCAGCTCTTCCTCGCGGTGACCGCGTACTACATGTTCACCGGCGAGCAGTACGCCGCCGCGGTCCTGCTCGGCGCCGTCGCGGTGGCCGCCGGCGCCGCGGTGCTCTCCCCGCCCACGACCGCCGCGCTCTTCCCGGCCGTTCAGGAACCGCGGAAGAAGCGCTGAGGCGCCCGCTCGGCGCATGACGGACACACGAGGACGTCGTGGTCCACGCCCGCGCACCGCGTCGGTCCCGCCGGCGCCTGCTGCGCGCCGGGGGTGCAGTTCCACGGCCGTGGGGGCCACGCCGTGGTGCTGATGCCGTTCTTGCGGCACAGGGCCCGTGATTCCCCGCAGGCGCCGTCCTGTACGGGGTCGGGCCGTTTCAGCAACCGCCGGTGGGCTCGGCCGAGGAACTCCTGTACCGGATGCCGTGGGAACGGGGAGCGAGTGTGGTGATGGTGGTCCTGCCGGTGTTCATGGTGCCCGTGCAGGAATGCACGGAACCTCCTGGGGGCGGCGCCCCGCGAGCCGGGCGGGTCCGGGGCGTCTCCGTGGCCGAGGGGGCCGAAACATCGCTACCGGGCGTGCGTTGCCCGCCGTCTTCACCGGATGCGCCTGGTGCGTCTCGGCCTGACAGACGATCCGCGGGTACGGAACGCTGCCCACAGCGGGGATCGTGTTGTGTCCGTAGGCTGCGGCGGTACCTACCGGCCGGGCACGCCGCAGTTGGGAACCCGGACCGGGGACGCCCCCCCGGCGGCCGCCTCTCGGCGACCGCCGGCGCCGGGTCAGTCCTCCGTGGTCAGTGCCGTCCGGAGCTGAGCGAGTGTCCGCGCCAGGAGACGGGACACGTGCATCTGCGAGATCCCCAGCTCCTGGGCGATCTGGGACTGCGTCATGTTGCCGAAGAAGCGCAGCAGCAGGATGCGCTTCTCCCGCGGCGGAAGCTGCTCCAGGAGCGGCTTGAGGGACTCCCGGTACTCCACCCCCTCCAGGGACTCGTCCACGATCCCCAAGGAGTCCGCGACAGCGGGGGCGTCCTCGTCCCCGCTGTCGGGGGCGTCCAGGGACACCGTCGAGTAGGCGTTGGCGGACTCCAGGCCCTCCAACACCTCCTCCTCCGACATGCTGAGGTGGGTCGCGAGCTCGGCGACCGTCGGTGAACGCCCCTCCCGTTGGGACAGGTCGCTGACGGCCTTGGTGAGCGAGAGCTTCAGCTCCTGGAGGCGTCGGGGAACCCGCACCGCCCAGCCCTTGTCCCGGAAGTGGCGCTTGATCTCACCGACGATCGTGGGCGTGGCGTAGGTCGAGAACTCCACGCCCCGGTCCAGGTCGAAACGGTCGATGGACTTGATGAGCCCGATCGTCGCGACCTGGGTGAGATCGTCCAACCACTCGCCGCGGTTACGGAACCGGCGGGCCAGGTACTCCACCAGTGGAAGGTGGAGCTCCACGAGCTCGTCGCGGATCCGTCGCCGCTCCGGTGACTCCGGGTCGAGTTCACCCAGGCGTTCGAACAACTCTCTGGCGCGTGCCCGGTCGGGCACCGCGTGTTCGGTCTTGGCTGTCAGAGCGGGCCCCCTTTCGCTCACGTCGGCTCCAGCGTGCCGCGGCGCTTGTACAGAACGATGAAGACGCGGTCGTCGGGGCCGACATCGGCGTCGACGTCACCCGCGAGCGCGGACAGGACCGTCCACGCGAACGTGTCGCGGGCGGGGAGGCGTCCGTCGGCTGTCAGGACCGACACGGAGATGCGCATCCCCTCGGGGGTCAGTTCGAATTCGGTGGTCAGTTCTGTGCCGGGCAATGCCTGGGAGAGCAGCATCGCGCAGGCCTCGTCGACGCCGATCCTCAGGTCCTCGATCTCGTCGAGGGTGAAGTCGAGTCGCGCGGCGAGTCCCGCCGTCGCCGTCCGCAGCACGGACAGGTAGGCGCTGTCCGCGGGCATGTTGACGGTGACAGCGTCGCGGACACCGGCCGCGTCGGCCGTGGGCACGGCGGTTTCTTCGGTCACGTCCCTCCTTCGGGGCGGGGTTGCCACCTGAGAGCAATGTATCTCGTTTCACCCTGCCACTGGCGCAAGGGATAGCAGATCGTGTCCGTACGGCGACGCACGAACACGAGACGAACGGTTGTGCTCAGCCACCGGAAGCGCCCAACGAGTCCAGCGCGTCGCCGTCCAAGCGGCGGACCGTCCAACCGTCCATCGGGACCGACCCGAGGGACTCGTAGAAACGGATCGCAGGTGTGTTCCAGTCCAGGACACTCCACTCCAATCGCCGGTAGCCGTGCTCCACACAAATGTGTGCCAGGTTCTGCAACAACGCGAACCCGTGTCCCAGTCCCCGGTGTTCGGGCCGCACGTACAGATCTTCCAGGTGGATCCCGTGCCGACCGGTCCAGGTGGAGTAGGTCAGGAACCACAGTGCGAACCCTGCGGTGACCTGAGCACCGTCCTCTCCGGTGTGTTCGGCCACGTGCGCGAAGACCGCCGGGGTGTCCGCGAACAGCGACCGGTGCAGGTCCGCCTCGGTGGCTTCGACGGCGTCCGGCTCCTTCTCGTACTCGGCCAGTTCCCCGATCAGACGATGGATCTCCGGAACATCCTCGGGGCGGGCGGGGCGGATCAAACGGATCACCTTGGTCAAGGGCGGATGCGAACGGTCCCTGCCAGGGTATGCGCAGGCCGGGGCGGCACCGGGGCCTCCGGCGGTCACGGCCGGTGCGCGACCACACGCTCGATCGTCCCCAGCAGCAGCCGGTCGTGGTGCCCCACGCGAAAACCCGCCTCCACCGCTACCTCGCGCGGCAGACGGCGGGGGGTGCGGCGGGGNTGCGGCGGCGCTGTTCGAAGAAGCGGAGAGGCGAACGGGCCCGGCCGACCCGGTCGACCATGAGCAGTCGGCCCCCCGGTTCCAGAACCCGGTACATCTCCCGCATCCCCTGCTCCTGGTCCTCGACCGCACCCAACGTGAGGGTGCACATGACGGTGTCGAAGGAGTGGTCGGGGAAATCGAGGTCCTGCACGTCACCGACGAGGAACCGGCCCGGCAGGGCCGACTCGGCAGCGCGTTCGCGGGCCCGCTCGACCTTCTGCGGGTCGTGGTCGATCGCGGTCAGACGTACCTGGGGCGGATAGAACGGCAGGTTGCGGCCCGATCCCACACCGACCTCGAGGGTGCGTCCACGCGCGCCCGCGCACAGGAGTTCCCTGGTCCGGTGCAGGAGTTGTCCCGGTACACGTTCACCGTGGTCCTGCCGGTCGGCCGGGTCGTCCCGGCGCCTGCGCTCCGAGCGCGATGCCATGCCACTCCTGGGAAGGGGATGTCCACACCATGACTCTGGTTCCCCTGCGTCTCCTGGTCAAGAGTAGACCCAGGGTGTTTCCCCTGCCGCTCCCCGGGCCCCGCACGCGCTCGCGCACGGGGCCCGGTCGGGGGTGGCTCAGAAGAGCACCTTGGACAGGAACGCCTGGGTGCGTTCGTGCTGCGGGTCGCTGAGCACGTCCGCCGGCGGCCCGGACTCCACGACCGTCCCGTCGTCCATGAAGACCAGTGAGTCGCCCACCTCGCGTGCGAAACCCATCTCGTGTGTGACCACGACCATCGTCATCCCGCCACGCGCCAGGTCCCGCATGACGTCGAGGACCTCACCGACCAGTTCCGGGTCCAGGGCGCTGGTGGGCTCGTCGAACAACATCAGGCTCGGCTCCATGGCCAGCGCGCGGGCGATGGCGACACGCTGCTGCTGCCCGCCGGAGAGCTGTTCGGGGTGGACGTCGGCCTTGTCGGGCAGGCCCACCCGCTCCAGCAGTTCCGAGCCGCGCGCGGTCGCCTGGGCCCGTGGGACCTTGTTGACCTGGATCGGTGCCTCGATGACGTTGCCCAGGGCGGTCAGATGCGGGAACAGGTTGAACCGCTGGAAGACCATGCCGATGTCGCTGCGCTGAGCGGCGATCTCCTGGTCGCGCAGCTCGTACAGGCGTCCGCGCTTCTGCCGGAACCCCATGAGCTCGCCGTTGAACCACAGGCGGCCCGCGGTCAGCTTCTCCAGGTGGTTGATACAGCGCAGGAACGTGGACTTGCCCGAACCGGACGGGCCCACGACGCACATGACCTCACCGCGGCGCACCTCCAGGTCGATGCCCTTGAGTACCTGCAGGCGCCCGAAACTCTTGTGCACGTTCTCGGCCACGACCAGTGCGTCGGTCCCCGGGCCGGGACTCTTCGCGGTCTCGACGGCGGCCTCGTTGTTCTCGCTCATCAGTGTGCCCCTCCGGCCGTCCGGATCCTGGCGCCGCGCTGCTCGGGATTGAACCGGCGCTCGATGAAGTACTGGCCGATCATCAGCACGCTCGTGATGGCCAGGTACCACAGGCATGCTGCCACCAGCATCGGGAAGATCTGGTAGGTGCTCGTGCCGATGGCCTGGAGCTGGTAGAACAACTCGATCGTCACCGGCACGTACGCCAGCAACGCGGTGTCCTTGAGCATCGCGATGGTCTCGTTGCCGGTCGGCGGGATGACCACACGCATCGCCTGGGGCAGGGTGATGCGGCGCAGGATCTTGCCGCGGTTCATGCCGAGTGCCTGGGCGGCCTCCGTCTGGCCCTTGTCGACCGACTGCAGGCCCGCGCGGATGATCTCGGCCATGTAGGCGCCCTCGGACAGCGACAGCGCCAACAGCCCGGCCATGTATCCGCTCAGGGCGGTGCGCACGTCGATCTCGAAGAAGCGCGCCTCGCCCTCCAGGCCCAGCAGCGGCATCCAGTAGTTGTCGAAGGGCAACCCGATCTGGATCGTCGCGTACAGGATCGCGAGGTTGCCGAAGAGCACGGCCAGGACCAGCCGGGGCACACCGCGGAAGAACCACGTGTACATCCATGCCACGGTCACCAGCACAGGGTTGCCGGACAGGCGCATCACCGCGAGGACGATGCCCAGCAGGATGCCGATGACCATCGAGAGCACGGTCGCGCTCAAAGTCACCCCGACACCGCGCACCACCGGCTCGGAGAACATGTTGTCCCACATGAACGGCCAGTTGAAGGCGTCGTTCGTGAACAGCATGTGCACGAACATCGCGGCGAGGACCAGGACGACACCCGCGGCGACCCATCGTTCCGGATAGCGGACGGGGACGGCTGTGATCGGTTCGGCGGGACGGCTCGGCCGGGGGTTCTCCGGTGCCGGGCCCTCCGCCGGTTCGGTCGGTGTGGACACAGATCGGTCTTTCACTCGTGTGTTCGGCGGCCGGGCCGCCGACCGGTGGTCACGGAGAGAGCGGGCGAGCCTGGCGCGCGCCCGCCCGGGCCGGGGAAAGAGGGGCGGGGGAGGGGAACCCTACTCGTCGACGGAGGGGTTGACCTCGGCGGCCTCGATGGAGCCGGCGTCGATCCCCCACTCCTCGAGGATCTCGTCGTAGGTGCCGTTCTCCATGATCGTGTTGAAGGCCTCGGCCAGCTCCTCGGCACGCTCGGTGTCGTCCTGGTGCAGTACGACACCGTAGGGAGCGGCGGCGTACTGATCGCCGATGAACTCCAGGACGTCGTCGCCGGTCTGGTCCAGGGCGTAGGCCGAGGTGGGCATATCTGCCAGAGACGCGTCGTTGACACCGGAGACGACGGTCTCGGTCGCCTGCGGCTGGTTCGGGAACTTCTCGATGGTGATCGGGTCGTCGCCGTCCTCGACACATGCCTCGCTGCGGGCCTCGATGTCGTCGTCGTGCGTGGTCCCGGTCTGCACAGCGATGCGCATGCCGCAGGCATCGTCGGGGCCGACATCCGCGGGGTTGCCCTCCTGGGCGAACCACTGCGTGCCGGAGGAGAAGTAACTGACCATGTCGACCTCCTCCATACGCTGTTCCGTGACGGTGAAGGAGGAGGAGCCCATGTCATAGGTACCGGAGTTCACGCCGATGATGATGGCGTCGAAGTTGGCCGGTTCCCACTCGGCCTCCAACCCCATCTCGGCCAGCGCCGCCTCGACGAGTTCGACGTTGAAACCGAGGACGGTCTCGCCGTCGGTGTCCAGGTATTCACCGGGCGGGTACTCCGCCTCGACGCCGATGGTGACGGTCTCGCCGGCGGCCGAGCCGCCCTCTCCGTTGCTGCTGCAACCGGCCAGGACGAGGGCGGCGGTCAGGGGCAGGGCACCGAGGGCGTACCGGCGGGCGGCTCGCGTCGTGAGCAGGGCCATGTGCAGTCTCCTTCTTCCTTCTGCACGAAGTGACTGGTCGGAGACGGGTTGAGGGTCCACCGCCCAGATCTGTGCGACATACGGGTCGTGACGGTAATCGTCGGTGCCGACTCATCCTGGCGACCCGCGATTTTTCTCCGATCACCGTTGTGAGAGGATTGGGTAACGGGTCATCCCCGACCGATGAGGCGGCCGCGCAGTACTCGTATAGGAGTCCGGCGAAGCACGACTCCCCGGCGACACCACCGGTCATGGCCGACCGGCGCCGGCGGAGCTCCCCTAGCACCCCACGTCTTTGCACGCGGGCCGCGTTCGACGACCGCTGACCGTCATGGCCGACGACAGGCGGCAGTACAGACCTGAAGGGTTTGAGTGAGTTGACCACCGTTCCGCATTCCCAGAATCCAGAGACCTCCACAGCAAAGCTGGACGAGGACCCGGCCTTCGCCCTGCACCGGGGCGGAAAGCTGCACGTGACCTCGTCCGTGGACGTCAACGACCCCGAAGGCCTGTCCCTGGCCTACACACCCGGGGTCGCCCGCGTGTGCGACGCCATCGCCGACCGGCCCGAGCTCGTCGACACTTACACGTGGAAGAGCAATCTGGTGGCCGTGGTCACCGACGGAACCGCCGTTCTGGGCCTGGGCAACATCGGTCCCGAGGCCTCCCTCCCGGTCATGGAGGGCAAGTCCCTGCTCTTCAAGCAGTTCGCCGGCGTCGACTCCGTGCCGATCGCTCTCACCTGCTCCGACGTGGACGAGTTCGTCGAGACCGTCGCCCGTATGTCGCCTTCCTTCGGCGGCATCAACCTGGAGGACATCGCGGCCCCGCGCTGCTTCGAGATCGAGGCGCGTCTGCGTGAGCGCCTGAATGTCCCGGTCTTCCACGACGACCAGCACGGCACCGCGATCGTGACCGTCGCCGCCCTGCACAACGCCGCCCGCCTGACCGGACGCAGCATCGGCGACCTGCGCGCCGTCGTCTCCGGCGCCGGCGCCGCCGGTGTGGCCGTGACCAAGATGCTCGTCGACGGTGGTATCGGCGACATCGCCGTCGCCGACTCCAAGGGCCTGATCCACCAGGGCCGTGAAGGGTTGACCCCGACCAAGCGCGAGCTCGCCGAGATCAGCAACAAGTCCGGTCTGACCGGCTCCACCGAGTCCGCCCTCGAAGGCGCCGACGTCTTCATCGGGCTCTCCGCGGGGGAGGTCGACGAGTCGGTCGTGGCCTCCATGGCCGAGAACGCCGTCGTCTTCGCGATGGCCAACCCCAATCCCGAGGTGCACCCCGACGTCGCACGCAAGTACGCCAGTGTCGTGGCGACCGGCCGCAGCGACTTCCCCAACCAGATCAACAACGTTCTGGCCTTCCCCGGGATCTTCCGCGGCGCTTTCGACTCCGGCGCCCGGGACATCACCGAGAACATGAAGCAGGCCGCCGCGCGTGCGCTGGCCGAGCTGGTCGGTGACGACCTGTCCGCCGACTACGTGGTCCCCAGCGCCTTCGACCCGCGGGTCGCCCCCGCGGTCGCCACGGCCGTGGCCGAGCAGGCCCGCGCCGACGGCGTCGCCTGACCCGGGACACGAACACCAGGGCGGGGCCGACCGACGAGTCGGCCCCGTCTTTCGTCGTTCCCGGGGCGCCTCAGACGGACGCGGGTCCTTCCCGGGGCGGGCCGAACTCTTCGACGAGCCCTGTGAGGGCCCGGTGCAGGTCGGCCACGGCCGAGTCGGGGTCGTTCCCCTGGCCCCGGGCCCCGATCCCGGGGCGAAGCTGCGCGTGGGCGCACCAGACTCCGTCCTCGTCCTGTTCGAGCGTGTACGGGACAGCCGGGACCTGCGTCATCGGCGCTCCAATCCTTCGGTGTGTCGAAGACCGTTGTTTTCGCGGGCTGCGTCGACCCGCACACGGAGAACCGGGAGGCGCGCCCCCGCGTCGCCTCCCGGCTCCTCCGTGATCGGGCTCGGTGTCAGTCCCTCTTGGTGGATTCGCCGTCCTCGTCGGCGACCGCGCTCCACGGGTCGCCGGAAGCGGCCCCGCCGCCGCCCGAACCCTCGTCGGTGCTGCGGCTGCCGGCCTCCGGTCCGGACCGCTCGCCCCCGTCGTCCGGGCGGGGCTCCCCGGTGCCGCTCTCGTCGGCGGGCCCCTCGCGCGGCGGGCCCCAGGTGCGCATGTCGCGGCGAATGACCTCCACCGTCTCGTCGAGGATGCGCCGCAGGTCACCCGCGGCCGCACCGCCGATGTGGCCGGCCTCGCGGGCCACGTCGCGCACCCGGTCGCTGAAGTCGCGCAGCTCCCGGTCGAAGACGTTGCGGCACTCGTCGGCCCGCTCGCCGTCGGACGAGCGTTCTTCGTGCTCCCCGGTCTTCTCGGTCTCCTCGTGTTCCCGGGTGCCACCGCGCCAGGAAGCGCCCAGGTTGGTGAAGGAGCGGGCGAAACGCCCCCACTCCTCGGCCAGGCTCGAGCCGGCCTGTCCCGATCCTTCCGGGCCCTGCGATCCGGACCCCTCGTCCCGTTCGGACGCTGGGTCGGGGCTCTCCGGGCCGTCCGCAGGTCCCCCCTCGCGGCGGGCCTGGGAGAACTTCAGCTCCTCCCGCAGCGAGCTGATCGTGGAGCGCACGTCCTGCTTGACCGCGCGGGCGACGTCGCGCACCGAGTCGGTGATCTCCTGCTCGAGCTCGGCCAGGTCGCTCTCGCGCTTGCGCAGCTCCTCGCGCCCCTTGTCGGTGAGGCGGTAGACCTTGCGTCCGCCCTCCTCGGTGTGGGTGACCAGGCCCTCTTCCTCCAGTCGGGCCAGCCGCGGGTAGATGGTGCCGGGGGAGGGCGAGTACACCCCCAGGAACCGGTCGCGCAGCAGACTGATGATCTCGTAGCCGTGCCGGGGGCTCTCGTCCAGCATCTTGAGTAGATACAGGCGGAGCCTGCCGTGACCGAAGATGGTGCTCATTCAGGCCCCCTCGGGGATCGCCGCAGGTGCCTCGGGCGCGCGCCGCAGCAGGGCGGTACGGCCGGACACGGTGTTGGTGGTGATGGAGGCGGGATCGGCACCGATGCCGACCGTGCCGCTGAGTGAGTTGCGTGCGGTCGCGGTCTTGCGGTCCAGTCCGAAGTCGGAGTCGAGCCGGCCGGTGACCGAACGCAGCTCTGCCGAGGCCGAGGTCTCGGCCGGCACCCGGAGCGCGATCTCGCCGGAGACCGTCTTGAGCCGGACCTTGGCCGAGGGCGTCAGGTCCGAGTCGGCCAGGATCTGTCCCGATGCGGTGTTGGCGCGCAGGGAGGAAAGACGACCGCCCGCCACGGCGAGCTGTCCGCTCGCGCTGTTGAAGCCCAGGCTGCCGCCCGGCCCGCGCACGGACACGTCGCCCGAGGCGGTGTTGATGTCGGTGTCGCCGGAGACGTCGTCGAGAGTGACCTCGCCCGTGGCGGTCCTGATGTTGGTCCGCGCGGTCAGGCCGGCCGCAACGACCGGAGCGCTCGCGGTCGTGACCTCGACCGGGCACTGGGCCGGGACCCGCAGGTTGATCGTGGCCCGGCGCGAACCCACGCCCTTGTACGTGCTGAGCTGCACGGGTTTGAGCCGGTCGAGCAGGCCCTGGGCGGTGAGGTCTTCGTAGTGGATGGTGAGGATGCCCGCTTCTTGGGAGACCGTGACCGGTTCGCCGATGATGTCGGTGATCTCGAAGGTCACGGGGTCGTCGGTGGGCAGGATGTTGACATGGCCGCCGATGATCCGGACGCGCAACGCGACGATGCCGTCCAAGGTCTGGGTCGTCGGCGTGTCGACGGTCCAGTGTGACATCTGTGAGGTCCCTTCGCTCGCTCCGTCCCCTTCACGATATGTCGCGAGTGGAGTGATCTCAAGATATGTCGCGGATCCTCAGGGGGTGCTCCGGGGTGTCTCGGGGGCGCCTCCGGGGGACCCCCGACACACGGAAGGGCCCGGGGCCGAACACATGGTTCCCAGTGCTCGGCCCCGGGCCCTGACCCGGCATTCGCCTACTCTTCGTCCTCGTCGTCCGACCGGGCCAACCACGTGGCCAGCCGGTCGACCGAGGTCTCGAACTCGGGGTTCAGGTCGGTGAAGACCCGCAACTGCTCGGAGAGCCAGGTGAAACTGATCTCCTCGTCGCCGCGACGGTTCTCCAACTCCTCGATCCCGCGGTCGGTGTAGTACATGTTCCGGTCCCTTCGCCGGCTACTCGGCGGGAGGGAAGACCGTGTCCACCAGGGCCCGCTGCTCGGCCTCGTGCCGCTTGGCCGAACCGGCTGCGGGCGAGGAGGAGGCCGGACGCGAGATCCGGGTGAACGGACGGTCGAGCTGCTCGGAGAAGACCAGCGCGACGAAGGGCCACGGGCCCATGTTCGCCGGCTCCTCCTGGACCCACAGGACCTCGCCCGCGTTCGGGAAGGCCTTGAGCTGCTCGCGGATCTCCTCGATCGGCAGCGGGTAGAGGCGCTCGGTGCGAATGATCGCCGTGTGCTTGTCCCCGACGGCCTTCCGGGCGGCGTCCAGGTCGTAGTAGATCTTGCCCGAGCACAGCACCACGCGGCGGACCTGGTCCGGCTCGACCGAGTCGTCGACGATCAGCGGCTCGAAGTAGCCACTGGTGAAGTCCGCGGCGGCCGAGACGGCGGCCTTGTTGCGCAGCAGCGACTTGGGCGTGAACACCACGAGCGGGCGCTCCTGCGGCGACTTGGCCTGCCAGCGCAGAAGGTGGAAGTAGCTCGCCGGGGTGCTCGGGTTGGCGACCGTCATGTTCTCCTGAGCGCACTGC
The DNA here is from genome assembly GCF_000341145.1 of Nocardiopsis xinjiangensis YIM 90004. Classification (GTDB taxonomy): domain Bacteria; phylum Actinomycetota; class Actinomycetes; order Streptosporangiales; family Streptosporangiaceae; genus Nocardiopsis; species Nocardiopsis xinjiangensis. Next base: position 58,116 of record NZ_ANBE01000010.1, read on the forward strand.
TGCAGGAACCGCTCGATGCGGGCCGACGAGTGGTCGGGGCCCTGGCCCTCGTAGCCGTGCGGCAGCAGCAGGGTCACGCTGGAGCGCTGGCCCCACTTCTGCTCACCGGAGCTGATGTACTCGTCGATGATGGTCTGCGCGCCGTTGACGAAGTCACCGAACTGCGCCTCCCACATGACCAGCGTCTCGGGGCGGGTCAGGGAGTAGCCGTACTCGAAGCCCAGCGCCGCGTACTCGCTCAGCAGCGAGTCGTGCACGTGGAACTTCGTGGTGCCCTTGTCGAACTGCTTGAGCGGCGTGTGTTCCTCGCCGCTCTCGCGGTCCATGATCGTGGCGTGGCGCTGGGTGAACGTGCCGCGTCGGCTGTCCTGGCCGATCAGGCGCACCGAGTGTTCGTCCAGCAGCAGCGAACCGAAGGCCAGCAGCTCACCGGTGGCCCAGTCGATGGTGTCCTTCTCGACCATCTGCGCGCGGCGTGTGAGCTGCGGAGCCAGCCGCGGGTGCGCCGTGAAGCCCTCGGGCAGGCTCACCTGGGTGTCGATGACCCGCTTGACGGTCTCGTCGCTGATCGCGCTCTCGACCTTGGTGTGGTCCAGGTGCGACTCGGTGAAGACCTCGGGGCGCACGACGGAACCGGGCTCGATCGGCTTCTTCTCGACCTCGCGGGTCTCCTTGAAGGCGCGCTCCAGTTCGTTCTGGAAGTCGCGAAGGGCCTGTTCGGCCTCCTCCATGGTGATGTCCCCGCGGCCGACCAGGGCCTCGGTGTACAGCTTGCGCGTGGAGCGCTTGCTGTCGATCACGTCGTACATCAGCGGCTGGGTGAAGGCGGGGTTGTCGCCCTCGTTGTGGCCGCGGCGGCGGTAGCACACCAGGTCGATGACGACGTCCTTGTTGAACGCCTGGCGGTAGGCGAAGGCCAGCTCGGCGACCCGGACCACGGCCTCGGGGTCGTCCCCGTTGACGTGGAAGATCGGTGCCTGGACCATCCGCGCCACGTCGGTGGCGTAGACGCTGGAACGGCTGTCGTCGGGCGAGGTGGTGAAGCCGACCTGGTTGTTCAGGACGACGTGCACCGTGCCGCCGGTGCGGTAACCGCGCAGCTGCGACAGGTTGAGGGTCTCGGCGACCACACCCTGCCCGGCGAAGGCCGCGTCACCGTGGATGAGCAGCGGGAGCACGGTGAACCCGTGCGGGCCCTTGTCGAGCACGTCCTGCTTGCCGCGGACGATGCCCTCCAGGACCGGGTTGACCGTCTCCAGGTGGGAGGGGTTGGCGGCGAGATGGATGTCGATCTTGTCGCCGTCGTAGGTCTCGAAGACGCCCTCCGTGCCCAGGTGGTACTTGACGTCACCGGAGCCGTGGGAACTGCGCGGGTCGAGGTTGCCCTCGAACTCGCCGAAGATCTGCCCGTAGGACTTGCCGCAGATGTTGCCGAGCACGTTGAGGCGGCCACGGTGGGCCATGCCGATGACGGTCTCGTCCAGACCGGCCTTGGCCGCCCTGGTGAGCACACCGTCCAGCAGCGGGATCAGGGACTCCCCGCCCTCGAGGGAGAAGCGCTTCTGACCCACGTACTTGGTCTGCAGGAAGGTCTCGAACGCCTCGGCGTTGTTGAGCCGGCGCAGGATGCGCAGCTGCTCGTCGCGGTCGACCTTCTCGTGCTCACGCTCGACGTGGGACTGGATCCACTCGCGCTCCTCCGGGCTCTGGATGTGCATGTACTCGATACCCACCGTGCGGCAGTAGGTGTCGCGCAGCACGCCCAGGACGTCCCGGAGCTTCATGACCTGCTTGCCGCCGAAGCCACCGGTGGGGAACTCGCGGTCGAGGTCCCACAGCGTCAGCCCGTGCTCGAGGACGTCGAGGTCGGGGTGCTTGCGCTGCTCGTGTTCCAGCGGGTTGGTGTCGGCCATGAGGTGGCCGCGCACACGGTAGGCGTGGATCAGCTCCTGGACCCTGGTGGTCTTGTCGAGCTGGGTCGCCGGGTTGACGTGGATGTCCTGTACCCAGCGGACCGGCTCGTACGGGATCCGCAGAGCGTTGAAGATCTCGTCGTAGAAGCCGTCCTCACCCAGCAGGAGCTGGTGGATGCGGCGCAGGAACTCACCCGACTGCGCACCCTGGATGATGCGGTGGTCGTAGGTGGAGGTCAGCGTCATGACCTTGCTGATGCCGAGCTCGCTCAGGGTGTCCTGGGAGGCGCCCTGGAACTCGGCGGGGTACTCCATGGCCCCGACACCGAGGATGGTGCCCTGCCCGGGCATCAGGCGCGGCACGGAGTGCACGGTGCCGATGCCGCCGGGGTTGGTGAGGCTGATCGTGGTGCCCTGGAATTCCGGAACGCCCAGCTTGTTGTTGCGGGCCTTGCGGACGAGGTCCTCGTAACCGCCCCAGAACTCCGCGAAGTCCATGTTCTCGGCGGCCTTGATGGAGGGCACGACCAGCTGCCGGGAGCCGTCCTTCTTCTGGAGGTCGATCGCCAGACCGAAGTTGACGTGCTCGGGCTTGGCCACTCCCGGCTTGCCGTCGACCTCGACGTAGGAGTGGTTCATCTCCGGCATGGCCGCCAGGGCCTTGACCATGGCGTAGCCGATGATGTGGGTGAAGGAGATCTTCCCGCCACGGGCACGCCGGAGGTGGTTGTTGATGACGATGCGGTTGTCGAACAGAAGCTTGACCGGCACCGCGCGCACACTGGTCGCGGTCGGCAGCTCGAGACTGGACTCCATGTTGGTGGCCGTGCGCGCCGGAGCGCCGCGCAGGCGCTCGCGCTTCACGTCGTCCTCGTCGTCCGAGGGGGCCGGAGCCTGCTTGCTCTTGGTGTCCTTGCTGTCCTTCTTCGGTGCGGCCTGATCGGCGGGGGTCTTCTTCTCGTTCTGCGTCTTCGCAGCACCCCCACTCTTCGAGCCGGCCGACTCCGCGGGCTTGTAGTCCGCGAAGAAGTTCCACCAGGCCTTGTCAACGGAGTTCCGGTCGTTGAGGTACTTCTGATAAAGCTCCTCGACCAACCACTCGTTAGGCCCGAAATCTGTCAGGGGTTGAGACGCCTGAGACGACACGGCGGAGATCGCCCACTTCCGCAGCTCGCTTGTGAATGTGAATGAAGACGGGTGGCTGTCCGGCGGGCCGGGCTTCGGATCACGCAGGGTTGTCCCCGCTCGGGCGGGGAGACATCCGACCTCGCCAGCACTCGTCACGTACCAGGCTACTTGTACCTACCTCCTGAGCGGGAACGCACTGGTTGGCAAAACTAGGAGATAGCTAACAATCTTTCACACGAACATGCACGCAGTGGATTCGATCGCGTACGCTGCGGTGTTATTTGGACCTTTTGTCGGTTTTCTGGGGTGTGAACTCGTGTGAAGATCCTGTCCATGATCGGTCACCAGGGGAACAGGGTCACACCCTGTGCTCTTCCGCGCCAACCGAAGGCACGAGCGCCCCACACCGGCGAAACACCGGCCGTACGTGCCGAATTCGCGTGGATCTGTGTGCCCTCTTGCGTTTGCCCACGCCGGAGCCGCCGCCCTGCCTACGATCACCGTACGGATGCCGTACGTGTAAGCGGGTGGGAGGACCATGCGGGGGCTGGGGGAACTCGAAGCAGCCATCATGGACGCGCTCTGGCAGGCCGAGGGGGCGATGTCCGTACGCCAGGTCCGCGAAGCCATGGTCTACGACCGCGACATCGCCTACACGACCGTGATGACGGTCGCCAACATCCTTTACCACAAGGGCCTGCTCGACCGTGAGAAGGCCGGCCGGGCCTGGCTGTACTGGGCCCGCGAGAGCCACGCCGAGTACACCGCCCGCGTCATGGACGAGGTGCTCAACACCGGCCCCGACCCCGGATCCACCTTGCGCAGTTTCGTGGAACGCTTCAGCGACGAGGACATGCTCCGGTTCCAACGCCTCATCGGCCAGGTCCGCGATCACCGAGACATCCTCGGCTGACCGTCGCGGACGGCCTCTCCCGGCAGGCCGGACCTGCCCGACTGCACGAGGGGCTGGGGCCGCCCCTTCGCGCGGCTGAGCGGACCTGCCTCCCAGCGGGGTCAGCCGAGGATCCAGCTGCGGCCCTCGGCGGCGAGCTTCTCCACGAGGGTGGCACTGTCGTGTTCCTTGGCGAACAGGTGCTCGGGGCGGGTGATGGGCACCGCCCACAGCCAGTGCACCGGGTCGCCCTGGAAGCCCAGCCCCGACAGGTCCGGCGGGGGAGGACCACCCGTCAGCGGGGCCGGGTCGGACACCAACAGGACCGCGCCGGCACCGCCGCGCATCGCACGGTCCTCGGCGTTGTCCAGCCACTTCACGGTGTGCCCGTGCCCGAACCACGTCACCGCGCGCCACGGGAACGCACCGATCCACCGGAAGATCCGTGCGGCCTGGTGGGCGGGCATCGTCGTGGCCAGGGCCAGCTCCACACGCGCGTACTCGGAGGTGTCGGCCATGTACCGGTCCAGCGTGGGCATGCGCTGTCCGCACATGCCCACCGTGGACAGGATCGTGTACGGGCGCTCGGCCGTGGCCGGCCGTTCGGACACACGCAGCAGCGGGGGATGTCCGTCCGAGACGTCCCAGTAGTGCCCGGGTTCGCCCACGTACCGATTGAGGTGGCTCAGCACGGTGCGCTGAACACTGCGCCACGCACCCGAGGCCCGGCGCCAGTCCCAGTAGGCCTCGGCGTGCACCACCCGGGGCCACAACTGCTCGCGCACCGAGTCCAGCTCCCACGCGTACGGGCTGCGGCCGATCGCCTCACGTGCGTAGCCGGGGAGTCCGCTGTCGGCCTCGGCCCAACCGGGGATGACCGCGAGCAGTCCCTCCTCGTCGACCAGCGCCACCCCGTCGCCCTCCTCGAACCACACCGCGCGCAGGCACGAGGGGTCGAAGCGGGGGCGGCCCGGCGGGTGTTTGGTGTGTGCCTCGGGCATGAGCGGCGCCCGGCCCTCGAAGAGGCCGCCGGCCTCGTCGACCGCGGGCGCCAACTCGTGGTTGGCCAGCCACACGGGCACGCGGATGCGCCCGCGCGCGTCCAGGAGGTAGGCGGCAGTGGTGTGGGAATCGCACTCCACGACGACCCTGCGGCTCTGGTAAGGGCTGACCTCGTCGAGAAGGACGTCGATCCCTGTCACCGGCCCTCCCACGTGCCGCTCCCGTGTTGTCCGACCGACGGCGCCGAAACCCGGCGGGTGTCGTCCGCGCAGTGCGTAGAATCGACGGTAGTGCCCTGACAGGCGGAGCCACACTGCGACCGCGTATAGGTCGTATAACGACCAGGACCGCCACTGCTTCGCGCCGGGCCCCGACCATCGTCTCCCTCTCTACGGATTCCTATGCCCGCCGAGCTCAACTTCGTCGCCCCTCGCCGCGCCAAACCGCCCCGGCACCTGGCCGACCTCAGCCCCGAAGAGCGGGCCGAGATCGTCCATGACCTGGGCGAGAAGCCCTTCCGCGCCAAACAGCTCGCCAAGCACTACTTCGGTGGGTTCGAGTCCGACACCGAGCAGATGACCGACCTGCCGGCCGGATCGCGCGAGGCGTTGGGCGAGTCCCTGCTGCCCACCCTGCTCACGCCGGTCCGGCACGTCACCACCGACAACGGCATGACCCGAAAGACCCTGTGGAAGGCGTTCGACGGGGTGATGTTCGAGTCGGTGCTCATGCGTTATCCCGACCGTGTCACCCTGTGCATCTCCTCACAGGCCGGGTGCGGGATGAACTGCCCCTTCTGCGCCACCGGCCAAGCCGGTCTGACCCGCAACCTCTCCACGGGAGAGATCGTCGAGCAGGTCGTCGCCAGTGCCCGGGACCTGGACCGCGGAGACGTCGCCGGCGGACCCGGCCGGATCAGCAACATCGTGTTCATGGGCATGGGTGAGCCCATGGCCAACTACAAGCGTGTGCTGCAGACCGTGCGCCGGATGACCGACCCGGTCCCCGAGGGCATGGGCATCTCCCAGCGCGGCGTGACCGTCTCCACGGTCGGCCTGGTCCCGGCGATCAACAAGCTCATCGACGAGAACATGCAGGTGCGCCTGGCGATCTCCCTGCACGCTCCCGACGACGAACTGCGCGACGAGCTGGTACCGGTCAACACCCGCTGGAAGGTCGGCGAGGTCCTGGACGCCGCATGGCGTTACGCGGGTACCACCGGCCGCCGGGTCTCCATCGAGTACGCGCTCATCAAGGACATCAACGACCAGGCCTGGCGCGCCGACATGCTCGGCGAGCTCCTCAAGGGTCATCTGGTGCACGTCAACCTCATCCCGCTCAACCCCACCCCGGGGTCGAAGTGGACGGCCTCCCGGCCCGAGGACGAGGCGGAGTTCGTGCGGCGCCTGAAGTCGCACGGGGTCTCGGTCACCATCCGCGACACCCGCGGACAGGAGATCGACGGCGCCTGCGGCCAGCTCGCCGCGGCCGAGGACTGATCCTTCCGTGGTCGAGACCGGACTGGCCCTCCTCGTCGCCACGGTGTCCGGTCTGGTCCCGTTCATCAACATCGAGCTGTACCTGGTGGGGGCCGTCGCCGCGACGGACGACGGTGCCCTCACCGCGATGGCGGTCGCCGCAGGTGCGGGGCAGACCCTGGGCAAACTGCCTTACTACTACGTGGGCCGGGGCTCGCTCTCACTGCCGTGGTTCCAGCGGCGGGCCCGCACGCCGGGCAAGTGGGCCGCACGCGCCGAGGTGTGGCGTGTGCGAGCGGAGGAACGCCCGCTGTGGGGGATGGGGCTGCTGGGCGTGAGTTCCCTGTTGAGCGTGCCGCCGTTCATGGTGGTCTCGGTGCTGGCCGGGGTGGTGCGGATCGGTCCGTTCTGGTTCTGCGCCATCACCTTCCTGACCCGCACCGCCCGGTTCCTCGTGGTGGTCTTCGCCCCCGCCTGGACCCTGTCGGTGCTGCCCGCCTGAGCCCGGTGTGCCTGGGCCTCAACCGGTGGTGCATCCCAGCAACCGGGACAGCAGCGCTCGCAGGTCGCGGACGTGTGCGGCCGCGTCGAACCCCGGTTCGGTGGCTGCGCGCAGGAAGAGCGCGCCGATCAGCGTCTGGATCCAGCCGGCGGTCGCCCGTGGGCCCAGGACCGGCTCCGTCCGGTGTTCCCGGGCCGCTCGGGTGACCAGGTGGGTCAGGGCTTCGAGCTCGGTGTCACTGTCGGTCTCCAGCGCTTCGGCCAGCTCCGGGTCCCGCTGGGCCTGCCGCAGTCCCTCCATCACCAACCCCGCGGCCACGGGGCTCCCCGCCGGCGCCGCCAGGTGCTCCACCAGGTCCAGGAGAGCTTGCCAAGGGTCCTCGTGGGTGCGTGCCGCGGTGATCCGGTCCGCGTTGTCGCCCTCCTCATCGGTCAGGAGAGCGACGAAGACCGCACGTTTGCTGGGGAAGTAGTGGAACAGCGCACCGGAACTGACCCCGGCGGCCCGGCGGATCGCGGCGGTCGAGGTCCCGTCCGGGCCGTGGGTGGCGAACAAGGGCGCAGCCGCGTCCATGATGCTGCGGCGTTTGGCCCGGTACCGGGCTGGGTCGACCTTACGCACGGTTCACCTTTTTACCACCGGGCGGCCGTCGCGGTAGACCGCCGAGACCTCACGGACCGCGGTGATGTCGGACAGCGGATCACCGGCCACGGCCAGCAGGTCGGCCGCGCGTCCCGCGGCGATCGTGCCGATCCGGCCGGTCCCCAGGACCCGGGCGGCCTCGACGGTCGCCGCCCGCAGCGCCGCGTGCGGCCCCATCCCGCTGCCGGACAGTAGTTCCAGTTCCCGGTGCAGGCCGCCACCGAAGGGGACTCCGGGCACGGCGGCGTCGCTCCCGGCCAGGACCCACCCGCCGGCGCCGTGCAGTTCCGCCAACCGTTCCCTGAGCCGACGGTGCAGGGCCGGGTCGGTGCCGACCTCGGTGGCGGCGAGGGCATCGGCCAGGTCCGCTTGCGAGCCGCAGTGCGCGGTGACGAAGAGGCCGTGTCCGTGGGCTTCGGCCACGACGGCCTCGAGAACCTCCTCGGGGAGAGGGTCCATCTCCAGGTGTTCGGGGTCGCCCCGTTCCTGCACCACCTTGACGAGGTCCACCGGGTCGTCTCCGGTGGCGAGCTCACGTACGGCCTCCCGGGCCTCCTCGGCGGTGGAGGGCAGGCGGACGGTGTCGGAATCGGCCCCTACCCCGAAGGTGACGATCGGGTGGCCTCCCGGCGTAGTGAACAGGGGGCCGGACGTATACAGGCGCGGCTCCTGGCTCCTCCAACTCACCCTCGCGCAGCATTCGGCGCATCTCCATGATCCAGGTGTGCTCGTCGCCCAGACCGCGCACCGTCGTCACCCCGTGTTCGAGCAGGGCACGCCGGGCCGAGGGGCGTAGCGCATCATCTCGTAGACCACGCCCGGCATGTCGGTCGGCCCCAACCCGTCATCGGGATCCTGCTGCGGGAACCCCAGGTGCACGTGGAGATCGATGAGCCCCGGCAGGAGTGTGTGACCGCGCAGATCCACGAACTCCGTGCCCTCCGGTGGGTCCACGTCGTCGTCGCCGGCCACTTCGGTGATGACACCGTCGGAGACCAGGACCGTCGTACGCTCGCGCGGTTCCAGCTCTTGCCCGGTGAGGACCGTGGCGCCGGCCAGGGCGAGGTGTCCCCGCTGCGGTTCCGCACGCGGACGGTACAGGGTGGCGAGGTAGTGGCCCACACCTCCGGTACCGGTGAGCAACCCGAGGCCGCCCAGGATCATGAGCCCCCGCAAGAACCGCCGCCGTGTCCTCTTGTCCGCACGGTTCCCGCTGCCGCGTCCCGCCGTGCCGTCGGTTCTGTTCATGGGCCTTCCCGAGGTTCGCTTATTAATAGACCGATTGATCTGTTTATGACAGCGGGCGCAGCTTCGGGGAAGGGGGCAGTGCGCATGAAGCGGTGTTGCCGGGCTAGAGCACCTCGTCGGCCAGGCGCACGAACGCGTCGACGACCTCCGGGCCGTGGATCATCGCCAGGTCGTTGTGGCCGGTGTCGGGCATGACGAACTCCTCGACGAGACCGGGAGCGGCCTCCGCGACCGCGTGGCTCTGTTCGGCAGGGACCACCGTGTCGGTCTCCCCGATCGCGACACTGACCGGCAGGTGCAGATCGGCCACGGTCCTGCGCACGGGGTAGTCATCGCGCAGCATCGCTTCCGGAACGACCGGGTAATGGGTCCCGGCCATGTCCGCCAGGGAACTGAACGGTGACCGCAGGAACAGGCCCGCGGGCGGTTCCTGCACGGCCAGGTCGACGGCCACGGCCGCACCCAGGCTCTCGCCCCAGTACAGGATCCGGTCGCTCTCGTGGCCCCGTTCACGCAGGACCTCGAGCCCGGCGCGTGCGTCGGCGGTCAGCCCGGGCTCGGTGGGCTCACCGTCGTTGCCGCCGTAACCGCGGTAGTCGAAGACGAGTACGGAGAACCCCTCCTGCGCCAGCGCCTGTGCCAGGGGAGCGCGGCTCTCCCGGTTACCCGCGTTGCCGTTGGTGACCAGGACGGCGGCGTCCCGGTCGGTGCCGGCGGCAGGCACGTACCACCCGCCCAGTTCGGGGCCGTCGTCGGGGCGGAGCACGACGTCCTCGGCGCCCCGGACCACCTCGCCGGCCGGCGGCGGTTCGCCCCCGCTGGGCAGGTAGATCACGGAGCGCTGGCCGCCCCAGACCAGAGCGCCCAGGAGGACCGCCGCACCGCCGGCCACGGCGGCGAGGACCAGGCCGGTGCGTGTGCGACGTCGGGGGCCGGAGGGTTCGGGGGAATGCATGGGGTTCTCCTCTCCTGCGCCGTCGGCCCTCCCGCCACGGTAAGGGCCCGCCCTCCCGCGCCAGCGCGCCCTCGTTGCGGGGGCCGGGTACCACCCGGCCCCCGCGAGCTCAGCCGGTGGCCAGGTCGCGGCGGCCGAACCCGGCGNGAGGAAGGGCAGCACCTCGAAGTCGTCCGTGGGCAGTGCGGGCAGGATCTCGAACGCGCCGAGGTTCATCGCCCAGTCCGGCATGCCCAACAGGGCGCCGAGCATGGCCACCAGCACGCTGTAGCCGAGCCACAGCCAAACGAGCGGAAGCAGACGGGGGAGTACCCCCATGAGCAGGGCCACCAATGCTCCGAACGTGATCGCGACGGGGAGCTGAGCCAGGGCGGCTTCGACCATGGTCCACGTCCAGTGGGCGTCCTCCAATACCGCAGCGGCGCCCAGCCCCAGCCCCAGCCCGCCCAGGAGCGTGACCGACACCGTCGCCGAGGCCGCGACGACCAGGGCCGTACCCATCCAGCGCACCCTGCCCACGGCTGTGGCCAGTACCAGCTCTGCTCGGCCGGAGTTCTCCTCGTTCCAGGCGCGCAGCACCGACAGGGCTCCGAACGCGCTCGCTCCCATGAGCACGTACGCGGTGATGGCGCTGAGGAAACCACCGACGAGATCGTCGGTGCCCGTACCCAGCATCACCGCGAGATCGGGGTTGGTGGCGATCATGTCCTCGACCTCCACCGCCAGACTTCCGAAGGAGACGGCGAGGACGAACACGGCCACCGACCAGACGGCGATGGAACCGCGCTGCTGGTGAAGATGGAGGCTGAAGACGCCGCGCAGAAGGGGACCCGATCCGGCAGGACCCGGGCGCGCGGTCATCAGACCCGCCCCGACGTCGCGCCGATCGGCCAACAAGCGGGCGGCGACGAACGCGACGGCGATGAAGACCGCGTAGAGCGCCAGTGGCCACCACCGCAGATCGTCGAAGGGCCGGGTCTGTTGCGCCCAGGCGAAGGGGGACGACCACGACAGGGCGTTCCCGCCCTCCTCGGAGATGTCACCGATCACGCGCGCCATGAAAAGAAGGCCCAGGACCATGAAGGACAACCCGGCGGCGGCCCGGCCGTGTTCGGACAACTGCACACAGACCGCGGCCACTGCGGCGAAGGAGATCCCGCCCAGGGCGAGCCCGAGCGCATAGGCGACCGAGTCGGCGGCCGTGAGACCGAACCCGACCATGCTCACGGCGATCAGCCCGGAGACGAGCAGGTTGAGGGCGGCTGCGGTCGAGAGCGCGGCGGTCATCTGCGCGGCCGGCCCCAGCGGTGTGGAGCGCAGCAGTTCGGCCCGGCCGGTCTCCTCCTCGGCCCGGGTGTGCCGGACCACGTGCAAGATATTGAGGACCGCCAAAGCTACGAACAGACTCATGGTCAACTCGTTGACCAGCATCGGCCCGAGTTGGTAGTCGTCCAGTCCGTATCCGGGCCCGCCGAAGACGATTCCGGTCGGGGTGTCCATCAGGGCGGCCCGGCCCTGACGTTCGGTGTCGGTCTGGAACATGTCGTCCAGGGTGGGGATCGACGCGGCCACGCTGCCGGCCAGTGCGAGGACCCAGACCGACAGGCGCACCCGGTCGCGGCGCAGGGCGAAGCGGGCGAGCACGCCCGTACCGGTGAACGCGCTCATCGCTGGGTACCTCCGTTCCCCTGGTCCGCGTCGTCCTCATCGCCGTAGTGGCGCATGAAGAGTTCCTCCAAGGAGGGCGGGTTACTCACCAGGGAGCGCACCCCGAGCCCGGAGAGATGGCGTACGATCTCGTCGATTCTGTTGTTGTCGGCGTCGAGCCTCACGCGGGTTCCGTCGACGGAGAGGTTGTGGACGCCGGGCAGTCCGTCCATCGATCCCGGATCGCCGTCGACGGTGGCGTGGATCGACGACCGGGTCAGGTGCCGTAGGTCGTCGAGTGTGCCGGATTCCACGGTGCGGCCCTGCCTGATGATGGTCACGGTGTCGCACAGCTTCTCCACCTCCGACAGGATGTGGCTGGACAACAGGACCGTGCGCCCTTCCGCCTTGGCCTCCAGCACACACTCGGTGAAGGCCGCTTCCATGAGCGGGTCGAGGCCGGAAGTGGGTTCGTCCAGGATCAGCAGTTCGGCCCGGGAAGCCAGCGCCGCGACAAGAGCGACCTTCTGCCGGTTGCCCTTGGAGTAGGTACGGGCCTTCTTGGTGGGGTCGAGTTCGAAACGCTCCAGGAACGCTTTCTTGCGTGCGGGGTCGATGTCGCCCCGCAGCCGGCCCAGCAGATCGATGGCCTGCCCGCCGGTGAGGTTCGGCCACAGAGACACGTCGCCGGGCACGTAGGCCAGTCGGCGGTGCAGCGGGACCGCCTCGCGCCAGGGATCGCCGCCGAGCATGCGTACGCGGCCGGCGGATGGCTTGAGCAGACCCAGCAGGACTCGGATGGTGGTGGACTTTCCCGAGCCGTTGGGTCCCAGGAACCCGGTGACCCGACCGGGTTCGACGGTCAGATCGAGACGGTCGAGCGCCTGGAATCGGCCGAAGTACTTGTCGAGCCCTTGGACGTCGATGGCGGGTGTGGAAATGGCTGTCGACACGATGGCCCTTCGTCGGTGGTTCGGGGACGGCCGGTTCTTCCGGATCGGTGGGTCAGGGCTCCGGGTCGCTCATGTACAGCAAGTAGGAGTCGAGCATCGTGCGGTCGGTGAGCAGGCCCTCGGTGTAGACCTCGAGGGCCGGGAGCGCGTACTCCTCCTGCCAGTTCCGCGGGAACTCCCCGCCGGGCTCGGTCCTGCCGATGACGTGCATCAGAAGGAACGATCCCAAGCTGCTTGCGGCCAACCAGCGGGCCCGCGCGGAGGGGGCACGGCTGGGCCTGATGGTTCCGGCTTCGACCCCGAGGGCCAGGTATTGCTCCGCATCGGCCACCATCTGGTCGAAGAAGTGCCGGCCGAGCTCACCCCCGGCCTGTACGGAACGGATGATGTACGCAAGGAGTCCCGAGTACTCGTCGGCGTGTGCCATCTGTTCGAGGAACGTCGCTCTGTCGCGCGAGTTCAGAGTCTGCTTCTTGGCCTCTGCGACGACGTCGCGCACGTGGTCGTCGCAGGCGGCGTGAAGTTTTTGTTTCGACCCGAAGTGGTGGATGACCAGCCCGGGGGAAACGCCTGCGTGCTCTGCGATCCTGCGGATCGTCACGCCGAAGCCGTGTCGGCCGAAGCACTCCACCGCGGCGTCTCTGATGCGCGCGCGTGTCGTGAGGTCCTTGTTCTTGTCGATAGGTGCTCCCCCGGCCAGCATGTCTTGAACTCCTGTTCAGGATATTAAACATACGTTCAGAGGCCTGGCAAGGGGGACGCGCAGGAGCGTTCGTACACTCGGGAGACGGCGCCCCCGGGCGCCCCGACGCCGACGAGGAGAGGCACCGATGACGCAGGTAGCGGTCGCGCAGTTCGCCCCCGGCCAGGACAAGGAGGAGAACGCGCGCTCGGTGGCCCGCTTGGCCGCGCGTGCCGCGGCCGAGGGTGCCGAGGTGGTACTTCTGCCCGAGTACGCGATGTTCACCGCTCCGCGTACGGACCACCGCTACGTCGAGGCCGCCGAACCCTTGGACGGCCCCTTCGTGTCGGCGGGGGGCCGGACNGCCGGTGAAGGCGGGGACGCCACCCGTTTCACCAACACCCTCGTGGCGCTCTCCCCGCGAGGGGAGCGGGTCGCGCTCTACCGCAAGATCCACCTCTACGATGCCTTCGGGGTGCGTGAGTCCGAGGTGGTCGCACCCGGCCCGATCGAGGAGCCGGAGACCTTCGCCGTCGGCGACGTCGTCTTCGGTCTGCAGACCTGCTACGACCTGCGCTTCCCCGAGGTGACCCGGCGCATCGCGGACGCGGGCGTGCACGTGTTGCTGCTGGCCGCGCAGTGGGTTCCCGGCCCCCTCAAGGAGGACCACTGGCGCACCCTGGCCCGGTCGCGTGCGATCGAGAACACGATCTACGTGGCCGCGGCCGGCCAGTCGGCGCCGAGGGGAGCAGGTAACAGCATGGTCATCGACCCGATGGGCACCCCGGTCTCGGCTCTGGGCGAGGAGGGCCTCGCGGTGAGCACAGCGCGGATTTCGGCCAGCAGGGTCGACGAGGTTCGGGTCACCAACCCTGCTCTGTCGCTGCGCCGATTTTCCGTCACTCCGAGCGAGTAGGGCGGGGCCTCTCGGGGTAGTGCGGCAGGCGATAAGTCAGGCAAAACGCGCGTCTTTTCCCTGCCCCTCGGGGGCTTCCCAGGGTTCATTACTAAGGGTTATGCTTTCCACGCACGGAGTGATTTGGATCGGTCCACACCCTTCCAGGTGTCCAACGCGCCTGAACGAAAATGAGCCGGTGAATATCGGCCCGCCAGACTGTCCTAAACCACGGGGGGAGCAGGGACATTGCGCGGAACGAGCACGATGTGCGAACCGGACACGAGGTCCGGCGGTACATCCGACCTCTACATCTACGACCCGGAGACGCTGAGCGCGACGCAGTGCATGGGGGATGCCTGCGCCGTCTGCCACGCGCAGTGGCCGCGGCCCCGGACGATCCTGGGTGCGTTGCCGGACGGGGGCAGGGTCCTGGGCTGCGGCGAATGCGCCGAGCTCATGGGGCTGGCGCCGCGCTCGCGCGTGAGCGCGGCGCTCACCGCCGCACGTTGACACCGGCGTGAAGCCCGACCCGCACCAGGACTGAGAGGCGGTCGCGTCCCGGGCCCCGGGGGAGCCAGGGCCCGGGACGCGTCCACCGACACGCTCGCTTCCATGGGGAGGAGGGGAAATGAGCGTGTCTTTCCGGGATGGTCTGTGTGCCGCACACCCTTGGTGGCGGGCGTTCGGGGACAACGATACTGCGTGTTGCCCACCACAGACCCACAGTGAGAGAGATTCGGCCCACTTTTCCTGAGCAGGGCTCAGCCGTTGGCCGGAAACTCCGGGTCCGAGCCGTCCGAGGGGCGCGCGGCCGGATCCGCCCGCCGGGCCGTGACCGCCTCGGTCCCGGTGCAGAAGTGCACACCCTCCGTGCCGTGCGCGTGCGAATCACCCCCGAGGCCCATACACAGTTGGGAGAGCCCACGGACACGAGCCACGAGCTCGTCAGCGCTCTCCCGCAGCGCCCCGCCGATCCAGCGCGTGGTGTGTCCGCCCGTGCTCGGGCGATCTCGTTCCAGGTGTCTCGCCGGCATCAGGACGCGGTGCCGGCGTCGACGGCCCGAACGGCGTCCAGGAGGATGTCCCGGCCCTCTGCCGCGTCGGCGTCCGACAGCGTCATCGCGGGGGCCATGCGCAGCACGTTGCCCTTAATCCCACCCTTGCCCACCAGCAGTCCCCGCTCGCGGGCGGCCTCCAGAACCTGCCCGGCCAAAGCGGGGGAGGGCGCGCCCGTCTTCGGGTCGGCCATCTCCACAGCGAACATCAGCCCCTTGCCGCGCACGTCCTTCACCGTGGGCAGCTCACGCAGGACCAGGAGCCCGTCCAGGATCGTGCTGCCCTGGCGCAGCGCGTTCGCCTGCAGATCGTGGTCGAGCACGTACTCCAGGGTCGCGCGGGCCGCGGCCGTGGAGACCGGGTTGCCGCCGAAGGTGGCCACACCCATGGCGGGCAGAGCGTCCATGAGGTCGCCGCGCGCGACCACACCGCCGATCGCGAACCCGTTGCCCAGCCCCTTGGCGAAGGTCATCGCGTCCGGGGTCACGCCGTGGTTGCCGATACCGAAGAACGACGTGCCGGTGCGGCCCCAGCCCGTCTGGACCTCGTCCGAGACCATCAGGATCCCGTACTCGTCCATGACCTCCTTGTAGGCGCCCAAGAGGCCGTCCGGCGGCATCGCGAACCCGTTCACGCCCTGCACGGGTTCGGCGATCATGCACGCCACGTTCGGTGCCGTGGTGTCCAGCACGTCGCGCAGGTCGGCCACGCACGCGTCGATGTACTCGCGCTCGGTCATGTGCCGGAAAGCGGGGGCGGCGTGGTCGGTGCCGTGCAGGTAGTGCACGTTCAACGGCGACAGGGAGGAGTTCTTCCACACACTGTTCCCGGTCACGGCCACGGTGCCGAAAGAACGGCCGTGGTAACTGCCGCGCAGGGCCAGGACCTCGTCACTGCCGCGTGCGTGTGTGGCCAGAAGCAGAGCGGTCTCGTTGGCCTCGGTGCCGGAGTTGGTGAAGAAGACCTTCGCGTCGGGGATCCCCGACAGCCCGGCGATCTGCTCGGCCAGTTCGACCTGGTGGCGGATCAGGTAGAGCGTGGAGGTGTGGGCCACCCCCGTGGCCACCTGGGCCTCGACCGCCTCACGTACCTCGTCGACGTCGTAACCGAGGATGTTGGTCGCGATCCCGGTGAAGAAGTCCAGGTAGGAGCGCCCGTCGGCGTCGGTGACGTGGGAACCCTTGCCGCCGGTGATCTCCAGCGGCGACTCGTAGTACAGGGGCATCCAGGAGGGCAGGACCGCGCGGTGGCGGGAGAGAAGTTCCGACATGGTCCCAGTCTCACGCGCAGCCCCGGCCTTGGCCAGAACCGCCCCGTCGACGGCGTGATGGTCCGGTTCACATTCGGTCCCTCCGGAAGGCGCGGACCCGTCGGCCCTGCCCTGTACGGCGACCGCCGGCCCCGGTTTCCACGCACCGGTCCGGGTCCGAAAAGATCCGCCCCGGTTTTCCCGTTCCCCGGGTCCACGGCCGCACCTTCGAGGAGAATGGACCGGATCAGGACTCGGGGTGATCACTTGGTTACCCGATCGGGGTGGGGGCGACTGTGCGGTCACTGCAGGACGACGAGGAGACCACGGCGGCAGGCACCGTCACCGGGCCGGGGGCGGCGCCGGCTCCGGCCGAACGCTCCGGGGTGGGCACTGCCTCGCTGCGCTGGAAACCCTCCGTGGACCGGACCGGGGTCTGCTCGCTCCTGGCCTACCTGCGGACCTGTGTGCGCCGCGAGGCCGTCCACCACCACCCCGTGCGAGAGGACCATCTCGGTACCGACGTGTGTGCCTGCCTGCCCGCGGGCCCCGAACCCCTCTTCAGCGGGGCCGAGGACTCCGTGGCCACCGACCCGGACACCGGCCGGGTGGCCCGCCGCGCCCAGCAGTACGGGCAGTCCCTGCGTTACGGTTACCCGCTCGTCCTCACCGGCGAGGGCGCCGACCGGGCCGCCCTGCCGCTGTTCACCGTGGACGTGCAGATCGTCGACGAGACCGGGACCGCCGTCCGTTCCGCCGCACCCGGTGCGCGGGTCCGCGCCGTCGGACCGCCCGACCTCAACACCGCCCTCCTGGTCCGGCTCGGCCTCACCGACCCCGAGGACCTCTTCGAACTCCGCGCGCGCTTGCGCGGTGGGGGACCCATGGACGTCTGCCGCCCCGCCGCCGTCGGAGACCTGGCGGCCAAGGTCCGTGCCCTGTTGGCCTGCCTGGAGATCGAACGCGTCGACGACATCGACCCCGCGGCCACCCGCGGCGGTCCCCGGGGGTCGGCCACCGGGGCGCACAACGTCGCCGTCCTCTTCCGAGCCGGACCCGAGGAACACCCCGCCGGCCACGACTGCGGCCCCGGCGGCACCGCCGGCCTGCTCGAGGACCTCGACCACACCACCGAACACGGCCTCGACCCCGACCGGGTCGGCGGCACCGCCCTGGAATCCCTCGTCGGCCCTCCGGCCACCGAGGGCGGCGAGACCGTCGGCGGCGACGCCGTGCCCGTCAGCGCCGTCCCGCTCCGCCAGGACCAGTACGGCCTCGTGCGCTCGGCCATGCGCGAGCAGCTCACCGTCGCCCTCACCCCGCCCGGGACCGGTGACGGCACCGCCGTGGACGCCCTCGTCCGCACGGCCGTCGCCCACGGCCAACGGGTCCTGGTCTGCGCCCGCACCGACACCGAGCTCGACCGACTCCTGCGCCGCGCGGACACCGACACCGCCCACCCTGTCGTCCGGGTCGGACAAGGCGCCCACCGCGGAGCCGAGGCACGACTGCTCACCCGGCTGCTCACCGAACACCGCGGTGTCCGCTCCGCCCCCGCCCGAGGGGAAGCCACCACCCGTTGGGGCACGCTCACCACCCAGTGGGAACGGGTCCGCCGCGCCTGGCACGCCATGGACACCATGGCCTCCGGCGGCCACGAACTCGCCCAGTTGGCGGAGGAACGTGCCCGCCACGTCGAACGCGGCTGGGACCCCGAGGCCCTCTTCACCCCCGAACGCGGCGGCCCCGACCACTGGCTCGACCGCACCCGGCGAGCCCAGGCCGGCGGGCTCCTCTCCCGCCGCCACCGCAGCCTGATCCGGAGCGAGCTCGGCGTCCGGACCGACCCCGAGTCCCTTGCCCGGCTGCGCGAGGTCGCCCTCCTGGAGAGCCGCTGGCGCGCCGCCGTCGACCGGCGCACCCGTTGTGCCCCCCTGGGCGAACTCTCCGCCGACCTCGCCGAGGCCGTCGACCAGCACCGCCGTGCCGGCCAGGACTGCCTGACCACCGTTGCCGAGGCCCGGCTCCGACGGGGGCGCAGCGTCGTGGAGAACCGCCTGGAGACCCTCAACTGGCACCGGGGCGACGGCCGGCCGAGCCTGTCCGCCCTCATGGACACCCTGCCCGCCTGGGCCTGCCGTACCGACCACGTGCGTTCCCTGCCGCTGCGCGCCGGACTCTTCGACCTGGTCGTGGTCCTGGGCGCCGAACGCACCCGGGTGGTCGAGGTCGTCCCCGCGCTCTACCGCGCCACCCGCGCAGTCGTGCTCGGCGATCCCGCACACCCCGGCCCGCACACCGCGCTGGAACCGGAGGAGGAACGCCGCGCCCTCACCGTGGCCGGCGTCTCCGGCGACGAGCTCGACGAACACGGCCTGCGCTACGGCGAGGGTTCGGCCCTGACCGCCGCCGCCAAGGCCGCCCCGCAGCCCGTGTGGTTGACCGAGCACCGGGGCGCGCCGCCCCGCCTGGCGCGGATCGCCTCCCGCCACTGTTACGGCGGACGCCTGTCCGCGCGTACCGCCCCCGACCCCGCCCGAGGCCCCTCCTACGAGTGGCGTGAGGCCCCCGGCACCTGCGAAACGGCTCCCGGTGCCTCCTACGTCAACCGTGAGGAGGCCTACCGGGTCGCGGTCGTGGTCAGTGAGCTCGACGCCGAACTCCCACCCGGCGAAGGCATCACCGTCGTGGCCCCCACCCAGCCGCAGACCGTCCTGTTGCGGCGTCTGCTGCTGCGCCGCCCGGCCTGCCGGGAGATCCGGGTGGGCGGGCCCGCACTGCTCACCGAACACGAGGCGGACGTCACGGTGCTCTCCCCGGTCCTGGCCGGCGCCGCCCCCGCCACCGCCGAGCGCCGCGTGCGGCGCATGTCCCACATGTGGTCGGCCGTGTTCACCCGTACCCGCCGCCGACTGGTCGTCGTGGGCGACCGCCACCACTGGGCCGGCGGGGACGGGCCCCTGAGCGAACTCGCAGCCGACGGCAGCGGCACCCCGGTCGTGCCCGACACCGCCGTGACGGTGCTCGCCGATGCGCTGCGCGCCGCCGGGACCCGCGTCAGCCTGCGCCACGAGTCCGATGACTGGTGCGCCGACCTCGTCGTCCGGTTCGGGGCCCGCCGCCTGTGCCTGCTGCTGGACCGCGAACCGGACGGCCCCGCCCTGCGCCACCTCATGGCCCGCGGCGAGCACCTCAACCGCACCAGCGGCGACCCCGTGGTGGTCGTGCCTGCCTGGCGCTGCCTCGCCGACCGCAGGGCCCTGGTCTCGGAGATCCTCTCCGCCCACTAGGTGTGGTGTTCGGCCCCGGCGCCCCGTCTACCCTGGACGTCCCCGGTATGCGGCCCTTCGGTGGCCGTCCCGGGACGGAACGAGAGGAGAACGGGTGCCTGAGGGCCACACGCTGCACCGACTCGCGGCGCACTTCGACAAGACCTTCGGCGGGGGAGCAGTGCGGGTTTCCAGCCCCCAGGGCCGCTTCACCGACGGCGCCGCGCTCGTCGACGGGCGTGTGCTGACCGAGAGCGAGGCACACGGCAAACACCTCTTCCTCGGTTTCGACTCCGGCGCATGGCTGCGGGTGCACCTGGGGCTGTACGGAGCCTGGACCTTCGGTGACGCCGACGGAGAACGCCACCTGGGCGCGCCCCGGGCCAAGGGCGCCTCGCATCTCGACCTGACCCGCGACCCCGACGGTTTCGTCGTA
Organism: Nocardiopsis xinjiangensis YIM 90004; assembly: GCF_000341145.1. Taxonomy (GTDB): domain Bacteria; phylum Actinomycetota; class Actinomycetes; order Streptosporangiales; family Streptosporangiaceae; genus Nocardiopsis; species Nocardiopsis xinjiangensis. The sequence continues at coordinate 78,066 of NZ_ANBE01000010.1, forward strand.
CCGCCCGCCCCCGTGGGCGCCGTCCGGGCCCGCATGGTCAACTCCTCCGGGTGGGCCGACCTGCGCGGCCCCTCGGCCTGTGAGGTCGTCACCGAGGGGGAGAAGTCGGCCGTGCAGGACAAGCTCGGCCCCGATCCCCTGCGTAGCGATGCCGAGCCCGACCGGGCCTGGGAGCGTGTGAGCCGGTCGCGTACCACCGTGGCGGCCCTGCTCATGCGCCAGGACATCGTTGCCGGGATCGGCAACATCTACCGCGCCGAGTCGCTGTTCCGAGCCGGCATCGATCCCATGACCCCCGGCCGCGAACTGGCCCGCGAGCAGTGGGACCAGCTGTGGCAGGACCTGTGCGGCCTCCTGCGCGACGGTGTCCGCGACGGGTACATCATCACCACCCGTCCCGAGGACCGTCCCGATCCCGCTGCTCTCCCCGTACCCAGGCCCGACACCCTGTACGTGTGTTACCGCACCGGTGACCCCTGCCGGGTCTGCTCCTCGCCGGTCGCGGCCACCGAACTGGCCGGCCGCACTCTCTACTGGTGCCCGGGGTGCCAGCCCGCACGCTGACCCCTGTCGAGCAGGACCTGCCCGAGAGGGCTGTGTAGAATTCCCAGCCGTGAACTGAACCGGTTCAGGAGGTGAGGATGGTGGGAGCTCTCATGCGGCGGCCGACGATCGTCGACATCGCCAAGGCCGCCGGTGTGTCCAAGGGTGCCGTCTCCTACGCACTCAACGGTCGCCCGGGGGTCTCCGACCGGACCCGTGAGCGCATCCTCACCATCGCGCGCGACCTGGGCTGGGTCCCCAACGGGCCGGCCCGCGCGCTGGCCCCCGGCGGCCTCGTCGGCGCGGTCGGCATGGTCGTCGACCGCCCTGCCAGCGAGCTGGGCGCCGAACCGTTCTTCACCCGCCTGGTCTCGGGGATCGAGACCGAACTGAGCGGCTCCGGCGTGGATCTGCTCCTCCAGGTCACCGCGGACGTGGAGGCCGAGGCCGCCGCTTACCGGCGCTGGGCCGCCGAGCGCCGTGTCGACGGGGTCGTGGTCGTCGATCTGCGCGAGAACGACCACCGTACGGACCTGGTACGCGAGCTACCACTGCCCACGGTGGTCCTGGGCGGGCCCGAGGGCGCCGACGGGTTGCCGTGCCTGTGGGCCGACGACGGCGCCGCGATGCACGAGGTCGTGCACTACCTCGCCGCGCTCGGCCACCGGAACGCGGTGCAGGTGGCCGGGCCGGAGTACTTCCGGCACACGGGGGTGCGCGCGGCGGCCTTCGCCGAGGCGGCCCGCGACGCCGGTCTGAAGAGCGCCGCCACGGCCCACGCCGACTACACCGGTGACGGGGGTGCTCGGGCGACCCGGCGCCTGCTCGCGCACCGGGACCGCCCCACGGCACTGGTCTACGACAACGACCTGATGGCTGTGGCCGGGCTCGGTGTGGCCGCGGAGATGGGGATCTCCGTGCCCGGTGAGCTGTCCATCGTGGCCTGGGACGACTCGGTCCTGTGCCGCCTCGTGCGCCCCTCGCTCACGGCCGTGTCCCGGGATGTGGAGGGCAGCGGCGCACAGATCGCCCGGATGCTCACCCGGCTGGTGGCGGGGGAGCGGGTGCACGCCACGGAGGCCACACGCGGTGATCTGGTGCCGCGCGACAGCACGGGACCGCTCGCGGAGGACTGACCGGCCCGCCCGCCCGTGTGTCCCGGAACGGTGTCCCGCGTCACAAGCGCGTAACAGGCAGAGGTCGGGGATTGACGCCCTTCGAGCCCCCGTGTTGTCGTTGACGTCACTTACCCGGTTCAGCAAGGTCCCCTCGCCCCCGCTCTGGGAGCGCTCCCATTCCAGGTGGCGCTCCGAGGACCCACCCCCCGAGGGCCGCCGGGTGGAAGGAGGATTCGAGATGAGATCCCTGCGGCTTCCGGCCGCGCTGGTGGCCGTGGCCCTTGTCGCCACCGCCTGCTCCGACAGCGAAGGGGCGGGCGGCGGTTACCCCCGTGAGGAGACCCTCTACACCACAGGCACCGCCTGGGGTCCCCCCGTCAACTGGAACCCCCTCATGCCCGGCAACTTCGCCGTCGGAACCAAGGGCATGGTCTACGAACCGCTCTTCCACTACGACTCCGAGGCGAACGAGTACGAGCCCTGGCTCGCCGAGAGCGACGAGTGGACGGGGGAGGACGTGCACGTCATCACTCTGCGCGAGGGCGTGGAGTGGACCGACGGGGAACCGTTCACCGCCGAGGACGTGGTTGCCTCACTCGAACTCGGGGCCTACAGCGCCGTCCACTACAGCAACGTCTACAACATGGTGGAGTCGATCGAGGCCACCGGTGAGCACGAAGTCACCGTCACCTTCGAGGACAACCGGCCCCAGGAGTGGATGAACTGGGCCTACAGCGAGGCCATCGTGCCCGAGCACATCTGGGCGGACATGGACGAGGAGGCGGTCACCGACAGCCCCAACGAGGAGCCCGTCGGCACCGGCCCCTACGCCGCCGAGTCCAACACCGACGACCGCATGGTCTGGGAACGCAACGACGGCTGGTGGGGCACCGAAGCCCTCGGCCTGGAGATGCAGCCGCGCTACGTCGTCGACATCGTCAATGCCTCCAACGAGATCACGATGGGCATGCTCGACCAGAACGAGGTCGACCTGTCCAACAACTTCCTCCCCGGCATCGACCAGGTCCTCGACAGCAACGACGCCATCACCAGTTACTACGACGATGCGCCCTACATGCGCAGCGCCAACACCGCCTGGCTCATCCCCAACCACGAGCGCGAACCCCTCGGTGACGCCGCGTTCCGCGACGCCCTCGCCCACGCCATCGACATCCAACAGATCATCGAGGGCCCCTACGCCAACCTGGTCGAAGCGGCCGACCCCACGGGGCTGCTGCCCGAATGGGACGACTACATCGACCACGACCTCGTCGCCGAGGAGGGTTTCTCCTACGATCCAGAGGCCGCTGCCGAGAGCCTGGAGGAGGCCGGTTACAGCGACGAGGACGGCGACGGGTTCGTCGAGACCCCCGGCGGCGAGCCGATCAGTTTGACTCTGGAGGTGCCTTCGGGGTGGACCGACTGGATGGAGGCCGCCCGGGTCATCGCCGACAACGCCCAGGACGCCGGCATCGACCTCGAAGCGGAGTTCCCCGACGAGCAGCTCCTGGTCGAGAACCGCAACAGCGGTGAATTCGACCTGGTCATCAACAACGAACAGCAGCTCAGCAACACCCCGTGGACCTACTACGAGTACCTCTTCGAGCACCCGCTGCGCGAGGAGCAGACCACCGGGAACTTCCAGCGGTACGAGAACGAGGAGGCCTGGGAGCTGGTCGAGCAGCTCGCGGAGGTGCCTGCCGAGAACCACGAGGCCATGGCCGAGGCCACGTCGGCCATCCAGGAGATCCAGCTGGCCGAGAACCCCGCCATACCCCTCTGGTACAACGGCCTCTGGGCGCAGACCAGCAACGAGGTCTGGACCAACTGGCCCAGCGAGGCCGACGGCCCCCACCACCCCGCCACCATGTGGAACGGATGGTTCGAGCTCGGCGCCATCAGGACCCTTGCAGAGATCGAACCCGCCGCACAGTAGCCCGCCGCGCTCCGGCCCGCGAGAGGGCCGGAGCTTCCCTCCAACGCCATCACCGGGAGGTACGTGTGTGGCGCTACATGGGGCGCAAACTCTTCGTCTACGCCCTGACCTTCGTCGTCGCGGTGACCATCAACTGGATGATCCCGCGGTTCATGCCCGGAGATCCCGTCCGGAGCATGCTCTCCCGGGGGTCCGTCAGCGACCCCGAGGCCCTCGAGCGCATGACCGCCTACTACAACGAGGTCTTCGGTCTCGACGCACCGCTGCACGAGCAGTACCTGAGCTTCTGGGCCGGGCTGTTCCGCGGTGACCTGGGCATCAGCGTGATGTTCTACCCCGAACCCGTCGTCGACATCATCCTGCGCGCGGTTCCCTACACCCTGGCGCTGCTGGTGCCGGCCATCGTCCTGAGCTGGATCGTGGGCAACCACTTCGGTGCCTTCGCCGCGCGCAGCAAGGTCCTCGACAACACCATCCTGCCGGCGGGGTACGTCCTCACCGCCACCCCGTACATGTGGCTGGCCCTGCTCATGGCCTGGAGCCTGGGCATCGTCGCCGGAGTCTTTCCCACCGCAGGCGGGTACAGCTTCGCGCTCACCCCCGGCGCGAACTGGGAGTTCGTCTCCAGCCTGATCGTCCACTGGTTCCTGCCGTTCCTGTCCATGTTCGTCGTCGCGCTCGGCGGATGGGCGATCGGTATGCGCAACATGATCATCTACGAGCTGGAGGACGACTACGCCACCTACCTCAGAGCGCTCGGCGCACCCCGCCGACTCGTGCGCCGCTACGCGTTCCGCAACGCGATGCTGCCGCAGATCACCGGCCTGGCCGTGCAGCTCGGCACCATCATCACCGGCGCGCTGCTGACCGAGATCGTCTTCAACTACCCGGGCCTGGGCACCCTCGTCCTCGATTCCCTCAACAACCGCGACTTCTTCCTGCTCCAGGGCATCTTCCTGTTCGTGGTCGTCGGGGTGCTGATCGCCAACTTCGTCATCGATGTCGTCTACGTCCTGATCGACCCGCGGACCCGGGTGCAGATGACGGGAGGCTCTTCATGAGCAACGCCGCCGGAACACCGGGGGCCGACCCCGGATCCGCCCCCGGACCGGTCGGGGAACGCCGGTTCTCCGAGACCTTCCACTTCGCCCGACGCAACCCCAAACTCCTCATAGGCCTGACCATCGTGGTCGGCTTCCTGCTGCTCGGGCTCATCGGGCCGCTCTTCATCGACCACGGACCCAACCAGTACGTGGGACCGCAGACCCAGGGGCCCAGCGGCGAGTACTGGCTCGGCACCACCACGTTCGGACAGGACGTGTGGGCCCAGTTCGTGTACGGGGTCCGCTCGACCTTCCTCATCGGTGTGCTCGGCGGGGGCGTCGCCTTCGTCCTCGGCACCGCGATCGGGTTCTTCGCCGGATACCGCGGCGGGATCGTCGACGAGGTCCTCAACATGCTCACCAACGTGGTGCTGGTCCTGCCCGCGATGGTCGTACTCATCATCGCCGTCGCCTACCTCGACGCGCGCGGGCTCGTCGTCCAGGCCGTCTTCATCGGGCTCACGACCTGGCCCTGGGCGGCCCGCGCGGTCCGCGCCCAGACCCTGTCGCTGGCCACCCGCGACTACGTCGACCTGGCCCGCCTCAGCGGACGCCGAACCTGGCGCATCATCACCACCGAGATCGCCCCGAACATGAGTTCCTACCTGGTCATGAGCTTCATCCTGCTGTTCGGCGGCGCGGTGCTGACCGCCGCGGGGCTGGACTTCATCGGCCTCGGACCCACCGACGGGGTCTCCCTCGGGCTGATGCTGGAGAACGCGGTGGCCTGGAGCGCCCTGCAACTGGGCATGTGGTGGTGGTTCGTCCCGCCGGGCCTGGCCATCACCGCCATCGTCGGCTCGATGTACATCCTCAACGTCGGGTTGGACGAAGTGTTCAACCCCAAGCTGCGGGAGCTGTGATGAGCCTGCATGTGAACGATCTGAAGGTCCATTACCGGACCCTGCGCGGAGACGTGCACGCCATCGACGGCGTCACGTTCTCCCTCGAGGACGGCGAGATCATGGGCTTGGTGGGGGAGTCGGGCTGCGGAAAGTCCACCCTCGGCAAGAGCCTGATCCGTCTCGACTCCCAGATGCGCCACGTCGGCGGAACCGTCGAGCTCGACGGCCGCGGGGTGCCCATCGCCGACGACGACGCAATGGTGCCGCTGCGGTACCACGAGGTCTCCCTCATCCCCCAGTACGCGATGAGCGCCCTCAACCCCATCCGCAGGATCGGCCGGATGATCGACGAACTCCTGCGCGCCCGCGGGGTACGCCCCGCGGACAAGGCCGACGAGCTCCGGCGCCGCCTCGAACTGGTCGGGCTCGAACCCGACGTGCTGCGCCGGTTCCCCATCGAGCTGTCCGGCGGCATGAAACAGCGTGTGGTCATGGTCCTGTCGACCCTGTTGGACCCCTCGCTGCTCATCGCCGACGAGGTCACCTCCGCGCTGGACGTGTCCACCCAGCGTTCGGTCGCCGAGTCCCTCGTGGAGTTCCGTGACCGGGGCTACGTGCGCAGCATGGTGTTCGTGACCCACGACGTCTCGCTCGTGTACCAGATCGCCGACACGATCATGGTGATGTACGCCGGACACGTGGCGGAGAAGGGCCCGGCCGACTCGATCGTCTCCGAGCCCCGCCACCCCTACACCCAGATGCTCCTCTCGGCCCTGCCCGAGGTGGGCTCGACCTCCGGCGAACGCCTGCAGGGCATCCCCGGTACCCCGCCCGGGTTGCTCGACCCGCCCACCGGGTGCCGGTTCCGGGCCCGCTGCCCGATGGCCTTCGACAAGTGCGCCGAGCGGCCCCCGCTCGTGGAGACCGCGCCCGGCCACTGGTCGGCGTGCTGGAAGACGGGAGGAGAGTGACGTGCTCGAACTCAGCCACGTGCACAAGGTCTACCGGGTGGGTGCCTTCGGCGGCGGCCGCAAGCGTGCGGTCCGCGACGTCGGCCTGACGGTGCGGCCCGGCGAGGTCGTCTCGCTCATCGGCGAGAGCGGCAGCGGCAAGAGCACCCTCGGCAAGATGGTCCTGGGCCTGACCCGTCCCACCTCGGGGCGGATCACCTTCGAGGGCACCGATATCAGCACCATCCGGGGGTTCCGTGCGGAGAAGGAGTACCACCGCCGGGTGCAGGGGGTCTTCCAGGACCCCTTCAGCTGCTTCAACCCGATCTTCAAGGCCGAGCGGGTCCTGACGATGATCCGGACCTCCTACTTCCCGGAGGTCTCCGACGCCGATTGGCGCGACCGGGTCGTCTCCTCGCTGCGCACGGTGCGTCTGGACCCGGACAACGTTCTCGACAAGTACCCGCACCAGCTCAGCGGCGGACAGCTCCAGCGCCTGCTCATCGCCCGCGCGTTGCTGTTGGACATCCGGATGCTGGTCGCCGACGAGGTCATCAGCATGCTCGACGCCTCCACCCGCATCGACGTGCTCAACCTGCTCGCCGATCTCAAGGAACGCGGGCTCGGTATCCTCTTCGTCACGCACGATCTGTCCCTGGGCACCTACGTCAGCGACACCACGGTGATCCTGCACAAGGGCGCCGTTGCAGAGATGGGGCCCACCCGGAAGGTCTTCGACGATCCGCGGCACCCCTACAGCCGGCGCCTGCTCTCGTGTGTGCCCCAGCTCCACCGGAGCTGGGCCGAGGTCGACGCCGAGCTGGCCGCGAGGGAGCCGGAACCGGTGCGGTTGCCGACCCTGGTCGAGGGTGAGGACTCCGCACCCATGGTCGAGGTCGGGGAGGGGCACTTCGTCGGTGCCGACCAGGGCTGAACGGCACTCGCTCCGGGCCCGGAGCTGCCCGGGTTCCGTGCTGGTCAGCGGCGTTCGGGGCCGGATCCCGGTTATTCCCGGGGTGTTGGTGGCCGTCCCCACACCGAAATCCGGGCCATGTCCTGGTGCCTGTGATAGATTCTGGGCAGATTGTTAGTCGTTGAATTTCGCAGTTGGTGACACGCCCGCGGAGTTTGTGACCGGCGGGCGGTTCCTTGCGGGCCGGCTCGCGGCAATTGGCGGGTGTGAGTGACGCACCCGCGCCCGAAGAGCTGAAGGAGAGAACATGGCTCAGGGAACTGTGAAGTGGTTCAACGGCGAGAAGGGCTTCGGCTTCATCTCCCCCGACGACGGCGGCCCGGACGCCTTCGTTCACTACAGCGCGATCCAGGGTTCGGGTTTCCGTAACCTGGAGGAGAACCAGCGCGTGGAGTTCGACATCGTCCAGGGCTCGCGTGGCCCGCAGGCGGACAACGTCGTCGGTATCTGAGAGACGACGCGCTGATCCCCGCCACGCGGGGAACATGAGCGGAACAGAACGCCCCCGGTAGGACTTCGGTCCCGCCGGGGGCGTTCTTCGTGTGGGGGGAGGTTCAGGAGCCGAACCCGGTGACGTTCCAGATCCAGGCGCCGAGGACACCGCCGATGATCGGGCCCACGACCGGGATCCAGGCGTAGCTCCAGTCCGAGCCGCCCTTGCCCGGGATGGGCAGGAGGGCGTGCGCGATACGCGGGCCCAGGTCACGGGCCGGGTTGATGGCGTAACCCGTGGGGCCGCCCAGGGACAGACCGATGGCGAAGACCAGCAGGCCGACCAGGAGCGGAGCGAGGCCGTTCGCGAAGAAATCGGCCAGTTGGGCTCCGCCCTGGACCGAGACCGAACCCTCGTTCGAGCCGATGCCGAGGATGCCCAGCAGCAGCAGCGCGGTACCGATGATCTCGGTGACGAGGTTGGCGACGGGGTTGCGCACGCCCGGCGCGGTACTGAAGACACCGAGCTTGCCCTCGGAGTCGTCGGTGACCTTCCAGTGCGCGTAGTAGGCCAGGTAGACCAGGACGGCACCGGTGAAACCGCCCGCCAGCTGCGCGGCGATGTAGCCGGGCACCTGCGACCAGGCGAAGTCGCCGATGCTGGCCAGACCGAGGGTGACGGCCGGGTTGATGTGGCCGCCGCTGGTGGCGCCGATGACGTAGACCGCCATCGCCACACCCATGCCCCAGCCGAATGTGACCACGATCCAGCCGGCCGAGTTGGCCTTGGACTTGGCCAGGGTGACGCCGGCGACGACACCACAGCCGAGCAGCGTCAGGATCGCGGTTCCGATGAACTCCGCTAGATACACCATTGGGTTCCTCCGCCCCGTGCGGGGCTGTGAGATGGGCTGGAGCACCCTCGAGCGCTCCGAGGGTAAGGGGCCCGGCCACCGCAGGGGGCGGTGCCCGGGCTGGGGCCTGTTCGGCGGGCACCGGCCCGCACCGTCGCCTGCCACCCGCCTTCGACGGACGCCTCCGGCGCAGTACCTTCTGTTGTGCGCTGCCCCAGCAGCACTCTCACGGCGTTCTCATCAGTCGAGGGCACAACCAGGCCGAGTCCTGCCTCGGCCGGTGAGAGCACTACCGGATGCGCCGCTCGAGACGGAAGGCGTCCACCGAACAGGCCTAGTGCTCGACCCAGTCGAGGGTGCGCTCCACGGCCTTCTTCCAGTTGTGGTACTCGTGTTCGCGCTTGGCGGAATCCATCTCGGCGTTCCACTCGGCGGCCTTGTGCCAATTGGCCCGCAGCGTCTCGAGGTCGGGCCAGTAGCCGATGGCCAGACCGGCGGCGTAGGCGGCACCCAGGCAGGTGGTCTCGGCGACCATGGGGCGCACCACCTCGGCGCCGAGCACGTTCGACAGGATCTGCATGAGCAGGTTGTTGGCGGTCATGCCCCCGTCGACCTTGAGCGTGGTCAGGTCGATGGCGGAGTCCGCGTTCATCGCGTCGACGACCTCGCGGGTCTGCCACGCGGTCGCCTCCAGCGCGGCCCGGGCGATGTGGCCCTTGTTCACGTATCCGGTCAGGCCCGCCAGGACCCCGCGTGCGTCACTGCGCCAGTGCGGGGCGAACAGCCCGGAGAAGGCCGGGACGATGTAGGAACCGCCGTTGTCGTCGACCGTGCGCGCCAGGGTCTCGATCTCCGGGGCGGTGGAGATGAGGCCGAGGTTGTCGCGCAGCCACTGCACCAGGGACCCGGTGACGGCGATGGAGCCTTCGAGGGCGTAGACCGCGTCCTCGTCACCGAGCTTGTAGCCCATGGTGGTGAGCAGGCCGTTCTCGGAGTGGATCGGCTCGTTGCCGGTGTTCATCACCAGGAACGTGCCCGTGCCGTAGGTGCCCTTGACGTCGCCGGGGTCGAAGCAGGTCTGACCGAACAGCGCGGCGTGCTGGTCCCCCAGGGCCGAGGCGACCGGGGTACCGGCCAGGTATCCGCGGGCCTCACCGTAGACCTCGGAGGAGGAACGGATCTCCGGCAGGATCCCCCGGGGGATGTCCATCGCCTCGAGTACCGTGTCGTCCCACTGCAGGGTCTGCAGGTTCATGAGCATGGTGCGGCCGGCGTTGGTGACGTCGGTGACGTGCTGACCCGTGAGGTTCCAGATGACCCAGGTGTCGATGGTGCCGAACAGCACCTCGCCGCGTTCGGCGCGCTCGCGCAGGCCCTCGACGTTGTCCAGGAGCCACCGGATCTTGGGGCCGGAGAAGTAGGTGGCCAGCGGCAGGCCGCAGATGTCGCGGAACCGGTCCTGGCCCTCCTCGCCACCGAGCTCGCGCGCGAGGTCGTCGGTGCGGGTGTCCTGCCAGACGATCGCGTTGTAGACCGGCTCGCCGGTCTCCTTGTCCCAGATGACGGTCGTCTCACGCTGGTTGGTGATGCCGATCGCCGCGACCTGGTCGGGGGTGATGTCGCTCTTCTGGGCCGCTTCCTGGAGCACGACCTCGACGTTGCTCCACAGCTCCTTGGCGTCGTGCTCGACCCACCCGGGTTTGGGGAAGATCTGCCTGTGTTCACGCTGATCGACGGAGACGATGCGCCCGTCCCTGTCGAAGAGAATGCAGCGGCTCGACGTGGTGCCCTGGTCGATCGCGGCGATGTACTGCTGACTCATCGGTTCTCGCCTTCAAAATGTGACGATGGAAGGTACGGACGCCTGCGCCTCTTCAGTTGTCCCCGAACGGTTGTTCTCGAACGTTGTACGGCATTGACGTATGAGTGGCGTCAGTTTCGTCCCAGTTCAGTTCCTATGTCAAGCGGTGTAATGCAGTCGTGTCACGCGGGTCACACAAGGTCCGCACACGACTATCGTCGGTCGCCGACCACCGGCCGGCCCAACTGTGGGGAGCCGGTGTGTCGTGCTCAGAAACGGATGGCCCCCAGCTCGCGGGAGACCGCCCGGGCCGCGTCGCGCACGTAGGAGACCTGTTGCATGTCGGGCTCCCCGTCCTCGTCGCGCAGACGTTCGACCGCGCCCCCCACCCCGATCGCCCCGACCGTGAGTCCGCGGCGGTCGTGGATGGGTGCCGAGATCGACACCTCGCCCTCGACCAGTTCCTCGGCCTCCCAGGCCCATCCGGCGTGGCGGACAGCGGCCGTACGCACGGCCAAGGCGTCGGGGGAGGTGATGGTGTGGCGTGTGAACGCGGGCAGGTCCGCGACCGTGCCTTCTTCGTCCTCGCCCCCCTCCGGACGGGCCAGGGGGTCGTGGGCCAGCAGGACCTGGCCCAGGGAGGTCGCGTGCAGGGGCAGCAACCCGCCCACGTCCAGGCTCTGGCGGCTGGAGTCGGGCCGGAAGACGTGGTGCACCACCAGGACCCGGTTCTTGTGGAGGGTGCCGATGCGTACGCTCTCCCCGCTGAGGGAGGCCAGACTGTCGGCCCAGTTCAGCGCCCGGGCGCGCAGTTCGTTCCCGTCGAGGTAGCGGCTGCCGAGGCTGAGCATGCCTCCGCCCAACCGGTAGTGGCCGGTCTCGGCGTCCTGTTCCACGAACCCCACGTGTTGCAGGGTGCGCAGGATCCCGAGGGTCGTGCCCTTCGGTAGATCCGAGGAACGCGAGATCTCGCCGAGGCCCACACCTTGTGGCGCTCCTGACAGGAGGCGAAGGAGGGCCGCGGCGCGTTCGATGGACTGGATCCGTCCCGGCATTGCGCTGCTGTCACTCTCTTGTACGGCAATGTCGCACGAGCCAGATTACTACCCGTTCACAGATCGGCGCTTGCTTTCTCGATGGCCCGCGCCGCGTCGGCCACCTCTTCGGCCCCGATCTCCTGCCGCAGCACCATCCGTACCCGGGCGCCCGAGCCCAGCGCACGTACCCCGTGGCGCGCGAAGGCCTCCGCGTGGGCCACACCGCTGCCCTCGGGGACACTGATCAGGACCATGTTCGTGCGGGCCTCCGCACGGATCCCCGGCAGCCCGTCGATGCGTCCGGCCAGGTCCGAGGCGTGGATGTGGTCCTCGGAGAGACGCTCGCGGTGGTGGCGCAGCGCGTACAGCGCCCCGGCTGCCACGATTCCCGCCTGGCGCATACCCCCACCCAGCAACTTGCGCCCCCGACGGGCCCTCCGCACCGTCTCGGCGTCGCCGGCCAGAGCCGACCCCACCGGGGCGCCGAGGCCCTTGGAGAAACAGACCGACACCGAGTCGAAGCCCTGCGCCACACGCGACGGCGGGACACCCAGGCCGACCGCGGCGTTCCAGAGCCGGGCGCCGTCCAGGTGTGTGCGCATTCCGCGGGAACGGCCGAAGGCGACCACCCGGTCCTGCTCGGCCAGGGGGACGACCCGGCCGCTGAAGGTGTTCTCCAACCACAGCAGGGCGGGCTCGGCGCGGTGCACGTCGCCCCCGCCCGCGCCCGCGATCCAGGACTCCAACAGGGCGTCGGAGGGCCACGGGTCCCCCGAGTACAGGCGTGGCAGCACCCGCGAGAGAACGGTGGCCGCGCCCTGCTCGTCGCCGATGAGGTGGTGGTTCTCGTGCGCCCAGACCTCCTCGCCGCTGCGGGAGGCCACGAACAGGCCCAGCTGGTTGGCCATGTGTCCGGAAGGGACGTAGACGGCGTCCTCTTTCCCCAGCAGGGAAGCGGTCGCCTCCTCCAGGGCCCGGACGGTGGGGTCCTCGCCGAACACGTCGTCGCCGACCTCGGCCCCGGCCATGGCCTCGCGCATTCGCGGGGTCGGGATGGTCAGTGTGTCGGAGCGCAGATCGATCACGGGCCTGTTCCTCGGGAGAGATGCGTGTGCTCCGGTCAACGATAAGCGGCGCCGGGCGGCCGCTGTGCGGGCGGGTCCCGCGGTCGGCCTGCTCAGCGGTGCTCCCACCGGGCGACGGCGTCGGAGAGGGCGTCCAGGCGGGCCAGGGTGTACCGGAGTTCGTCCTCGCCGAGCTCGGTCAGCAGCGCCTCGGCCATGCGGGTGCGCTCGGGGTCGGGTCCGCGCAGTGCCTCGTGTCCCTCCTTGGTGGGGGTGAGCAGGCGGGCCCGGCTGTGCGCGGGGTTGGGCAGGTACTCGGCGAGTTCGGTGTCCACGAGTGCGTCGGCGATGCGCTGGACGCTCTGGCGCCGTGTCCCCAGGTGGCGGGCGGTCTCGGAGACGGTCCGGGGCTGTTCGGCGACGGTCTCCAGGATCTGCCACCGTGCCGCGGTGAGCCCGGAGGTGCGGGCCATGCGGTCCTGGGCGGCCAGGAGCCTGCCGTGGAGCCGGGAGACGGCCAGGGAGGTCTCGCCGAGCAGCGACGCCTCCGGCCCGGGGGTCCAGCTCACGCTCACGCCCCCTCCAGAAGGGCGTAGTAGGCGTCGGGATCGTGCTCGGTGTACAGCCGGTACCAGGCGTCCAGGGCACGGGGCGGATACACGTCGAGCTCGGCAAAGATCGCCCGGGCGAACTCCAGGGTCGCGGTGGGGCCGGCGGTGATGAGCCCGTCGTCGACCACGGTGAGGGCGTCGCGGTAGCGGTGGGTGCCCTGGTAGCCGGTGGCCAGGAGGTACTCGGGGGCGGCACTGGTGTGGTCGCGGTGGTCCAGCAGTCCTTCCCGTGCCAGTCCGGCCGTGGCACCGCAGATCGCCGCGACAGGGACACCGGCGTCGAGGAAGATCCCCGCGGCCGACCCGAACGGGGACATGCGCTCGGGGTCCTGGTCCCACCAAGAGGAACCGGGCAGCAGCAGCATCGAGCTGCTGGAGGGTTTGAGCTGGTGGAGCGTGATGTCGGGCAGGAGCGTCAGCCCGCCCATCGTGGTCACGGGTGCGCCGCTCAGGCCCACGGTGACCACCTCGAAACGCCCCGGCCGGGGTTGCCACTCACCGTCGCGCAGGTGGGCCGTGGCGTGTCCGATCTGCCAGTCGGCGAGTTGGTCGTAGACGGCGAGGTGGACGGTTTCCCGGTATTCGTCATCCATGTCAGAAAGCTGTCATTGTGACAGTGTGCTGTCAATGCTCTCGAGGGAATTCGCCGCCACCGGGCTCGCTCGAGGTGCGGGTGCGCGCTCGCACCTCGAGCGGGCCCGGTGGGGGAGTGGGGGGCGGGGTCGGCGGCTCCCGGAGTACGCACTGATCTATCCGGTGGCGCCGAACTGGAGCAAGGGCATCTGGGCGATAAGGGTTGTCCGGAACCGGGGGCGTGGCGCTCGCGAGTGGCCCGGCGACCTTTCGGTGGGCGGCCCGGTTCGATGTAGTCGGCCGCGATTGGTCCGGACCGCAATCCGAGGTCATGGTCCTGGGGCCGTACGGACATGTCCATGGCTGATGTGACCAGGGTCACTCTTGCGGCTTTCAGGTTGTTCACCCACACACGTTCACAGAACCTCACAAATGGTATTACCATTCTCAAAGTTCGTCTCAAGGGCAGGTCATGCCCGCCACCCCTCGGGGTCGAGGCCGAGCTCCTCCCAGACCCAGCCACCCGGAAGGCTCCGCCGTGGAGAACTTCGCACCCGTCTACGGGACGGGACCCCTCCTTGGGATCGCCGCCGGCGCGATCGCTCTGCTGTTGTTCCTGATCATCCGCTTCAAGGTCCACGCGTTCATCGCGTTGGTCATGGTCAGCGTGATCACCGCGCTGGCGGCCGGCATCCCGGTCGACCAGGTGGTGCCCACCCTCCTCGACGGCTTCGGCGGGACCCTCGCCAACGTGGCCCTGCTCGTGGGCCTCGGCGTGATGATCGGCAGAATGCTCGAGCTCACCGGCGGTGCCGCCGTGCTGGCCGGAGCCCTCATCAAGTTGTTCGGTGAGAAACGGGCACCCCTCGCGCTGGGCGTGGCCTCACTGATCTTCGGCTTCCCGATCTTCTTCGACGTCGGCCTCATCGTGATGCTGCCGATCGTCTTCAGCGTCGCCCGCCGCGTCGGCGGCTCCCTTCTCATGTACGCCCTGCCCACCGCGGGCGCCTTCGCGGTCATGCACGCCTTCGTGCCCCCGCACCCCGGTCCGGTCACCGCCGCCGTCGAGATCGGTGCGGACATGGGCATGACCCTGCTCGTGGGAACGCTGCTGGCTGTCCCCACCTGGTACCTGGCCAGCTACCTCTTCGGCCTGTGGGCCGGCAAGCGCTGGGAACTCCCCGTCCCCGACGACATCATGGGCGACGGCGAGGTCAAGCACGAGAGCCCGCCGCGCCTGCTGACCGTGCTCAGCGTCCTGGTCCTGCCGATGCTGCTCATCTTCGGCAACACCGGTGTCAGTACCGCCGTGGAGACCGGATCCGTGTCCGGCGGGGCCCTGTGGGCCCAGCTCCTCATGATGCTCGGCGAGGCCCCCATCGCTCTGCTCATCACCGTCCTGTACGCGATGCTCGTGCTCAGCGCCGGCCGCTTCACCCGTCAGCGGGTGGAGGAGATCGTCGGCGGCGCGCTCGGCCCCGTCTGCGGCCTCATCCTCATCACCGGCGCCGGCGGCATGTTCGGCGGGGTCCTGCAGAGCAGCGGTATCGGTGAGGCACTCGCCGACACCCTCGACGACACGGGCATGCCGGTCATGCTCGCGGCCTTCGTCATCGCCCTGGCCCTGCGCGTGGCCCAGGGTTCGGCCACCGTCGCGATCACCACAGCCGCGGGCCTCATCGCCCCGGCCGTTCAGGTCGCCGACGGCCTCAGCAGCCTCGACCTGGCCCTGATCGTCATCGCCATCGCCTGCGGTGCCACCGCGCTCTCGCACGTCAACGACTCCGGGTTCTGGCTGGTCGGGCGTTTCCTGAAGATGGACGTCAAGACCACGCTCAAGACCTGGACCGTGATGGAGACCCTCATCGGCTTCATCGGTTTCGGCCTCGCCTTCGGCATCCATCTGGTCCTCTAGTGGACCGCGCTTCGAGTCGCGCAGCGACCTCAGCGCCCGTCGGGGGCGGCCTCCGGGCCGCCCTCGCGGCCGTCCTCCTGCAACGCCGAGACCACCTCGGTCACGATCGAACGCATCGCCGCCTCGGCCACGTCCGGCAACCCGTCACGGATCGCCCGGGCCACTGCCCTGTGCAGACGCAGCGCCTCCGGTCTGGGGTGGTGCGGCATGAGGTCGTAGGAGGTGCGTCCCACCAGGACCTCGGTGATGACCTGGGTCAGCCCCACGAGCATCTCGTTGTCCGACAGCTCCAGGATCCTGCGGTGGAAGGCCACGTCCAGGTCCAGGAACGTCTCCAGGTCGCCCGCCCGGCCGGTGTGCTCCATCCGGTCGGCCAGCACCACCAACTGCGCCCGCTCCTCCCGGCCTCCGCGCGTGGCCGCCAGGGCCGCTGCTCCGGGTTCGACGGCCTCGCGCAGCTCGTTGAGGGTGCGCAGCTGTTCCATGCGCCCGGTGCCCGCCAGGCGCCAGCGGATGAGCTGGGGGTCGAAGACACTCCAGTCCTGGCGGGGCCGTACGCGGATACCCGTCCTGGGACGGCTGACCACCAGACGCATCGACTCCAGGACCCGCACCGCTTCGCGGGCCACGGTCCGGGAGACCCCGAAGTCCTGCTCCAGTCCTTGGAGCGTGAACGTGTGGTCGGTCGTGTACTCGCCGGCCGCGATCGCGGGGCCGAGCACCGCCAGCACCCGATTGTGCAGCGTGCGGTGGTCAGTGCCCATCGTGCTCCCCGTGCTCGACAGCTCTTCGCCCCGGCCCGGTTCCCGCCGGGGACCAGCCTGAAGCCTAATCGCACTATTCGATAGCACCATTGGGGCGGGCCGCCTGGGACCGGCGCCCCCACCCGACACGGAGAAACCATGCACTTTGTCTTCATGGGTGTCGCAGGCAGCGGCAAGACCACCGTGGCCGAGCACGTGGCCGCGCGCCTGGAGCTGCCCTTCGCCGAGGCGGACACGTTCCACCCCGAGGCCAATATCCGCAAGATGTCCGACGGCACACCCCTCACCGACGAGGACCGTTGGCCCTGGCTGCGGGAACTGGCCTCGTGGATCGGCGGGCACGACACCCTCGGGAAGTCGTCGGTCATGGCGTGCTCGGCGCTCAAGCGCGAGTACCGGGAGTTGTTGAGAGAGGGCGCCCCCGGTGTGCACTTCCTCCACATGCACGGTCCTGCCGAGGTCATCTGGGGGCGACTCGAAGCGCGCTCCGACCACTTCATGCCTCCTGCGCTGCTGAGGTCACAGTTGGAGACACTGGAGCGCCTGCAGCCGGACGAGGCCGGCCGCGAGTTCGACGTGTGCACCGACCTGGCCACCCTCCACGGAGGGACCCTCGCCTATGTCCGGGACCACATCCGGCCGGTGGTTCCCTGAGGGCGCGAGTTCGGTCCCGCTTGCGCCCGGACCGTAGGAGCGCGACCCTGTTCGTCATGCAAGATACCGTTTCGTCCCCCACGTCGGTCGCACCGAGGCCCTTCAGTGTCGTGCCGCCCCCGGCCCGGAGCCTGACCGCGGGCCGACGCCTGGGAGCGCAGCCACCGCAGGACGTGCGGCAGACCTGTGCCCTCATGTTCGTGGCGGCGCCCGTGCTGGCCCTGGCGGCCGTGCGGGCCGGGCTGCTCCTCCACCAGGGTGCCCCGTCCATGGTGGTCGTGGACCTGTGGCTGCTGCTGGTGGCCGGGTCCCTGGCCGCCGTGGCCACGGCCGGACCGGCCCTGCCGGTGCTCCGGGCCGTCTACACGCTGTGGCGCTGCGCCCAGGCGGGCGCGGTGCTCGCGCTGGGGGCGTCGGTGGGCACGCTCTACATGGCCGCCCAGCTCGCCGACACGCTGTTGCTCGGTGCGGGCGTGGCCGGTGCGCTGCTGTCGATCATGGTCAACATCGCTCTGTGGAGCACCGGTGTCATCGCCTGGTGCGACGTCGAGGACCCCCCGCGGCCGTACGGCGAGGCCTGATCTCCTCCTCGTCCCTTTCCGCTCCGCCCCGTGCGGGCCGGGCCGGGTTCCGGCATCCTTCCCACCGCCGATCGGTGCGGAGTGTGTCGGGCCCGGTTTTTTCTGTGTCGTGTGGGTGGTTCTTCTGAGAACCGAGGGAAGAGAAGAGCAATTTTTGGGCAGGCATCCTGTTCGTGTCACGAACCTCATGTATGGGCGATATTCATGGGATGATTCTATCGTGGGTGGATGATTTCCGATCACCGCCTGCGATGCCCCGACTTCACCGGGAAAGTGGTGCGGTCGGTTCCGGGCTCCAATTGGACACCTGTACGGAAAAACCGTTCTATGGATCACGGCACAGGTATGAAACGGTTGTATTAATCCCGAGCCGTCTATCTTCCCACGTGGCCGATGTCCGGTTTAAGGTCCTGCCATCGTCAACGGGCTCACCCCCACCGCCCCACATCGAGGTGGACAATGTTCACGAAGCCTTCCCGAAAACCCCTCGGCCTCTTGGCCGCGGCGGCCTCCCTCGCCCTGGTTGCGAGCGCCTGCGCCGAGAGCGACCGCGACGCCTCGGGCATGGACGAGGACGAACCCTTCATTTTCGCGGGTGCGGGCGAGATCACCTCGCTCGATCCCTTCCTCACCAACGACGGAGAGACCTTCCGTTACGCCCGGCAGGTCATCGAACCCCTTCTCGACCACGAATCCGGCGGGACCGAGATCGTCGGTGGCCTGGCCGAGGACTGGGAACAGTCCGAGGACGGGACGGAATGGACCTTCCACCTGCGGGAAGACGCTGTTTTCCACGACGGTGACGAGGTCGATGCCGAAGCCGTGTGTGCCAACTACGATCGTTGGCACAACCTCACCGGCGAGTTCCAGAACGCCAACAACTCCTACTACTGGCAGGCGATCTTCGGCGGTTTCGCCGAGAACGAGAGCGACTCGCTGCCCGAATCGCGGTACGTCGGCTGCGAGGCCGTCGACGAGACCACCGCCGTCATCGAGGTCACCGAGTACTCCTCCGTGCTGCCCGGCGGGTTCAGCCTCGCCGCGTTCGGCATCCTCAGCCCCAGCACACTGGAGACCATCGAGGGCGAGGAGATCACCGGCGGCGACGGCGACTTCACGCTGCCCGACTACACCCGTGACGCCTCCGTGATCGCGGGCACGGGCCCCTTCAGCGTCGAGGACTGGGACCAGGACCAGAACTCGGTCACCATGGAACGCTTCGACGACTACCACGGTGAACCCGCCGGGTTCCAGACCATGATCCTGCGGGCCATCCCAGACGAGAACGCGCGCCTGCAGGCCCTGGAGGCCGGGGACATCCACGGATACGACCTCGTCGCCCCTGCCGACGTCGGCCAGCTGGAGGACAGCGGCTTCCAGGTACCCACCCGTGACGTGTTCAACGTGCTCTACCTCGCCTACCAGCAGGAGAGCCACGAGGCACTCGACGACATCGAGGTCCGCGAGGCCCTCTCCCACGCCGTGAACCGCCAGCGCATCGTCGACACGATCCTGCCCGAGGGCAGCGAGGTGGCCACCCAGTTCCACCCCGACACCCTCGACGGCTGGTCCGAGGACGTGCGCACCTTCGACCACGACCCCGACAAGGCCCGCGAGATGCTCGCGGACGCCGGGCACGAGGACCTCGAACTCGAGTTCTGCTACCCGGCCGAGGTCACCCGCCCCTACATGCCCGCCCCCCGCGACATCTTCGACGTGATCGTCGACGACCTGCAGGAGGCCGGCGTCAGCGTCCAGGAGACCTCCTACGAATGGACCGAGTACACCTCCCAGACCGAGAGCGGGAACTGCTCCCTCTACCTGCTCGGCTGGACCGGTGACTACAACGACGCCTACAACTTCATCGGCACCTGGTTCTCCTCCCACAACGACGCGTGGGGCATGGACAACCAGGACCTGTTCGACCGGATGAGCGAGGTCAGCGGCAATCCCGACGAGGCCGAGCGCGTCGCCGGATACCAGGACCTCAACGAGCAGGTCATGGAGGAGCTGCCCGGGCTGCCCCTCTCCAGCTCCCCGCCCTCCATCGCCTTCGCCCCGGAGGTCGATCCGCCCAACGTCAGTCCCCTGACGCAGGAGATCTTCGCCGAGGCCTCCTGGAAGTAGACCGCACACCTCTCCGAACGGGCCGCGCCCCTGACGGAGCAGCGGTTCCAGGGTCCGGCCGGCCACACCACGGNCGTCGTCGCCGCGCCCCCAGGGAGAACCCATCACCGTCGACGCGCGAGGACGACCGCGGCCCGCCCGCGCCCTCGCACCGCTCACACCACTGGCGAAAGGCGGCGCACGTGCTGCGATTCATCGTCAGACGACTCCTGCAGCTGATTCCCACCCTCCTCGGGCTCTCGGTCCTGCTGTTCGTCTGGCTGCAACGGCTTCCGGGCGGTCCGGAGAACGCCCTCCTGCCCGACAACGCGCCCCCCGAACAACGGGAGGCGCTGCGGGAGTCACTGGGACTGGACGAACCCTTCACCGTCCAGTACTTCTCGTTCCTCGGGCGAATCCTCCAAGGCGACCTGGGCGCCTCCATCCACACCGGACGCCCCGTGCTGGAGGAGTTCCTCACCCGTTTTCCGGCCACCTTCGAACTCGCCGTCACCGCGATCGCCATCGCCGTCGCGCTCGGCCTGCCCCTGGGCTACCTCGCCGCACGCAGGCGGGGAGGCGCCCTGGATTTCGCGGCCGTGGGCGGATCGCTCCTGGGCATCTGCACCCCGGTCTTCTTCCTGGCCTTCCTCCTCAAGGTGGTCTTCGCCGAACAGCTCGGTCTGTTCCCGTCCGCCTTCCGGCTCTCCCCCGCCGTCAACCGCACCGACATCACCGGGTTCTTCGTCCTCGACGGCCTCATGACCCGTGAATGGGACGTGGTCTGGGACGCCCTCCTGCATCTGGCCCTGCCGGGACTCGCGCTGGCCTCCATCCCCCTCGCCGTCATCACCCGGATGACACGCGCCAGCGTCCTGGAGGTGATGAGCGAGGACTACGTGCGCACTGCCAACGCGAAGGGCCTGCACCGAACCACCGTGCGCACCCGCCACGTGCTGCGCAACGCCCTCCTGCCCGTCGTCACCGCCGTCGGGCTCCTGTCCGGCGCTCTGTTCGCCGGCGCCGTGCTCACCGAGAGCGTCTTCGCCTTCCCCGGGATCGGATCGTTCATCTACGAGGCCACCCACGGGCGCGACTATCCGGTCCTGACCGGGTTCATCCTGCTCATCGCGGCCATGTACGTGGTGATCAACCTCCTGGTCGACGTCTCCTACAGCCTCCTCGACCCGAGAGTGCGGGCCCAGTGATGCCTACTACACCGAGTTCACCGAACCAGTCCGGAACCCCCGACGGGAACGGGGCCACCGCGACCGAGGACGAACGGGTCCCCCTGCACCGACGCAAGGCCGCCAAGGCCGACCGCCTCGCCGAACTCATGGGGACACGCGTCGACGAGGGCCAGGCCTCCGGGATCTGGATCGACGCCTTCCGCCGCATGCGCACCAACCCCATGGCCATCACCGGCGCGGTCATCGTCGTCGTCTTCGTGATCGTGGCACTGTTCTCGCCGCTCCTCGCGCCCTACAGCCCCACCTCACAGGCCTGGGGCAGCGAGGTCTTCCCCAACCGCAACGAGTTCGTCGGCCCCCGCGCCGAGAACTGGCTCGGCCTGGACCACCTGGGCCGCGACCTCTACTCCCGGTTCATCATCGGGGCACGACAGACCCTCATGGTCGGCGTCGTCGCCACCCTCGTCGGGTTCGCCTTCGGGGCCCTGTTGGGCGGGCTCGCCGGTTCCTGCGCCGTACTCGGCGGCCGCTGGGGAAGCCGCGTCGACAACGTCGTCATGCGGGTCATCGACATGATGCTGGCACTGCCCACCCTGCTGCTGGCCGTCACCGTCGCCGCCCTCGTCGGGCCCAGCCTCACCACGGTCATGCTCGCCGTCGGTATCGCGCAGATCCCCATCTTCGCCCGGCTGCTGCGCGGAGCCATGCTCGCCCAGGGCAACCGCGAGTACGTGCTCGCCGCCCGCTCCCTGGGCGTGCGCAAGCGCAAGATCGCGCTCACCCACATCCTCCCCAACTCCATGGGGCCGGTGATCGTGCAGTCCACCCTGACCCTGGCCACCGCCATCATCGACGCCGCCGCCCTGTCCTACCTGGGACTGGGCAACCCCGACGCGTCCTCACCCGAGTGGGGGACCATGCTCGCCGAGGCGCAGCGCTTCCTGTCCACCGCGCCCGCCCTCGCCGTCTATCCCGCTCTGGGCATCATCATCACCGCGCTCGGCTTCACCCTGCTCGGTGAGTCCCTGCGCGAGGCGCTCGACCCGAAGCTGAGGAAGTGACCATGAGTTCCAACACGCCGCTGCTCGCGGTGGAGGAGTTGTCCGTCGCCTTCGGCGGGCGCGGATCCACCCCCGTGCGAGCCGTGGACGGGGTGTCCTTCTCCCTGGAGGAAGGCAAGGTCACCGGCCTGGTCGGAGAGTCCGGGTGCGGCAAGAGCGTCACCTCCCTCGCCCTGATGGGCCTGCTGCCCGACCACGGGGTCGAGGTCGGCGGCCGTGCCGTCATGCAACTGCCCAAGGGCCCCGAGGACCTGCTCGCCCTGCCCCAACGACGCATGCGCGACCTGCGCGGGTCGCAGTTGGCGATGATCTTCCAGGACCCGCTGAGCTCCCTCAACCCCGTGGTGCCGATCGGCCGCCAGGTCACCGAGATCCTCGCACGCCACCGGGGCATGCGCGGGCAGGTCGCCCGCAAGGAGGCCGCCGACCTGCTCCACCGCGTCGGCATCCCCGATCCCACCCGCCGCCTGCGCGAATACCCCCACCAGCTCTCCGGAGGCATGCGCCAACGCGCCCTCATCGCCATGGCCGTCGCCTGCCGCCCCAAGCTGATGATCGCCGACGAACCCACCACCGCCCTGGACGTGACCATCCAGGCGCAGATCCTCGAACTGCTGCGCGACCTCGTCACCGAAGAAGGGACCGCGCTGCTGATGATCACCCACGACCTCGGCGTCGTCGCCGGCTTGTGCGACGACATCAACGTGCTCTACGCCGGGCGCGCCGTCGAACGCGCACCCCGGGCACCCCTGTTCGCCGAACCCACCCACCCCTACACCGTCGGCCTGCTCGGCTCGATCCCGCGCCTGGACGCCCCCCGCGGTGAACCACTCACCCCCGTGCGCGGATCGGTCAACGACAACATCGACTGGACCGACGGGTGCGCCTTCGCGCCCCGCTGCGACCACTACACGATGGAGTGCCTCCAGGGCCCGCCGCCCCTGGTCGAACGCGGCGACCGAGACCACGTGCACCGCTGCGTCAACCCGGTCGACCACGCCGGGGCGGCCGACCGCACGACGTTGGAGAGCCCCGCAGCCGTGGGTGAGGAGGAGGACCGATGAGTCTGTTGGAGATCAAGGACCTCAAGGTCCATTTCCCCATCGAACGGGGCATTCTCGTGGACCGGGTCGTCGGCCACGTGCGCGCCGTCGACGGTGTGAGCCTGAGCATCGAACGCGGCCAGACCTACGGCCTCGTCGGCGAGTCCGGCTGTGGCAAGACCACCCTCGGGCGTTCCGTGCTTCGCCTCAACCCCGTCACGGAGGGCGAGGTGTGGTTCGGCGGGCGCGATCTGGCCGGGCTCGACGCCGAGACCATGCGCCGCGAACGCAAGAACCTGCAGATGGTCTTCCAGGATCCCCTCGGCAGCCTCAACCCGCGCCAGAACATCGGTTCCATCCTCATGGAGGGGTTGCAGACCCACGGAATCGGCGACGGGGACGACCGCCGCCAGGTGCAGCAGGACCGCCACAACAGGGTCGTGGCCGCCCTCGAACGCGTCGGCCTCTCCGCCCGGGCCCTCAAGCGCTACCCGCACGAATTCTCCGGCGGCCAGCGCCAACGCATCGGTATCGCCCGCGCCCTGGTGCTGCGCCCCGACCTCATCATCTGTGACGAACCCGTCTCCGCCCTGGACGTGTCGATCCAGGCGCAGGTGCTCAACCTGCTGGAGGAACTCCAGGAGGAACTCGACCTCACCTACCTGGTGATCGCGCACGACCTCGCGGTGGTGCGCCACGTCAGCGACGTCGTCGGTGTCATGTACCTGGGTGCGCTCGTGGAGGAGGCCTCCAGCGACGACATCTACTCCACCCCGTTGCACCCCTACACCCGCACCCTCATGTCCGCGGTGCCCGTGCCGGACCCGTCGGTGGAGGAGACCCGCGAGCGCATCCTCCTCGCGGGCGACCTGCCCTCACCCGCGGACCCTCCGACCGGGTGCCGCTTCCACACCCGCTGCCCGTGGCGGCAGGAGGAGCGCTGCGACACCGAGCGTCCCGAGCTGCGGCCGCTGCGCGACGCCGACTCCGGTAGCACGCACCGGGTGGCCTGCCACTACGCCGAGGAGATCCTCTCCGGGCAGATCCGCCCCAACGAGGACCACGCCGAGCGCATCGTCCCCGGCGGGTAGACCGCGCGGGCGGCCACGTCCGAGTCCCCCAGTGGCCGCCCGCGCCCTGCCCTCGAGCTCGGCTGGGGGAAGGCCCCTCACCAACGGAGCGGGGAAGGAAACCACGGGGGTGCACTCCAGGGGCCAGACACGAACGATAACCACCTGGTACGGCTGCCGTACTAGGAAGAGTGGGGTTTGCCGCGCCCTCCAAGGGTCAGGGGACGATGCCGACCAGTTCGTCCATCGTTCCCTCCTCACCCTCTCGCTCGCCGCTGATGACCAGGGCACCGGGTGCGAGGGTCGGGGAACGGGGAGCCGGAGGGCGTGCTGTCGTGCCCCCTGCCTTCGTCGACCACGAGGTGCCAGTGAAACCACCCTCGGAGTGGTTCCCCCGAGGCTGACTCAGGGATCGACGCGCAGCTCGTGGTGGTCCCCCTGGAGCGCCTCGACGAGTGCCCGCACGGCGGGCGGGTACGTGCCGGATCGGGTCACCAACGCGAAGGTCGTCCCGGGGAGCCCGGGCAGACCGTGGTCGCGATGGACCAACCCGTCCGGAATGAGCGAGCGGGCGAACGGCATGACTCCGAGTCCGGCCAGGGCCGCCGCGCGGAGCCCGCTGAGGCTCCCGGACGTGCAGGCCACGCGGTACGCGCGTCCGGCGGAGACCAGCGCGTCCAGTGCGGCGTCGCGGGTCAGGCTCGGTCGGGGATAGAGCACCAGCGGAACCGGTTCGTGTGCGTCGACCTCGACGTCGGGGGCCGATACCCATACCAGGGGGTCGTGGAACAACGTCCGGGGCCGGAACGCGTCCACGCCCGTGGTGGCGTTCAGCCGCATCGCGAGCACGGCGTCGAGTTCTCCGGCCCTCAGACGGCGGTGCAGCATCACGCTGAGTTCGACCGTGAATTCGAGGTCGATGCGCGGGTGGAGTGCGCGGAAGCGGCGCAGGAAGTCGGGCAGCCGGGTCAGCGCGAAGTCTTCGGAGACACCGAACCGCACGCGCCCGCGTGGTTCGGACGCACCGGCGACGCCGATCGCCTCGTCGTTCAGAACAAGCATGCGTTGGGCGTACCCCAGGAAGGCCTCACCGCCTGCGGTCAGGCGCACGGTGTGGGTGTCGCGTTCCAGCAGGGCCCGGCCGACCCTGGATTCCAGGCGCTGTACGTGTTGACTCACCGCGGACTGGCTGAGGCCCAATTGTCGCGCCGCTCCGGAGAAACTGAGTTGGCCGGCCACCGTGACGAAGGTGCGCACCTGGACCAGGTCGAGCTCGTTCCGCATGGTCATCACGTTATGTGAATACAGACAGTACGGTATGCCTGTTTCCGAATGGGCAAGCGGACGGCAGAGTGGACTGATGCTTTCCCGTCTGCGTCTCTTCCTGGACCCGTTCCTGCTCATGTTGCTGTTGCTGCCCGTGCTGGCGACGGTGCTACCGGCCCGTGGGATGGCGGCGGAGGCCCTGGACCACTCCACCATCGTGGCGATCTGCCTGCTGTTCTTCCTCCACGGGGCCAAACTCTCGCCCACCGAGACTCGACGGGGCTTCTCCCGGTTGCGGTTCCAACTACTCGTGCTGGGCTGCACGTTCGTGCTCTTTCCGATGTTCGGGCTGGCGATCGTCGCGCTGCCGTCGTCGGTGCTGAGCCCGGTGATGGCGACGGGGTTCCTGTTCCTGTGCATCCTGCCCTCGACCGTGCAGTCCTCGATCGCGTTCACCTCGATCGCGCGAGGCAACGTGGCCCTGGCCGTGAGTTCGGCTTCCATCTCCAACGTGCTGGGGGTCGTGTTCACCCCGCTGCTCGCTGCGCTCCTGTTGGGATCGGCCGTGGAGATCACCCCGGAGTCGCTGCTCGGGATCTTCGGGCAGCTGGTGGTGCCCTTCGTCGTCGGGCAGGTGCTGCACCGGTGGGTCGGGCCGTGGTTGAAGGAACACCACCGGATCGTGTCGGTCGTCGACCAGGGGTCGGTCCTGCTCGTGGTGTACACGGCATTCAGCGTCGGTGTGACGCAGGGGCTCTGGGAGGTCGTCCCGCCCACGCAGCTGCTCATGGTCGTTCTGGTCTCGTGCGTACTCCTGGCGGTGGTCCTCACCCTGTTCACCGGCCTGGGCCGACTGTTGCGGATGGAACGGGCCGACCGGGTCGTCCTGATGTTCTGCGGGTCGAAGAAGAGCCAGGTGAGCGGGCTCCCCATGGCCATCCTGCTGTTTCCGGCAGAACAGGTGGGGATGTACGTGCTCCCGTTGATGGTCTTCCACCTGATCCAGCTGCTGGTGTGCGCAGTGATCGCCCGCCGGGCCGCCCCCAGCGTTCCCGAAGCGGACGCGGAGTCACCGGCCGTCCTACCGGATGGTCGGTGATCCGAGACGGCGGTCCCGGGCGGGATCGGGTCCCGGACGCACGGCCGGGGCGGCCGGTCGCATGACCGTTGTCATGGAAACGGCCATGACAACGGTGACTGGTGCGCGAGGGCAGCTGCGGCGGAAACTGAGCGCATGACATCGGACGACCTCCCCCAGGACCAGGCCTCGGAACCCGCGCCCAAGCGCCCGAAACGTCCGAAGCGCCCCCGGATCCCCCGCGCCGCGCGGGCGCCCGGGCGTGTGTGGCTCGCGGCACTGGGTGCCGGCGTGGCCGCCGCGCTCCTGGCCCTGCTCCTGTTCCCGCACGAGTCCATGCCGCCTGCGGAGTTCGAGGGCGACGGCGAGCTCGTCGGCGACCTCGAGGCCTCCGTCGACCCCGACCTCGTCCAGGGCATGGCCGTCGCCCGCTTCCCCGCCGACGACACCGGCGCGGTCGAGTGGGCCTTCGCAGGCACCACCGATGGCGAGGCCCCGGTCGAGGAGGACACCCCGTTCGAGACGGCGTCGGTGTTCAAGACCTTCACGGCGATGACGCTCGCCGACATGGTGGAGAACGGCGAGACCTCCCTCGACCGCACCCTGGGCGAGGTCTTCTCCGACGTCGATTTCACCGATGACGCGATCGCCGACGCGACCCTGGAACAGGTCGCCAACCACCACTCCGGGCTCAGCCAGGGCGCGGCGGGCGCCCCGGACGCGCTCGTGCGCAGCCTCACCTTCGGCGACGCCTACCGCAATGCCCTCCCGCCGATGGACTACCTGCCGGACGCGGTCGCGGTGAACCAGGACAGCTACATGTACTCGAACGTGGGCTACACGGTCCTGGCCGAGGCCCTCGCGCAGGAGAGCGCAACCCCCTACGAGGAGCTCGTGCGCGAGCGTGTCCTCGACCCCGTCGGCATGGACGACACCGTGATCTCCGAGGGCATCCCCGAGGGCGGAGCTCCCCCGTACGTGGAACCCGGGGCCCGGTCCGAGGAGTGGCACAACACCGACTACGCCGCCGCCGGCGTCACCACGTGGAGCACCACCGCCGACCTCACCCGGTTCATGACCGCCGTCGCCGAGGGCACCGCCCCGGGCATGGGCGCCCTGGAGGTCCAACGCGAGGACGTGGACGCGGACGGCCTGTCCGAGGACGCCGAGGAGGCCGAGGGCGTCGGCGGCAGCCTCGACATGGGCCTGGGCTGGCACGTCCTCGACGTCCCCGACGCCGGTGAGGTGAGCTGGCACAGCGGCGGAACCTACGGGACCCGCACCATGGTCGCGCTCGGTGAGGACGAGGTGGTCGTCATCATGGCCAACTCGTTCATGGTCGAGGCGCCGGCGCTCGCGTTCGAGCTGCTCTCCGACGACCCGGAGCCGCTCCCGGCGCTCATGCCCCCGGCTTTCCTGATCACCCAGACCGTGCTCATGGCGCTGCTGCCGGCCCTGTTGCTGCTCACGTTCGTGGCCCGCCGCCGCACGCTCATCACCCAGCGCCCGCTGGACCGGCTCCGTCTGGTCTCCTTCCTCTCGGGTGCGGTGGCGTGGCTGCTGGCCGCGGTCAAGTTCGGCAGCTGGGCCCTCACCCCGCACGCGGTCGCGGCCGGCGCGGCCGGCGCGATCGCAGCCGCGGTCACGGTGGGGGTGTGGCATTGGAAGCGGGTTCCGGTGGAGGCGGCCCGGTGGCGGTGGCTGCACATCACCGTGTTCGTACTGTCGCTGCTGTTCTCGCTCGTTCTGGCCGGGGCGTCGGTGTTCGGACTGGCCATCATCGCCTGAGCCCTGTGACTCGGGTACGGGGAGTACGGGGAGGACGGCCCCGCGCTCCCCGTACCCGCCTCAACCTCGTTCGCGCGAGTACCAGAGCGCGAGCTGGGTGCGGTCGCGCAGGTCGAGCTTGCGCAGCGCGTTGGTGACGTGGTTGCGCACGGTGCCCTCGGTGACGAAGAGGCGTCCGGCGATCTCCCGGTTGGCGGCACCCTCGCTGATGAGCTGCGCGACCTCGGTCTCGCGTTCCGACAGCGGTCCCGCTGACGGCGAGGGCGGGTTCGCAACCGGCGCCGGGGCGGTATCCAGAGCCCCGACGAGCCGGTCCGCGACCGCTCCTGTCAGGACCCGTTCGCCCCGTGCGGCCCGGCGCAGCACGATGGCGACCTCGTCCGGTTCGGTGTCCTTGAGCAGGTAACCGCGCGCCCCCGCACGCAGCCCCTCGAACAGGTACTCGTCCTCCTGGAAGGTCGTCAGGATCACCGTCGCCACCGCGGGGTGGTCCTCGCCCAGCCGTCGGATCAGGGTGATCCCGTCCATGACCGGCATCCGTACGTCGACCAGCGCCACGTGCGGTCTTTCCTCCTCGGCGAGCCCGGCGAGCAGGGCGAGCGCCTCCTCGCCGTGGCCGGCCTCGCCCATGACCTCGATCCCGTCCTCAGCGGCCAGGAGTCGGGCCAGGCCGCGGCGCATGAGGGACTGGTCGTCGACCACCAGGACACGGACGGGCGGTGTACTCACGAGACGCTCTCCAGGCTCGGGTCGACTTCACGGGGCACGCGGGCGGTGAGCACGTACCCGTTCTCGGGACGGTTGCGGCAGTTCAGGGAGCCGCCCAGAGCGACCAGGCGCTCCTGCAGGGCCGTGAGCCCGAACCCGGAACCGGCGGCCGTCTCATCCGCACCGCCCCCGTCGTCGGCGATCTCCACGGCCACGGCATCGTCGGTGACCTGCAAGGTCACGTCGATGTGTCCGGCGCCGGAGTGGCGGAGCGCATTGGTGAGGCCCTCCTGCGTGGCGCGGTAGACGGCCAGTTCGGCCTCGCCGTCCATGCTCTCGGGCCAGGCCCCCTCCAGCCGGAACCGGGTCCGGGCTCCGGTGTCGGCGAAGGACTCGACCAGTGTGCCGATGGCCTCAGCCCCGGTCCGGCCCTCCAGGTCGAGGGGTTTGAGGGCGCGCACCCACCGGCGGGTCTCCTCGAGCGCCTGTTTGGCCAACTGCCGGGCCTCGCCGATGTCCTCGCGTACCTGGTCGGGCACGGGGCCGCCGCGTTCGGCGTTGGCCAGACACACGTTGATCGCGGTGAGGTGGTGGCCGGTGCTGTCGTGCATCTCGCGGGCCATGCGGGAACGTTCCTCGGCCACGGCGAGCTCACGGGTGCGGGCGGTGTAGTGGCGGAGCTTGCGGTGGGTGTCCTCCAAGTCGCGATGGGCGCGTTCCAGGCCGGTGAGGAGCTCGCGGGTGTGCTGGGCCCGGCGGCCCGCGGCCACGAGCCCGGCGACGACGAAGCAGATGATGAGCCCGGAGACGGCCACCGCAGCGCTGTTGGAGGCCGACATCATGGCCGTGAACTCGGTGACGGAGTACTGGACCGCGAAGTTGACCACACCGAACAGGCCGGACGACAGCACACCTCCCCGCAGCCCGAACGCGCTCGTGGCCTGAGCGACGACCGTGGCCAGGAGGAAGTAGTGGCCGAATTCGATGACGGAGAAGACCGCCAGCGACGCGAGCGTGAAGCCCGCCGTGGCCGCCGTCTCGCGCGCCGAGGGCTGCCTGTGCCAGGGAAGCAGGGGCCACAGGAGCACGGTCGGTACCAGGCAGGCCAACGCCGCGAGGTAAACGAACGGGATGTCCTCGAAAATGGCGGGGACGAACTGCCCCTCCAGGTGGGAGAAGAAGCCCCGCAGCAGCACGATGAGCCCGAGGGTGGTCCAGAACAGGATCCGCGCGGCCGGGGGAGCCGTCCTGCCGCGGGGATCCCAACGGGCGGGATCGAGCAGGGGACGCGATCGACGTGTCACAGGTGTACCGGTCACGGGGCTACCAGCGCAGACGGGGGAGACGGTGTGCACGGCTCAGCTTATGCTGTCGGCCGTGCACGTCGCCGAGCCGCCTTTCACGTGCGCGGGCACGTGAGCGGAACATGACGGCCGTCATGGGCGGAGGACCCGTGTCATGGGCCACCGCCCCCACGAACGTGGGATGGCTCGCCACCGGCACGGTTTCCTAGGCTTGACCCCGCACAACCGGATCAGAGCGACGGAAGAGGCGAACGCATGAAGCCACCGGGTCTCCCATGGGCCACTACGGCCGTGGCCGCCGGGGAGGAGGCGATCCAGGGCGGTTCCCTGGTGTGGCTGACATTCGTGATCGCCGCGTCGGCCGTGGCGTTGTTGGCGTGCGGGGTGCTCAGCGCCCGGCGCACACTCCACCCGAACCCGCTCGCCGGAATCCGTACCGCCTTCACCATGGACAGCGCACGCAACTGGTACGCGGTGCACGACCGTGCGGCCCCGGTCTTCACCGGAAGCGGGCTGTTCTTCGCGCTCTCGATCGTGCCGCTGTTCCTGTTCGACAGCCTCTGGCCGCAGGTCTGGACACAGCTGGGGTTGTTGGGTGCGGGAACCGCCGTGCTGGTCGTCGGCACCATACGGGCCCAGCGGGCGGCGAAACAGGCCCTGGCGGAGGAGGACGCGCGCGAGGACGCCCTCGCCGAGGACCCGCACGAGGGGGAGGAACGGGAGCGGTGACCGCCGGCTACCGGGGATCGAGGGGACTGGTCAGCAGCAGACCGGCGCCGGTCGCGAGCCCCGCGCCGATGCCGTCCAGGGAGAGGTCCTGGAGCTCGTCGCTGTCCTTGACGATGGCTGTGCCGGTGAAGTGGTAGCGGGCCGGCCTGCCGCCCAGGCGCTTCCACGTGGCGCTCTCGATCTGGAGCGCGCCCTCCAGCTTGTGGTCCAGCCAGTCGTCGAACTCCGACTCGGGCAGAGGGACCCGTTTGCCGCGCGACCGCGGCTTCTCGTCGGTGGGCTCCACCTGCTTCTGTCCGGTGGGCGCGGTGATCAGTTCCCAGCGGATGGTCTCGCCTTCCCCGTACCGGGGCATCGGCAGGTAGGTGACCGAGAGCGCGCCGGGGATCTTGCCCCAGGCCGGGGCGGTGTCGGAGCTGATCACGAGGATGGTCGGGGACAGGCGTGCCCACAGCGCCCGGGCGTCGGAATCGGGGTCGGGGTCGACCGCCTTACGCACGGCCCGCCCCATCACCGCCCACTGCTCCATTCCGGTGGTGCGCTCGGGGTCGAGGCTGATGCGGCTCAGGTACAAGGTGATCCGATCCGGTTCGTTCCCGCCGGGGCGGGGCGTGTGTACGGGCACGGACGCGGAAGGCCCGCGCCGTGGTGACGACTTCACCGTATGAGCAGAGGACCCCTGGTCGGGCCGGTGAAGGTCGCGGTCGGGCCGACGGTCAGGGACTGTTCACCGCGACGCGCAGGCCGAAGACGACCAGCACGCTGCCCATGATCCGGTCCATCCAGCGGCGCACCGTCGGGCGCGCGAAGAAGTGCTTCGCGGCGTCCAGGACCAGCACGTACCCGCCCAGCCAGAGCGCCGTGAGCACCAAGTGCGCCGCGACCAGCAACGCCATGCCCCACTGCGTCGGCAGCGCGGACGGGGCCAGCGTGGGGAGCAGGGTGATGTAGAAGACCGCGATCTTGGGGTTGAGGGCGTCGGTGACAAAACCGATCACCCACGGGTTTCCACCCCGGGCCGGGGGTGCCTCGACGTCCTCGCCGACCGTGCGGCGGCTGTCGCGGAGGGCGCGGATCCCCAGGTACACGAGGTAGGCCGCGCCCGCATAGGTCACCACGGTGAAGGCCGTGGGAGAGGCCGCCAGGAGTGCGGACAGGCCGGCCGCCGTCAACAGACCCCACATGAACAGGCCGACGATGATGCCTGCCGCCGTACGCAAGCCGTGACCGCGGCCGCCGGAGACGACCTTCCGGGTCACCACGGCCATGTCCGGGCCGGGTGCCACGGTGATCACCACGAGCATGCCGGCCGCGACGAGAAGTTCCCCAACCATGGAATCCATGCTTCCACCCGCGGGAGGGTCCCCGCCCCGTGTGTTTCACCACCCCGGGGCCGGTCACACCACGCGCCGGGTGCCCGCCGTCACCAGGTGGCCCGGGCCGTCCGCACCGATCTCGGCCTTGTCATCGAAGCGCGCCCGCACACCGCTCCGGAACGTGGGCAGGTTCCGGAGCAGGCCGAGCAGACGGGGGTGGGCGGCTGCGGGTGTGCGGGGGTGGGGGCGTGGGGTTTCTTGTGGTGCCGGGGATCGTGGTTCGTCGGGGTCGGGATTTTAGCCCGGCCGGGTCTACGCGCAACCCGCTTCGGCGCCACCCACACTCCTGCCCCTGGGTGGGGATGGTGGCGGCGTCGTGCGTGGTCGGTGTGGGGCGCCTCGGGGTGTGCGCTCCGACCCTTGACGCCGGGCTTCCCGACCCTCATCGACGAACCCCTCCACCCCCGGCGCCCGGTTGCCAAAGAAATGGTGGACGCGCACTTCCCACACCCCCTGTGGTGGCCACATTGCGACCACCGCTTGCGGCGTGGGCATGGTGGCTCGCTCCTGCGTAAGGCACAAGCCCGGCCCCGGCACTCCCGGTGACGGCATTGAGGCCAGGGCAAGCCGGCGTGCGCGCGGTTCGGCCCCCCTCTCATTTTATCGCGGGAAAGCAGGCCGGTGGAGTTATCCACAAGCCCATTTTCAGGGAATATCTTCGGGGAGCTGCGAAGCGGTTTCGTAGATCAAAGTAAGGGTCTTATACCCTTGGGGATAGTGCCGTTTCCAGAGATGCTTCTTTTAGAATGGAAGCATGACGGACCACACCGCAGCACCCGGCGCAGGAGCGGCCCCCGACGCGGCCGTTGCCGCGCTGGGTGCTGCGGCCGATGAGGTCATCGCCTCTTTCGGTGGTGAGATTCCGTTCGGTGCGGCTGCTGGGGTGTTGGAGCGTATCGAGGCGGTGCACGCCAAGATCGACGAGCTGAGGGTCGCGATGCTCGCCCCGATCGCGCGGATGGAAGCCTCGGGTGAATTGCTCGAAGAGGGCGGCCAGAAAAACGCGGGTACCTACCTGACTCACGCGTGGGGCATCCACTCCGATGAGGCCAAACGGCTGGCCCTGTTGGCCACCGGCCTGCACACCGGGTCCCTGCCCGACACGGCCCAGGCATTGGCCGAGGGGGTGTTGACGCTGGGCGAGGCCGCAGCCATCGCCTCCGGCGCCGAGCGCGAGGTGAAAAAGCGCGATCAGAAGGCCCGCCCGGACGCGGAGCGCTACCGGTCCATGATCGAGACCGGGCTGGTGGGGGCCAAACGTGAGCGGGAGGCGATGTCGGTGCAG
>NZ_ANBE01000011.1 GCF_000341145.1 Nocardiopsis xinjiangensis YIM 90004
CCCCCGAACCGCATGGACGTCCTCGGCATCCATGATCGGAAAGGTCACCCGCAAGTCGTCCACGCGCACGACGGCGCCTGTGGCGGTCGTTTCCGGTCCGGTCGAGGCCATGTCACGTTTCCTTCGTTCGAGACGGGAGTCGGGGGCCGGGGTCGTGCACCCCGGCCGGGAGGAGCAGGGCGGTTCGCGCCCGGCGGTCAGGCGGTGATGCGCACACGCGGGTCGAGGACCGGGTAGAGCAGGTCCACGACCAGGTTGCAGACGACGACGAAGATCGCGCCGAGCAAGGTCACGCCGATGACGACGGGCAGGTCGTTGCTGACGATCGCGTCGATGGCGAAGGCACCGACACCGTTGAGGGAGAAGACCTTCTCGGTGAGGATCGCACCACCCATGACCAGTCCGATGTCCAGGCCCAGGATGGTCACGATGGGGGTGAGGGTGGGGCGCAGGGCGTGCTTGAAGATGACCTTGCGTTCGCTGAGGCCCTTGGCGCGCGCGGTGCGGATGTAGTCCTCGTTGAGGGTCTCGAGCATGCCGGCCCGGGTCTGGCGTGCGTACTGCGCCGCGTGCAGGAACGCCAGGGTGATCCAGGGCAGCAGCATCACCTGGAACCAGGCGACCGGGTCCTCGGTGAAGGGCACGTAGCGCGAGACCGGGAACAGGCCCCACTGGTGGACCAGGAAGGCCAGCGCCAGCAGACCCGTGAAGTAGATGGGCATGGACACGCCCACCAGAGCGGTGGACATGGCGATGCGGTCGAAGATGCTGCCCTTCTTGACCGCGGACAGCACACCGACGGTGACACCGCCGATGACCCAGAGGATGGCCGCGCCCACGGCCAGGGACATGGTGACGGGAAGCCGGTCCATGATCTGCGGCAGGACCGGGGTGTTGGTGATGAAGGAGTAGCCCAGGCAGGGAGCGGCACACTCCACCGTCTCGTGACCGAAGGTGTACTCCTGGCCGAGAAGGAGGTTGCGCATGAACTCGATGAACTGCACGGCGACGGGCTGGTCCAGTCCCAGGCGGTCGACAGTGGCCTCGAGCGCCTCCGGGGTCGGCGCACGCCCCACGTACATGGCCGCCATGCCCTGCGGGGTGACTCCTGCCCAGCGGGGCAGGACGTAGAAGATCCAGAAGGTCACCATCGTGACGACGGTGAGCAGCAGCAGCCCCGCTCCGAGGCGCCGGAGGATGTAGGTCAGCATCGCGGACGGCGGCGGGGTACCCGCGGGGACGAACCCGCGGTCCCCGCCGCCTTCACCTGCCTTCTCGTACTAGTTCAGGCTGGTCTTGGACGCCTAGTCCCGATCCACGCCCAGGGCCATGAAGTCGTAGCCCATGAACGCGGGGTGGAAGTAGGCGTTGGTGAGGTCGTCGGGACGGTAGTACAGCGACCGGTCGAAGACGGCCGGCAGGATCACCGCGTTCTCCATGACCAGCTGCTCGATCTGGCCGTAGATATCGGCGCGCTCGTCCGGGTCCTCGGTGGTCAGCGTCCGGTCCCAGAGCTCGTTGACCTCGGGGTCGTCCAGTTCGGCGGTGTTGTAGTTACCGGTCTCCTGGATGTTCTCGCCGTGGGTGATGGCGTTGGCGAAGCCGTAACCGGTGGGCCAGTCGGCACCCCAGCCGGAGACGCTCATGCCGATCTCGTTCTCACGGACGAAGTCCTGGGAACCGGCGTACTGGCCGAAGAACTGGGCGGCCGGGTACTGCTCGATCTCGATCTCGATGCCCACGCGGCCCAGGGACTCCTGGAGGGACTCGGCCGTGTCGATGTCGCGCTCGCTGGTGTCGCGGACGGCGATGGTGGTGCTGAAGCCGTCCTCCTCGCCGCACTCCTCGAGCTTGCCCTCGGCGGCGTCGAGGTCACCGGTGTTGTCCTCGGAGGGGTACAGGTCCAGGTCGGGGTCGGCCCCGGCAAGGTCGGGCAGGAGCAGGCTGGTGGCGAGGTCGCCGCCCATCTCCCCGCCCCAGGCGCGGTGCAGGCTGTCGCGGTCGGCCGCGTACATGATGGCCTGGCGGCAGGCCAGGTCGTCGATGACCGGGGTGTGGAGGTTGACGTAGCGCAGGGACCCGGCGTACGGGTTGTCCAGATTCGCCTGGGCCGATTCGTCGTCGACGAGGCGGCCGTACATGGAGGTGCCCACACCGTTGGACTCCAGGTCGACGTCGAGCTCACCGTTGGTGAGGCGCTCGTCGACCTCGTCCTTGCTGACGCCGAGCTCGACCTCGACACGGTCCGGAAGGGCCGGACGGATCGGGTCGGAGTCGGGGTCCCACTCCTCGTTGCGCTCCAGGTCCAGACCCACGCCGGGCTCGTAGGAGCCGTCGAACTTGTAGGGGCCCGAGGAGAGCACGTTCTCACTGTAGAGCTCGCCGCGGTCGGCCTCGGGCGGCACGGGGGCGGTCTGCAGCTGGGTCAGGATGTAGGGGAACTCCGAGAAGGAGTCCTTGAGGTGGAAGACCAGGGTGTGCTCGTCCGGGGTCTCGATGGAGTCGAAGCCCGCGAGGGGGTCGTCACCGTTCTCGTAGACGTTGATGTCGTCCTGGTCGAGGAACTGGTTGAAGAAGTCCGGGCCGTGCGAGAGCGTGCCGCCACCGAAGTTGGACCGGGCGATGGCGTACTTGATGTGCTCGGCGACGATCTCGGTGCCGTCCTCGTACTTGAGGCCGTCCTGGATCTGGATCGTCCACTCGGTGAAGTCGTCGTTGGGCTCGGGGAAGTCGACCGCGAGGTCGGTCGTCAGCTCGTTGCCGGCTTCACCGGGCTCGGTATCGAAGTTGAGCAGGGTCCGGGCGAAGTAGCGGGAGAAGTTCCAGCTGAAGGCGTAGTAGGTGTCGCCCGGGTCGGTGGAGTCGAAGTCGGCCTCCATCGCGTAGCGCAGGGTGCCTCCCTGCTCCTCGGAGGGGTTGACGACCTCCGTCGAGCCCAGGTCGAACTCGGCTCCGCTGTCTCCGCCTTCGGTCGCGGCACCGCCACAGGCGCTCAGGAGCAAGGATGCCGTCGCGCCGACCGCGACGAATCCGAGGGTGCGTTTCCTCAAGGGACTACCTCTCTGAAACAAGGGGATTGGGTGAGCCCGGACCAGGCCCTGCCCCGGGCGGGGGCCGGGACGTCAGTCCGAGGTCTTGGGGTCGAAGGCGTCGCGGAGTCCGTCGCCGAACAGGTTGAACGCCAGCACGGTGATGAAGATCGCCAGGCCGGGGACGATGATGAAGTACGGGGCCTGCTGGTAGAGCGGCACCGCTTCGGAGAGCATCTTGCCCCAGCTGGGGGTGGGCGGATTGATCCCGACCCCGAGGAAGCTCAGTGCTGCTTCGAAGAGGATGTTGGTGGGGATCAGAAGCGTCGCGTAGACGATGATCGGCGTCACCAGGTTGGGCAGGATCTCGCGCACGAGGATGTGCCCGGTGCTCGCGCCGAGGCTGCGGGAGGCCTCGACGAACTCGCGTTCGCGCAGGGCCAGGGTCTGGCCGCGCACGATGCGGGCGATGTAGGGCCAGTTGAAGAAACCGATAATGAAGACGATGACCCCGATGCGCAGCCCGTTGCCCTGCAGGCCGAAGGCGCCGTCGGGGATGACGCCGACCAGGGCGATGGCGAAGAGCATCAGGGGGAAGGCCAGGAAGATGTCCATGGCGCGGCTGATGATGGTGTCGACCCAACCACCGACGTAGCCGGCGATGATGCCCATGACGGTTCCCAGGGCCACGCACACCAGGGTGGACAGGAAGGCCACGAGCAGGGAGATCTGCGCGCCGTGGACGATGCGGCTGAACAGGTCGCGCCCGGTGGTGGGTTCCACGCCCAACAGGTGGTCCGAGTTCATCGCACCCCAGGGGTCGGTACCGAGGCCGGGGTTGTCGGGGTCGACGTAGGGCACACGGCGGACCGGGTCGATGAGTTCCTGGTGGAACTGGGTGGGCGGGTATCCGAACCACTTGGTCAGCAGCGGTGCCAGGGCCGCGGCGAGAATGAGCAGGACGACCACGATGCCGGAGACCATGGCGACCTTGTCGCGGCGCAGACGCTGCCAGGCGATCTGCTTCAGGGACCGGTTGTCCGGGCCGCTGCGCTGACCGGGAGCCTTCGCGCCGGGGTCGGCGGCGGCGGGGCTCTCGGGCTGCTCCGCCGACTCAGGGGCACGTGAGCGCGCGCTCATCAGGCCACCACTCTCCACTCTTACGCTTCCGGACGAGCCGGTGACACACACCTGTAAGGGCACCTCGAGGAGGTCCGTGAGGGGCCTTACGGCTGCCGGCCGGGTCTCGACACTGGCTGGGGTGGGCGTTGCTCGGGCGCAGGAGGGGGTAACCATCGCGCGCCGTTCGCGGACGGGCCGGGTTCCGGATCACGGAGGGAACTGAACACGGCCGCGCTCGCGTCCGCCCTGGCTGCTACACAGCGACAAATTTACTGGCCCTCAGCACGCGAATCGCCCAAATTCTGACCATGTAGCGAAATCGTGACAAATAATCCAAAAAGTTATAAAACTCGCCAAACACGGCCAGACTGCGCATTCATCGGATGACCTTCGTCAGGCCGCGAGAAGGCGGCCTCAGGTGAAACCTACGCTCCCCCAGCAGGGCTGGCATCAGCACCCCGGCCCTGGGCCATGGCAAGTGCTGTGCGACGCAGAGCCACCACCGGCACACGAAAAGCGACGGCCCCCGCTCACGCGGGGACCGCCGCCCTGGTTGGCCCCGGGCCATCGAATGGTCGGCGCAAAGACCCGGTCCTTCAGGGCCGGGAGGAAAGCCTCTACTCGATGCCGCGCTTCTTCAACAGATCCTCGATGTCGCCGAAGTCCGTGTCGTCTCCCCCGCCGGCCGCCTCGGACCCGCCCGAGCCCTGCTGGGCGCTCTGTCCACCGCCGACCTGTGACGGGGCCGGGGAGCCCTCGGTCTCCCGGGCACCCTCGCCGGAGGTTCCCTTGGCCGCGCCCGCCTTGACACCCACGCCTCTGGCCTTCATGAAACCGGAGACGAAGTAGAGCAGTACCGCCAGACCGGCCAGGGCGGTACCGGCCCACACGATCGGGTTGAAGACCATCGTCGCCACGATGGTGAACAGGCTGGAGACGAACACGACCACCGAGTGCATCAGCCCCAACAGCCCCGCGGCGAGCGGGACCAGCGCCCAGGCCAGCGCCCTCAGGCCGTGGGCCGCGCCCTTCCTGCGCCAGAGGAAGAACGCGATGACGAAGCCCACCAGTGCGAGTGCGGCTCCCAGGGCCAGACCGAGTGTCGCCATATTCGAGTTCATGACAACCAGTCTCCCATCCGGCGCCCGCGCTCACATCCGGTCGATCCCGGAGGGTTCCCCGAGTCCTGCCCCGAACCGGCGCCGGGTCCGGAGCGCTCTCCACGTTACCCACCGCCGCCCCGGGGCCCGGCCCTGCCGCGGCCCCCGTCTCCGGCACCGTCCGGGCGCGGCGTCACCGGATCAGTCCAGGGCGACCAGCGATTCCAACCAGTCCAGGTCCACGCCGACCAGGCTCTCGCGCACGATCACACCCTCACGCGGCGGGATCTGCACGTGGTGGGGCACGGCCACGGTCACGCACCCGGCGTCGGCCGCCGAGGCCACACCCACCGCGGAGTCCTCCACGGCCACGCACCGGGACGGGTCCACGCCCAGGCGCCGGGCAGCGGTCAGGTACGGGTCCGGATGGGGTTTGTTCGCGCCGACCTCGTCGCCGGCCACGGAGTCGTCGAACAGCTCCAGGCCGATGCGGGCCAGCGCCGTGTCGATGAGCTCGCGTTCGGTGGAGGTCACCAGCACCACCGGGACCTCCGAACCTGCGAGCACACGCACCAGCTCTGCCGCGCCGGGGCGCACCTCGGCCCCGCCGACGAGTTTGCTGCGAAAACGTGTGTAGAGCATGGTGGCCACCTCGCGCGGGGTGAGGTGGTGGGCCCCGGTCAGCTCGATGATGTAGCGGCCCACCGGTACGGCCGCGCTGCCGACGTTGCGCTCGTGGTCCTCGTCGGTCCAGCGGCCGCCCAGTTCGGCGACCAGGTCTGCTTCGGCCTCGTTCCACAACCCTTCGCTCTCGATGAGGGTGCCGTCCATGTCCAGCAGGACGGCCTGCAGACGGCGCTCGGGTGTGGACCCCGCGGGGTGCGGGCTCAGGGTGCTCTGTTCGCTCATAGGTGCTACGGCGGCCCCGCCCTCCCGATCCGGGACGGAGGCACCGCGGTCTCCCCTCGTGTGTCGGGAACGTTCTTTCCACGGTACGGACACGGGCTCGGCGACCTGCCCCACACCCGGGCGGCCCGTGCGGGTGTGCCGCACGTACGACGGGGTCCCCGGGCATGCCGGGGACCCCGTCGCGGACGCGTGGTCCGGTCAGACGTTGAAGTAGGTCGCCTCCGGGTGGTGGATCACGATCGCGTCAGTGGCCTGCTCGGGGACGAGCTGGAACTCCTCCGAGAGCTTCACCCCGACCCGTTCGGGCTCCAGCAGCCGCATGATCTTGGCGCGGTCCTCCAGCTCGGGGCAGGCCCCGTAGCCCAGGGAGAAGCGCGCGCCCCGGTAACCGAGCTTGAAGAACGCGTCGAGCTCGGCGGGGTCGTCGCCCGCGAAGCCCAGCTCGGCGCGCACCCGGGTGTGCCAGTACTCGGCGAGTGCCTCGGTGAGCTGGACCGAGAGCCCGTGCAGCTCCAGGTAGTCGCGGTAGGCGTTCTTCTCGAACAGCTCGGCGGTGGCCTGGCTGATGCCCGAGCCCACGGTCACGACCTGGAAGGTGGCCACGTCGAGCTCACCGGACTCCTTGGGCCGGTAGAAGTCGGCGAGGCAGAGGTGGCGGTCGCGGCGCTGGCGCGGGAAGCTGAAGCGCTCACGCTCGGTGCGCCCGTCCTCGTCCAGGATCACGAGGTCGTCGCCCTCGCTGTAGCAGGGGAAGTAACCGTGCACGACCGCGGCCTCTAGGAGACCGTCGGTGCGGATGCGGTCCAGCCAGCTCCGCATGCGGGGACGGCCCTCGGACTCCACCAGCTCCTGGTAGGTGGGACCGTTGCCGCCGCGGGCGCCCTTGAGGCCCCACTGGCCCATGAAGACGGCACGCTCGTCGAGGAACGAGGTGTAGTCGGCCAGCGGGATGCCCTTGCTGATGCGCGAACCCCAGAACGGCGGCTCGGGCACGGGGTTGTCGGTGGCCACGTCACTGCGCGCGGGCATGTCCTCGGGCGCGGTGACATCCAAGGTGGCGCCGCGTTTGACCTTGCGTCCGCGCAGTTCGGGAAGCTTGGCGCCTTCCTCCCCGCGCTTGACGGCCATCATGGCGTCCATGAGGCTCAGGCCCTCGAACGCGTCCTTGGCGTAGCGGACCTCTCCGTCGAAGAGGTCGGCCAGGTCCTGCTCGACGAAGGAGCGCGTCAGAGCGGCCCCGCCCAGCAGGACGGGGTACTTCTCGGAGATGCCCCGGGCGTTCATCTCCTCGAGGTTCTCCCTCATGATCACCGTGGACTTGACCAGCAGGCCGGACATGCCGATGACGTCGGCGCGCTCGGTCTCGGCGCTCTCCAGGATGGTGTTGACCGGCTGCTTGGTGCCGATGTTGACGACGTCGTAGCCGTTGTTGGACAGGATGATGTCCACGAGGTTCTTGCCGATGTCGTGGACGTCGCCCTTGACGGTGGCCAGGAGGATGCGCCCCTTGCCGTCGTCGTCGCTCTTCTCCATGTGCGGTTCGAGGTGGGCGACGGCGCTCTTCATGACCTCGGCGGACTTCAGGACGAAGGGCAGCTGCATCTGTCCGGAACCGAACAGCTCACCCACGGTCTTCATCCCGGCCAGCAAGTGGTCGTTGACGATCTGCAGGGCGGTCTTCTCGACCAGGGCCTCCTGCAGGTCCTCCTCCATCCCGCCGGCCTCGCCGTCGATGATGCGCTGCTCGAGGCGCTCCCACAGGGGCAGCTCGGCGAGCTGGTCGGCGCGGGAGGCCTTCATGGCGGCGGCGTCCACGCCCTGGAACATGTCGATGAACTCACCGAGAGGATCGTAGTCCTCGGTGCGGCGGTCGTAGATCATGTCGAGGGCCATCTTGACCTGGTCCTCGGGGATCTGGTTGATCGGCAGGATCTTGGACGCGTGCACGATCGCCGAGTCCAGTCCGACCTTGGTCGCCTCGTGCAGGAACACCGAGTTGAGGACGATACGGGCGGCCGGGTTGATACCGAAGGACAGGTTGGACAGACCCAGGGTGGTCTGCACCTCGGGGAAGCGCTCCTTGAGCCGGCGGATGGCCTCGAGGGTCTCGATGGCGTCGCGGCGGGTCTCCTCCTGCCCGGTGGTGATGGGGAAGGTCAAGCAGTCGATGACGATGTCACCGGTGCGCATCCCCCACTCGCCGGTGAGCTGTTCGATCAGCCGGGTGGCCACCCTCAGCTTCCAGTCGGCGTTGCGGGCCTGGCCCTCCTCGTCGATGCACAGGCCGACCAGAGCGGCACCGTGCTCGGAGGCCAGGCTCATGATGCGGGAGAAACGCGAGTCGGGACCGACGCCGTCCTCGTAGTTGACGGAGTTGATGATCGCGCGGCCGCCGAGCGCTTCCAGGCCGGCCTCCAGGACTGCCGGCTCGGTGGAGTCGAGCATGATCGGCAGCGTGGAGGAGGTGGAGAAGCGCGAGGCCAGCTCGTGCATGTCGGCGGCACCGTCGCGTCCCACGTAGTCGACGTTGAGGTCGAGCAGATGGGCGCCGTCGCTGATCTGGTCGCGGGCGATCTCCACGCAGGCGTCCCAGTCCTCGGCGAGCATCGCCTCGCGGAACTTCTTGGACCCGTTGGAGTTGGTGCGCTCACCCACGGCCAGGTAACTGGCGTCCTGGCGGAAGGGCACGCTCTGGTACAGGGACGAGAGCGCGGGCTCGGCCAGGGGGTTGCGTTCCTTGACCTGGCGGCCCTGCACCCGCTCGACCACCTTGCGCAGGTGCTCGGGGGTGGTGCCGCAGCAGCCGCCGACCAGGCTCAGCCCGAACTCGCCGGTGAAGGTGTCGTGGGCATCGGCCAGTTCGTCCGCGGTGAGGGTGTACTCCGCACCCTTGGGCCCGATCTGGGGCAGGCCGGCGTTGGGCATGCAGGAGATGGGCACGCGTGCGTGCTGCGACAGGTAGCGCAGGTGCTCGCTCATCTCGGCCGGGCCGGTGGAGCAGTTGATCCCGATGATGTCGATGCCCAGCGGTTCCAGGGAGGTCAGCGCGGCGCCGATCTCCGAGCCCATGAGCATGGCGCCGTTCTGCTCGATGGCGACCTGGGCGATGATCGGGATGTTCTTGCCCAGGCTCTTCTTGGCGCGCTGGGTGCCGACCACGGCGGCCTTGATCTGGAGCAGGTCCTGGCTGGTCTCGATCAGGATGGCGTCGGAGCCGCCGCTGATCAGGCCCAACGCGGACTGCTCGTAGTAGTGGCGCAGGTGGGCGTAGGAGACGTGCCCCAGGGTCGGCAGACGGGTCCCCGGGCCCATGGAGCCCAGGACGTAGCGCGGATGGTCGGGGGTGGAGTAGGCGTCTGCCACCTCTCGGGCGATCCGGGCTCCGGCCTCGGCGATCTCGTGGCTGCGGTCCTCGATGCCGTATTCGACAAGTCCTCCGTAGTTCGCGGAGAACGTGTTCGTACCGATGCAGTCCGTACCCACGGCAAGAAAGGCGGCATGGGTCTCGCGGACGATGTCGGGACGGGTGATGTTGAGGATGTCGTTGCAGCCCTCGTGACCTTCGAACTGGTCGAGGTCGAGATCGTACTCCTGGAGCATCGTGCCCATCGCTCCGTCCGCGACGATGACACGTTCGTTCAGGACTTCACGGAAAGTCAGGCGATCTCTCATATTCGGCAACTCTAGCTCCCTGGCACCACAGTGCCCCAGGGCGGCCCCCTGATGCGCGGCGCTGAGCCGGGCCTGTGGCGCATGGTGCGGGTCGATGATGGTCTGCGACGAAAGGTCAAGTTATGTCCGTTTCACCGCCGCGGTGAGCGTACTCCATCGGGTGTCACGGCACCCGGGACGGGTCGCCCGCACCGCACCGGATGCGGCCTTCGCACCGTGTGCGTGGAACGGTTTCCCGGGACGCGCGCCAACCCATAGAGTGGACTGGTCCGCGCGCAGGAAAGGGGCCACGATGATCAAGCTCGTCCGAGAGCTTGTCGAGCCTGTCATGGTGGTGGCGTTCGAGGGTTGGAACGACGCCGGCGAGGCCGCGAGCCTGGCCGTGGAGCACTTGTCGAGCCAGTGGGAAGCGCACCGTCTGTGTGCGCTGACCCCTGACGACTACTACGACTTCCAGGTGGCACGGCCACAGCTGTCGGTCGTGGACGGGACCATCGAGGAGATCGAATGGCCCACCACCCGTGTGCGGCTGGCCTCCCCGCCCGGCGCGGGGCGGGACGTCGTACTGGTCGACGGCCCCGAACCGAACGTGCGGTGGCGTTCCTACGCCGCCGACCTGTTGGCGATCGCCCGTGAGCTGGGCGTGGCACGCGTGGTGATGCTGGGTTCGCTCCTGGCGGACGCCCCGCACACCAGGCCCGTGCCGGTCACCGGGATGGCCGCGCCGGTGGAGCTGGGCACGGAGCACGGCCTGGACGCGGCCACCTATTCGGGCCCCACGGGGATCCTGGGCGTGGTGCACCAGGCCTTCGCCCGGGCAGGGCTGGAGACGGTCTCGCTGTGGGCGGCCGTTCCCCACTACGTGGCGCAGCCGCCGTGCCCGAAGGCGGCCCTGGCGTTGCTGGCGTGGGTGGAGGACTTCTCCGGTGTGCAGGTGCCCCTGGGAGATCTGCCGGAGGAGGCGGTCTCCTGGGAGTCCAACGTCGACGAACTCACCGCCGAGGAC
The DNA here is from genome assembly GCF_000341145.1 of Nocardiopsis xinjiangensis YIM 90004. Taxonomy (GTDB): domain Bacteria; phylum Actinomycetota; class Actinomycetes; order Streptosporangiales; family Streptosporangiaceae; genus Nocardiopsis; species Nocardiopsis xinjiangensis. The sequence continues at coordinate 10,839 of NZ_ANBE01000011.1, forward strand.
GAGGAGATCTCGGCCTACGTGCGCGGCTTGGAGGAAGCCAAGGACACCGCCGATCTCCCGGAGGCGTCCGGGGACGCGATCGCACAGGAGTTCGAGCGTTACCTGCGCCGCCGCGACGAGAGCTGAGGCCGGAACGGGGCTCGGGCCGGCCTGCGTGAGGCATGCCCGGACCGGAGTATTATGCGCACTTTATCTGTCCTAGATAGTCTCGGCCGGAGCTCGCGGACCGAGGAAACGGGCCATCAGCGCGACGCCGACGTGTGGACGGGGATCATGTCGGCCGCGCATCCCGCTCCGCATGGACCGGCCTCGGGAGCCAGGACTGATGACCCGCCCCACCGCGAGGGGCGTGGCCGGGGGCCGGCGTGAAGATCGCCTTCGTCATCGCGAACGGGTACACCATGGGTGGGACCGTTCGTACTGTTTACAATCTCGCGGAAGGGTTGGCGCGCTCCCATGAGGTGGAGATCGTCAGCCTCTCACGTAAACGTGAGAACCCCTTCTTCCGGCTCCCCGCGGGGGTTCGGCTCCTGCCTCTGAGCGACAGCCGTACGGGGGCCGAGGTCGTGGACGGGCCGGGCGGGTTGGCGCGGTTCTGGTGGTCGCGCAAGGCCGAGCAGATCGTTCCCGAGGCCGAACGCGCGCGCAACCGGAACTACTCCCCCGGGGCCATGGCGGCGCTGCACCGGTACCTGCGCACCACCGACGCCGACGTGGTCATGGGCACCCGACCGGGCATCAACCTGCTCATCGCCTCCTGGGCACCCAAGCGCCTGCGCACCGTCGGGCAGGAACACCTGAACCTGAACGAGCACAAGCCGGAGGTGGCCGAGGCGATCGCCCGCCTGTACCCGCGCCTGGACGGGGTGAGCGTGCTCACCGAGCCCGACCGGCAGGCCTACGCCGAGCGCACCCGGGTGCCGGAGGACCGGCTGGTGGTCATGCCCAACCCGTTGGACGCCGGGCAGCGGCCGCGTTCGACGCTGAGCGAGCCGGTCATCGCCGCGGCCGGGCGCCTGTCCCCCGTCAAGCAGTATCCGAAGCTCCTGCGGGCCTTCACCCAGGTGGCGGAGAAGCACCCGCAGTGGCGGCTGCGCATCTACGGTTCCGGCGACCACGAGAAGAAGATCCGCAGCACCGTGACCGAGCTGGGGCTGGAGGACAGCGTCGAGCTGATGGGCCAGACCAAGGACGTGCTCGGTGCCTTGTCGAAGGCCTCGCTCCTGGCCATCAGCTCTCGTGTGGAGGGCTTCGGCATGACCATCGTGGAGGCCTTCTCCGTGGGGGTGCCGGTGGTCAGTTTCGACTGTCCGCACGGGCCCCGTGAGATCATCGAACACGGCCACGACGGCCTGCTGGTTCCCGCCCAGGACGTCGATGCCCTGGGCGGGACCCTGTTGTCCCTGGTGGAGGACGCCCAGGAGCGCGAGCGGATGGGTGAGAACGCGTTGGCCTCATCGGCACGCTACGGCCTCGACGACATCACGCGGCGCTGGGAGAACTTCCTGGGCAGTCTCCGACCCTGACCCCGGGCGCGGCGCCTAACCCCGCAAGTGCCGCCACTCCCCCGTGGCCAGGACGGTGGCCCAGGCCCCGGCAACGCGGGCCAGGCCGCGCCGGACCTCGTCGACCACGGCGGGTGCCAGGTGGCCGGCCGCCTCGGGTTCGGGCATCATTCGGACGGTCACTCGCAGGCCGTCCAGGACCTTCTGGCCCCGGGCCACGGCCTCGTCGTCGCCGTCGGGCCCGCGCAGGGCCTCGCGCAGCCCTTCCCGGAGCACGACGGCCTCGTCGAGGTCGGCAAGGGTGATCGGGATGGCGCCCTCGGTGACCAGCCGGTGCTCCCTCAGGAAGCGCGCGAGGTCGGCCCGGTCCCCGAATGCCTCGCCCGTGAGGAAGTCCGAGACGAGAGCGGCGGCGGTGCTGTGCTGTGTGGGGGTGTTCATGCCCTCATCCCACCATGGACGGACACGGAGATCAGGACAACGGAGCAACTCGTGACCGCAGTCGGCCACATGAATCGGCCCGTTCGGGATGTTTCCTCCCGAACGGGCCGCAATGACGTGTTCGCGCGGGTCCTGCTCAGCTCAGGTCCACGCCCAGGAGGGTATCGACGGTGGCACGCACCAGACCGGGCGCTCCACCGTCGGTCCCGCCCTGGGTGAGAGCCGCCTCCGCCCAGGCGTCGACGGCGCGGAGCGCTGCCGGGGAATCCAGGTCCTGGGCCAGGGCCGCACGCACGGCGGCCAGGACGGGCTCGGCCTCGGGGCCGGTGCCCAGGGCCAGGGCCGAGCGCCAGCGATCGGCGCGGGCAGCGGCTCGGGGGACCTCATCCTCCGTCCAGTCCCAGGAGGTGCGGTAGTGGTGCTCGAGCATGGCCAGGCGGATGACCGCCGGGTCCACGCCTTCCTGGCGCAGCTTGGAGACGAAGACGAGGTTGCCCTGGGACTTGGACATCTTCTCGCCGTGGAGGCCGACCATGCCCACATGCAGGTGGGCGTGGGCGTTGGGGCCTCCCGTGGCACACCGGGTCTCGGCGGCGCCCATCTCGTGGTGGGGGAAGATGAGATCGCTGCCGCCGCCGTTGAGGTCGAAGGCGGGACCGAGGCGGTCCAGGGCGATGGCACTGCACTCGATGTGCCAGCCGGGGCGGCCGCGGCCCAGCGGGCTGTCCCAGGCGGGCTCGCCAGGGCGCTCGGCGCGCCAGAGCAGCCAGTCGAGCGGGTCCTTCTTCCCAGGACGCTCCGGGTCGCCGCCGCGCTCACCGAAGAGCTCGAGCATCTCGGCGCGGTCCATGTGGCCGATCTCGCCGAGCCGCGGGGCATCGGCGGCCGAGAAGTACAGGTCGCCGTCGAGATCGTAGGTGGAGCCGGTGTCGCGCAGGCGGGCGGCCAGCTCGCCGATGAGGCCGACCGACTCGACCACACCCACGTAGGAGGAGGGCGGCAGTACACGCAGGGCGGCCATGTCGGCGCGGAAGACGTCGATCTCCCGGTGGGCCAGGTCGCGCCAGTCCTCCCCCGTGGCGTTCGCGCGCTCCAGGAGGGGATCGTCGATGTCGGTGGTGTTCTGCACGTAATCGACGTCGTGCCCGGCGTCGCGCCAGACCCTGTTGACCAGGTCGAAGGCCAGGTAGGTGAAGGCGTGACCCAGATGCGCGGCGTCGTAGGGGGTGATGCCGCAGGCGTACATCCCCGCCCGGGGACCGGGCTCCGTGGTCACGACACGGTCGCTCGCGGTGTCGTGGAGTCGGAGGGGACCGCCGTTACCAGGCAGGGGGACGATGTCAGGCGCAGACCATGAACGCATGTCCGAAATCCTATCCGCCCGCGCACCGGGCACACCCCCTGGGTCGAGCGCACCGAACCGGTGATGTTCACCCCAGAGGGCCTTGGGAATAAGCGCTCGGACAGTGGGGTTGGGCCGCTTTTCGGTGCTGTCTTTCGCGGGGCTCAGCCGTGGGCGAGCAACCGGGTGTGGGCGCGTGCGACGAGCAGGGCACCGACCACGGCGACGCAGCCGCACAGGACCGCCAGGACCGCATTGTCCGAGCGCCAGTGCAGGAGCGCACCGCTGACGGAGACCACGTAGAGGAGCCAGTAGGCCCCGTTCTCCAGGAGTGCGCCGTGTCTGCCGTCCATGGTCTTCCCCTGCAGGTGTGACACGTGATGGTGCGCGTGTCCCGCGCATGTCGACGGCGGTTCCGTCGCACGTGGAGACGCGGCGCTCACTCACAGGGTTTACGCGGTCCTTATGCGTGGCCTCTCACAGGTGTGCGGGGTGTGGTCCCGGGTGGCCCTGGAGGTGGGCCGCCACCACCGGGCGCGGCGCGCCGGACCGCCCCGGTGGCAGGATGTTCAGGACTGAGCGGCCAGTTCGAGGTCGAGCAGGTCGAGGTCGTGCTCCACACGTGCGCGTTCGGCGACGGCCTCGGGGGCGTACTCGGCCAGGTCCGCGCGCAGGGCCCGCAGGTGGTGGCGGGCGCGTCGGGTGCGCGGCAGAGCGTGGCGGCTCAGCGGGGCCGCGTGCGGGAACCCGGTGCCTTCGACCTCGCCCTCGGGGGTGTGCAGGCTCCAGTGCCAGCGGCCCGCGGGGGTACGGGTGGCGCCGGTGAGTATCCCGGCGCCGGTGTCACGCAGGTAGACCCATCGTCCGGTCAGGTCGGCGGGGTCGGAAGAAGCGACGACTACGGTCTGCTGGTCGCGGACGGGTTCGGCGCTCACGGGCTTCTCCTCACAGGTCGGGTTCGGTCCGCCGAAGCGGGGTCATGCGTTCTGACGCACGTCCTCGCCTCCGCGTTCACCTCACCGTCTCCCATGGCGCCTACACAAGACCTTCGGCCCGCTTTCAGCGGTGACCGGCGCGGCGTTGCACGTCGATCATCTCCCAGGCCGCGGGGTCGGCCGGCTCGGAGGTGAAGGCATAGCGGACGGTCTCGCGGTCGGCCGCCACGAGGGTGACCGAGCCCGTGGCCCAGACCTGGCCCTCCCCCAGATCGGCGTGGGCGATGAGGCCGGAGGGATCGCCGCTGTCGTCGGTGCCGGCCGAGCGGGTGCGCTCGTGGGCGGCCCGGGTGACGAGGCCGGGCCAGGCGCCCCAGATGCTCTCCGGGCCGTGGAGGCCGGCCAGGTCTTCGGGGTCGGGGCGGACGGCGGCGAACTCGGGGGTGTGGCGCGCCGAGCGCGGGTCGGCCGGGTCGAGGCCGGTGTTGACGACGGTGCTGACACCCACGGGCAAGGGGCGTGTGTCCAGACAGCGCCCGTCCCAGCTGTGCAGGATGGCGCGGTAGGGATCGGCGTCGATCAGGTGGAAGGGCGCGTAGCGGGTCAGGTCCTGGCCCTGGAGGGGGTTGCGCCCCTGATGGGAGAGGGCTTGCAGGGGCAGGTCGCCGCGGCTGGCCGGGTAGGGCCTCTCCCAGGGCATGCTGCCGTCCCAGGGCCATCCGTTGAGCAGGGCGGCCGTGCGCGAACGCGCGGCGTCCACCGCCAGCCAGGTGCCGTCGGCGAGCCGGTCGCGTCCGCCGACGAGACCGGGCCGGTCGGGCCAGTGGCGGGCCGGGCGGTCCCAGGGGCGCGAGCGGATCTCGTCCCGGAGGGCGACCACCACCAGGGGTGTGTGCGCCTGGGGATCGAAACCGACGACGACGGTGCACATGGCCCTACTCTACGACCACGGCGCCGCCCTCGGCCCTCCCGGTCCCCCCCTGTGCGTGCAGCGGTACACGGGCTCCGGTGACAGGGGCCGTTCTGGCTCAGGCTTCGGGAACGGTCCCCTACCCTTGTGACCCATGCGTCATGGGGCGGAAGCCGACCGGTTCCCCCACCGGCGGAGACCACCGCCCCCGGACCTCCTTCAGCTCGTAGCCACCCGGGAGTGCGCGTGCCCGAACATCACGACCGCGACGAGAGTGCCCCGAGCACGGGGCGAGCGGGGACCTCCGGATCGTTGCGTACCGTGGCCGATCCGCCCTCGGTGCCGCAGATGTCGTATCCGACCGGCCCACCGCCCGAACCGGGGTTGAGCGAGACCGAGGTGGCCGACCGTGTCGCCGCCGGCCGGACCAACGACGTGCCCGTGCGGGCCAGCCGGTCGGTGGGCCAGATCGTGCGCGGCAACGTCTTCACCCGCATCAACGCGATGATCGCGGTGCTGTTCACCATCATCGCGGTGATCGGGCCCGTACAGGACGGCCTGTTCGCGATGGTCATCCTCATCAACACGCTGATCGGCATCGTGCAGGAGCTGCGGGCCAAACGGACCCTGGACGAGCTCGCCATCGTCAACGCCGCCCGGCCGCGGGTGGTACGCGAGGGCACCACGGTGGAGGTGGCCACCCAGGACATCGTGCTCGACGAGGTCCTGGAGGTGGGGATCGGCGACCAGATCGTCGTCGACGGCCTCCTGACCTGGTCGGGCGGCCTGGAGGTCGACGAGTCGCTGCTGACCGGTGAGGCCGACCCGGTGGTCAAGGAAGCCGGCGACACCGTGATGTCGGGCAGTTTCGTCGTGGCGGGCACCGGACGGTTCCGTGCGACGAAGGTGGGGCGGCACGCCTACGCGGCGCGCCTGGCCGAGGAGGCGAGCCGGTTCTCCCTGGTCCGGTCGGAGCTGCGTTCGGGTATCGACCGCATGCTGACGTGGATCACCTACGCCATGTTCCCGATCGGGGCGCTGCTGATCTACAGCCAGCTGTTCATGGGCGGGCACGTGTCCATGGAGGCCTCCTCGGCGGACGGGCAGATGAGCGGACCGTTGGCGGACGCACTGCGCGGCATGGTGGCGGCGCTGGTGTCGATGATCCCCGAGGGGCTGATCCTGCTGACGAGTATCGCCTTCGCGGTCGGTGTGGTGCGGCTGGGCAAACACAAGTGCCTGGTGCAGGAGCTGCCGGCGATCGAGGGTCTGGCCCGGGTCGACGTGGTGTGCACCGACAAGACCGGCACCCTGACCGAGGTCGGCATGAAGCTGGCCGAGATCCGTGATCTGGGCGGACACGAGGGTGGCCCGGCCGACGACCCCTCAGCGGTGCTGGCTGCGCTGGCGGCCTCCGATCCGGCCCACAACGCGAGCATGGCCGCCATCGCGCAGGGCTCTGCGGCCTCGGTCCGACAGGTCCCGGACTGGACGGTCACGGCGGTCGCGCCGTTCTCCTCCGCGCGCAAGTGGAGCGGGGCGAGCATACACACCCCCGAGGGCGAGCGGCACTGGGTGCTGGGCGCCACCGATGTGCTCGCCGACCCGGGCGACCCGGCGGCCCGGGAAGCGGCCCGCCTGAGTGAGCAGGGGCTGCGTGTGCTGCTGCTGGCGCGGTCGGCGGTACGGGTGGACGCCGATGCGGCACCCGGTCCTGTGCACCCGGTGGCGTTGGTCGTGCTGGACCAGAAGGTGCGCCGGGACGCGGCCTCGACCCTGGACTACTTCTCCGGGCAGGGTGTGGACGTCAAGATCGTCTCGGGCGACCATGCCGCATCGGTCGGCGCGGTCGGGCGCGAGGTGGAGCTGCCCGGGGCCGAGGATCCGGTGGACGCCCGTGATCTGCCCGAGGACCCGGACCAGCTCGCCCGGCGGGTGCAGGAGGGTTCCGCCTTCGGCCGGGTCACCCCTGAGCGCAAGCGCGAGATGGTGGGCGGGCTGCGCGACCGGGGGCACACGGTGGCGATGACCGGTGACGGTGTCAACGACGTGCTGGCGCTCAAGGAGTCCGACATCGGCGTGGCGATGGGTTCGGGCAGCCCGGCCTCGCGGTCGGTGGCGCAGTTGGTGTTGCTGGACAACCGTTTCGCGGCGCTGCCCCGGGTGGTGGCCGAGGGGCGCCGGGTCATCGGCAACATCGAGCGGGTGGCGAGCCTGTTCCTGACCAAGACGGTCTACACGATGGTCCTGGCGTCCGTGGTGGGGTTGTTGGCGGTGTCGTACCCGCTCTTCCCGCGGCACGCCACGCTCATCAACGCGGTCACGTTCGGGATCCCGTCGTTCTTCCTGGCGCTGGCGCCCAACACCGATCCGGCCCGGCCCGGGTTCGTCACGCGCACGCTCCGGCTGGCGATCCCCTCGGGGGCGATCGCGGGTCTGGCTGCGGTGACGACCTACCTGCTGGTGCTGGGCCAGCAGACCGTGCCCACCGACTCCGACCGCACGGCCGTGGTCATCACGCTGTGCGCGACGACGCTGTGGGTGCTTCTGCTGGTGGCCAAGCCTTACGTGTGGTGGAAGGTGCTGCTGGTGGCTTCGATGGCGGGTCTGTTGACCCTGGCCATGGTGACCCCGCTGGGCCAGTGGTTCTTCGCCCTGGACGTGAGCCGACCGGCCGAGATCCTGACCGCACTGTCGGTGGCGGGTGTGGCGATCGCTGCGATCACGGTGGTGCGGGTGGTCGACGACCGGATGACCGCACGGGCGGAGACGCAGCGCGAGGCCGACGGCCAGGAGGCCGGGGCCACCGCCGAGCGGGTGTGAGGCGCACCGGGGCCGTGCGGCCCCGCGCGAACGGGCCCGCCGCGGATCGATGTCCGCGGCGGGCCCGTCGTGGCCCGGGGGCGCGCCTCCCCGGGAGATGCGGTGGTCAGTTCTTGTCCTCGTCCTCGACCGGTTCGAAGTGGCCCTGGATGGTGCGTCCCCGGGAGTGGGGCGCTTCCCCGCCCGGGTCCTCGGCACGGCCGCCGGTGCGGGCACCGGAGGGGTCGGAGCCGGCCGTGGCGCCGAAGGGGCTTCCGGGGGCCTGGTTGGGCACCCGCATGCCGTGGTCGGCCATGCGCTCCTCCATACGGTCCTGCATCTTGCGCATGCGGCGTTCGGCCCAGCCCACGAACACCCAGCGCAGGAGCGGGCGGGTGAAGGGCAGGGCCAGCAGGAGTCCGAGAGCGGCAGTGAGGAATCCGGGGATCGCCAGCAGGATGCCCCCGGCCATGAGCATGAGGGGGTCGAGCACTCCGCCACGGGGCTGTTGTCCGGTGCGCATGGCCTCGTCGGCGTCACGGAAGGCCTTGGTGCCGGCCCGGCGCAGCACGGCCACCCCCAGGACCATCAGGGACACGAGTGCGGCCAGGGTCCACGGCACACCGATCGATCCGCCGACCACGATCATCAGCCACACTTCGAGGAAGGGCAGTGCCATGAGTGCCAGCACTGTCAACAGCGGCATCGCGAATCCATCCAATCATCGGTGGGGCCGGGAGGACCTCCTGCGGGAAGAACGCTCCCGAACCGCTCAAGGTTCCCTCATCGGGGGCCTTACCCGTTCGGGGCACGGGTACGGGGGTCGGCTCAGCCCCCGGTACCGGCACGGTCGCGGCGGCGGGTGAGCACGAGGGCCCCGGCCACAGCGGCCAGGCCCAGGCCGGTCAGGACCCATTCGGGGCCGGCGCCCAGACGGGTGGCGAGGGTGGGACCGTCCATGGCGGTGACCTCGGCGACGTGGACGTCGGGTTCTGCTTCGGGCGAACGGTAGGTGGCGGTGCCGTCGGGTCCGACGACGGCACTGATGCCGCTGGTGCTGGCGACCACCGCAGGACGGCCGTGCTCGACGGCGCGCAGTTGGGTGATGGCCAGCTGCTGGTCGGACTGGCCGGTGAAGTTGTAGTTCGCGTTGTTGGTGGGGACCACGATGATCTGCCCGCCGGCGTCCACGGCCTCGCGTACAGGACGGTCGAAGGCCACGTCGAAGCAGATCCCCACGGCCAGGGTGGTCCCGGCGACGTCGAGGTCCCCGGGCTCGCTGCCGGGCAGCGCGTCGGAGCTGACCTGTCCGAGGCGCTCGACGAACCGGGTGAAGAAGTCGCGGTAGGGGACGTACTCGCCGAAGGGCACGAGGTAGCGCTTGTCGTAGTGCTCGCCGGGGCCGTCCTCGGGGTCCCAGACCACACTCTGCACGTAGCGGGTGCCGTCGTCGTTGAAACGGCTGAGGCCCCACAGCAGGGGCACGCCGATGTCGGCGGCGGCCTCGTCGATGATCTCGCGGGCGGCGGGGTCGCGGAAGGGGTCGATGTCGCTGGCGTTCTCGGGCAGCAGCACCATGTCGGGTTCGGGCACCGATCCCTCGCGGACGTCCTCGGCCAGTTCGTGTACCCCCGCGGCGTGGTTCTCCAGCACCTGCATGCGTTCGCCGACCACCGACATCTCTCCGACGTTGGGGACGTCGCCCTGGACCATGCCGACGGTGACCTGTTCGTCGGCGGCGGGTCGACCGATCGCTGGGGCCGACACTCCCCCGGCCACGATCGCTGCGGTGAGGACCAGACCGGTCCCGCCGGTGAACAGGCGGGTGCGGCCGCGGGCGGCGACGGTGCGCAGGAGCGTCCACAGCAGGAGTGCGCCGGTGAGGGCGACGGCGAAGGAGACCAGCGCTGAGGAGCCCAGGGCGGCGTACCCGGAGAAGGCGGTGTCGGGCTGGGCGAAGGCGAGCTTGCCCCAGGGGAAGCCGCCCAGGGGCCAACGCGCGCGGACCGCCTCCTGGGCCACCCACAGGGCGGCGGTCCACACGGGCCAACCGGGCACCCGTCCGACCAGTGCCAGAGCGATGGCCAAGGGGATGAAGTAGACGGTCTCGGCGCCGGCGATGGCCAGCCATACGTCGACACCGAAGATGTCCTGCCATCTCACCAGCGGAACCATGAGTGCGGCGCCGGCGAGGACGCCCAGCCAGGCGGCGCGGCGCGGGCGGCCCCCGGCCACGGCGAAGAACAGCAGGGCGGCGCTGAGCGGACCGAGCCACCACAGGCCGTACGGCGGCAGGGCCAGGAGTTGGGCCAGGCCGGATCCGAGGGCGGCGGCCACACGCCACAGGAGGTCGTGGCGGCCCCAACGGTGGCCGCGGAGGAAGAAGGTGCCCGAGGCGGGTCGTGCGGTCCCTGGAGCGCATTCGACCGTGGGGGGTTCGGTCTCGCGGTCGCTGTCGGACCCGGTGTGTTCGGCGACCACGTGTCGCGCTCGCTTTCGGCCGGCGGAGATGGTTCGCCGACCAGCATATGGGGGGACGCGGAAAAGGCCCGAGCCACCCTTCGGACCGGCTCCGTCCCGTCGGCGGCGAGCTCGGAAAACCGTTGTCTACTGGATGTTCGGGCCTTTTCCGGGTCCAACCCCCCGCCCGGTCGCGGTACTCCGCCCCTCACCCGATCCCAACCGCACCTGGCACGTGGTGCAGCATCCGATCGGACGAGCGGGGGCCGCAGAACCGGTCCGTCCAGTGCTGGACTGGTCGTCAGGTTACCCAGACTCCCCGACCCGGTGGCTCAACTCGCAAAGCCGTGTCGCGGCCGTGCGGCCGAGTGGAGGGCGGGAAGAACGGGGCGAACCGTCGGACAGGCTAACGCACCTGCCGTATGCACGCCAGTTGGGTGACCTGGGGTTCAGCAGATCGATCCTGCATCTCCTATAGACATTTCGATCAGGATCGTGTCTGATGTGATCAGTAATTACCGCTTTTTCGATCAACTTCAAAAGCGATGGCTGGAGCTGCCCGATCAACAACGAGGGCCCGCTCCACCGTCCCCACCGCGGAGAACAGGAGCGAACCCCTATGGCCGAGATCGTTCTGGACGGTGTCGACAAGGTCTACGGAGGTGAGGTCAAGGCCGTCGACGACCTCGACCTGCGCATCGAGGACGGCGAGTTCATGGTCCTGGTGGGCCCCTCGGGTTGCGGCAAGTCCACCGCGCTGCGGATGATCGCGGGTCTGGAGGAGATCACCGCGGGCACGCTGGCGATCGGCGACGAGGTCGTCAACGACCGTCCCCCCAAGGACCGCGACATCGCGATGGTCTTCCAGAACTACGCGCTCTACCCGCACATGACGGTGGAGCAGAACCTCGCCTTCGGTCTGAAGCTGCGCAAGGTCGCCAAGTCCGAGATCGCGCGCCGGGTCAAGGATGCCTCCTCGATGCTGGGCCTGGACCCCTACCTCAAGCGCAAGCCGGGTGCGCTCTCCGGTGGTCAGCGCCAGCGTGTGGCGATGGGCCGGGCCATCGTGCGCGAGCCGCGCGCGTTCCTCATGGACGAGCCGCTGTCCAACCTGGACGCGAAGCTGCGTGTGCAGATGCGCGCTTCCCTCAACCAGCTGCACGAGCGCCTGGGCGTGACCACCGTCTACGTCACCCACGACCAGGTCGAGGCCATGACCCTGGGCGACCGGGTCGCGGTGCTGCGCGACGGGCGCCTGCAGCAGGTCGACACCCCCAAGCGCCTGTTCGACTCGCCGGTCAACCTGTTCGTGGCCGGCTTCATCGGCTCACCGGCGATGAACTTCGTGGATGCGCGCCTGGAGAGCGATGGCAAGGGCGCGGCCCTGAAGTTCGCCGAGCACTCCCTGCCGGTCTCCGCCGAGCTCCTCGACGCCCGCCCCGGGCTGCGCGACTACATCGGCAGTTCGGTGATCCTGGGCATCCGCCCCTCGGACTTCAACGACGCCGAGTTCAGCAGCAGCGACGAACCCCGCATCGACGTCACCGCGAAGATCACCGAGGAATTGGGCACCGAGATCAACGTCATCTTCGGTGTGGACGCTCCCCCGGTGCGCCACGAGGACGCCGCCGCACTGGCCAAGGACGCGGCCGGCGACGAGGGCGACGGTGAGGGCGCCCTGCCGCTGGGCTCGGACAGTTCGCAGTTCACCGCGCGTGTGAGCCCGCGCAGCAACGTCACCCCCGGTGCTTCGATGCGCCTGTCGGTGGACGTGAGCCAACTGCACTTCTTCGATCAGGACAGCGGCTTGGCCATCGGCCACGGCAAGGCCTGAGCCCCGGCCGCGCCGGGGACGCCCGACAATCACGGGAAGGCCCTGTGCCCGCCGAGCCACCGGTGAGGGCACAGGGCGTCCCCTTCCACAAGGGTCGGGTCCCTCACATGGCTGAGGGCCCTGTTCCCTCTGGGGAGGTAAGACGGCCCCGTACACCGTGCTCCGGGGCGTTGGCCTTTTCCGGTCGAGCATCTTTCGGTGCAAAGCTCCTGCCAGCAGATCCGCCGGGTAAACCTTCCCTGCCCGTGACAATCGGGTTCCCTGGAGTGAGGAACCTGTGCATTGACCCCCGGCTCCGGACACCTCAAATATGTGATGGTGCCTACCAGAGGAGTCCACGGAGCAGCCCTCTTCCCCGGCCGGGGGTCGGCCGTCGACACCCTGCACGGTCGTCAGGTCGCCGATCCCTACCGGTGGTTGGAGTCGGCCGACAGTTCTGCCACTCGGCGCTGGCTGGCCGAACGGGACGCCGAGTTCGACCGCGAGGCCGAGCGCTGGCCGTTGCGCCGGCCGTTGAGCGAACACATCCAGGACCTGGTGCACACCGACCTGTGGTCGGCCCCGCGCCACCGGCCCGGACGGATCTTCACCACCGTCCGACGGGCGGGCGACGAGCACCCGCGTGTGGTGGCTCTGGACCCCGACGGTTCCGGTGGGGAGCAGGTGGTCTTCGACCCGGTCCAGCAGGATCCCTCGGGCCGCACCACCCTGGATTCCTGGGAACCCGACCCCACGGGCCGCCTCATCGCCGTGCAGACCTCCTCGGGCGGGGTGGAGCGCGGGGAGCTGCGGGTTCTGTGTGTACGGACCGGTGCCCGGGTCGGCCCCGCGGTGCGCGGCGTGCGGTACTCCCACGTGGCCTGGCTCCCCGGCCGGGAGAGCTCCCCCGCCTTCTACTACGTCCGCCGCGACGACAAGCACGGCACCCGCGGTGTGTGGCTGCGCCGCGTCGCGTGCGGCACCGAGGCCCTCGTGCACGCGTGCACCGCCCCCGGGACCGTCCCCGGTGTGCGGGTCCTGGACGGACACCGCCTGCTGGTGACCGAGAGCCACGGCACCGGGCACCGCACCGACCTGTGGATCGCCGACCTGGACAGAGCACGGCCCGAGCGCCCCCGCCTGCGCCCGGTCCAGGTCGGGGTGGAGGCCGAGACCGAGGCCCGGCTGGGCCCGGACGGACTGCTGTACCTGCGCACCACCCTCGATGCGCCCCTGCGCCGGGTGTGTGTGGCCGATCCCGACGAACCCGGGGTGGAGCACTGGCGTGAGGTGGTCCCCGAGGATCCGGGCGCGACCCTGGACGCCTTCGCCACCTGCCCCGGCCCTGCGCTCCTCGTGGTGCGCACCCGCCTGGGCATCAGCGAGGCGCGGGTGCATGGGGCTGCCACGGGCCGCCCCTTGCACACCGTCTCGCTCCCGGGCGAGGGCATGGTCACCGCGCCCGAGACCGCGCCGGACGGCACCGTGTTCCTGGGGTATGCCGACGTGGCCACGCAGCAGCGGGTCCTGGCCCTGGCGCCGGGGGCCCGGGAACCGCGCCCCTGGCCCCCGCACACCGACACCGGCGCGCCCGCACCGGCAGTGCGGCGCTCGGTGGTGTGGTGCCGGTCCGCGGACGGCACCGAGGTCCCCGTCACCGTCTTCGACCCGCCGCGGGCGAGCGCCGCCCCCGGTCCCACGATCCTGCACGCCTACGGCGGTTTCGGCCGCCCGCGCCAGTTCGGGTTCAGCGCCACGGTCCTGGCGTGGTTGCTCTCGGGCGGACGCTACGCCGTGGCGCACGTGCGCGGCGGCGGTGACGCGGGCCGGGCCTGGCATCTGCGCGGGGCCCGGCGCAACAAACCCCGCGCGGTGGAGGACCTGGTGGCGGCGGCCGAGACCCTGGTGGAGCAGAGGTTGTGCACCCGCCCCCAGCTGTGCCTGTCGGGCGGGTCGGCCGGAGGGCTGCTGGTCCTGGCGGCGGCGGTGTCGCGGCCTCGGGTGTGCGGGTCGGTGATCGCCTCCGCCCCGCTGGCCGACATGGTCCGGTTCGAGCACCTGGGTCTGGGCCGGATGTGGACCCGTGAGTTCGGCACCGTGTCCGACCCGGAGGATTTCACGGCGCTGCTGTCCTACTCGCCCTACCACCGGGCCCTGGCACCGGAACGGCGCTCCTCGGCCCAGGTCCTGCCCCGGGTGCTGCTGACCGGGTTCGACGGTGACACCCGCACCGACGCCGCCCACCCGCGCAAGATGTGCGCCGCGCTGCTGGGAACCGGGGACGGCCTCGGCCGCCCGACGGCCCTGCTGCGCTACGAGCGCGACGTGGGCCACGGCCCGCGTGCGGTGAGCCGGGCGGTCGCCCTCGCCGCGGACGCACACGCGTTCGCGGCCCACGAGACGGGGCTCCCACCACGCTGACGGCGTACCGGGGGCCTTGTTGCAAGAGGAAACCGCGAACAGAAAGAGAGGTGCGTATGGATCCCTTCGAGGTGGAGGTCGAGGACCTGGCGGAGGTGACCTCCCGCGACGTCACCGCCGGTGGTGACAACGACGGCACCGACTCCAGCTCCGACTTCATCTGATGTGTGCCCGCCCGGCCCACGTGGTCGGGCGGGCCCCCGACTCCCGGCCCCGGGCCCTGGCGTCCGTGGGACGGCAACAGCGACCGACTCACCCTTCTCGGGAGGGAACGTGACCGAGCCGGGGCAGATCTTCACCCGGACCCTGAGCGAGACCGTGGGCCGCGAGGCCCTGACCACGCGCCTGTCGGAGGAGTTCTTCCTGGCCGACCTGGGTGCGGAGGCGGTGGACTCGCTACTGACCTTCGAGGACCTCAACCATCTTCTGGCCACCCGCTCCCCCGAGCCGCCGCGGCTGCGACTGCACCGTGACGGGGCACCGGTTCCGCTGGAGGCCTACACCGACGCGGCCACGGAGTCGCGTTCCTCTCGCCGGGTGATCCGCCCGGAGTCGTTGTACGGACAGTTGCGCGAGGGCGCGAGCCTGGTGCTGGACAGCATCGACCGGATGCATGCGCCGATCGGTGCGGCCGCCGACGACCTGATGCGGCTGGTGCGCGAGCGCGCGCAGGCCAACCTGTATCTGATCTGGGGTGACTCGCGCGGGTTCGACACCCACTGGGACGACCACGACACCGTCATCGTGCAGGTGGCGGGCACCAAGCACTGGCAGGTGCACGGTCCCGGCTCGCGTCCGTTCCCGATGCGGGTGGACACCGACCACGGCCACGGCCCGCCCCGTGGCACCGGCGGTGAACTCTCCATGGTGTGGGAGGGCGTCCTCCGTCCCGGTCAGGCGATCCATGTACCGCGCGGGTGGTGGCACACGGTGACCGGGACCGGCGAGATGAGCATGCACCTGACCTTCGGTTTCACGCGGGCCACCGGTGTGGACTGGGCGGAGTCGCTGGTGCGGCGCCTGCACGAGGAGGAGGTCTTCCGCCGCGACCTGCCCCGGTTCGCCGCTCCGGAGCAGCGCCGCAAGCACCGGCACGAGTTGTTGTCGCGGTTGTCGGAGCTGGCGGAGGAAGGCGACCTGGATGCCTTCCTGGCCGAACGGGACGCCCGGTTCCCGCGCCGGGCCTCCTACAGCCTGCCCTGGCCGGTGGAAGAGGCCCTGCCGCCGGAAGGGGCGCGGGTCGAGTTCGTACCGATCCTGCCGCCGCCGGTGTCGCGGGAGCCGGACGGCAAGGTGGCGCTGACGGTGGCCGGACGCCGGTACCGGTTCCCCGGGGTGGTGGAGCCTGTGTTGGAGATCCTGGCGGAGGAGCGGTCACTGACCGTGGGTGAGCTGGGCGAACGCGCCGGTGTGGGCGCGGAGATCGCCGGTCAGGCGGTGTCCGCGCTGGCCCGCCACCATCTGGTACTGATCCAGGGCTGAGCCGGCCGCCGACCTGGACGGGGCCGTCCGAGGGTGCGGTCGGCCCCGTCGTGGTCGGTCCGCCGCTCGGTTCGCCGTTCCCCCACCGCTCAGTCCGCCGTTCTCCCTCCGGTGTAGGCCTCGATGCCGTCGAGGATGCGGTCGAGACCGAACCCGAGACCTTCGACGGGTCCGCCCCCACGTTCGGAGTCGGAATCGAGCCCGCCGAACTTGTCCTCCTCGGCCCCCAACTGCCCGAGCACACGGGTGACCGTGGGGAAGGCGTCGGTCTCCAGGACCCCGAGCAGCCCCTGGACCCAGGCGCTCTCGTTGTCACTGATCTGCTGTCCGTGCCGGTGGGCGGCCTGCCGCATGTCGAACTCCATGCGCAGGGTCTCGCGCAGGACCGTCGTGAGGATCAGCAGCATCTGCACGGCCTCGCTGGGGCGCAGACCGGGAGCGCAGATCTCGCGCAGACCCGCCTCCATCCACCGGATCCCGTTGGGGCCGCTGGGCGGGCCGGTGACGGGAAGGCGCACCATCCAGGGGTGGGCGCGGTAGAGGGCGACGACCGCCAGGCACCACTCCTCCGCCCCGGCCCTCCAGTCGCCGTCCTCCCGGGGGCCGGGGGGTGTGGCGTCCATGGCGGCGTCGGCCATGAGCAGGAGCAGGTCGTCCTTGCTGTCCACGTACCGGTACAGGGACATGGTCGTGTACCCCAGGGCGGCGGCCACGCGCTGCATGGAGACGGCTTCGATCCCCTCGGCGTCGGCGAGCCGGACGGCGGCCGTGACGACCTCGCTCCGGGTGAGCTTCGGCCGGGGCCCTCTCCGGGCGGGGCCGGGCTCGTGTCCGCTCCACAGGAGTCGGATCTCGTCGGTCGTGGCGGCCGGGTCCGGCTGCTCGCTCGTCATGTTCCACCAGGATCCGGATCGGTTGGGCGTTGACACCATCCTAGTTCTGTGTATTACTTACACTATTAACTATGCGACATACACAGTTTATGGAGTACACAGAATGAACTCGCCGACCCCGGCCCTCCACGCCGAGGCCCTCACCAAGCGCTACGGACGGGTCCGGGCCCTGGACGGGCTCGACCTGCACGCCGAACCCGGCACCGTCCTCGGGCTCCTGGGCCCCAACGGCGCCGGCAAGACCACCGCTGTACGGACCCTGGCCACGTTGACCGATCCCGACAGCGGCCGGGCCCGCATCCAGGGTTTCGACACCGTCGGGCACGGCGACCAGGTGCGCGCCCGTATCGGCCTGACCGGCCAGTACGCGAGCGTGGACGAACTCCTCACCGGCCGGGAGAACCTGGAGATGTTCGCCCGGCTGCACGGTCTGACCGCCTCGGCGGCACGGGAGCGCGCCGAAGCGCTACTGAGCGACTTCGACCTGACCGAGGCCGCGGACCGGGGCTCGCGCACCTACTCCGGGGGGATGCGCCGGCGCCTCGACCTGGCCGTGAGCCTGCTGCGCGAACCGGACGTGCTGTTCCTGGACGAACCCACCACCGGCCTGGACCCGCGCAGCCGCATGCAGGTGTGGGAGACCGTCACCGCGCTGGTGCGGGAGGGCACCACCGTGCTGCTGACCACGCAGCACCTGGAGGAGGCCGACCGCCTCGCCGACCGGGTCACCGTCGTCGACCACGGCCGTGCCGTCGCCACCGGCACACCCGACGACCTCCGGGCACGCGTGGGCGGCCTGCGCCTGGACGTGCTCGTCCACGCCCCCGCCGACCTGGACCGGACCGCCGAGCTGCTGGGCGGCGCGCTCGGGGCCACACCCTCCGTCGACCCGTCCGGCCTGCGTGTGGAAGTGCCCGTCACCGACCGGGTCCGGGCCCTGATGTGCGCCTCCCGTGCCCTGGAGGGGATGGGCTCGCGCATCGCCGACCTCGACGTACGCCGCCCGAGCCTGGACGAGGTCTTCCTGTCCCTGACCGGACGCACCACCGCACCGACCGAGAGCGTGGAGACCATCCGATGAACACCGTCACCGCCGCACCCGTGCACGCCGACCACCGCGCTCCCCGGTCGAGCCCGGCCAAGACCTGGTCGGACACGCTGACCCTGGCCCGCCGCAACCTGCGCCACATGGCGCGTGAGCCCTTCGAACCCGCCATTGCCCTGACCATGCCGGTACTGATGGTGCTGCTGTTCGGTTACGTGTTCGGCGGGGTGATGTCCCCGACCGGCGACGAGGCCGACTACCGGGCGATGCTCGTGCCCGCGATGATCGCGATGGTCATGTTCTACGGGATCGCCGGGACCGCGTCGGGGGTGGCCCGCGACACCTCGCTGTCGGTGATGAGCCGCTTCCGGACCCTGCCGATGTCACCCGCGGCCCTGCTGTGGGCCCGGGTCCTGACCGACATGCTGCGCGCCGTCGTGGAGGTCGCACTGCTGCTGGGCGTGGGCCTGCTCCTGGGGTGGCGTCCCGAGTCCGACGCCGCAGGGGCGGCCGCTGCGGTCGGGTTGCTCTTGCTGTTCCGGTTGTCCCTGGTGTGCGCTGGGGTGCTGCTGGGACTCGTGATGCCCGACCCGGACACGGCGAGCATGCTCGTCTACCCGATGGCGTTCCCGCTGACCATGCTCTCGACCAGTTTCGTCCCGGCGCAGGCCATGCCGGACTGGTTGGCGCCGGTGGCCGAATGGAACCCGATCTCGTCCGTGGTGACCGCCACGCGGGAGCTGTTCGGCAACCCGTCACTGCCCTCGGACTCCTGGCCGGCCGAACACGCCGTGCTCCTCACCGCCGGACTCTCACTCGTCCTGATCGTGCTCGTGGTGCCCCCGGCACTACGCCGTTTCGCCCGACTCAACCGATGATCCGGCCGATGGCCCCGGAGGCACCATGGCCACCGCTCCCCCGCAACACCCGACCACCGGCACCCGCCGCACACCGTGGTTGCGACGCACCCGGCCCCGCACGGCCCGCTGAGCCGAAAACCCGCAGACCTGCACATCGACCCGCCGATCGTGGCGGGTCGCATCATTGCCCCAGCGCGCTTCGTTAGGGTAGCCTCACTTAAGAGGCGCGGACGTACCCGCCGCTCCGGAGGGAACTGCAGCCACATCGCCCCGGACATGACGGCATCGTGCGAGGAAGGGCAGGTTCACGGTGACTCCAGGACCACACGCCACACTGCGTGAGGCGTGCGCCCCGCTGAAGTTCGCCCCGCTCCCGGACCTGGTCGCCTCGGCCGGAGCACACACCCGGGCCCCTGCCGACCTGCAGTGGCACAGCGTCACGAGCATGGTCGCGGAGGGCTGGGTCCCGGTGCTCTTCGACAAGCTGCGCACCGAGCACGGCCCCGGGCACCGGCTGCCCGCCGCCACCAACTTCCTGCGGGTGACCCTGCGAGAGCCGATCTTCCTCGCCGCGGCCTCCCTCTACCTCACCGGGCGCGCACCCCTGTTGGGCCCGCTCACACTCCAGCTGCCCTGGCACACCGCCCGCTCCGAGTTCGGCACACCCACGGTGGTGGACCTGCGTTGGGCGGTCCTGCCCGACGACCCGGCCGCCGACCACCCCGACACCGTGGTCGCCCGCGACGAGGACGAACAGTTCCGGATGGCGGGTGAGGCGGTCTTCACGACCTTCGAACCGCTGATGGAGGCGCTGTACCAGCACTCACGCGCGGGCAAGCGCACCCTGTGGGGGTGGGCTCTGGACACCCTGCACTTCTACATGCTCAACCCGGCGCGTTTCCTGGGCCGCGACGCCGAGTCCGCGTGGGAGAGCGCCACCCGTCTGGGCGACGCCGTCATCGAGGCCGGCGCCGTCACACGCAAGCGCCCGCGCCTGTTCCCCTTCGCCCCCGATCACCCTCGAGGCACGTGGGCCGTACGCGGTACCTGCTGCTTCGACTACAAGGGCGACCCCGAGCACGGGTACTGCACCACCTGCCCTCTCAAGTGCGACAGCGAGCGCCGGCAGGACCTGTCGGAGTGGTTGCAGAACCCGGCCCTGGCGCCCTGACCCGGGCACCCCGCGAAGACCCCGGTCAGTCGATCGGGACCTCCAAGGGCTGGTGACCGATCGGGGCGAAGATCAGCCGCTCCAGTGCCAGATCACCGCCCTCCACCGTGACGGCGCCGCTGGTCGCCTGCCCCGGCGAGAGCTTCTCGGTACCGATCTCGTTGTCGTCCATACCGACCCCCGTGCGGCTGGAGTGGTTCTGGCCTTCCTGGTCGATCATGGTGAAGTAGAGCGGGTTGACGTCGAGCTGCTCCTGGCCGTTGTTGACCACGCTCACCTCCACGCTCGTGTACTCGCCGCCCGTGTAGAGCGGGCTGGGCTCGAACTCGGTGCTCTCGGCGGTGACATCGGTGTCCTCCAACGGGGGCATCTCGGAGGTTCCGGGTTCCTCGACACCGGGCCCCTCGGCGTTGGGGGAATCGTCGGTGACGGTGAACATCGCCGCCGCCATGCACCCGCCCGCCACGAGCATCAGCAGCAGTGCGACCCCGCACCCGATCCCGAGGATCTTGCCCCACGGGGCGGGCGGGGGCGGGGCGTAGCCGCCGCCGGGCGGGTGAGCCTGGCTGCCGGCCGCGTAGGTTCCCGGCGGATAGTCTGCGGGCGGATAAGGTTCGGGCGGGTTCTCACCCTGGGAACGACCGTAGGGTCCCCTTCCGTGCTCCGCAGGCGCCTCGACCGGGGGATAGCTGCCCGCGCCCGCACCGGGGGCGTCCGTCTCCCCGTACCCGGGCGCGTAACCTGCGTGTTCGAAGCCGGCCTGGTCGAGACCGTTGGGCCCCTCGGAGAGCTCACCGGTGTTGTCGACCGGTTCGGGCGGGGCGCCTGTGGGGTGCTCCCCGGGCCCGTGTCCCCCGGACCGCGGGGTGGTGGGGCCCTGGTCCGGTCTGCGCCGGTGCGGGTCGCCCTGGAGTTTGGCGGGTCCGTGCTCCTGCGGCTCGCCGGATCCGCCCGCAGGGCGGTTGCCGTGGCCCCCGATCAGCTCCTGGTAGGGGTCGCCCTGTGCTTTGTAGGGCCCCTCCGGCCGGTGCCCGGGCGGGGGCGCGAAGGTCGGCTGTGAGCGATCGTCCGGGGCCCTTCCGTGTTCCTCCTCCGGCTCCTGCGCGGACGCGCCGTGGTGTGCGGGCGGGAACTCGTGCGGGGGCTCCCCCGGCGGCTGGGGGCCGCCCGCCATCGGGTCTCCGGGGTCGCCGGGGCGCCATTCCTCGGGAGGGTGGCGGTCCACGGGCGGGTCGTGGTGCGGGAACCGGTGGGGAGGTTCGCCCGGCGGCTGAGCTCCCCCCGACACGGGATCGCCGGCGTCACCGGGACGCCATTCCTCGGGCGGATGCCGGTCGACCGGGTTCTGTCCCCGGTCCGGTTCTCTTTCCTGCCCGTCCTCGGGTCCCCGCTCGGTCACCGTTCCTCCCCCAGATCGCGTCCGGGCCGGTCAGCCCGGCGGGCGGCGCGCGCCCCTCACCCGCACGGTAACTGCGGGCGAGGCCGACACAGGTGAGGAAAAGGGGCGTTTCCGGTAAAGGTCAGGCCGTGTTCGGGGCGTCCCCGTCCCAGCGGCGACGGATGATCAGGGCCCGCACGGCCAGGGCGAAGACCGGGAGCGTGAACAGGGCAGCGAACAGGTTCAGGCCGGCGAAACCCGTCTGGGCCAGCACGAACCCGGAGAGCCCGCCTGCCGCCGCGCCGCCCAGGTTCATGACCAGGTCGCTGATGCCCTGCACACGGGGCCTCACCTCCGCGGAGAGGGACTCGGCCAGCAGGGCGGTGCCCGAGACCAGAGCGAAGGACCAGCCCACACCGAGCAGGATCAGGCCGAGGGTCACCCACGTCTCGTCGTGTCCGGCGGTGCCCGAGACCACGGCGGCCACCACGAGGATGCCGTGTCCGGTGAGCAGCATCGGCACCCGGCCCAGACGGTCGGCGAGCCGGCCCACGACCGGTGACAGTGCGTACATACCGGCGATGTGCAGGGAGATGGTCAGGCCGATGACCGTCAGTTCGGCCCCGTGCTGGGTCATGTGCACCGGGGTCATCGTCATGACCGCGACCATGACGGTGTGGCCGGCGACGATACCCGCCACCGCGAGCAGAGCCGCGGGGCTGAGCGCGATCACACGCAGCGCGGCCGCAACCGTGAGTCTTCCGGTGCTCGGGGTGTCGGCGCCACGGCGTCGTGTGGCCAGGCGCAGCGGGTCCGGGCGCAGGAGGAAGAAGGTCGACGCGGCGCCCACCGCGAACCCGGCCGTGGTCGCCACGACCGGTCCCAGGAGTTCGGGCAGCCCCAGCACACGGGAGAGCGGGGCGAGGGGAGCGATGAGGTTGGGGCCCAGGACGGCTCCGACGGTGGTCGCCCACACCACGAGCGACAGGTCCCGGGCCCGGGTGCGGTCCGTGGCCAGGTCGGCAGCTGCATGGCGGGCCTGCAGGTTGGTCGCGGTGCCGGCGCCCACGAGCACCATTCCGGCCAAGAAGAGCACGAAGGTGTCGAGCACACTCGCCGCCAGGACGACGGTGCCGCCGAGGGCGCCCAGGGCCCAACCGGTGGCCAGACCCGGGCGGCGTCCGCTGCGCGCGGACAGGGAGGCCAGGGGCAGGGCGAAGACCGCCGCGCCCAGGGTGATCATCGTGGTGGCCATGCCCGACCAGGCGTCGGAGCCGGACAGTTCCAGGGCGATGAGGGCGCCCACCGCGAGCATGGCCCCCATACCGATGCCGCCGGCGATCTGGGTGAGCGCGAGCACCAGAACCGCCCGGCGCTGGACCGCGGCCAGGTCCCGTACCGCCTTCGTCGTCTCGGTCGGCACTTCCCAACACCTCTCGCGCACGCGGGGAACGGACGGACCGTAGTGTTCCACACCGGGCTGTGCCCTGCTTCACGGAGCCCCGGACGGAACGAGGACACGGACACCCGCCGCCCGGGGAGGCCGAGGCGGTCGAGCTCCGTGCGTTCACGCGGGAGGCCGCGGGCTGGGAACCCGGGTCCGTCCCCGCCCGTAGCGCCACCACAGGTACCCGTGCATGCGTTCGACGTAGCGCATCTCGGAGTAGAGGGCGTCGGGGTCCTCGGCGCGGATCACCACGCCCTCACGGGGGACGACGGGCCAGCAGGCGAAGGCCCAGAAGCAGCGGGTGTAGGGACCCCACAGGATCACCCACGCCCCCTGCTTCTGCCATTCGACGTATGCGGCGACCCGCCGTCCCTCGTCCAGTGTGTGCATACCGACCGGGGACCTACCCTCGGTGGGTTCGGCCCGATCCGGCCGGAATCGGCCAGCTTGCGGGGGTTGCGCCGGACGTCAGCGGGTCGCGAGGAGCGTCTCGTCGCCGGGGACCGGCTCACCCGGGTCGTTGCCGATCTTGACGATGCGGTTGTCGCGGTCCACGTGCACGACGTGCTGGTGGTGCTCGGCCCGCTCGGCCTCCTCGACCTGCGCGTAACCGATGATGATGACCAGGTCGCCGGGGTCGACCAGGTGCGCAGCGGCACCGTTGATACCGATGACGCCGCTGCCCCGCTCCCCCACGAGGGCGTAGGTGACCAGGCGGGCGCCGTTGTCGATGTCGACGATATGGACCTGCTCGCCGTCGACGATGTCGGCGGCCTCCATCAGGTCGGCATCGATGGTCACCGAACCGACGTAGTGCAGGTCGGCCTGTGTGACGGTGGCTCGGTGAATCTTGCCGTTCATGAGGGTGCGCAGCACAGCTCAAGCCTCGTTTCAGGTGTCTTGCGATTACAGGCCCCCTCGGGGGTCCCGTGCCCTGGGACGCGCCCGGCGCGGCAGCGGGCCGCGCACGCCCACACCCATGATGGCCGTTACCGGTGAGCGGTTCGTCCATCGGGGTCCGGCTCACCGGTACAACGACGGCCGCATCCGCGGTGTTCCCCTCCCCCTCGTGTGCGCCGTCTCCGTGCCGTGGCCGGGACCCGAGCCGGCAGGCCCCGGCCCGGAGCTCAGTTGAAGGAGGAGTAGGCCACCACACCGCGCAGCATCAGGTCGGCCGCCTTGCGGGCGTTGCGGCGCACGTCGGCGTCGCCCGCGGCGCCGCCGATCTGGCCGAGCATGTCCACCAGCATCTTCGTGGTCCGGACGAAATCGCCCGCAGTCATGGCGGACTGGCGCAGTACCGAGTCGAGCCGGTCCCCGCGTGCCCACCGGTAGGCGGTCCACACGAACCCGAGGTCGGGTCGGCGCAGGAAGGCGACCTTGTGGCGCCGTTCGACCTCGTGCAGGTCGCCCCACAGGCGCACCATCTCCTCCAGGGCCTCGGCGACGTCGCCCTCGGGGATGCGCGGATAGGGGTCGTCGTCGCGCCGCGCCTCGTAGACCAGGGCGGCGGCGCAGGCGGCGAGCTCCTCGGGGGCCAGGTGCGCCCAGATCCCGCGGCGCAGGCACTCGGCCACGAGCAGGTCCAGGTCGGAGTAGACCTTGGCCAAGCGCCCTCCGTCGTCGGAGACGGTGTCCCCGTCCAGGTACTCCAGGTCCTCCAGGACCCCGCAGACCCGGTCGAAGGTGCGCGAGATGATGTGCGAGCGCCCCTCCACACGGCGCTGCAGCCCATCGGTCTCCTTCTTGAGCCGGAAGTAGCGCTCCGCCCAGCGGGCGTGGTCCTCGCGGTCGTTGCACCCGTGGGAAGGGTGGGCCTTCATCTGCGAACGCAGCTGCTTGATCTCGGGGTCCTCGCCGTCCGGACCCTTGCCTCCGCGGCGTTCACGGACCGGTTCGTCCCCGCCGTCGCGGAGTTTGTTGCGCAGCGTGGAGGCCAGGTCCTGGCGCGAGCGAGGCGATTTGGGCGAGAAGGTCTTGGGGATGCGCAGGTGCTGGATCGCCTCGACCGGGCGGGTGAAGTCCCCGGCGTTGAGGCGCTTGATCTGCTTGTCCAGCGTCAGCACCAACGGCGCGGGTGTGTCGTTGCGCAGGCCGGGGTCCAGGACCACCGCGTGGCCGGCGAAACGGCCTGCGGGCACACGGATGACGTCGCCGCGCCGCAGCACCTCGAGGCTGCGTACGGCGTCCTCACGGCGGCGGGCCGAACGGCTGCGGGAGAGCTCGTTCTCGCGTTCCTTGAGGGCCCGGCGCAGTTCCGCGTACTCCATGAAGTCGCCCAGGTGGCACTCGGCGGCCTTTGCGTAACCCTCCAGGGCCTCTTCGTGCTTGCGCAGTTTCCGGGTGATCCCGACCACGTCCCGGTCGGCCTGGAACTGGGCGAAGGATTCCTCCAGCATGGTGCGGCTGCGCCTGCGACCGACCTGGCCGACGAGGTTGACCGCCATGTTGTAGGAGGGCTGGAAGCTGGAGTTGAGCGGGTAGGTGCGGGTCCCGGCCAGGCTGGCGACGGCCTCCGGGTCGGTTCCGGCCTGCCACACGACGACGGCGTGGCCCTCCACGTCGATGCCGCGCCGCCCGGCGCGCCCGGTCAGCTGGGTGTACTCGCCGGGGGTCAGGGGCGCGTGGGTCTCGCCGTTCCACTTGTCGAGCCGTTCGATGACGACGGTGCGGGCGGGCATGTTGATACCCAGGGCGAGGGTCTCGGTCGCGAAGACCATACGGATCAGACCGCGGGTGAACAGGTGTTCGACGATCTCCTTGAAGGTCGGCAGCATGCCCGCGTGGTGAGAGGAGACACCGGACTCCAGGGCGCGCAGCCACTGGTCGAAGCCGAGCACGGCCAGGTCGGCCGCAGGGATGTCGGCGCAGCGGGTCTCGGCGTACTCGCGGATCTGCGCGGCTTCCTCCGGGGTGGTCAGCACCAGTCCCGAGGCCACGCACTGGCGCACCGCGTCCTCGCACCCGGCACGGCTGAAGACGAAGGTGATGGCCGGCAGCAGACCGTCGTCGTCGAGCTCCTCGACGACTGTGGGGCGCGAGGGCGGCGCGAAACGTGTGCGCGGGCGCATGCGTCCGCGCGCCCGGTTCTGCGGGTGGCGGCGCTTGTGCTCGAGCTGGGTGGTGCGCGCGTCCTCCTCGGCCATGCTGACGAGCCGGGGGTTGATGTGCAGGACCTGACCACCGACCTCGATCTCGCGGGGCTTGTCCTGCTGTCGCCGGCGTTCGCGGCGGCGCTTGCGGCCACGCCCCGACTCGTTCCCGTCGGTGTCGGTGGCGGCGGGCTCGGGTTCGGGGTCCACGAACAGGTCGTGCATGCGGTTGCCGACCATGACGTGCTGCCACAGCGGGACGGGACGCTTCTCGTCGACGATGACGGTGGTGTCTCCGCGCACCTGCTGCAGCCATTCGCCGAACTCCTCGGCGTTGCTGACGGTGGCCGAGAGGGCGACCATCCGCACCGATTCCGGGAGGTGGATGATGACCTCTTCCCAGACGGCGCCGCGGAAACGGTCGGCGAGGTAGTGCACCTCGTCCATGACCACGTAGGCCAGCCCGGAGAGCGTGGAGGAGCCCTCGTAGAGCATGTTGCGCAGCACCTCGGTGGTCATCACGACCACCGGCGCCTCACCGTTGACGCTGTTGTCCCCGGTCAGGAGCCCGACCTGGTCGGCGCCGTAGCGCTTGACGAGATCGTTGAACTTCTGGTTGGACAGCGCCTTGATGGGCGTGGTGTAGAAGCACTTGGTGCCCTCCTGCAGGGCTTGGTGCACCGCGAACTCGCCGACGACGGTCTTGCCCGACCCGGTGGGTGCGGCCACCAGCACACCGTGACCGCTCTCCAGCGCCTTGCAGGCCCGAATCTGGAAGGGGTCGAAATCGAAGCCGTACAGGCCCTGGAAGGCCTCGATGGCGGCGCTGGTGGCGGCCTGGCGCCGACGGAAGGCGGCGTACCGCTCTGCTGGACTACTCATCATGTTCAGACTATGAGGTCAGGTCCAACATCTCGACCGCTTTGGGAGCGGTCTCACACACCAGGGGCAGGGCACTCATGGGCTCGCCGTCGGCGTAGGCGGGTCCCGGGCCGTGCCCGCGCACGGTCACCCTGCGCCCGCGTTCGACGACGACCTCGGGCAGACCGGTGTGTCCGCCGGTGTAGGCGAGGGGGAACAGGCGCAGGAACCGGTGGAGGGGGCCCTGGCGCATGAACGTCACGTCCAGCAGCCCGTCCTCGGGATCGGCGTCGGGGCAGATCTGCATGCCGCCGCCGTAACTGGAGGTGTTGCCGACGGCCACGAGCATGCCGGGTTCGGCGATGCGTGTGCGGCCGTCGATCTCGATCTCGTAGTCGATGGGAACGAAGGAGCGCAGTTCCGCGAGCAGGCCGGCGACGTAGCCGGCGCGGCCGAGCCGGAACCGGAAACCGTTGACCCGTTCGTTGACGCGCGCGTCGAAACCGCAGGCCAGGACACTGAGGAAATAACGGTGGGTGCCGTCGGCCAGGCGCAGGCGCACGGCATCGCTGGGACGGGTGCGTCCGGCCAGGATCGCCTCGGCGGTGGCGCGGGCGGTGCGCGGCGGGTGTCCGAAGGCGCGGGCGATGTCGTTTCCGGTTCCGGCGGGGATCACGCCCAGGGGCACCCCGGTCCCGGCCACACCTTGCAGGGCCTGGTGGAGGAGGCCGTCACCGCCGACGGCGACGAGTGCGTCGGGGGCCTCAGAGGCGGCCAGGCGGGCCATACGGCGGCTGTCGGCGGACGAACCGCCGGTGTGGACGTGCACGCGGGCACCGGCCCCGCGGAGGGCCTCCTTGAGACGGACGGCCGCGATGGCGGCGCGACGGCGACCGGAGGAGGGGTTGACCAGGAGAGCGATCTGGGGGGTCATGGCGGGGGTCCTTCACTACCCGGGCGGGGAGGGAATGGCTCCGAGAGGGGCTGTGGCGCGCACACCCTCGCGCCCGGGTGCGCGGCCGGTCAGTCCGACGTCGCCGCCGGCCTCTCGCGTTCGCGGCGATGGTACTCGGCCATGGCCTCGGGGGTGTTGAGCGGGGAGGGCACCCAGGTGGCCTCCCCTCCGGAGTCGCCGCGCTGGACCGCGGCCTCCTCCTCGCTGAGGTACTCCTCGGGGATGTCGAACTCACCGTCGCGGGCGCCCAGGACGAAGGCCTCCCACTCGGCGGGGGTGAAGAACAGGGTGCCCTTCTCCGGGGACTTGCCATCACGCACGGCCCGGAACCCGTCGTCGAACTCGGCGACCTCGACGATGGCCTCCGAGCTCTCCTCGGACAAGGACGAGCGCATCCACACCGCATCGGTGGTGTCGTGCCACTTGGAGTTGCCCTCGGCCTCCGGCGGCAGCTGCCGCTCCCGGTCGGTCGACTCGGTCACAGTCGGTCTCCTCCGCATTCTCGCCCCGGGCCCTGCGCGCACCGGCGGGTCCCGTCGGGGATGGTCTGGTCGGGACCCGCGGGCCCCACCACGGGACCTTAGCGCGGTACAGGCCCGCTCAGGGGCGTTTGTCCTCTCTTCCGTCGGCGTCCTCGAACTCCTCCAACGGGGAGAGGGTCTCGTCCAGCTCCGAGGGTGTCTCGTCGAGCTCGGAGAGCTCGTCGTCGTCGAGGCCGGAGGCGGGGTCGTTGCGCCTGCGGCGGCGGTCGTTGAAGAAGCAGAACAGCTCGGCCAGCTCGAAGAGGAGGATCAACGGGACGGCGAGCGCGAGCATGGAGATCGGCTCGGCCGGGGTGATGACGGCGGCGGCCAGGAACGCGCTGAAGATGATGACGCGGCGCCACTTGGCGATGGCCTCGTGGGTGACGATCCCGGCGATGTTGAGCAGGATGACCAGCAACGGCATGACGAAGCCGAGCCCGAACATGCCCATCATGATGAGCATGTAGTTGAGGTACTCGCCGATGGTGAGATAGGGGTCGGCGTCCTCGGGCAGGAAGCCGAAGAGCATCTGCAGTGCCAGGGAGGTGATCGTGTAGGCCAGGGCGGCGCCGGACACGAACAGGATCCCGGCCAGGGGCGAGAAGATGTAGGCGTACTTCTTCTCGCGGCCGTGCAGGGCGGGGGCGGCGAAGGCCCACAGCTGGTAGAGCCACAGGGGTGCGGTGATCAGGGCACCGGAGAACAGCCAGATCTTGAAGGCGACGAAGAAGGCGTCGAAGGGACCGGTGACGATGAGGGAGCAGCCCCCGCCCTCCACGACCTGGGAGTCGGGCAGAGAACAGTAGGGCTCGGTCAGGAAGTCCCAGATCTGGTCGTAGACCACGAAGCCGACCACTGCGCCCAGCACCAGGGCGATCGATGCCTTGGTCAAGCGGTGGCGCAGTTCGCGCAGGTGCTCCATGAGGGGCATCCGGGCTTCCGGATTGTCCCGGCGGGGGGACCTCATCGTGCGGTCACTCTCTTCTCCTCGGGGCCCGGGCGGAAGAGCGGATGCCCCTGCTGACAACGGTCCGGCGCGGCGCCGTCGGCGCCGCGCCCGTCGTCACCGCGTCTGGCTGCGGACACGGGGGTACGCCCGACACGGACCCGCCCCTTCTCGGCGGCTGGTGCTTTTAGTTGCCGTAGCTGTGGTGGGCGGACTCGCCGGACTCGTTCACGATGCGCTGGCCGGGAGGAAGCTGGCGGGGGTCGCGCTGGACGGGCTCATCGTCCTGGTCCTGGGTCTGGGCCTGCTGAGGCTGCGGCTTCTGCTGCGTCTCGGCCTGCTCCTGCCCCTCGGTCTCCTCGGCCTTGCCCTCGTTCTCCTCCTCGACCAGACCCTTGCTCTCGGCCTTGAGGATGCGGGCGCTGCGCCCCAGGGAACGGGCGAGGTCCGGGAGCTTCTTGGCTCCGAAGAGCAGAAGGGCCACGATCACCAGAATGGCGATGGTAGGTCCGTTGAACGGTCCCATGGTTCTACCTCTCTGTGGGGCGCCGCCAAGCGCCGTCAATGGTACGCGCGTTCGGTCTCGGGGCCCTCACGTACGCGCGCCGTCCGGTCGTGTCCCGGCCGCACGTGACTCGGCACCGATCGCCCGGCCCTCCCCCGACACACGAGCCGTCTCTGTGGACAGTTCGCGCACCGCGCGCCCAGCTCTCACCGACAGGGCGGCGACGGTCACGGTCCCGAGGAGAACCGCACCGAACAGGACAGCGAGGACAATCATGCCCTCAACCATATCCGGTTCACGCTCGGCTACGCTCCTCCCCCGGGGAGAACGGCTGGGGCTCACGTGGGCGACGAAGTGATTTCGACCGGCCCGGTGGAGGTTTGAACCGTTTCGTAGTGCTCGAGCGCCCGTGCGGCTTCACTGCGAACCTCTTCGGCCAGGGCCCCCGGTGTCACCACGTGCCCCTGTGGCCCCAGGAGCAACGCCAACCGCGCGACCCAGGCGGGTGCGGGGGTATGCAGGGTCGCACGCACGCCCCCGTCGGGCAGGTCGGTGACCGACTCGCACACGTAGTCCTCGGTGACCCAGCGGGCATCGGGGGCCAGTTCGAGAGTGATGACGGCGTCGGCCCCGGAGCGCTGCAGCACACCCTTGGACAGGTCGCGCCGGCCCACACCTTCGGGGATCTCGGCGGCGAAGGGCAGCACGTGCAGGTCCAGGACCCGGTCCAGACGGAAGAAACGTACGTCGCGGCGCAGGCGGCAGTACCCCTCCAGGAAGGTGTGGCCTCCCTCGACCACCAGGCCCATGGGGTCGACCTCGCGGTCGTCGACACGATCGAAGTATCCGTGCAGGTAGCGCAGGTGCAGGCGTTGGCCGTTCCCGAGTGCTTCGGAGCAGGTCGCGCGAACCTGTTCGGCGCGGGCGTCGTCCTCCACGCGTACCTGGACGGAGTCGGCCAGGTCGACCACGGCGCTGCCTGCGGCGTCGCGGAGTTTGCGCGCGACCCGGCGCAGGGCCTCGCTCTCGGGCACGCCGCTGCCCTCGAGCGCCTCCAGCAGGGACAGGCCCACCACCAGGCTGGCGGCCTCGTCGGCGGTCAGGCGCAAGGGTTGGGCGAGGGTGTCGGCGTTGCCGATGATGATCTCGCCGGATTCCCGGGCGGCGTCGAGGTCGACGTCGATGAGGTCGCCGGGGGTGTACCCGGGCAGGCCGCACATCCACAGCAGCCTGAGGTCGTCGACGACCTGCTTCTCGGTGAGGTCGAAGTGCTCGGCGACCTCGGCCACGCGCACGTCCCGGCCCAAGGCGTAGGGCACGAGCATGAGCAGACGGCGCAGCTGATCGGAGGAGCGCGCCCCGCGCCCGGTGGTGTTGCCGTCCTCCCCGGCCCCGCTCCGTGCGGGGCCCGGGTCGGAGTCCTGGGTGCGTCCGGCGACGGCAGCCAGGTGCTGGGCCACCGCGGTGCGGGCCTCGGCGGGTTCGAGCACGGCCGCGTCGGCGCCGTGGGAGGCCACCCGGCCCACGAAGGTGTTGAGGTCGGTGTAGGTCAGGGTGAGGACGTCCCAGCCCGAGCCGTCGCCGCGTTCGCCGGCGACCACACGCTGGGCGTTGCGGCGCAGCCGGTGTGCGGTGTCGGTGCGTACCCGCAGGCGGGCCGTGCGTTCGGGTTCGTTGCGGTGCTCGGCGGCCACCGAGCGCAGGTCCACCCCTTCGGGAACGACCACGTCCGGCCCGTGGTCGAGGACCCGTACCCGGCCGCGGACCCGACTGAGCCGGAAGACCCGGCGGGCCCCGCGCAGCCGGTCGTGGCCGACCACGTACCAGTGGCCGCGCAGGTTGACGATGCCCCAGGGTTCCAGTTCCCGGGCCTCGGTGCCGGCGCGGCCGGGTTTGCGGTAGTCGAAGGCGATGGGCCGCCGGTCGCGCACGGCCTGCCAGACGGGGCCGAATGCGGGCTCGTCGGTGCGCATGGCGGGGGTCAGCCCCGGCGCGGCGCCGGGGTCGACCGGGACCCCGGCGGCGCGGAGCTTGAACAGGGCGTCGGAGGCCGCGCTGCCGAGGGAGGCGTGGCGCCAGGCGCGGGCGGCCAGTCCCAGGACCAGGGCCTCGTCCGGCATCAACGTGAGCTCGGCGAGCTCGTACTCGCCGCGCCGCACGCGGTAGCCGTCCTCTCCGCTGATCGCGTCACCGGTACCGATCTCGATGGGGATCCCGCTGTCGCGCAGTTCGCGTTTGTCGCGTTCGAACATGCGCTTGAAGGCGGACTCGGTCTCGACCTCGGTGTAGCCGTGCACGGTCTCGCGGATCTCCTGCGCGGTCAGGTGCCGCCGGGTCGACAAGAGGCAGATGACGAGATTCAACTGCCGTTCGGTCTTCTTGCGCGACATGCGACGCACCCGCTTTCCGCCCGTGTACCGACCTGTGGAACGAACCGCCGGGGATGTCGGCGTGCATGCCCGGGTCCGGTTCAGCAATGACGGTACCGTGCCGGGCACGATCCGGTGGCGCCGCGGCGAAGTTCGTCGGTTCCTGCCCCTCTGTCCGGGTTCGGCCCCTCTGACCGGAGGCGGCCCTGTGTGCTCCTGATCGGTGCGCGAGACGGCAACGGCGGCGGGCCCTGCCCGGCGGCCGGGCGCCGGCCTGCACCGACCTGGCGGGCCCCGGCGCTCAGGCCTGCAGCAGGGTGTCGGAGACGGGCGCCTGCCCGGGAACAAAAGCTCTGTGACCGCCCTCGACCGTGTGCGGTGAGGGCTGGTCGAAGAACGCGCCGGGCCGGAACATGGCCAGCGAGGTCGGTTCGGCGCGCACACCCTCGTCCACACACACCGAACCGGGTACGAAGACGGTCGCGTCCCCGCAGGTGATGCCCCAGGTGCGCCCCGGGCCGGCGGAGACGATCTCGCCGGGGGCACCACCGGGGACGTCGCTGAGAACGCCGTCGCACAGGGTCACCCGGACACCGCCGAACATCGCGAACGCGCCCGGGTAGGGGTCGGCCAGGGCCCGCACCATACGGTCGACGTCACGGCCGGCGGCGCTGAGGTCCAGGCGCCCGTCACTGGGACGGCGGCGCGGCCAGACCGAGGGGTGCCCGCTCTGGGGACGGCGGGGCGCGGACCCCTCCAGCAGGTCGTCGATGTACTGCACGAGGAGCTCGGTCTGGATGTGGCCCACACGTTCGTAGAGGCCGGTGGCGGTGATGCCGGGGACGAGGTCGAACCAGCGCTGGTCGACGATGTCGCCGCTGCCCGGTTCGCCGTCCAAGTGGAAGAGGGTGACGGCGCTGGAGCGCATGCCGCGCAGGATCGTCCAGGGGATGGGGGCGCAGCCGCGGCCCACGGGCAGAGGTGTGGGGTGCAGGCCGACCGCGCCCAGGGGCAATGCCTCCAGGGCGTGTTCGGGCACCTGTTGGGACCAGCCGGCCACGACCATGAGGTCGATGCCGTGCTCGGCCAGGGCCTCCTGGACCTCTTCGGCGCCCACGTCGGCGGCGCGCACGTGCGGCAGTCCGTGGGCGCGGGCGAGGTCCTCGTGGTCGGTGTAGCCGCACCGGTGGGCGAGTTCGGCCGGGTAGGACACCACCAGGGAGGGCGGCTTCCCCTGCGCGCAGAGTTCCTCCAGGGCCGGAACGCCCAGCCGGAGTCCGGACACGTAGCAGTACCGTCGCCGCATGGTTCCCCCTCGACGTGCCTGAAAGCGTGGTCCGACTGTACGTACTGGCGGCTCCCGCGGTCTCCACGGACACGCGCGCCCCCNCACCCTGTTCGGGGACCTACTCCCCTTCGGACATGCCTTCCAGGTCCTCGAGATCCTCGGGGGAGATCTCACCGCCGCCCTCCGGCATACCTTCGGGCATGCCTTCAGGCATGTCCTCGGGGTCGGGCTGGGGCGGGTTCTCGACGGCACCGAGGATGTCGACGACGAACACGAGCGTGCCGGTGGGGGTGCCCATGCCGGTGTCCTCGTCGCCGTAGGCCAGGTCGGGCGGGATCGTCATGAGCAGGCGGCTGCCGACGGGCCGGCCGACCATGCCCTCGTCCCAGCCCTCGATGACCGCACCGGACCCGATGGTGATGTCGAAGGGGGTGCCGCCCTGGCTCCAGGTGGAGTCGAAGACCTCGTTACGGCCCTCCTCGTCGGGTTCCCAGGGAACGCCGGTGTACTGGACGATGACCTGCTGGCCCTCCTCGACCTCCTCGCCCCGGCCCTCGATGAGGGGTTCGACGGTCAGGTCCTCGGGCGGGTCGGTGTCGGGCACGTCGATCTCGGGCTCGGAGTGGCCGTCCTGGACGACGCTGGGAAGGTCCTCCCCGACGTCCTCGGTCGCTTCACCGGGCACGACCGCTCCGGAGCTGTAGACGTCCATCAGGTCCAGTACCAGGACGGTGGCGCCCTCGGGTACCTCCTGGCCCGTGGACTCGGCCTGGGTGCGCTCTTCCTCGCTCAGCGGGGGCATGACGTAGACGACGCGGCTGCCCACGGACTGGCTGATCATCGGTGCGGCCAGCTCGTCCGGCATCTCCTCCATGCGGATGAGGTCGGGGGCGCCGGTCTCGTAGCTGGCCTGGTCGGGGTCGAGTTCCTCGCCCTCTCCGGGGCCGGACCACTCGTACTGTGCGAAGTTGGCCACGACCAGGTCGTCGTCTCGTACCAACCCTTCCTCCCCGGGGCCCTCGTGGACGACACCGGTGACCTCCTCGTCCGGTGGTTCCATGTCGGGGAAGGTGACCTCGGGTTTCTCCCCGACCTCTCCGGAGACAGCGGGTAGCCGCTCGTCGACCTCGTCCTCCCCCATGCGGAGGAAGGCGGGGGTGCGCCAATCCTCAGGGATGGATCCGCAGCTGGAGACCGTCAGGGCGATGGCGGTCGCCGGCACCGCGAGGGCCACAGCACGTCGGTGCATGAGTCACAACCTCTGTTTTCGGGCCTGGGACAGAGTCACACTACCGAACCGCGGGAGTGGGCCCGCCCCGACCGTGCCCCAGGCACGGCCCGGCCCCGGGACGCGGAGGGCGCGGACCCGGGGCCGAGCTGTGTGAGCTGGGATCACATACCGGCGATGAGCTTGTCGACCCGTTCGTCGACGGCCTTGAACGGGTCCTTGCACAGCACGGTGCGCTGAGCCTGATCGTTGAGTTTGAGATGGACCCAATCCACGGTGAAGTCGCGCCGCTGCTCCTGCGCCCGGCGGATGAACTCGCCCCGGAGTCTGGCCCGGGTGGTCTGCGGTGGCACCGCCTTGGCCTCGAAGATCTTCAGGTCGTCCACCACACGGTCCATCTGGCCACGGTCCTGGAGCATGTAGAACAGGCCGCGGTCACGGTGGATGTCGTGGTAGGTCAGGTCGAGCTGGGCCACACGCGGTGAGGACAGCGACAGGTCGTGCTTGACGCGGTAACGCTCCAGGAGCAGGTACTTGGCGATCCAGTCGATCTCACGGGCGACGGGTTCGAAGTGCTGGGTCTCGACCGCCTCCAGGGTGCGCTGCCACAGGTCGAGCACCCGTTTGCCGGTGGCGTCGGTGCCGTGGCGGTCCACGTAGGTCTGGACCTTCTCCAGGTACTCGCGCTGGATCTCCAGAGCGCTGGCCTCACGCCCGTTGGCCAGGCGTACCTTGCGGCGCCCGGTCATGTCGTGGCTGATCTCCCGGATGGCCCGGATGGGGTTCTCCAGCGTGTAGTCGCGCATGACCACGCCGGCCTCGATCATGCGCAGCACGAGGTCGGTCGAGCCCAGCTTGAGCAGCGCGGTGGTCTCGCTCATGTTGGAGTCGCCGACTATCACGTGCAGGCGGCGGAACCGTTCGGCGTCGGCGTGGGGTTCGTCGCGGGTGTTGATGATGGGGCGGGACCTGGTGGTGGCCGAGGAGACGCCTTCCCAGATGTGTTCGGCGCGCTGGCTGACGCAGTACAGCGCGCCCCTGGGGGTCTGAAGGACCTTGCCGGCCCCGCAGATGATCTGGCGGGTGACCAGGAACGGGATGAGGACGTCGG
Source organism: Nocardiopsis xinjiangensis YIM 90004 (assembly GCF_000341145.1). Classification (GTDB taxonomy): domain Bacteria; phylum Actinomycetota; class Actinomycetes; order Streptosporangiales; family Streptosporangiaceae; genus Nocardiopsis; species Nocardiopsis xinjiangensis. The sequence goes on from NZ_ANBE01000011.1 coordinate 46,623, forward strand.
CCAGGCGCCCGAACTCCCCGTGCCGTCCCACGAGGTAGTTCTCGTGGCAGCCGTAGGAGTTGCCCGCCGAGTCGGTGTTGTTCTTGAACAGGTAGATGTCGCCGGCGATGCCCTCCTCGTGCAGGCGCTGCTCGGCGTCGACCTGCAGGCCTTCGAGGATGCGCTCACCGGCCTTGTCGTGGGCCACCAGGTCCGCGAGGTTGTCGCACTCGGGGGTGGCGTACTCGGGGTGGCTGCCCACGTCCAGGTACAGGCGTGCTCCGTTGCGCAGGAACACGTTGCTGCTGCGTCCCCACGAGACCACCCTGCGGAAGAGGTAGCGGGCGACCTCGTCGGGCGACAGCCGACGCTGTCCCCTGAAGGTGCACGTGACCCCGTACTCGTTCTCCAGACCGAAGATGCGTCGTTCCACGCGGCCTCACCAACTTCCCGTCCGAAGGTGCAGGCGGCGGGGCCACGCCGCCTGCACCCACCCGGTCGGTGCGATGCCGGGTGGCACCGCACCGTACTCGCCGTCCTCAGATCACCCCTCGTCCCCGTCATCACTGCCCTGGTTCCGGCTGGAGGCGGGTTTGCCGGTGCCGGAACGGCCCTCCTCCAGGAGGGTGCGCAGCCGGCGGCCGTGGATGCGGCGGAACTTGCGGTGTTCGCGGGCCCGCTCCAGGACCGCGACCTCCAGGTTGCTCGCTTCCAGCTCGCGCTCCTCCGCGTTCTCGTCCGCCAGGGCGCGGGTGGCGGTGTTGAGCGCGGAGGCCAGGGTGGCGTCGGCGGCGAAACGGTCCTTGAGCCGGCCGGACACGTGCTCGGAGGAACCGCCCACGGCCACGAAGCCCTGCTCATCGACGATGGAGCCGTCGAAGGTGATGCGGTAGATCTCGTCGTCGGTGGCGCTCTCACCGACCTCGGCGACGACGATCTCCACCTCCCAGGGTTTAGGGCTCTCGCTGAAGACCGTGCCCAGGGTCTGGGCGTAGATGTTGGCGAGCTGGCGCCCGCTCACGTCGCGGCGGTCGTACTGGTAACCGCGCACGTCGGCGAAGCGCACGCCCATCAGGCGCAAATTCTCGAACTCGGGGTAGCGGCCCACGGCGGCGAAACCGATGCGGTCGTAGAGCTCGCTGATCTTGTGGAGGGTGCGCGACATGTTGTCGGCCACCATGAGGATCCCGCCGTCGTACTGCAGGACGACGGCGCTGCGGCCTCGCGCGATGCCTTTTCGCGCGTAGTCCGCCTTGTCCTTCATCTGTTGTTCGGGGGCGACGTAGAACGGCATCGACACCGCGGATCGTTCCTAACCTGGGTCGGGAGAAGTCTGACGTGGGAGCCGGGCGGTCAGCTCAGCGGGGCGGTGGGACCGTCGGGGTGAGCGGCGCGCCCCTCGACCACCTCGGTGGCCAGGCGTTCGACCTCGTCGACGGCCACCCGGCGGTGGCCGTCCTCGGTGATGACGTCCACGAGGGGGAAGATCTTGCGGTGCAGGTCGGGGCCCCCTGTGGCCGAGTCGTCGTCAGCGGCGTCGTAGAGCGACTCCAGGGCGGCCTTGATCGCCTCGTTCTCCGACAGGTCGTCGCGGTAGAGCTTCTTGAGCGAGCCCTTGGCGTAGACCGAACCGGAGCCGATGGAGTGGTAGCGCTGCTCCTCGTAGCGCCCGCCCACGGCGTCGTAGCTGAAGACGCGGCCCTCCTCGGCACGTTCGTCGAACCCGATCAGGAGGGGGACGACGACAAAACCCTGCAGTGCCATACCCAGGTTTCCGCGCACCATCTGGGCCAGCTTGTTGGCCTTGCCCTCCAAGGAGAGGGACCGGCCCTCCATCTTCTCGTAGTGTTCCAGTTCAACCTGGTACAGGCGGGCAAGCTCGATCCCGATCCCTGCCGAGCCGGCGATGGCCACGGCGGAGAACTCGTCGGTGCGGAACAGTTTGTCCATGTCCCGGTTGGCGATCACGTTGCCCTGAGTGGCCCGCCGGTCACCGGCCAGAGCCACTCCCCCGGGGAAGGTCAGGGCGACGATGGTCGTCGCGTCCGGCGTCAGGTGTTCGCCCCCGCCCTGGGCGGGCGGGTTGTGGCCGGGCAGCAGCTCAGGGCTGACCGCACCGAGGAACTCGGCAAAGGACGAGGTCCCCGCACTCATGTACGCGGCGGGCATCCGTCCGCCCTCGAACCCTTCGAACACGCGTCTCCCTCCACTCGCGCCCCGCCCTCCGAGAAGCAGGGGGTGCGGGCGGGGCGCCTCTGGTCCTTGTGTGTGCTGGCCGGACCGGCATCGGGGCCGGTCGGAACGACATTAGGGCATGCCCGGGCGGATCCCTGCTGCGCCGCGCCTCCGCCGTGCACGCCCCGGACTACTGTCCGCCCTTCTGAACGAACTGGCGCACGAAGTCCTCGGCGTTGTTCTCCAGGACGTCGTCGATCTCGTCGAGGATGTCGTCGACACCCTCGTCGAGGTTCGCGTCGCGTTCGGTGGTTTCGGTGGTCGCCTCGGTCTCCTCGACCTCTTCCTCGCGACGTGATCCGTGCTTCTGACCGCCGGTGTCCTTGGTCGCCATGGCGTTGTTACCTCCCGTTCGGGGCTCTCGCCCTTATCTTGGCCCAACGCACGGCCGCTCAACCCCGTTCCCGTGGCCCGATACTCGCTAGTTACACCGGAGCGCGGCCTCGCAGCGCCTACATGCTGTTTCCCGCTTTGCTCCCGCGCGCCTGGGCGTGTCCGCGTGCGGACCAGGTCCCGTGGCGACGGACCGACCCGCGGCCCTCACGGGGTTACTGGCGAGTCACCCTGACTGACCTCGCGGGTTGCGTATACGTGTCGAACCTGTCACGACACGCACTTGAAGCACATGGCCGAATCCGGCCACACTTTTCCCTTGACCCCCATCCGTATCAGTGGATCACTTCCACACGCCCCCGGAAAGCGCGAGGTCAGGAAAGTCCGGACTTTCCCCCGCAAAATGTCAGCCATCGGATGAAACGACCTTTGCCTCGATCATGAACGTTGTTCCGTGATCACGGGCTTTCGCTGTGCATGGTGCGCACTTATGGTGTGGGCTCGTTTACCGATCGTCTCGGTGAACGTCCCCAGAAGCCCCACCCCCGGGGCTTCTTCGGGGCCCCACCCCCGGGGCTCCTTCGGAAGCGGCCCTCCCCCGGTCGGCCGCCCCGAGAACCCGTCCATACCCCCGAGGAGAGTAGGGATCATGCGACCCTCCCCCATCATCTCCGCGATCGGCACCGGCGCCCTGGCGCTGGGCATGTCGATCGCCGTCGCCCCCAGCGCGGGTGCGACCACACTCCCCGCCGAGCCGTCCACCGACGACGTGGCCGCCACCATGCAGGAAGCCCTCGAGCGCGACTTCGGCCTCACCCCGTTCGGGGCCGAGGAACTCCTGGACGCCCAGGCCGAGGCTTTCGAGATCGACGCCGAGGCAGCCGAGGCAGCCGGTGACCACTACGGCGGCTCCTTCTTCGACACCGAGAGTCTCGAGCTGACCGTCAACGTCACCGACGCGCAGGCGGCCGAGCAGGTCGAGGCCGTCGGCGCCCAGGCCGAGGTCGTCGAGAACGGCCACGAGGCCCTCACCGGCGTCATCGACGCCCTCGACGACACCGGCGGCGAGAACGGCGTCGTGAGCTGGTATCCCGACGTCGCGAACGACACCGTCGTGATCCAGGCCAACGACGCCGACGCCGCGCGGAGCCTCGTCGAGAGCGCGGACGTCGACACCTCTGCCGTCGAGGTCGAGCAGACCGAGGAGAGCCCCGAGCTCTACGCCGACATCGTCGGCGGCGACGCCTTCACCATGGGCGGCGGCCGCTGCTCCATCGGCTTCGCGGCCACCGACAGCTCCGGCAACGACGGCTTCGTGACGGCCGGCCACTGCGGCACGGTCGGCACCTCCGCCACGAGCGAGGACGGCAGCGGGTCCGGCGTGTTCGAGGAGTCCATCTTCCCGGGCAACGACGCGGCCTTCGTCTCCTCCACCTCCAACTGGGGCGTGACCAACCTGGTCAACACCTACGACGGCAGCAACCAGACCGTCGGCGGCTCCGAGGAGGCCCCGATCGGTTCGGCCGTGTGCCGTTCCGGCTCCACCACCGGTTGGGAGTGCGGCAGCATCGAGGCCCGCGGCGAGTCCGTGAGCTACCCCGAGGGCACGGTCGAGGACATGACCCGCACCGACGCCTGCGCCGAGCCCGGTGACTCCGGCGGCTCCTTCATCTCCGGCGACCAGGCCCAAGGCATGACCTCCGGCGGCTCGGGCAACTGCTCCAGCGGTGGCACGACCTACTACCAGGAGATCAACCCGGCCCTGGACACCTGGGGCCTGGACCTGGTCACCAGCTAGTCGGTTCCGACCTCGCTTCCGTTCCACGGTCCGGGGTTCGTTCACCTCGCCCCCGTCCGCGCACTGCGCGGGCGGGGGTTCTGCGTGTCCGGGCCCGGTTCCCGGTTCCCGGTGTCCGAATCCGGACACGTTGCGCCCCTTGCACGGCGACCGGCTGCACGTTGGGTGAGCGTTCGGCATCAGAACGGTGAGGTAGGGAGACTTCCGATCACCGAGTGCTACGGGAAAATACTCACGTTCCGAAGCGCGGGCTTCACCCCTGAATGATCAATGGGAAAACAGGTCTTTCCCTACTCAGAGTGTCGACCTATAGTCGGGAATCGTTTACCGAATGTATCGGTGAACTTCGGGGGCGGGCACCGTCCGCCCCCGGACGGAGACAGTGTCCCCTCCGGGCACGGTCTGCGAATCCCCCGCTCATCCCCCTTTGGAGACAGGGCACATGCGAGCCTCCCCCATCATCTCCGCGATCGGCACCGGCGCCCTCGCCCTCGGCATGTCCGTGGCTATGGCACCGACCGCCGGCGCCGCACCCGCACCACAGACCCCCACCGAACCGGCCGAGGCCACCACCATGGCCGAGGCCCTCGAGCGCGACCTCGGTCTGGACCCCGCCGAGGCCACCGACCTCATCGATGCCCAGGAGAGCGCCCTGGACGTGGACGCCGAGGCCACCGAGGCCGCGGGCGAACACTACGGCGGCTCGCTCTTCGACACCGACACCCACGCCCTGACCGTGCTGGTCACCGACGATGCCGCCGTGTCCGGCGTCGAGGCCGCCGGTGCGGAGGCCTCCGTGGTCGAGCACGGTCTCGACGGACTGGCCGATCTCGTCTCCGACCTCGACGGCGCCGGCGCCCAGGACGGTGTCGTGAGCTGGTACCCGGACGTCGAGAACGACACCGTGGTGATCGAGACCCTGGAGGGCGCGGACGCCGACGTCGACGCCCTGCTCTCCTCTGCGGGGGTCTCGCCCGAGGACGTGCGGGTGGAGTCCACCGACCAGGCCCCCGAGGTCTTCGCCGACATCATCGGCGGCCTGGCCTACAACATCAACGGGGCCAGCCGCTGCTCGGTCGGCTTCGCCGCCACGAACTCCTCCGGCCAGCCCGGTTTCGTCACCGCCGGCCACTGCGGCAGCACCGGTTCCTCGGTCAGTATCGGCAACGGCAGCGGTGTCTTCGAGCAGTCGGTCTTCCCCGGCAACGACGCCGGCTTCGTGCGGGGAACGTCCAACTTCAACCTGACCAACCTGGTGAGCCGCTACAACTCCGGCGGCAACGCGACCGTCTCCGGTTCCAGCCAGGCCCCCATCGGTTCGCAGGTGTGCCGTTCCGGTTCCACCACCGGTTGGCACTGCGGCACCATCGAGGCCCGTGGCCAGAGCGTGAACTACGCGCAGGGCACCGTCTACGACCTGACCCGCACGAACGTGTGCGCCGAGCCCGGTGACTCCGGTGGTTCCTTCATCTCCGGCAGCCAGGCCCAGGGCGTGACCTCCGGCGGTTCCGGCGACTGCACCTGGGGCGGCACAACCTACTACCAGGAGGTCAACCCCATGCTGAACTCCTGGAACCTGAACCTGAGCACCTGATCCCCTGAGGTGACCGGGGTCCCCCGCCGGTCACACAGAGCGCCCCCGCCCGATGCCCTCATGGCACGGACGGGGGCGCTCCTGGTGTGTCTCAGCCGCGGCCGGTGAGCACCGAAACCAGTTCCTCGGCGGTGTCGCAGGCGTCCAGCAGATCGCCCACGTACTCCCGTGTGCCGCGCAGGGGTTCCAGAGTCGGCACCCGCTGCAGGGAGTCGTGCCCGGGCAGGTCGAATATGACCGAGTCCCAGGAGGCGGCCGCCACCGAGTCGGCGTACTTGTCCAAGCAGCGGCCACGGAAGTAGGCGCGGGTGTCCTCCGGCGGTTCGGTGATGGCCCGGGTCACCTCGTTCTCCTCGAGCAGGCGCTGCACCCGCCCCCGGTGGGCGAGGCGGTTGTAGATGCCCTTGTCCGCCCGCACATCGGAGTACTGCAGGTCGACCAGTTGCAACCGGGGGTGGGACCACTCCATCCCGTCCCGGCTGCGGTAGCCCTCCAGGACCTTGAGCTTGGCGACCCAGTCCAGCTCCTCCGCCAGCTCCATGGGGTCGTTGCCCAGGACGGTGAGTACCCGCTCCCACCGGTCGAGCACGTCCGCGGTGTCGGCGTCGACGTCGCTGCCGTAGCGCTCCTCGACGTACTTGCGGGCCTGGTCGAGGTACTCGCCCTGCAGTTCCAGCGCGCTCATGCGCCGGCCGTCACGCAGGCGCACCCGGTGGGTGAGCCCGGGGTCGTGCGAGATCTGGCGCAGCTCCTGGACGGAGGAGTCCAGGGTCAGGTCCTGGGAGAGGAACCCGTCCTCGATCATCGACAGCACCAGCGCCGTGGTACCGAGCTTGAGGTAGGTGGAGGTCTCGCTCATGTTGGCGTCGCCGATGATCACGTGCAGGCGCCGGTAGCGGTCGGGGTCGGCATGGGGTTCGTCCCTGGTGTTGATGATGGGACGCTTCAGGGTGGTCTCCAGCCCGACCTCGACCTCGAAGAAGTCCGCGCGCTGGGACAGCTGGAACCCGGACCCCTGCCCGTCCGCGCCGAGGCCGACCTTGCCGGCCCCGCAGACCACCTGCCGGGAGACGAAGAACGGGATCAGATGGCGCACGATGTCGCCGAAGGGGGTGGCCCGGTCCATGAGGTAGTTCTCGTGGCAGCCGTAGGAGGCACCCTTGTTGTCGGTGTTGTTCTTGTACAAATGGATGGGGTCGATGCCCGGGGTCGCCGCCGCCCTGGCGGCCGCATCGGCCATGACCCGCTCACCCGCCTTGTCCCAGAGCACAGCGTCACGCGGGTTGGTCACCTCGGGCGCCGAGTACTCGGGGTGGGCATGGTCGACGTAGAGCCGGGCCCCGTTGGTGAGGATGACGTTGGCCAGTCCCAGGTCCTCGTCGGTGAGCTGGGTGGGATCGGCCGCCTCGCGCGCCAGATCGAAACCGCGTGCGTCGCGCAGCGGGTTCTCCTCCTCGAAGTCCCAGCGGGCTCGCCGCGCCCGGGCGGCCGAAGCAGCCAGGTAGGCGTTGACCACCTGCGTCGAGGTGACCATCGCGTTGGCCCCGGGATTGCCTGGCACGGAAACGCCGTACTCGGTCTCGATACCCATGATCCGCCGCACACTCATGCTGAGAGGCTATCCGCCCGGGGCCGATCTTGAACGCTTCAGCGGTAATTGTGGCCTAAGTGCCGCCTTCTCGGGCGTTTTGTCACCGGGCTCCTCCAGGGCCGCGCACACAGGAGGACCGGCCGCGGTGCGGCCGGCCCTCCCGGGCCTCGTACAACCGTGCTTACAGGTACTGGCCGGTGTTGGCGACGGTGTCGATGGAACGGCCGGAGTCGGCGCCCTTCTTCCCCGAGACCAGGGTGCGGATGTAGACGATCCGCTCGCCCTTCTTGCCGGAGATGCGCGCCCAGTCGTCCGGATTGGTGGTGTTGGGCAGGTCCTCGTTCTCACTGAACTCGTCGACGCAGGCCTGGAGCAGGTGGGAGACCCGCAGCCCCTTGGACTGGTTGTCGATGAAGTCCTTGATCGCCATCTTCTTGGCCCGGTCGACGATGTTCTCGATCATCGCGCCGGAGTTGAAGTCCTTGAAGTAGAGGACCTCCTTGTCACCGTCGGCGTAGGTGACCTCCAGGAAGCGGTTCTCCTCCTCCTCGGTGTACATGCGCTCGACGACCCGCTGGATCATCGCGTCGACGGTGGCCCGGCGCGATTCGCCGTGCTCGGCCAGGTCCTCGTCGTGCAACGGCAGGTTGTCGGTGATGTACTTGGCGAAGATGTCACCCGCGGCCTCGGCGTCGGGGCGCTCGATCTTGATCTTGACGTCGAGCCGGCCCGGCCGCAGGATCGCGGGGTCGATCATGTCCTCACGGTTGGAGGCGCCGATGACGATGACGTTCTCCAGACCCTCCACACCGTCGATCTCGCTGAGGAGCTGCGGGACGATGGTGTTCTCCACGTCGGAGGAGACACCGGAACCGCGGGTGCGGAAGATGGAGTCCATCTCGTCGAAGAAGACGATGACGGGGGTGCCCTCGCCTGCTTTCTCCCTGGCACGCTGGAAGACCAGGCGGATGTGGCGCTCGGTCTCACCGACGTACTTGTTGAGCAGCTCCGGCCCCTTGATGTTGAGGAAGAAGCTCTTGCCGACGTCGCGGCCGGTGCGCTCGGAGACCTGCTTGGCCAGGGAGTTGGCCACCGCCTTGGCGATGAGTGTCTTCCCGCAGCCGGGAGGACCGTAGAGCAGCACACCCTTGGGCGGGCGCAGCTGGTGCTCGTAGAAGAGGTCCTTGTGCAGGTAGGGCAGTTCGACCGCGTCGCGGATCATCTCGATCTGCCCGCCGAGGCCGCCGATGTCGGTGTAGGCGATGTCGGGGACCTCTTCGAGGATGAGCTCCTCGACCTCGGACTTGGGGATGCGCTCGTAGGCGTAACCGGAACGCGTCTCCAGCAGCAGGGAGTCGCCGGCGCGCAGGGGTTCCTCGCGCAGGGGCTCGGCGAGGCGGATGATGCGCTCGTCGTCGTGGTTGGAGATGACCAGCGCGCGCTCGCCGTCCTCGAGGAGTTCCTTGAGCATGACGACGTCGCCGACGGTCTCGAAGTCCTCGGCCTCAACGATGTTGAAGGCCTCGTTCAGCATGACCTCCTGGCCGGGGCGCAGGGATTCCACGTCGACCGAGGGGCTGACGCTGACCCGCATCTTGCGGCCGTTGGTGAAGATCTCGACGGTCTCGTCCTCGCGCGAACCGAGGTAGACACCGAAGCCCGACGGGGGCTGGGCGAGGCGGTCGACCTCCTCCTTGAGAGCGACGATCTGTTCGCGCGCCTCCTTGAGCGTGGAGACGAGTCGCTCGTTCTGGCTGTTGGCCGCGGCGAGGTCGGTCTGCGCCTCCCTCAGCCGTTCCTCCAGCAGGCGTACATGTCGGGGGGAATCGGCGAGCTTACGCCGAAGCACGCTGAGTTCTTTTTCCATGTAGGAGACCTGGGCCGTGAGTTCGGCGACTTCACGGTCCTGGTCGCTCTGGCGCTCGTCGTCGCGCTCGGCCACGTCCGCCACCTCCCTATGAGAAGGACGACTACTCGGGAGCCTACCTACCCCTGCCCCTTTCCTAACCTCCCAGGCTCGGCGAGTGTCGTAGCACTCATTTTCAGATCTTGCGTCGGCCCAGGTCAGACTGGTAGCCGATCACCCGACGTAATGAGAACGTAACCTCGACGCCTGTTCAAGGGCACCACCGCGTCAAGCTCGGATGCGCTTTCCCCGCACGTCAGAGCGCCCGTACCGGGAGGCGGGCACGCCAACGGCCCCGGGCGCGCCGCGGGCACGTCGGGGCCGTTGCCGAGGTGGCAGAGGGTTCCTGCGGGATGGCGGTGGCCGAAGAGCGGAACAGCGTCACGGGTGTGGTATCAGCATGCGGACACTCCCCGCCGCTGACCGTTAACGGCCACGGGCCTCAGGCGCGGTCGACGCCGCCCTCGGAGTCCTCACCCGCGGGCGCCGCGGTCCCGGGTGCGGCACTTTCCTCTGAGCCGCGCTCGGCGGCCCTGGCCTTCTCGTAGTCCTTGCCGTAGGCACCCTTGGCCGGGCGCCTGCGGCGGTCGGGTGCCTGCGCACCGTCGGCCAGGCGGCGGGCCACCACGAGAAAACCGGTGTGGCCGATCATGCGGTGGTCCGGGCGCACCGCGAGACCCTCCACGTGCCAGGTGCGCAGCATCGTCTCCCACGACCGCGGCTCGTAGAAACGCTCGTCCTCGCGCAGGTCCTCCACGACACGGGAGAGCTGGGTCGTGGTGGCGACGTAGCAGCAGACCAGGCCGCCGGGGCGCAGGGCCCGGGCGACGGCGTCGAGGTTCTCCCAAGGGGCGAGCATGTCCAGGAAGAACCGGTCGACGTCGGTGTCCTCCAAGGCCTCGCCCAGCTCGCCCACGGTCAGTTTCCAGGCCGGGTGCGGGCCCCCGTGGAAACGTTCCACGTTCTTGCGGGCGATCTCGGCGAAGTCGGCCCGGCGCTCGTAGGAGGAGACCGTGCCGTGCTCGCCGACCGCACGCAGCAGCCAGTTGGACATCGCCCCCGAACCGGCGCCTGCCTCCACCACGTGCGCGCCGGGGAAAATGTCTGCCTCGACCAGGACCTGCGCCGCGTCCTTGGGGTAGACGATGGTCGCGCCGCGCTTCATGGACAGGGTGTAGTCGATGAGCAGCGGCCGCAGCGCCACATAGGCGGTTCCGGTGTTGGACTGCACGACGCTGCCCTCGGGTTCGCCGATGAGATCGTCATGGGCGATGCGGCCCTTGTGCGAGTGGAAGGCGCCACCCTCGCGCAGGGTGATGGTGTGCATCCGGCCCTTCGGGTCGGTCAACTGCACGGTGTCGCCGTCGGTGAAGGGGCCGCGGCGGCCATGGATACCGGTCAACGTCGCTCTCGTCTTCCCGCGTCGGGTGTGGTCAAGGGCAGTCGCCCAGAGTATCGGCACGCCGGTACCGCACCGACCACACCGGTGACAGCCGCGACGAGCGATACGCACCGGGGGTGCGAAGGGTGCCGCCGCGAGGCAGGATCGGTGACCAGCGGGCGGTGGACACCGCACAGTACACGAGGACCACAGGAGACGACGGACCCATGTCAGAGCGCAGGCCCCGGTTGGGCATCGACATCGGCGGCAGCGGGATCAAGGGTGCGCCGGTGGATCCGGACACCGGCGCGTTCCTCGCCGAGCGGGTCAGGTACGCCACCCCGGCGCACTCCACTCCCCGGGCGGTGGCCGAGGTGGTCGGGGAGATCGCGGGGCATTTCCCCGAGGCGGCGGGCGGACCCGTGGGGATCACCTTCCCCGGTGTGGTGCAGAACGGCGTGGTGCGCACGGCCGCCAACGTCGACCGCTCGTGGGTGGACACCGACGCCGCGACCCTGTTCTCCCGGCTCCTGGAACGGCCGGTGCGCATGCTCAACGACGCCGACGCGGCCGCTCTGGCCGAGGCACACCACGGGGCCGCACGCACCACGTCCGGGGTCGTGCTGCTGACGACGCTGGGCACCGGCATCGGCACCGCGTTGGTCGTGGACGGGCGCTTGATCCCCAACACCGAGTTCGGTCACCTGGAGATCGACGGCCACGACGCCGAGACGCGGGCCTCCTCCGGAGCGAGGAACCGGGACGGGTTGAGCTACCGCGCCTGGGCCACCGAACGCCTCCAGCGCTACTACCGGATGATGGAGGACCTGCTGTGGCCGGACCTGATCGTGGTCGGCGGCGGGGTCAGCCGCAAGGCCTCCGAATTCTTGCCGTACTTGGAGCTGCGCACCCCCATCGTGCCCGCTCAGCTGCGCAACACCGCCGGGATCATCGGTGCCGTGCTCGCGGTCGGATGACGAGCGCGGGGAAAGGGGGCGCGCTCAGACAGCACCGCCGGACGCCGGAGCGCCCGCGATCCTCCCGGCGACGTGGGAGGTGCGGTGCGCCGGCGCCAACGGGATCCCCGACGGTGCCGGGGGGACACCGTCCTGGATCGGTCGGCGGATCCACCACCACAGGTCGCCCCGGTGGGGCCGCAGCAGGGCGCTGCTGTGACCGGCGGGGGCCCCGGGGACCACGACCAGGCCGCGCTCCCCGTCCTCGGTGGCCTCCACACCGCGAGAGCGCAGTTCGACGGCGAGCCCGCGCAGGGCGTGCCCGGCCGGGTCCGAGATCTGGGCACTCACGGAGGCCTCCCGCGGTGGTCGGTCCGGCCGTGCCGGACTGGGTGCTGTCGTTGTCGCGGCCGGCACACCGAACGGAACCGGCCTCACCACTTATTCTCTCGCACAGTGAGCACCCGAACACCCGGCTATGCGGATCATGCATCGGGATTTATTTTTTACTCATAGCCACCGAGGCCGCCCGGAATCCCTAATCTAAGCTCATGCCCCAACCAGACAGCGTTCTTCCGACGGACTTGTGGTCACGTCCCTCGATGGCGGCCGCCCTGGCCACCTGCGACATGGCCGCGGTCCTCGAGGGCGTGCGCACGGCACGCGGGTGGTCGCAGGGCGACCTGGCCCGCGCCGCCGGTTATTCCCAGAGCTGGGTCTCGCGTGTGATCAACGGCCAACAGTCGCTGACCGTCGACCAGATCCAGGACGTGGCCGGACGCCTGGGTGTTCCGTTGCATCTGCTGCGCTTCGGCGGCGCTCCCTCGGGGGAAGGCCCGGCCGTGTTCGGAGCGGGCGGGACGAAGGGGGTGGACCTCACGAGACGCCGTGATTTCGGTCGTGCCGTGGCCGCGGGCGCGCTCCTGACGGTCGGAGGGCCGTCGGGGGCCGAAGAGCAGAGCGCCGTGGACGAGTCGACCGCGCCGGCGTTGCGCACCATCACCAGTGGGCAGCGGCGGATGGACGCCTCGTCCTCCGCCCGGCACCTGTTGCCCGGTGCTGCCGCGCACGTGCATCTGTCCGAGCAAATGCTCGTGAACGCGCACGGGACACCGTTCCGCACGGACCTGAGCGCGGCCGCGAGCGAGGCCTCCGGGTTCGTCGCGTGGCTGCACGCCGACCAGGGGGCGACCGAGACGGCCCGCACGCATTACCGCAACGCCGTCGTCCGCGCACGACAGGCCCGCATACGCCTGTTGGACGTGTACATGCTCGGGTCACTGGCGGCCTTCGAGATCGAGGTGGCCCAGGACCCCGAGCTCGGGTTGGCGCTGGTGCACGAGGCCGAACACGTGCTCGGACGCAGTGCCCACCCGACCGCGCGGGCCTGGCTGTCGTGCACGGGAGCGCTGGCGTACGCGGGGGTGGGCGACCGGGCAGCGGCGGCACGGGCGGTCCGGCGCGCGGGCCAAGAGGTCGACCGCCCCGGCAACACCGATCCGCCCTGGCCATGGGTGTTCGCCTTCGACCACGCCAAGGTCGCCGGTACCCGGGCCAAGGTGGAGGTACGCCTGCACCGGCCCGAGGAGGCACGCAAGGCTTTCGAGGAGGCCCACGCCCGGCGCCCGGCCAGCGCGAAGCAGTCGGCCCTGCTGCAGGTGGAGCTTGCCTCGGCGCACGTGGACGCCGGTGAGGTCGAGGAGGCCTTCCGGTTGGTGGACGAGGCGCTCTCGACCGGGCTACGTTTCGATTCGCGCCGGCTGGTGGCCCGGGTGCGCTCGTTCCGGCGCGCCTACCACGGGCCGGGTGCACGCTGCGTGCGCGAGTTCGACCGGCGGATGCAAGCCCTCGTAAGGGGTACCGCCGCTGGGTAGAAGATCCGCAACCCCCGAGGAGATCATGTGATCCGTATCGGTATCACCGGTCACCGGCATCTGCCCCCCGACGTCGACGCGGCCGCGGCCGCGATGGTGCGTGAACACCTGGGACCGCACGGTTGCGAGATGGTGGGGCTCTCCTGCCTGGCCGACGGCCCCGACACCGCTTTCGCCGAGGCCGTGGTCGCAGCGGGTGCCCCCTTGGAGGTGATCGTCCCGGCCCGGGGGTACCGCGAAGCCCTTCCGCGGGAGCACCACCCCGTCTACGACCGGTTGTTCTCGCGTGCGGTACTCGTGCACGAGCTGGAGCACCGGGAATCGACCTCGGAAGCGCACATGAGCGCGGGGCGGTTGTTGGTGGAGCGCTGCGACCGGCTGGTGGCGGTCTGGGACGGCGAACCCGCGCGCGGCCCGGGCGGTACCGCGGACGTGGTCGCGCACGCGCGTGCGCTGTCGAGGCCGGTCAGTGTGCTCTGGCCCGAGGGCGCCCACCGCTGAGCACGGTGGGCCCGCTCGCTCAGGCGCGTCCGCCCATGGCGTCGTTGACGTCGCGCGCACGCAGCACGCCCAGGACGGTGCCTTCGGGGCCGGCCACCAAGTACTCGGACCTGGGGTGCGAGGTCAGGGCGGTGAGCAGCTCCTCGCCCTCCAGGTCGGCCCGGACCACGGAGTCCTCGGTCACGGCCCGGGCCAGGCTGGACACGGGCACCCAGGCGCGGCGGGCGGCGGTGATGGCCTCGGCGGCGGAGGGGTGCACGATCGACACGGGCACACCGGCGGAGTCCACGGCCACGATCGCCTCGGCGCTCTCCTGCTCGGCACGGCGTTCTGCCTCGGCCAGGGGTGTCTCGGTCTGTACCAGCACGGCGGGCCGGGCCAGGGCTCTGGCCCGCAGGCCCGGGACGCGGGCGCGCACGCGGGCGGCGCGCAGGGACTCACCGGCGCCCATCCACATGAAACCGCCCAGGACCAGCCCCCAGACGAGGGCCCACGGGCTCGGCGATCCCCCGGCCGACCAAGCTGCGAGCAGCGGCAGGGCGACCACGAACAGGGCCAGGATCCGCCCGCCCCAGGCGGCGGCCACGCTCCCGGTGAAGGGGCGCCCGGTCAGTTTCCACACGCCGGCGCGCAGCAGCCGGCCGCCGTCCAGCGGCAGCCCGGGCAGGAGGTTGAACGCCCCCACGAGCATGTTGGCCAGCCACAGTTGGAAGAGCAGTTCACCGGTCACGCTGAAGGGATCGGTGAGCAGTGACAGGCCGAAGAAACCGACCGCCAGCAGCAGGGACAGGGCCGGGCCGGCGAAGGCGATCCAGAACTCACGCCCGGGGGTGGGCGCCTCGCGTTCGATCTCGGAGACCCCGCCCAGAACGTAGAGCACGATGCGCCGCACGGGGAGCCCGTAGGCGCGGGCCACGACCGAGTGGGCGAGCTCGTGCACCAGGACCGAGACGTACAGCAGGACCGAGAAGACGAACGCGAGCACGTAGGAACCGGCCCCCAGGAAGAGGCGGCCCTCCACGAGCTGGCCGTAGACCAGGGTGATGAGGACGGCCACGATGAGCCAGGAGGCGGTCACGTGTACCGGGATGCCGAAGGGCCGGAAGAGGACCACACCGGGACCGCCCCGGGCCGCCGAGGACCTCGCGCTCATCGCCGCTCCCCCGCGTCGTCGGTGACCGCTCGCACTGTGTGTTCCCCCCGCCGCCGTGGTTCTCGGGTTCCAGGGTATGAGGCCCCCGGTGCGGCCCCGCACGGCTCGCCCCGCTCCGGGCCCGGCCTAGGCTGGAACCATGACGACCGTGCCGCTGCCGAGCGCCCTGTCTCCCTCGCGCGCCTCCGACTTCCTGCAGTGCCCGCTGCTGTTCCGGTTCCGCACCATCGACCGGCTGCCCGAGTCGCCGAGCCCTGCGGCGCTGCGGGGCACTCTGGTGCACGCGTGCCTGGAGCGCCTGTACGAACTGCCGGCCGAGAGCCGGACCCCGCGCACGGCGGTGGGACTGGTGGACCCGCAATGGAAGAAGCTGCGCGAGTCCGATCCCGAGGTGGAGGCGCTCTTCGAGGGCGAGCAGGAGCTCGAGGAGTGGCTGGAGTCGGCGCGGGCGCTGGTGCGGCGCTACTTCGAGCTGGAGAACCCGGGTTCCCTGGAGCCGCGCGAGAAGGAGATGCGGCTGCAGGTGTCGTTGCCCACAGGGTTGCGGCTGCGCGGTTACGTCGACCGGCTCGACGTGGCCCCCGGTGGGCAGATCCGGGTGGTGGACTACAAGACCGGTAAGTCGCCGCACCCGCGGTTCGAGGACAAGGCCAAGTTCCAGATCTTCTTCTACGCGGTCATGATCTGGCGTGACCTGGGTGTGGTGCCGAGCCGGCTGCAGCTGGTCTACCTGGGCGGGAACGGCGCCGTGCGCTGGTACGACCCCACCGAGGAGGAGTTGCGCGCGGCGGAGGCGGAGATCTCCGACATCTGGGCGCGCATCGAGGAGGCCGGGCGCACCGGCCAGTGGTCGCCCAAGCCCAGCAAGTTGTGCGGCTGGTGCGAGCACCAGGCTCTGTGCCCGGAGTTCGGTGGCACCCCTCCCCCCTTGCCCACGGCCTGAGCGGGCCGGGCAGGGCTGATACGGCACTATGCACCGGTCCAGGGGCGAATCGGTCCCGGCGGAGCCCGTGATGCGGCACAATCGCCGTGTGTCCGTCTCTGTTCTGTTGGTCGATGACCAACCCCTCGTGCGCGCCGGTCTGCGGATGATCCTGGAGTCGGCGCCCGACATGACCGTGGTGGGTGAGGCCTCCGGCCCCCGTGAGGCTTCGAGGGAGGCCCGTTCCCTGATACCGGACGTGGTGCTCATGGACCTCATGGGCGGGCCTGCCGGGGCCCGGGCGATCCGCGGGGTCCTCGAAGGGGTGCGGCCGCTCGGACACAGTGTTGGGGTCCTGGTGCTGGGTTCGCACGCGTTGGAGGAGCATCTGCACGGTGCGTTGCGCGCGGGTGCGATCGGCTTCCTGTTCAAGGACGCCCCTCCGGAGGACCTGGTGTGGGCCGTACGTGTGGTGGCCGGGGGCGGGGCCGTACTGCCGCCTCTGCTCCTGCACCGTCTGTTGGACGAGTTCGTCCCCCTGCTGCCCTCGAACCAGCCGCAGGGGCCCGCCCCGCGGGACCCGTTGAGCGGGCGCGAGCGGGAGGTGTTGCGTCTGCTGGCGCGGGGGTGGTCCAACGCCGAGATCGCCGCGCACTTGTTCGTGGGTTCGACCACGGTCAAGTCGCACGTGGGCAGCATCCTGACCAAACTGGGGCTGCGCGACCGCGTGCAGGCGGTCATCCATGCCTACGAGACGGGGCTCGTACGCCCTGGTGAGGGACACGCCGACCATCGGTCGCCTTGACCCGGCCTTGAAGGGCCGGGCTCGGAGGTGGCGCCCGAGCGGCTTCCGGGTGGACTCCTCCGTCCGACCACCCCTGAGCACGGGATGGCAGGGACCTATGGCCCGCGCCCCGCGTTCCACACTCTCGCCGCGGGTGGCGAGGTCGTGGGAAGCGTTCCGCTCGGCGTGGTCGGGGAATACATTGCAAGCCTCGAGAAGCGTTTTCTCCCGGGCCTGAAGTCCACGCCCGGGGTTCCTCGCTAGACTCGGCTGAACACATGGCGAGTCGCTGTCGGGGCCCACGGACCTCGGCAGGACGGACCCGTGATCGAACTCACCCGCGCCTGCCCCCGCGGTCGGCGAACCCGTGCCGTACTTGTGGCGTCCCCTCAGGGGCTGTGAAGATCGCTCTGACCACCGCGGGGGTACAGGCGAGGAGGGAACGGAGAAGACGGGCATGCCGAACAGGCGTGGCAGGCCGCTGCCGCCGAGTGAGGACCGCTTGCTCAGCAGGATGCGGGACTGGCGGGCGGCGCACGAGAGCGAACTGTCGCCGGACGGGTTGGACGAGACCCCCGACCTGCCCGACGCACGGGTGATCAGCCTCGTGTTGCGGGTGGGCGAGCTCATGCTGGCCAGCGGTGAGAGCACCGAGGCCGTCAGCGAGGCGATGCTCAGCCTGTCGGTGGCCTTCGAACTGCCCAGTTCGGAGGTCTCGGTCACCTTCACCAACATCTCCCTGTCCACACACCCGGGCGGGGACCAGCCACCGATCACCGGTGAGCGGGTGGTGCGTCGGCGCACCCTGGACTACTTCCGCGTCAACGAACTGCACACGCTGGTGGAGCAGTCGGCCCTGGGGCTGCTGGAGGTGGAGGACGCCACCGCGCGGCTCAAGCAGATCCAGCGTGCACGTATGCCTTACCCCAACTGGGGCATCGTGGTCGGGTTCGGGCTCATCGCCACCAGCGCCAGTGTGATGATGGGAGGCGGGCTGATCGTCGCGGCGGTGGCCTTCATGGCCGCGGTGCTGGGCGACCGCACTTCGGTAGTCATGGCCAGGCGCGGGGTGGCGGAGTTCTACCAGATGGTCGGTGCGGCCGTGGTGGCCGCCACGATCGGTATCGGGCTGCTGTGGGTGAGTATCGAACTGGATCTGGGGCTCCAGGCCGGGGCGATCATCACCGGTAACATCATGGCGCTCCTGCCGGGCCGCCCGCTGGTGGCCAGTCTCCAGGACGGGGTCAGCGGCAGTTACGTCTCCGCGACCGCACGCCTGCTGGAAACCTTCTTCACCCTGGGCGCGATCGTCTCCGGCGTGGGTGCGGTGGCCTACATCGCGGCGCGGCTGGGGCTGGGCGTGAACCTGGACGAGCTGCCCACGGCCGGCACGTCGATGGATCCCTGGGTGCTGGTGGGCGCCGCGGGCATCGCGATGACCTTCGCGATCTCGCTGGCGGTGCCGCCCCGGATGCTGCCCGCGATCGGGATCATGGGTGTGATGATCTGGGTGATCTACGCGGGTATGCGTTCGATCTTCGATGTGCCGCAGCTGATGGGCACGGTCGCCGGGGCCGTGGCGGTGGGTGTGGTCGGGCACTGGTTGGCGCGGCGCACCAGGCGGCCGGTCCTGCCGTACCTGATCCCCTCCATCGCCCCGTTGCTGCCCGGGAGCATCCTGTACCGGGGGCTGATCGAGATCACGCAGGGCACCATGGTCGCCGGACTGCTGAGCCTGGTGGAGGCGGTCGCCGTGGGCCTGGCCCTGGGTGCGGGCGTCAACCTCGGTGGTGAACTCATGCGGGCCTTCCAGCGTGGCGGTCTGGCCGGTGCGGGCATGCGCAGCCGTCCGGCGGCCCGCCGGACGCGCGGCGGCCACTGAGGCCCCACACGTCTTCGGAGCGGGTGCGAAGCGGCGTGTTCTCTCTGTCCGCATCGGGCCAGAACCAGGCCGTGACCTGCACCGTCTCACCGGGTGAGAGCGAACGACAGCCATGGTGCCGCTGCATTCGATCCCAAACCCGCCCAAGCCTGTGATGTGAACCACTACTCTTGGCGTCAGCTCGAAGAAGAGCACCTGACCGAAAGGCGTTCCCATGTGCAGCCACGAACCTGCCTGTCCCTCTTTCGAGGACGTCGACCGCGAGGCCGCTCGGGTCGTCGTCAGCCGCCCGGAGCAGGGCTGGAGCCTGCTCTGCAACGGTGTCGTCCAGTTCGACGACACCGGGGAGCTGCTGCCGGACGGGGCCGTGGTGGCCCCCCACCGCCCCCGCGTCGCGGCCTGAGGGAGGAGACCGCCGGACACCCCGCCCCGGGATGTCCGGCATCTGCCGTACCGCTGCCCGGGGTCAGGCCCGGTCGGGCCAGCCCTCGGGCAGCACGTCCTGGCCGCCCATCGCCTCCGTGAGCCTGCGCCGGAAGTCGGCGTGCACGTCCTGCCCCCACACCAGGTCGCTGGGGGCGCGCAGTGCCCCCTCCATCGCCTCGCGCAACGTGGCGGGACGTACCTCTCCTTCGGCCACCGGGACCCCGATGGTGTTGTGCATCTGGGTCAGGACGGCGAAGAGTTCTCCTGCCAAGGCAGGGGCGCTGTCGGTGGCCACGGCCTCCTCCAGATAGGGCTCCCACCAGGGCTTGCCGGTGCCCTCCTCCTGTTCCTCCTCCGGGATCGCGAACCCCCGGCGCAAGCGGTGCCGTACGTGGTCGACGGTCTCGGCGTCACGATTGTCCAGACCCACCCGCCAGGCCCGGGCGGAGGCCTCGGGGTCGCCGCGCAGCGCCAGCAGACCGGCCAGGAGTTCCACCGCAGCACCCGAGGTGTCTGCCCCGGGCCGCGGCACGTCCGGGTCCGTGGTGTCGGCCGCGTCGACGATCGCGCCCGTGTCCGCGATGGCGTGTTCCAGGTGGGCGGCGGCCCGCAGCAGGCGCAGTGCGGGGTCGTCGGCCAGGGAGAGCCCGCGTTCGACCGCTGCGGCCGCGGCCCCCGGCAGTCCGCGTTCCAGCAGCCGTCCGGCCAGATCCCGGGCGGCCTCGACCACGGTGTCGGCCTGCAGACGGCTGATGGGGGCGGAGACGGCAGGCAGGGTCAGCACCGCCTCCCAGTGTTCCTCGGCCCTGTCGTGCTCTCCTCTGCCCTCCGCCTCACGCGCCAGCCCGTAGTGCGCGACGGCGGTGTGGGCGGGGCCGCCGATCTCCAGCAGACTGCGCCAGGCGCGTTCGGCCTCGGTGTGGTGGCCCTCCAGTTCCAGGGACAGGGCCAGATGGTGGGCGGCGCGCGGGGCGAAACGGTCGTCACCGGTGGAGACCGCGCGGCGTGCGGCCTCGCGTGCGGCGGCCAGGTCGCCGCGCTGGTCCTGGACCACGGCCAGCCCCAGCAGGGACCGGGCCTGCACGCGGGGGCGGGGGTCGGCGGCCACGGCGCGCTCGTAGAGTTCGGCGGCGCGTTTGAGGTGCCCGTTCTCGGCCAGGTCCTGGGCCTGGTCGCACAGGTCCGCTGCGTCCTCGGTGCCCGGTGCGGGGCTGTCGGCGGGGTGGTCCTCCGGGTCGGAGGCCTCGGGCGGCTCGGGGGCGCCGGAACGCGCGTGTGATCCGGGCGTGGTGGTCATTCCTACCGCTTTCGATGGGGGCTCGTCGGGAGCGCGGGTGTGGGGCCCACTGTAACGCGGGCGCCCCCGGCGTCCGCGGACACACGACGGGGGCCGCCCGGGTGGGCGGCCCCCTGTGGTTCGGGCCGGTGCTGCGTCAACCGGTCAGGGCCTAGATCTCGAAGGCCTCGGGCGGCGGGCAGGAGCAGACCAGGTTGCGGTCGCCGTAGGCCTGGTCGATGCGGCCCACCGGCGGCCAGTACTTGTCCTGGCGCAGGGACGGCAGCGGGTAGGCGGCCTCGGCACGGCTGTAACCGTGCTCCCAGGTCTCGGCGGTGAGCATCTCCGCGGTGTGCGGGGCGTTGACCAGCGGGTTGTCCTCACGGTCCCACTCGTCCGAAGCGACCTTGTCGATCTCGTGGCGGATCTCGACCATCGCCTGCACGAAACGCTCGAGCTCGGCGAGGTCCTCACTCTCGGTGGGCTCGACCATGAGCGTGCCGTTGACCGGGAAGGACATGGTCGGCGCGTGGAAGCCGTAGTCCATCAGGCGCTTGGACACGTCCTCGTTGCTGATGCCGGTGGCCTTCTGCAACGGGCGCAGGTCGATGATGCACTCGTGCGCGACCAGGCCGCCGGCCCCGGTGTAGAGGACCGGGAAGTAGGGCTCCAGGCGCTTGGCCAGGTAGTTGGCGGACAGCACCGCGATCTCGGTGGCCGAGCGCAGGCCCTCCTCCCCCATCATCCGCACGTAGGCCCAGGAGATCGGCAGGATCCCGGCCGAACCGAACGGGGCGCCCGAGACCGGGCCGACCCCGGTGTGCGGGCCGGCGTCGGGCTGGCCGGGGTGGTTGGGCAGGAACCCGGCCAGGTGGGAGCGGACCGCGACCGGGCCCACCCCGGGGCCGCCGCCCCCGTGCGGGATGCAGAAGGTCTTGTGCAGGTTGAGGTGGCTGACGTCGGCGCCGAACTCGCCGGGCTTGGCCCAGCCCAGGAGGGCGTTGAAGTTGGCGCCGTCGATGTAGACCTGACCGCCGGCCTCGTGGACCATGCGGCACACCTCGGTGATGGTGCCCTCGAACACCCCGTGCGTGGACGGGTAGGTGACCATGATCGCGGCGAGGTCGTCGGCGTGTTCGGTGGTCTTGGCCGCGAGGTCGTCCAGGTCGACGTTGCCGCCGTCGTCGCAGGCGACCACGGACACGCGCATACCGGCCATGACGGCGCTGGCGGCGTTGGTGCCGTGCGCGGAACTGGGGATCAGGCACACGTCGCGGTGGGCCTGGTCCCGGGAGCGGTGGTATCCGCGGATGGCCAGGAGCCCGGCCAGCTCGCCCTGGGAACCGGCGTTGGGCTGCAGGGAGACCGCGTCGTAGCCGGTGACCTCCGCCAGCCAGGCCTCCAGGTCGCGGACGATCTGGACGCTGCCGTCGGCCTGGTCGAGCGGGGCGAAGGGGTGCAGCGACCCGAACTCGGGCCAGGTGATCGGCTCCATCTCCGTGGTGGAGTTGAGCTTCATGGTGCACGAACCCAGCGGGATCATCGTGCGGTCCAGTGCCAGGTCCCGGTCGGAGAGGCGGCGCATGTACCGCAGGAGCGCCGTCTCGCTGCGGTGGGTGTTGAAGACCGGATGGGTCAGGTAGTCCACGCCCCGGGCCAGGGGGTCGGGGACGCGGTCGGCGCTCTCGTCCACGACCGGGGCGGCCTTGGCGGCGGCGCGGTCGGCCTCGCCGAAGGCAGCCACGACCTGTTCGAGGTCGGCGGCCGTGGTGGTCTCGTCGATACTGATACCGACGGTGCGGTCGTCGGCGGCCAAGAGGTTGTAGCCGCGCTCCAGAGCCGACTCCACGACCTGGACCGAGCTGGGCACGCGCACGCGCAGGGTATCGAAGAAGGCCTCGTGCACGACCTCGAAACCGCGGTCCGTGAGGGCGTCGGCCAGCGCGGCGGCGTGGGTGTGGACCTGGCGGGCGATGGCGCGCAGGCCATCGGGGCCGTGGTGGACCGCATACATGCCGGCCATGACGGCCAGCAGCACCTGGGCGGTGCAGATGTTGCTGGTGGCCTTCTCCCTGCGGATGTGCTGCTCGCGGGTCTGCAGGGCCAGGCGGTAAGCGGGGCGACCGCTGTTGTCGACGGACACACCCACGAGGCGGCCCGGGAGCTGGCGTCGCAGCTTCTCCCCGACGGACATGTAGCCGGCGTGGGGTCCACCGAAGCCGAGCGGGACACCGAAACGCTGGGTGGAGCCGACCGCGATGTCCGCGCCGAGGTCGCCGGGGCTGCGCAGGAGCGTCAGGGCGAGGATGTCGGCCGCCACGACGGCCAGGGCTCCGCGCTCGTGCGCTGCAGCGATGATCTCGGAGGGATCGCGTACCGCACCGGAGGAGGCCGGGTACTGCACCAGTACACCGAAGGCCTCACCGTCGGGCAGACCCTTGGAGAGGTCGGCGACCACGACCTCGATGCCGAGGGGTTCGGCCCGGGTGCGCAGGACCTGCAGGGTCTGGGGAAAGAGGTCGGAGTCCACGACGAAGACGTTGCTCTTGACCTTGGTGGCGCGGCGGGCCAGCGTCATGGCCTCGGCCGCGGCGGTGGACTCGTCGAGCAGGGAGGCGCCCGTGACCGGCAACCCGGTCAGGTCCGAGACCGCGGTCTGGAAGTTCAGCAACGCTTCGAGGCGGCCCTGGGAGATCTCGGGCTGGTAAGGGGTGTAGGCGGTGTACCAGGCCGGATTCTCCAGGATGTTGCGCAGGATGACCGGCGGGACGTGGGTGCCGTAGTAGCCGCGCCCGATCAGCGAGGTCGTGACCTGGTTGCGTTCGGCAAGGCCACGCAGCTCAGTGAGGGCTTCGGCCTCTCCGGCCGGTTCGGGAAGGTCCAGTGGAGCCTGACGCCCGGGACCGGTGAGGATGGACTCGGGGACGGCTGCGGCCATCAGCTCGGCGGTGGAACCGTGGCCGACCGTCTTGAGCATCTCCTCGGTCTCGGCCGGGTCGGGGCCGATGTGCCGGTCGGCGAACACCCTCGCGGGGGTGCCATGGACGTGGGGCGGCTGTTCTGGCACGGAGACCTCCTGGTGACAGGGCCGAACGGGTCGGCGGTGTTCCTTACGGTCTCCCCCTCTGTCGCCGGGCGCGGGGCTCCGGCTCCAGAGTGGCCTCCTCCGCGCGGTCCGTGGTGCCTGAGAGGTTACTGGGGAGTATTGCCCCGTCGGCGCCCCGATGTCGAGGTCTCTCCCGCGCGGTATTGACGGCCTCTTGAGTCTGTCTTCTCGTACGGACAGGGAAATGTCTGCTTTCTCCCTGTTGTGACCACGACCGTACTCGATGGTGCCTCACAACACCCAGCCCACCCGGCACTCGAGCGCGTCCGGGTGCAGGGCGCCGGCCCGGGGCTCGTACGGGCCCCGGGCGCCTCAGCCGGTGCGGCGTTCGCGCCGGCGCCGGGCCAGCTCGTCCACGGCCTGCGGCGCGGCTTCCGGCAGATCGGCGCGCTCCTCGGGCGGGACGACACCGAGCGCTTCCTCCAGCTCGCGCCAGACATGGGCCAACGCCAACCCGAACATGCCCTGGCCGCGCTGCATGAGGTCGACGACCTCGTCGGGCGAGGTGCACTCGTAGACGCTGACGCCGTCGCTCATCAGCGTGATGCGGGCCAGGTCCTGGGCGGCCCGCCCGCGCAGATGGTCCACGGCCGTGCGGATCTGCTGCAGGGAGATACCGGTGTCCAGCAAACGCTTGGCCACCTTGAGCAGAAGGATGTCGGGGAGGCTGTAGAGAGGGGCGTTCTGGGCACCGTTGCGCACACTCGGTTCCACCAGGCCTGTTCTGGCCCAGTAGTCCAGTTGGCGGTAGGTCACTCCGGCAGCTGTACACGCCGCCGGGCCCCGATAACCGACGTCCATAGGCAGCGCCACCACGTCCTCTTCGCCGAGTAGGCCCCGCTGCCCCGCCAGTCGCAGCGCGGACCTCCGGTCCTGGGGATCCTGCTTGCCGCCCGCTACCGCCACGCCGACCTCCGGCTTCTCGTCCCACGGCGGCCTCGACAGGGGATCTCCGCTTGAGGGAACGGATGCGCCGTGGGTTCCACTGCACCGACGGTAGGGCGAGGCAAAGGCAGCGTCAACGACGCCACACGGCGCGTCGCAGCGCGAGCGGGCAGAAGGTGCGGGTTCACCGGCCCGCCCTGGGCCCACAGGCATCGGCTCCGGTTCCCAAAGTCATGTCCTCCGACCAATCTATCATTGCCGAATCATGCGTCTTCGCAGGTCACGACTGTGTCGGGCAGGCACACGAGTGCCGGACCCGCGTACGGGCCCGGCACCGGCGGCAGTGTTCACGTCTTGCGGCCGAAGTCCTCGGGCGAGATGTTGTCCAGGAACTCGCGGAAAGCCTCGACCTGGTCCTCCTGCTCATCGGGGATGGGCATGCCGGCCTCTTCGATCACGTCCTCGTGCGCGTAGATCGGGGTACCGGTACGCAGTGCCAGAGCGATGGAGTCCGAGGGACGCGCGCTGACCTCCACCCCGTTGTCGAAGACGAGCTCGGCATAGAAGATGCCGTCGGACAAGCCGGTGACGCGGACCGCCTCCAGACCGGTGCCGAGCGCGTCGAGCACGTCGCGGAACAGATCGTGCGTCAGCGGCCGCGCGGGCGCCACACCCTGTTGCGCCAAGGCGATGGCGGTCGCCTCGACCCCGCCGATCCAGATCGGCAAGTAGCGCTCGCCGTCCACTTCCTTGAGTAGGACGATCGGTTGGTTCGAAGGCATCTCAACCCGGACGCCGACGACCTCCATGTGTTTCACAGCGTCTCCGTCCCACGAGTCGTCATGCCGGATGGGCGCTCTTGCCTGCTCGTCATCGAGTGCAGGCCCCGAAGGCGAAATCGGCACCCTTCGTTACAAAGCTCTCCGGCGGCGGGGGGCCGCAAACCTCCCGGCCCACCACCGCACGGCAGGATCCGCTCAACGACGCGGTTTGGTCAACAGGACCATCCGGAACTTACCGATCTGGATCTCGTCACCACCGCCCAGTTCGGCCTCGTCGACCGGCTCACGGTTGACGTAGGTGCCGTTGAGGCTACCGACGTCGCGCACACCGAAGCCGTTGCCGCGGCGGAAGAATTCCACGTGGCGGCGCGACACGGTCACGTCGTCCAGGAAGATGTCGCTGTTGGGGTGGCGGCCGGCGGTGGTCACGTCGCTGTCCAGCAGGAAACGGCTCCCGGCGTTGGGGCCGCGCCGGACCACGAGCAGGGCCGTTCCGGGAGGAAGCGCGTCGGCGCTGCTCTGGTCCTCGCCCCCGGGATCCTCCCCTGATTCCTCCTCGTCCAGGACCTGGATACCGGAGATCGAGATGGTGGACGTGACATCTCCGGCGGAGTCCCCTCCCCCTTGGGGCCGAGGGCTCTCCTGTTCGGCCCTGCGGACGGGGGTTCCACAGTGGGAGCAGAAACGGGCATCATCCGCAACGGCGTGACCGCACTGCGTGCAGTAAACGCTCGACATAGGTCGGCTCGGCCTCCTACCGCACGGGGCGGTGCTTGATTCGGCTGATCGGTGACACGCCCCCGAGCCGGTGCGGACGCCTGGCCCGCACACCGCCGGGAACGAGGCGAGGCGGTTCGCCGTCACTGCGGCGAGGACACCTCGCACGGTCGGTCGCTAGGTCTTTTCCCCCATGTTGTACTCCTTGTCACTCTCCGGGAGGTGTCTCCACCATTGCGGAACCCCCCCGAGCGGGCGGTGACTCGGCGCTCAGGGAACACTCGACTTTAAACCATATCCCTGTCCAGACAGGGCTTTGCTCCTCCCAGGCCTGCCGGGGACAGCCGGTTCCGGGCCGGCCCGGGACCGCCGCACGGACGAGGGCCGGATCCCGGGCCGGGGGCCGGAACGACACGGCTTTGCGGGTGGACACCTGTGCTGGTGCTGATGCGGCCGGGAGGCGTTTGGTTCTCCCCTCAACCGAGGAATTGCCGAAATTCTTCCCGGCAGGGCCCTGAACTGCGGCTTCGCCCCGGAAATCGCCCGCTTTCGCCCGGGTGCGAGGCTTCGTACGAACGCCGCGGGCCGACCGGGGCGGGGCCTGTCACCGGGTGACGGGCCCCGCCCCACCGGCGGGGTCAGCCCTCGGCCCGCTCCACGACCGCGGCCCATTCGTCGAGCAGGCGGTGCGCGATGTCGGAGTCGGGACCTTCGGCCCAAAGATGGGTGACGGCCTCGGCGGTGTCCGGGAGCACCAGTGCCCAACTCCCGTCGGGCTCGACCACACGCACACCGTCGGTAGTGTCCAGTTCCCGTTCCCCTGCGGCCTCCACGACCGAGCGCATGACACTGCCCTTGACCGCCCACGGCGTGGGTACCGAACGGCGCAGCAGGTGCGCCTGAGGGATGCGCCGGTCGATCTGGCCGACCGAGCGGCGGGAGCGCGCCACCAGTCCCAGGAGCCGCACGAACGCGGCGATGCCGTCGCTGGTGGGTCCGAACTCGGGCACGACGAAACCGCCGCGCCCGTCCCCGGCGAAGACGATGTCCTCGCCGCCGGCCCGCACCGCCTTGGTGAGCTCGTGCGTGGCCGTTGGGGTCCAGCTCACCCGGAGACCGTGCGAATCGGCGACGGTCTCGGCGACGCGGGTGGTGGTCACCGGCAGCGCCACGGTGCCGCGGCCGCGCTCGGCCGCCACCAGGTCCAGCACCGCCAGCAGCGCACGGTCGTTGTCGATCGGAGAACCGTTCTCGTCGACGATGGAGAGCCGCTCGGCCACCGGGTCGAACCGAACCCCGAAGTCCGCGTTGGATCCGGCCACGAGCTCGCCCAAGCGGTCCAGGTCGCGCGTCTTCTTGACGTCGGTGTCGGTGGGCGAGTCCTCGTCCAACCGGTTATTGACGGTGAGCACGTCCACCCCCATCCGGCCGAGCAAGGAGGGCAGGATGAGCGAGCTGGTACCGCCCGCACAATCGACCACGACCTTGAGCTCGGCCTCGGCCACCCCGGAGGTGTCCACCGAGCGCAGCAGGTCGTGCGCGTAGGTCTCCACGTTGCGTGAGGGGAAGGAGAGCTCCCCGATCTCGCCGGGGAAGGCCCGCCGGTACTCCGCGCGGGAGAAGACGCGGTCGAGCTTGCGCTGGGCACCCGGCGACAGGTCGGCCCCGTCCCCGTCGAGGAAGACGATGTCGACCGACTCCGGGTCCCCGGGGCTGGTGCGCACGGCGATACCGCCGGCGACCTCGGTCTTGGCGGTGAGGAAACGGGCCACCGGCAGCGCCGCCACCTCCAGGTCGCGCACCTCGATGGCGGCGGCCGTCAGGGCGCTGATGATGGCGCGCTTGAGGGTGCGCGCACCACGGGAGACGTCACGCGAGGTGGTGACGATCGCGCCCTTCTTGAGCGTGGTGGCGTAGGCGTTGGCCAGGCGCACGGCCAGCTCCGGGGTGATCTCCACGTTGATCAGACCCGAGACGCCGCGGGGACCGAACAGGGACCGCTGGCCCCTCGACTCCCAGACGACGTTGGAATTGACCACCGCCCCGGCCTCGATGGTCTTGAACGGGTAGACCTTGACGTCGTTGTGCACGTAGGCCTCGGACTCGATGACGCAGTCCTCGCCCACGACCGCGCCCTCCTCCACACGCACCGCGGACATGATGTCGGTGTTCTTTCCGACCACCGTGCCACGCAGATTGGCGCCGCGTCCGATGAAGACGTTGTCGTGCAGGACGGTGCGGTGGGCGAAGGCCTCCGCGCGCACCACGGCGTTGCTGCCCACGACGGTGTACTCGCGCAGCTCCGCGCCGGCCTCGATCTTGGCGTAATCGCCGACGTAGAGCGGGCCCTTGAGGACGGCGCTGCGGGCGACCTCGGCCCCCTCCCCGACCCAGACCCCGGGGGAGACCTCGAACCCGTCGATCTCGACGTCGACCTTGCCGGAGAGGACGTCGGCCTGGGCGCTCAGGTAACTCTCGTGGGTACCCACGTCCTCCCAGTAGCCGTCGGCGACGTACCCGTAAAGGGGCTCGCCCTCGGCCAGCAGTTCGGGAAAGACGTCACCGGACCAGTCCACGACCTCGTTCTCGGCCACTCTTTCGAGGACCTCGGGCTCCATGATGTAGATGCCGGTGTTGACGGTGTCGGAGAAGACCTGGCCCCAGGTGGGTTTTTCCAGGAAACGCTGGATACGCCCTTGCTCGTCGACGATGATGATGCCGAACTCGAGCGGGTTGGGTACCCGCTTGAGGGCGATGGTGACCTTGGCGCCGCTCTCGCGGTGGAAGCGGACCATGTCGGTGAGGTCGATGTCGGTGAGCGCGTCACCGGAGATGACCATGAAGGGTTCGCCACGCAGGTACTCCTCGGCGTTCTTCACGCTGCCGGCGGTACCCAGCGGTACCTCCTCGGCGACGTAGTTCAGTTCCATCCCGAGTTCCTCGCCGTCACCGAAGTAGTTGCGGATCAGGGTGGCGAGGAACTGCACGGTCACGACGGTCTCGGAGAAACCGTGCCGTCGGAGCAGGCGCAGAACGTGCTCCATGATGGGCTTGTTGACCACCGGGAGCAGCGGTTTGGGCTGGTTGGCGGTCATGGGCCGCAGGCGTGTGCCTTCGCCGCCGGCCATCACGACGGCCTTCATGGCAGGTGCGGGGTCCTCGGTGGGAGCGGCCCCGGGCTCGGTCGGGCTGCTCATCGCCTGAACCTCCGTACGGACACGCGTGCGGGGGCTCTGGTGGGTTCGTGCGGCAGGCGACGTGCACCGTCGCGCGCAGCGGGACATGTGCTCATGCGGAGACGACACTCCCTTTCATCCGGATGGACTCGGGGTGAGCCGTCCCGCGCTGCGTCAGCGGTCTCCGACGTCTCCGGGCCGGGTCGAACCGGCCCGGCCGTGGCCCGAGGCGTCGCTGTCGGAGACCTCATGGGAAGACCCCGTTCGATCGGCGCGTTCCTCGCGTCGGGTCCGAGCGATCAGACGCAGCCCCTGCACGGCGTAGAGCAGTCCGGCCCACCAGTAAAGAGCCGTTCCCCACAGCGCGAAGGCCCAACCCATGATTCGGGCGCCGTCTCCCACGACCCCCGGATATCCGGCCAGGAACAACAGTGGGAAGGCGTAGAGCAGGCACAGGGTCGCGGCCTTGCCGGCGAAGTTGACCGGGAGCGGGCCGTAACCGAAGTGGCGCAGCAACGGCAGGGCACCGAGGATGAGGACATCACGCAGCACGAGGATGGCCATGAGCCACCACGGCACGATCCCGCGTACGACCAGACCCAGCAGCGCAGCGAAGATGTAGAGCCGGTCTGCCAGGGGATCGAGGATCTGTCCCAGCTTGGTGGCCTGGTTCCAGGCGCGGGCGATCTTGCCGTCGAGCCAGTCGCTGAGCCCGGCCAGGGCCAGCACGATCAGGGCCAGGACGTCGGCCCTGGGAACAAGGACGAGCCACAGGAACAGCGGCACACCCAACAACCGGAGCATGCTCAGGAGGTTGGGAACCGTCCAGATGCGGTCACTGACCGCCGGGTTGCCCACATCGCCCCCCGCTTCGAGACTGCCGTCGTGATCCGATCTCCCCATGGCGCCAACGATAACCGCCGGGCACCCGGCGGACAGCCAGGGCGGTCAACACCGGCTTCACCTGTTTTTGGGCGTGGAAGCCCGGGCGTTCACGCCCGGCAGGAAACGCCCCACTCACCACACCTGTGAGTTGGCGGCCCAAGCCACAGGAAACGGAAGAAGTTTTCCCGTTCACGCCCCGTCACCGGTGGTGGTTCGCTAACGTGTTCGATCATGAAGGTGACCGTGCGCGTCAAGCTGGTGCCCTCGCCGGAGCAGGCCAGGGCCCTTGCGGCGACCCTGGATGCCTGTAACCGGGCGGCCGACCACGCCTCACGGGTCGCCCAGACCACCGGGGCCCGACACAAGTACGCCCTGCAGGAAGCGCTCTACCACGAGGTGAAGGCCGACTTCGGTTTGTCGGCCCAACCGGCAGTACGGGTGCTGGGCAAGGTCGCCGACGCCTACACCACCAGGGAAGCGAACCTGAAGAACGGCAACCTGGGGCGCAAGGGCTCACAGCGCCGCGCACGGGCCCAGGCCCGTGCGATCACCTTCCGCCGTGATGCGGCCCAACCGTTTGATGCGCGGTGTCTGTCCTGGCAGATGGATGCGCGCACCGGCTCCATCTGGACCACCCGGGGGCGGATGAAGAACCTGCCCTTTGTCGGCTCCCCCGAGCAGCTCAAGCTCCTGGCCACCTGCCGCCAAGGTGAGAGCGACCTGCTCTGCCAGGACGGGCAGTGGTTTCTGTCCGCCACCTGCCAGGTGCCCGAACAGCCACTCAACACCGAACCGGAAGGCTTTGTCGGGGTGGATCCGGGCATCGTGGAGATCGCCACCACCTCCGAGGGGGATCGGTATGCCGGACGGGGGCTGAACAGGTACCGGCGTCGTCAGAACCGGTTGCGCGCCAAGCTTCAGAAGAAGGGCACCAAGAGCGCCAAGCGTGTGCTCAAACGCCGGCGTCGTCGCCAGGCGCGGCGGGCGCGGGATGTGAACCACCGGATTTCCAAGCACATCGTGGAGCGGGCCGAACGCACCGGCCACGGGATCGCCCTGGAGGACCTTCGGGGGATCCGTGGCCGGGTACGGCAGGCCAAACAACAACGCTCCGTGTTGCATGCGTGGAGTTTCGCTCAGTTGCGGGACTTCATCGTCTACAAGGCTCGCAGGGCAGGGGTGGCGGTCGTGGTCGTGGATCCGGCCTATTCCTCGCAGACCTGCTCGGCGTGTGGGCACACCGACAGAGGTAACCGGGCTTCTCGGGCCTGGTTCGTCTGTCGGGGCTGTGGTGTGGTGCTGCATGCCGATGTGCATGCTTCCCGTAACCTGGCCCGCAGGGGCCGGGCCGCGTGGAACGCGGGGCGCCGGTCAACCGCCCCAGCACCCTCCACCTGAGGAAGGTGCTGGACGCGGAAGGAGAGACCTACCGGCCAGGTGGGCGCCTGTCCGCAAGC
This sequence comes from Nocardiopsis xinjiangensis YIM 90004, assembly GCF_000341145.1. Lineage (GTDB taxonomy): Bacteria > Actinomycetota > Actinomycetes > Streptosporangiales > Streptosporangiaceae > Nocardiopsis > Nocardiopsis xinjiangensis. The sequence continues at coordinate 78,222 of NZ_ANBE01000011.1, forward strand.
CCGTAGCTATCAGCCACGGGTAGTTGACTCGGGCAGGGCCGCACCGAGCTCTCGCAGGGCTTTGGTGCCGGTCGGCTCGCTCTCACGCAGGCCCAGCTCGACCACGCCCAGTGCGTCGAAACGCTCGCGGGTGGCCCGCAGCGCCTCGGCGGTGTCGGGGCCCGCCGTACCGGGGCCGGGGATCTGGTTGACCACCACCGGCGCCAGCCCGAACCCGGCCTCGGAGAGCTGCTCGACGGTGCGTGCGGTCTCGGCCAGGACCATGCGCCGGGCCAGGGTCACCAGCATCACGCGGGAGTCCTGGCGCAGCAGTACGGCGGCGCGTTCCAGACGGTGGCGCCGTTCGTTGAGGCGCCTGAGGAGCGGGTCCTCGGCCATGTCCGGACCGCGGTCGGAGACCACGTCGGCGAAGGCCTCGGCCCGAGCGGCCTTCTCGCGCTGGCGGGTCAGCCCCATCACCCACGGTGTGAGCAGGGTCGGCAGGTTGAGCAGGCGCAGCAGGTGGCCAGTGGGGGCGCTGTCCACGACCAGGGCGTCCCAGCGGCTGCCGACCTCCTCCATCCGGTCCACGAGCAGGTCGGCCAGGGCCGACTCGGCCATGCCCGGGCTGGACCCGGCCTGCTTCAGGTGCCGGTGCACCGCCGGCATGATCTCGTGCGGCACCGCATCCTGGGCGTCGTCGGCGACCTGGGCGATCCGGCGCCGGACGGCCGCGTCGGCGTCGGGTTCGGCCGCCCACAGGTCCGGGGCCACCTGGACGGGCGTATCGCCCAGGCCGTGTTCCAGGGCATCGCCCAGGGAGTGCGCCGGGTCGGTGGAGAGCACCAGGGTCCGGTGGCCCTGCCCGGCAAGGGTCAGAGCGCGGGCGGCGGCCAGCGTCGTCTTGCCGACGCCGCCCTTGCCGCCGACGAAGGTGATGGGCGCGCTCAACAGCATCCTCCCGGTCCCCCGAAGTCGTCCCGCCCCATGCGCTGGTGCCACTCGTGCAGGTCGGCAACCATGTACGGGATCAGGTCCAGTGTTTCGTAGGCGACAGGGTTGTCCACACCCAGGGTCTCGGTGAGCAGCAGGGCACGCAGGGTGTCCTGCTGAGTGCGGGCCTCGCGTGTGCGGGCGCGGCCCCAGCGCGCCTCGAAGACCTGCTGGTGGAAGTCCTCGAAACGGCGCCAGGCCCTCATGAGGCGGCGCCAGGTCCGGCTCGGTCGGCCGGGCCCGGCGCCTCGGTCCTCGACGCTCACGCGGTGCACGCCCGCGTGCGGTCCTGATCGGTGCGGCGCATCTTACTTCTCCTCCGCCGGGCCGTCCTGGCCGGCGGATCCGCCGGCCCCGGCCTCCGGGGTCTCCTTGCGGGAGCCGACGACGGTGCTGCTCTCGACGGCGATCTGGTCGGTCTCGGCGGAGGGGTCGATGGGGTCGGCGGTGCCCTTGAATGCGCTGCGCAGGGCGATGAAGGACTCCACGATCATCCACAGCGCCAGGAGCAGGATGATCGTGTCCAGCGGCGCCAGCAGGAACGTGTCCAGGGCGCTTTCGGTGTCGATGAAACCGATGAGCTGGTCGATGAGCGCCCAGACCGTCATGAACAGCAGGAACACCAGCGGAATGACGATCATGACCGGGTTGCGGCGGCGCTTGGCCACCCAGACCGCGATGACCGCCAGGGCCAGCCCGGCGGTGAGCTGGTTGGTGGTACCGAAGAGCACCCACAGCGTGCCCAGCGCGAAGTCGCCGGGCACCATGGCAAGGCCGAAGGGCAGGGCCACCGCGACCAGGGTGGTGATGTTCAGGTTGCGGGAAAAGCCCCGGAAGGCGCGGTTCGCGGTGCTGCCGGCCTCGAACCGGTCCGCCGCCAGGAGCGACATCTCCTGCAGGATGTAGCGCTTGAGCCGGACCGCGGTGTCCAGGGTGGTCACGGCGAAGCTGACGATGATGAGCGCGCCGAAGACCTGCGCGGTGCCCTCGGGGACACCGATGTTGCCGGCGAAGCCCGCCACACCGTCGACGAACATGCCCTGCGGGTCGGCCCCGGCGTCGGCCCAGGTGGCGTAGAGACCGGACCACTCCAGGCCCTGGTTCCCGCTGAAGAGCATCACACCGGCGGTGCAGGCCAGGATCGAGGCCAGGGCCAGGGATCCCTCCCCGAGCGCGGCCATGTAACCCACGTAGCGGGAGTCGGTCTCCTTCTCGATCTGTTTGGAGGTGGTACCCGAGGCGACCAGGCTGTGGAAGCCCGAGACCGCGCCGCAGGCGATGGTGACGAACAGCAGCGGGAAGATCGAGGGCGAATCGGCCGGGACGTCCTCGCGCAGGAGCGGGGCGGCGATGGTGTTCATGCCCACGAGCACACCGACGGCGATCACGACCAGCGCCACCACCATCTGGTGCTGGTTGATGTAGTCGCGCGGCTGCAGCAGCATCCACACCGGCAGGCGGGAGGCGATGTAGGCGTACAGGAACAGGATGAGGATCCACATCACGGTGGTGCTGATACCGGTGGCCTGGGCGACCGGGTCCAGAGTGAGGGGCAGGGCCTGGCCCAGCGGGATGCAGGCGTAGAGCGCGACCAGCGCGACCAGGGAGGGCAGGAGCGCGGCGCTGCGCCTGCGGTAGACGAGCTGGCCGACGGCGACGGCCAGCGGCAGGCTGACAGCGGTCGGCAGGACGGCCTCGGGGTGCTGTTCCAGCAGACCGGCCACGACGATGGCGAAGACCGCGTTGACCATCGTGACCAGGAAGAAGATGATCAGCAGGAACAGCACTCGCGCGCGCCGGCTGATGACGTCGCCGGCCAGGGTGCCGATGCTGCGGCCCTTGTGGCGGACCGAGACGGCGATGGAACCGAAGTCGTGGGCCCCGGCGGCGAAGACGGTTCCCAGCACCACCCACAGCAGAGCAGGCCCCCACCCCCAGAAGACCGCGATCGCGGGGCCCACGATCGGGGCCGCGCCGGCCACGGAGATGAAGTGGTGGGCCAGCACGATGTGCTTGTTCGTCGGAACGAAGTCCACACCGTCGTTGTAGGCGTGCGCCGGGGTGACGAAGGACGGTTCCAACGCGTAGACCCGTTTGGCCAGGTAGACGGAGTAGAAGCGGTATCCCAGGGCGAAGAGCGCCAGGGTACCGAGGAGTACCGCTGCTGCGGGCATAGGGGGAGACGTCCTCACTGCTAGCTGTCCCGAATGCTGGGACGTGGAAAAGGTGCCCAGGTGGGGGCCGGTCCTTTAAGGTGCCACAGAAGTTAACATGCGTGATACCCCTCCGAAAGGGACGCCTTGTGCAGGACTTTCATGATCTGTGGCGACGGTCCTCGGTCGCCGAACTGAGTTGGCTCACCCCCGGCGGACCGTGCGGCATTCCCGTGGTGCCGTTGGAGGACAAGGGCCGCCCGTGCGCCGCCCTGCCGCTGTCCCTGTTGGCCGAGATCGACTCCCTGCCTGGGCGTGCCGCGCTCAGCGTGACCGTCCCGGGTCTCTCCGCCCCCGACCGCCCCGGGCAGGTGGCCACAGGCCCGGTCCAGGTGCGTCAGGATCCGCGCGGAAAGATTTTCGGCGGAGAACTCGTGGAACAGGAAGCGAGCAAACATCCACCCACCCGGCTCCGCGCGGGCAGCCTTCTGGCGCGCAACGAGAATTGGTGGTGGATGGGCCGCGCCGTGGTCACCCTTTCCGAGGCCGAGGCCGTCCACACAGTGAGACCGCGGGCTTCGGCCGGCCACGCGCTGTTGGTGCGCGAGGAACGCGGTGACGCGGCGGTACGGGTGGTCTCCTCCCCCGACTGGTCACTGCGTGGCGGCCCGTCCCTGCGGGTGGAGGACCGCGACGGCTCCGCGCTCGAGGGGCGCGGCGAGCCGGTGCTGGTCTTCGGCCACCAGGCCAGTCCCGACTTCGAACGCTGGGAGCGTTGGACCCGCCGGGGCCGGCTCAACGGCCAGGAGTTGGCCGTGACCGGTTCCGACGGTGGACCCGACCCCTCCCCCGGGCCGTTCGGGCTGCTGGAGCGGCTGCGCAACCACCGCGAGGTCGGGCGGGCCTGCACGGCCGGGGTGAAGGAGGTGGAACGCCGCGAGCGGCTCTGAGCTGTCGGGCACGTGCCGGCCTTCCTCACCCCAGGATGTGGGTGGCCTCGCGCAGGCCCGAGAGCATCGCCCCGTACACGGTGGCGGAGTGCTCGACCTCGGTGGCCTCTCCCGCGAAGAAGACCCGCTCACCGATCGGCTCGGCCAGCATCGTGCGGTCGGCGTCGGAGGCCCCGACGGCCGTGTAGGAGAAGCTCCCCCGGGCGAAGGGGTCCGCCATCCAGTCGGTGATCAGGTGATCGACCGGGTCGGGTGCCTTGCGGAACATCTTGCGGATCGAGGCCATGGCGTGCTCGACGGCCTCGCCCTCCTCCATCCCCTCCAGGAATCGGGCCGCGCGCCCGCCGTTGCGGCAGATCAGGACGGGTGCGCCCAGCACACGTTGGGCGGCGTACCAATGGAACCAGGTACCCGCTTCGGTACCCAGGTGCACCAGAACCTCGGCGTCGCCCCAGAAGACCTGGTCGAAGCGCAGGAAGAGTTTCTCCAGGCGCCCGTTGCCCAGACGTTCGATCGCGCCGCTCTTCTCCCCCGGCAACCCCGGTTCGAAGTCGACCTGCCCGGCCTTGAGCACACCCAGCGGCAGGGTGAGCAGGACCCGGTCACCGGTCAGGGTCTCCTCACCTGCGGGACCCTCCACACCCACACGGACACCGTCACCGTCGTGGGAGACCGAGGTGACCGTGTGTTCCAGGCGCACGTCGAGGCCGCGTGCGAGATGATCGGTCAGCTGGTCCATCCCGTCGGGAAAGACCACGTCGTCGCCGCTGAACTCACTCATGGCGCCCATCGCGGAGAAGGTGACCTCCTCGGGCTGGGCCCCGTGGTCGGACTCGATGAAGCGGTGGGCGATCTCCTTGGCGTCGCGGGCACGCCCGCGGAAGAGGTTGGCGTCCAGGAGGGCCTGGTCGATGCCCTCGGCCATGGACTCGCGTCTGCCGGCGCCGACGGTGGTCCAGTACATGTGTTCCTGCAGGAGGTTGACGTCCTCCATGTTGCGCCGGTGCCGGTCGAAGAGCAGTCGCCGCCCCTTGGGGTCGTAGGCGGTCTCGGTGGAGCGGTTGAAGACGGAGGTGCGCGCCCCCGTCTCCCGGACCAGGTTCGAGAGCGGGTTGCTCTCCTCGCCGTGCATCCAGGAGGCCCCGGCGTCCAGGACGGTTCCCTCCCAGTCGCGCACGGAGTGGATGCGTCCGCCGGTGCGGTCCCGTCCCTCGATCACGGTGACACGCTCACCGCCCTCGGCCAGACGGTCCGCGGCGGCCAGGCCGGCCATACCGGCGCCGACGACGAGGGTGTGTCCGTGCCCCGGGGCGGCCTCCCGGCCGCGCGGGTCGGGTTCGGTGTGCCCCGGTCGGTCGCCGGCGACCTCCTCCTCGGTGCTGTCCTCGCTGGCGTCCTCCCGGTCAGCCATACGCTCCCCCTCCGTGCTCGTGACCGACGGTGCGACCCTAAGCGCGCCCCGTGTGCTGCGTCCGGAAGACACACCCGGCCGGTGGGGCGTGCCCACCCCACCGGCCCGGGCCCCGGTCATGCCTGTGCGGGCGAGTTGCCTTCCTCGTCCTCCAGCTCGATGCGTTCGCTCAGACGCGTGCCCTGCACGCGCTCCTCATGGCTGACCATGCGCTTGCGCACGTGGACGCGTTCGACGGGGACCTGGTGTTTGGAGACCACGACCCGTTCCTCGTAGAGAGTGAAGACCTCTTCGTCCTCGGCGATGTCGGCCTCGAAGTCCTCGCCCTCCTCCACGGGCCGGCGCTCGATGTCCAGCTCCTCGTGGCGCAGGGTCACCGTCTCCTCGAAGTTCTCGTTGTCGACGTACTTGTGCAGGCGGGCCCGGCCGGTCTCCACACGTTCGACACCGAGGTCGACCTGCTCCTCGGAACGGGTCATCGCGATGTCGTCGACGGAGTCGGACTGGGAAGGCACGGTTGCGGTCCCGGGGCCCTGCTCGGCCTCCGTGTGCCCGGTCAGAGGGACGGTGTCGGGACGCCGTGCGGTCCCGGCCTCGGTCTCACCGGGCATCCCGGTACCGGTTCTCGAGCCGTCCGGGGACATGACCCCGGGCGTGCCCGACTCGGTGATCTGGTCCTCGGTCCCGGTGGCCTCGGTGTCCGGTTCGGTGGCGGCCATCGGCGGGGCCGTCTCCGCGTGTTCGTCGCCCTCGGGCATCGAGACATCGGCCTCGGAGTACCCGGTTCCGGGCGCCCTGCTGTCTTCGCTCTCGCGGGCCGCGGACTGCTCTCTCTCGTGCCGTCCGCCCCGCTGGTCGGGGGCCATGCCGCGTTCTGCGTAGTAGTCCCTGACCTCTGCTTCGGTCTCCGGTGAGATGTGGCTCCCCGATTCGACGTGCGGCGCGTCCTTGACGGTGGCCTTGTCGTAGGGGACCTGAAGGTCCTCCTGTTGCGGTTGGGCGCCCTGCAGCGGCACCAGGGTCTCCTTGCGCCCGAACAACCCGGTGTGCACCGAGACCCAGCTGGGTTCGTTGGTGCGGTCGTCCAGGTAGACCTGGTTGATCTTGCCGACGCTGTGCCCTTCTCCGTCCAGGAGCTGGTGTCCGATGAGGTTCTCCGGCCTGAGATCGTGTGCCACGGTCTTCCCCGTTCTTGGATGGTTCACGGGACTGGAGCGCCTGCGGGTCGCCCCCCGCCGGTGGCGGACGCCCCGAGGGGTCGCCCGCTCCGCACTGGGCGGTCTCATACCCGTAACTACCAGGAACGACGATGCCGGGCCCACAGTATGGGGAGAACCCATGCCCAACCTTGACGCGCACTTGGGCGGGCGCGGACGCGCACACGGGCGCGCCCGCCGCCGGAGGGGGCCGGCGGCGGGCGCGTGGATCGTGGGACGAAGGCTCAGACCTTGCGCCACTCGGGCACCCAGGACCCGTCCTCCACCGTGTAGTCGCCGAACAGCGCCGGGGCCTCCTCCTTCAGGGTGCTCCCGATGCGGTCGAACAGCAGGCGGATCTCCTCTTCGGCCCCGGGAGCGGTACGGGCCTCGAGGGCGTGGCGCAGGGTGCGCACGTTGGCGGTCCACACCAGGCCGGTGGCCACGCCCTCGGGGGCGAAACGGCGCATGAAGGAGGTCTTGTGTTTCTTCTCCGAGAATTTGACCCCGTCGTCGTCCAGACCGAAGTGCTCGGCCATCCAGAACTGGAACTCTTCCATCTTCCCGAGCATCTCGGTGGCGCGTTCCATGAGCTCGGGGTCGTCCTCGGCCCAGTCGGGGAACCAGAACGGCAGGTCGGTCAGGCGCACGAAGCGCAGCGACTCCTGGGAGACGGCGACGCCGGGGCGGTGCCTGATGAGCTCATGGGTGAGCACGCGGGAGACGTTGTGGAGCACGAAGCTGAAGCTGATGTGTTCCAGGACCGAACCGTGCATGCTGCGCAGGAGATTGCCCAGGTAGGCGTCCTGGTCGGTGCGCACGCGCGTGACGTTGGGGTTCAGGCCCGGCTCCCAGGAGCGGTAGCACAGGCGGCCCGCGAACTCGGCGAGGTTCTGCGGGTCGTTGAGGTGGGTGTCGAGCTCACCGCGGTCGAACCGCTCCAGCCACGCTTGGCCCCCGACCTCCTCGAGGTAGTCGGTGATCGCCTCGTAGTCCACCTGCGGACGCGCGACCAGTCGTACCTGCGGCTCGACCCTCTGCACGGTTTGCCTCCCGTTGATACTCCCCCCGCTCCGGGCACGCGTGAGTGCCGTGACCTGCTTCTTGTCAGGGCACGGTTGCACGAGTGGGGCGGGGCTGAACAGCCACGTACGAGGGTACACGGCTGCGGCCCCGGGCCCGCCCCGCCCGATCGTGGGCCCGGGGCCGACAGGGCCTCAGAAGCCGTAGAAGTAGCCCGGGGTGAGGGCGAGTCCGATGACGATGAGGACGATGCCCCACAGGAGTTGTCCTCGGATCACCCCGAGCACGCCGGAGACGAGAACGATGATTCCGAGAATCGTCAGCAGGAGTCCCATGCCCGCCCTCTGTCCGGGTCACGGGGCGATCAAACACGGCCCGAGGTCGGAAAACGTGCTGTCGGCCCTCGCCGGCGCGCCGAACGCAGGGTGCGGGCCACGATCTCCTCGCCCACCCCGGCGGTGAGGATCGACTCGGGGTGGAACTGCACCGCGGACCATCCGGTGGCCGGGTCCTCGATCCCCATGACGATCGGCCCCTCCCCGGCCCCGCCCTCCAGCACGGCGGTGACCTCATAGCCCTTGACCAGATCGGGAAGCGTGTAGGTGGAGTGGTAGCGCGCGGCGGGGAAGCGCTCGTCCTCGCCCAGTCCGCTCAGCAGCGTCCCGCCGGAGACCCGGACCTGCCCGGGTTTGCCGTGCACCGGTTCCTCCAGGGTGCGCAGCTCGCCGCCGGCGTGCTCGACCATGCCCTGCAGGCCCAGGCACACGCCCAGGACCGGCAGTTCTCGGGCGGCCAGCGCGTCGAGCAGCTCGTTCATGCCGAAATCGCTCGGCAGTCCCGGTCCCGGGGAGAGCACCACCAGGTCGGGGTCCAGCCGGTCCAGGAGCTCGGGGCCGAGCCCGTAGCGCACGGTCGTGACCTCGGCCCCGTGGCGGCGCACGTAGTCGGCAAGGGTGTTGACGAAGGAGTCCTCGTGGTCGACGAGCAGGACCCGCATCCCCTCGCCCGCAGGCGCCGGGGCGGGTTCGGGCACGGCCTGTGCGGGTGCGGCCTGCGCGGGGTCGCGGTCGGCCTCCTCCCCCAGGGCGAGGGTCTCCATGAGCGCCCTGGCCTTGAGGAGGGTCTCCCGTTCCTCGGCCTCGGGGTCGGAGTCGTAGAGCAGGGTGGCGCCGGTGCGCACCGAAGCGACCCCGTCGCGGATGTGGGCAGTGCGCAGGGTCAGGCCGGTGTTCATGGAACCGTCGAAGTTGAGGGCACCGACCGCGCCCCCGTACCAGCGCCGGGGGCTGGACTCGTTCTGTTCGATGAAGCGCATCGCCCAGGTCTTGGGGGCCCCGGTGACGGTTACCGCCCACATGTGGGTGAGGAAGGCGTCCAGGGCGTCGAAGTCGCGGCGCAGGGTGCCCTCGATGTGGTCGACGGTGTGGATCAGGCGCGAGTACATCTCGATCTGCCGGCGTCCGATGACACGCACGCTGCCCGGTTCGCACACCCGGGACTTGTCGTTGCGGTCGACGTCGGTGCACATGGTCAGCTCGGACTTCTCCTTGTCCGAGGACAGCAGTTCCTGGATGTTCTCGGCATCGCCCAGGGCGTCCTCGCCGCGGCGGATGGTTCCCGAGATCGGGCAGGTCTCCACCCGCTGTCCTTCTCCGGGCCGCCCGCTGACGCGCACGAACATCTCCGGGGAGGCCCCGACCAGGTACTCGCCCGCGCCGAGGTTGAAGAAGAACTCGTAGGGGGCAGGGTTGCGCTCGCGCAGCATTTCGTAGAAGCGGGCGGGCGAGGAGCAGCGGGCGTAGTTGCGGTGGCCGGGCACGACCTCGAACAGGTCGCCGCGGCGGAAACGTTCCTTGGCGCGGGCGACCACCCGGGCGTAGGAGCCGGGTTCGGGACCGGCCGGGACCTGGGCGGCGCGCACGGGCGGTGTGGGGCCGGTGTGCCTGGCCAGGCCCTCGGTGCTCGCCTCGGCGCGGGTGCCCTCGCCGGGGACGGTGAACTCGTATGTGTAGCGCACACACGTCTCGCGCTTGCGGTCGCGGACCACGATCGCGTCGGGCAGGTGCAGGACGAGGTCGCGGTCCCCGGGGTCGCGGGCGATGTGGCGCTCGACCGGTTCGAACTGGAAGGCGAGGTCGTATCCGAAGGCACCGTAGAGCCCGAGGTTGGGGTCCTGGGGGCTGGACATGGCCTCGATCAGGGCGCGCACGGCGGTGAAGACGCTGGGGCGGCGGCTGCGCTCCTCCTCGGTGAAGAAGGCGCCGGGGTCGGGCTCGGGGACGGTGAGTGCGGCCCGGTCCTCGGTGCTGGTGTGCAGCGGGGCGACGGTGGTCAGCGCCTGGGCCAGGACGGGCAGCAGGACCCGGCCGCGTTCGTTGAGGGCCTCGACGGTGACGTCGCGGTCGCGGGTGGAGACCTCGACGCAGGGGTCGACGTAGCCCAGGTGCCAGCGGTCGTAGCGGCCCGGATACTCCATGCCGGAGGAGAGGACGCCCCCTCGGCGGTGCTCGACGTCCTGTACGAGCTGGGTGAGGACGTCGGGCTCGCACGGGGCGGCGTGGCGGTGGACGGTGACCCCGCCCCGGGTGCGGTGGGTGCTGGTGTGCTCGTGGCTGGGCTTCACGGGCGGTCCTTTGCGGAAGCTGGTCGGGGACCGCGCGACCGGGGCCGTGGACACGAAGAACGACCGCCGGTACGGGGCGGTCGCTGTCTCGGGTGTACGCGAACTCCTCGAGCGCCGCCTAGAGGCGGCGCCACCACTGGGTGGGGTTCACGTTTGCCATGGCCACGAGTGTAACCGCTGTGCGCAGTGGTGGGGAGAGGGGCGCGGGCGTGAGTCGCGCGGGCAGGGCGAGCACACAGAGCACGGACCTGGGCACAGGGCACATAAAAAGGAGAGCTCCGTGCTAGAATACGGAGCTCTTCAGCTCAGAAGAGATGATTTCACATCTATTCCACGGTCAGGATATCACGCTCATGAACCACGGTCAATCAGACGCCGAGAGCACCGTCAGCGCCTCCGCGGAACACACGGCCCTGGCCACCGAACAGGCCCGGGTCGACCGGATGTACCGGCGCCTGGACGAGCTGCGGGAGAACACCGAGGGCCGGCTCGCCGAGGCCCACGCCCAGGATCGCACCGGGTACGCAGCACTGGAGGAGCGCGAGACCCGCGTCTTCGAGCAGAGCCGGCGCCGCGCACAGCTCGGTTCGGTCGAGGAAGGGCTGTGCTTCGGCCGCATCGACCTGGCCCACCCCGGCGAGGACGAGACCGAGGCCCGTTACGTGGGCCGCATCGGCCTGCGTGATTCCGAGTACGAGACGATCCTGGTGGACTGGCGCGCCCCCGCCGCGCGCCCCTTCTACGCGGCGACCCCGTTCGACACCCAGGGCGTGACCCGCCGCCGCAGCCTGCGGGTGCGCCGGCGCCGGGTGGTGGGCCTGGACGACGACGTGCTCGACCCCGAGCGGCTCTCGGAGTCCGAACGCAACGGGCTGGTCGGCGAGGCCGCCTTGCTGGACTCGTTGCAGCGCGGGCGCACCGGGCGCATGGGCGACATCGTGGCGACCATCCAGGCCGAGCAGGACCGGGTCATCCGTGCTCCGCTGTCGGGGATCATGGTGGTCCAGGGCGGCCCGGGCACCGGCAAGACCGTGGCGGCCCTGCACCGTGCCGCCTACCTGCTCTACACCCATCGCAGGGTCCTGGAGCGGCGCGGTGTGCTGGTGCTGGGGCCCAACCCGGCGTTCCTGCGCTACATCGGCGACGTCCTGCCCGCCCTGGGCGAGAGCGAGGCGGTCATGCGCACCCTCGGCGAGCTCGTGCCCGGGGTGAGCGCCACCGAACACGAGGACCACGAGCGTGCCCGGGTCAAGGGGTCGGTGCGGATGGTCGACCTGGTGCGGGCGGCGGTCCGGGACCATCAGCGCACCCCCGAGCAGGCCTTCGGCACCGGGGACCTGCACGTGGCCACCGACGCCGGCACGGTGACCGTGCCCGGCGCCACCTGCACACACGTGTTGGAGACCGCGCGCGGCCTGGGCCTGGCGCACAACGTCGCCCGCAAGTACGTGGTCACCACCCTGCTGCAGGAGCTCGCCCGCGCCGAGTCGCACCTGCTCGAACGGCCGGTGGACGAGGAGGACCTGCCGTTCCTGGCCGAGCGGCTCTGGTTCGAGGACCCGGTCCACACGGCGTTGGAGGCCCTGTGGCCGTACTTGACGGCGCAGCAGTTGCTCGACGGTCTCTGGAGCGATGCCCGGGCCCTGGAACGTGCGGGCGAAAGCGCTGGGCTCTCGGCACACGAGCGTGTGCTGCTGGCCCGGGAGAGCGGAGCGCCCTTCACCGTCGAGGACGTTCCGCTCCTGGACGAGGCGGCCGAACTGTTGGGCGAGGACAACAGCGCCGAGCAGGCGGCCGAGCGGCGCAGGCGGGCAGAGCAGGAGGAGGAGATCCGTTACGCCCAGGGCGCCCTGGAGGCCACCGGGATGCACGAGGACAACCGGATCGAGGTCGCCGACTTCGCCGCTTTCCACCACGGCGGCGGCCCCGAGCGCACCACCGCAGAGCGGGCCGGGGCCGATCGTGAGTGGGCCTACGGGCACGCCGTGGTCGACGAGGCCCAGGAGCTGTCCGCGATGGGCTGGCGCGCCGTCGTGCGGCGGGTGCCGACCCGGTCGTTGACGGTGGTGGGCGACCTGGCCCAGACCGGTGGCGCGGGCGGGGCGGGCTCCTGGACCCAGGCGTTGGAGCACCACGCCCCGGGCAAGGTGCACGTGGAGCACCTGCGCGTCAACTACCGCACCCCCGCTCCGATCATGGCGGTGGCCGCGGACGTGCTGGCCCGGGCCGAACCGGGGCAGGAGCCGCCCGAGTCGGTACGGACCGAGGGGGAGGCCCCTCGCGCCGTCGCGTTGGAAGGCCCCTGGGCGGAGGCACTTCCGGGGTTGGTCGAGGAGGAGCTCGCCGAGCTCGGTGAGGGGCGTCTGGCGCTGATCACCGCGGACCGGCTGGTCGAGGGGGTCGCCATGGCCGTGCCCGGCGCGGCTCGTCCGGCGCCGGGGCGCGATGCGCTGTCCCAGGAGGTGGTGGCCCTGACCGCGACCGAGGCCAAGGGGCTCGAGTTCGATTCGGTGATCGTGGTCGAGCCGGGGACGGTGCTGGAGCAGCCGCGCGGGGCCAACGACCTGTACGTGGGTGTCACCCGTGCCACGCGGCGTCTGACAGTGGCGCACTCGGATGGACTGCCCTCGGTGTTGAACCGGTTGCGGGAGAGAGCGGAAGTGTGATCCACGAACAGGCCGGAGCGCTCCGGAAAGCCCTGCGTGTACGGGACTCCGGGGCGCTCTCAGGGCTCTGGCACGGCTCTGGCCTGTGAACTTATGTGCACGGGCGTTGGCAGAGCACGATTCTGTACGTACAATCTGTACGGACAATATGCGTCACGCCCCGGGTACAGCCACGCCCGGGGCCCCTGCGAACGGACACTCATGCGCGACAACCACGGGTCACCGGTCCCGCTCTTCCATTGGATGAACAAGATCCCCGGCGGGGCCATGCTCATTCCCCTGGTCCTGGGTTCGGTCATCGGTACCTTCGCCCCGGCCGCCCTCGACATCGGCAGCTTCACCACCGCGTTGTTCAAGGACAGCGCCATGCCGCTCATCGCGCTGCTGATCTTCGCCACCGGGACCCAGGTCAGCCTGCGCACCAGCGGGCCCGTCCTGGCCACCACCGGTGTGGTCCTGCTCGGCAAGAGCCTCGTCCCCGGCCTGCTCGTCATCGCCCTGGCCATGCTCACCGGGCCCGAGGGTGTCCTGGGTATCTCCGTGCTGGCGATGATGGCCGCCGCCACCAACGCCAACGGCGGCCTCTGGCTGGCCATCACCGGCCAGTACGGACGCGCCAAGGACCGCGGTGCCTACATCGCCGGCGCCGTCAACGACGGCCCCTTCTTCGCCCTGCTGTTCATCGGCGCCTCCGGGCTGGGACAGATCCCCTTCGTGACCCTGCTCGCCGCGATCGTGCCGTTCCTGCTGGGCGTCCTGATCGGCAACATCGACCACCAGTGGAGCCAGGCCCTCAAGCCGGTCCCCTCGATCGTGATCCCGTTCTTCGCGTTCGCGCTCGGCACCGACATCAACCTCGCCGACGTCGCCCAGGGCGGCCTGACCGGCATCCTCCTCGGCGCGGTCATCACCCTGATCACCGGCGGGTTCGTCTACCTCGGCTACCGCTTCCTGCTGCGCCGCGGCAAGGAGTCCGGCATCGGCTTCGCCGCCGGTACCGCCTCGGGCAACGCCGTGGCGACCCCGGCCATCGTCGCCGCCGCCGACCCCTCCTTCGCTTCCTACGTCGGCACCGCCACCTCCCAGGTCGCGGCCAGTGTCCTGGTCACCGCACTGCTCGCCCCGGTGGTCACCACGTGGGTGCTGCGCCGCGCCGGAGCCCAACCGGCCCAGGCCGAAAAGAACGAAGAGGCCCCGGTCGAGGCCGAGAGCAACACAGGGGAGGAGCGCTCATGACCGGCCCGCACATCGCCGTGGTCGCCGACGACCTGACCGGCGCGGGAGACACCGCCGTCCAATTCGTGCGCGCCGGGTGGCGGACCGAGCTCCAGCTCTCGGCCTCCGGGACCGCCGCCGAGGTCGTGTCCGTGACCACCGACTCGCGTGCCCTGCCCGTCGGCGATGCCGCACAGGCCGCCGGCGAGGCGGTGCGGGACCTGCGCGCCGCCGGGGTCGACCTGCTCTACAAGAAGGTCGACTCCACTCTGCGCGGTCCCATCCGTGCCGAGATCGACGGCGTCCTGCAGGTCTGGGGCCCCGACGCGGTCGCCGTGGTCTGCCCCGCCTTCCCCGCCAACGGCCGTACCGTCCGCGACGGGGTCCTGCTCGTCGAGGGGACCGAGGTCCACCGCACCGCCGTGGGACAGGACCCGGTCACCCCGGTCACCGAGAGCCGTGTGGACGAGCTGCTGGGGGCGAAGTACGTACGCCTGACCGGCACCGACACCCGGCGGGATGCCGAACTCCTGCGCGCTGCCGGGCCCGTGGCGGTCGTGGACGCCGAGACCGAGGCCGACCTGGGGCGCGTGGCCGCCGCCGTGGCCGCCCTGGGTCCCGACGCGGTACCCGTGGGTTCGGCCGGGCTCGCCGCCCAGCTGGCCCACGCCTGGGCGCTCCAGCAGCCGCACGGGCCCTCCCTGGTGGTGGTCACCTCGCTGCACAGCAACACCCGCGAACAGGTCGCGTGCCTGGCCGCCGAGCCCGGAACCCGGGTGGAGCGGCCCGGCGCGGCCGACCTCGCCGACGAAGAGGCGTGGCAGGCCTGGAGCCGCACCGTCCTGGAGCGTTTCGACCCGCACGCGCCGCGCCTGGCCCTGGTGGCCCCCGAGGACCGTGACGGAGCCCTGTCCCCCGCGGACGTGGCCCGCCGCCTCGGCGGCCTGGCCGCACACATCGCCGAGGAACACACAATCGCCGGCCTGGTCGTCACCGGCGGGGACGGGGCCCGGGCCCTGACCACCCAGATGCAGGCCCGCGCGATCGCCCTCACCGGCGAGGTCGCACCCGGGATCCCGATCGGGACCGTCTCCGGCGGTCCCCGGCACGGGCTCGCCATCGTCACCAAGGCGGGGGGCTTCGGCTCTCCCACCGCACTCCTGGACGCCGCCGACACCGTCCGCCACACGAAAGGCCAGAACGCATGAGCCGTCCCACCGAACGCCCCACGCTTGCCATCACTCTCGGGGACGTGGCCGGTATCGGCCCGGAGATCACCGCCAAGTCCTTGCTCAACCATCCCGAGGTACGCGAGTACGCCCGGCCCGTCGTCGTCGGTGACGCCGACGCCCTGCGCCGGGCGGTGACCGCGATCGGCGCCGATCCGGCCGTCGTCAACCCGGTGAGCAGCCCCGAGGACGCCGCCGACGAGCCCGGGGTCATCGACCTCGTCCAGACCGGTCCTTCCCTGGGGCACGTGGCCCTGGGCGAGCTCAGCGCCGAGGCCGGCGACGGGGCCGCACGTTTTGTCATCGAAGCGGTCGACCTGGCCAAGCGCGGCCTGGTCGACGGCATCGTCACCCCGCCGCTGAACAAGGCCGCCATGCACATGGGCGGCCACCCCTGGCCCGGGCACACCGAGCTGCTCGCCCACGAGTTCGGTGTGAGCGACTACAGCCTCGTGCTGTCCGCCGGTGAGCTGTCCTTCTTCCACCTGACCACGCACGTGTCGCTGCGCCAGGCCATCGGGGACATCACCCAGGAGCGGACCCTGGAGGTCCTGCGCCTGATGAGCGCCTTCGCCAAGGCCCAGGGCGAGGCGGACGAACCCATCGGTGTGGCCGGGCTCAACCCGCACGCCGGGGAGAACCGCCTGTTCGGCGACGAGGACGCCGACGTACTGGAGCCCGCGATCGAACGCGCCCGCGCCGAGGGCATCAACGCCCACGGCCCGCTGCCCGCCGACGCGCTCGTGCCCGCCGCCGTCAACGGCAAGTGGAAGTTGGTCGCGGTCTGCTACCACGACCAGGGCCACGCGCCCTTCAAGGCGGTCTACGGCGACGACGGCGTCAACATCACCGCCGGCCTGCCCGTCGTTCGGGTCTCCGTGGACCACGGGACCGCCTTCGACATCGCCGGGCAGGGCATCGCCCGCGAGGCGAGCCTGGTACTGGCGATGCGCCGCGCCGCAGAGCTGGCCCCCGGCTGGCGCCACGTGTGGAGGGCGACCAATTCCGGCACCTGACCGGGGGCCGAGGAAGGACGACGGATGCACCATCCCCTCGGGAAACGGTGATCCGTCGTCCTTCCGCAACGAGACCGCGCTCGAGCGGGCCGGGATGCGGTAGTTGGCCCAGCGTTGCTGACCACGACGCCCAGCCCGCGTCCGCCCCGACAGGTGAAGAAGAAGGTCAAGTCGCCGGCGGAGAAGGAGCTCGGCGGTCTCAGAAAGAGGGGCCGCTGAGCCGGCTCCCGGTCGGGCCGACTCAGCGCCTTCCCGGCCTGTCCGCCCGGGTCGGGTCCGCAGAGCGCGCCGGTCAGGAATGTGCCTGCTGGGCGCGGGTGATGAAGTCGATCGCCTCCTGTGAGGGCCCGCCGTGGGACTGGACCTCCTCGGCGTGTTCCTCACGCATCCGGTACAGGGAGTCGCGCATGTCGGCGTCGCCCCGGTGGAAGCCGTGCAGGAGTTCGGCCCAGCGCCGCGCCAGTTCAGCGGCCTCCGCGGAGGCCGGGTCGGTGCCGGCGGCAACGGCGGACCCGACGTCGGCCAGGAGCGCCGGCCAGGCGTCGATGACGTCGGTGACGGCATCGCTGTGCGTGGCCCGCCTCCGCTCCAGCTCCGCGATCTGTTCCGGTGTGAAATGGGCGTTGAAGGTCTCGTTCACGGTGGTCATCCCTTCGATGAGTTCCAGCAGCGCGGGGGCGTCCAGTCCGGGTCCGGTCCGGGCCGTGGCGACCAGGGCGGTGAGTGTGCCGCGCAGGTCGTGCAGGACCCGCAGGCGGTGTTCCACCTGGGCGAGTTGCTCGGCGAGCAGATCTCCCAAGGGCGGGAGCGAGCCTGCGGTGGACGGAGCGGCATCGAGCAGTCCGCGGATGCGTTCCAAGGACAGGCCCAGCTCACGCAGGGCGAGCACCTGGTAGAGGCGCTCCACCTCCTCCGTGCCGTAGAGGCGGTGGCCCGCACCGTTGCGCCGGGCGGGCAGCACCAGTCCGACCTGCTCGTAGTGGTGCAGGGTACGCACCGTCAACCCGGTCCGGCGGGCCAGTTCGCCCACCTTCCAGGCCTGTCCACCCGGCCCGCCCGGGTCTGCGCCGCTCCCCATGTCCGCCCCTCCTCGTCGCTGCTGCGCCGCTCGTCGCGGCACTGGAGGAGCACGTTATTTCCTGACGTCGCGTGAGGTGCAAGACCCGGCCCGCCGCGGGGCCCGTGAGGCCCGTGACCGCGCCAGGAGCCCTAAAATGGCGCCCATGCCTGTCGACCGCTCCGAGACCCGCCCCCTGCACGCCCAGGTGGCCGACGCCCTTCGCGCGGAGATCCGGGACCGGTCGATACCCCCGGGTGAGACCCTGCCCAGCGAGGCCGCCCTGCGCGAGCGCTACGGGGTCTCGCGCAGCGTGGTCCGCCAGGCCCTGGGCACCCTCATCGACGAGGGCACGGTGCACCGTGCGCGCGGGCGCGCCCCCGTGGCGGCCGCTCCCACCGAACACCACCGGCTGGTGCAGCGGGTCACCGGGCTGCACGACCAGTTCTCCTCGGAGGGGCTGCGCCTGTCCACAGCGGTGGTCTCGCTCGTCCACGTCCGTACCGCTCCGCCCGCGGCCACCCGCCATCTGGGCACGGACGAGCTGCTGCGTCTGGAACGCCTGCGTTCGGTCGGCGGCGAGCCCCTCTCGCACGTGCGTACGTGGTTGCCCCGCCGCCGGTTCGCCGGGCTGACCGACCGGATGCTGGACGACGCCTCCCTGCACCGGGTCATGCGCGATTCCTTCGGCGCCTCCCCCACGAGCGGCCGGCGCCAGATCCGTGCGGTGCCGGCCGACCCGCGTATCGCCCGCGGCCTCGACGTGCCCGCCCAGTCGCCGCTGTTGTTGCTGGAGGGCGGCACTTTCGACCAGGACGGTTCCCCCTTGGAGTGGTTCGAGAGCTGGCACCGTTCCGACCGTGTGGTCTTCGACATCGAGGCCCAGGACGGCGTGGACCGGGTCAGCCTCGCTCCCCCGGCGGGAGCGGCCTCCTCCGCGCCGGTGCCCGCCCCGCCGGAGGAGGAGCGCTGCCAGGACCGGCCCCTGGAACGCGCCTGGGACCTGGTGGAGGAGCTGCGCACCGAGCTGGCGCACCTGCGCCGACGGGGCTGAGGGCCATCAGTCGCCGAACTCCAGCAGCCGTTCGAAGGAACCACCCGGGCGCGCGCGTGTGGGCAGGGCCTCCACGAACGGCAGGAGTTCGTGCTGGGCGACCCCGTGCACCCGGCGCAGTTCGGCCACGGGGTCGGGGTGCTCGTCCACCCTCAGGTCCAGGTAGGGGTAGGGGTTGCCGGTGTGCACGTACAGTGCGGCACTCTGTCGTCCCCGACGATCGCCCCCCGCCTGTTGCCCGGCCTCCAGGGCGCTGAGCAACCGTTCGTCCATGGGTTCCTCCGCCGTCGCCTCGAATCGGGCGGCCATCGCGTCGAGCGTGTCGGCCCCGGTGAGGATGTTGCCTGCCACGGCGTAGCCCTCACCCAGCCGGTGGCCGCTCCACGGGTGGGTCTGTTCACCGGTATGGGCGGCCGGGCGGCCCTCGGTGTCGACCAGGGCGACCTGGCGCGAGTCCACGTCCGGGTCGGTGGCCAGGACCTGCTCCAGCGCGTCTTCTGCGGGGCCGGACCGCAGCAGCTCCAGGGCGTCGGCGCCCAGCAAGGGGTTGATCAGCGCCTGGGTGGCCACGGCACCGGCCCGCGCGTGGGCGAACACGGTGAACGCACCGATCGCCGGCATCCGACTGCTGATGGCGACGCCGCACGTGCCCGTGGCGGGGTCATGGGCCACGAGCGTGAAGGTCCCTGCGTACAACCGGCCTCGCTTTCGGTTCGGAGCGTGGGCCGACCCGGGCTCACTGTCCGTACTCGCCCGGGCCTCGGTGTACCGGGTGGAGCAGGTGGATGAGGATGCGGGCCGCGCCCCCGACCGGGGTGAGTGCGTGCGGGACCCCGGCGGCGACGTGGACGATACCACCGGCCCCCAGATCGTGGCCCTCGCCCTCGATGTCGAAGCGCACGCGGCCTTGGAGCACCTGCACCACGGTCGGTGAGGGGGCGCGGTGTTCGGCCATCTCCGCGTCCAGTACCAGGTGCATGATGCGTACGTCCTGCCCGGAGTACAGGCGTTCGGGGGACACTCGCCCCTCTTGGCCCGGGTTGCTCTCCTGCAGCTGTTCGATGCCGGTGCTGACGAGGTTGAACTGCGGGTTCTCGTGCGCCATGGCGGTTCTCCCTGGGCTCGACTCGGCTCGACCTTCGTCGAGCTTTTCACGGTCCGTTGCCGCAGGGCGCCCATCCTCGCCTCGGCGTGCCCGCGAGCGTCCTCTGGCTTGTCCGTCTTCGTGCTGACACGATCGCTCCCACTGCCGGAACAGCTCTGTGTCCGGTCCGGCGGAGCCCCGAGCGGCACGGAGAGGAAGGTCGAACCCGTTGGCCGTCGTCCTGGCGATCTCGGTTTTGTTCCTGGGTTATGCGCTCATCTCCGGGTGGACACGGGGTGCCTGGTTGACGGCTCCGATGGTCTTCGTCACCGGCGGCCTGGTGCTGGGTCCGGCCGGCACCGGGGTCCTGGACGGCACGGTGCCCGGCCAGGTGGTACGGATCCTGACCGAGGCCACTCTCGTGCTGGTGCTCTTCAGCGACGCCGTCCGGATCGACCTGCGCGCTCTGCGCCGGGACTACCACCTCCCGCTCCGGCTGCTGGGCGCGGGCCTGCCGCTCGGTGCGGCCCTGGGCGCCTTGTTGGCATGGGGCCTGCTGCCCACCCTCGGGCTGCTCGGGGCGGTGCTGCTCTCGGCGGTGCTGATTCCGACCGATGCAGCCCTGGGTGAGTCCGTGGTGGCCGACGAGCGTCTACCGGGGCGCATCAAGCAGGGCTTGAACGTGGAGAGCGGTCTCAACGGCGGCCTCGTCCTGCCCGTGGTGGTGGTCCTGTCCGCGATGGCGGGCAACCTGGAGGATGCGGCCGATTCGGCCCCGGACTGGGTGTTCATGACCGCGCAGGAGGTTGCTCTGGGGCTGCTGATGGGGTTGGCCGTCGGCGGTCTGGGGGGCCGGGCGCTGGTCCTGGCCGACACCGCCGGATGGATCAACGGGACCTACCGGCGCCTGTTCCCCCTGGCGCTGGCCGCCGTGGCCTACACCGCGGCCGAGACGATTCAGGGCAACGGCCTGTTGTCCGCGTTCGCCGCCGGGCTCCTGTTCGGTACGGCCGCCCGCAGCGATCGCAGGTTCGTGCACCAGTTCACCGAACGCGAGGGGGAACTGGTCAGCATGCTCACCTTCCTGCTCTTCGGCGCGTTGGTCATCGGTCCCCGGCTCGGTGACGTCGACTGGCGGATCGTGGTGTACGCCGTGCTGAGTCTTGTGGTGGTGCGTCCGCTGGCTGTGGCTGTGGCCACGCTCGGTACCCGGCTGCGTCTGGAGACGGTGCTCTTCCTGGGCTGGTTCGGGCCGCGCGGGTTGGCCTCGATCGTGTTCGCGCTGATGGTGGTCGAGCAGTTCGACACCGCGGTCAGTGACCGGATCCTGGTGGCCGTCGGGGTGACGGTGCTGCTCAGCGTGTACGCGCACGGCATCACCGACACGCCCTGGACCCGGTCCTACGCCCGTCGTGCGCAGGACCTGCCCTCCTCGGCCCCCGAGAACGCGGAGGTCACCGAGCACCCCCGCCGTTGGCCTGATCCGGGCCCTCCCCCGGAGCGGTAGGAGGTGTGCCGAAGTCGGCCGGAGCTGGAACGAGCGTTCGGGCCGGACGCCACGGACGGCCCCGCGGTACCGGCTCTGTTCGAACCGGCCCTGTCGAACCGGCCCCGCGAAGGTCTTCGGTGGCTGAGCCGGGTCAGCCACCGGTCGGTTCTGAGGGTCGGTCCGTCGTGTGTCCGTGAGAGGACTGCGGCCACGGGCGTGCGACTCGGTTCCGGCGGTTTCAGGACCTGGGCCCGGATGGGCCTACCCGAGGAACACACATCGACTCCGTGCGTGACCACAAGCGGACAATCGACCACAGAAGCGCACCGAAAGGGGAATGCCTCTCCACACAGCCACAGAGCGACCCACGAGGTGAAGCGGTGCCGCGCTCCCCCGACCCACTACCGCGTTCGTCCGATCCCCTCTCCCGTGTCCTGCTCCACCTGCGCGAGAGCACGAGCACACTCCTGGAACATGTGCCCGAGTCCGCTGCGGGCGCCGTTCTGCCCGCGGGTCCGGTCCCGCCCCAGCACCGCTGGACCGTGGGGTCGGGGCGTCCTCGCCCACTGGTCCTGGACCCGGCGCGGTACCGGACGGAGACGGCCACCCCCCGACACCCGTTCCGTTTCACCCCGCCGAGCCTGTTCAACCCCGAAGGGGATCCCCCGCGGGCTTTGGCCGAGCTCGACCGGTGGTCCGCTCCCTTCGATCTCGTTCTGACCCCGACCGGACTCCTGACCTGCGACAAGGCCGGGATTCAGGCGCTCATGGAAGCGGTGCGCCTGGTGGAGGACGTCCGCACGCACCGTCTGGTGCTCGCCGTCCCCCTGGGACCGGGCTGGTTGACGGCGACGGGCGCGCAGGTCCTGGCGGCGCTGTTGGACTCGGTACGGATCCCCAAGGCCCTGGTCCTGGATGCCGAACACAGCCCCGTGGACTCGGTCGAGCGGCTCCGGGCGCTGCGCTGCGTTGTCACCGAGAGCCCGGACACCGCCGTACTCGGCCCCGGCCTGGCGGCGCTCGATGCCCTGGCCCACGGCGCCTCCTTCGTCTCCTTCGACGAGACCACGACCGCCGTCGACGCGAAGCCCTACCCCGGTGAGCCGTTCCCGCCGGCCTCTCCCGTCCGGCCCGGGATCCTGCACCGGCGCCTGCTCACCTACCTGGCCGGGCCGACGGCGACCGTGCATCTGGAAGGCCTGGGACGGTGCTGCTGCGAGCCCTGCCTGAGGTGGGGCGAGGAACGCGGGCACGGGCAGGTCGGGCGGCCCTATTCCGTGCTCGGACAGGAGGGCAGCGCCGAGGCCGCGCATGCGCACAACCTCGCCGTCGTCTCTGATGTGGCCCGGGAGTTGACCCGCGGGCTGCCCGACGTTTCCGAAGCCGAGAAGCGTGGGCGCTGGTGGCGCCTGTGCTTCGAGGCGGTCCGGGCGCACGACTGGCACAACGGTGCCGCAGATCCGGCGTTGCCGCCCCTGGATCCGCCGGAGGAACTGCTCTTCTGGGCCGGCTACCCGGAGCGGTGAGGGGCGCTGGACGTGACCGGTCGTGGTGTCCCGTCCAGCAACCGTCCATGCCGGTGCCGCCCTGCGGGGCGGAGTGGCTCGGTCGTCCGTGAGACGCTCCGAGTGCCCCTCCGGCCCCGGTGGCACGTTCCCGTTCACGCTTGCCGGAAGCTTCGCACTCAGGGGTTGGACCAGCGGCCGTTCCGGTTCGCGCTGTCGGTCCTCGCCAGAGCTTCGTCCTCCTCCAGCGCCGGCCAACGACGCGTCGAAGGCCCCCTAAGCACGCCGGATGATGGCTCGAACACTGATGGTCAACCCCACCAGGCACCAAACGAGAAGGACCACCAAGGCCTGACCGCTCGGCTCGAATCCGTCCGACAGCAGGCCGGCGCGCAGCAGATCGGCAGCGGCCTGGAAGGGGAGTACCTCATGGACGGCCCGGAACCAGTCGGGAAGCTGGTCCTTCGGAAAGGTGACCGGTGAGAAGAGCATGACGAAGAACACCATCACCTGGCTGACCAATTGCGACAGCATCGGCGACAGCAGCATCGCTGTTGCATACCCCACCGATACGGCCATGACCGTGGAGAGCACGAACGCTCCCACCAGCAACGGCCCATCGATCGAATACTCGATCCCATAGCGCAGGCGCGCCACCAGCACCGTGACCGGGATGCTCGGAAGTGCGATGACCAGCCAGACGATCAGATCGGACACCAGCAGCAGTGGTCGCGGCACGGGTAGCGCCCGTTGGTAGGTGAGGGTGCCGCTGGTGCGGGCAGCGGCCACGCCCCACGGGCACAGGACCAAGCCGATCACCAGGATCAGGATCGTGGGGGCCCCGGTGGACAACAGTTCCGCCGTGGGCGTGTCGATATCGGGGATGAGGAGACCGAACCCGACGACGACAGCTCCCGCGATGGCCGCTTGGACCACGATGAAGAGCGGCAGCATCGCCCCGGTCTGGGCCATCGTCCAACGCAGCAGGGTCCAGACCGTCGTCCCCATACCGGCGCGCGCAGGAACAGTGAGCATCCGATGTTCGGGTTGCGTACGCACGCTCGTTTCAGGCATGGGCGGGCTCCTCACGGCTCGGAGCCGCCCCACCCTCAGCCGTGGCTGCGAGATAGGCGTCCTCGAGCGTGATCGGTGAGAGGGCGTATCCCTCGATTCGGTCGGCGGTGCGAAGCGCGGTGGCCCAGGCGACCGCGCGCGCGGCATCGGAGGCGGCAAGGGTCAACAACACCCGATGCCCTGTTCGGGCACGGCGAGCGAACCGGACGGGCAGTTCGCCGAGGAGCTCGGACGGATCTTCACCCTCCGGCGGCAGGGAGAGTTCGAGGCGCAGCTCCCCGCCCTCGGCCGCGCGCAACTGGGCCGGTGTTCCCGAAGCGACCACCCGACCGCGGTCGAGTACCGCCAGCTCGTCCATCACATGTGCGGCCTCGGCGACATTATGGGTGACCAGGAGGACCCCGGCACCCTCGTCCCCGAGCCGGCGGACCATGCTCCACAGCCGCCTACGGCGGGGCGCGGNGCCGCGTCCACGTCGTTGGTCGGCTCGTCGAGGATGACCAGCGGCACGGGGGCGACCGCTGCCATGGCGAACGCCGTCAAGCGACGAACCCCTCCGGAGATCCCCCCACCGTCCGGCCCGGCCCTCCGGTGGAACCACTCTCCGATGTCCAGTTCATCGGCCATGCGCTCGGCGGCCTCCCGGGCGGCCACGCGGGACATGCCGCGCAGCCGCCCGGCGATCTCGATCGCCTCTCTCGGCGTCAGCCCGTCCAAAGGCGCCTGCGCTTGAGCCTGCAGCCCCACGCAGCGGCGCACCGTAGCAGGGTGTTCATCAGCGTCGACCCCCACGACCCGGATGGACCCGCTGTCGGGCCGAAGCAGCCCGACCAGCTGGGAAACCAGGGTGGTCTTGCCGGCGCCGTTGTGTCCGAGCAGTCCGACCACCTCGCCGGGCCTGGCTTGCAAGCTGACTGCGTCGTTCGCACGGACCGGGCCGAACCGCCGCGTCACGTCTTCGACCTCGAGTATCGCGTCACCCATCGTGATCTCCGTAGCTGCTTCGCTGCCCAGATTTGAGATACCAGCAGTATCCAGATGACAAAAGTATCCCTATGCCGGAAGTACGTAAATGGACGGGTCGCTCAGTACGGAAAGGCCCTGCGGGGGCCTCGAAGCGGGTGTACTGAGCTGAGGCATCGCTGAGCAGCATCGCGCCGAGAGCCGGTGCTGTGTCGGTCAGGACCGCGGCGGAGCGAACCTTGGCTGGTGCGGTACTAGGCTGCGGGGCATGGACCAACATCGGCAGACGCCCGCACGACGGAGACGACGGACTCGTGCCGAGCAGAAGCTGCAGACCCGCAACGCTCTGATCGAGGCGGGGTTGATGAACTTCAGCCGTGATGGTTACCACGGCGCTTCGTTGGAGGAGATCGCCGACACAGCCGGTTTCTCCAAAGGAGCGGTCTACTCGAACTTCGGTGGCAAGGCCGAACTGTTTCTCGCAGTGCTGGACCACAACCTGAGCACGCTGCGTGGTGAGGACTGGGATCCTCTGGCCCCCGCCGGGAGCACCGGGGCCGACAGGGCCCCCCTTCCGGCAGAGGTCGCCGGTGACCGGGACCGGGCTGAGCAACTGGTGCGCGGGTTCGAACTGGCAACGCTGGAATTCATCACCACCGCCGCCCGGGACGACACGCTCGTCCCTGCGCTGCGCATCCGGATCCGGACACTGCTCGATGCCTACGAGCGTGTCGCAAGCGACCACCGAGCACCGGACGAAGCACTGGCGGGCGATGAGGTCGCCCAGCTCATGGCCGCGCTCGAGCAGGGTGTGTCCGTCCTCGCGCTCAGCGGTGTCGCTTCGGTGGACGGGTCCCTGCTGCGCCTGGGGATGCGACGGCTCCTCGGTGACTCGACCGGCGACACGGGCCGGCCCGGCGACACCTCACTACTGCCTACCGTGGAACAGGTACAACGCCTGCTCGACGACAGCTCGGTGGAGACCGATGCCTCCGAGTAGACCCGCCCGGAACAGGCCTGGCCTTCGGCGAGCGTGCCCGGGCGAGGGTTGAGCAACGGCTCCCGTTCGGTGCGGCCCGGGACTTCTGGTTGACTTCGGCCATGCCTGAACTCTCGCGTGAACACCTGCTCGACATCGCCGGACAGCCCTCCTTCGACCGCGCGCTGGATTACCTCGACCGTGTGTGCGGCCGACGCTTCAGCCAGGGCCGGGTACACGCCACCGTGAGCGGGACGGCCCGCTACCGCGTCCAGATCACCGATGAAGGCGACTTCTCCTGGGGCTGCGACTGCCCTTGGGCTCTGGAGGGCCACTGCTGCAAACACGTCGTCGCGGTGGGGTTGGTGCACCTCTTCGAGCGCGAGCACGGTGAGCGGGCTCCCCAGGTACCCGAGATCGCCGCCCACCTGCGTTCCTTGGACCAGGAGAGCCTCGTGGGGCTCCTGCTGGCCGAGACCGAGCACTCCCCCGCCCTGACCCTGGACCTGGAGGTCCGGGCCGCAGTGGCGTCCGGGGACACGGGCACGCTGACCACTCTGTTCGAGAGCGCGTTGGAGGTGTCCGAACCGGTACCCCAGGAACAGGCGGCCGATTACGCCCGTGCCGTGCACACCGCCGCCGACACGGTGCGCATGCTGGAGGAGGGCGGCCGGGCCGAGGCCGCCGCTGAGCTCTTCGAGGCCGTGTGCGCCTACACCGAGGACGCGGAAGACTTCGTCGAGGACCTGGAGGGTGAGATCGCCGCCGCCCTGGACCAGCTGTACGAGAGCGAGGCGGGAGCAAACAGCGTTGTCGGCGCTCCCATCGCCCAGTGAGGCACCTCTGATCTCCGGATGAGGCATGTCTGCGCCCGGCCGAGGGCCCGGCCGGGCGCTGAGCCGGCCCTCGGTGATCCGGCTTCCCGCCCTCGTTCTGCCGCCCCGGGCGGAGTCATTGGCGCCGGCCCTCGCCCCCGATCAGGTCGACCACACGCACCCCGCCTTCGCCGACCACCGCGAGCGAGCTCTCGTCGGGTGAGAACGCCAGACCTGTCGTGGCCCCGGTGGTCCTCGTGCGGCTCAGGGGTTTCAAGGTCGCCAAGTCGTGCAGGGCGATCGTTCCGTCCCCTCCGCACCAGGCCAGGTGTGTACGGCTGACGGCGAGGGCGCGTGGGTGATCCACCCGCCGGGTCTGCGACCCGCGGTCCTGCCGCATCCGTTCACGGGCCCTCCACCGACCCGTGGCCACGTCCCACAGGGTCAGCACGATCTCTTCTTCCCACGCCCCGCCGCTTTCGCGGTCCAGGGTCCGCCGATGGAGGCTGACCAACCGGTCCGCTCCCGGGGAGAACCGGAGCAGCACCCACCGGCCCCCGGGCCCCTCCTCCCCCAACTGGCGGCTACCGCCGGCCAGCAGGTCGAAGACCCTGATGGGGGCGCCGGTCCCCGCCAGGGCGTACAGCTCCTGCCCGGGGCTGATCGCATCGGGGACATGGCGGCCGTACATGCTCGTGTAGAGGTCGTAGTCCCTTCCCTCATGGCGCGCGACCTCGATCAGTTCCTTCTCCGTCCCGGGGTCGCGGCGGGGGAAGGGGCACTCCCGGCCGAGCGGTGCCGCATCGATCGGGTCGCGGGCGTCGAGCACGAACCATTCGTCGGTGACCGGGGAGAAGACCGCCACGTGGGCGCTGTCGGGGCTCCACACGGGTGTGGTGACCCGCGTGTCGAAACCACCATGATGGCGCTTTCCCGCTTCCGGTCTCCACAGGCGTACCCCGCCGACCCCGCCCGTGGCCAACAGGTCTCCCCCGGGTGACCACGCCAGCGCCGTCGTCTCCTCGGGAGCGCAGTCGATCCGTGCGGACACGGACGGCTCTTGGTCCCGGTCGGTGTCCCAGAGGACGATGTCGGCCCATCCCTGGTGGCGGGAGCGCAACTCGGCCAGCCTGCGCCCGTCGGGGGACCACTCCACCGCCTTGGTCTGGGGACCCAGATGGCCGAGACGGCTGCGCTGCCACAGCATTCCTGGGCCGTCGGGTTCGCACAGGTCCGGTCCCCGCCCGGCGAACAGGCAGGCCCGCACGCCGTCGGGGTGTCGGCGCAGCCCCGTGTACGGACGTCCGGGCAAGCCCTCGTGCCAGCTCCGAAACTCCGGATCGGTGTGCGGGGCCGGCCAGGTCACGACCATGCTCGCCGGTACCGACGGTCTCCCCGCGTCCAGGTGCTGTTCCCTCTGCGCCAGTGCCATCAGGGTCCCGTCCTGATGCCAGTCGAGGTCGAGGATCTTGCGTACGTCCGGCACCGGGCCGAGCCAGGCCGGTTGCTCTCGTGCTTGCACCGCCCACAGGCGTACGCCGATGTCCTCTCCGATGGCGAGCGTTCGGGAGTCGGGTGACCAGGCGATGACCGGACGGTCCCCGGCCCCCCACCGTGGCGCGGTGGGGGTGGCGGCGATCTCTTTCCAGGTCTCGGTGTCGAAGACCAGCACCATGCGTACGTGCTCGACGCGGCTCTTCCATCCGTGGATGTCGTCCGCCTCGGTCTCGCCCACGTCGGGGAAGCGGTCGCTCTCGCCCAGCACCGCGAGCCGTCGTCCGTCGGGGCTCCACACTGCCCGGTCAAGGGCGGCACCGGTGATGTCGAGCCGCTCCTGCCGGCTCCAGTCGTGCGGGTCCCAGATCCACACGGAGGCGTCGTGGGCGCCGACGGTCGCCAGGCGTCCGCCGTCGGGGGACCACGCGAGCGAGCGCACCGGGGCGCGGTGACCGGTGAGCATCCGTACGAGACGGGTGTCGTCCGGTACCCCCGTCGGCCCCCGGGCGCTCAATCGCACCGGGGGCAACGCCTCTTCCACACCGGTCAGCCACGCGAACACCGAGGGCCGTGGAGCGAGGAGGTCGTACAGGACACAGGCCACCTCGTCCCGGCCGTGGGGGCGCACGAGCAGGTGGGCGTGGCTCAGCAACAGCCACCGCAGATGCCCCGGCGGGGAGGAGAGGTCGCTTCCTCCGGGCACCTGGGCTTCGATCTCGTCGGCCACCGTCTGCGGGCCCCGGGTGGCGACCTGCTCCACCAGGGTGGCGTAGTCCCTGATCCGGGCGGCGTGGTCGTGAGCGTGTTCGGGCATGTCCACATTCGGCACGTTAACGGTCACAGGAGACCACGAATCCCCGGCTCGGTGGCCGATTCCGGCCACCCACGGTTGTTCTGCCGGTTTCTCCCGGTTCGGTTCACCGTTGTCGCCGCTTTCCGGGTACCATCTGTCCGCTCCCCTGGGCGAGAAGGGCTGCGGTGAAGAGCTAGGTGGAGGCGATACACCGGGCCTGGTGCGAGGCGGTGATCTCGTGTGTAGCACCATGGCCTCGTTCCTGTGTTCGTGACGGCGATCGGTGACCATGGCCGATCCCCTGCCCCGCGCCCGGGTGGTTTCGGTGCACGTCGGCCCGGTCCAGCGTTTCGACGACGACACCGGAGACTCTTGGTCCGGCGCGAGCGGCAAGACCGCCCTCAGCGAACCGGTCCGGGTCGAGCAACACCACGTCACCGGCGATGAACAGGCTGATCGGCCTCATCACGGCGGTCCGGACAAGGCCGTGTCCGTCCACCCGTCCGAGCACCACCCGCGCCGGCGGGAGGAGTTGGGCCTGTCCTCGATGGGCCGGGTGCCTTCGGGCCAAGGGCTCTTCGGTCCCCCTGGGCCTTTGCCCCAGAACGAGGAGAAGGGCGGGAGACCGATGTGCCGGAGAACCGAAGCAGACCGGGGGAGCACGATCCGGGAGATGCGTCTGCTCGGCGCGGATCGGGGTGAGGCGCGCCTCCAACGGGTCCAGGACATTTTGCTGGTCACGTTCGAGACCGAACGCGGAACCGGTCCGGCTCGTGACCTCTACCGGGCGATCGCCTTCGATCTGAGGACCTGCCGGGCTCTGAGTCCCGTGCACTCCTTCGACCACCCGGTCCACTTGAGCGACCTCCCCGCGCTCGGCCCCGAACCGGTCCTGGCGTTCACCGTGATCGGGGCCCTGAAGATCGCCGACCTGCGCGACGGTTCCGTTCTGCAGACCTTCCCCTTGCCCCACGCGGGCGAGAGGCTGCGCCTCGACGATTGTGAGCTGGCTCTGGGCCGCTACGGCGGCCGTGACCTGCTCTTCCTGCACGAGGACGGGATCGGTTACGAATGTGAGTGGTGGGCGGTGGATCTGGCCACCGGCGAACCGGTCGGGGATGGTCTCGTCGATGCACACTTCCGCTACACAGAGGTCAGCGAACGCCTCACTTTGCGGCACGGCTATCTGGCCCATGCCAGCACCGAGGAGGTCGTCGAATTCGGAACCGAGGACTTCTCCGTCATCAACGCGCCCTTCGTCTACGTCTACAGCGCGGAGGACGGATCCTGGGTGGGGAAGATCCGTCTCCATAACGGGGTCCCCGAGGATCGGAACGTCGAGATCGCCCGCGCGGCCGGACGTACCTACCTCGCCGAGGCCGGGAGCATCCTCACCCTGCCCGAGATGGAGCCGGTCTTTTCACGGGACGTTTGGGGTGTGGAGGAAGTGCTGACGGTCGTGTCTCGGGTGACCGAGTGGGGCGGCCGCCCGGTCGCCGTCCTGGCCCGAAAGCCAGAGCACTCCCCCGAGGTCCCGGGACAGTTGGGTTATCTGTTCCTGGACACGGAGACCCCCGAGAAGGTCGTCCTTCCCTGGCCGGTGCCTCTCCGGGTACACGACCTGCAGGTGACCACCGACGGCACGATCGTGATCTCCTCCGTAGAGGGCGTCCACGTACTCCACACCGACCCCGCAGAAGCCGCCCGCTCCGGCCGAACGTCCTGAGCCGGCGAAAATCCAATGCGAATCGACCTCGAGCGGAGATGGGTGCCGAGCACCGCCTGTGACCGCAGACCCGTGTGTCTGTCTCACAAACCATGCCTCTCGTACGCTCAGGGGAGCCCGGACACAGAGAGCCCGCCCCAGCGGTGTTCGCATGGCATATGGAGGGGACCGGGCCCTCTCACCCGCCGACGCGCAACTCGTCGCACACCGCCTTGGGTTCGGCCAAGCAGCGCCAAGCGGGAACCCTCATCACCGTCCGTAGACCCGACATCTGCTCGAACAGGACCGCCTCATCGACGGAGCGCTGCAAAGTCCGCCCCGGATCGAGGGCGCCGGGGTCGCCGCCACCCGCCGTGTCCACGAAGACGGCCGTGTCCCCGTACGGGGTACTGATCTGCAGGTCGCAGGTGTAGCCGCCCCGAGTTACCCGCACCCGCGGCTGTGCCCCCGCGTCACCGAGTGCCTCGAACAGCCGCGCACGGGGCTCGGCCAGGCCCGGCCCGTCCGCCCTGTCGGCACCATGTGCCAGGTCGCGAAGCAGCCCGTCCCGCTCACTCCAGTATTCCCGGTCACCCACCACATAGAGCCCGGCCCAGGCCCGTGTGGCCGCGACGTTCCACAGGTTCTGCTGCCGGGCCGCCCAGTCACCGGTCGTACGCTTGACCCCCTGCGCGGCGGCCGGCGAGATCACGATGACGTCGCGCTCACCGCCTTGGGACGTGTAGGCCGTCCCCACTCGGATACGGTCTCCCACTCGGGTACCCAGCCTGCGCTCGATCTCTCTGACCTGAGCTCTGAAGGGCGAGACGACACCGATGTCGGCATTTTCGGGCAACGTGCGATCCAGTTCGTCCACCAGCTCGGCGACCTGGTCGACCTCCTCGGGATTACTGCAGGAACGGCCGTCGGGACGTTCAGGACGACCCTGGACGTCGAGCCACCGGACCGCCCGATCGGGGGCCACGGCCAGGTCGGCGGTCCAGGTGCACACCGCCAGACGCCCTGCGTAGAAGCGCCGGTTGACCGGGGTGACGATGTCGGGGTGGCAACGGTAGTGCTCGTCCAACCAGAGCACCTCTCCCCCGGAGCCGGCCAGTGCCGAAGCAGCTGCGTGGTAGGCCGAGGAGCCGCTGTGGATCAAGGAACGGTCTTCGAGCCATTGTTCCCTCAACTGGTGGGTCGCTCGGATCCTGCGGTCCTCGTCGGGGTCGAGCGGATGCACCGGCTGGAGCTGGTTCGGGTCGCCGATGACCAGCGCACGCTTGGCTCGGTAGAGCAGCGGGATCAGATCGGAGACGGTGCACTGGCTGGCCTCGTCGACCACCAGGTCGAACAGGGCCGCATCGGGCGGGAAACCCCTCGGACCGAACGGGATGTGGTGCCCCAGGCACGCGCCACCCGCACGAGCCGGCGCATGCCTTTCCAACCGGTGCCCCCGGCCTCCAGGTTGCGCAGGCGCTGATCCAGGACCGAGCGTCCCACCCCAAGCACCTGGGCCACCCGGGACACGAGGTAGGCGCGGCTGTCCTCTCGGCGCTGTTCGCGTACCTGCCGCATACGTTCACTGATCTGCTCCGGGGCGTCCTTGCCCTCGAGCCCGGACCGCAGCGTGCGCCACTCCTGCTCAGTGGTGAGAAAGGAGAGCAGGGCGGACAGCTCGGCGCGAGTGCCCTCCACACCCAGGCTCCGGCGGATGCGCCATCGGTGCCACCAGCCCGTCCACCGGCTCTCCAAAGCGCGCTCGGCCCTGTGTGCCCAGGAACGGAGCCCGGGCCCGCCTGCGAAACTGCCGGGTCCGATCCCGCTGGGCAGGTGTCGATCTCCTTGGCCCGCGGCCCCGCCAGGACCGCCAGACGGCGCTCGGACTCACCGATGCTGTGCAGCTCGCCCTGTGCTCGCTCCAGGCGCCTGCGGTGCATGGCGAGGTTCTCCTTCGAGGTTGTGGGATCGGTGTGCTCCCAGCGAGCCGAGAGGAGGCGGTCGAGGATCGCCGGTTCCTTTCCTCGTTCCTCTCTGTTACCGGTGCGGATGACCAGGTCTGCGTCGGCGTGCAGCTCGTTGGCTCTTCGGACGACCTCGTCCACAGCGGTGTTGTTGGTGGAAGCCACGAGGACCGACTGCCCGTCGGCGATCGCTGTGGTGACCACGGAGGTGATCAATTCGCTCTTACCGGTGCCAGGGGCGCCGGTGGCCACGGTCAGCGTTCGGCTCATGGCCGAGTCGAGGACCTCTTCCTGGGCCGTGTTGCTGCGACCGGTCACTACGGGCAACGCGGGGGCGGCGGAAGCATCCGCGGGCAGCGGGGCGGAGAAACTGCCCAATGCGGTCTCACGGATCTTGTCGACGGCGATACCCGTTCTGCTTCGATGGTCCAGATCGCCGAGGAGCTGTTTGACAGCGGCAGCGGCGGTGTCTGCCTTGTACAACACCGCTGTGTTCTGGGCACTCTTGCGGGCCGCACGCCCTACGTCCAAGCTGTCGTTCAGTTCACCGGCCACCAGGTCGTCGACGCGGTCCAGTGCCACCAGCTCGCAGACCGACCGTGCCTTGTCGGCCAGCCCGGAGACACCACTGCCGCCCCCAATCGGCCCGGAACCAGTCGACCAGGTCCTCGATGGCGCTCTCGTCCAATTCCTCGGCCGATACCAGCAGTTCGCGATTCAATTCGGATTCGCCGACCGGGGTGAGGGAACGCTGCCCTTCCTTCTCGGTGACCTCTACGTCCATGACGAAGAGCGGCGCCACCTTGGTGCGCGCTTTCCTCTTGCCTGACGAAGCGGGAGAGAACACCACAGCGGGGTAGCCGTAGCGCAGGGGCTTTCCTTCCCTCTCGGCCGCCCGCGCCAAGGTGTCCGCCACCCCGTGCAGGGCCCAGCGTTCCGACGCGCCACTGAGCAGGCGTTCCGATCCCATGTTGCAGGCCGCCACCTCGCGGCCATCGGCGTCGGGCAGCTGTTGCAGCACGCTCTGGCGCCGGAGACAGTCACGGTAGTAGTCCAGTAGCGCGTCCCATCGCCAGGTCCCGTCGTCCTCATCCGCGTTCGTTCCGTACGCCCGGCCGGCCCTGTAGGAACGGTTACCGTCCCTTGCGTTCCCCTCGTTCACGGCATCCGTGCCGGTGTTGCGGTCCTGTGCGTCCTGGATCTGTCCCAGAAGGGCGGCCGCCGTGGCCGACCCGGTGTGCCGTGCCAGGACCAGCGGTCCCCTGAGCCCCAAGCCGAATCCCATGATCCGCTGGGTGCCGAGCTGGTCCACCTCCCGGTGGACGTACTGGTAGAGGTCGAGCTCGTCGATCCACCCGTCGCCGTTGGCATCGGATGCCGCGCCCGAGAGCCCCCGGACCACAGCGGCGCTGAACGGCGAGGGACGCACGCCGTTGCTGTTGTCCCCCCTCACGGGCTTTCTCCAGGGCCCCGGAGGCGGCGAGCACGTAGGTTCCCTCACCGTTGTCGAGCTGCCGTTCGAAGTCCAGGCCCTCGTCCTGCCCCGACCGGGTTGCGAACCCGTCGGCGAAAGCATCCCCATGGCAGCAGTCGAGGAGCAGCACCTTGTTGTCCATCCGGGAGTCCTCGAGCATCCGTTTGAGGGCCTCCGAGGAGATCCCCGTGCTCTCCAGGTGCTTGTGGCGTGTGTCCCGAAAGGCGAGATGGAGGCGGCCACGCTTGTCCTTGAGCCCATGCCCGGAGAAGGCCACGAACAGGAGGTCACTCGGCTTCCCCGCGTCGAGGGCGCCCTCCAGCTCCTTCATCGCATCGGTGCGGCCGGGATTAATGCGCACGATGACGTCGTCGAAGTGGCCGTTGGCCCGGAGGGCCTTCTCCATCTTCGTGGTGTCGGCTGCGGACGAGGTCAGGTTCTCGAGGTCTTCATAGTCGTTGACTCCGAACAGGATCGCGGTACGCATCAGCGCCCGTCCCCGCTGTCGCTCAGTTCTTGGCTTCGACAGGCACGTTCGGGCTCGGCCGACTCGTCGAGCGCGCGCACGTAGGCCTGCACGTCCTCGGCCTTCACCGGGCCAGCCACCGTGATCCTGGCCCCGTCCTTCTCGATCGTGACCGACTTCCGGCCGGAGCTCTCGAGCCAGACCCCGATCAGCCTGACCAGAGGGGTGAGTACGTGACGGATCGCGAGCCCCGAGACGAGTACCAGCCCAGCGATCGCCGTGAGGCCACCGGTACGGGTCCCTGGATCGGCTTCGGCCTCGCCCATACGCACATCGTCGACATCGAGGCGTTCGAGTTGTCGGACCAGGTCCCTGGTGTGCCGGTCGGCCTCGCCTGCTGTGACGTCGTCCTCGAACTCGACTCTGGCCACCAGTTCGCCCACCGGATCCACCTGTGCACTTTCCGCCCTGGCAGCACGGTCGTCAGCTGCGCTGCCTACCGACATTTCGCACCGCCGGTTCTACCAAAAGCCCCTGACCCACGGGCCGTTTCGTCGTTGTGTGGCCGTTTCCGGCCACTGTCGTCAACTGCCCCTGAAGGAAGCTCGGAGAGGAAAACGGGGTCACGGACATGCACGAGTATCTACTGGGAGCTGCCTGGCACACCTCCCTGAGGCCACGTGGATGCCATGGGAACCAATGAAGCCAGGAAAGCTTGGGTCTCTTCGTCCGTGGAGTACAACCGGCACGAGCTCATCCCACGAGTCATGAGCACCCGGTAGATGTTCTTGGCCAACGGGAGATACTCCTGGGAATTCAGCGAGCGCATTACTGGGTCCTGGCTCTGTCTCGGGTCGGCAATCCACTGACCTTCGCGCCGGACGAGGTCCGGTCCGAAGATGACACCTGCCCCTTGATACTCCAACCCCTGTGCGGTGTAGACACAACCGATCTGGTGAACACCGCCCGGGTCGGTGGCCCAGAACTGGCTGGCCGGAGCGAGGGGTTCCCCGTTCTCCCCGTGCTGCTCCTTCCTCAGGTTCCACGGCTTCGCGAAATGACGCTTCTCTCCGGTTCGCGGGTCGAACCATTCGATGTTCACACCCGGAAGGTTCAGGCCTGGTGCCGGCCGCGACCAGCTCCAGCAGTATCCCGCGCTGATACGTGCGGAATGGTGATTCTGGAGGCACTCTTGCAGCCACTGCTCCATCTGTGAGGGGTCGCCGACGGAACCGAGATCGTAGTCGTCACCCTGCCAGGGTTCAGGGTCGCTGTACAACAGGTCGTCCACCCATGTGGCGAACCTCCTGGATCCGTTGCAGCGAAAACTCCCACGCAGTTCATGGGTGATGAGATCGATCCCTGACCGTTCAGCGACCTGTTGGACCTCAGCGGCCTCCAAACCTTCGTAGGGGCGTACTTGCTGCCGCTCGTCCAGGAAAACCACCACGACCGAAGCATTGCGATAATTTCCGTTGACCAAGCTTGCGAACCCACCACGGCTTCGTTCCAGACGGTGCGCTTCGTCGAGGATGACGAGATCCACCTCTTTGGGCACCCCTGTCCACGGTGCTCCGAAGATCTGCTGCGCCCCGTGCACGCTCTTCGTGACCTTGCGGAGATTTCCTGTGAGTGTTCCTGACTGCGTCCGGTAAAGAGCCGTGTGTTCACCGCTCTCGAAGAAGCTACCGAGCAATCTCACCGCCAAGACGGTCTTGCCACTGCCGGGCCCGCCTTGAACCAGGACAATACTCCTACGGTCGCTGGAAGATGCTTCAGCCACTCGTGCTCTGATTTCGAGGAACGCCGCCTGTTGGTCTCCTATGAGAGCGAACGAGGGCCGACGCTCGATGGTGTCGGCCACCGTGGTGAGGAGCTCTCGGTCCGGACGCCACGGCGAGGCCTCGAAAGTTTTCACGGCCTCATCGCCGGGTGCCCGAACATCGGAGCAGAGCAGCAGTGCTCGAAGCTCGTCCTCACTCGTGCTCTCGGAGAGCTGCTCACCGCTGAGAACGGGACAACCGTACGGCCCGTGGCTGAGCCCACGAAAGACCTCGGCCTGTCCCTCATCGGCTTCGTGGAGGTAGACCAGCCCCCGGACATCCAGTTCCAGTTCTTCCGACGCGAACCAGCGTGTGAGGAAGCCGGTGTAGCCGGCGACCTGCACAACGGGATGGGGCTTGACACTTCCGTCCCAGGGTAAGCGGACACGGCCGCCGGAGAGGGGACGGGCTTCGGTCCACTGTTTGAGTTCCACGACCAAGGAGACGAGATCCTTCTCTCCACGTTGCCCGAGCAGGAGAGCATCGAATCGGTTGTCCCCGGACGGGGTAACGAATTCCAGGTAGATCCACAGGTCCTGCAACCCTGCACGAACCAGAGCGTCCAGGAGCGGAGGCCAACTTCTGTTCCAGCTACGGACCTCTGCTTCTCCCGGATGACCAAAACCCGCCCGATGGTAAGCGGCCACACAACAGTTGATGAAGTCGGGTCGCTGAAGTTCTCCAGCCACCTCCCCCACACGACCGGAATGGACATACCTCAGAGGTGTTCCGGAGGCTTCCGGCATCAGCTCTCTTCCATGCCGGCGATGTTGTACTGGTGCCAGGCGAAGTACTCAGCGCTCTTGCCCGAGAACGCGGAGCAACACCCGCTGATCCGTTGGGCCGCCGTAGTCAGATCCAGGCCGGCAGCTTTGTTCGAGGCATGGATGTGGCCTTCTACGTCCACGTAGACGTAACCATGCTCGAACAGTGAGTCGCAGCCGAGCACGCAGGCCAACATGAGATTGTTCAGGTCTCGGCGTTCCTGATTGTCACTGTTCTTGCGTCGCTTGATGTGCGCCGTGTGGACGAGTTTTTCCGGAAGAACCC
Organism: Nocardiopsis xinjiangensis YIM 90004; assembly: GCF_000341145.1. Classification (GTDB taxonomy): domain Bacteria; phylum Actinomycetota; class Actinomycetes; order Streptosporangiales; family Streptosporangiaceae; genus Nocardiopsis; species Nocardiopsis xinjiangensis. Next base: position 115,468 of record NZ_ANBE01000011.1, read on the forward strand.
GTTGACACAGGTCGCACCGGACATCGGACCTACCCTTGAGTTTCGCCTCTCTCAATTTCGACTGTTCCCGCCGGACGAGAGTCCAGTTGAACGCGTCCAGGTCCGTCGGAAGCCTCAGGTCTGCATGGTCTGATGCTTGTGCTTGCCCATCGTCGACGATCTCCGCCCAGCGCTCGGCGTTGAGCTTCTGCAGGACCTGTTCCATCACGGACTCACGGCCTCCCGGGACCTGAGGAGTTCCCTGCTGGATCCCTGACATCCGGAGCGCTTCGATTCCTTCCGGGCCGATGTGTTCGACGGAGACGCCCTCTCGGACTTCCTCGACCTCGAACGGGATCCGGTACGGGTAGCTGACGCCCGCTGCCTCGTCGTCCCACACCGGTTCCTCGCTCATGTACCAAGGGCCGGTGATACGGGCTGTGAACAGTCTCGAGACCTCACGGTACTGAGCCTCGGCGATATCCACCCGGCCGATCCCCAAATGCCCGAGGTGCAACAGGTCGCCCTCACCGAGCAACTCGATGACCTGTGCGGTTGGTTTACCCTCGACGACCTCGGCTTTCCACCCCCAGACGGATCTTTCCAACCCTCTCTGCAGATTGTCCTTCGCCTGTTGACCTACGTAGACGTAGACCTCCTTGGCGTCGTCTCTGTCCACGCGCCTCCTTCTCTCATCCGATCCGCGCTCCAACTGACCGGCTCCCTCATCCTTGGTCCCGACTCACCAGCACGCATATGCTACGGACGGCCCACGACAATCCGGCGCCGCTCCCGGTACTACAGTTGCGCTTCCGTTTTGTTATGATTCCAGCACCGCTTGTCTGCGACAATGGCACCGCTGAGCCCGCGTTTGGTAGGCACGTCTGAACACCGATCAGCCCAAGGCGTGTTCGAGGTCGTGCTCGACTCTGAACAACTCGTGCAACAAACGGGCGATCTCGTTGCACGGCAAGGCCACCAGATCCGACGGGGGTCGAGTGCGGCGCAGTCCCCGCAGCCGGCACAGGACCAGGAACGCATAGGCCACCATCGCCAGCAGACTCCACCGGTGCCAAGGCCTCCACCCGCGCACCCGGTGCTCGTCCAACCCGGCCAGGTTCTTGCCCTGGGCAAAAGATTCCTCTACCCGCCACCGCCGTGCGGCCGCCACCACCAGACGGGCCAAAGGCACCATCTCAGGGGCATAGCAGCGGAAGAAGGCCAGTTCACCATTGGTGCGGTTGCGCCGGATCAGCACCCACCGCACCCCAACAGCGTCGGTGTGGTCATCGATGAGCGCCCAGTCATAGAAGCGCCCTGTACCTGGCGGGCGTCGACACTTCCGATGGCGGTCACCCGAGTCAGCCGGCGTTGCCCCAGGCCGTGGGGCTGTCCGGGAAAACATCGCTGTCGACGTTCCTAAAACATCTCGAGGACCGAGATGACCGGGAGCTTCTCGCTCTGATCACCGCTGAGCACGAGTGGGCTGATCCCCCACAGACACCGGAGATGGCCACGTCTGCGCACGACCGTCCGTATCAGCCGAATACCCGACCCTGCTCGACCGTTGGCGCGAAGAACTCACCCGCCGTCTCGAGCGGACCCGCTGCCGCCACGAGGGCACGGCCAGGACCAGAGAGGCCGAGTGATCCGTGTGGGCAACGACGCTCACACAGAAACCGAAGAAACGGCCCAAGAGGTGAACACTAGAGCAGCCACGAGGATGAATAGAACGAGGACCGTCACGGAACGTACAACGAGTGGTGAGCTCACGAAGGGGTCGTCGAGCGGAACTCCCTCTCCCGGAATGACCCCACGTCGATCTCTCTCCCTGTTGAAGTGGTACCGGGGCGTCCCGCGCAGAGCCCGAACCAATGCCGACCGTTTGATGCGGCGGTGGGACTCGTGGCGGCAGGACCGCCATCGCCCTCGAGCGTTGATTCGGCAGGGTCTGTCCTGCCTGGTGGGTACCCCACACCTGATCCGCCGGAAGAACAGTTCGAAAACCGCGAAGCCGAGAATCACCCATGGGAGCACGACAAACGTCTGTAGGAAGAGCGCGGACAAGAATATCAAGACAGCCACCGCCACCGCTGCCAGGAATTCATACCGACCGGTCTTGTCGTTGTCTGCCAAGGTCTTCCTCAGTAGTGATCGGGCTCAGCAAGGAAAGAATGATGCCTGCACGGTCGAGTGCGGTATGACTGCAGGTCCCTGCCCTCAGCGCTGGTCGCCCCAGAGCCACTCGGGTTCCAGGTTGGTCTCGAGGTGCTCGCGCAGGGTGTCCTGCACCAGAGGCCGCAAGCAGTCTCGGGCCACACGGGGGTGCCCGCCGGGGTCCGGACAGATGAGGACCGCGAGGACACGCAGTTGCAGGGCCAGGGCCTCCGGGTCGATGCCCATGAGCCTCTGCAGGCTCTTCCAGAGGAAGCCGACCGCTGCCTTCGCGAGCTCGGTGCGCACGGGACCCCACTCGGCAGCATCCTCGTGCTCCAGGACCGCTTCCTTGATCTCGTCGGGGACCTTGCCCAGCAGTTCGGCGCCCCGGTCCAGGGCGTTCGCGGTCTCGGCGAGCAGGTCACACCAGAAGTGGCCCGCGATCGCGCGACCGTACTCGGCGAAGGCCGGATCCCGCTCGGCCTGCTTCTCGGCGAACGGACGGAGCTCGTTCTCGAAGACGTCCTTCTTGAGCAGCTTGCCGAGTTCACCGACCTCGTCCACGGTCGCCCGGTCGTCCGCGAGCCAGGCGACGAGGGAGGCAACGGCCACTCCGCCACCGGCTTGTCGCAGGTACTTGGTGGGTGTACGCCGACCCTTCTCCTCGAAATATCGGCGTTGTTCCCACCACACACGCTCGGCGGGCTCGCGCAGCGCCCTGACCCCTTCGTCTCCCTCGCGGGCTCTTTGCAGGTGACCGGACCAACCGTGGTTGCTTCCTCCACAGATGGAGCAGACACATCGGGGTTTGGTGGCCTGCTCACACCGCTCGCTGTGCTGCACAAAACCTCCGGGGCCGGGGGATCGGTCGTGCTACCGCAGGACCGCTCTCCACCCTGCCCTCACCTGCAGGTACCGGACATCCCCGGATACGGCCATGCTGTGGTACCCGCCCGGGCACAGAATTCTGTCCCGAGTGTCACTTCCCGTGCGCGCTCCGGGACAGCAGCGGGAACTCCACCACTCAAGGGGATGCACGTGCATTTTCAGGTGCATTCTGCAACCGCGACAGACCTTGGCAATATTCGTGTACCGAGCGCCCATGGCCGAATGGATCACCGCGACCCTGCTCGGTCCGGGGGCTGCCCGGCGCGAACACGAGCCGGTGGCCGAGGCCGACCTGTCGGAGAGCCTGGGGATGGCCTATGTGCAGTCCCACCGGTGGCAGGAGGGCATCACCCACCATCGACGCGCTCTCGAGCTGCGCCAGGGGGCGGGAGACGAGCTCGGGGAGGCCATGTCTCTGAACGCCCTGGGGCCGGCCCACTTGCGCGAGCACCGGCTCGGTGAGGCCCGTGACCGCTTCGAACGGTCGTTGGCCACGGTCAGGCGCTTGGGCGAGCGGCGCTGGGAGGGGATCGCGCTCGGCAATCTGGCCGATGCGCTGCTCGATTCAGGGGATCCACAGGGATCGGCGGCCCTGGCCGAGGAGGCTGCCGCGATCCATCAGGAGATCGGAAACAGGATGAGTGAGTTCGCCTGCCTGGCCTGTCTGGGCGCGGCATGGCGAGAGCTGGGCCGGATCGACCGTGCACTGTCCTGGACACAGCGCGGGCTCGACGTCGCCCGGGAGCTGGACAACTCCGTCCGGGAGGGTTTCGCGCTCCTGGAACTGGGCCGGATCCACGTGTTGCTCGGAAACCCGGAGGAGGCCCTGGCCTGCTTCCACGAGGCGGCGGGCCTGCACCGCAGGATCGGCGACCACGTGCGCGAGACCGAGGCCTTCGAGGGTGTGGGCGAGGCCTACCAGGCGCTCGAACGCCCGGGCGAGGCAGCGAAGTTCTACCGGCAGGCGGCCCGCGGTTATCGCAGGCACCAGGACCGTTGGAAGCTCGCGGTCTGCCTGGACCGACTGGCTTCGGCGGTCGCCGCCACCGGGGAAGGGGAGGCGGCGCGCGGGCACCGGCGCGAGGCGTTGGAGGCCCTGGAGGGCTTTTCCGACCCCAGGGCGCTACGCCTGCGCGAGGAGATCACCGGCAACGTCGGAGGCGGCCCGGCACCTTCTTGAGCCGGATCGTGGTGCCGGCCTCTTGTGCCTGAGGCCCTCCGGATCCGGGAGGGAAGCGAGGAGCCAGGGCTCCCGGTCGGAGAGCTGTGAACGCCCCGGCGAGCGCCGGGCTCAGGAGCCGGTACTCCCCCGCGGTGCGTTCCGGGTACTCGACCACCTCTCTGGCGAAGCACACGGCTTCGCCTGCCTCGGTACCGCTGACACCCCCACGTGTCCGCACCAACCGCGATCTGCACAAGCCGGACCGGCTCAGTCGGTATGCACCGGGAAGGGCCCGCCATGGCACGGACGCCCTCGGTGAAGGGCGGCTTCCTCGGAGCGTTCCCGAGCGGACTTGCGCGGTCTCCGGCCGAAGACCTCCTCATCGAGCAGGCGTTCGGGAGGAGGCCCCACACCCGGAATGATCCTGACCTCTCAAATGCCGCAACCATCTAAAACCCTACCCATCTGCACTCCCCCGCACATGAGAAAAATCATGACCCTTCCAAACGGTTTCGGAGTGCAGAGAAAATCCACAGGCAAACCCCAGATCCCCCACACCCAAGGTGCCTGCCCTGTGGAAAATAAAGGAAGAAAATCCGACACATCCCCTACCTCCGACGCCAATGCTCCGGTTACGGAGAGGCGAAAATTCACCTCCGGGAAAAGTCCTTGGAAGAACGCTTGAAAGCAGCCTGCGCATGAATGGAGACTGTCCGCGACAGCCCCGCCAACCGCACCGGCGGGGGTGTAAATCTTACTGGCACACCCCTGAACCAGAAGGAAAATGATGGCAATTCCCCGCAAAGTAGCATCCGTGGCGACCGCCTGTGCTACGGCCGTCGGCCTGCTGCTCGCCTCCCCCGCCCCCGCGTCAGCCAACGTCTCCCCTGGTGACTACCGCATCGCCTTCGAGAAGAACGGCGCCGAGATGGTCCCGTACGCAGGGGCCACCGTGCGCACCGACATCCGCGTATGGCCGGCCGACCACGTGGGGATGCAGTGGGACGTCACCTATTCCGGACACAGCTCAGGGATGGCCTCCTACGAGATCCGCAATCTGCGCAGCGGTCTCTGCATGCAACCCAAGGACGGCAACACCACCGCCAATCAGCGGGTCGAGCAGACCACCTGCAGCAACCGCAACGAGCAGCGCTGGCACGTATCGGACGTCGGGAATGGTGCACATCAGATCATCCCCGTGAAAAACACCCATCTCGGCGTCACCCTGGAGAACCCGAGCTGGAATGGGTCCTTCCTCAAGCTCGGTTACCACAGCTCCGCCAACCCCGACTTCAGGTGGCGCTTCAACCGCGTCTAGCGGCACTGGCCACAGAAGTGGGCACGTCCCGGCGATGATGTGACGGTGGAAGAGGGCCTCCGGCTCGAGTGGGGATCTTCCGGGTCAACACTTGGAGTCCAGGAGGCCCTTGTCGTCGGGATCAGCGCGATGACAAGAAAGGTCATGCGGGCCACACGGCTCTTCCCGCAGCACCGACCACCACGAGAGGGCGAACCGTCCCTTCCCGAAGGCTCTGGAGTGGCATCCGAGTACGGTCTGCGAAGCAGGGTGGCACCAACAGCTCTCATCGGTCTCGGGCTCAGGTCCACTGGTACCGGGAGCGGTGGCGGCCACACGCGCACGCGGGAATCGGGAATTCCGGGCCCTGCTGGGCGATCGACCCTGTGGACAACCCCCACGAGCACGGATTCCGAGGTTCACTCGTTGCATGAGCCAACTCTCGACGGACTCCCTGTTCCGCGCGGCTGATCCGCAGACCTTCGCCCGTGCCCTACTGAACCTCGACTGCGTCGACGACCTCCGCCAGGAGCACGGCCAGGTGTGCGCAACGGTGACCCACCAGGGCCTGACCCACCGTGCCCGCCTCTCGAACGAGGAGCACTTCACCTGGAGCTGTGATTGCCCCGAGCCACCGGGCGAGGCCCCCTGTCTCCACGCGGTCCTGACGGGGTTGAACTTCACCCTCGACCGGCACCGGCGCGACCGTCGGCCGCGTCCGGCCCGAAGCGGGCCATACGATCGCCCCTTCGACCACGAGGGTCTGATGAGGCGGTTGCGGACCGGGGAATCGGCGCCCGAGGACTCGCCCCTGGCGATCTCCCTTCTGCGCGAAGTGGCTCTGGGAAGGTCCCGCGAGTTGCAGGTGCTCTTCGACGAAGCGCTCGACGTCTTCGCCCTGCCCGCTGAGGAACGAGGGCCCGCGTACCTGCGGGCACTGCACGCTGCCGCAGAGACCATCGGGCAGTTCCTCGTCAACGGCCAGCGCATGAACGGCGAGGACCTGCACGCAACGGTGAGCGGTTACGTGGAGAAGACCATCGACCTGATCGAGGACCCCGACGGGGCGGTCGCGGCTGCGTCCAGGGAGATCGATTGGATCGCTGATAACACGTACGGGCCCGAGGAGGAGGACCTCTGAGGTCGATCGGTCTCCGGTGGCGCGGGCCCGGGCACAGGTCGGGGCGCCGGCACCCGCGCGCGGGGTTGGGAAGGTCCTGCTACGCCAGGTTCTGGAGGCGGGCCGGCTCATCGGGCACCGTGCGCGCGCCCTCGAAGTCCGCCGGCCGTGCGGCCGCGGTTGCTCCGGATCCGGTTGATCCTGCGCGAATGGGCCCGTGTCCACCAGGGCGCTCTTCGGTGGTGAATCGACAAGGATCGCTCAGACCCGGTGGCACAGCTCGACCGGGGTTCAGGGCCCGAATGTGGCTTCCCTCGTGGCGGATCTGGTGAATTACTCCGCTGCGGGCGCGGGGCCGAAGGCCGATGCGCCGTCATTCTGTGAATCACCGGAGACGACGGGGCCGTGTCTGCTTGGCTTCCTTCATGGACGAGTGCTCCGACCTCGACCGTGGCTGGGGCTCGCGAGCGGCCTTCGTGCGTGGCACTGCCCATGACGAACGCACCCGAGAACACAGGAAGGCGGGCACACTCATGGCACCCCGGGGACGAGCCGACAGGGTCCACACGCTCATGATCGTCCTCGGTGGCACGAGACCGAAGGTCTGGCGCCGGGTCAAGGTCCTGTCCATGAGCCGGTTGAGCGACCTGCACAGGCTCATCCAGACGGTCATGGGCTGGGATAACATGTACCTGCACGTCTTCGATTTCTCCGGGCGCGCCTACAGCGACGGCCCGAGGCCGGGCCCGGAACCCTTCGGTATTGACGAGTCCGCCGTCAGGATCGGCGACGTCCTGAGCCGCAAGGGTTCTGCGGGCACCTACATCTATGACCCCGACGACAAGTGGTTCCACACGCTGGCCGTGGAAGAGATCGGTGATGCGGTCCCCGGCACCGTCTACCCGCGGTTGCTCGGCGGCCAAGGTGGTCCGCCGCCCGAGGGCTGCGGCGGCGTGTGGGCCTTCGACCTCCTACGTCGTCTGCGCGACCGCCCCGAGGAGATCGAGAACGCCGGTGGTGACAAAGCCGAGGATCTCCACTCCTGGGTGGAGAAGCTCGAACCCGACGACCTCGACATGGAGGCGGGGCGTCGAAGGGTGAGGGATGCGTTCGGGAGGCTGTCGCTGGAGCAGGCCGAGGGCGCAGGAACGGACTTCTGGCCTTCGGCCGTACCGGCGCGGCTGGTCTTTCTGCCTTCCGAGGAGGAACTGGCACGAGCTGCCGGCGGGACCGAGGCGTTGGACGAGACACTGCGGTTGGCCCGATGGTTCACCCCTGCCCGAAAACTGACCAGCACGGGAATGCCGCGGCCGGCCGACGCACGGACCGTGGTGGTCGAACAAGAGTTGTTGCGGCCCGTCAGTGAACACGAGGCCACCCAGCGCAGCGCCGGGCTCGAGAAGCTGCGCGCCGCCAAGAACCTGCCCGGGTTCCTGCGTCTGTGGCGCCGGGCGGTGAACCTGGGACTGATCGAGGTCGGTCCCTCCGGTGCTCGCACCGCGCCCGAGGTCGTCGACGGCCTGAGCGCGGCCCGGGCCTTGGAACTGTGGACCACGGTGTTCGAGGAAGTCATCGAGAGCGAACCCGACGGCACGGGCGTGTTCCAGGCCCTCCCCGACGAGTCCGATGTGCTTCCCGCACTCCTGCGGATGCTCTACGAGGCGCCCGATGACAGCGACATCGGCCTGCACGAACTGGCGGAGACTCTGTTCGACCCCACCGCGTACGGACAGGAGTTCTCCGCCGAGGAGCTCAGGATCTTCCGACTCTCGTCCAGGGCAACGGTGTACCGGTGCGTGCTCCGTCTTTCTTGGACGGGTGCGCTCGCTCTGACCGACCGCACCCCGGCGAAGGTCTCCGAGCTGGCCTGGCAGGGTTCGTTGTGGGTTCGGCTGCTCGGGGAAGCCGCTCACGGCCACGCACCGGACCCGGGTATCGACTGTTCGGTCACGCTCACCCCCTTGGGGCGCTACGGGGTGCGCCAGGCCCTACCCCGTGAGGGTGTTCCCGCTCCGCTCGAGGGTCGTTGGGCCGGGACCGGTGCCGCCGAACTCCTCGACGCTCTGATGAGGGTGGCCCCGGAGAACCACCGGAGCGAGTTCATGCCCTGGTTGGAGCGCCGCACGGCTTCAGAGGCGGTCGAGCAGATCGTCGAGGCCGCCGCCGGGAGCCCCGAGGCCAGCGCTGTTCGGCGGATCATGGCCCAGGACATCCTGATGGCCATCGGTGACCAGGGCCTGAAGGGCCTGCGTGCCTACCTGGACTCGGCAGATGCTGCGGTGGCCGGGTTGGCCGCCAGCGCTCTGCTGGGCTCCGAGACGTGCTCGGAGGAGGAGGCCCAGCAGCTGATCAGCGAGCACGGCCCGTGGTTGGCCATCGACATGGCGGCCGCACCGAGGGAGGTGGGCGCGTACACGGGTTCGAACGGGGACGAGCAGCTCTCGACCCTGATCGGGCTCCTGATCGACGAGGGCTCGGGCCCGGGGACCATCGGTGGGCTCCTGCTGGAGGGCACCGACCGACTGTGGCGGTCGGGCCACCCGGCGACCGTTCCGGTACTCCAGGCTCTGGGGCGGGTGCATCCGGACAAGAGGAGGGCCAAGGCCGCGCGCCGCGCGGCACACAAGGCGCAGAGCCGGGGTTGAGGGGGTTCAGCGGAGAGTACTGTCCGCACCTTCTCCCATGGGTCCACGGCGTGCCTGGTCGTCGTGCAGATCAAGTATGGACGAAGCGGGTGGGTTCTGCCAGCAAGGCCTGAGCCCCTTCCACGTCGGCCAGGCGCGCCGACAGGGTGCGCTCGGCCAGGTGTTGGGGCAGGGCCGCGTTGAACTTGAACCCGTCCAGCGCGCGCACGGACACTTCCGGGAGGACCACACGCTCCTGCGCCGAGCTCTTGGCCGCCGCCCAGGTGCGTGGATCCAGCTCGGAGTTGAGCCGCAGGCAGGCGTCGTTGGGCTGCTGTTTGGGGTCCGCGGCGGCCCCCAGGGTGGCGGCCAGGGTGATGTTGGCTCTGGCCCCCGCCCAGGTCCACCAACGCAGGTCACCGTTGTCGGCGCGTACGATGACCGATCCGCCGGGGTGGACCAGATCCATGTGGTCCTCGCGTGCCTTGGCCAGGGCGTCGGTTGCCCGCTGGGTCAGCTTCACTTCGGGATCAGTACCGAGCAGCACCTCCCGGACCGCCCTGGTGAGGTGGAAGAAGGCTCCGAGGTGGCCACCGGAATCCCATTTGGCCTTGCCTCCGCCCCCGTCGACCGGTTCGACGAAGCACCGTTGCCGACGCCAGTCGACCCAGGTGACCATCCAGGTACGTCCGGCGAGCAGCAGTCGACGTGGCCCTTCTTCCCTCTCGTCCGCGGCCAGCAGTGCGGGGTCCACTCGGCCGATCTCGTTGCGCCCGTTCAGAGCGGTGAACTGCGGTGGCGCGGTGAAGACGCTGGTGAGCTCCATGAAGTGGCGGTGGCCGAAGCGTTTCTCGGCTTCGGGGCCGATCATCATCAGCCCGCCGTCGAGATCGATGAACCCCTCACGTATGAGGTGGGAGGCGATGGGTTCGCCCTGGTGGAAAGGTTCCAAGCCGGCCCACCACTCCGGCCACAGATTCTGGGCCACCTCGGGTTCCTGCAAGCACAGCGCCAGCAACTGTTGGGCGACGATGTGCCGGGGCTCGGGGGTGGGCATGACCGGTTCCACCCAGTGCCGGCCCCACAGGTGCAGCAGTCCGGCCGCGTCCAGGAGCCCTGACTGGTCCACGGCCAAAAACAGGCAGTTGCGGGTACTCCCCTGCCGACGCCCGGTCCGTCCGATGCGTTGGAGGAAGGAAGCGACGGTGCCGGGTGCGTTGATCTGGATGACGCGGTCCAGGTCACCGACGTCGATACCCAGTTCCAAAGTGCTGGTGGCGACGATGACGCAGTCACGGGCCTCGGTGAAGGCGGCTTCGGCTCGGCGGCGTTCGTCCAGGGCCAGGGAGGCGTGGGACAGGAAGGTGGTCACGCCGAGTTCGCGCAACGCGTGGCCGAGTTCTTCCACGTACTTGCGCGAGTCGCAGAACACCAGGCGCTTTTCTCCCCGGTGCAACGCGGCGATGACCTTGGCGGCGTTGTCCAGGGAACCGACGTAGTCGAGTTCGATGTCCCCGGGCGGCGGGTCCTGCGGCGTCTGCCCCGGTCGGGGAAGACGCACACCGGGAGCAATGACTCGTCCCTGCCGTTCGTCGGCTTGGGAGCCCTGCAACCACGTCAACAGTTCGTCGGGGTTGCCGACGGTCGCCGACAGCCCGACCCGCTGGATCCGGCGTCCGGCCACCTTGGCCAACCGCTCCAACACGGCGAGCAGGTGCCAGCCACGGTCGTCGCCGGCGAAGGCGTGCACTTCGTCCACCACGATGCCGTGCAGGTTCGCGAAGAAGGCCCGGTGGTCGACCTTGGTGCTCACCAGCATCGATTCGAGGGACTCGGGGGTGGTGAGCAGGATGTCGGGTCGGGCCCGCAGGATGCGTTGCCGTCCGGCGGAGGTGATGTCGCCGTGCCAGAGTTCGGCTGTGCGCCCCAACCATCCTGAGTAGGCCTGCACGCGGGGCAGCAGGTTGTTGAGCAGCGCCTTGATGGGGCACACGTACAGCAGTGAGGGTCCCTCACCCGTGCGCCCGGCCATGGTGGTGAGCAGAGGGAACAGGGCGGCCTCGGTCTTGCCTCCGGCTGTAGGCGCGAGGAGGATCGCGTCGTCGCCCTCGACCAGTGGGGGCAGGGCTTCGCGCTGCAGGGGGCGCAGGCCGGGCCAGCCCAGAGTGTTGACCACGTGGTGGGCGAGGGTGGGGTGGAGCAGGTCCAGGCTGCTGGGCCCGAGCCCGTCGGAGCCGGACCCACCACTCGTGGCCTGGAAGCTCACAGGTCCAGCTCCACCTCGTCGGCGCTGGCGGCCCTTTGTACGTGGGCGCCGCGTTCGACCTCGGTGAGCTCGCTCCCGCCGACGGTGAGGTTGTAGTGCCGTCTCGGGTCGAAGTCCTCGTTCTGGTCCACCCGGTCCATGACGTCCACGAGCTTGCGCAGGTACAGGCGGGGTGCGATCCCGATTTTGCCACCGAGTTCACCGGCGACCGCTTCGGCGAAGCCGAGCAGGTAGCTGTCATCGACCCGGTTGCGCACGCGTTGGGGAGCATCGGCCCCATCGGCGTACAACTCCCGCACGGCCACACCGAGCTCGTGCAATCGGTCCAGGTCGAAGCCGCCCAGGCGGATCTGGGAGGCGTAGAGGTTGTCGTGGCGGGGGTCGGGCAGGAAGTCGGTGTGCAGGCGCTGCGCCAGGGGTGCGAGCCGCTGGACCCCCTGGGGGCCGTCGAAGAAGGCCGGGGTGCCGGTGATGATCAGGTACAGCCCGGGGAACTGCCGGTTGGCGATCTCGTCCAACAGCTGCCGTAGCGCGTTGAGCCCCTTCTCCCGGGTGTCGGTGCGGGCCCTTTGGAGGGTCTCCAACTCGTCCAGGACGATCACCAGGCCGGGGTGGCCGCAGTCGCGTAGCAGCACCAGCAAGCCCTTGAGTGCGGCCCAAGCGCCGAAGTGGTCGAGGTCGCCCTTGATGCCGGCGTAGCGTTTGGCCGCGGCGGCGACGTTGGGTTGGCCGCCCAGCCAGGCGATGAGCGCCTCGGCGATGGCGGGTTCGCCTTCGGCCTGGGCGCGGTGGTAGCCGCGCAGGGCGGCTGCGAAGCCGGGGTTGGTTGCGGCCACTTCGGTCAGGCGGCGTTCCAGCAGGGCGGTGACGGCCCCGTTGAGGGCTTCCTCGTCGCTCTCGTCGACCGTGCCGCCGGCGAGAACGTCCTCCTCCAGCGAGTACACCCAGTTGTCCACGATCTCGCGCAGGGCGCTGGGCGGCTGGGTGGCGGTGGTCAGGCGTTCGGTCAGGCGCCGGTAGACGGTCTCCAGCCTGTGCAGCGGGGTCTCGGTCTCGGAGATCTGGATCTCGGTGACGGCGAAGTTGGCGCGTTTGGCGCGCTCGCCCAACCAGCGTACGAAGAAGGTCTTGCCGGAACCGTATTCACCGCGCACGGCCTTGAAGTCGGCCCCGCCGGCGCTGACGTTGCCGAACTCCTTGTCCAAGGCGTTCTCGAAGCGCTGCAGTCCGACGGCGAACAGGTCGAGCCCGCCGTGCGGGACGGTTCCGCGGCGCAGGGCACCGACGACCTCCTCCCGGCGCGCGGCACTGACAGGGTTCACGGTCAATCCCTTCCAAGGAACTGTTGCTGGAGCAGGGCGGTGTTGAGTTCGACGCTACGGTCGCCGTCGGTGAGGGTCAGGACCGGGTAGGCCTCCACGTTGAGGACCTTGCCGGCCATCTTGAGGAAGCGCACGGCCCTCGGGTGGCTTTCGGGGCCGCTTGCCGCGCGGGAGGAGGCGCTGACGGGAAGGCGCGGGTGGGTTCCGCCCACGGCCGCGAGGGCGTCGATGAGCGCGGCGATCTCCTCGGCTGCCGGGGCCCGGCCGACCCGGGCACGGCTGGCTTCGAACACGGCGGTCTCGACCACCTTCGTGCCCAAGCTGGGCGGGGTGGTGGCTTCGTCGCCGAACAGGGCCGGGGTCTGCTCGAGCTGGTTCTTCCTTCGGGAACGAGCTCCCCCCGTAGTCGCCGGCGATCCTTCACCCGAGGACACAGGCTCCGTGGGGGAACCCGCCTGCGTGGACTGGCCGCTGCCATGGCTGATCCGATTTTCGGGACCGCTCGCGGAGGTGTTCTCCAAGGGCTGGGACCACCACACGGGTTCCACCTCGGCCGGTGTCAGCCGCTGCCAACCGCGCGGGGTGGAGTCGCCGGCGCTCCCTCCCCGGCCGCGCCGGGCGGTGTCCAGGACGGGCACGAACGCCAGCACAGGGATGACCATCTCCGCGGCGGAGAACCCGCCGTGGTAGCCGTCCTTGCGGTCGGTGTAGCGGATGTCCTCGCGGTAGGGCACCACCAGAGTGCCGTCGCCGAGCAGGACCCGGTCTCCGGTCGCCAGGATCTCGCCTTCGCCGGGTTGGCCTGTGCGGTAGCGGGCCGACTCCCCCGAGTGGGTCTTGGTGGCCTCTCCGCGGTCCCAAATGTGCCCGTGGTCGGAGGTGATCAGGACGGGGCGGCCTGCTCGCGCGGCGGCGTCGAGCAAGGAGCCGAGCTTGCCGATCTGTTTGACCGTCCAGGTGGCTTCGTCCCCTTCCCGACCACGGGAGAGGGCGTCGTCGATGGTGTTGAGCACGACACCGACGACGGTCTCGCCCTCGTCGAGGTGCTCCTGGACGGCGGCCGGAAGGTGGGCCCCGGCCCCCGTCTCCAGGGCACGCTGGTGGTACAGCACCGCTTTGCGGCTGCCGAAGGACGCTTGGGACCACAGGGCGGTGAACCCGGTGCGTTCGGTGTCCTGTTTGCCGACAGTGAGGGACCCGGTGAGCAGCGAGGCCCGGGAACAGTTGGTGGTGGAGGGAACGGTGGCCAGAGCGCCCTCACGCGCACCGACACGATCTCCGCTCCGGGTCTGGCCGACCTCGGCCAGACGCCCGCCCGCTTGGATGTCCTCGGCCAGTTGCACGGCCACTTCCATGCTCATGCCGTCCAGGACGACGATGAGCGGCGCCTGGTCCTGCGCCAGGGGGCGAGCGGTCCGGCTGAGGAGGTTTTCGGAGCGCAGTTGGGTGTCGGTGGGTGCGTGTGCGCTGTTCCACCTGTTGACCGCGGTGGCGAACTCGGCGTCGACCTCTGCCCGCCAGTGGCGGACCCGTCCGTACAGTGTGCCGAGCGCCTGGTCGAACGCGGGCACCTGACCACCGTGGTGCCGGATGGCCGAAGCTGCGCGGTCCACCCAACCCGTCTGCTGAACGTGGGTCTGGATCCATGCGTGGGCGGTGGTGGGGGTCTCGGCCCCGAGTGGCCGGTCGGCGGAACCCAGGGCCAGGCGGCGCAGGAGGCGCACCGCGTTGGTGGCGGCCCGTGCCTGGTCCTGTTTGTCCCGGGCGGTGTGGCGGCGGTGCTCGCGCAGCCGCACCAGTGCTTCCTCGACCTCCCGCAGGTCCTGTGGCTGGGGCAGGCCGTCCTCGCCCAGGGCGAGGCTGATCTGCCGTCCCAGGCCGGCCAGGCGGCTGTGCAGTCCGGCGTCGAGCAGGCTGCTGGCCTGGGCGACGTGGGAGGCGCTGAGTTGGAAGAGGAGTTCTTCGGCGCGGCGCACGGTTTCGTCGGCTTGCGCGTCCTCGGATCCGTCGAGCAGACGGATCAGGGCTGCGGTGCAGGCGTTGCCGAAGTCCTTCAGGTCCTTGGCCCCGGGCTGGTTGGCCCCGAAGTAGCGTTCCTGGGCGCGGATGAGGGCGTGTTGGGCGGTGCGGGCGGCTTCCCGGTCGGCACCCGGCCGGTCCTCCTGGGCGGCCTCGTCGAGTTGGGCCAGGGCCAGTCCGATGGGCACGGCGTCCAAGGCGTGGTCGCGGTCCAGGAGTTTGAACAGCACTCGGGGCACCGCGCCCAGGGTCCGCTCCACCTCGGCACGCAGTTCGTCCCTCTCGTCCTCGTGCAGGTGGGTGAAGGCGGCCACGGAGGCCGGGTTTCGGGTCCACTCCAGCAGGGCCGCGCTGTCGATCTGTTCGCCGGGGCTGCGCCCGAAACGTACGGACACGGCGATGGAGAGCGCCTGTTCGAGTTTGAGGACGCCGGTGCCCAGTTTGAACTGGTGGGCGGACCGAATGTTGCGCAGGGTGTCGGCCAGCCAGCTCAACCGTCCCGTGTACAGCCGGGGGTCGATGCTGGTGACCTTGAGTTCGGTGCGCAGTAGTTCCCAGTTGTCCAAGCGCACGACTTCCTCACCCAGGAAGCGGCCCAGGAGGGCCTCGCCGAGGTCGGCCGACTCGAGTGGGGTGAGCACCACCACGTGGTCGGTGTCCTCGTCGTGACCGCTGAGGGCGTACACGAGGGAGATGACGCTGTCGGCGCCCACCACACGCACGGAACGTGGCTCACTCGCGCCCTCGCCCGTCTGGATGTGGACGGTCAGGCGGGCGGATCCGTCCCAACGCGGGTTCGCGGACAGCGCCAGGGCGGTGGCACCGGAGCGCGGATGTCCTTTGTCCACTCGGCGGGCCTCGGCGTCCAAGGCGCGTTCCAGGGCGCCCGCCACGGCCTCGGCGTTCACCTGTCCCAGGGCGGGTGAGGTTGGCCGGGCGGGCTCTCCGTGTTCGACTGAGCTGTTCACTCGGCCTCCCGGATGCTGATCTGGATGCGCGCACCCTCGGGGATGTCGAGCTCGGCCCGCAGGTCGGCGACCACGGTGTCGATGTCGGCGCCGGGGGTGAGGGTGACCCAAGGCCGGCCGGAGGGCGCGCTCGGCAGGGTCGGTTCGTTCTCCACGCGCACGCCGGTCTCCCGCGGCGTGGTACCGCCGTCCGGTTGGGGCGTGGATGGAGCCGGTGTCGCTGCCGCGGCTTCGCGCACGATCAGGTTGTTGAGCGCGCTGGCGTCGCTGTTGGCCCTGCTGAGTTCTGTGGCCAGACGCCGGCTGCTCTCGTTGTGGCGTGCTGCTTCCCTGAGCCGGGTCAGGATCTGCTCGGCCCGAGTGGAGTGCTGCCCGCCCGCGCTGATGATGGGCTCCAGCGACTCCAACAGGTCCCACCGCGCGGCCGACAGGGCCTGGGCGAGCTGGCCCGCCCCGTCGATCCCGGTGCGGTAGACCCCGCCCTCTTCGGGCAGGTCGGCCTGGCCGAGCTCGTTGACCAGGGCGGTGTCGTCGGTCAGTCCGGCCAGGCTCCCCAGGAGCTCGTCGGCGGCACGCGCGGTGCGCAGGCGCGGGGCGTCCTCGTCCAGGCCGAGCAGGTGCGCGTGTTTGGTGAGCTCGCGCACCAGGTGTTCGCTGCCCGCCTGCAGCCGGTGGGCCCGTTCCTTGAGCTGCTCGGCCAGCCTCTGCACGGACCGGCTGTTGGGCAGCGGCTGGGCGGTGAGCCCGAACACGCGCTGGGCGCGCTCGTTGGCGCGGGCGAAGTCCTCTTCGGAGGGCAGTTCCTGGCGGCGCAGCACGATCTCGTCGGCGAGCCGGCCGATCTCCGCGCCGGTGTAGCGCTTGCCGGCCCGGATCCAGAGCCGGTCGCTCTGTACGGCGTAGACCATGACGAGCAGGTCGACGATGTCCTCGGGCAGCCCCTGGCCGTCCTCGCGGCCCCGGATCCACTTCTTCAGGTCACCGACCCGCACGTCGGTGCTGGTGGGCATGTTGACCTTGACGAAGCGGTCGATCTCCAGCTGCCAGTCGTCGCGCAATACGAAGACCTCACCCACGGTGGCGATGCGCAGCGGACCGGCGATGCGCCGCAGTACCGGCAGGTCGCTCTTGGGTACGTCCTCGTACCGGTTGAGTTTGTCGGCCTTGGCTTCCTCGACCGCCTTGAGCACGGTGCTCAGGTCGGTGCGCCGCAGCGCCGTATTCCTGGTGGGGTGGGCCAGGTCGGGGTGCTCGGGGTAGAGGTGGTCCAGGAGTTTGGTGGTGACGCGCTCCAGTGCGGCGGGGAATTGGCTGCCCGCTTCCAGGGGGATGGTCAGGCCCTGCGGCAGCGGTTCGATGTGCGGGTCGGCGGGGGCCCCGTAGTCGGTGCTGTTGCGGTCGATCTCCACGAGCCCGTAGGCGCCGCGCAGCAGGTTGGTGATCTGGTTGGTCAGCTGGTTGCGCTGGTTGTCGAGCTGGGCGCGGGCCTCGCGGCGGTCCTCGCTGCTCCAGTCGGGGGCCTTTTCCTCGATGACGTTGGGTTGCAGCAGGTAGTCCATCATCAGGATGCGGCGGGCGTCCTCCAGTTTGCCCGGGGACAGGAAGGTGGGCAGCCACACCAGGCCGGGGACCGCCTCGTCGAACTCCTCGCGCAGGTCTTGCACCCGTTGGCGGTCCGAGGCGGGGTTGGCGTCGGCCTCGTCGAAGGGGTAGTCGGTGACCACCCGGACGGCATTGGCCGCGACCGGACGGAACTCTTCACGGCCCAGGTCGTCGGTGGAGCGCACGTTCCCGAAAACCAGTTCCACGGTGCGTTGGGTGCCGCGCCAGACCACATTGCTGTGTTCGGCGCCGGGCTCCAGGCCGAGCTGCTGCCACAGCAGGCGTTTGAACAGCCGGCGCAAGGCCTGATCGTTGGCGGCGGGGTAGGCGCTGCGCTCAAGGGACTCGGTGCTCACCCGGAGCAAGTTGAGGGACAGGGTCGGGTTGTCGCTCTGCGCGCCGACCCGCACCTCACCGAACTGGGCCGCCATGTCCTGGAAGAACCTGGTGGCCGCCTTGACGTCCTGGCCTTCGCGGCGGGCCTTGACGATGCCCTGGTTGAGTGCCATTGCACGGCCCACGGTGAGGTCCTTGAACGCGGGGACGTGGGGGGTCAGGGCGCTCAGCAGGAGGGTCTTGACCAACAGGTCGTCGCGGCGCAGCGGCTCACGCACGTCGAGCGCGGCCATGTCGGCCTCGGTCTTGCCGTGCTTGTCCAGCAGCCAGGGGCGGACCTTGTCGCGGTAGAAGGTGCTGATCTTGGCGTATTCGGAGCTGAGGTGGTCCTTGAAGGGTTTGGCCTCACCCTCGATGAGGACGTCGAAGACCGCACCGAGCGGCACGACCTGCCCGACGGGCAGGGTGGTGCGGTACTTGACCAGCAGTTCGAGCAGGAGCTTGATGGCGCTGCGCTGGCGCTGCAGGGCGTAGGAGATCTCCACCAGCACGTGCAGCACGGCGGGGCTGAACGGGTAGAGGCTGCGGAAGTCCTCCCAGGTGCTGGTGTCCGCACCGCCTCCGCTGTCCAGAAGGGTGTCGCGCACCTCGGCCCGGCTGTTGCGCATCCGTTCGAAGGCCTCGTCGATCTCGGCGGCGGCCTCGTCGCTGCGGGGTTTGATGAGGCGTTGGCGGGCGATCTCGGTGAGGTTGGCGTCGGCGAGTTTGATGTCCCCGAAGCGGCCGTCCCAGTAGCTGATGGTCTGGGAGATGCCTTCGGTTCCGCCCCCGAGCCCGACCAGTTCGCGCAGGTCGCGCTGGCGGGGGATGAAGCTGATGATGGGCGCGGGACGGTGGCTGTGCGAGGACTCGACCAGTTTGGCGATCTTCTGCACCTCGCTGCTGATGCGGCCCTCGTCGCCGATGAAGGCGGTGAAGCGCAGGATCAGCTCGTCCAGGAGCAGGACGACGGCGTCGCAGCCCAGGTGTTCCTTGGCGTGTCGGCTGAGGACGGACAGGCCTTCGTCGATGCTGAGGTAGGCGCCACTGGAGTCGCCGACGGCGTCGGCGTAGCGCTTGAAGGGGCCGCTCAGCAGGGCGCTGATGAGTTCCTCGCGCAGGGCGCGGTCGGTGGAGACCTCGGTCTCGGGGTGGATGGCGAAGGCTTCGTCGAGGGTCTGGGTGTTCCAGGCCGAGGGCGTGGCGAAGTCACCCCAGACGCCGCCGTCGGACGCATCGCCGGACTCGCCGCTTCCGGGGTCGGCGCGGGTCGGCAGCAGGGCGATGAAGGCTTCGTCCCCCATCCGGGAGCGCTGTTCACGGGCGTCGTCCAGGAGGCCATCGGCCCGGTAGACGGCGGGGACGGGTGCGCCCGGGTGTTCCCGCTGCACTTGGCGCACGTAACCGCCGAGGATGTTGGCCTCGATGGAGACGTCCTCCTCGACGAGGTGGGCCTTGACCTCGATGAATTTCGTGTCGGGGAGCCAGTTGTCGTGTTCGGCGAGCAGGTCGCCCAGCCCTGGCTTCGCGCGGGCGTCGGGGTGGTGGTCCAGGATCGCCGAGAGCACGGCGAGGAAGTGGCTCTTACCGGAACCGAAGGAGCCGTGCAGGTAGGCGGCCTGGGACTTGTGCTCGATGACCGAGGAACGGATGGTCTCCAGGGCCTTTTCGAAGCTCTCCGCCAGTTGGGGTGTGACCACGTACTCGTCGAGGGCCTGGGCCTGGCGGGTGGAGGTGCTCTCGGTGAGCTTGACGACCAGGTCACCGTCCTGGACCGCGAGGGGGATCTCGATCAGGTCGCTGATTACTCGGCCGGTGCCGCTCGAACCAGAGGAAGGGGTGGTCATCTCCGGGGCGCGCCTTTCTGCGGTCTGCTCGGACACGGACACCGCTGGGCCGGCCGACCGGGCGCAGCGGGGGCGCGGGAGCGGGCGTCCGGTGGCAGGATCGCGGTTTCCGTCGGTGGTGCGAGGCTTCCAGCCTAAGCCTCAGGGCCGACAGTGGCGTCCGGTCCGTCCCGGGCCGGAGACCTCCACGGAGGGTGTCCCCGGCCCGGGGTGCAGGACCGCCCCGAGGTAGCGGGCGGGCTCGGCCCCGCCGACCTGGGTGTGGGTTCAGGCCTTCTTGCGCCGTCCACGCACGGGCGCGGGCGGCCGCCAGCCGGTCATCTCCGACTCGGTGATGCCGGTGGCCTCGCGCAGCTCGGCGAGGTCTTCCTTGAGGTGGTCGGCGGGGGTCTCCCCGTAGTCGTCGGTCTCGGTGTGCCATTGCTGCACCCACGGCAGGAGTTCGAGCATCCCGGCCAGGAACGGAACCATCTTGTCGCGGGTGCCGGCGTCCTTGCCCCAGCCGAGTTCGTCCAGGCGCTGGTGGGCGAGGGTGCCCAGGGCGTCGGCCTGTTGGGCGTGGTCCCAGCCCGCCCAGCCGAGTACGGGCGTGGGGTCGGTGTCGGTCTCGGCTCCCGGGTAGGAGACAAAACGCTCCTTGGGCACGTCGAGCTTGCCCCGGTTGGACCAGTATTCGTTCCTGCGGAAGTCGGCGGGCTTGTACTTGGGCGGGACTGGGATGTCCAGGCGGTGTTCCTTCTCGCCCTCGGCCAGGTCGGTGTTGAGCCGGTCCTCCTCGCGCTGGAGGTCCCACACGTGCTCCCAGTCGGCGCGCTTGCGCATGCCGGTGTCCTTGTAGCGCAGAGCGGCGAGGTAGGGCACGTGCTCGGTCTTGACGAGTTCCTCAACGACCTCGCCGAAATCCTTGGCGGGGTCGTAGAGCGCAGCAACCTCGGCGGCCTCTGGGAACAGGTCCCGGACCCGGTTGGCCAGCACCCGAACGGAGAGGGGACGGGCGCGCTCGTCACCGTAGTCGTCGGTGGTGAACCACAGACGCCGGTCCTCGCACTTGTCCAGGAGCCAGGACTTGAGCGCGGCCTGCTGTTTCTTCTCCCAGGGCTCGGACTGCCACCGGCGCTTGTAGTCGGGGCGTTCGAGGAGGTTAATGTTCTTGTCGGACTCGATGAGCTCGATGCGGTTGGCGACGACCCTCTTGTAGGCGTCCGGCCAGTGGGAGGGGATTTCGGTAATGGGGGTTGAGTTGTGCCGGTTGAACCACTCGGTGGAGGCTTCGCCGGCCTCAATCTTGCGGGCGAGCACGATCTCGAAGGCCCGCTCCCCCAGGTCGATGGCGGGGACGTCAGCGGTGTCGTCGATGGTCAGCTCGGCGAGCTGGGTATCGGTGATGAGGCCGTAGCGGTGGTAGACGTCCCAGTCGAGCTCTTCCTGGAGCGCGATCATCCGGCGGCGGGTTGCGGTGTGCTCGGAGTGGGCTTCCCGGAGGGTGTCAGCTGTGGGGGTGGTCGACTCGACCAGAGCGGAGGGTTCGAGAGAGGACAGCTTCTGCGCGAGGGAGTCGATTTCCTTCGAACGGGCCAGTAGCAGCTGAGAGGGAATCGGGAATTCCTTGAGCTTGGTACCGGTGAATTCGTAGAATTTCTCCCACTCTTCACTTGCAATGCCACCCCCGATTCCGCCACCACCTTTGTCATGACACACCTGCTTGAGCCAAAAGCACGCCGCCGAGGAGTTCAGCACTCCCAGCAACTCCAGATGCTCTTCTTCCGTCGACCCCTCCGGCAACTTGATCACCGGAGCCGAACGGTTGAAGACCTTACCCCCTCGGTCGAGCACAAAGTGGTTATGCGTCGCCACAAAAGCAAAAACAACTGACAAAGGAGAAGTATAAGCCGATGCAGTGTGCTGCATATAGTCCCACCATTGGAGTCCAGCATCTAGCATATCCCCCTTGAAGGTCCGCCGCGCAGCAAGAACGGATCGCAAAGGCCAGAGCTCTAGCTTAATCCGGGAGAGGCACTCATCGGAAACAGCGTAAGGATACCAAATCCTCTCCGAAGGCGACAAATCCCAGTCTCGAACTACTTCACCCACTGCCAGGCCTTTGAGCCCCCGGTCAGCACCAAGCGGCGCATAAGTCGAACGCGCGGGGCGCATGTAGGCCTCGTCAGCCCCCGCGCGAATCGCCCTTCCCACAGGCATTTCGATTCTCTTATGGAATGCCAGCGAACCTGACTCGATCTCCTGAACGGCGGCTGCCGCACCACCACCAGACAAGCTCCACGGGTGTACCTTGAAGGCTTTCCAGGGAAACTCCCTAACACTCACCCACTCAGAATCTGAACCCCCGGAATCCCTAATCTGGTCAACGATAGCCGACCACACCAGCCCTTCAGCAGGCACTGTCGGCTGCTCGGGCTCACCGCGAATTCCCAGTACAGCTCGGATCGACCCAGTGTGGGAAGACTTCATGTTGCGGCCGAAAAGAATCACTGTCGGCGTCCCGTGCCCTGGGATAAACGCCCCAGACGCATCGATCACGTGGGAGAGGCGAACCTCATTCCGGAAGAACTCTTCAATGAGCTTCTTCCCGAACTCGCGCTTCATGAAGGAGTTGGCGGTGATCTGCCCCACGAAACCCGCCCCGACCTTGTCTCCGCCAGCGCGCCGGGCCAGGTTGAAGAAGCGCTCCGCGAACGGAACCGACAGAGCGTAAGTTCCTTTACAGCTGCTGTAACGTTTCCGGTAGTTCTGGTTCTCTTGGTTGTCCCCCTTGGCCGTAATGTAAGGGGGGTTTCCTACTACGGCGTGGTAACTGGCTACACCCAGCAGGTCGAACTCGGCCTCGTATTCGAAGATGTCCTCAGAGGCGTACTGGTGCACGCGGCCTACCGCACCGAACAGGTCTTCCTGCCTCTGTGGGGCGCCCCGTCCATGGAGTAGCGAGTCCCCGGTAGCCACGACGATGGGCCACTCGGGGTTACTCGCGCTCAGAGTAGTTATTTCGCCTTCCTTCATCGCGGCGATGAGGAGACGGAAACGCGCGATGGCTACCGCGTACGGGTTCTTGTCCACACCGTGCACACTGCGCAGGCTGCGGTTGATCAGGTCCCAGTCGGATGCGCCTGGCTCAGCCTCGCGCCATTTGTCGAGAAGTCGGTGAAAAGCGCCCAGCAGAAAGTGCCCTGATCCGCAGGTCGGGTCGATCAGGCGGAACCCTTTGTTGTCCGTCTGGTAAATTCGGTTGCCATCGAGGCCGAACTCCTTGATCGCCGGTTCCAAGGTGTAGTCGAGGATGAACTCCTCAACGAACTCCGGAGTCTGGAGAAGCGCGTATTTTTTCCGAGTGCTCTCGGACAGGTCCTGGTACAGATCGCCAAGGAAACGGGTGTTCCAGTCCTGGTCGGTGAAGTCATGAACAAGGTGCCCGTCCTCTCCCACCGCGCGCCAGAAGTCGATGAGCTGCTTGGCGGCCTGGTGCGACGGGGTGATGGTCCACATCGGGTTGTGCTGCTTGTCGAAGAGCCCCGCCATGACGGAGGAGACGCTCATCTGCTCGAAGGCGTGCTCCAACCAGTCACGGTCGGTCCGCTCGGGCGCGTCCGGGTCCGTGCTCCGGCCCTGGAGAACCCATGCTTCCTTCAGCTCTTGGGCTACGCCGTACCGGTCGCCCTCATCCCTCGGTCCGGCGACGAAGGGCTGTTCAAGGAGTCCGTTGTCTTCACAGAAGCGCAGGAAGACCGTGGACAGCACCCACGCGACTGCGGCCTGGGTGATCTGGCCTTCCCGCCACTCCCCTTCGGAGATAGCGGTCCGCTTTTCCTCGTGAGCCTTCCGGTACTCCCGCTTGAGGTACTCGTTGAAGGTCTCGGGCTTCCCCTCGGGGTCGATCCCCTTGGTCGCGGTTGGATCTTGGCCACGTTCGCGGAGGTCGTTCTCCAACAACTGGACCTGCTTCTGCAAGTCCTTGAGTAGCGTTACCTGATCGACCACAGAGGCTCCAACCACAACGAGAGGGACGAGGGGATACCCCCTCATTCTGACGCCTGGCACCGGCTCCCGCATCCAGTACAGCGGCCCTCCCGTGGGTGCGTGCCCTACCCCGGGGGTTCTGTGGTGGCGGCCGTCCCCGCTGTGGGTACCGGCCGCCACCAGTAAGGGCGAGGTCCGGGGTCAGGCATGAACGGGGTCGGGGGCCAGGAGCCGGTTCAGGGGCGCCGTGTCGGGAACCTCGGCCAGGCCGGTGGAGGAAGCTACCCAGAACGAACCCGTGGACTCCCCGAACCACACGATCACGTTCGGGTGCCGTCGCTGTGCTGCGGCGGCCTCGGAGTGTTCACGGGCGTACTCGGCGAGCCGACCGCCCAAGCGGGGCAGCTCCTGGGCCCGGCGCCGACGGCAAGAGGTGTGCGTGCACATCGGGCAGAAGGGCCCCACAAGCGGACCACGCTGGGGCAGCGTCGGGAACGAACGGTGCAGCGGGTCGCTGGAGGGTCGGGGCCCGGGGATAGGATGCGTCATCGATCCTGCTTTCTCACTATGTCGCAGTGGTGGTTTTCAGGGTTTGGGGCCCGGGAGGCGTTGGCGCGCTCTCCTGGGCCCGTTTCACGTCCGGGGGCGTGAGGTACTGCTAGAGGTCGGTGCCGTGACCGGCGTCGTGGTCGGCGTTCCAGAGGCTGCCGCTCAGGTCATGGGCGAGGAAGAACCACACCTGGCGTCGGTCGGGGATGCCGTTGTCTCCCCACGAAGTGGCCAGGGCATCGATCAGTGCCAGCCCGCGCCCGGATTCGGCGGACAGGCCCAGAGCGTTCGGAGCGACCGCCAGGTGTGCGCGCTGCCCGAAGGGCACGGTCGTCCCGTCGCTGGATCCCTGGTCGCGGCAGGTCAAGCGGAGTCCGTCCCGGCCGCGCTCACACGTGAGGCTGTAGGTGCCGAAGGGCCGGCCCGAACGCGAGTGCTCCAGCGCGTTGTTGGCCAGCTCGCTGCCCAGCAGGGTGAACAGGTAGCGGTAATCGTCATCGCGCTCGGCCGCGCAGGTGCTCAGGAAGGCGCGCACCAGGGGCAGGTACCGGGTCAATCCGCCGAAGTCGTAGCGGCGGGTTCGGTAGTGGGCACGGTCGGAGCGCCCAGTGAAGTAGTGGCGGAAGCGGGGCGGGACGAGCTCACCGAGCGGGACGGTCACTTCGGGCAGGTCGGCCAGAGATGCGGTCGCGGATGCGGTTGCGGGCATGACGAACGAGCTCCTTCGCGCATGGGAGTTGAACTGGGGTCGGCGTGCCCGCAGGGGTTTGGCCTTCGCGTTTCCCGCTCAGCGGGAAGGGGCACGGCGTAGCCTGCTCGCCAGATACTCTGCGTGAGAACCTGATCACCGACTACACCCTCATAGTGCTTCGCGCATCCACGATTGTCAACACTAAAAAGTGGTATCCACCAAAACTCTCAGCTAGGCTTCCCCCATGCCAACGTCCTATAGCCCCAGCATTCGACGGCGCCGCCTATCGTCCGAGCTCCGACGGCTTCGGGCTGAAACAGGTTTCACTATCGCCGAAGCCGCCAAGCACGCTGACCTGGGCCGTTCGAACCTCGGCAAGATGGAACAGGCTGAGTCCAAGACCGTCCCAGCGGCAGCGCTCGACAAGCTGTTGAACCTCTACGAAGTGCATGACACCCAGACACGAGAGGCCCTGCATGCACTTGCCCAAGACGCCAAGCAGCGTGGCTGGTGGTCGAAGTACAAAGGGCTCTTCGATGACGACAGGGCTCTGCCAGACTTCGAAGCCGAAGCATCAACCATCCGGACCTTCGAAGCCCTGTGCATCCCGGGTCTTCTGCAAACTCCTGAATATTCCCACGCGCTCTTCGAAGGCGGACGCTACACGTCCCTGCCCGAGATCGAGCAGAGAGTCGCTTTCCGCATGGCTCGTAGAGAGGTCCTCAACCGGGTTCAACCCGCACGACTGCGCGCTGTCCTGGACGAGGCTGCGCTACGCCGAGTCATCGGCGGGCCAGAGGTCATGCAGACACAACTCATGCATCTACTGCACATGGCGGAGATGCCACACGTAGATGTACAGGTCATACCGTTTCGGGCAGGATCGCACGCAGGGCTAACCGCACCTTTCGCCATCCTGGACTTCCCAGATCCTAGGGACAGCTCCATCGTCTACGTTGGGACCATCGCTGGTTCCGTCTTCTTCGAGCAAGAAGATGAAGTTGAGCGGTATGACGTGACCTATGGGGATCTGCAAGGGTCTGCGCTGAGCACCAAACAGTCCGCTACTCTCATCCAGGAGATCGCGAACTCACTGAGAGAGTGACCATTGACTTACCTGACGTTCCGGAAGAGCAGCTACAGCGGCCACGATCAGAACTGCGTCGAGGTCGCCGACCTGCCCTGCGGCGCGGCTGTCCGGGACTCCAAGGACCCGGAAGCGGGCCACCTCCCCTTCTCCTCCTCCGAGTGGACAGCCTTCCTCACCCTCGCCCGCACCGCCCACCCGTAGCCCTGAAACGACCACCTCACCCGCGGCGCCCCGCCCGCACCACCCGGGCCGGGGCGCCGGGCCGGGGCGCCGGCCCTCCGTCCGTGAGAGGCAGCATCGTGACCGCCACCACTCAGGTACGCACCTATACCGTCCGGGAAGGCCTGCTCGACGAGTGGGTCCGGCGCTGGAAAGAGGAGATCGTCCCCCTGCGTCTGGAGTTCGGGTTCTCCCTCGGCGGCGCCTGGATCGACCGGGAGCGTCACCACTTCATCTGGGAGATCTCCTACGAAGGCCCCGAGACCTTCGCCGAGCGCAACCGCCAGTACTGGGACTCCCCCAAGCGTGAGGCGATGGTGCTGGACCCCAAGGACTACCTGGTCTCCACCGACGTCCGTGAGGTCACCCGGGTCTACTGACCCCGTTCCTCACTCCTCGCCGACCGCGAGCAGGTGCGCGGCACGCTCTTCCGGGGTCAGGACCCGGAATGTGCGCTGCCGCGCCTCGCGGGACAGCGCTTCCAAGGGCATGTCGGCGTCCCACACCCGCACGGTGCCGTCCACCGAACCCGAAGCAACCAGCCGTGATCCACCGTTCCAGGTGACGCTGAGGGCACGGTCACGGTGCACTCCCACCGTGACGGGTTCACTCTCATCCCACACGTTCCAGAGCCGCACCGTGCGGTCGTGGGAAGCGGTGACGATCCTGCTGCCGTCGGGGGACCAGGCCACCGCGGGTACCCGGCCGCTGTGCCCGGTGAGTACCCGTTCGCTCTGGCCCGTGGCCAGGTTCCATATCCGCACCGTCCAGTCGGCTGAAGAGGTGGCCAGGTGTGTCTCATCGGGAGCCCAGGTGACGGCGTCCACCCAGTTCTCGTGTCCTGTGAGCACCACACGCTCACGGCCGGTGGCCAACTCCCACACGCGTGCGGTGCGGTCGTCGGAGCAGGAGGCGATCATGCGCCCGCTGGGCGACCACGCCAAGCCCACGACCCAGTCCTGGTGTCCGCGCAGCACAGCCAGCAGAGATCCGTCACGGGCGTCCCACACGCGAATACTCCGGTCCTGGGCGCCGGTCGCGACACGGTCACCATCGGGTGACCAAGCCACCGATTCCACAATGGCGTCCTCGTGAGTCAGTTCGGCCACGGTCTCGCCCGTCTCCAGGTTCCACAGCAGGGCCCGCCGGTCGATACCGCCCGAGACCAGAACCTTGCCGTCCGGGGACAAAGCGGCATCGCGCACGGTCCCGGTGTGGCCTCGCAGGTGCACGGGGCGGTCGGAGTCTTGTTCCCATACGCGGACGGTCCCGTCCTCGCACCCGGCCGCGATCACGCCGTCCCGAGCGGCCACGGCGTTGACCGCCGCCCCCTGCGCTTCATGGACGACGTGCTCGACGGTCGTGGGTTCCATCTCCCACAGGCGCGCCGTGCCGTCCTCGGAACCCGTGGCCAGACGCGTGCCGTCGGGCGACCAGGCCACGCCCCAGACCGCGTCGGTGTGGCCGCGCAGAACGGTGCGTTCCTCGGCGTCGTCGGCGGTGAAGACACGGGCTGTTCGGTCGGCCGAAGCCGTGGCCAGTAGACGCCCGTCGGGTGACCATTCCACGTTCCACACGCGGTCGCGGTGCCCGCGCAGCAGAAGGAGCTGCTCTCCTGTGTCCGCGTTCCAGACCCGGACAGTGTGGTCACCCGAGGCCGTAGCGATCCGATCGCCCTCCGGGGCCCAGGAGACCCCCTCGACGAAGTCGCGGTGGCCCTCGAGTCTGACGGCCTGGCGGGCTTCGGCGAGGTCCCAGACGATGACGGTCCGGTCGTGGGAAGCGGTGGCCAAGCGCGTGCCGTCGGGCGACCAGCGGATGCCCAGGACGTTGTCGGTGTGCCCGGTCAGTTGTGTGCACAGTCGGCCGGTGTCGGCCTCCCAGACCCGGACGACACGGTCGCGTGAGGCCGCCGCGACGTGGCGCCCGTCAGGGCGCCAGGAGACGCCCCGCACCACGTCGGTGGCGTCGGTGAAGCGCAGTAGGCTCCGGCCGGTGTCGGCGTCCCACAACCGCACGGTGTTGTCCCGGGAGGCGGTCGCCACACGTCGGGAGTCCGGTGACCAGGAGACCATCTCCACCATGCCCATGTGGCCGTGCAATTCCCGGAGCAGCCCACCACGGGTGTCCCACAGGCGTGCGGTTCCATCTCGCGAGGCGGTGGCGATCCGCGTTCCGTCGGGTGACCAGGCCAGGTTGCGGACGGTGTCGGTGTGGCCGTTGAGAACGGCGGAGCAGTGGCTGTGGGCCAATGCGGACAACAGGGCGCCGCGGACGACCGGAACGGGTTCGCACTCCTCCAGGGCGGCCAGGGTGCGCAGGACGGCGAGCTCGGGATGCTCCTCGACACCGGCCAGAACGTACTCGGCGATCGACAGGGACACCCGGCGCAGGAACCGGTGGTCGCGGCGCCGGGATGCGTCGACGAAAGCGGTGAGCGCGGGGGTGTCCTGACCGTTCTCGCGCAGGGCCTCCAGCCAACGTTCGGCGGTGGTCAGGCGTGCGCCAGTGAGCAGGTAGTCGGGGTGGCGCCTCGAACTCTCCCAGTCGCCCGCCCAGCGCTCCAGTTCAGCTCGCTGGCGCAGGCGTTCGGTGTGCGCCTCCACCTGTTGGCGCAACGGGGCCCACTGACGGAAGAGCGCCTCGTGGGCGACCTGGGCGACGGGGCCGCCCTCGTGGAGGTCGCTGACCAGCAGGCGGGCGTCGATGAAGGCGTCCACGACGTGGCGGTCGCGCGCGTCGAGTTCGGCCAGGCGTACTCGGCGCCGTGTGGCGTCGCCGTTGGTGACGGTGACGAAGCGCAGCAGAACCCGCAGGATGCGGTCGAGGTCGGACTCGGCGCGCAGTTCGGCGGTGACCTGGTCGGCGTGGCGTGTCAGTGCCCCCTCCACGCCGCCGAGAGCTTGGTAGTCGGCTTCAGTGGCGATCCCGCGAGCGCCGGCTCGGATGTGGAGTTCCTGGAGAAGGTAAGCGAGTAGGGGCAAGGCGTCGCCGCTGCCGGTGTCGGCAGCGATGCGCTCGACCAAACCGTCCTCGAAACGGAAACCCGCCGTTTCGGCAGGACGTTCGATGATCTCGACGAGGTCTTGGTGGCTCAGGGCGCCCAGAGCCAGGGGGTTGGTGAACAGTTCGGCGGCCCGACCGTTGAGGAGGTCGCCGAGGAACTCCACGCGCAGTGTGGATACCACCCGCAGATGGCGATCTCCGTGCAGAGCGTCGCGCAGGGCGTTCAGGAAGAGGGTTCGGTCGTGTTCGCCGCCGAGCGTGACCAGTTCCTCCAGTTGGTCGACGACCAGCACGGTACGGCGGGCCCCTCCTGCCGCGCGCAGCGCTTCCTTCAGAAGGGTCAGGAGCTCAGCACTGTCGCGTCGGATACGACGGGCGTAGGCATCGGCCTGCGCTCGATCGTTGGCCGAAGCCAGGACCTTGGCCAGTGCCCCGACCGGGTCGGCGCCGGGCACCATGACGGGCAGCACGTTCCACCGCTGGCCCCTCAGCCGGGGAAGGATCCCGGCCTGGACGAGAGAGGACTTTCCACTGCCGGAGGCACCGATGACGGTCAGGAAGCGTTCGTGCGGGTCGGTGCCGGCACCGTTGAGGCGGCGCATGGCCTCGGTGGTCTGGGCAGTCCGACCGAAGAAGACGGCGGCTTCGTCCTCGTGGAAGGCGGCCAGACCGGGGTAGGGCGTGCGCCCCGGCTCCCAGACGAACTCGGGAGAGGTCGGATTCTCCAAGCGGTAGGCCACGAAGTGACCGACGAGCATGATCAGGAGGATGATGACCAGGCCGGGAACAGCGGTCTGTTCCAACAGCCGGAGCGGAAGAGAAGTCTGGCGCCCGTCGGTGGCGAAGTTGGTGACCACTCCCAGTAGCCCGGCAGCCAACACGAGGAGCAGCTGCAGCATCAGGGCGAGTCGTTGGCGTCGCCGCACATCGTCTCCGAGGGGTCGCGTATTCCCGAGTCCGTGAGGCGTCCGCGCCCCCGGTGAGCCTACGGTGACGGGTTGTCAGGGTAAAGCCGATGTCCCCTTCCGGCCATCCGGAAAGCCCTGCGGTTCGGGCCTGCGTGTTTACGCACCTCCGTCAGAACGCCGCCTCCGAGGCCCATTGAGGGTTCTCCAAGTGAGTCGGGTGAATCGCCCGACCCGGATAGCTCAGCTACCGCCACCCCGTCGAAGCTCCTCACCTCAGAGGCAGCGCAGCACCCTTCTTCCCCACTGGTAACGCTCGTCCCGAGCGGATGCCCAGCCCGTCGGCATCACCACGACGCTCGCTGTCTCGACAGCTCGCTTCGGGCATCCTGTGCCCTCTGCCAGGCCTCGGGCGGCGGCTGAACAGTGACCCCCACGCCCGTCAGCATGCTCAGGTCCAGCTCCCACACCACCCTCGATCGATGTTCCCACAACGCGAACGCGTTATCGACATGCCGCTGAGCCGCCGCCGGGGACGCTCCCGTGACCGCGATCAGGTGAGCCATCGCCTGACCCGTCATCCCGCGTACCTGGGCGAGGCCGAAGTGCGTGACCGTGTGGCAGGGCGTGCAAACGCAGATCAACCTGCGCAGGGTCTGGATCCTGGTCCGCTCGTCGAAGGTCCACCTCTCGTGCACCTCCAACCAGCGCTTGACCTCCCGCTCGGCGCCGGCTCCGCAGATCTCGCACACCTGACCGGCGCGGTTCACGACCATGCGGCGCAATCGTTCCCAGTCCTGCTGGGACACGCACGAACGCACGTTGGTGAACCAGCACGTGGTGGGGACCAGGTCGACGAACAGCCCCGAGCCGAGCGAGCGCTCCTCCCCCGGCAGCAGGTCGGGGAGGTCGGGCCGGGCCGCCCAACGCTCCAACCCCACGAGGCCGGGCTTGGGCGCGTACCAGCGGCGTGCCTGGGGATCCCACCGTGCCCCCTCCGCCTTCGCCAGGTCCTTCTCCGCGTAGGGAACATCCAGCCAGATCCGTTCGGCAGGCACCATACTCCTCAGGTAGGGGTGTAATCGCGCAGTCACTCCAGCGAGGGCAGCGCACGGAAATCGGCCCTACCGAGTGGCCGAAACCGGCCTTCGCACACGGGCTTGCCATACTTGGCACCTGAGAGACCGCCACACGCCCCCCTCCCATGCCGACCTTGTGTCCATCCCACAGCCGCGCACTCCTTCGACACCGCCCTGGTCTGCTCATGCCGGGTTCGGTCACCTCAGGCCACCAACTCCACCAGGTAACCCAACGACTCCATGTATGCCTGGGTGGTCTGCAGTGCACTCGCTGGGGGCAGGTCCATCGGATCCCAGCTGGATTCCACCAGCGAGGCGATCGCTGGTTCGAGTTCGGGGTCGTGAAGGTCCCTCTCCCGCGGAGCCCAGTCGAACCCCACCCGTGCGGTTCCGTGTTCGGTGCTGCCTGGAAGCAAGTACTCCTCGTAAGGCATCCGGCGCAATAGCCGATCGTCAGAGCTTGCCCACAACAGGTTCAGGCAGGAAGAGGGATAGAGCTGAGGCAGTTCACAGGCCACGGCGATGTCCTGGGATTC
Organism: Nocardiopsis xinjiangensis YIM 90004; assembly: GCF_000341145.1. Taxonomy (GTDB): domain Bacteria; phylum Actinomycetota; class Actinomycetes; order Streptosporangiales; family Streptosporangiaceae; genus Nocardiopsis; species Nocardiopsis xinjiangensis. The sequence goes on from NZ_ANBE01000011.1 coordinate 147,138, forward strand.
CCAGGCGACCAGGATCTCGTCGGCGCCCCCGGCGGCGGGGAGAAAGGACAGTTCCGCGATACCGCTGAGGGCGTCCTCGCCGCGGTGTACCGGCCGCAGTCGAGCGAACCCCAGCAGCTTCCCCTCGCGGAACGGGAACACGGTGGGTGGAATGACCCCACCGGCATCAGCTCCCTGGACTTCGTGGGTCTCCTTGACGAAGGCGGTCATCCTGTCCCAAAGCTGCGGTTCCATGCAGGCGGCGCTCTCTTTCCGTTCGGTGTTGAAAACGGTCCGTGACGGAAACAACCTACAGATCCCCGACGGACAACGCCCACGCCGTCCCTGTTCCCTGTGTGCACAGACGGCCTGCCTCCTACGCCTTGCTGGTCCTTGTCGGAGACGGCAGAGGCCCTGGGTGCCAGGACAAAGCATTGTCCCCGTGGTGACCGGAACCGGCCAACGGTTCGAATGCTCTATCTCCGACACCGTGTGCCTGATAACTCTTCATCATGGTGCTCGATCACAGACTCGTGCAGACGGCCGTTCTGGGAAACCGCGAGTCAGCCGATCCCGTGTATCTGCCCATGGACCGTCAAGAGGCAGAGAAGTTTCGAAGGCGACACCTTCGGTCCACCTTCTGGTGCGGTTCCCTCCTGGGAGGCTGCGGCGGACCACTCAGCCAGAAGATCTACCGGGACCGGGTCAGCCACTTCGCACACCATGCCGCCGGCAACGAGTGCACTCGAAAACACGGTGGGCTCGAGAGCGCCGACCACCTGTACGCGAGCAAGCAGACCAACCGCTGGTTGAGCAGCCTGGGCAGCCCCGCACGGGAACCACAGTTCACCGGCGACTTCGCATCCGGCGGCACCTGTCGGAGAGTCATCCTGCCCTCCACGGACGAGCACCCGGCTATCCTCTTCGAGTTCTCTACCCGCTGCACCGAAGAGCTCGACGATCTCTACACCTGTATGCGGGACCAGTCCCCGTCCTGGCTGGTACAGGAGAACATGCAGTTCACCCGACGTCTCCTGCACGAGAACAACGTCGCCCTCCGTTTTCGGATGCGCACCAAGGGCCTGGAACGTCTCCTGGAGGTCGGCACGGTCAGCCTCGGCGGGTCGACCCGATGGGAGCCGATCGACAAGTGCACTCTCACTCCCGAGGGCATCATGACCCCGCGCATGGAGGAACTGCTCCAGGCACGGCAACAACAGGCGTCCACAACGGAAGTCCCCAGTGAAAGCTCCTCCTCGCGAGAGCCGGAACCCGAACCACACCCGCTGGTCACCAGCTTGGAAGTCTCTCTGAAACGGGGCGAATGGGCAAATATACGGCGCTTTTCCCAACAGCTCCGCGACGCACTCCGGAGCTCCAAAGACCCAGGCATCGAAAATTTTCGTGGCAAAGCGGAGAAGTTGCTCGGATGGGCTGCACGCAAGCTCGAACACGGCAAGAGGCGGGCCGCCGGCAAGCGTGATCCCCTCCACCGGTCTCCCACTGCAAGGAGGACCACCACCGCGCTGGGCTCGACCAGGCGGTTCCCTTCAGATCGCAGCGAGGCACGGAATCGGACCTCGGCCCAGAGCAAAGCCGAGGCCAGAAGGGAAGCAGAGGCCCGAAGGGAATCCGAGACCAGAAAGAGCACGCCGCTCCAGTCACTGCAAAAAACTCCTCTGGTCACTCTCGTCACCGATGCAGAGAAGGCCTACGACACAGGTGATCAGAGCGGGCTACGCCGGATCAGAGAGGAACTCCGTCAGCGCAGGGGCTCATTGGTCCTGGCAGACCAGCTCTTCATCGACTTGGCTCTGGAAACGCTCCCCTCTCCCGAACCTGATCAGGACGAGCAGCAAGGCGATCGGCCTCAGAACCAAGCGGCGTCCCCACAACGAGCCGGCTCGTCTCCGCCGTCGGAAGACAGCACGCTGCGAACCGCCATCAGTGAACGCCGAGAGGAACTTCGCCGCGCCCCGACCAAGAGCAAACCCGGCCCTCCGAGGGCAACCGAGCCTTCCCTGGATGAGCTCGCCGACCGGATCAACTCCCGCCGGACACGGTGAAACCCCCACGCCTCCTGCGTTCCTCTGACACGCTGGGGTCCCCGTAACCGTCGGCGACGAGGCCCCCATGATCAAACGCATCACCTACGTCAAGGACTTCCGCTGCTACCAGGGTTGGAAGCAGCACCCCCAGGCCGTCGACTTCCAGAGACTGAATGTCATCTACGCGCCGAACGGCACAGGGAAAAGCACTCTGGCCACTCTGCTCAGCGGGGTTCCGGACGATGCCGAGTGGTCACACGGGGCGAAGTTCCTCATCCAGCCCGGCGCCGAGGAGACCCAGGAGAAGGTCGACGGTCCGGGGCACTGGCTCTGGGGCGAGGTGTGCGTCTTCGGAGCCGAATACGTTCGGCGGAACCTGAGGTTCGACTCGTTGGACGCCGAGACCGGCGCACCGGCGCTGATGTACTTCGGCGAGCCGAGCATCGAACAGAAGAAGCAGCGTGAGCAGGCCCTGGAACGCATCCCGGACCTGACGAAACAGATCCAGGACCTCGAGAATCAGTACAACAAGGCCGAGAACGGCCGTGTGAAGACCCTCCGTAAGGTGGGTGCGAGCGCGGTGAACGAACTCTCCTCCTTCAACCCCCGGTTCAAGAGGGGCTTCAACGCGCGCCACGTCGAAGCGGCACTGCATCAGCCACCCACTCCGTTGGATGAACTGACGCGGTTCGAAGAACAGGACCGGGCCTTGCTCCACGGCCGAGCGTGGAAACCGGTATCGGAGCCCACAGGCACCGGACTGACCACCCGAGACCTTCGGACACGGATCAACGATGTGCGTCAACGCACCGCGATGTCGAACGTGATCGAGGAATTGGCTGCCACCCCCTCCCGGTCCGACTGGGTACGAACGGGCCTGGCTCTGCACGACAGGGAGGACACCTGTCTGTTCTGTGATTCCGCCCTCTCGCGCTCACGCATCAGCAGGTTGGAGGAGCACTTCGACGAGGGGTACACCCGCCTCGAATCGGAGATCACCCAACTCCACGAACGCATCGGCGAACTGCATAGCCAGACTGAACAGCTCGGCAACGCACTGCCCCGGGAGGCTCAGTTCTTCGAAGACCTCCACGACTCCTACGAGAGCGCGGCCCGACAGGCACAGCACAACATCAACGAGTTCCTCTCCCACCTGGGCCGACTCACCAAGAGCCTGGACGAGAAGAGGGGGGCGATGTTCCGCTCGCTCGCCCCCTTGGACGAGGACGCCGTACACACCCTCGACATCAGTGCCTTCGCGAGCCTCATCAATGAGCACAACAAAAGGGTCGACAACCAGGACGCCGATCGTGCTCAGGCCGCCGAGCGCCGCTTCCAGCGCATGCTGTACGACATCAGGGAGACCTGGCAGGGGTTCAGCGATGAGAAGGGCTCGCTCGACAAGCAGATCAAGACCTTCGAGATCGAACTCGCCGGATGTCAGGACGTCTTGAAGGAGACCCCTGAACAGGGGATGAACCCCGAACACTTCCTTCCCACACTCAACGACGACATCGCGCACATGCTCCGGCGCAGGGAACTGAGTTTCGACCACGTCGACGGCCGCTACCAGGTCCTGCGCGACGGGGAGCCAGCGCAGCACCTGAGTGAGGGTGAGAAGACGGTGATCGCGCTGCTCTACTTCCTCCAGAGCCTGCACGAGCAGGGGCGCGACCTGGAGCGCACCATCGTCGTGATCGACGACCCGGTCTCCAGCCTGGACGACCACCTGATGAAGGCGGTCTACTCCACACTGAGCTCACGTCTGGAACCGGGTATCCATTGCCGCCAGCTCTTCGTGTTCACGCACAGCACGACTTTCCTCCGTTATTGGCAGGACTCTTTGACCCGGGGGAAGAATCGGGAGAGGTGGCCGGAGAACCGCACCCTGCACATCATGAAGTCAAGGCTCGAACAAGACCCGAACAACGAGAGCCGCACCGTACGGCGCCCCGTGCTGGACCCGGTCGACCTGACCGGTTCGGAGTTGAACTCCCTCGGCACCGAGTACGCCCTGGTCTTCTACCGTGCGGCGCAAGACCTGCTGGCCTCGCTCGGATCGACGTCGGTCGAGGACGATGTCCAGCTGGCCACTTCCACCCCCAACGACGCGCGCAAGATCCTCGAGCACTTCTTTCAGTTCAAGCTCCCCAAACAGGGGACCGATGTGACGGGGGCGTTGAATGAGGCGCTGAAGGGCAACACCGGGTCCGTGTCCGTCCGCCGGGAGCGGCTGAAGGCGTACGTACACAACAACTCGCACCGCAGCCCCAAGGGAGACGACTGGCAGCTGATCGACCCGGAGACCAGGGACGCGCTCACCGACGTGTTCTCCCTGATCCAGCAGATGGACCCCGACCATTTCAACGGGATGTGCACCAGGCTGGGCCTCACCGACCAAGTTTCACTGCTGACCGGACAGTGAGTACCCATTCGGTGGCGTGCGGCGCTTCCCCTCCTGCAGGCGGAGGGGAAGCGCCGCACACTCACCCCACCAGCGTGGCCTCCGGGGCGGTGAAGCCCCTGGGCAGCAGTACCTGCTCGGCGTCGGCGATGATGCCCGCGGGGCGGCCGTCCAAGGTCGCGGCGGTCTGCGGACCGCGCATGGGGCACAGCAACCACAGTCCGTACGGGGCGCGATCGGCCTCCCTCGCCTCCTGGATCAGGCGGCCCAGCAGGGCGCGGCCCGGCTCGTAGCGGGCCAGTGGGGTCGCCCCGTAGAGCACCACCACACCGCTGCCGGTAGGTGTGTCCGTGCCGGCGGCGCGCACCCGCTCGCCCAGACGCTGGAACACCTCCGCGAGAAAGGTCTCGAATTGGCGGGGCCTGGGCTGGCTGTTATCGGCCTGGGCCAGGATCTCCCAGGTCAGACCTTGTGCTTTGGACACGATGACCTCGTCGACGACTCGGACGAACTCCGTGGACACGTCGAAGGGCACTGTGCCCGGCATCCGTGTGAGCATCTGAGCGGAGCGTTCGGTGTCGGGTAGCCACGTCTTGAGTGCCCGGTACCCGCCCCGCCGTACCGCCTGTTCCAGGCGCTGCCAGGTCTGGGAGGAAGCGGCGTCCGCTTGCCCGGGCCCGTTCTGGTGTCCGGTGTGGGTGGAGGGCTGGTAGGTGGTGAGTTCCGGCTCCAGGTACCAGCACACGGTCTCGCCCACCCGTTCCTCGCGGAGTTTGGGGTGGCGTTCCTTCAGTAGGTCGTACAGCTGCTTGCGGCTCGGCTGCGGCAGAGCGGGGAAGCGCGACCGGACCCGGTCGCGGATCTGCTCCGGGGTGATCCCGGGCCTGCCCAGGTAACCGATGGCCTGGGTGATGCGCAGGGCCCGCTCCAGGTCCAGGTCGATGGGGTAGAGCTCCAGGCGCGGGGTTGCTTCGGCCCTCTGGGACGCGGCCGCGGCGATCTGGACCAGAGCGGTGTCGGAGAAGGGCTCCATGCCTTCGGGGGTCTCCACGGCACGCAGGGCCTTACGGACCGCGCTCGGACCGGGCAGGGCGTCGGAGCCGTCGAGCTCGACCAGGGCGTCGGCGCGCGCGCCGAGCAGTTCGGCGTAGTCGAAGAGGTCGCCTTCGACCGGAACGAGGGGGTCGTTGTCGATGACCTGGGAAACGATCACCCTTCGGGGGTAGCGGCGCACCGCGAAGAGCTGTTCGGCCCGCCGCCCCTCGTACTCGACGACCGCGCGCACCGCGGCCAGGGCGTAGACCGAGCGTTCCTCGGTCTCCCGGGTGGAGCCGCGGGTAGCGAGGAGTTCGGAGGCGATCTGGCGGACCTCGCGCACCCGGCTGTTGCGCGCGAGGATGTCGACCACGTCAGCGCGCACCGATCCGAGCAGGGAGGCGTTCTTGCTCCAGTAGGTGTACGCCTCCCTCAGTGCCTCCTCCACCCGTTCCAGAGGCAGATCCAGGCGTCGGGCCACCTTGCGGTGGGTGGGCCACCAGTCCAGAAGCCCCTTGCGGTCCTCGGGCAGACCGAGCAGCTCGCGCACGACCCGGACCCACCAGCGGTTGGCCTCGGTCGTGCTGGGCAGGAACTGGCGAACCACCTGGTCGACGAGGGCGTTGCGTTTGGTCTCCTCATCGGCGCCGCTGGGCAGTTTGGCCTTGGCGGGGGCCGCGTACTCGGCCACGTCCAGATGTTTGCGCCAGTAGGAGGTGGCGCTGTGCAGCTCGTTGCGGATACTGCGGGTGCTGCCCCGCATGTGCGTGATGTCCCGGACCGGTGTGCGCAACAGCTGGCCCACCGTCTCGCAGCGCAGGATCCGTTGGGCGGTGTCCACCGCCAGCGGGGTGAGCCCGGACAAGTGCAGGGGGGTCTCCACCGTGGCGCTCTCCTGGTTGCGCCGACGGGTTTCCTCGCTCTCCGCAGGGCTCTCCGCCACGGGTTTGCTGTGGAAGGATGCTTCCCACGAGCTGCGCATGTCCGCGAGGGTGGCGAAACGCTCTTCGGTACGCCGGTGCAAGGCCCGGTGGAAGAAATCCACCATGGTCTCACGGCTCTGTTTGGGGAAGGCCTCCTCGGCCAGGCGGGGCACGACCACGTCCTCGGCGAGGAAGTCCGTGCCGACGCCGTCCTCGTCCCAGACCGGGAGCTCACCCGTGATCATCTCGTGCAGGGTGACGGCCAGCGCGTAGCGTTCGGCGAGCTCGTCGTAGGGCCGCTCGCCTCCGAGGAAGGGATCCAAGTAACCGCTGGTGCCCGCCGAGGTGTGGCTGAGCGGGGCCTTGGACAGGGAGAAGTCGAAGAGCACCAGGCTCCGAGCTTGTTTGGGGACCTCCCGCACACCCAGGTTGGCGGGTTTGAGGTCCCGGTGCAGGATCTGCTTCTCCTGCAGGTGTTCCAAGGCCTCGAACAGGTGCCGGCCGAAGGTGTTGAGTTCGCCGCTGGTGAGTGCGCCCTCTTCCCCCAGGAAGTCGGCGAGGGTCTTCTGCCCGGCCCGCTCCAGGACCAGGACCGTGCGGCCGCCGACCTCCTCGATGCCGGCTGCGCCGTCCTTGTCCGTAGCGGCCATGGACACGATGCGCGGATGTGCGCCCACCCTGCGCAGGGTCTCGGACTCGGTGTGCAGCGCCGCGCCCGCGGAATCGGTGTCCAAGGCGACCTTGTAGACGATCTCGCGGCCGGTGCGGGCACTGCGCATCAACAGCGCCCGGGAAGTGGCGCCCTTACCGAGAACCTTGCCGACCTCCCACCCGGGAGTGATCTCGTCGCCGGTGCGGGCCCGGAGCGGATCGGTGGTGACCTCGGGCAGCGTCAGCCGTTCCTCGACCTCGTCGAGCATGCGCAGGAACGCCCGCACGGTCGCCAAGCGTTCATGGGGGGAACGCTGGGTGGACTCGCGTACCAGCGTGTCCAGCTGAGGCACGATGTCGTCGCTGACCGCAGCCGGGGTGAGACAGTCGTGCTCCTGGATGAGCCGGCCCAACTCGGGGCGGTCGCGGGCCGGCGGGCGTCCGGTGAAGACCAGATAGGTCAGGGCACCCAGACCGAACAGGTCCTGGGGCGCGGCCCGGCCGGTGTAGTCGGGAAACTCCGGGGCCAAGTAGGCGCCCGCGGCCGCCTCCACGTGGGCGTCCAGAGCACGCCCGCCCAACGCCGCCTCCAGGTGAGCGGTGGCTCCGCTGCTGGAGGCGGCCTGGGACGTACGGTTGCCGCGCAGACGCAGGCTCTCCCTGGAGGCCACCTGCCAGTCGGCGATGTACAGGCGCGGGTAGAACCCGTCCATCTCCACCCACACACTGCTGGCAGCCAGGGCACGGTGGTAGAGCCGATTGCGGTGGGCGTGATTGACCGCCTCGGCCAGTTGGCGGACCATCACCATCCGGGTGTCGACGTCCAGGCCCTCGCCGTGTTCGGCCATGAAGTGGTCCAGGCGCTGCCAGGACTCGTGGTGGCGGAAGGCGATGGCCGGCCCGAGGTCGGCGCCGCCTTCGTCGATGAGCCCGAAGTACTCGGCCTTGACGATGCCCTCGTGGGAGATGCCCTCCAGGGAGAGGTACTCGCGTTTGGCGGCGCGCTCCACCGAGCGGCGCTCGTCCTCCGGGGGGTTCTCGCCGTAGTGGTACAGGCGCACCCGGCTGGTTCCGCCCAACCGCTGGTGTTTGGCCTCGTAGTCGGTCCAGGTGGGGCCGCTGTCCATGGAACGCTTGCTCAGGGTGTACTCACCCAGTTGCAGCGCCCGGTCCATGGGCCTGATCCCGATGGTCTCCATGAGACGGGCCGCGTGTGTGAGGAACCCAGGGTCGACCCGGCTGTGCGGGGCTCCGAGCAGCTTGTCCCACACCCCCGGCAAGCGGGTCTGCTGTTCCAAACCGTCCCGGCCGTAGACGTTGGCGCTCTGGACCTCGTCGAACCTGCACCGCAAGTCGGGGTCGGACAGGAAGACAGCGGCTTCGATGAAGGGCACCCGCACGTTGCGCAAACCGAGGTGCCCGACGGCCCACCGCAAGCGGTTCTTGAGTTCCTTGGCTTTGAGGTCGGTCAGGTGCAGCGGGTTGCTGGTGGTTCTGCGTTTCCCATACCGATCGGTGAAGGTCCACTCGCTGCCCTTGTTGGCGGCCGTCCCGGGGTGGCTCTTGATCTCCACCAGATAGACGCCGGTAGGGGTGACCATGAGCAGGTCGCACTCGCGGATGCGCCCGCTGCGCGCGGTGAAGGTGAAGCCCGCCCAGGCACGATAGTTGCCGCGATCGGGGAACTGTTCGCGGATGTGTTCCAGGGCGGCCTGTTCCCAGGGGAATTCCGAGGGCTTTCCCCACCACCTGTTCGACATCCGAGGGCTCCCTGTCCGGTTCTGTAACGCGCGAGTGCCCGCCCAGCATAGGGGGAAGCGACGACGGACGACCGCGCTGTGGGGCCAGGAGGGGTCTCGATTCGGCCCCGGACGGGGGTCGTTCTCGCCTGCTCTGGATGACTGGCCGTCCCGTTCCCCAAGCCGCCTCGGTGAAAGTACGCCCGGACTGTGGTCTGGGGAGACGCTCCCCAATGGGGCCGCCCCGATGACCACGGACGCGGGAAGCAGTATGACGTGTCCCGATGCTCTCCCCCACCATCGACATCAGGATGCATCCCGGCTTCCCGAGGCCCGCCCACGTGAACCGGACGATGCACACGTCCGAGTGCAGCTTTTGCAGGGAGTTCTGTCGTTCCCGGTCCTTGGCCAGCGCACACGGGGTGCTGTGCAGCTCGGGCCCGTCCGCCTCCCCGGTGAGACGGCCGGTCAGAAGGCCCGGGGGCCTGCTCCCGCGAGAGCGCCGAGGGTGATCTGCGTCATGGATATGCGCGCTGAGGCTCAGCTGTGACCGACCCGCCACGCATCGTTCCTGGTCAAGGCAAGACCCGGCATAGGACGCGGAAATCGGCCGGATGGGTGGTGTTTCCCCCGGATGGGCGGTGTTGCGGGCGTATCGGTATAACTCACGGGTAGCACCTTTTTTGTTCTCCCCCCGCGCGCCCCCACACGCGTGGCACGACCCCTCTGCGGAGCCCTCAACCGTGAGTGACCATCCCGGCGGCCCCACCCGACTGCCCGAACCCAAGCCCTTCGGTGAGCAACCAGAATCACTGACCAACAGCGATGAGGTGATCAGCCCGGTCGGGATCGCCGAGGTCGCCCCCAAAGGCGACCCGGAGAGCATCGAGGCCCTGGCCGGGGACCTGCGCACCCACGGGGCCACGGTCAGCGAGGCCGGCTATGACATCAAGTCTTCCTGGGGCGGGCTCACCAACGCCTACAAGGCCCCCGACCACGAGGACGCCCTGTACGCGGCCATGGACACCGTGGCCGCAGATGGCGATGACGTCGAAACGGGCACTGAGCGGGCCGCCTCGGCTTTGGAGACCTTCGCCGGTGAGATGGCCAGCATCCAGCGCCGCTTCTCCACCCTGTACGACGACGCCGTCGATTTCCGCGACCGTATCGACGACGACGAGGACTGGCGCGACGGCGGGCTCTTGGGCGGCGAGAGCGAGGAAGTGGAGGAGAACAAAACGCTCATCCGGCGCGGTATCGCGTTGCTGACCGAGTACGCCGAGGCCGAGGTGGCCTGCGCCAACGCCATCACCAACGGCGTGCCGAACAGTACCGAGTTCTCCTCCAGGCCCCAGGGCGCCGATGAGGGCGCCCTGGAGGAGGACGTCTTCTACCACGGCTACGACGGTACGGCCGAGGAACTGATGGCCGAGTGGGGTGTGGTCGGGGCCGATACCGACCACAACTGGGCGGTGGATTCCCTGGCGGCCGGGTGGGACCACACGGTCGGTTTCGTGGAGGACGTGGGCGGGGCCGTTGGCCTGCACAGCTCCGAGGGCTGGTTCAGCACTTCCTGGTCGGATGCCTTCACTGAGTACCACGGCGACAACCTCAAGGAGCTGGCCGGCCTGGTGGGTCTCTACGACCGCGACAGCGACAGTTTCGGGTGGGCCGGCTGGGACTCGGTGGGTGAGAGTTGGAAGGAGCTGGCGCACTCGGTGGTGCCCTGGACCGAGTGGGAGGACCGGCCGGGCTATGTGATCACCACCGCCGTGCTCAACACCGTGGGTGTGGTGGGTGGTGCGGCGCTGACCGCGACGGGCGTGGGCGCGGTGGTGGGTGTGCCGCTGATGGCTTGGCGCGGGGCTTCCATGCTCAACGGTATGGGCTCCGGTCCCGCTGCCGGCGGGATGGACGGCGGCGGTGGCGCCGATGTGGATGCGGGCTCCGGTTCACCTGCGGGCGGTATCCCCGCCGGGGGCGGCGGCGGGTCGGTGCCGACGACGGTGGATCCTGCGGGGTTCCAGGCGCCGGAGGCCTTCTCCCCGGGTGATCTGCCGGACTCGTTCAGCTTCCCGGGCGAGGGCGGCCCCGGCGGGGGCGAACATGGTGGTTCAGGCACGGGTGCGGGTGGCAGCGAGGGCGGTGTGCCCCGCGCTCCGATCTCCCCGGCGAGTGAGGCTCCGGAGGGCCAGCGTTCCGGACGCGGCGGATCCTCGGCTGGGTCGGGGCGCACGGACCAGCAGACGCCGGAACGGCGGCCCGTGCCGTCCCCGGTCGCCGACGTGGAGCCCCCGGCCGAGAACACGGGCGGGGCGGACCGTTCCGGTCAGGACACCGGTCCCGGCCCGGTAGAGGAAACGTCGGGGCGTGAGACGCAGGGTTCGGACGGGCGCGACACCGGCTCGGAACAGCCCGCCTCGGGCAACCGGTGGGGCGTCAACGAGGACACGAACACCGGCTCCGAGAACACGCGCTCCGACGAGAGCTCTGAGAGTTCCGAGACCGCTCGGGACGTCGACACAGCGGACGCCTACGGCGACCGCTGGGGCCACACCGAACAGGCCGGGCGCGAAGACACCAGTTCCGAGTCCTCGACGCAGTCGCCGGCACAGTCGCCTTCGCAGACGCCCGAGCCCACCCGCGCCGACGTGGCCGAGGCCGACCGTCCCGACGGCGACAACAACCGTTCCGACCGGATGGATGAGGACCAGCAGGGCCGCAACGACCGTAACGACCGGAGCCAGGAGGACTCCGACGCGCTGCTGCGTGAGAGCGCGGACGGCCAACGCGTCCGCTCCGATGGTGGCCCCTCCACCCACCCGGACGCCTCCGAGGTCATCCGCGCCGGTGACCCGAGGCTGCCTGAGCAGGTGCGCGAGGACCATCCGGCCGCCCACTTGAAGGAGGGCCAGGACCTCCTTCAGGAGCTCGAAGCGGCCTTCCAGCGCGACTCCGCACGGGACGTGGGCAGCCAGAGCGATGGGTTCAAGCAGTTCCTGGACCGGGAGAACGCGCCCTACGAGCAGTTCGTCGAGGACAACCGGGACACGCTCGAGTCGATGCGCTCCAGGGCCGAGCAGGATCCGGGGTGGAAGGCCCAATCCCTGGCCGAGACCCCGGCCCCGCGCAGCGGATGGGAACACGCCCAGCGCCAGGACGGCGACCACGGGGACTACGGCGAGGGCAGTGGCGCGAACAGTGGGCGCAGCTCCGACCCGCGCTTCGACGGGCCCGACCGGAGCCCGGAGCCGGCCACTGTAGGGGCGATGCTGAAAGCGGCTGCGACGGCCGCGTTCAGATTGGACAGCAGCGGGCGCGGCGTCGAGGGAGCGCGCGCCGAACGCGGGCCCTCGGGTGAGGGTTCGCGCCGCGACCAGCGCGACGGCGGCCGGGACCGGCCGCAGAGCCACGATCGCTGGTCCACCGACCGAGGGAGCGGGCGTTCCCCGGACTTGCACGATCGCGGCCCCCAGACCCGTAACGAGGACGGCCCCGCAGGCCGCAACCCGGACACGCCGGACTCCGGCCGCAGCGGTGACGGCGATAGGAGCGACACGTCGGGGCACCGCGACGGCCCCACCGACCGCACCTCCGGGGAAGGCTCGCGAGGCGGTGGCGGCAAACCACCCGTCACACCCACGGGCGGCCCCGAGGGACCCGACTCCGGCAACGGCAAGAGCGACTCCAGCGACAGCAGCAGCGACCAGGGCTCCACTGATGGAGCAGGACCCGAACGGGACACAAGCCGTAGGGGCACTCCTGAAGAACGAAGAGCCGTGGCTGAAAAGTACATCCGCGGGAAGACCTGGAAGAGCGGAGAGGAATTCATTAAAGATTTCCTTGACTTGCTTAATAAGCACAAGGGGCTTCTTGATAATTACTACAGCCTTCGCGGGGACGGAAGTCGGCACCGATGGAGCATCTACGACACTATTGGGAAATGGGTAATCCCTCAAATTGAATGGGATAATAAGGCTGGAAGATTGGCGTCCAAGACAGACCTCCCTCCAGCCCCAAAGCCCCATTATCTCCTGGGAGGCAAGAAGGTAAAACTTGAGCGCAATGAAGATCTGGTCGAGCAACACAAGCTGGATGATTTTGCGCGAGAGAGAAAGTTCTGGATCGAGGAGGTTTCGAGACTTGGCAAGAATTTGAAACTGGCTAAGGATTCCCCTGACGGAAAGCATGAGGGGAAAAGTGTCGCTGACCTAGATGCGGAAATTTCTGTTGCCCAATGGGAGATGAGCCGGGCAGGTGAACGGAACGGAGAGAAGGCGGCAGAAGCCTACATCGGCCAATTTTTCGACGGAAAAACCAATTATGGTGGCTTGCACCAAAATGGAGTCAGTGGGCTGGTTCCTGAAATCGAAAGTGGCAATGCCATGGACTTGGTTGACACCGCTCCCAAGAATGGGAATGACCAGTTTGATCAGATTTATTTCACGAGCGATGGTGGAATCCTAATCATTGAGGCCAAGGCTGACACTGGCACCCCTCTGGGGGAAAGGAGGGTTGCCTCAGAAGGGGGGAAGGTAAAGGCCTCTCAGGGATCGCGCGAGTACTTGATGGATATCCTTGAAAGCATGGAGGCCCGAGGGGAAGATGACCTGAGAGGAACCGATTATTACGAAGGAAATTCAGAAAATGAGGTAGAGCGATGGAATGAAGAAGATCTTGCGCAAAAAATAAGAACTGCCCTCAAAGAGGGCAAACTCTACTACGCAGAAGTGAAGGGAGCGAATGAATCTGGAAAAAATTCAGGCGCTAAAATTGGCCTTTTCGATGTTTCGAAAAATAGTTATAACCCCTAAGGATTTCAATGTCTAAATTCTTTGTGCGTCGGCACGATGCTTCACGTGCTGCTTATTACACAACCCGCAATAGGGTTCCTCAGAAGATCGATAAAAATATACCTGTTTTCGAGGAATCGCCAAGTGCGGCAGATTTCCACCTACCGCCGATCAAAAGATCGGCCCGGTTGTGTTTGTCGGTGGATCCTGATGTCTCGGAGCGTATGACGTGGGAGGCGTGGGTTGCCTGGATGCAGGCTTCGGAAGCGTTGCTGACGATGGGGGCCGCGGAGCCGGGTGAATCGTTCGAGCGGTTGATGCATCACGAGGTCCGAACACTCAAAGGCGAACATCCGACCTCGTTGTACAACGTTTCGACCTGGTTGGAAGCGCTCTTTCTGGCGATGAGCTGCCGTGATGGGGATCGGGTACAGGCTCTGGCGCGGATCCCTGTTCCAGTGCTGCGGGAGTGGTCGGAGAGCGAGGGGGCGGTTCGGGATGAGTGGGTCTGGCCGTGGGCTGAAGCCGTACAGGATTTTGTCCTACAGCGGGACTCCTTCGCTGAGAACCTGGCCGAGGCCATGCGGCTGTGTGAACCGGAGAACCTCGAACTCATCGAGCCGGAAGAGGTAGAAAGACTTGTTCTGCCCCCGTTGAGGGTCTTGGACCGGCTGGCTGCACGCGATGCTGACGGGTTCAACGAGCAGATGTACCGGGGATTGCTGGGGTTTCGGGAGCACTACACGAGCGAACCCGACGAAGACGAAAGCCCCAGAAGAAACCTTGAAGGCGCAGTGCCTCTGTCCTTGTTCGGCCTCGCCTGTGTGGCCTATGACCTGCACCAGGCAGAGCCCTCCTTCGAGCCGGACCTGAGCTCGACGTACTTCCCCCGCAAGATCCTGGAACGGGCATGGGAGAACGAGTTCCCCTACCGTGCGCACATCCCTGACCCGGTGGATCCGCAAGTATTGCGCGAGCGGTTCAGGGTGGATCGTCCTGCCGATGGTGATGCGGTGCCGATGGTTGAGCGCCATGAGGCCCTCCCGCCGCTGCGGTACGACTTGCCGGAGATGACGGTGGACGTGGTCGAAGAGATGGTGGACCACGTGGAGCAGGAACCCTCCCGCCTGCCGTCTGTGCGTTTGAGGATCCGGGAGTTGGCGTTGGCCAGTGTGGCCGACGACCCGGATTCGGGTGAGTCGATGACGTGGAGTGCGTGGGCTTCCTGGGCGCAGGTCTCGGATGCGTTCCTCGCAGCGAGCCGGCAACCGGCAGGCACCACCATCACGCGCAGTGTCTTGGCAGTGCAGCGTAGGTTCGGGGCGATCGAGCCCGGCCCCGGTCTGGATGTGCGCACCTGGTTGGAGGCCTTCTACCTGGCTCTGACCTGCCGCCTGGAATCGGTGGTGCCGGTGCTGGCGCAGATCCCGGTCAGGGAGTTGCGGGAGGCCGGCGAGCGCAACGGTGTGGTCGAGGACGAGTTCGTCTACGCCTGGGCGCGGGCTCTGCAGAGTTTCATTGTGGACCGGCGGGCCTTGGGCCAACACGTGGGTGAGGCGATGCGTTTGGCTTCACCCGAGCATGCGCACCAGTGGGGTGCGCAGGGGTTGGACCGGTTGGTGGTGCCGCCGATGAAGGCCTTGCTGCGGTTGGCTGAGTACGACACCGAGGGATTCAACGAGTCCCTGCGTGAAGGCTTGGAGCTGTTCCGGGAGCATTACACCGAGACTGAAGAGCGGCGTGCTTCTCTGGAGGGTGTGCTGCCACTGGGGTTGTTCGCGATCGCGTGCTTGGCTTATGACCTGCGCAGGTACCCGGGGTTCTCTCCGGATCTGAGCTCGACGTACTTCCCGAAGTACATCTTGAATCGTCAGTGGGAGGGTGAATTCCGGATCTGACCCCACGGCAACTCTGAGCCTGTTCGCGATCACATGCTGGGGTTGGGGTTTGGCTGTCTCCGGTTTTGGTTTTTCGTTCGAGGTGGAGCCGGGTTACCTGCTCAAGGGGGCCTGACGCGGAGAGTTCGCGATATGAGAGTTCAATTTTGATGTATGAAATTGACAGCCACGACTTGAGTCACCGCGTTGACGATGGACAAAGGGAACTTCTTGACGAAGGGCCCGAGGAGTGGGTTGGTGCCATTGTAGAACACCCTGCGTATGCGCACAGTTCACTCGCTGTCCTGACTGCTAACATGAGTTTCCGCACGGCGGACGGCCCCCGATTTACTTACGTCGAAACGTGGGAATCCTGGGTGGTTGCCATGCAGGCATACCATGCGTTGTTCAGGATCCAAGCGGAGCCCCAAGGCACTGAGAGTGCTCTCCTCATTAACCATGAGAGCAGAGTTGTTGAGTCCATAGAAGACGGCCCGGACCTCAATGCGACGAACTGGACCGACGCTTTTTTCCATGCGTTCATCTGCCGCAATGAGGCCATGGTCGACTATCTTTGTCAGATTCCAGTGGAAACTCTCCGGGTCCGTGGTGAATCTCAAGGGACAGTGTATGCGTCTTACCTTTATCATTGGGTTGCTGCGTTGCAGTCCCTGGTCCTCAATGATGGACGGTCCGAAGAAGAGCTCGCTGCTGCGGTAGAGAAGTCCGACCCGGAGGTGTCCGGGTTCGGTGATGAGGAGTCCGTGGGGAAACTGGTGTTCCCCGAGATGCTGGTGCTGCTGCGGTTGGTGGAGCGGGACTCGGCGGCTTTCAACGAGGCTCTGGCTGCTGGTGTGGCGGCGTTCGGGGAGTACCGGACTGCGACCGAGTCGCGAGCCCATGACATCGAGGGGGTCTTCCCTCTGGGCCTTCTGGCGTTCGCCTGCATGGCCTACGACATCTCGCAAGTCGACCCGGACTTCCAGCTCGACGTGGTCTCGGGTTACCTGCCCAAGCACCTGGTCCAGCATTCGTGGTTCAACGAGTTCCCGATCTGAGGCGGCACGAGGGCATCAGTGACAGGACTGCCTCCGTGACGGATGGCTTGTTTGATATTTCGACCAACTCGCGCAGGGGGGATGGGTGATGAAAAATTTTTTTGTGGGCCACCATGGCATCAGTAATGATGTCAAGGAAAACTTCAAATACTTTATGGAGGCAACTCCTGATTTTATTGATGAGCATGTCGACTATTTTTGCGATAAACCCTGGGCAGTGGAATCAAGAGCCTCCGGGATAAAGCGTCGTTCTTTTATGCGCCTGGCTTTGGACCCTCACGCGTCAGAACTTTTGACGTGGGAAGCGTGGGTTACATCGATGCAGGCCGCCGAATCGATGTTCGCCATGGCAGTGGCCGACCCGGGAGAGACTGTCAGCAGGCTGATCTATCATCAAACACGTGAGCTCGTCGGGGTCGAGCCTGGGTCGACTTTCGATTTCTCTAAATGGTCCGATGCCTTCTTTCTGGCCTTGACCTGCCGGGATAAGAGCCGAGTCCGAGAGCTGGCTCGCATCCCAGTCCCGGTGCTACGAGCGTGGTCGGAGAGTGAAGGTGGGTACTACAATGATCTGACCTGGTCGTGGGCCGAGGCGCTGCAGGATTTTGTGCTGGATCGGACATCCTTTCAGGAGAACCTGGACGAGGCCATGCGGTTGTGCGGTCCAGAACATCTGGTTGTCTCCAATCCACGAGATATTGACCGGTTGGCTCTGCCGGCGATGAGGGTGCTCGACCGGTTGGCTGCACGGGATTCGGCCGGGTTCAATGAGGAGATGTACCGGGCGTTGCTGGGGTTCCGGGAGTACTACACCGAGGGCCGTGGTGAGGATGAACGGCCCGGCCGACACCTAGAGAGCACGGTTCCACTGCCTCTGTTCGGTTTGGCGTGTGTGGCCTATGACCTGCACCAGGTGGAGCCCTCGTTCGAGCCAGATCTGAGCTCGACGTACTTCCCGCGCAAGATCCTGGAACGGGCGTGGGAGAACGAGTTCCCCTACCGTGCGCACATCCCTGAGACGGTCGATCCGCAGGCGTTGCGTGAGCGCTTCGGCGTGCACCGACCGGCCGATGCCGATGTGGCACCGATGGTCGAGCGCCACGAGGCCACCCCGCCCTTGCGGCCGCAAGTACCGGATCTGCCGGTCGATGCCGTGGACCGGTTGGTGGAGGAAGCAGAGCAGGATTCGGCCCGGTTGTCGGAGGTTCGTGTCCAGCTTCGGGAGTTGGCGCTGGCCCGTGTGGCCGCGGATCCTGTTTGTGCTGAGGCCTTGACCTGGGATCCGTGGAGCACCTGGGGGCAAGTGTCGGAGGCTTTCCTCGCCGCGAGCCTGGCGCCGTCAGGGACCAGGCTCGAGCGTCGTGTACTGCGTCGCGATCGGGTGTTCGATGCGATCGAACCCGGCCCGGGTCTGGATGTGCGCACGTGGCTGGAGAGCTTCTATGTGGCGCTGACCTGTCGGATGGAGTGGGTGGTACCGCTGCTGGCGCAGATTCCGGTCAGGCAGTTGCGGGAGGCCGGCGAGCGCAACGGCGTGGTCGAGGACGAGTTCGTCTACTCCTGGGTGCGGGCTCTGCAGAGGTTCCTCGTGGATCGGGACGAGTCACTCGAGCATCTGCGTGAGGCGATGCGGCTGGCCAGGCCCGAACACGCGAGCCAGTGGGGTGCCCAAGAGCTGGACTCGCTAGCGGTCCCAGCGATGAAGGCCTTGCTGCGGTTGGCCGAGGACGGCACCGAGGGCTTCGACGAGGCGATGCGTGAAGGCTTGGAGCTGTTCCGTGCGTACTACACGGCCGGCGAGGAGCGGCGCTCGTCGCTGGAGGGCGTGCTGCCGCTGGGGCTGTTCGCTATCGCATGCCTGGCCTACGACCGGCGCCGGGAGTTGGGGAGGTTCGCCCCGGACCTGAGCTCGACGTACTTCCCGAAGTACATCTTGGATCGCACATGGGAGGTCGAGTCCCCGCTCTGAGCCTGCGACAAATCTGTACTGGGGGCAGAGGATGGAGAGATCCGATTAGTGTCATTGTCCATCGACCGCCATGAGGGGCGCAGCGAGTTCGCGGTCTGAGACGCGGTCCGGCCCCGGTACGGCAGCCGTACTTTGATAGTTGACCTGGGGACACGGCTGTCGTAGGGGGCTGTATTGGTGCGGTTGCAGGGCACCCAGCAGGTTCTTGACCGCGGTCACGTTCAGCCGCACATGCCCGGCACCAAGGGCGAAGCGATGTCGCCGACCCAAGGACTATCTGGTCTCCACCGAGGTCCGCGAGGTCATCCGGGTCTACTGACCGTCCTCCTCGCCGGCACGAGGACATCAACGACCGGGCTGCCTCCGTAACGGTCTCCCGAGAGCCGCCGCTCGATTCGCCACCGCCTTCTGCGCTTCGCGCCGGACGACCTCCCGCCTCCAACTGGACACCACAGGTCTCCGAGGTGCACCGGCGCGTTCTTTGCCAACATCCCGGGCCGTGCCGTTGGCGGAATCGCTACGGTGACAGAGCCTTGATCGGGAGGTCCGGCGGTTCCTTCACCAGGGGTGGCCTCGTGGCCACACAGCTCCGCCGACCGTCAGCAGCTCCACCATCGTGGCCCTACCGGGCATCTCTGGGCTGCCGGAGCCCAGGATCAGCTCGAACGGCCAGGAGAAAGGCGAGGAACCCATGGCGAGATGGAACGACGACGACCTCGGCGCGCTCGACCGTGCCCGCGAACTGGAAATCACCTCACTGGACGAGAACGGCACGCCCCGTTCCTACCGCACCATCTGGGGGGTCAGGGTCGGCGGCGACTACTACGTCCGGTCCGTGAACGGCACCTCCGGCAGGTGGTACCAGGGCGCCCACACCCGGAACGAGGGCCGGATCCAGGCTCTCGACAACGAGCTCGACGTGTCTTTCGCCGACATCGGGGAGAACGATGACGTGCAGCCCCGCATCGACGAGGCCTACCAGGAAAAGTACGACTACAGCCCGGATTCGCTGCGTATGATCACCAGCTCGACCGCCCGGCCCGCGACGCTCAAAGTCATGCCGCGATAGTCCCGGACGGACCCGAGCCCGCCAGACCTCGCCGAGGCAGCGGTGGCAGAGGGCGTAAGGCCTGAAGCACGAGGCTGGGGCCCGGGAGGCGTGGACGCGCTCTCCCGGGCCCGTTCCATGTCCACGGCGCGAGGAGGAGCCCCGTCCCGGGCCGTGCCCGGTCGACCATGGTGCGGGTACAGGAGAGGGGAAACATGGCGGAGCCCATCACCAAGTCCAGTGCCCGGGCGATCCTGCTGGACGGGGAAGATCTGGTGCTGTTCAAACGCACCCGCCCGGGACAAACCCCGTACTGGACGACGATCGGCGGAGGCGTGGAACCCGAGGACCCCGATGTCGAGGCGGCGCTGCACCGCGAGGTCTTCGAGGAGATCGGAGGGACGGTGCACAGCGCCCAGCTCGTCCACCTCATCACCGAGCGGATACCGGGCGGGCTGAAGGTGCAGTACATCTTCGCCGCACGCCTGGCGTCCATGGACCCCGACCGCCGCACCGGGGATGAGTTCGACCAACCTGAACGGGGCGGGTACGAGCTCGTCCGCCTCCCCTTCATACCGGAGGCCGTGCTCGGCATCGACCTCATGCCGGCCTCACTGAGGAGGTTCATCGCGGCCAACACCGAAGCGATCCGCTCTGTTCTGGATCACCCCGTGCGCGTCTCCTGAGCCCCGCTCAGCACGCTTCACGGGCTTCGGCGCTGTTGACGGCTCACCCCTGCGCCAGAGACCGGTACTCCCCCGCGATGCGTTTCAGGTGCTCGACGGCCTCGCCGCCGAAGCACGCCAGTTTCTTTCGCCCTTCCGGACCAGTCGTCTGAGGTCGTGGTCCGTCAGTCCGCACTTCACGGCCTGCGAACAGGTGATGACGCCGTACTGCTCGGCAGCGACAGCGGTGGCAGCAGTGGGGTACCGGAGGGCGGCAGGCCGCGCGGAATCCATCACCTCACTATCCGCGCATGTCACCCCGCGCACCACCACCCGAGCCACGCCTGTGGACAACCGGCCGCTGTCCTGAATCAAGCCCTCGGTTTGCAGTCAATAATAGGCGTGCCGGTGACTGCGAAGTGGGGGTCGTGGCCCCAGCGAACGCCACTCTCCTTCCACGCCGCGCTCGGCGCCGCCGATGTCAGACGGCTGGCGCGCATCTGTCGAGACCCATGGGTCTCAAGTGGCGCAGTTGAAGAGAAAGCACCGACGACGGAGGGGCCGCAAACGGCCAGAAACCCTGTGCCGTAAGGCTTGCGTGCTAGGTTCGGCGACTTCTGAAGGTCCCGAGCGACCCCTGAAAGGAAAGCCATGGACCTGGAACTGCTCGCCAAGGACCCCTCCTCCGGCGGTAAGGGCTGCCCCTCGGTCTACCTCAGCGACACCGGAGAGTTCGTCGTCCAGGGTGCCGGTCTGGCACCGGAAGACTGGGCGAAGGTGCAAAACCCCCTGCCCGGCGAAACCGCAGTGCGCATCTCCCCCGAAATCGTCATTGCCGCAGTCGAACAGCACCGCCAGAGATAGGTTCGGTCTCACCGCACCGGGCCCACCGACTGGGGCGGGGCCCGGTGCCCTCCTCCTTCGGTCCGAACAACCACCGAGGAGGACGTGTTGTCTGACCTGCGCGCCGTGATATCGACTTCCTACCAGGACCTGGACGAGGACACCGCACGGTTCTTCCGCCGTCTGAGCCTGCATCCGGGCCCGGAGTTCTCCCCCGGTGCCGCCGCCGCGCTCACCGGCACACCGCTCGACCGGGCGCGGAAGCTGCTGGAGCAGCTGACGCGGGCCCACCTCGTGGAGCGTCCGCATGCCGGCCGTTACCGCCTGCACGACCTGGTGCGGTTGTACGCGGTCGAGCGGGTGCGCGCCGAGGACCCCGTGGAACACGCGCACCGGGCCGTGGGGGACGTGGCGCGGTGGTACGTGCACGCCGCGGCCCGGGCCCAGCTCGCCGAGCAGCCCAACTTCCCGGTCGTTCCTGGCGGGGAACGGCCCGAGGAGCTTCCCGGCGTCGAGTCCGCGGATCAGGCCCGGGTCTGGTTCGAGGCCGAACGCGCGAACCTGGTGGCGGCGACGGAATCCGCTCTCGAGCACGGCCACCACGATCTCGCGTGGCGCCTGCCCGCGACGGTCTACCCGCTCTTCGAGCTGCACCGGCACTGGCACGAGTGGCGTGACCTGCACACCCTCGGTTTGCGGGCCGCCGCGCAGACCGGCGACCCCTTCGGTGCGGCCCGCAACCACTTGGGGATGGGCGATGCGCGATGGCTGCTGGGCGAACTCGACGAGGCCGTGCGCCATTACCGCGCTGCTCTGCAGGCCAACGAAGGGGTGGCCGATGCGTGGATCGAGGGGTTCGCGCTGCGCCAGTTGGGCGAGGTGTCCTGGCAGCGCGGTGAACACGAGGCCGCACGGGAGTTCGTCGAGCGTGCCGTCGGTGTCTTCCGGGACGCGGGCGAGCGCCGGGGCGAGGCGATGGGGTTGCTGAGTCTGGCCGAGTCGGGCGCGGATTCGGGCCACTGGCGCCAGGCCCTGGAGCGCTGCCGGGAGGCCGTCGCGGTCTTCGAGGCCATCGGTGAGGTGTGGAGTGTGGCCTGGGCGGGCTGCACTCTGGGGCGGGTCCTGACCGGTTCGGGCCGGGCCGCCGAGGCCGTGGAGGAGTACCGGGCGGCCGCGCGGGTGTTCGAGGAGCACGGGGACGCCGACAGCCGGGCGGTGGCGTTGCTGGGGTTGGGCCACGCCCACGTCGAACTGGGCGAGGTGGAGCGGGCACGGCAGGCGTGGGGCGCCGCTCTGGACTACTTCACCGATCACGGGGATCCGCGCGCGGCCCGGACCGAGGAACGGCTCCGGGGGTTGAAGGCCTGACCCCGCGGTGTGCGCCGTGGACAGGCCGGGACCGGCCGTGACCGATGGGCCCTGGCAACCTGGCCGGTTCCAGAGGGCCTACCCTCTGCCTCGTCACTCGGAAGGGACCGGCGCCAAACCGCCGAAACCGCGCGCCACGCCCTTACCACCGTCCGTAGAACTACTCATTGGGGTGTTGACACCGCCGCCCCGGGTTCTTGGTGCTGAGCATCCACTACCCCCAGGTAGGAGCGAACTCGAACGACCGCGGTGACAGAATTCCCCCGAACGCGGCCGCGCACCGGCGCACCCTCCTCCGGGGCGCTCCTCCGGGGCGGCGCGTGGGGCTATGAGGACGACTCCCACGTGGCCCAGTTCTACGGCGGATACGTCATCCCCGGCTCGACGCTGGAGGATCTGCACCTGACCGTCGGCCAGTGGAACACCGAGGAAGGCCGGCCCTACCGGGTCATGCAGCACCGCGTCCGCGGCTTCGCGGCATGGACACAGCTGCGGCGCGGGAACCGGACGCGGGGAATCCCGGACCCGCTGCTCAGCGCCGGCACCGGGTACGATTTCGGCTCGGGCGGGCCGTCGTTCCTTTCCGAGACGCCCCACCCGAGCGCAGAACCAGCTGTTCCTCTACTCCCCCGCCGGAGTGACGGGTTTGCCCATGGCCTCGGCGACCAGACCGGTCAACAGGGCTGAGCGGGTTTCGTAGAAGGTCTCGAAGTCGTCCGTGCGCAGGTGCTCAGGATCGATCAGGTGCCGTTCCACGTAGGAGTCCATCTGCTCGGTGGAAGTCTTGTTCTCCTCTTGGATGCGCTCGAGGTACGAGCTGGGTGCGCGTCCTCCGATGGACCTGTTGGTCTTGGCCGACAGGGGTGTCTTGTTGACGATGCCGTCGTACCGGTCGCGTGGGATGCCCTGGTCCTCGCACCACTTCTGCGGGAAGAGATGGTGGATGTCGATGGCGTGGTCGAAGTACGTGTCCGCCTTGATGTTGGCTCCCGTCCGCCAGTCGCTGATGTCGCGCTTGAGCAGTAGGGCGTAGATGCCCTTGTAAGCAGCGCTGTTACGGGTGCGCAGTGTTTCGAGGCGCCCTGCGGAGAACTGGGCCTCCTCCACCGTGCGCGGCACGGAGGGCTTGCCTCGCACCCAGGCGACGACGTCAGGCAGATCCCGGGCGAACCGGGACTCGGTACTGCCCCCATACATCTCGCCGAGAATCCCGCACCAGAACCACCGGGAGATCTTTTCACGCGCGGAAGGGGTCTTCGCCTCTTCCCCGAGGGTCGCGAAGATCGCTGCGAGGGGGATGATCTGGGTCCCGTAGGGCAGGAACTTGGTGTCGTACACGCTTTGCTCGTAGAGGAACTCCGCGGTGGTCAGCAGCGCACCGACGGCCCTGTCCGCCCATCCCTGGTAGTCCTCCAGCGACAACCGCAGCATCTCGGCACGGCGGCAGCCGACCCTGGGCGCCCGATCCCGGTCCCCTCCTCCTGCGAGCCAGACATGGTTCCGTTCCTGGGTGGCGAGCAGTGTGACGATCTGGAGGAAGTCGGTGTCCTTCACGTGTTCGAGCACCCTGTACCGGCTGTCCTTCAGCCACACATTCCGCCGTTCCTCCCAGTCCGGACGCAGCTCGAACTCATCGGCGGCAAAGGNCGAATACCTGGCACACCGCCTCGCGCGGCGTCTCCTTGCCGAGCTCGATCAACGGAAGTTGGTACCGCTCGAAACGCTTGACGACATCGGTACTGAAGTTTTTCCACAACTCCCGTATGGGCTTGGCGTAATCGTAGTATTCGCGAAACCCTTCCGCCCAGTCGCTGGAATCCATAATCTGATTCAGAGGAAAGAGCTTGGCCTCGTACTCCTTCTCCGGCGTGGAGCAGTCCAGAGTGGTCTTCCTACGGGGGTTCCGGTCGATCCTGTCCTTGGGCAGGAACTTCACCGCGAGCTCACGGTCGGTCTCCGAGTTCACCGCCGCCTCGATGTCTAGGTAGAACCAGCCCATGATCTTCCTACCCCTCTCGTCATGCGTCTGGACGGGGGAGTTGAGAGCAATGGATTGGAACAGCGAAGTCATCCGCTGTTGCCCGTCGAGGATGAGTGATTCGGCGTCGTTGACAACCGTGTGGACCCCTTCGACCGAACGCTGCCGAAAACGTGTTTCTCCTCCGGCTCGCAGGAACATGAGCGTACCGACCGGGTATCCCTGGGATATGGAGGCGAGCAGGCTGGCGATGCCTTCCTGGGACCAAACCCATCCCCGCTGGAAGTCGGGGAGTTGGATACGGCCGTCGGCCACTTTCTTGAGTAGTTCTTCCAGGAACTCTTTGGTGCTGTCGAAGTTTTCTACCGCCATGGGGGTCCTTGTCATTTCCGGGTACGGGCAAAGGGATCAGAGGCGAGCAAGGGGGCGGATGCGCCGAGCAGCACCTCGGCGACGCCCGCATCGGCCGAGTGCAACACCCGTGTTCTCGCCGACACCGCAGGGGCCGTCTCGGGACAGCACGGTGACAGCTGTCCGAACCATGGAACCCCATCCACTCGGCCGCCCCCTTACCCGTCGCGGGATTCTCCTTGGCCGGATGTGGTCACAGACGGGTAGCAGGGCCAAGCGATGGGATTGCTCGGTCTGCGGGGTTGAACGCGAGTGGCGTTACTCGGCCTGAGCGAAGCGCACGCCGCACTGGGTGGGGTGGGACGGGCATGCCAGGGGCGGGCTGCTGCCCTGGAGCACGTCACCGACCACGGTGACCCGTGCACCTGCCAGATCACGATGCGTTTGCGGGGCCTGAATCCCTGAACCCTTTGGGACCGGATCCGTCGCGGGCAGGGTGGGGGCAAGGCACGCCCCGACGCGAAAGCGCCCGGGCCGCCCCGTGTAGGGTCCCTCAGGCCGTGGTGCTCGGGAAGCCGGTGCAAGACCGGCGCGGCCCTCGCCACTGTGTTCGGGAAGGTCACGCGCGCCCGCAATGGGGTCACTGGACCACAGTTTGGTCCGGGAAGACGCCGCGTGATCCGTTCGACCCGTCAGCCAGGAGACCGGCCACGGCACGCTCGATCCGTCCACGAGGTGTGGAAAGGCGGCCTTGGTCGTGCTCACGTTGTGTCCTGTCCGCTCCCTTGCCGTGCGAGGCAGCGGCCCTGGTTCCCCGGGCCGTGTGCCCGCGGTGTTGTCGGCCGCAGTACTGCTGTTGTCGGGTTGTGCGAGCGCCGATTCTTCCGATCCCCCTCCCGCGGCCGCCGATGGGGCCGGCGTCGACAACTGCGGCATGGAAGTCACCTTCGAGTCCCCGCCGGAGCGCATCTTCGCCATGAACCCGAGCGCGATCGAGAACCTGATCGCGCTGGGCGTCCAGGACCGCATCGTCGGTGCCGTCGGCGACCTGGAGCGCATGCCCGAGGACGTACGGCAGGAGGCCGAAGGGCTCGACATCGTCCACCCCGGCGGGGAGGACTATCCGAGCTCCGAAACGATCCTGCAGACCGAACCGGACTTCATCTACTCGGTCTATCCGAGCGCGTTCCGCCAGGACGGGGGCGTGGCCACCCGCGGGGAGCTGCAGGATCTGGGCGTGCAGAGCTACCTCGCGCCCGACCGCTGCCCCGACCGCGACGACGAGCAGCCGCTGGAGTTCGACGAGATCTGGACCGGGCTGCGCGAGGTCGCCGCGCTGGTGGGCGCCGGGGAACGGGCCGAAGAGATCGTCGCCGAGCAGCAGGAGACCCTGGACTCGGTCCGCGCCGACCTCCCCGAGGAGGTCGGTGACCTGGACGTCTTCTGGTGGGACATGGGCACCGGCGACGGTCCGGCCGCCGGCGCTTGTTGCGGCGGCCCCGGCATGATCCTGCGCGAGCTCGGCGTGAACAACGCCTTCGAGGATCTTCCCGGCCACTGGTCCAGTACCAGCTGGGAGCAGGTCGTCGAGCGCGACCCCGACCTGGTGGTCGTCGCCGACTTCGGTGGGGAGGACATCGACGACAAGCTCTCCTTCATCGAGGGCGATGCGACCCTGCGGGAGTTGCGGGCCTTCCGTGAGGACGCGGTCGTCGAGCTGCCGTTCTCCCAGACCACTCCCGGGCTGCAGAACGTCACCGCCATCGAGACGATCGGCGCGTACCTGTCCGACGGTGGCGCCCGGTGAGTGTCTCCCCCGTCCGAGAGGCCGAGCGGCGCACGGTCGCGCCGGTGGACACGAGCGGATCGCTGGGCCTGGTGTTCCTGCTCGCCCTCGCACTGCTGACGGTATCGATCGGCGTTTCGGTCGCCCTCGGGCAGAGCGACCTGTCGGTCCGCGAGGTGTGGACCATCGCGACCGACCGGCTCGGCCTGGCCTGGTTGCGTATCGACATGCTCGGGCTGTACGGCGTCGACGGAGTCAGCGACCTTCGCGCGAACCTGATGTGGGAGATGCGCCTACCGCGAGTGCTCGCGGCTGCGCTGGTCGGTGGAGGGCTGGCGGTGGTCGGTGCCGTGATGCAGACGCTGACCCGCAACCCGATGGCCGACCCCTACCTGCTCGGTATCTCCTCGGGTGCTTCGCTCGGGGCGGTCTCGGTGATCGTCGCCGGTGTGAGCCTGGGCAGTCTCGGCATCGCCGGCGGTGCGTTCGTCGGCGCGCTGGGCGCGTTCGTGCTCGTGCTGGCCCTGGGGCAACGGTCCGGCCGTCTCACGTCCACACGCATGATCCTTGCCGGGGTCGCCGTCGGTGCCTTCGCTTCCGCCGTGACCTCCTTCCTGATCATTTGGGTCGCCGACCCGCACGCCACCCAGGAGGCGCAGTTCTGGCTGTCCGGTTCCCTGGCCGCGGCACGGCTGCCGAGCGTGTACACCATGGCCTCGGCCGTGCTGGTCGGGCTGTTGGTCTGCGGTTTCGCCGCCCGGCAACTGAACGCGTTCGCGTTCGGTGAGGACACTGCCACCAGCCTGGGCATCGACGTCCAGCGGGTCCGATGGGTGCTGTTGGTCGTGTGCGCGCTCGTGACCGGTGTGCTGGTCGCCGGTTCCGGGTCCATCGGGTTCGTGGGGCTGCTGATCCCGCACGCGGTGCGGGCGCTGGTCGGCCCGGACCACCGGCGGGGGCCGNCGATGTGGCCGCCCGCATCGCGTTCGAGCCACGGGATCTGCCTGTGGGCATCATGACCGCGATGCTGGGCGTGCCGGTGTTCCTGTGGATTCTGAGACGCAAGGTTGATCGCTGATGACCCACCTCACCGAAGGCGAATCGCTCACGGCCGCCGACGTTTCCTGGTCGGTCGAGGGGCAGCGCATTCTCGCGAACGTCGACGTGCAGGTCCCCACCGGGAGTTTCACCGGCCTGCTCGGACCGAACGGGTCGGGCAAGTCGACTCTGTTGCGCGGGCTCGCGCGACTGGGCAAGCTCGATGAGGGTGTCATACACATCGGCTCCGACAACGTGCACGAACTGCCGCGCCGTGCCCTGGCACGGCGCCTGGCGCTCGTCGAACAGCGTTCCGACACCGACATCGACCTCAGTGTGCTGGACGTGGTCCTGCTCGGTCGCACTCCCTACCGGGCCGCTCTGCAAGCGGACTCGGTCACGGACGTGACCATCGCGATGCATCAGCTCGAACGGGTCGGCCTCACTCACCTCGCGCACCGCCGTTGGCACACGCTCTCCGGTGGCGAGCAGCAGCGCGCCCATCTCGCGCGGGCCTTGACGCAGGAGCCGTCTCTGCTGGTGCTCGACGAGCCGACGAACCACCTCGACGTCGGCCACGCCCTCCAGCTCTTGGCGATGGTGGAACACTCCGGGCTGACGGTGCTGGCGGCGTTGCACGATTTGAACCTCGCCGCGGCTTTCTGTGACCGCCTGGTCGTACTGCACCAGGGGCGGGTCGCGGCTGCGGGGCCCCCTGGGGAGGTACTCACCGCGGACCTGATGGCGCAGGTCTACGATGTCGAAGCGGACGTCGACGTCCACCCGCGAACCGGGCGCCCGCACCTGTGGTTCCACCCTCCGGCCGTTCCGCACTGAGGCGCCCCGGCCACGCGACGTCCGCGCGTTGGCCGGCTCGGGCAACCGGCCGGGACGGTGTGTGCGCGTCAGGTGTCCACGGCGGCCCGGTCGGACTCACTGCGCAGGACACAGAATTCGTTCCCTTCGGGATCGGCGGGGACCGCCCACCCGAACCATCAGGGTCGCGGTGGTCGGCGACGAAGGTGGCGCCGGGTCCCCTCAGCCGGCGCACCTCACCATGCGGGCGAGCCTTCCGGTTCCGCGTGCAGAACACCACTGATTTACGCTTGCTCTTCACGCACACGGGCCGGCTCCTGGTGTTCGAAGCGGCCGGGAGCGTCCTCCGCCGGCCGGGTGTGCACAAGGCACCACGGTCCTCGGAGAACCGGAGGAAGTACCGGAGACAGTGCGGCGGTGGTGGAAGGGCCGAGGCCGGCGGGAGCACTATCGTCCGGTGGGGCGCGAGCCGCCCCGGATACAGAGGACAGTCCCCTCACACACCGCGCACAGCGAGGAAGAACCGGCTTACCCATGAGCACCACCTCACCCAGGCCCTCGCGCCACGACCGCAGCGACGGTATGCCGCCCTGGCTTCCCCGCGCCATGATGCTGGCCCTGTGGCTCGTCACGGCTTTCGGTCTCGCCCTGTGGCTGTTCGTCCGGTTGCAGAACCTGCTCATGCTGCTGTTGATCTCGCTGTTCCTCGCGCTGGCACTGGAACCCGCGGTCAACTGGCTCCACCGGCACCAGTGGCCGCGCGGGGCGGCCACCGGGGCGGTGATGCTCCTGCTGCTGGCACTGATCGCAGCCTTCGTCAGCCTGCTCGGATCCATGCTGCTCAGCCAGATCCTGGCTTTTGCCTCCGAAGTACCCGCGATGGCCCGCACCGCGCTGAACTGGGTCAACACCACGTTCGACACCTCTTACTCCCCCACCGCCCTGCTCAGTGAGCTCTCCAACGCCAGCGGCTTGCTCGAGCAGTACGCCTCCGGCATCGCCGACAACCTCTGGGGCGCCGGGACGACCGTTCTGGCGTTGCTGTTCAACACGCTGACGATCGCGCTGTTCACCTTCTACCTGTGCGCCGACGGTCCGCGTTTTCGGCGTGTGATCTGCTCGGTCCTGCCTCCGCCCACCCAGCGCGAGGCGCTGCGGGCCTGGGAGATCGCCATCAGCAAGACGGGCGGATACCTCTACTCCCGGGCGCTGTTGGCCGTGGTCTGCGCGGGCGCGCACTACGCGGTGCTCTTCGTGCTGGACGTTCCCTTCGCGTTCGCCCTGGCGCTGTGGATGGGTGTGCTGTCCCAGTTCATCCCCACCATCGGTACCTACATCGGCGGCGCCGCTCCCGTGCTGGTGGCTCTGGTGGAAGGCGTGTGGCCGGCCGTGTGGGTGCTGGTGTTCGTCGTCATCTACCAGCAGTTCGAGAACTATCTGCTCCAGCCGCGCATCACCGCCATGACCCTGGACATGCACCCGGCGGTGGCTTTCGGCTCGGTCATCGCCGGTGTCGCCGTCCTGGGAGCACCCGGGGCCTTGCTCGCGCTCCCGGTGGGTGCGAGCCTGCAGGCGTTCCTGGGCACCTACATCCGCCGGTACGAGGTCGCAGAGCACTACCTGCTGCCCGCCGACAAGAAGGAGGGCAAAGCAGCCCCGGCCGCCCACCGGAAGGGGGAAGCCCCGGCACCGGACGGGCACGGCGAGAGCGGGGACGAGCCCTCTTCCGAGTCGCAGGGAGAAGGCGGAGAGCCGCGATCGTGATCCGCCTGCGCGGTGAGCGGGCGGCGTCCGGTCCCAGCGCGCCGGGGTTGATGGCAGAGCCGGGGTGTTGCCGCGGCCGTGCTTCGTCGTAGGCCGGTTGTAGCGTCCGGACATGGCACACGCACACACGGACACAAAGATCGTCGTCACCACACCCACCGGGCACGTGGGCTCGCGGGTCGTGCAGTTGTTGTTGCAGGCGGGGGTGCGCCCGACCCTGCTGCTGCGCGATCCCGACAAACTCGACCCGCACACGCGCGAGCGGGTCGACCTCGTGCAGGGCGACCAGGAAGAAGCCGATTCCGTCCTGCGCGCGACGCGGGGCGCCGACCGCCTCTTCTGGGTGGATCCACCCACTCCGGAGGAGGACCCGGTCGCCGGCCATGCCCGCTTGGGCGCCAACGCGGCGCGAGCGGTGCGGGAGAACGGCATCGCGCACACCGTGTTCCTCAGCAGTGTGGGGGCGGAGAAGCGGCACGGGGCCGGCGAGATCGACGGGCTGGCCCGGACCGAGCAGGCGCTGGATGCCACCGGGGCCCACGTGCTGCACCTGCGCTGCGGTTATTTCTTCACCAACCTGGCCATGGAGTCGGACTCGCTGCGCGAGGGCGTGCTGAGCACACCGTGGCCGCTCGATCAGGCCATGCCCTGGGTCGATCCACGCGACATCGGCGAGGTGGCGGCTGCCAGACTCCTGGCCGGCAACTGGTCGGGCAGGCAGGTGCAGGCCGTGCACGGCCCCGAGGACCTGAGCTTCTCGCGTGTGGCGCAGATCCTGAGCCGGGCCTTGGGGCTGCGGGTACGTGCCGAGCGGATCTCCGACGAGCAGATGCGCGCCGCTCTGGGCTCCGTCGGGTTGAGTACCGGACAGATCGAAGGCCTGGTGGGCATGTCGGCAGGTCTGCGCGAGGACTTCACACCCGAGCAGGAACGCAGTGTTCTCACCACCACACCGACCACGCTCGCGGGCTGGGCCCACGCCCATTTGCGGCCCGTGCTCTGAGGTCCGGGCGGGCCGGGCCGACCGTGTCCGCCTCGGCCCCCTCACGCTCCTCTGGCAGCCAGCACCTCGGCCATCGGGGCCATGCGCACGCCTTCCTCGGCGAAGGCCCGCGTGATCGCCCCGGCGACCTCGACTGCGTTGGGACGGTCGCCGTGGATGCAGATCGTGTCGGCCTCCACGGCGATCTCCTTCCCGCCCGTGGAGCGTACGGAGCCCCGCAGGATGCCCAGCGCCTTGTCGGCGCACGCCTGCGGATCCTTGGGCTCGGGTGCGGGTTCGATGATGATGGCGCCGTCGTCGTCGTACTCCAGGTCGGCGAAGGCCTCACGGGCCACCCTCGCTCCGCGGGCCTGGGCCCGGTCGGCCGTGGGCCCGGCCAGCAGCACCGTGATCATGCCGCGTTCGGTGACGGCATCGGCGATGGCGGCGGCAACTCCGGGCTCGCGCAGGGACAGGCCGTACAGCGCACCGTGGGCCTTCACGTGCCGGACGGGAACGCCCGCGCCCTCGGCGAAGGCCTGCAGCGCACCGTACTGGTACACACACGTGTCGGCGGCCTCCTGCGGTGACAGCGCCATCGACCGGCGCCCGAAACCGGCCAGGTCGGGCAGGCCGGGGTGCGCTCCCAGCGCTGTTTCGCCCGTTCGCGCGAGTTCGACCGATCTGCGCATCGTGGCCGGGTCGCCGGCGTGCCAACCGCAGGCCACGTTCACCGACGAGACCATGGGCAGCAGTTGCTCGTCGTGGCCCAAGGTCCACCGGCCCAAGCTCTCCCCCGCGTCGGCGTTCAGATCGATGAGTTTCTTCATCAGCAGCCCCCTGTGAGGCGCCCGGTCCGTGCTCGGAGCCCGGGGCGCGGATCGCAGACACGAACGCGTGCACCAGCAACCTCGGGATTCCCGCCCCGGCCCGGGCCATGCCTGGCCCGGGCCGGGGCGGGCACCAGAACTCCGGCGTGGGCGACGGGTACGGCCCAGGGTCTCCTGGGAAGGTTGCCGGTGAGCTCGACCATCGCGGAACAGCAGGTCAGTGCGGTGGCGAACAGCGCCCACGGGGAGGCGATCCATGGCCAGGAGATCGATGGAACTGCCACCGGCCCGCTACGACTACGGCGGAGACGAGTTCGTTTTCGTCGAACTGGATCGGGCCATGAGTCTGGAGGCCAATTTCAAGGCCATGGCCATCACCTCCGCTCTGCAGGCGGAGAACGTGGAGGGCGTGCTCGACATCTGCTCGTCGAACGCCTCCTACCTGGTCCGGGTCGACCCCGAGCGGATCCATCCGGCGGAACTGGTGCAGCATCTGGAACGGTTGGAGCGTTCGGTCGCGCCGTTGGCCCCGGACAAGGTCGTACGGACGCGCGTTGTCGACGTACCCGTCCTCTACAACGACCCCTGGACCCACGAGACCCTCATGCGGTTCCGCGACGCACACCAGGCCCCTGAGAGCACCGACCTCGAATACGCGGCCCGGATCAACGGTTTCGCCTCCGTTCCGGAGTTGATCGAGGCCTTGTCGGGGGCTCCGTTCCTGGTCACCATGGTCGGTTTCGTGCCGGGGTTGCCGTTCTGCTATCAGATGGTGCCGCGGCGGCGGCAGATCGAGGTACCCAAGTACGTGCGGCCGCGGACCGACACCCCGGAACGGGCTTTCGGCCACGGCGGGGCGTTCTCGGTCGTGTACCCGGTGCGCGGCGCCGGCGGCTACCAGTTGTTCGGGCTCGCGCCGGCCCCCGTGTTCGACCTGAGCCAAAGCCTGCCCGACTTCCACGACAGCATCGTCTTTCCCCGGCCCGGCGACATCCTGCGTTACCGCTCCATCGACCGGGCCGAGTTCGACTCGGTCAGGGCCGAGGTGGAGCGGGGCACGTTCCGTTACCGCATC
Organism: Nocardiopsis xinjiangensis YIM 90004; assembly: GCF_000341145.1. Lineage (GTDB taxonomy): Bacteria > Actinomycetota > Actinomycetes > Streptosporangiales > Streptosporangiaceae > Nocardiopsis > Nocardiopsis xinjiangensis. Next base: position 180,158 of record NZ_ANBE01000011.1, read on the forward strand.
AGGGAGTTCGAGTTCGCCCCGGCGCACTTCCTGGCCGACCCGGACGGGGTCAACGCCGACATCCTGGAGGTGCTGTACCGATGAGTGAGCGGGCCGGAAGGGTGGCCGTGGTGCGCAACGGGGGCCTGCACACCACTGTGCAGGACACCGGACGCGACGGCTACTACTCGTTTGGGATACCTCCCTCCGGAGCGATGGACCAGTTCTCCCACCGGGTGGCCAACATGTTGGTCGGCAACCCCGAGGAGGCGGCCGCCCTGGAGGCGACCTACGTCGGGCCGACCCTGGAGTTCACCGACGACCGGTGTGTGGCGGTGACGGGGGCCACGGCGCCGATCAGCATCAACGACGAAACCGTACCGATGTGGCAGACGCTGGCGGTGCAGGCCGGGGACGTGCTGCAGTTCTCCATGCTCACCGGCGGGGCCCGCCCCTACATCGCGGTCAGCGGCGGTATCGGGGTGCAGCCCTACCTCGGTTCCCGGTCCACGTACACGCTCACGGGGCTGGGCGGGTTCGAGGGACGGCCCATCGCCGAAGGCGACCTGCTCCCCCTGGGGCCGCAAGAACACGCCTCGCCGCCTCCGACGGGGTCCGCGGTCACGGCCGCCCTGCGCCCCGACCTGTCCGCCGTGACAGCGTTGCGCACCGTGATCGGCCTGTGCAGCTACCGCGTCACCGAGGAGTCCCTGCGCGCGTTCTCCGAGATGGAGTGGAAGGTCACCAAGGACGCCGACCGGATCGGTTACCGGCTGCGCGGGGGCCGGATCGACTTCGTGGACCGGGAGCCGCCCCACGGGGCCGGGAGCGATCCCGCGAACGTGGTCGATCTGGGCTATCCCATCGGCTCGATCCAGGTTCCCAGCGGATACGAGNCGCCACGGTGGGCACGATCATCTCGGTCGACCGGGACCGCATCGCCCAGGCCAAGACCGGCGACCTCGTGCGTTTCGAACCCGTGGACCTGCAGACGGCCCTGGATGCCCGCGCCGGCCGCAGCGCCCGGCTCGAGCGAGTACGCGCGTCCCTGCGCGAGAAGAGCGCACACGCTTGAGAGAGGACCACCGGCCCACTCCTCTGGTGGGGAGACCGCCGCCCAGGAAGAGCCAGGGCCTGCGGGCCGGCCCGCAACGAGGAAGGAAGGCCCACGTGAGGACCGTCAAGACAGCCATGCCCGGAGTTTTCTACCGTCGTCCCTCCCCCGATGAGGAGCCTTATGTACAGGAGGGCGAGGCCGTCGAACCGGGGCAGACGATCGCTCTGATCGAGGTGATGAAGAACTTCAACGAGATCAAGGCCGAACAGGCGGGAACCCTCACCCGGTTCCTGGCCGAGGACGGCGACGAGGTCTCCATCAGCCAGGACATCGCCGAACTCCAGGACCGACTCCCCGGGGCCGAAGGCACCACACACGGTTCCGGAGACAGCAGGGACGGGGGCGGGCCTTGAACGAACTACGACGGGTCCTGGTGGCGAACCGGGGCGAGATCGCTCTGCGGATCGTCCGAGCATGCCATGTGGCCGGTATCGAGGCGGTCGCGGTGTACTCGAGGGCCGACACCGACGCGCACTGGGTCCGGCTCGCCGACGACGCCCGGTACATCGGCGGCTCTCCCGCGCAGAAGTCCTATCTCGACACCGGGGCCGTGCTGGAGGCAGCCGAGGACACGGGGGCCGATGCCGTGCACCCGGGCTACGGCTTCCTCTCCGAGAACGAGGGGTTCGCCCGGGCGGCACGGGAGCGCGGTCTGGTCTTCATCGGGCCCCCGGCCGAGGTGATCGGCCTCATGGGCGACAAGTCACGTGCGCGTGGGACCGCGTCCTCGGCCGGCGTCCCGGTGGTCCCGGGCTCCGGTCCCTTGACCGATGTGGACGCCGCGCTGCGAGAGGCCGAGACCGTGGGCTATCCCCTACTGGTCAAGGCATCCGCGGGTGGAGGGGGCCGCGGCATCCGCCGGGTGGCCGGCCCCGAAGAGCTCGCCGAGGTGTTTGCCGCGGCCGGCGCGGAAGCGGCCGGGACGTTCGGGGACGGCACCCTGTACCTGGAGCGCGCCGTGGAGGGTGCCCGCCACATCGAGGTGCAGGTCCTCGCCGACACCCACGGCAACGCCGTGCACCTGTTCGAGCGCGATTGTTCGGTCCAGCGGCGCCGGCAGAAACTGGTGGAGGAGGCACCGGCCCCCCGTTTGGACCCCGGGGCCCGTGAGGAGGCCGTGGCCGCCGCTGTGCGGCTCGCCCGGCACGTGGGCTATGTCGGCGCGGGGACCGTGGAGTTCCTGGTGCGGCCGGACGGCTCGGTGTACTTCATGGAGATGAACACCCGGATCCAGGTGGAGCACCCGGTCACCGAGTCGGTCACGGGGGTGGATCTGGTCGCGGAACAGCTCAGGATCGCCTCGGGCGCCGCCCTGGCCTTCGACCAGTCCGACCTGACGGTGAACGGGGCCGCCGTGGAGGTCCGCATCAACGCGGAGAGCCCGGAGAACGGTTTCGCGCCCACGCCCGGCACACTGGACGCCTTCACCGTCCCCGGCGGCCCGGGTGTGCGTGTGGACACCGGTTTCACCGCCGCTGACACGATCAGCCCGTTCTACGATTCGCTGCTGGCCAAGGTGGTCTGTTGGGGCGCGGACCGCCCCCAGGCCCTGGCACGGGCCCGCCAAGCTCTGGCAGAGCTGGAGATCGAGGGCGTGAGCAGCACGAAGGCCCTGCATGAACGCCTTCTGGCCGACCCGGAGTTCTGTTCCGGGGCGGTGGACATCGGTTGGCTCGAACACGCTCTCGGCGGTCGCCTCTCTGCCCCGTCCGGGGAGCGTTCCCCCTCCGGTTGAGCGCGTTCTCGGAGGCGGCCCGCGCCGACACAGGCCCCAGGTGACATAGGCCCCATGAGGGGCGCAGCGCTTGACGCATCGGGGTGAACGGGTGTTCACTCGAAGAAGGTGAACAGCCGTTCACCCCTATGTCGTGCGCCCCCGTGCGCCCACCACCGCTCGTCGCCCTGGAGCCGAAGTATGTCCGTCCTACGTGTGCCCTCCTGGGTCACCATGGGAGTCCTCACCCTCTGCGGCATGGTCGTCTCACTGCAGCAGACGCTCGTCATCCCGCTGCTGCCGGACCTGCCGTCGATCCTCGACGTCTCCGCCGGCGACGCCTCCTGGCTGGTCACCGCGACACTGCTGACCGGAGCCGTGGCCACGCCGATCGTCTCCCGTATGGCCGACATGTACGGCAAGCGCAGGATGCTGCTCCTGGCGCTGTCGGTCATGACCGTGGGCTCGCTCATCGCGGCGCTGGGCGGGAACTTCGCCTCGATGCTCATCGGCCGCGCCATGCAAGGGTTCGGCACTTCCCTGATCCCCGTCGGCATGAGCGTGATGCGCGACCAACTGCCCAAGGAGAAACTCTCCGGGGGCATCGCCCTGATGAGCGCCACCCTCGGTATCGGCTCCGCGCTGGGCCTGCCCCTGTCCGGCGTGCTCTACAGCGCGTTCGGGTGGACCTCCCTGTTCTGGTCCACCGCACTGGTCGGCGCGATCCTCATCGCCGTCCTCCTTCTGGTGCTCGACGAGTCCGGTCAGCGCTTCCCCGGACGTTTCGACATTCCCGGCGCACTCGTACTCACGGTCGTCCTCGTCAGCCTTCTGCTCCCGCTGTCCAAGGGTGCGTCGTGGGGATGGGCCAGCGGGCAGGTCATCGGCCTGGCCGCGCTCTCGGCCGTCTCGCTGGCGATCTGGGTCCCCTTGCAACTGCGCACGCGCGAGCCCATGGTGAACCTGCGCACGGCCTTCCGGCGCCCCATCCTGCTCACCAACGTCTCCTCCTACTTCGTCGGGTTCTCGATGTTCCTGAACAGCCTGGTCACCACTCAGGAACTGCAGGTCCCCACCGAGACCGGGTACGGTCTGGCCCTGCCTGTGGCCGTCGCCGGGCTGGCGATGGTGCCGGGCGGCCTGATGATGCTCGTCTTCTCGCCGGTCTCCAGCCGTATGCTCAACCGGTGGGGCGGAAAACCGACACTGCTGCTCGGCGGAGCGGTCATGGGCCTGACCTACCTGTGGCGCATGTTCAACAACGACGCCGTCTGGGAAGTCATGTTGGGCAACATGAGCGTCAGCGTGGGCAGCGCCATCGCCTTCGCGGCGATGCCCACCCTGATCATGGCGTCCGCGCCCCGGAGGGAGACCGCCTCGGCGAACGGGCTCAACACCCTGGTCCGGTCGCTGGGCACCTCCAGCAGCAGCGCCGTGACCGCCCTGGTCTTCGCGTCGCTGACCGTGACCGTGGACGGGGCGGTCTTCCCCTCCGGTGAGGCCATGACCCTGGCTCTCTTCCTCGGTCTGGCCGTGTGCACGGCCAGTGTGCTGTTCGCCGCCTTCATCCCGGTCCGCAGAGACACCGAGGAGGAGGCGGACGCAACGCCCAGCGGGGCCGCAGGGGCCGACCCGGCACACCGCGCCGGAGAAAACGAGGAACAGGTGGGATCATGAGCAGGCCCGACAGCCGGAGCACCATTCTCAGCGCCGCACGGCAGCTCTTCTCCGAACACGGCTACACAGAGGTGACCATCCGAGACATCGCCGCGGCCGCAGGGGTCTCCCCCGCCCTGGTGATGAAGCATTACCAGAGCAAGGCCGAGCTGTTCAACGAATTGGGCCCCAACGACATCCCGTTGGCCGAACTGGATCTGCCCCGCTCCCAGCTGGGGCGCGCCCTGGTGCAGAAGATCCTCACCCGGCGTGAACACGGGATCTCCGACCCTCTGCTGGTCGCGGTCTCCCACGTGCGCGAGTCACCCGACCCCGACCACACCCGCGAAGAGGTACGGGGGCGGCTCCTGAGCCGCTTCGGCGACCTGATCGGGGACACCACCCCCGACCGCCGCCACGCGAGCGCTGTCGCTTCCCAGATACTCGGTCTGGCCGAAGGGATCAGGGTCCTGGGTCTGTTTCCCACCGAGGAGGTCTCCCGCGACGCGATCCTGGACCTGTACGGACCGCTCGTGCAGACACAGATCGACGCCTGCGCGCAGCCGGAGCAACCAGGCCCCGGCCCCACGCGCTGAAGCCGCGGCCCCTGACCCGCCCGAGCAGCTGACCTGCCGACCATGCGCCTGCTGATCGATCCGGGATCGCCCACCGACCGCCGCAGGCAGCCGCACCACACGTACATGGCGGCCGAGGGCGGGGAACCCGATGTGCGGCTGTACCGCGTGGGCACCCGTCTCCGAGCGGAGTGGGCCCAGCGCAGCGCCGGAGGCCGGCCCGGGACGTGTTCCGGACCGGACGGGGGGTACGTCTCCATCAGCCGGGAGGCGACGGCGACCAGTGCTGCCGCAACCGTTCGGCCAGATCCGGGCGCCCGAGCCCCTCCAACATACGGGTCAACCGTGTCAGGACCGCTTCCTTCTCCTCCTCGTCCAACCCTCCGACGAAGGCCTCCAGGATGGGGTCCGCCTTACCCTCACCCGTGCCTACGGCCGGTGTCGCCCCTTCGGCCGTGGTGGCCATGGCATCAAGGGCCTCCCCGGCCTTCTCGATCTCGTACAGCATCTCGGGGTTCTGTTCGTACCACCACACGCGGGCGACCTCCGGATCGCTGAGCACGTCCCGGCGCAGTTCGTCCACCCGCTGCATGCGCACACGGTGGATGGCCTTGTGCACCTCGTTGCGTGGACCGACCCGTTCGCGTTCACGTTCGATGGCCAGGTCGTCCTTGTCGGCAGCCAACGTGACGGAGACGGCGACGTCGCGTACGGCGTCGTCACGAAACCCTTGCTTGTCGGAGACCGCACAGGCGATCTCGGCCTCGGCCGTGCCCCGGTCACCGAGGCAGTACCGCGCCCCCACCTCCGTTGCCACACGGATGACCTCACGTTGGATCCGTGCCGTAGCCCGGGCCCGGGCTACGGGGGAAGCGCCGTTCCACGAGACGATGACCTCGAAGGAACCGTCGAACCACATGCCCTCGGCATTGGTCGGGACACGTGCCTGAAAGGCGTGTGTGTCATCGGGGGGCCTGAAGGCGATGCTCCAGGACGGGACCTCACCTCGGGTGTTCCTGCGGCGTCCGATCACCGGTCCTCCTCACGTTCGTTCAGCAGCTCGAGCAGCCGGTCCGGGACCGTCCCCTCCAATTCATGGGCGCACTTCCAGCGTTGGACGGACCGTTCCAGGTCACGGTGGAAGACCTCGTCACCGTGCGCAGCCGACCAGAGGACCTCGAACGCTGCCTTGCGCTCGCGGCCTCCGGACTCCAGGAAGTCGAACCAGTTCCACAGCGGTCGGCCGGTCTTCTGTCCGGCACTCGTGAGCGTGCGCCAAGCATCGACGAGCACATCGGGGGCCACACCGTCACTGAGCACAGTTGGTACGGAGGCGTCGCCGCGGTCACCGAGAAGGCGTGCCAGGGCCGTGCCCGCCACCGCTTTCCTACGTCCTTTCCCGGGATCCGCCGTCCAACTTCCCAGGGTCCGTAGAACCACGGCAGTGTGGTCGGGTTCGGCCGCGATGTCCTGGAGCGCGCTGACCAGATTCTGGTCCCACAGGGCCGAGGCCTTCTCCGTGATGAGCCGGATCCTGGTCAGAGCGCTTTCGGGACGCACACGACCATAGACTCGGCAGACTTCCAGAACGGTCCGGTCCTTCATCGGCGATCCGGTGCTCCGCACGATGTCATACAGGGCGGCCCGGACCAGTGCCCCCAACTCGGGGGTGACCGCTGCTTCGGCGATCGCCGGAACCGCATACCACATCAAGTCGCGGGAGACCCCCCAGAAGTTGATCAGGGACTGCACCGGGGCCACGTCCTCGTGGCGCCGCGCCAGCTCGAACCAACGCCGTGCGGCCTCGACCTTCCTGTCCGTCGGGAGGTCGAGCACAGCCTCGGCCGCCCATTCCTGGAGAGAGCCACGAGTACCGGGATGCTCCCGCCAGAGGTAGTCGAGCACGTCGGCGGCGCTCCCCGGCCGCTTGAAACGCACAGTGTCCTCCCGCACTTGGGCGCCCGTCTCCCAAAGGTGTGGCGTGAGGCCTTCACCGGAGATAGGGGTGCGCCAGAGCGAGGGAATGTGCCATCTTCTGGCCAGCCGGTCGGCGTGTTCGACGATCACCGTACGGTGGCCGCCCTCGAGCACGGCCACTGTGGCCAGAAGCACCCGTCGGAACTCGGTGTCCAAATCCTGGCGCTTGAACCAACTTGCCAGCTCTTCGGTGGCGTCGGCGCACTCCTGGAGGACCTCTTTGATCCAGGTGGTGTAGTCCTCGTCGGTGAGGGCTCCTTCCCCCGGACGGCACTCCTTCGCTTTGTGAACGATCCGCAGGGCCCGGACGGGTTCGGCTCCGTCCAGAGTCTCCTGGAGCCCACGGTGTCCGAGCCAGTGTGCAGTGTCGGTGTCTCCGCAGCGGCTGCGCATCACCCGGTCGAAGACGTCGACGGCGCGGGCCGATCCGTCGATGGTCAACCGGCTCTGCAGGTCCTGCACATGTTCGTTCGCCTGTTCGGCACGAGCGATGAAGACCAGCATGCTCTCTGCCACACGATTTTGCTTCACCAGATTGCGCAAGGCGACCTGGTGCGTGCTCTCCAGGGCGGGGAACGAAGTCAGGTCGAGATAATACGTATGGTCGGCGTCGAGGTCGATGTGGGAGACGCCGGCGTCCTTCTCCTCGAGATCGAGAGTGAGCTGTTCGATCGGTTTTCCGGGCCGACAACTCACCAGAGAGTGGATGGCCGTCACCGTGCGACCGGTACCGGGCCTTCCCATGATGACCCCGGTCCCCGATCGGTCGAGTCCGGCGAGAAAGGCCGAATACGCGTGTGTGTCCGGGGGGCAGAAGGTAGAGACCACCTCTTCCACCCGCTCCCGCGGCACCTCAGCGGTCTGCCTGAGCCTTCGTGTCGTCTGTTCACCGATGTGCTGGTGATAATGGACGTCGCCCTTGATCTCCCCGGCCTGGAGCGCCTGCCCGGTGTTCTTCCGTATCCGGTTCGCCCACTGCTCCTTGCGTCGCTGCGTCTCGGACCGCTCGTCCCTGTCGTTCTGGTCGTCCCGGTCGTCCGTGGGCCGTGTCTCCTCCCCCGATGCCGGGCCCTTCTGGTCCTGGCGGTCGGTGCCCTCCTCCGGCCCGTTCTCCTTCTCACGCTCAGCGCTCATCACGGCCCCCGAAGTTGACACCTCCGTGGACCGTTCCGGCTTGGAACATCTGGCCGCTGTTGTGCCCGACCTGGTTGACGGTCGGAGAGTCCGGGGAGTCGGACGCCGGGCCCGACGCATCCGAACGACCACCTCCGCCAGGGGTCTCCACGGGTTGTTCCGGCGGAGAGCCCCAGGAGGGTGTGGGTACGAAGAGGTACCCCTCCGCCTGGAAGTCCTTGCTGGGTACGGAAGCGTGGACGGGCTTCCACCGGGCACTACTGATCGAGGTGAAACCGCCCAGCACCACCTCCTCGTAAACGCGCCGGGAAACAATGGTCGCCAGCAGAGTGGTGTCGGGATCGGTGTGCTTGAGTTCGTCGCGGACCGGGTCCGAGTCCAGGAGACGGTGGGTACTGATCATTGCTTCGCCCATGGCATCGATCCCGCTTCCGTCACCCAGGTCCGGCAAAGGGCCGACGTCGATGCTCGCACGCAGGCGCATACGTAGACTGCGGTCGTGGGCGGCCAGGAAAGGTTGGACCTCTTTCAGCGCGCGCTGGAGCTCTTCGAGGAACGGATCGATGAGGAACGGCAGGTGTTCGGGATCGGCCCCCATCACGTACCCGTCGCCGTTGTGCCGGGGAAAACGCGCGTTTTTCCAGACCGAAAGCATATCGGAACGGGTGAACGCCTGTTCCAGGACCTTCAGGATCATGGGGCCGATGATCTGCTGATGGTGGGCACTGGTACGGCTGAAGTTCTCCATGTCCACGGCGAGAACGGCCCGGTAGGGAGGCAAGGGCGCACTCTTACCGAGCGAGGAAAGATCGATGTCCATGGTGGCTCCTCACGTCGGGCAGCCGCTTTTCGACTGCCGAACGTCAGCCTCCACGTACGCAGGTTCTTGCTCTGTTCATTTCTGAACGCTACGAGCGAGGTGTGAGGTGAAACACGTCATCAGTCCTTGGGTGAGCCGTGGGCCAAGGACTTCAGGGCCGCCAGATCGAGGAGGGCGACGTACTGCCGTCCGGTCCTGATCAGCATTTTCTCCTTCAATTTTGTGTAGGCGTTGTGGACCGAGGTGCGGGACAACCCCACAAAACCGGCGATATCTTCTTGCGGCAGGGCGATACGCAACAGGTGACCGCCACCCTGCGGCACACCCGCTCGGCCCAAGGCAGGCGGCATGGGCTCACCCAACATCCCGGCGAGCTGGACGAGCGCCGCCGACAGTCTGCGCTCGGCCGACAGAGTCGCCTGCTGGACCCGGAGCTGATCACTCTCGGCCTGACGCATGAGAACACTGCGCCACAACGCCGTTTCGAGGCCGAGCTCAGTGAGTCTGCGTTGAAAACGCTCTGCGGAGAGGAACACGGTGCTCCCGCCGTTGACCGCGGTCACGGTGGCGTTGCGGACCCTGCCCACAGCTGTGAGCGCCGGTTCCCCCAGGACCTCACCGGAGGTCCGGAACGCCAAAGGGACAGCAGTACCGTCCGTGCTCACGGAAACGACTCGTGCGCTGCCGTTGAGGATCAAATGTACGCCGGCACCGTTATCTCCCTGGCGTAGGAGAGTCTGGCCCGGGGTGAAAGCACGCGGAACGATCGAGGAGGTCAGGGTCCTCCACTGTGCATCGGTGATCAGCCCACCAAAACCACGCCTGAGCATCGGGGGTATTCCTCTTTTCTTGACGGTCTCCCGGAATTCTCACCCCGGAAGGGGGGAACCGCCCGTTCATGGCCGAACCCGGCCACCCCTGTGCACCGTGCGTGCACCCTCCATGTCCAGATGAGCAGAGCCGGTACAAGAATCCTGTCGGTCTCGATCGTCCGGGCACGACCCGGGGCATGGACGAGTCATCCGTGCCCCGGGGCGGGCACGCGCGCCCGCGACCGGTGCGGGGCGGCCTCAGCCGCCCGAGCCGATGGTGGCCACGGCCGCGTCGATGCGTTCGGCCATCTCGATGTCGCGGGTGGTCACGGCACCGGTCGACTCGGTCCGCACGGTAAAGGTGACCCCGCTGTCGGTGGTGCGGTGTTCGAAGGAGTGCCCGAGTCGGCGCGCGGCCTTCTCCGCCTGGTTCAGCAGCGGGGTGACCCGGTCGGTGGGCAGCTCCACGTCCCTGGTCAGGCCGGCGGTGTCGCCCTGCCAGGCGGGGAGCCGCTCCAGCGCCCGCTCCAGCGTCGGTCGATCGAGCCGGCTCGGGCTCCCGGACTCCCCGGTGTCGGCACGCCCGTGAGCGCCCTCGGGATCATGGGCCCACTGGGCGAGCTCGCCGGGAAGCTGGGAAGCCAGGTCTTCGGCGAGCCCCGGTTCACTCTCACGGATCCCGGTCAGGACCGCCCCCACCAAGCGCACCCCCTTCTCCTCGGGGCAGCCGATCTCTTGTGCGACCTCCTCCGAGAGTGCTCCCGTCGTCTCCATCTCGGGAGCGTCCGGCTGGGCGGGGACGTGATCCCGCAGAGCCGCGGGGAAGTCTGCGCGCAGGCGTTTGCGTGTGTCCGGTCTGGTGTGCCGGGCCAGGGCACCCGTCACTGCCTCCAGTGCCCGGCGCGCCTCGTCTTTGTCGACCGCGTTCCCCTCGCGGACCACATGCTCCATGAGTTCCTGGTAAGCGATCATTCGTCCCCCTCGAGTCGCTGGGACCGGCGTGTTCGCGCTCCGGTCCCTGTTCGTGGTCCTGACCGGGGACGGCCTCGCCAAACGTCGGGGGCGCCGGTGCGGGCCGTGGCCGGTACCGGCGCCGACGGCCGCTCGATCGGTCCCAGTGTTGTCCGGAGGGCGCCCGGTGCAGAGCGCAGGACGCGGTTCTTCGGCCACCGCACCATCGGTCCCCGAATCCGGCCTGTGGACAACCCGTTCCGGGCCTGTACATCGCGCGATACTCATGACATGTCCTCTTCACTCGCCCCCCTCCTGCTGGCCGCGCTCTTCTCGGACCTGCCCCACGAGAACCACATCCTGACCGTCAACACCGGAAGCGTGCGGTCCACGGCCGTCGAGCGCCGGGGAGAGGGCTTCCGGGTCGAGCTCCCGGCGGTGGTCGAAAGGCTGTGCACCGCCCTGGCACGCGGAGACCTCGCGTCGGTGGTGCTGCGCAGCTTCACCGACGAGGTCTCACACACACGCACGGACGGGGTCGACATCCCCGTGAAGCTGGTTCGCGGATGGTGGGCGTGCGACCGCACCCTGTACCCGCTCGACGAGACCGCGATGTTCGACGCCCACTGCATGGACGCGGCATCGGGAGAGCCTCTCCCACCGGAGGAAGGGGTGAGGTACACGGACGCACCCGAGATCGATCTCGCCGTTTTCCACGAGAACTGAGCGCCCCCTGTGCATCGCGCACACGGTTGCATCCGAGAACACGGAACGGACGGGACCCGAGGTGGACGAGGCACTGCGCCACCGGTCCCCACGCGCCCCGGTGCATCCTGTTGGAGGAGGTGTTCGCGGGGTGGACACCACCAACCGCGGGCAGATCTTCGCGCTCCTGATCGTCCTGGGGGCGGACCGGGTGTTGGCCAGGGACCACACTGGCCCACGATGGGCCGCAAAGACCTTCGCCCCTGGTGAGGCCACCGGTGATCCCGGCCGTGTGTTCGGTACCGGCCGGTGCGCTGCGGGCCTCTCCCCCGGTGTCAGCGCACGGTCGGCGACCCGCAGCACTTCTTGTACTTACGCCCGGCCCCGCACCAGCAGGCCTGGTTGCGCTCGGGCGGCCAGGGCTGCAGAGCACCGGGGTCCAGGGCCTGGGCCCAACGCTCGCGGGTGGCGGGATCGGCCGGGTCGAGGTCGGCGGCCATGGCGAAGGCGGTGATCTGGTCGGGTGTGGCCGTGGCGGTGTGCAGCGGCACGCCGGGGGTGTCCCGGGCGGCAGCGCGCAGGGCGCGTTCGACGTCGTGGTGGTGGGTGTGCGCGTCGGTGACCAGGCCGTGCGCGCGGGCCTCGTCGAGGTGTTCGCGCGCGTAGGCCACGTACACGGCCGGGCCGCCGCCTTCCTCCTCCTGCGAGGCGCCGTGCAGGGCCTGTTCGAGCATGTCCGTCTCGGTGCCGATCCCGGGCCCGGACTCGTCGGCGGCGCGGGCCTGCTCGTCGTGGGCGTCGGGGGCGAGTCCGAGGCGTTCGCGCACGCGTGCGCGTCCGGTGAGCAGGACGAGCCCGAGGGGATCGAGCTGCCGGACGATCTGCGCGGGTTGGGCCAGGATACTGCGGCAGGCCACGTTGTAGCAGTACAGGGCGGTCTCGGGTGCGCTCTCGGCGTACTCCTCGGCGAGGACGGCCGCCATCCCGCGTCCGAGCGCACCGGGGCGCAGGAGGTCGCCGATGAGCCGGTCGGCCTCCTCGGTTCGGCCATCGGAGCGCAGGATCTGCGAGAGCATGTGTGCGGCGTACTGGCGGTGGTCCTCCTGCGGGGCGTGTTCGCGAAGGACCTGGAGGAGGGCCTCGGCGGAGGCGGCGTCGTGCTCGCGCAGCTCCCCGGCGGCCTCCAGGAGGATGTCACCGACGGTTTCGGGGGCGGCGGCCATGGCGTCCACGTGGCGTTGGGGCAGATCGAGGTCCAGGACGGCCGTCACCAGTTCGGGCGGGAGCGGGGCCGGGGTCGCGCTTTCGGTCATGGGCACAGGTTAGTGCCGCATCGGCCGAGGTTCTCCGAGGGGCCGCGGGCTCTCGTAGGGTGTGTGCCGCTGTGACTAAAGCAGCATGACTCCAAGATTGGATCTACTCAAGAAAAGGTGCTTTACTGGGGCCATGCACCAGACCGACACCGAAACTGTCCTCCGGGCAGCTTCGCTACGTGTGACCGGGCCCCGGGTCGCGGTACTGGAGGCTGTCGAGGCCCACCCGCACTCCGACGCCGCCGCCGTACTCCAGGTGGCCCGCGCTCGGCTCGGTGCGGTGTCCAATCAAGCGGTGTACGACGTCCTCAACGCCCTGACCGGAGCAGGACTCCTACGGCGTATCGAACCCGAGGGGTCACCCGCACGCTACGAGCGCCGTGTGGGCGACAACCACCACCACGTGATCTGCCGTCGATGCGGCGCGATCTCGGACGTGGACTGCGCCACAGGAGACACGCCCTGCCTCGAGGGCTCGGACGACCACGGCTTCGTCGTCGACGAGGTCGAGGTCACCTATTGGGGCATGTGCCCCGCGTGTCAAGCAGCCTGATCCTCCAGCTCTTGTCGCACAGCATCGAAGGTCTTCACCCAAGGAAGCAGGAGTCCATGTCGCAAGACAACACCAACCCGATGACCACGGCCAGTGGTGCACCGGTCGCCAACAACCAGGACAGCCTCACAGCCGGCCCGCGCGGCCCGATGCTGCTCCAGGACCTGTGGTTCCTCGAGAAGCTGGCGCACTTCTCCCGTGAGGTCATCCCCGAGCGCCGCATGCACGCCAAGGGTTCGGGTGCCTGGGGTACTTTCACCGTCACCCAGGACATCACCCAGTACACCAAGGCTGCGATCTTCTCCGAGGTCGGCAAGCAGACCGAGATGTTCGCCCGCTTCTCCACCGTCGCCGGTGAGCGCGGCGCCGCCGACGCCGAGCGCGACATCCGCGGTTTCTCGCTGCGCTTCTACACCGAAGAGGGCAACTGGGACGTCGTCGGAAACAACACCCCGGTCTTCTTCTTCCGCGACCCGCTGAAGTTCCCCGACCTCAACCGCGCCGTCAAGCGCGACCCGCGCACCAACATGCGCTCGGCCGAGAACAACTGGGACTTCTGGACCAACCTGCCCGAGGCCCTGCACCAGGTCACCATCGTGATGTCGGACCGCGGTATCCCCTCGGGCTACCGCAACATGCACGGTTTCGGTTCGCACACCTTCTCGTTCATCAACGACGACAACGAGCGTTACTGGGTCAAGTTCCACTTCCGTACCCAGCAGGGCATCGAGAACCTGACCGACGAGGAGGCCGCCGAGGTCGTCGCCGACGACCGCGAGTCCGCCCAGAAGGACCTGTTCGAGGCCATCGAGCGCGGCGACAACCCCAAGTGGACCCTCTACGTCCAGATCATGCCGGAGGCGGAGGCGGAGAACTACCGCTTCCACCCCTTCGACCTGACCAAGGTCTGGTCCAAGAAGGACTACCCGCTCATCGAGGTCGGTGAGTTCGAGCTCAACCGCAACCCGGAGAACTACTTCGCCGACGTGGAGCAGGCCGCCTTCACCCCGGCGAACCTGGTCCCGGGCATCGGTGCCTCCCCGGACCGTATGCTGCAGGGCCGTCTCTTCTCCTACGGTGACGCCGCCCGTTACCGCGTGGGTGTCAACCACCACCAGATCCCGGTGAACTACCCGCGTGGGGTCAAGCAGGTCAACACCTACCACCGTGACGGTGCCATGCGTGTGGACGGCAACCAGGGCGGTGTGCCCGGCATCGAGCCCAACTCCTACGGCCGTTGGGCCGAGCAGCCGGCCTACGCCGAGCCTTCGCAGGGTGTGGGGGCCACCGCCGACCGGTTCGACTACCGCGAGGACGACGACAACTACTTCCAGCAGCCCGGTGACCTGTTCCGCATGATGAGCTCGGAGGAGCAGCAGCGGCTGTTCGCCAACACCGCTCGCGCCATCGACGGTGCTTCCGAGGTCGTCGTCGAACGCCACATCAACAACTGCACCAAGGCCGACCCGGCCTACGGTGAGGGTGTGCGCAAGGCCATCGAGGCCCTCAAGGCCGGCAACCTCTGAGAATGAATGTGCCACGTGAGATGCCCTGAACGGCATCCGCGCACATGAGGGGCCGGCGTGGTCCTCACCGACCACGCCGGCCCCTTTTTTTGCCTGATGGGGCCTGTGCCCGGCCCCGTCGGTCAGTCCTTCGCGGGCAGGAGGTCCTTGCGCCCGAACATCTCGGCGGTGGCCCTGGCACTGGGGATGCCCGCGTCCAGGTCGGCGCCGGCCTCGACCAACGCGGCCACGACGGCGTCCTCGCCCTTGAACAGTGCCCCGGCCACGGGAGCCTGATTATTGTTGTTGCGCAGGTCCACGTCGGCGCCCCGCCCGATGAGGGCGGTGACGGTACCCGCGTGACCGTGGTACGCGGCCAGCATCAACAGGGTGTTGCCGTCATCGTCACACACGTCGACCGGAAGACCGTGGTCGAAGAACTCGAGCAGTTCTTCGGTCTGCCCTGCTCGGGCCAGGTCCATGGCCAGTTCGATGACACGTTTGGTCTGCTCCTCGGAAAGTCCACTCATCGCTCCAGGCTAGAGCGTGTGCGGGCTGTTCCGGCCATGTGGAAACGCTTGTCCCGGCTCACGTGCGGAAGGTGTGAGGGCCGAGAACTCGGGATCGGGGCGGGTGGTGGTCCGTCGGAGCCTCGAGCCTGGCCCGACCCCGGCGAGCCACCCACCCCCGGTACCACGAGAAACCCCGTCCCGCCCCCACCGAAGATCCGAGGGGAAGGACCCCCGTGCCTTGTCAGGGCAGCAGGGCCGTGAGCACATCCAGGGTGCTGACGCCGAAGCGTGCCCCGGCCTCCAACCCGGTGGCGAGGAAGGCCAGCAGCAGTACGAACACCAGCAAGCGGACCGGCCCTCGACGGGTTCCGGTTCCGCCCCCGGTTCCGGCTCCGCTCTCCTGGTCGGCGTGGCCGTCGAGGAAGGGCCGATCGATCCGGGCGATCTCGCGCCGCAGGTCCTGGACCTCGGAGTGGTAGTGGTCGCGTTCCTCCCGGACCCGCTGCAGTTCGGAACGTTCGGCCCGGACCGCGGCCCTGGCGTCGACGACGTCGGTGTGGGCTCCCTCAGGGCCGCGTTTGGCGTGCCAGCGTTCCAGGCGGGACAGCGGCAGGTCCGCGTACTGGGTGGGCCAGTTGGCTCCGCTGTCGTGGAAGGCGGGGTCGGTCTCGGGTTCGGTCTCCGTGACGTAGTCGAAAGCGGGGACCGCGTCGTGCGCGACCATCAGCGGCGGGGCCTGTTCCGGGGAACGCCCGTGTGGGAGGAGCCCCTCGTCCCTGTTCCCTTCTGCGGTCCCGGGGCCGGTGTCCTCGGTCCGGGTGTCCTCCTCGGTGAGGCGGGCGGGGCCCCCGAACGCTTCCTCGGCATGCCTGCGTGCCCCGGTGCGTGCGTGGGCGCTCTCCAGGTCGAGATCGCCGGGTGCGGAGGTGTGGTTCTCGGGGCTCTCGGGACGTTCCTCGGGGGGCTGCTGAAGTTCTCGGGGCTCCTCGGGGGTTTCGGGGGGCTCGGGGGCGGAGGCGCGGGGGAGGTCGAGAGGCGGGGCTTCGTCGGCGGGGTTCGAAGGGGGATCGTATGGTTCGGGGGCCCCGAAGATGGGATGGTCTGCGCGTGCGGTCGACCCGGGCCTGCGTTCACCGAAGAGGACGCGGGAGGGCCCCGGTGGGCGTTGGGGCGCCTCGTGCACGGAGGGCTCGGGCGCGTGCGTCTCGTCCCCGGGCCTCTCACGCGCAGACGCCTCGTGCGCGGAGGAGGGCGCGTCGAGATCCTCTGCCTCCGGCAGCGGCTCACCGTCCTCGCCCTCGGGCGGACGGTTCAGGCGGAACGAGGGGTGCGCGCCGGCCACCGAACGCGAGAGCGGGTACGGGCGTGGGCGGTGGTGCTCGCCCGTGTGAACGTGATCGTCTGCGCGGCCGGGACCGTCCACAGGTCCGGGGGCACCAGCGGGATCGGGGTCATCGACGGGACCGCCCGTGCAACCGGGGGAACCCGCGGCCGCCGGCGCGCTCGCTCCGGGCCGAGGGGCGGCGCGGGAGGAGACCCTCCTCTCCGCCTCGTCGTCGGTGGGCAGCGGTTCGGCGGAGGGGAGGTCGACGTCGCTCCCTTCACCGGGTGTGGCCTCGGCCCCGTCCGCAGGGCTCACGTCCGCCCCGGGACCCGGCCCCGACGCCACGGTGGCCGCGCGCGGGTCGAGCCACTCCAGCAGCAATGCGCGCCGGTCACCGAACGTGGGCGCGTCGGGGACGCCGCGTTCGTGCAGGTACTCGGCAAGGGCGTCTCCGCCCTCGTCCCGCAACACCTCGACCAGGCGCTCGGCGACACGGCGGTGGTCCGGGGGCGGCGGGTCCATGAAGGGCCCGTCGGTCTCCTGCCCGGGCGGGCCGAAGGACAGGTGCCGGCCTTCGGTGCTCAGGTCGGGGTCGTAGGTGGAGAACGACCACTGCCACCCGGCCGCGGGGATGGCCCGGGGCGGGGTGAGTATGTCGTGCAAGATCCGGTGCACACCCCACAGCACCCGGATCTGGGTGGCCTGCCACAGGTCGGCGTTCTCGGGGGCCAGGGCGATGCGGATCGGCCGCTCGGGGCTGCACAGGGCGGAGGCGACCGCGCCCACGAGCACCGCTTGCCCCTGAACCGCGGTCTCGGCGGCACGGCGGTCCCGGGTACGGACGGCGCCCGGAGCGGCGGTGAGCTCCCAGGGGGTGGGGGTCGCCAGAGTGGGCATGCTCGCCCAGCCGGGCGTGGGCGGCCTGCGCGCGGCGGGCCTGGTGTTGGGGTTCTCGTGCAGGCTGAGGATGCGGGGCAGGGTGAGCCCGTGGGCGGGGCCGACCACGGCCCATGCGTGGGCCTCACGGACGTCGCCGGGCCAGCGGTAGACGAGGGCGGCCTGCCCGTCGGCGTAAGTACGCGACCACAGTGTTTCGGGCAGGTCTGCGGGGGCGGTTCCGGGCAGGGCGGAGCGGTAGTCCACGGTCAGTGCGGGGACGAGGCGGTCGCGCCAGGACCGGAGGGCGGGCTGGTCGCTCTCGGTCAGGGAGGAGGCGGCGGGGCCGGGCCCCACGCGCCCGAGCAGGGTGGGTTCTGCCCAGGCGAAATGGATCTGGTGGTAAATGCTCTCCGACACGTGCCCCTCCTCGGCGTTCCGTGGACGAGCGGCGGGGCCGCCCCGGTAGGGAAGGTATCCGCTCGGGGGCCGCGAAAACCGCACGATCGCACATATGTACACCTATGAGACAGAAGGTGTCCTTGTGGCACTTCTGTCCATCTGCGGCGCCACCTGTTCCCAGGTGTCTGGAAACCGGTTCAGCTCTCGCTCTGCCGGATGGCACCCACGACCGCGTCGGTGAGGTCGTCGATGATTTCGCCCCCGCTCACCTCCGGGTGCTCCAGCCACCACTCCCCCGCCGCCTGGACCATGCCCACGACGGCGTGCGCGACGATCTGCGAACGCGGTCGGGAAGTGATGTCGCGTTCGGTCACGAGCTGTTCGGCCAGTTCGTCTCCGAGGCGGCGCACCATGAGCCCCAGGTCGCTGCGGGTGCGCCGGTCCTCGGAGGTGGCCCGGTCCATGAGGAACCGGTACAGGTTGAGGTTCTGGGAGATCATCGACAGGTAGGCGCCGACCGTGGCACGGGCGCGCACCTGGAGTTCGGTGTGCTGGTGCAGCTCGGCGCGGATCCGTTCGATGAGGGGATCGACGTGGCGTTCGGCCAGCGCACGGTAGAGCCCGCCCTTGTCGCCGAAGTGCCGGTACAGGATCGGTTTGCTGATGCCGGCCTCGGCGGCGATGGCGAGCATGGAGGCGTCGGGGCCGTCGCGCTGGATGACGCGGTCGGCGGCGTCCAGGATCGTCCGGCGCCGCTCGGGGTCGCGTCCGCGCGCGCTGCGTTCCCGGGCGCGGGGTGCCTGGCGCGGGCGGGCACCGTTCTCGGTCGGGGCGCTGTGCTGTGTTTCTTCGAGGGCCACGGGGCTTCACGTTAGCGGGTCTGCGGGGCAGGGGGCGGGGTCCGGTCAATCGTGCAGGGTGATCCAGGTGGCGCGGGCCCGGGCCAGGAGGCGTCCGTCGGCGTCGTGCAGGGCGCTCCCGGTGAGGACCTTGCGCCCTTGGACGGCGTGCAGGTGGCCGGTGACCACGTGGGTGCGGCCGATGCGCGGGACCGCGGTGACCTGGGCGGTCATGCGTCCGAGGACGATGGGGCGCCCCTGGATGTCGCTGGACCATCCTCCGGGGCAGTCGAGGGCGGCCCAGGTCCGGCGCAGGTCGACGTGCCCGGTGCCGTCGTCGAGTTCGGGCCCGGGGACCCAGGTGCAGGCGACGGTGTTGCCGATGTTGTCGGGCCCGTGGCCGGAGCGGACGCTGCCGGGGAACAGGCGCAGTCCGTCGCCCGGTCCGCGTTCGGGTCCGCAGCTGTAACAGCGCGGGAAAGGGTGCCCGTCATGGCCGGGGTAGCGCTGCTCGGCGTCCCGGGCGGTGGCGGTGTCGACGGGCCCGCCGGGGACGGCCTCCTCGGTGAGGTCGACAGCGCGGGCCTCGGCCACCAGTCGGCGGCCGCTCATGGTGAGGGTCGTGCCGTCGGTGGCCAGGGTCAGCGGGGTCTCCAGGGGCGGCGGGGTACGCAGGGTGACCTCCACGGCCGGGCCGCCGGGCGCGGTCAGGCGTTCGGCGAGCAGACCGGCGCTGTAACCGCCGTTACCCGATCCGTCGGGCCCGTTGTGGGCTGTGCCGATGGTGACGAGGGGGTCGCCGTCGACCGGCGTGATGTGGCTCATGCGCCACAGGATAGGCACGGGCCCTCCCCTCCACCCCGGCCGGGGTGCCCCGGCATTGCTCAGACCGGGAGCCAGTCGGTGTTTCCGAGCAGGTACACGGCGCCGACGAAGGCGACGACGTCGATGAGGGTGTGTGCGACGATCAGCGGCATCACTCGCCCGTAGCGCAGGTAGAACCAGCCGAAGACCACACCCATGACGAGGTTGCCGAAGAACATCCCCACCCCTTGGTAGGCGTGGTAGAACGCGCGCAGCACCGAGCCTGCCAGGACGGCCTTCCACGGGCTCCAGCCGAGTTGGGCGAGCCGGTGCAGCAGGTATCCCACGACGATGACCTCTTCGAGGATCCCGTTCTTGGCGGCCTGCAGCACGAGCACGGGCACGTCCCACCAGTTGCCCTCCAGGGTGCTGGGGGTGATGGTGAGCGTGAGCCCCAGGCGCCAGGAGAGAACATAGACGGCGAGTCCGCCCAGGCCGACGAGGGCGGCCAGCCCCGCACCGCTGGACAGGTCGAACCCGGGCCGGCGCAGGTCGAAGCCGATGGTGCGGGCGCTGTCGGAGCTGCGGTGCAGTAGGTACACCACGAGCGCGACGGGTGCCAGGGCGAAGACGACCGCGTGCAGTTGCAGGGACAGGTCGAGCCAGGGACGGTCCTCGGCCCGGGTGTTGACGAGGCTGGTGCTCTGCTCCGAGAGCGACTCGGGTGCGGTGGCCACACCCAGGAAGGTGATGGTCGCCGAAACGGCCGCCGCGCCCAGGGACAGCGCCAGGACGCAGAGGATCTCCCAACGGATCAGGCGCGGGGTGAGCGCGGAGGCTGCGGGTGTGCGGTGGCCCGGTGCGGCGTGGGTCTTGTCGGTCACGTGTCGAATCTACGTGCCGGGGGCGGGCTCGTGCCACGGAAGCGGCGACCGCCGGAAGGGGGACGGACCCCCCGCCGGGCGATCGCCGCGACGATCGATCGGGTGCAGGACCACCGGTGCTGCGTCGGTCGGGCTCTGCCCGTTGCGGAGCGGTGCTCAGGTTGGTGCACCACAGGGCGGCGGAGAGCCCGCACGGTAGTTCCTGTACGGGCTCTGCGCCGGCACGGCGAGGTGCCGTACTGAGCAGCGCGACGGGGCGAACCCCGGCCGATGCGGTGCTAATAGCCCTCCGTACCGTCCTCGGGCGCCTCGTCCACGCCCGGATCCTCGGGGACCTCGACACCGGGGTCGTCCGTACCCGGGTCCTCGGGGGCGGTGTCGTCACAGGCCGCCACACCGAAGACGGCCGCGGCCGCGATGGCGCTGCCTGCCAGGGTGCGGCGGAGCGTGGTCAGGGTCTCGTTGCTGATGTCCTCGAGCTTCACGGTGGCTCCAACAGGTCGGGGATGGTGTGCCGTGGGTCAGCCCGGAGCGGACCGTGGTGGCCCTCTCGCGATACTCGGCCCGAACCGAGGACACGAACCGGGCGTTATTCATCTGTTACCCAGAACCGTCAGCTTATTCCTGCCTCCGTTCGGTGAGCAGAGGTGGACCCGCCCTCTTCTGGCCGCAGAAAGCCGTCGACCATGCGCGTGTGACACGGACGCGCATGGTCGACGGCTAGGGGGGTGGCGGTCACCCCCGCCCCGCCCCAGCCACGAAAGCGGGGAGGGGGTGACCGCCGAGGGAAGGGAAGAGCCAGAGTCAGTGAGCCGCTGAGAACTGGTCTTCCTCGGTGGAACCTGTGAGGGCGGTGGTGCTGGCCTCGGGCGAGATGGTGGTGCTGATCTCGTCGAAGTAGCCGGTACCGACCTCGCGCTGGTGGCGGGTGGCGGTGTAGCCGCGGGCCTCGGCCGCGAACTCCTTCTCCTGGAGCTCGACGTAGGAGGCCATGCCGTTCTCGGCGTAGCCCTTGGCCAGGTCGAACATCGAGTAGTTCAGGGAGTGGAAGCCCGCCAGGGTGATGAACTGGAACTTGTAGCCCATGGCGGCCAGCTCGCGCTGGAACTTGGCGATGGTCGCGTCGTCCAGGTGACGCTTCCAGTTGAAGGACGGCGAGCAGTTGTAGGCGAGCATCTGGTCGGGGTACTCGGCCTTGATGCGCTCGGCGAAGTCGCGGGCGACCTCCAGGTCCGGCGTCGCGGTCTCCATCCACAGCAGGTCGGAGTGCGGCGCGTAGGCCAGGCCGCGGGCGACACAGGCGTCGACACCGTTGCGGAAACGGTAGAAGCCCTCGTCGGTGCGCTCACCGGTGATGTAGGGCCGGTCGCGCTCGTCGATGTCGCTGGTGATCAGGGTCGCGGCCTGAGCGTCGGTCCGCGCGATGACCAGGGACGGGACTCCGGCCACGTCCGCGGCGAGGCGGGCGGCGCTGAGCGTCTTGACGTGCTGGCTGGTCGGGACGAGGACCTTGCCGCCCAGGTGACCGCACTTCTTCTCGGAAGCGAGCTGGTCCTCCCAGTGCACGCCGGCGGCGCCGCCGGCGATCATGCCCTTCATCAGTTCGTAGGCGTTGAGGGTGCCGCCGAAGCCGGCCTCGGCGTCGGCGACGATCGGGGCGAGCCAGTCCGGGGCGTCGTCGTCACCCTCGGACCAGGTGATCTGGTCGGCGCGCAGGAGCGCGTTGTTGATGCGGCGAACCACGGACGGAACGGAGTTGGCCGGGTACAGGCTCTGGTCCGGGTAGGTGTGACCGGACAGGTTGGCGTCCGCGGCGACCTGCCAACCGGAGAGGTAGATGGCCTTCAGACCCGCACGGACCTGCTGGACCGCCTGGTTACCGGTGAGCGCTCCGAGAGTGTGGACGTAGTCCTCGCTGCCGAGGAGCTCCCAGAGGCGCTCGGCACCCCGACGGGCCAGGGTGTGCTCTTCGGTGACCGAACCGCGCAGCTTGATCACGTCATCGGCGGAGTAGTTCCGCTCGATACCGGCCCAGCGGGAGTTGGTCTCCCACTCGCGCTGGAGCGCGGCGCTGGCTTCCTGGCGACGAGCGCTGGTACTCATGTTCGTTCCCGCCTTACGTGTAGTCCCCAAGGTGTTCGTACCGGTCGAGGGAGTCCTGTCCGGGGCTGAGGGGTGAGCCCCGGCCGGTAAGTTCCCCGCCGGTAACTATGATTCTTCGGGAAGATCCAAGAGTTTTCCACCCAAAATTTGATGAAGATCCTTGATTCTTTCCGTACCATGAACGCATGACGTACTTTGGGAACGAAGAAATCCCGTCTTTGACAGGTGACCTAGATCTCGTCACCTTCGGGCAGCGGCTCCGCCACCTCCGCCGCGCACGCGGGATGACCCTCTCCGACCTGGGCGAGCGCGTGGGGCGGGCTCCCTCCCAGCTGTCCCTGCTGGAGAACGGCAAGCGCGAACCGAAGCTGTCGCTGTTGACCTCACTGGCCACGGCGCTGGGCGTCTCCGTCGAGGAACTGCTGTCCAAGCAACCCCCGAGCCGGCGCGCACAGCTGGAGATCTCGGTGGAGGAGGCCCAGCGCGACTCCCTCTACCAAGGGCTGGACCTGCCGCACCTGAAGGTGGGCAAGCGAGTCCCCAACGACGTGCTCGAACACATCGTGGGCCTGTACGACGAGCTCAAGCGGCGCAGCGCCAAGCCGACCGCCTCCCCCGAGGAAGCGCGCCGCGCCAACGCCGAGCTGCGCCGGCAGATGCGCGAGCGCGGCAACTACTTCGAGCACATCGAGCGGGCCGCCGCCGAGACCCTGCGCGCGGTCAACTACACCGCCGGCCCCCTCTCCCAGGGCCAGATCCTGGCGATCGCCACCCACCACGGCTTCAGCCTCAAGTACGTGCAGGACCTGCCGCGCTCGGTGCGTTCACTGACCGACCACGTCAACCGGCGCATCTACCTCAAGCGCGAAACGACGCTGGGTATGCACAGCCCGCGCACGATCCTGTTGCAGACGCTGGGACACGTGATCCTGGGCCACAGCCGCCCCTCCGACTTCGGCGACTTCCTGCGCCAGCGTGTGGAGGCCAACTACTTCGCCGCCGCCGTGCTCATCCCCGAGTCCACAGCAGTGAAGTACCTGCAGGAGGCCAAGGCGGCGCGGGACCTGTCGGTGGAGGACCTGCGCGACGTCTACTCCGTCTCCTACGAGATGGCCGCGCACCGGTTCACCAACCTGGCCAACCGCCACCTGGACCTGGTCTGCCACTTCATCCGCAACGACGAGACCGGCATCATCTACAAGGCCTACGAGAACGACGGACTGGTCTTTCCCACCGATGAGTCCGGCGCGATCGAGGGCCAGCGCATGTGCCGCCAGTGGGCCGGACGCCAGGTCTTCGCGTCCCCCGACCGGTACTCGATCTACTACCAGTACACGGACAAGCCCAACGCGACGCACTGGTGCGTGGCCCACGTCGACCCCAGCAACGAGCACAACTTCGCCATCACGCTGGGAGTGCCCTACAAGGAGTCCCGGTGGTTCCGGGGCCGCGAGACCACCAACCGCACCAAGTCCAACTGCCCCGGCGGCGAGTGCTGCGTGCACCCGCCCGCGGACCTGGCGGCGCGTTGGGAGGGCAACGTGTGGCCGTCGGCGCGTGCCCACTCGCACGTGCTCTCGGCCCTGCCCTCGGGGACCTTCCCGGGCGTGGACGAGCACGACGTGTACACGTTCCTGGAGCGCCACAACCGGGATTGAGCACGCCCCCGTGTGCGCCGTGGTTCGGAGCGGTTCACAACCCCAGGGCCGTGGGCAGCCACAGGGAGAGCTGCGGTACGAACACCACGAGGAGCAGCACCGCCATCAGCGCGAGGTGCACCGGGCCGATCCCCGAACCCCTCGACGATCACCAGGAGCGAGGGCACCGCACGCCAGATCACGAGGAGCCCCTGCCTCAGGGACACCCGCTCGGTGGAGCGCAGCCTGCCCGGCCGGCGCCGACGGGTGGTCCCGGGCAGTGGAACACCGGAGCGAGGTGGCCGGTGTCGACACGGATCATTACCGGGGTCACCTGCGCGCCCTCGAGGAACGGCGCGGCCGCTTCATCGAGCTCGGGGCGACCTCCTCCGACCACAGCCACGTGGACATGCGCACCGATCCGCTCAGTACCGGGCAGGCCGAGCGCATCTACCGTTCCGCCCGCGCGGGGGCGGCCACCCCCGCGGGGACCACGGTGTTCCGGCGCCACACGCTGTCGGAGATGGCCCGGATGTCCACGGAGGACGGCCTGGGCATGACGCTGCACCCGGGCGTGCTGCGCAACCACCGCACACCCACGTTCCGGGGGTTCGGCGCCGACACCAGGGCGTTCTGCTCGATCCCGGCCCTGTCAGGGAGGCCGCGGGCGCGGTCGTCACCGACGACGTGGCCCCCTACGAGCGGTGCGAGCTCGGCCTGCTCAACGGAGGGCACTCGCTGCTCGCCTACGCGGGGAGCCTGCGCGGCAACACCACGGTCGCCGGCGCCGTGGAGGACCAGGTCTGTCTCGGTTGGCTGCACGAGTGGTGGCAGGAGGCTTCCCGCCACCTCGGCCTGCCCGATGACGAGATCCGCTCGTACCTGGACGCGCTGCTTCGGCGCTGGTCCAACCCGCGGATGCGCCATCTGCTCTCCCAGATCGCGGCGGACGGATCGGCCGAGCTCCCGGTACGGATCCTGCCCACGCTCAAGGCCGAACGGGAGCGGGCACGTCTGCCCCATGGCGCGGCGCGGATCCTGGCCGCGTGGGTATGCCATCTGCGCGGCCCGGGTGCACCGGTCATTGATACCCGGTCCGAACAGGCGCGCGAGGCGGCCCGGGGACCGGCGCCGGAGGCCGTCGCCCGCGTCCTGGCCCTGCTGGACACCTCACTTGCCCACGAGACCGCGCTGGTCGACACGGTCCTGCACCACGTCGAGGAGCTCGCGGAGACCGACCGAACGAACCGAACGGGGGACCGAGCATGAGGATCACCTCCGCGGACGTCATCGTGACGTCCCCGGGACGCAACTACGTCACCCTGAAGATCACCACCGAGGACGGCGTCACCGGCCTGGGCGATGCGACCTTGAACGGGCGCGAGCTCGCGGTGGCCTCCTACCTGCGCGACCACGTCTGCCCGCTGCTGGTGGGGCGGGACTCGGGCAAGATCAACGACACCTGGCAGTACCTGTACCGGGGCGCCTACTGGCGGCGCGGTCCGGTGACGATGACCTCCATCGCCGCTGTGGACTGCGCGCTGTGGGACATCCTCGGCAAGGTGACCGGGCAGCCCGTCCACCAGTTGCTCGGCGGGGCGGCGCGCGACGGGGTGATGGTCTACGGCCACGCCAGCGGGCAGAGCGTCGAGGAGCTGCTGGAGGACGTGGCCGGCTACCTGGACAACGGCTACCGGGCCGTCCGGGTCCAGGCGGCGGTGCCGGGGTTGGCCGGCACCTACGGGTTGCACCATCCGGACACGGGCCGCATCTACGAACCGGCGGACGCCTCCCTGCCGGCCGAGAACCTGTGGCACACCCCGGACTACCTGGGTTTCGCCCCCGAGATGATGGCCGCGGTCCGGGAGCGGTTCGGGTACGGCTTCCACCTGCTGCACGACGTGCACCACCGGCTCTCTCCCCTGGAGGCCGCGCAGCTGGGCAAGTCCCTGGAGCCCTACCGGATGTTCTGGATGGAGGATCCGACACCGGCCGAGGACCAGGAGGCCTTCCGCCTCATCCGCCAGCACACCACGACCCCCGTGGCCGTGGGAGAGGTCTTCAACTCCATCTGGGACTGCCAGCACCTGATCGGTGAACGGCTCATCGACTACATCCGCGCCTCCGTCTCACATGCCGGTGGCATCTCGCATCTGCGCAAGATCTTCGACCTGGCCGACCTGTACGGGGTCAGGACCGGCTCCCACGGCCCCGGGGACCTGTCTCCGATCTCGTTCGCGGCCGCGCTGCACCTGGACCTGACCGTTCCCAACTTCGGCATCCAGGAGTACATGGGGCATCTGGAGCCGGCGAGCGAGGTCTTCAAGACCTCCTACACGTTCGAGGACGGCTACATGCACCCGGGTGAGGCCCCCGGGCTCGGCGTGGAGATCGACGAGGAGGCCGCGGCGCGGTACCCGTACGAACGCAAGTACCTGCCGGTCAACCGCCGCATGGACGGCTCGATGCACGACTGGTGAAGGAGGCCGTGATGGGCGAACGACACGTGACGGCGGAGGTGGAGCGGTGACACGTTTCCTGGCCATCGGTGAGTGCATGGTCGAACTCACCCACAAGAGCGACCACGACCTGCGGTTGGGGTTCGGCGGCGACACCTACAACACCGCCCTGTATCTGGCCCGCAGCACGGACCCGGACCAGGTGGGCGTGGACTACCTGACGCTGGCGGGCGATGACCACTACAGCGACCTGATGGTGGCGGGGATGCGGAAGGAGGGTATCGGGACCGGCCTGGTGGGCCGCGTCGCGGGCGCGCATCCGGGCCTGTACTTGATCCGCACCGACGAGGAGGGTGAGCGTTCCTTCACCTATTACCGGTCGCAGTCCCCCGCACGCCGGCTCTTCGACGACGGGCACACCCCTACCCCTACCGGGGGCCTGTCCGGTCACGACGTGGTCTACCTGTCCGGGGTGAGCCTGCAGTTGTTGACGGCGCGAGCCAGGCAACACCTGTGGGCGCTGCTGGAGGAGGCCCGTGGCAAGGGCGCCCAGATCGTCTTCGACAGCAACTACCGCCCGGTCGGGTGGCCGGGCCCGGAGGAGGCGCGTGCGGCGGTCTCGGCCACCTACGAGCTCTCCACCACGGCGCTGTCGACCTTCGAGGACGAGCAGGCGCTGTTCGGTGACGCCTCCCCCGACGACACGGTGCGGCGGCTGCGCGAAGGGGGTCTGCAGGAGGTCGTGGTCAAGGACGGTTCCCGCGGGTGCGTCGTCGGTGTCGACGGCGGTCCCGTGCACGTGCCGACCGGCCCGGTCGACAAGGTCGTCGACTCCACGGCCGCGGGCGACTCCTTCAACGCCGGCTACCTCGCGGGGCGGTTCGGTGGCGCCTCCATGGTGGAGGCGGCCCGCAACGGCCACGCGCTGGCGTCGAAGGTCATCGCCCACCCGGGCGCGGTGGTCGAGGACCCGTCCCTGCCGCCTCGGGGCGCGCACGCGTAACGGCCCCGGGCCAGGAGAACCGGGGGACGGAAGGACAGAGGGTTCCGTTCCCCGGCCGCGGGTCAGGCAGCGCCGGATCGGCCCGAGCGAACACCCCGGGCGCCGAATCCACCTACGGGCCCGACGCGGGGCAGGGGCAGGGGCAGGGGCAGGGGGACGATTGTGCCTGCCCCGAGCGCGCTGTTACCGTTGGTAACACGCACTTGGCCGCCCCTCCCCCGAGGGCCCGACAAAGGATGTAGAACGCATGAGCGAGGCCACGGAATCCGGCTTCAATCTGGAACTGAACGAGGATGTCCGCGACGTCCGGGACTGGGCGCACGGGTTCGCCGCCGATGTCATCCGCCCCGCCGCCGCCGAGTGGGACCAGCGGGAGGAGACCCCCTGGCCGGTGATCCAGGAGGCGGCCAAGATCGGCCTGTACTCCCTGGACTTCTTCGCCAACCAGTGGATGGAACCCAGCGGTCTGGGCATCCCGGTCGCCTTCGAGGAGCTGTACTGGGGCGACCCCGGCATCGCCCTGGCCCTCACCGGCACCGGCCTGGCCGCGGTCTCGGTGGCCGCCAACGGCACCCAGGAGCAGCTGTTCGAGTGGACCCCGCAGATGTTCGGCACCGCCGACGACATCAAGCTCGCCGCCTTCTGCTCCTCCGAGCCCGACGCCGGCAGTGACGTCTCGGCCATCAAGACCCGCGCGGTCTACGACCAAGCCAAGGACGAGTGGGTCCTCAACGGCGTCAAGACCTGGGCCACCAACGGCGGCATCGCCGACATCCACGTCGTCGTCGCCTCCGTCGAGCCCGAGTTCGGCTCACGCGGCCAGGCCACCTTCGTGGTACCGCCGAACACCCCGGGGCTGAGCCAGGGCCAGAAGTTCGCCAAACACGGCATCCGCGCCTCCCACACCGCCGAGGTCGTCCTCGACGACGTGCGCCTGCCCGGATCCTGCCTGCTGGGCGGCAAGGAGAAGCTCGACGAGCGCCTCGCCCGCGTCCGCGAGGGCAAGCGCTCCAGCGGCCAAGCCGCCATGAAGACCTTCGAGGCCTCCCGCCCGACCGTGGGCGCCATGGCCATCGGCTGCGCCCGCGCCGCCTACGAGTACGCGCTCGAGTACTCCACCCAGCGCGAGCAGTTCGGCAAGCCCATCGGCGACAATCAGGGCGTGGCCTTCACGCTCGCCGACATGGCCACCCGCATCGACGCCGCCCGCCTGCTCGTGTGGCGCGCCTCGTGGATGGCCCGCAACGACAAGGACTTCGACAGCGCGCAGGGCTCCATGAGCAAGCTCTACGCGAGCGAGACCGCCACGTTCGTGACCCAGAACGCCGTACGCATCCTCGGCGGCAACGGGTACACGCGCGAGTACCCGGTCGAGCGCTGGCACCGCGACGCGACGATCTTCACGATCTTCGAGGGCGCCAGCGAGATCCAGAAGCTCATCATCGGCCGCCAGATCACCGGACTGCCCGTGCGGTGAGACGGCCGCACCGCGAACGGGGCCGGCCCCAGCGGTGAGCGGGGCACAGCCGTGACGAGGGCCGGGAAGCCACCACCGCTTCCCGGCCCTTGCCCGTTCCGCGGGCTTCTTCGCCCGGACCAGGTCGGCCGCACCGATCGGGCATAATCGCGCAGGGCCACCGACTGCCGGCAGCGCCGCGCAGCTCCGGCGGACCCGTGGACTCGGACGGCACGAGAAGAGCAGGAGGGGCGCGCCGTGGACGGCGACACCTTGCAGGACACGGCCCGGCAGCGTGCCGAGGAACTCCCGGGCACCGAGCAGGTCTATCCGTTCGGCCCCGAGCACGAGGTCTTCAAGGTCCGAGGGAAGGTCTTCCTGCTGATGACGGAGCTCGCCGGTAAGCCGGTCCTCACCCTCAAGGCCACTCCCCTGGAGGCCGAAGCCCTGCGGGAGGAGCACCCCGGCATCGGCCCCGGTTACCACATGAACAAACGCCACTGGATCACGCTGTACCCCGACGGCTCGGGCGATCGAGGGGTGGTCGGGGACATGGTGGGGGAACTGGTGGAGGAGCTGGTGACCGAGTCCTACCGCCTGGTGGTGAAGAACCTGCCCCGCGCCGAACGCCCGATCGATCCCGCTGCCTTCGGCACCGCCACGGAGCACTGACCCTGGGAGGCGGCCCGCCCCCTCGAACCCGTGCGGGCCGCTCGGTCCTGCCCCGGGCCGGCCCGGGGCGGGGTTCATGGATGGATCGGTTCGGGGTGGGTGGTGTTCGGTGGAGCATCGATCCTAGCCCGACCCCGACGAACCACCACCTCCGGCACCACGAGAAACCCCACGGTCCCGCCCCCGCTGCCCCCAGGAAGAATGAACCATCCGATCACCGCCCCAGGGGCCAAAACCACCGCATCCAAGCCCTGAGACCCCGAACGCAAACCAGGCGCCGACTCCCCGGCCCCTCCTTCCCGTGGCTGTCTCATGACCCGTGCTCCCCTTCCCTGCTCACCGGTCCCACTCCGCACCCTCGGGCAACGACAGCCCCTCCTCACGCATGTTCCGCAGAACCCTGAGGAAACGCCGTGCCGCCGGGCTCGGGGCTCCGTGTTCGGGCACCACCACACTGAGGCTGCGTTCGGTCACCGGCCCCTCGATCGGCCTGCGGGCATGCGAGGCGAAGCCCATCAAAGGAAGGGACAGAGCGGGCAGGGCCGAGACACCGAGGCCGGCCGAGACCAGTCCCCCGACCGTGGAGATGTTCCCGGCCTGGATCAGGTGCGGTGAGAGGACCCCGGCGTCGCTGAGTGCGCCCTCGGCGACCCGGCGGACGCTCGAGTCCCCGCCGGTGACGACGAAGGGTTCGGCGGCCAGGTCCGTCCACGCCAACGCCGCGCGGTCGGCGAGGGGGTGTCCCACGGGCAGTACGGCCTGGAACCGGTCCCTGACCAGCGGCGAGGAGCGGGTTCCGGGGCGGGAGCGGCCGACCACGACCAGTGCCAGGTCGCACTCGCCTGCCTCCAACCGGTCCAGTGCTGCCTCGGACATGCCGTCCAGCACGTGCACGTCGACCCCGGGGGCCTCCTCGCGCAGACGCACGATCGCCGGAGGCAGGAGTGTGGCAGCCAGGGAGGGCAGGGTCGCCACGGTCACCGCCCCGCGATCACCGCGCAGGTAACGCTCCAGACCGTTCATCTCCGCCCGGTGCCGGGACAGCAGTCGCTCCGCGACCGCGAGCACTTCGGCCCCCTCCGCGGTGCACCGGACCTTCCTGGTCGTGCGTTCCAACAGAGGAACGCCGAGGGCACGTTCCATGGCCATCACGGTCCGGCTCAGGGAGGACTGGGCCACGTGCAGCTGTTCGGCGGCGTCGGTGAAACTCCCGCAGCGCGCGACGGTTGCGAAGACCTGGAACTGCCTCAGTGTCACATCCATGCCTTCAGATCATAAATTATTGCTTATTTGATGCTGGACACGCACGGAAACTCGAGGGAAACATGGTGCTCATGTGGCGCGAGCCACCCTCACCCCTCCCCCGGCCCCGAGGAGTCCCGATGCTGACTTTCATGGGATTCGCGACGATCGCCGTCGTTCTCGTGCTCCTGCTGTCCAACCGTGTCGGCGCGGTGGTCGCCCTGATCGGTGTCCCGGTGGCCGCGGCCTTCCTGCTGGGTTTCGGCCCGAGCGAGATCGCCGGGTTCGTGGGGGAGGGCATCAACGGGGTGGCCGCCACCACGGCCATGTTCGTCTTCGCGATCCTCTATTTCGGGGTGATGCGGGACGCGGGCCTCTTCGATCCCATCGTGCGCCGGGTCCTGCGATTCGCCGGGGACAACCCGGTGACCATCGCGGTGGCGACCGTGCTCCTGGCGATGACGGCCCAACTCGACGGGGCCGGGGCCACCACGTTCCTGATCACCGTCCCGGCGATGCTGCCGCTGTACGACGCCCTGGGGATGCGCCGACTCGTGCTGGCCGCGCTCACCGGCCTGGGCGCGGGCATCATGAACCTCGTCCCCTGGGGCGGGCCGACCGCCCGGGCCGCCACAGCCACCGGTATCCCCGCCAACGACCTGTGGGCCCCGCTCGTCCCCGCCCAGCTGATCGGCATGGTCACCTGCGTGGCCATCGCCTATTACCTGGGTGTACGCGAACGCAACCGCCTTCGCGCCGTGCCGGAGGGCTCCAGGGTCGCCGACCCTGTCGGCGGCGGCCACGCCGGCTCCGAGCCTCCTCCGCGGGAGGAGACCGAGCAGGGGCCCCGAGACGAGTCGGAGCAGCCCGAACTGTTGCGTCCGCGCCTGTACTGGGTCAACGCGGCCCTGACCGTGGCCACCGTCGGCGTGCTCATCTCGGGTCTTCTGACCCCGGAGCTGGCCTTCATGCTGGCTCTGGTGCTCGCCCTGGCCCTGAACTACCCGGGCATGAAGGAGCAGACCGCCAGGATCGACGCCCACGCGCGAGGGGCGGTCCTCATGGCCAGCACCCTGCTGGCGGCCGGGGTCTTCCTCGGGGTCATGGAGGAGAGCGGCATGATCGAGGCCATGGCCGGGTCCATGACCGGCGCCATGCCTTCCTTCCTCGGCCCGGGTCTGCCCCTGCTCATCGGGGTCCTCGCCGTCCCGATGAGCCTCCTGTTCGGCCCCGACGCCTACTACTTCGCTGTGATGCCGGTCCTGACGGCGGTGGGCGAGAGTTTCGGTGTGGCTCCGGTGGAGGTGGCACAGGCCTCCATCACCGGCCAGGAGACCGTGGGTTTCCCGGTCAGCCCGATGACCGGTGCCTTCTACCTCCTGGTGGGTCTGACCGGGGTGCCCATCGGCTCCCACATCCGGTTCCTGCTGCCGTGGGCCTGGCTCGTGAGCCTGGTGGTCTTCGGTTCCGCGGCCGCGATGGGGGCCGTCCCGCTGTGGGTCTCCTGATCCGGCGGGTCCGAACCACACGAACAAAGGAGAACTCGTGTCCGTTGGTGTCCGTATCGGTTGCGGAGCGGGGTTCGCGGGTGACCGCATCGAACCCGCCGTCGACCTGGTGGAACGGGGGGAGCTCGACACCCTCGTCCTGGAGTGCCTGGGTGAGAGGACGGTGTCCCTGGCGGCCCTGCGCGCCGGCGACGGGTCCGGGCCCGGCTACGATCCCTTGCTGCGCAGGCGCCTGCTCCCGCTCCTGGAGCCGTTGGCCCGCCACGGCACCAGGCTGGTGACCAACGCGGGGGCCGCCGACCCCGTCGGAGCCGCGCGGATGGTGCGCGAGCTGGCCCGGGCCGAGGGCCTCTCACCGCGGATCGCCGCCGTGACCGGTGACGACGTCCTGGACCGGATCGACCGTTCGGCGCCGGCTTGGGAGGACGGCCTGCCCCTGGAGTCGCACGGCGAACTCGTCTCGGCCCACGCCTATTTGGGCGCCGAGACCCTGCTGCCGGCCCTGCGGGGCGGCGCGGACATCGTGATCGCGGGTCGCGCGGCCGATCCTTCCTTGTTCCTGGCCCCGCTGTCGGAACGCCTGGGCTGGGATCCGGACGACGAGGAACTGGCCGCCTCGGGCACCTTGGTCGGGCACCTGTTGGAGTGCGCCGGCCAGGTGAGCGGAGGCTACTTCGCCGACCCCGGGGTCAAGGACGTGCCGGACCTGGCGAACCTGGGCTTTCCGATCGCGGAGGTCGATGGTGACGGTTCGGCGGTGATCACCAAACTGCCCGGGACGGGCGGGCGCGTGGACGGGATGACGGTGGCCGAGCAGCTGACCTACGAGGTCACGGATCCGGCCGCGTACCTGACGCCGGACGTGAGTCTGGACATGAGGGGGGTGGAGCTGTCCCGGGCGGGTGCGGATCGTGTGCGTGTGGCCGGGGCCCGGGGCAGGCCGCGGCCGGACCGTCTGAAGGTCAGTGTGGGGTACCGGGCCGGGTTCCGGGGCGAGGGGGAGATCTCCTACGCGGGTCCCGGCGCCGCCGCACGTGCCCGGTTGGCCGGTGAGGTGGTCCGTGAGCGTCTGGGGGACCGTGTGCGGACCCGGGTCGACGTGCTCGGCGACGCCACCGAGGTATCGGGCGAGTGCCGGCTGCGTGTGGCGGGGACGGGCCCCGACCGGGCCGGCGCCGAGGCGGTGGAGGAAGAGGTCACGGCGCTGTACACGTGCGGTCCTGCGGGCGGTGGAGGAGCACGGACCCGTAGCACGGAGGTGATCGGCATCCTGTCCACCACCGTCGGCCGCGACCTCGTCGAGCCCGGCATCACCCACGTCGGAGAGGAGACACGGTGAACGTCCTGCTGCACGAGATCGCCCATGCCAGGGCCGGCGACAAGGGCAACCTCAACACGGTCTCGGTCATCGCGCGCGAGCCCCGCTGGTACCCGGTGCTGCGGGAGGCGCTGACCCCGGATCGGGTCCGCGGGGCGCTGGCGGACCGGATGCGGGGCCCGTTGACGGTGCACCGCCTGGACACGGTGCACGCGCTCGTCCTGGTGTTCGCGCGGTCCTCGGAGGACACGGTGACCACGTCGTTGCACGTGGACACCCATGGCAAGACGCTGGCGTCACTGCTTCTGGGGACGGAGATTCCTCTGCCCCCGGAGGCCGGGGCTCAGGCCGGGTTCTGGTCCAGGGCCTCCACCGCGTCCTCCAGGTAGCGGTTGCGGCCGAGCAGGAGCCCGATGGCGAGGTTGACCACGACCAGGAAGGCCACGAGCAGCAGCGGCGCCTGCCAGGAGTCGGTGAGGTCGTGCAGCAGGCCGAACAGGAAGGGGCCGGCCCCGCCGATGAGGTAGCCCAGGCTCTGGCCGACCGCGGAGAGCGCGGCGGTACCGGCGCTGGTGCGGGTGCGCAGCGCGAACATGGTCAGGGCGAAGACGAAGCTGCCCATGCCGATGCCGATGAGGGTGGTCCACACCCACACGCCCTGCAGGGGGGAGAGCCACAGACCGGCCACTCCGGCCAGGTAGGCGGTGGCGAAGAGCACCACGAAGAAGCGTTGGTCGCGTGTTCGGGTGAGCAGGACCGGCAGGATCAGCGACATCGGGATGCCGAGCGTGGTCAGGTAGGCCAGGGCCACACCGGCGGTGGAGGGGTCCATCCCTTGGTCGCGCAGCATCTGCGCGTACCAGCCGAACATGATGTAGGCGATGGAGGACTGGGTTCCGAAGTAGACCACCGCCTGCCATCCGATGCCGGTTCGCAGTACTTGGGAGAAGCCGAGGTGGTCCCTGCCGTTGCGGCCCCGGGTGCTGTGGCGCAGGACCGCCAGCCAGGGCAGGGCGGCGACCACACCGAAGACCGCGTACATGCCCAGGGCCAGGCGCCACTCCCCCGTGCTCTGTTCGACCGGCACGGTGGCCGCGGCGGCGATGGCGGTGCCCGCGGCCAGGGCGGTGGTGTAGACGGTGGTCATGAGCCCGACCCGGTGCGGGAAGTGCTTCTTGACCAGGGCCGGGAGGATGACATTGCCGACTGCGCCACCGGACAGTGCGACGGCGCTCAGTGCCAGGAAGAGCCAGGGTTCGGTCGCCAGTGCCCGGGTGGTCAGGCCGAGGGTCAGGGCCGCGAGCGCGTAGACGAGCAGATGGTGGTCGCCCAGGCGGCGGGAGAGCACGGGGGTGAACCCGCCGAAGAGCGCGAAGCACAGCACGGGCAGGGTGGTGAGCAGCCCGGCCCCGGCCCCGGACATGCCGAGACCGCCCGTGACCTCGTCGAGGACCGGACCGACGCTGGTGATGGCGGTTCGCAGGTTGAGGGCGGCCAGCGCGACGCCGACACCGATGATGAGCAGGACCCATCGTGTCGGTGCCGGGTTCGGTCGTGCCGCCGGGGGTTCAGTGGCCACGGGCTCGCGGGGCCCCACTCCGGCACTCATGGAAGTCGACTCGCATTATTCGTAGGATGACCCGATGTACATCATGAGCATAACGCATTGCCGTTCGTAGCCATTTCCTCTTCCCAACTGGTCTATGCTCCCGCCTAACCGTCCGCATTCGTGCGCTGGTCCTGTCATCCGGCGACCCCGCCCCTAGGAGGTATCCGCGTGCCCCTCGCCTCTACACGCCGGACCGGTCTTGTCGACCAGGTCATCAGTCAGTTACGAGCACAGATCGACTCGGGTGAATGGGGCGTGGGCGACCGGATCCCCACCGAGTCGGAACTGTCCGAACAGCTGGAGGTGGGGCGCAACACCGTACGCGAGGCGGTACGCGCCCTCGCCCATGCGGGTCTGCTCGAGATCCGTCAGGGAGCGGGCACCTTCGTCCGCGCCTCCAGCGAGCTCGGCGGGGCCCTGCGCCGCCGCCTGGAACGCTCGCGCCTCCGGGAGAACCTCGAGGTACGCCGGGCGCTGGAGGTCGAGGCCGCGCGCCTGGCCGCGCAGCGCCACAGCGAGGCCGACATGGCCGACATCGACCGTGCCCTGGCGATGCGCGAGGAAGCCTGGCGCGACCGGGACATGGGCACCTTCGTGGAGGCGGACTTCACACTGCACAAGGCGGTGGCTCTGGCCACACACAACCGGTTGCTGATCGACCTGTACGACGACATCGCCCAGGTCGTCTACGCCAGCATCGCCCACACCGCCTACGAGCAGGACGACGAGCGCACGGGCCGGCGGGACCGGCCCTCCTCGGCCTACGAGGGCATGGACCACAGCAAGCTCGTGGAGGCGATCCGCGCCGCCGATCCCGCCGAGGCGGCGCGGGAGGCCAACTGCTACATCGACGAGCTGTTGAACCTGACCCGGGAGTGAGGCCGGACGGCCCGGGGCGAGCACCGCCCCCGGGCCGTCGTCCTTCAATCCCGCCGGCGCCCCTCGCCCACCGAGGTGTGCGGGGGGTTGCACGAACGCAGCTGTGTGCGGGCCTCCCCGTGTACGGCGCCCTCATGAGGCGGGCCGCCGGGGCGCACGCCCCGGCGCTGGCGGTGTTCGCCGGCGCCTTCCCAACCGCTGACCTGGGAGGGGTCCAGCCCCAGCAGGTCGAGGGTGGACTGTCCGGCGTGCACGGCCTCGATGAGCTCTTGTTCGTGGGACAGGCTGTCCACGGTCTTGCCGATGATGGAACTGACCTGGCCGCGGGGCAGGAGCACCACGCCGTCGTCGTCGGCCGCGATCCAGTCGCCGCGGCGGGCCTGGAGCGGGACGGGGCCCGTGGCGCTCATGGTGATCGCCTGCCCCACCGAGCCCCCGGCATGGTGGCCGGCCTCGCGCACCGAGACGCCCGCGCTGAAGACGGGCAGCTCACAGCGGGCGATGGCGGCGATGTCGCGCACGCAACCGTCCAGGACGATGCCCTCGATACCGCGTGTGTGCGCGGCCACCGCGAGGATCTCGTCGACGTAGCCGTACTCGGTCTCCCCCGCCACGTCCACGGCGAGCGCGGACCCGGGCGGGGCCTGTTCGACCGCAACGTGCAGGGCGAGGTTGTCGCCGGGGGCGCACCGCACGGGGAAGACCGAGGCGGCGAAGGCGGCCCCGGGCCAGACGGAGAAGAGATGGGCCCCGAGGGGCCGACCGCCGCAGCGCGCCAGCGCCACGGTTCCCACCGCACTCAACGTCTCCGCAAGCGTCACGTATGCCTCCATTACACCCGCGCCTGGTGTGACCGGCCGACACCGGCCCACCTTCTATACTCACGGGTAACTTAAGCGTGACGCAAGCCATAGGGAACGGAAACAAAGAAAAATGTTACCGCTGGTTACAGGTGAGACCGAAAACCAGGGCCGTGTCCGTTACCCCCGGGCCGCTCACCCGGCCGGCCAGTCCACCAGATGCTCACCGCCGCGGCGTTCCTTGCGCACCGAGAGATGGTCCCAGGTCTCCACTCTGCCCACACCGGAGGCGGCGCGCACCGTCTCCAGCACCTCCACCAAACGGCAGCGGTCGGAAGCGATGAGGGTGGCGACGAGGTCGTAACGTCCGAAACCGCTCGCGAGGAACGAGATCCCGTCGATGGCGGCGAGCCGCGCCCCCAGGGCCTCGGCATCGCCCCGGCAGTGCACCCCCAGCCCCAGCTGTTCGTTGCTTCCCAGGGCCGAGGGTTCCACCAGCGCGGTCACGTGCACGACACCGGAGTCGAGCAGGCGCACCACCCGCGAGCGCGCCGCCGCCTGGGAGAGACCGACCTGGCGCGCCAGGTCGGCGTAGGAGGCGCGCCCGTTGCCCAGGAGCCGACGCACCAGGCTCCAGTCCAGGGCGTCCAGCTCGACGTCCTGCAGCCGGCGCACACTGCTGTGCGAGTCCTTGAAGACGGCCCCGGCCCGGAAGACCTCCACGTGCTCCACCCCGGGCAGGGAGCGCAGTTCGGCCAGTTCGGCGGTGAGCGCGCGGTCGTCGGCCACACGCACCTGGGCCACGGCCTGGGCCCGGCCCGCCGTCAGGGCCGCGAAGGTCACCGCCTCGCGTTCGTCGAGTTCGCCCATGAGTGGCCCGACCGGACCATTGACCGTGAACGAGACGTGCCCCAGGGCCTCCATCCCCAGGATCCCCGTGTGCAGGACCCCCACGATTCTGATGGCACCCGACTGGACGAGCTGCCGGACCCGGGCGCGCACGGCCGTGCGCGAGAGTCCGACCCCGTCGGCCAGTGCCTGGAATGTCGCTCTTCCGTCCCCCTGCAACGCACGCATGAGCGCCGCGTCAACCGCATCGAGCACGATGGTGCTGCCTTTCGTTCCCATGACGCCGCCCGCTTCCCGACCTGGCGGCGCCCCCTCCTGCGGCCAGATCATCGCAGCTGTCGCGCGCATTCACTACTGATCGCAAAAGAAATGGCCTGATTCGGACCGTTCGGCCGTCCGAAAGCGCCACGCAATCCCCCATCAGCGACCACGAAGCTACATAACAGACTTGTATAGAACACCCCTCATGTCACCCACGACCGTGCGCGGCGCCACGCGCAACCACCACACTGTGAGGCAAGGTGTGTTCGGTGGGCGCCCTCGGCCGCAGCAGGCCGGGCGCCCGTTGTTCCCGCCCCGGGGTTTCGTGACGCCCGGAGGGGGCGCGCGGGAGCGCGGCGACCTTCCCGGCGTTCGACGGCCGAGGCGGGTACACAGGTAACACGAGGGGCGGGGAAGAAGTCCGCCCTCCGGCTGGAGAGGATACGTCGGTGGCAGCGGACGACGAACAGCAGGAGGGGGCGCCCGCGCGCCCGAGCAGCGCACCGCGGGCCCTGCTGTGGACCGCCGCGTCTGTGCCGCTCCCGGGGATCACCCATCTGCGGATGGGGCGGCGCACCGGGGGCACCCTCCTCCTGCTCGCCTACCTGGGCGGGCTGGCTCTGTTGGGGTGGGGCGCCTACGCGCTGGGGGCGGACGAGTCGAACACACTCGCGGCGGTGGCGGGGATGGCGACCTCGAGCCAGTGGCTGTTGCAGGCCATGGCCGTGGTCTTCGTGGCGGCCGTGGTGTGGATCGCGGTGATCGTGCACTCCTGGGTCATCACCCGCCCGCCCGGCGGTTCACGCGGCCTGCGCCTGGGCTCGGGCGCGGTGGTCGCACTGCTGGTGCTGACCATCGCCGTGCCCTCGGCCTACGCGCTGCACGCGGGCTACACGACGTACGAGACCGTCGGTGACGTGTTCGGCGGTGGGGAGGACGGGCTCCCCCACGACGAGGCCGACCCGTGGGACGGCGCCGAGCGCATGAACGTACTGCTGTTGGGGGCCGACTCCGGCGAGAACCGCTACGGGGTGCGTACCGACACCATGATGGTGGCCAGCATCGACGCCGAGACGGGCGACACCGTCCTCGTGGGCCTGCCGCGCAATCTGGAGAACGCGCAGTTCCCCGAGGGCTCCGCGCTGGCCGAGCGTTACCCCGAGCCCTACGGTTTCGACCTGCTGCTCAACGACGTCTACCAGACGGTGGCCGACGAACCCGAGGAGCTGGCCATCAACGACGGGGTGCGCGACCCCGCGGCCCACACCCTCAAGGAAGTCATCGGCCACAACCTGGACCTGGACGTGGAGTACTACGCCATGGTCGACATGATGGGATTCCGCGACCTGATCGACGCCGTGGGCGGGATCGAGGTCCACATCGACGAGCCGATCCCGTACGGCATGCAGGGCAATGTACTGGAGGAGGGCAGTCAGCTCCTCAACGGCTACGAGGCCCTCTGGTACGGGCGTTCGCGCATCGGCTCCGACGACTACGGCCGTATGGGGCGCCAGGGGTGCCTGGTCAAGTACGTGGCCGAGCAGATCGATCCCACGACGCTGCTGACGAGCTACCGGGATCTGGCCGGGGCCACCCAGCGCACGCTGACCACGGACATTCCGCAGTCGAAGGTCCCGGCCTTCGTCGATCTGGCGGAGCAGGTCACCGAGACCGGGTCGATGAGCGCGCTGCAGCTGTCCCCGCCCCAGGTGAGCACCGCCGACCCGGACTGGGGCAAGGTGCAGGACCTGGTCGTGGAGGCCATCGCCGCCGGCTCCGAGAACGGCGACAACGTGCCTGCCGAGCCCGAGAGCGGCGGCCCCTCCGGTGAGGATTCGCAGGAGGGCTCCGAGGAGGCCGGGGACGAGGAAGGCTCCGGCGAGGAGGAGAGCACCGAGTGGCAGGACTACACCGGCCTGGCCGAGCCCTCCCCCGAGGACCCGGGCCGCCAGGTGGGTGCCGAGGCCACCGACCTGGACACGATCTGCCCCTGAGGCCCTGAGGACTGCCCCGGGGCAGGCATGCGAGCCGCGACCACCGCGGTTGGCCGGAACCGGTCGATGGCTTACGTCCCATTGCCGTTCGGACACGGGCGTGTGAGCCTTTCCCGGTGACCGCTGCGCAACTCTGGACCCTGGTCGCACTCGGCGCCTTCCACGGCCTTCACCCCGGCATGGGCTGGCTGTTGGCCGTGACCCGCGGCCTGCAGGAGGGCGGACGCGCGCAGGTCCTGCGTTCCCTGCCGGTGGTCGCGCTCGGGCACGCGGGGGCCGTCGCGGTCGCCGCGGTCGCGATCACCGTGACCGGTTCGATGTCGGCCTCGGTGCTCTTCCCGGTGGTGTGCGGCACGGCGATCGCCCTGTACGGGTTGTGGATGCTGGTGCGACGGCGCCACTACCACTGGCGGGAGATCCGGTTGCCGTTGTGGCAGGTGGGCACGTGGGCGTTCCTGATGTCGTCGGCGCACGGGGCGGGACTGATGGTCTTCCCGGTCATGGCCGGTCGGCTCACGCACGCCCACCACGACCACGGCTCACACGGCACGCACGAGGCACAGGACGGCGGGGCAGGGGCCACGGCCGGGGTGGAGCCCACCACGGCCTCAGAGGGCTCCTGGAGCTTGTGGGACGCGACCGCCACGG
Organism: Nocardiopsis xinjiangensis YIM 90004; assembly: GCF_000341145.1. Taxonomy (GTDB): domain Bacteria; phylum Actinomycetota; class Actinomycetes; order Streptosporangiales; family Streptosporangiaceae; genus Nocardiopsis; species Nocardiopsis xinjiangensis. The sequence continues at coordinate 221,048 of NZ_ANBE01000011.1, forward strand.
GGCTGCTCGCCACCGGGGCGCACACCTTGGCGATGTTGGCCGCGGCGAGCGTGGCAGCGCTGATCGCCTACGACTTCTTCGGCGTGCACGCCCTGCGGTGGCGTGGAGTGACCATGGACCGGATCTGGGCGCTGACCCTGGTGTCGGGCGGCCTGTTCGTCCTGTGGTCGGTCCTGGGACAGTGACCCGGGTGTGATCTGGCCATCAGATTCCGTTTGCCGGAAATCTATGGATCACTTGTTCGTTGTGTCATGGGGAACCCGGGTCGGAGCACCTCCGGCCCGGCCCTGTCTCGTCCGCCCCGGCCCTGACCCAGGGGAACAGGAGTCATGCACAGATCCACCATGCCGCAGCGACGCTGGTACGGCCTCCTCCTCTCGGTCGTGTTCCTCGGCGTGCTCTCCGTGATCGGGGTCCTGGGCACCCGCTGGGCGATCGACCGGGCCGACGTCCCCCTCCCCAGCACACCGTGGGGACCCGAATGCACCGTGACGGTCGGCGAGGAGCAGATCCAGCTCGAGCGCGAACAGGCCCGACGCGCCACCACCGCCGCCGTGGCCGCCGATCAGGGTGAGGACTCCCCCGTCCGGGCCCCCGATACCAGCGATGTGCCCGACGACGCCATGGCCGTGCTGCAGGACGGCCCGGAGGAGGACGCCGGCCCGTCGCTGACCTGCCGCTCCACCAAGAACCCGGATCTGGAGGTGGAGGAGGAGCTGGAACCGTCCGGGCTGACGCCGCGTGCGCAGAACCTCAAGGACGGCATCGAGGAGGTCTACGCCGATCCGAGCCTGGGCGGCTACGAACCCGGCGGCTACGACACCGGCCACGGTGAGGGCTCCGCGCACTACGACGGACGCGCCATCGACGCCTTCTTCCGTCCGGTCAACGAGGAGAACCGGCGTGCGGGCTGGGTGATGGCGCACTGGCTGATCGCCCACGCCCCCGACCACGAGATCGACGTCATCATCTTCGACGACCGGATCTGGAGCACGTACCACCCGTCGATGGGCTGGCGCGACTACGAGGCCGATCCCGACAACGAGATCCTGCGCCACCTCGACCACGTGCACGTGGACGTACAGGCCGGCGACGAGGGCTCCGAGGACGCCTGAGCCGGCCGCACCGGCACGCACGAGGGGACGGGGCCCGGCGGCGCGGACCCGTCCGCCTCGGCGTTGGGCAAGGCTCACTCTTCGAGGCGGAACCCCACCTTCAGACCCACCTGGTAGTGGGCGACCTCGCCCTCCTCTATGTGGCCGCGCACCTCGGTGACCTCGAACCAGTCCAGACTGCGCAGGGTCGCGGAGGCGCGGCTGATCGCGTTGCGGATCGCCTGGTCCACGCCCTCCTGCGAGGTCCCGACGATCTCCGTGACTCGATAGGTGTTGTCGGACATGGCAACCTCTCGTGTCGATCGGTGCAGCCGGCCGCCCCGCCGGCGGCCTCGTTCACCCCCTGCCCCCGCGTCCCGTGGACCACACGGGGACCGAACGCACGCGCGGGACCGAGCAGGAGTTCTTGACCCGGCTTGACCGGGACGTGGAGCCCGACCGGCGCCCACATGACCCGCAGCATCCTCCGTTTGCCCCGGGCACGGCCCCGAATCTGCGCCCATGAAGCGATTTCGGACACGAGGCGGAACGAAATCCCTTGTCCTGGCGGGACTCTCCCGAGACAACGTCGTAACTGACTCTTGACGTACAGAGGGGCACATCGGTGTACATTGGGAACAGCGCTTCGGTCCCCCGTCGGAGCGCGGGGCGATGTTTCGAGCCCCCGTCGGAACATCGCGTGCGGCGCCGGGTGGTTTGCCCCCGTAACCACCCGGCGCCACTTTTTTGTGCACCCGGTACGCTGCAGCCGGTACCGGCGCAGAGGCGTCGGAGCACATTCACCGACACGAGGGGGCCACACGATGAACACCACCGAGCCGCAGTGCTCGCGGCGGGACTGCCGCGCCGGGGCCGAGTGGGCACTCGTGTGGAACAACCCCAAGCTGCACACCCCGGACCGCCGCAAGGTGTGGACGGCCTGCGGCGAGCACCGCGAGTACCTGGCCAACTTCCTGGACATGCGCGGGTTCCTGCGCGAGACCGTGGCCTGGGACGAGTTCGAGGGCTGAGCCCGCCGGTCCGATTGCTGCCGCGCCGGCCCGGGCGGGACCGGCTTCACCACCGGTTGCGGGCGCGGTCCAGCTCCTCGGGGGTGTCGCAATCGGTCACGGCACGGTCGTCGGCGGGACGGACCCGCCGGGGCTCCATGGGGCCGAACAGGCCGCGCAGGGAAGCGCCCTCATAGCTCCGCAGTGCGGTGCGCAGGGCGTCGGTGTGCCAGAGGCCGGTGAGCCACTGGGGGTGTCCGACGGTGTCGGCGTAGACGGCGCCGGGGCCCGGGGCCGCGGCCCTCTCCAAGGCGGCCAGATCGGCCGCGCCCAGATGGGGCAGGTCGGCCGCGAGCAGGGCCGTGTACGGGGCGTGCACACGGGCCAGACCGGCGCGCAGGGCGGGTACGGGGCCGCCGCCGGGGGGATCCTCACGGACGTACTCCGCCGCCGGGCTGGGGCGCTCGGGGCCGACCACGACCACGTGCGTGTCGGGGCGGTGGGTCCGCACGGCCGCCACGACCCTTTCGAGCAGAGTGTGCCCGCCCACGACGAGCCCGGGTTTGTCGGCACCGCCCATCCGGCGGGCCGCCCCTCCGGCGAGGACGACGGCGGCCAGTACGGGCCCGTGCGGATCAGGGTCGGTGCGGTGCATGCTCCCAGCATGGCGCACCTGCCCGGGCACCGTGCCGGGCAGGTGCGCTCTCAACCCTTGACGCAGATCACCTGGCGCAGGTGGGCGACGACCTCGACCAGGTCGGTCTGGGCCGCCATGACCGACTCCAGGTCCTTGTAGGCGCCGGGGATCTCGTCGATGACACCGGTGTCCTTGCGGCACTCCACGCCCCGGGTCTGTTCGAGCAGGTCGCGGCGGGAGAAGGTGCGGCGGGCCTTGTTGCGGCTCATGCGGCGGCCGGCGCCGTGGGAAGCGGAGTTGAACGAGTCCGGGTTGCCCAGCCCGCGGACGATGTAGGTGCCGGTGGCCATGCTTCCGGGGATCACGCCGTACTCGCCCCGGCCCGCGCGGATGGCGCCCTTGCGGGTGACGAGCAGGTCGACACCGTCGTAGGTCTCCTCGGCCACGTAGTTGTGGTGGCAGGAGATCCACTGTTCGAAGGTCGTGTGCGGGATCTGCTCGAGGACGGCGCGGCAGGCCAGGGCCATCATGACGTCCCGGTTGCGCTTGGCGTACTCCTGGGCCCAGAACAGGTCGCGGCGGTAGGCCTCCATCTGCGGGGTCCGGGAGACGAAAACGGCCAGGTCGCGGTCGGGCAGGTCCTGGTTGTGCGGCAGGGAACGGGCCTGCTCGATGTGGTGGGCGGCCAGTTCGTTGCCGATGTTGCGCGAGCCCGAGTGGAGCACGATCCACACCCGCCCGTCGTCGTCCAGGCACACCTCGAGGAAGTGGTTGCCCCCGCCGAGGGTGCCCATCTGGCGATGGGCGCGGTCACGGCGGTGGTGCACGCTCGGGGCCAGGTCCTCGAAGGCCGACCAGAAGCGGTCCCAGTCGCGTTCGTCCAGCAGTGGAAGGGAGGCCGGGTCGACCTCTTCACCGTGCATGTCGAAGCCGACGGGAACGACCGCCTCCAGGGCCGAGCGCACGCGGCGCAGGTCCTCGGGCAGGTCCTCGGCGCGCAGTCCGGTGCGCACCGCGGTCATCCCGCAGCCGATGTCGACGCCGACCGCGGCGGGGCTGACGGCGTCGCGCATGGCGATCACCGACCCCACCGTGGCCCCCTTGCCGAAGTGCACGTCGGGCATGACGGCCAGGCCGTGCACCCAGGGGACCGCGCTGATGTTGCGGAGCTGGCCCATCACCTGATCGTCGACGTCGTCGGGTCCGGCCCACATGCGGATGGGCACGCGGGTGCCGGGCACCTCCTGGTAGGACATCGCCGGTTCACCTCCTCCTGGGTCGGATCATGGACGGCGCGGGTCCGGGGCGCCACCGCACATCGAGCCAGAGTCGGAGGGCAACGGCAACCGGTTTTCCCCGCGCGGAGTCAGCCGGCGCCGGTGAGCGTGTCCTTGTACACGCGCCCGTCCTTGACGATGACGGCCAGGGCGTGGGCGGGATCGGCGAGGATGCTCAGGTCCTGGACGGGATCGCCTTCCACGAGCAGCACGTCGGCCCAGGCGCCGGTGTCGATCACGCCCAGGCGTGCGTCCCGGTAGGGGTCCCGTGCTCCGGCCAGGGCGAAGAGCTCGGCGTTGCCGGAGGTAGCGGTGCGCAGGGCCTCCACGGAGCTGAAGCCGAACTCGGTGTGCAGGCGCACGAACATGTCGATCTGGCGGTGGGCCGCGGCGGGGTCCAGCAGCAGGTCGGTGCCGAAGGCCAGGCGGACGTCGAACCGGCGTGCCCATTCCAGAGTCCGGGCGACTCCGTCGCAGATCTCCTCGTTCTTGGCCCTCGATTCGGGTGAGGCGTAGACGTGGTCGCTCTCCAGGAAAGGCTGGGTACTCAGCCACACATCGTTCTCGGCGAGCAACGCAATGGTCTCCTCGTCGGCCAGATGTCCGTGTTCGATCGAGCGGACCCCGGCCTCGACCGCGCGGCGGACACCTGTGACGTTGTAGACGTGCACGGCCACATAGGTGCCCCAGTCCTGGGCGGCCTGGACAGCGGCACGGAGTTCGTCGCGGGTGTACTGGACCACGTCGAGGGGATCGTAGTTGGAGGCCGCTCCCCCGCCGGCCATGACCTTGATCTGGCTGGCGCCCTTCTTGAGCTGTTCCCGTACAGCGGTCAGCACCTGGGGGCGCCCGTCGGCGATCCTGGTCAAGCCGATGTCCTCGGCTCTGGAAGGCGTGCCGCCCAGAGGCAGCGGGGTTTCATGGACCGCGGAGAAGTCACCGTGTCCGGCGGTCTGGGAGACAGTGGCCTGACTGGGGTAGATGCGTGGCCCCGGAAAGAGCCCTGCGTCGAGGACCTTCTTGAGGGCGCCGGTGTCGCCACCCATGTCGCGCACGGTGGTGAAACCGCGCATGAGCATGCCTGCGGCCTCGGCCAAGGCGTTGTAATACCCCAGTCCGGTGGGCCCCAGCAGCAGTTCGGCCTGTGTGGAACCGATGCCGAACAGGTGCACGTGCGCATCGGTGAGGCCGGGCATGAGGACCCGGCCCTCCGCGTCGATCACACGGGCCTCGGGGTCGGGGCGGGTGGCGGGGTCGGCGATACGGCGGTTCTCGATATAGACGTCGCGGAGCTGCGAGAGCTCCTCGCGCGCACCGTCGAAGACCCGTACGCCACGGAACAGAACGGGTTCGCAAGCCTGTACGGTACTCATCCCGCGCTCCTCACATCGGGCCCGCCGCTCCGGGCGAGGCGAGTCCGAGTGCCATACCCGCACCGGTGTGCTGCCACCCCTGGTCATGAACGCGGACGGGCGCCGAGGCGGTCGGTACCGCCCCGGCGCCCTGAGAGCCGCCGATCGGCTCAGCCGCCGATCGCCGACATGGGCCGGGCCGGCTGCAGGAAGCTGGGGTCGTTGATGCCGTGGCCGGGCAGCTTGGGAGCCACGGCGGCCTTCCAGCGTTCGGCGATCTCCTCGTCGGTGGCGCCCTCGCGCAGCGGGGTGCGCAGGTCCGACTCCTCTCGGGCGAAGAGGCAGTTGCGCACCTGGCCGTCGGCGGTCAGGCGCACGCGGTCGCAGGCCCCGCAGAAGGGGCGGGGGGCCGNNCGTTGACGTGGAAGAGTTCGGCCGGGGCGCTGCCGCGGGTCTCGGCGTCGGCGGGCCGGAGGTCGAATTCGGCCTCCAGCGAGCGCAGGATCTCGTCGGCGGTGATCATGGTGTCGCGGCGCCAGCCGTGCTGGGCGTCCAGCGGCATCTGCTCGATGAAGCGCAGTTCGTAGCCGTGCTCGATACTGAAGCGCAGCAGGTCGGCGGCCTCGTGCTCGTTCATGTCGCGCATGAGGACGGTGTTGACCTTGACCGGGGTGAGCCCGGCCTCGGCTGCTGCGGCCAGACCGTCGAGGACGTCGGACAGGCGGCGCCGCCGGGCGAGCTTCTCGAAGATCTCGGGCTGCAGGGTGTCGAGGGAGACGTTGACGCGGTCGAGGCCGGCCTCGGCCAGGGCCTCGGCGGTGCGTGCCAGTCCGATGGCGTTGGTGGTCAGGGCCGTGCGGGGCCGGGGCCGCAGGGCCGTGGTTCCGGCGAGGATGTTGGGCAGTCCGCGACGCAGGAGGGGTTCACCGCCGGTGAAGCGGACCTCGGTGATGCCGAGCCGGGTGACACCGATGTCGATGAGCCGGAGTAGTTCGTCGTCGGTGAGCAGCTCCGGTTTGGGGAGCCACTCCAGTCCCTCGGGCGGCATGCAGTAGGTGCACCTGAGGTTGCAGCGGTCGGTGAGCGACACTCGAAGGTCGGTCGCCACACGGCCATAGGAGTCGGCCAGCACGGGCGTCCCCTCTCCACGTTGAGCTTTCGGGGGGTCTATACGTGTTTCTACCCACCCGAGCGTTACTCACTGTTTAGCACAAATAATCCCTTTTAACAGTGGGTAACTGATATACGCCATATTGCACGATTCACAGGCGTCAAGGGAACAATAGGGCCTGCTGAGAATTTTGGCGGCGGGTCGATCCCCGATCGTTACGCGCCCGATGCCTCTCCTGCCCTCTAGGCTTCGTTCGGTGGACCGACCTCGGACCATCACACAGATGCTCCCAGACGAGGGAACGGAATGAGGAGGCACAACACGGTGATCACCACACGCGAGTGGGCCGTGGCGGGCGCCCCCGCCGGAACGGCCAAGCTGGCCGCACGGGCCTGGGCCCTTGCCGGGAGCGAACCGACCTGGCTGGCGATCCTGGTGCACGGATACGGAGAACACCTGGGCCGCTACCACGCGGTCGCCGAGGACCTGGTCGCCGCAGGGGCGGTGGTCTACGGAGCCGACCACCGCGGGCACGGCAAGTCCTCGGGCGAGCGGGTCCTCATCGACGACTACAGCGGTGTGGTCGAGGACGTGCACCGGATCGTCTCCCAGGCCCGCACCGCCTACCGCAACCTTCCCCTGGTGCTGATCGGCCACTCGATGGGCGGACTCGTCGCCGCGCGCTACGCCCAGGTCCACCCCGAGGCCGTGCAGGCACTGGTGCTCTCCGGCCCGGTCCTGGGCCGGTGGACCTCCCTGGAACAGATCCAGGCGGCCGAGGAGATCCCCGACACCCCCATCGACCCGGCCGTGCTCTCCCGCGACCCCGCAGTGGGACGGGCCTACGTCGAGGACGAACTGGTCTGGCACGGACCCTTCAAGCGCCCCACCGTCGACGCACTCATGAGGGAGCTGGAGCGCGGGCGCCAGGCGGGTTCGATCGGATCGCTGCCGCTGCTGTGGCTGCACGGCTCCGACGACCAGCTGGTGCCGGTCTCCGACACGGCCATGGGGATCGAGGCGCTGGCCGGTGAGGACGTGAGCGCGCGAATCTTCCCCGGGGGCCGCCACGAGATCTTCAACGAGACCAACCGGGACGAGGTGCTGGCCGAGGTGACCCGCTTCGCCGGCCGGTTCTCGCTTTGAGAAGTCGGGCCGTGCCCGGCTCCGCGCCGGGCGCGGCCGCTCAGACGTAGAGGCGCCCGCGTGGTTGGACGGGATGGTCCAAGGTCTCGCCGTAGGCCGCGGCCAGCCGGTCCACCGCGTCGGCCAGCACATCCGGCGGCTGGGTGTAGGCCAGGCGCAGATGGTGTTCGAGCGTGCCCTCGGAACCGAAGACCGGGCCTGCCGCCGGGTGCACCCCGTGCCGGCCCGCCGTCTCGGCCAGGGCGGTGGCGACCGGCTGGGGCATCGAGGTCCACACCACGAGACCGCCCGGGGGCACGCTGGGACGCCACGTGGGCAGGCGTTCGCGCAGCGCCTCGACCAGCGCGTCGCGGTTGCGGCGCAACTGGCGGCTGCGCTCGGCGCGGATGCGCAGCATGTCGGCCAGCAGGTGTGTGGCCGTGAGCTGGTCGTGCACCGAACCGGTCAGGTCGAAGCGCTGCCGCACCGCCATGAGCCGGGACACCATCGGCGCCGTGGCCCGGATCCACCCCACCCGCAGACCGCCCCACAGGAGTTTGGCGACCGAACCCGCCGTCAGTACGCGTCCGTCGGGGTCGTGGGCGGCCACCGGGGCGGGCAGGTCACCCGAATCGATGCCCAGCTCCGCGACGGACTCGTCGACGAGCAGGTGGGTACCCGCCCGGCGGGCCTCGCGTACCAGCACCCGGCGCTCGTCGTCGTCCATGAGCGCACCGGTCGGGTTCTGAAAGTCCGGGATCATGTAGGCCAGGGCGGGTTTCCACTGGCGGAAGGCCTCCACCAGGTACTCCATGTCCCAGCCCTGCGGGGTCGCGCCGGCGGTGCGGATCCTGGCCCCGTTGCGGCGTACGGCGTCCAGAGCGTGCGGGTAGGTGGGTGATTCCACCAGCACTTGGTCGCCCTGCTGCAGGAGCATGTCCATGACCAGTGTGATCGCCTGCTGGGCCCCGTTGGTGACGAAGATCTGTTCGGGCGCGGTGGGCAGTCCGCGTTCGACGTAGCGCCGGGCGATGGCGTGGCGCAGCTCCGGAAGGCCGTAGGGGTAATAGCCGATCCCGCCGATGTGCGCGGCAAGCTGCTCGGAGGCGTGGAAGGAGGCCTCGCGCAGACCGTCGACGGCCGGCGGCGCGGCCACCCCGAGGTCGATGTGCTCGGTGGTGGGCGCGAAGGGGGTGGGCCCCTTGCCGCCGCTGTCGGGCAGCACGGTCCAGCTCCCCGCCCCCTGCCTGCTGTCGAGGAAACGGTGGTCGCGCAGCCACGCGTAGGCCGCGGTGACGGTGTTGCGGCTGACCCCCAGCGCAGTGGCCAGGTCGCGTTCAGCGGGCAGGCGGGTGTGGGTGGGCACCCGCCCGTCCAGGACCAACCCGCTCACGGCCCGGGCGATCGCGAGATAATAGGGGCGTTCGACGGGAGAAGCACCGATCATTCGTGCGAGGAGTGTGCCGTTGATCCGGCGTGTGCCGCCCCCGGTCCCCGGACGGTCCGTACGCTGCCTCGCCATGTGAGTCCCCCTCACCGGAACCGGAACGGGCCAGTTTCTCGGATTGGCTCTTTTCGTCCGGCCACGTACTGAGCCAGTATACGGAATCGGCTCACCCTAAGGCTTTTCATCCGACCACCCGATCTGTTTTCGATCGATGAAAGGGTCCCCCTTGTCCACACCGTCCCGCCGCCGTTCGGCCCCCGCCCTGGTCCAGGGGCTGTTGATCACCCCCGTTCTGCCGCGGCCCCGGCTGCGCCGCCTCGTGCAGCTCTACGTCGGCCTGTACCTGTACGGGCTCAGCGGGGCCCTGCTGATCCGCTCGGGCCTGGGGGCCACCCCCTGGGACGTACTGCACCAGGGGTTGTCCCTGCAGACGGGGTTGTCGATCGGCACGTGGAGCATCATCGTCGGCGCCCTGCTCATGCTGTTGTGGCTCCCCCTGCGCCAGAAGGCCGGGCTCGGCACACTGAGCAACGTGGTCGTGATCGGGTTGTCGGTGGACCTGTCGCTGTGGTTGCTGCCGACGACCGACCTGTTGCCGCTCCGCCTGTCCCTGCTGGCCCTGGGGGTCCTGGTGTGCGCCGTGGCCACGGGATGCTACATCGGGGTGGGACTCGGCCCGGGCCCCCGTGACGGCCTCATGACCGGCCTGGCCGGGCTCGGTCTCTCGATCCGTCTCGCACGCACGCTCATCGAGGTGACCGTGGCCCTGCTCGGCTTCCTCCTCGGCGGGACCGTGGGGGTGGGCACGGTCGTGTTCATGTTGGCGATCGGCCCCCTGGCGCAGGTGTTCCTGCCGCTGATGCGCATGCCCGAGGCACCGCGGCCCCCGCAGTCGTCGGACCACCAGCCGTCCTGACGGCAGGGACCACCGAGCGGTGACGCCCGGAAAGGTCGAAGACCGCAGTCTCTGGCATACCCCGCCGCATACACGCGCGCCCCGCGCACGTGATGGCCATTGCCCGCTCCGGCAGGGAGGATGAGAGGCGGCGACGACCGGAATCCACGGCCCGGGAGGGTCCTGCCGGGCCGACCTTTTCGGTCGCCCCCTCCTGGGCACATAGTCGGTGAGGCAGTGACGGGTGTGCGTGACGCGACCCGCGACGGCACCGACGTCCCGGTCCCGGACCGGCGGCGGACGCCCAGCGCAGTGACCGTGACGACGTGATGGGGGTGAGCCGCGTGCCCGGACGGATCGAGGACTACGCACTCATCGGCGACATGCAGACCGCCGCTCTGATCGGCCGGGACGGGTCGGTGGACTGGATGTGCCTGCCCGACTTCGATTCCTCTTCGTGCTTCGCCGCCCTGCTCGGCGACGAACAGAACGGATGCTGGACCATGCGCCCGGCCCGGGGCCCGCGTGAGGCCACCCGGCGCGGGTACCGGAGCGAGACGCTCATCATGGAGTCGGAGTGGGACACCGACACCGGTACGGTCCGCGTCATCGACTTCATGCCCCCGCGCGGGGGCGCCCCGCACGTGGTACGCATCGTCGAGGGCGTGAGCGGGTCGGTGCAGATGGAGACCGCCCTGCGGCTGCGCTTCGACCACGGCCACGTGGTGCCGTGGGTACACCGGGCGGGGACCGAGCTCGTCGCCATCGCCGGACCGGACGCCGTGTGGCTGAGCGCCCCCGTGGAACTGTTCGGACACAACTTCACCCACGACGCGGCCTTCACCGTCACCGCGGGCCAGCGGGTGCCCTTCGTGCTGACCTGGCACCCCTCCCAGGTGGAGGAGTCCGACCACCTGGACGCGGAGAAGGCCCTCTCGCGCACCCAACGCTTCTGGAAGGAGTGGGTGGCCCAGTGCTCCTACGAGGGCTCCTACCGCGAGGCGGTCGTGCGCTCCCTGATCACCCTCAAGGCGCTGACCTACCGTCCCACCGGCGGGATCGTGGCCGCTCCCACCACTTCGCTGCCCGAGGAGGTCGGCGGCGTCCGCAACTGGGACTACCGGTACTGCTGGCTGCGGGACGCCACCATCACCCTGGAAGCACTCATCCGCTCCGGCTACCAGGAGGAGGCCCGCGCCTGGCGCGAATGGCTCGTGCGGGCGGTGGCCGGCGAACCCCAACTCATGCAGATCATGTACGGGATCCGGGGTGAGCGGCGGCTGACCGAGTGGGAGGCCGACTGGCTCCCCGGGTACGAGGACTCGCGCCCGGTCCGGATCGGCAACGCGGCCGTGGGCCAGTACCAGCTCGACGTCTACGGCGAGGTCATGGACGTACTGCACCTGGCCCGGCGCCACGGCATCCGCGGCGGCGACCACCTGTGGGGGCTGCAGCGCTCCCTCGTCAACTACCTGGAATGGTGCTGGGACGAACCCGACGAGGGCCTGTGGGAGGTGCGCGGTCCGCGCCAGCACTTCGTGCACTCCAAGGTCATGGCGTGGGTGGCGGCCGACCGGGCGGTGCGCAGCATCGAGGAGTTCCACAAGGAGGGCCCCGTCGAGCGGTGGCGGTCCCTGCGCGACACCATCCACGCCGAGGTCTGCGAGTACGGCTACGACCCCCAGCGCAACACCTTCACCCAGTACTACGGCAGCAAGGAGTTGGACGCCGCCCTCCTGCTGATCCCCGAGGTCGGGTTCCTTCCCTACGACGATCCCCGTGTGGTCGGCACGATCGAGGCGATCCGCGAGGACCTCATGGTGGACGGGTTCGTGCTGCGTTACCGCACCGACCTGGAGAGCTCCGCCGACCAGCTCCCGGGCGAGGAGGGGGCGTTCCTGGCGTGCAGTTTCTGGATGGCCAACGCGCTGCTGGCCATCGGCCGCGAGGACGAGGCGCACGAGCTCTTCGAGCGCCTGCTGTCGCTGCGCAACGACCTCGGGCTGCTCGCCGAGGAGTGGGACCCGCACGCCGAACGCCAGGTCGGCAACTTCCCGCAGGCCTTCAGCCATGTGCCCCTGGTGACCACCGCCCTGAACCTGGCCACCCGGCGCGGGGCATGGCGCGTGGAGTAAACGTCGGCGCACCGCCCCGAACCCCGGGATCCCCGGTTTCGGCGGAGCCGTTTCACCTGGACTCATGCCCTTTACCCGGTCGGATTCGGCATCCGGCCCCACGGGGCGAACCGGCCGCTCTAACGTCGTGGCCATGGGGGACCACGAGACGGGCCGGGGCAGGGCCCGAACGGGGAACGGCCACACACACGAGGAGCAGGGGCAGGGCCACCAGGGCGAGGAGAGGCCCGTGCCCATGCTCACCGCCGCCGAGACCGCCGCACTGCTGGGCGCCTCCACCATGACGGTCTACCGGCTCATCCGCAGAGGAACGCTGACCGCCCTGCGCGTGGGGTCGGTCTACCGGATCCCCGAGCGGGCCGCGCGCAGCTACCTCGACGAGCTGCGCCTCAACCGGGAAGCGCTGCGCCGCGCCTCGAAGCCGTGAGAGGGACCGGGGCGCCCCCGAAAGACCCCGGGCGATGGGCGAATGATCGCCCGAAACGGCCGTGACCACCCGGCTCGGCCGCTAGTGTTCTGGCCATGTCGGACCTGAACAAGATCATGGACAGCGGGTGGGCCGAGGCGCTGGAGCCGGTGGCCCCCGAGATCACCCGCATGGGGGACTTCCTGCGCCACGAGGTCGCCGAGGGACGCACCTACCTGCCGGCGGGCCAGAACGTCCTGCGCGCCTTCCAACTGCCCTTCGAGGACGTGCGGGTGCTCATCGTGGGCCAGGACCCCTATCCCACCCCCGGTAACGCAGTGGGGCTGAGCTTCTCGGTCGCCCCGGACATGAAGCTGCCGGCGAGCCTGCGCAACATCTTCAAGGAGATGCAGGACGACCTGGGCGTACCGATGCCTTCCAACGGCGACCTCACGCCGTGGACGGAACAGGGGGTGCTGCTGCTCAACAGGGTCCTGTCGGTCACCCCCGGCAAACCGGGCTCGCACCGCAACAAGGGCTGGGAGACCGTCACCGACCAGGCGATCCGGGCACTGGCCGAGCGCGACAAGCCCCTGGTGGCGATCCTGTGGGGCCGCGACGCCCGCAACATGCGGCCGCTGATGCCGGGCGTGCCGTGCGTGGAGTCCACGCACCCGAGTCCGATGTCGGCGCGCAACGGCTTCTTCGGTTCCCGCCCCTTCAGCCGTACCAACCGGACGCTGGAGGAGATGGGGGCCGCGCCGGTGGACTGGCAGCTTCCCTGAGACACTGGGGATCCCCGCAGTCCCCGATTCCCCCGACCCCCCGACCGTGGAAGGCGGCCCGTCGCCGTGGCCAAGAAGCTCAGCTATGCGGACGCGTTGAAGGTTCTCGGCAAGAACGACTCGGAGTTGTTGGACTTCGCCGAGAAACTGACGGACGGAGGGTTGGGGGCGTTGGGGGTCCCCAGCCTCTTCGGGCTCCGCGAGCTGCTGGTGGAGAAGGGCCGGGCGGCGCTGGAGGGTATCGGGACCAAGCTCCGCGGCGAGAGCCGGATGAGCCGCACCGAGCAGATCGAGGCGGCGCACCGGATCGTGGTGGTCTTGTCGTTCCTCCAGGCTTGGGAAGAGCACACGGAGAACGAGGGGCCACTGGATCTGTCCGGGGGCTCGGGCGGTCCGCACATGACCGAGGACGAGTTGCAGATCGCTCTCCTGGACGAGATCGATTCCGCGGTCCATCGGTTGCCGATCCCGTCCGTGCTCGTTTCCGGCGACCTGGCGGACGTGGTTCGGGACATCGCAGTGGATCTCACGCAGATCCGAATATTTTGGCGCCCTTCCCTTCTTCCTGGTTTCGAGGAAAGGTACACGGAGAACCTTCTGCGTCTGGCCGCAGAAGTGCCCGAGTTCGCGATGTGGGTGCACGCGGGTGAGCACGAACGCACGCGGAAAGAACTCGAAACAGGGCTCCAGGGCCTCAACGCCGCGCTCGAGGAGATCAGTTCAGGACGGGCGATCGACAACCGGCGGCAGGAACTGTCCGCCGTCTACCGGTCCACGCTCGACCGCAATGTCATCCGTTCCGACGACCTGCCCGAGGGGATACGGCTACCGTCCCTGAGGGAGAGCTACATTCCCCCTCGGGGCCAAGTGGTGGCCGTCGACAGCCCGGACCAGGATCCCTCTTCCGAGGCCTGGTGGGCTCAACAACACGGTTCCCAGGACCTCCAGGGATTCTTCGCCGCCCATCTGCTCCACCCCTACGCCACCGCGTATCCGACCGTCATCCTGGGCCACCCCGGCGCCGGCAAGTCCAAGTTCACCGAGATGCTCGCCGCCCAGCTCCCGGGGCCGGATTTCCTCGCGATCCGCGTCGAACTGCGCAACGTCCAACCCAACTCCCCGATCCACGTGCAGATCGAGGACGGGCTCAAGAGCACACTGCACGAGCACACCTCATGGCGCGAACTCGCCGAATCCGCCGACGGTGCGCTTCCGGTCATCATCCTCGACGGGTTCGACGAACTCCTGCAGGCCACGGGGGTGGACCGCTCCGACTACCTGGAACGGGTCCAGGAGTTCCAGGAGCGCCAGAGGTCCATGGGCCGGCCGGTCGCCGTCATCGTCACCAGCCGGACCGTGGTCGCCGACCGGGCCCGTTTTCCGTTCGGCACGGTCACGGTCCGCCTGGCCCCCTTCTCAGGGGACCAGATCGCCCACATGCTCCAGGTGTGGAACTCCACCAACGGCGCAGAACTCGTGCGTCGCGGCTCGGAACCGCTGACCGCCGACATCCTCCTGCGCTACCGGGAGCTCGCCGAGCAGCCGCTCCTGCTCATGATGCTGCTCATCTACGACTCGGACGGCAACGCCCTGCGCCAGGCCGCAGAGAGCCTCTCCCACGGACAGCTCTACGAGCGGCTGCTGACCCGTTTCGCCGAACGCGAGGTCGAAAAGCACCACGCCTCCCTCACCGACTACACCCTCGATGAGGCGGTGGCCCGGGAACTGCGCCACCTAGAAGTGGCCGCCCTCGCCATGTTCAGCCGACGGCGCCAGAGCGTGAGAGCCGAGGACCTGACTTCCGACCTGGCCGTGCTCATGCCCGAGGCGTTCCGGAGCGAGCACGACACCGATCTGCACGGGCGCATCTCCCCTGCCGACCAGCTCCTCGGCCGTTTCTTCTTCGTGCACGAGGCACGGGCCCAGCGCTCCGGCGGCACCGCGAGCGTCTTCGAGTTCCTGCACGCCACCTTCGGCGAGTACCTGGTGGCCCGCAGCGTGGTCGAGGCCCTGGACGATCTGGTGGACGAGCACGCCGGTGGTTCACGGCGGCGCCGGCGACGCAAGCACAGCGCCCAGCGCATCGACGACGGGGAGCTCTACGCCTACGCCTCCTTCGCCAGCTTCGCGGGACGCCAGAAGGTCGTGGAATTCCTCGCCGAGCTCCTCGGCGAGCGTTTCACCGAAGAACCGGAAGCGCGGGACGAGTACACCGACCTGCTCGTCGATCTGTACCGCGAAGCACCGTTCCCGGCATCCAACCGGTCCTTCACCTCCTACGAACCGACCCGTCTCCCTCTGACACGCCGTGAGGGCAACTACACGAGCAACCTCGTGCTGCTCATGGTGTTGGTCGAGGACGGGCCGGTGGACCTGACCCACCTGCACCGCGACGACGAGGTCCCCGAGCAGGCCTGGCACGCCACGGCCGCCCTGTGGCGGCGTCTACCGGGTTCGGAGTGGGCGGCGATCCTGGCGGCCCTGCGGGTGCGGCACACGGGGATCGGTCTCGACGAGAGCTACAGGATCACCATCGAGCTCGAACGGGGCGAAGAAGTCAACGTCGGCGAGTCGATCGGGTTCTACCTGCTCAGAGAGACAGAGCAAGCGCCTGTGATGATGAACCCGTACGAGGTCACCGTGCCTTTCCCGGGTCCGACCTCGCACATCCTGCGGTCGACAGCGATGCGTGTCACCGGCAGCGCGGCCCGGATGGTGGTGAGCATGCTCCCGTACCTGCACCACGTCTCCCCCGATCTGGGTAACTGGTACGACGGCTCGCATCCGGGCCAGCTCTGGAGCGAGCCGCACGAGCTCCTGCGCCTGTTGCTCTCCTCGGACACCAGTGCCGCTGGTGACCCGAAACGCTTCATCGCCTACCGCCATCTCCTCACGCCGTCACGACTCCTGGGCCGCGCAGAGCTGCTGGCGCTGCGCCAGGCCACCGATGACCTGACCACCCGGTTCAGTGACGGCAGGCACGAGCGGTTGCGTACTCACCTGCGCTCCTACCTGGAACAGCTCTCCGAGGTGCCCGACGGGCACGACACCCAAGAACTCGAATCCGTCCTGGAACGCGCCCGAGCGGTAGCCGACCTCCGACCGGACCCGGCTTGGCTGTCCAAACTGGTCAGCGGCGGGGCCCGCAACCCCTCCCCCGACATCGGTCGCACGGCACCCGAGCCCTACTCCGACGACTTCCGTCCCGGAAGCTGAGACTCTCCCTAAAGGTCCTCGAAGTCGTGGAAGATGCCGTGTCCGCGCTTGGGTACCCGGTGCACCAGCCCCGGCAGCACCTCGCCGATCGGTTGCCGCAGCACCACGCTCGCGTAGTCGTCGTAGGGCGTGGGCTCGGCGTTGACGATGATGAGGTTGGCGCGGCCCATCATCGCGACGTCGCACAGCCCGGCGACGGGGTGCACGGTCAGCGAGGTGCCCACCGCGATGAACAGGTCGCTCTCGCGCGCGGCCGTGGTGGCGCGTTCGATGACCTCGGGGTCCAGGAGCTGCCCGAAGGAGATCGTGTCGGACTTCTGGATGCCGCCGCAGCTCACGCACCGCGGGTCGGACTCCTCGTCCAGGCGCGCCATCACCGTGGCGCTGGGGGTGCGCAGGCCGCAGTTCATGCACATGACCCGCAGCATCGTGCCGTGGACCTCGATGACCTTGTCCTCGGCCAGCCCGGCGGTCTGGTGCAGCCCGTCGATGTTCTGGGTGATGACGGCGTTCAGCCGCCCGGTGGTGTCCAGGGTGGCCAGGGCGCGGTGCGCGGCGTTGGGCGCGGCCTCCCACGCCTTGTGGGAGCGGCGCTGCAGCCACACTTGGCGGCGCACGTCGATGTCACCCATGTAGGTGTCGATGTCGGAGAACGCCTGGGCGTTGGGGTTCTGGGTCCAGAGCCCGTTGGGGCCGCGGAAGTCGGGGATACCCGAGTCGGTGGACACCCCTGCCCCGGTGAGGACGGTGATGCGCCCGGCCGAGGCCATGAGCTCGGCCGCTTGATCGAAACCGTCGGGGTCGGCGAACGGTGCGGAGTCGGAGGTCGTGGAGGCCATGACCTCATTGTGGCAGCGACACGGAGCCGCGTCTCCGCCGCCGTGTGGCATGGGGGCCGTGTCGCAAAGATGGAGCACCCGTACGCTCGGGTAACACCCCCTGTGTGGCACCGAAGCGGTGGCCGATGCACGCACCACGGTTGAAGGGTGCAAAAATCGACACAATCATGAAGCATCCCTCATACATCCTCGTGGTCAACGGGACCAAGGTGCAACGTCCGGTGTTCGTCCTGGGCGCCCCGCACTCCGGGGTCCCCGTGATCGCCGGTGCTCTGGCCCGCGCCACCGGCTTCCATCTCGGCGGCGGGTCGACCGGTGTCCTCAACTCCGTGTACTCGGTGGCGCGGCGTCCGTCGCTGACCACCGAGAAGGTGGCCGGCACGGCGAGCCTGCTGCGGGAGGCCTACGCCGAGGAATGGCAACTCACTCCCCTGACGTGCCCGCTCTGTCCGGGGGCGCGGGGTGAACGTGTTCCCGCGAACGTGTCGGCGGAACCGTGCGAGCACAGCCGGGAGGTGACACGCTACGGCGACGCCACCCCGGAACTGCTCTTCTGCGCCGGCGCACTGTACGAGGCCTTCCCCGACGCCCTGTTCGTGCAGGTGATCCGGGACGGGCGGGACGTGGTCGCCCAGATGGCCGAGGACGAGATCTGCCTGGCCTGGCACAAGCCGAGCGTGATGAAACCGGCGTCGGAATTTCCCAACCACTTCTACGGGCTGGCCGACGGGGACGATCTGGCCGAGTTCCGGGAGGCCTCCACGGCCGGGCAGTGCGCGATGCGCTGGCGCGGGGCGATGCGTATGTCGGCGCGGATCCGCAACGAGATCGGCCCGGAGCAGTTGCTGACCCTGCGCTACGAGGACATCCACGGCGGCGAGGTCGCCACGGCCAAGAAGCTGCGGGCCTTCACCGGTGCGCGGGTGTCGGCCTCGCACTTGGTGTTGGAGAGCGGTACATGGGGTGTGGGGGCCTGGCGCCGGCGCCTGGACCGGGAGGCCTACGCGGACGTGCACGAGAAGGCCGCGGTCGAGCTCTCCCACCTGGGTTACCTTTGACCGCGGCCCTCCTGCGGCACCCCGTCCCCCGATCCCCGCGGTTCTCTCGTCCCGGTCCTTCGGCGCCGGGTCAAGTTGAGGTGCGGGCGCGTTCGTTCCCCGGTTCGGCCGGGTCCGCGAAGGGGCCGCTGACCAGACCTTCCTCGACCTCGATCTCCATGGCGCGTTCGCCGGAGAGCGGGTCGTTGTCGTGTGAGTCGGGGACCACGGCGGTACAGGTGATCTCGACCAGGGCGCCGCGCTCGAGGAGTTCGTGCACCCCGAGGGCGCTCATCGCCGGGTAATGGCGTCCCATGTGGCGGCGATAGATCGACCCGAGGGTCCCCAGATTGGCGCGGTAGGTGCTGAGGGAGGTGGTGTGGATCCGCATGTCCACCACGTGGACGGGTTCCGCGCCGGCGCTGCGCAAGGCCTCCACGACGTTGCCGAGCGCCTGGTCGAACTGTTGCACGACCGTGTCGCCGGCCACGGAACCGTCGGTGCGTCGGGCTGTCTGTCCGCCCACGAACACGGTCCGCCCGGGGGTGACCACGAGGGCGTGGCTGTATCCGACGGGTTCGGCCAGGGTCAGCGGGTTGACGGTCTCGTGGGGTGACTGTGTCAAGGAACCTCCCTCGTCGTCGGTGGGCCGCGTGGGTCCCCTCCGGGTGGGGTCGGGACCGGCGCGGCGGATAGGATGAGCCCATGTCGTTCACATTCTGGCTGTCCGCCCTCGCCCTCGTCGCGGTCCTGGGCCTGTTCATCTCGATCTTCGCCGCAGGCGCCGTCTACGCCGTTCGCGTGCGCCGCAAGGGCATCGACGCCGTACTGGCCGGGGCCCGCAAGCGGCGCGAACTGCGCGCCTGAGCCTCCTCAGTCCCCGTCGAACTCGTCGGGGTCGGGACCGAACCGACGGTGCTGGTCCAGGGCGCTGAGAGCCTGCATGTCCTCCGTCGACAGTTCGAAGTCGAACACGTCGAAGTTGGCTCTGATGCGTTCGGGCGTGACCGACTTGGGGACGGTCACGTTGCCGAGCTGGATCTGCCAGCGCAGGAGTACCTGCGCGGGTGTGCGGTCGAGTTCCCCGGCGATCCCGGTGACGGTTGGCTCCTCGAGCAGGTTCCCGTGCCCGAGCGGGCTCCAGGCCTCGGTGGCGATGTTGTGGCGAGAGTGGAAATCACGTAGTTCGTTCTGGACCAGCAACGGGTGGAGCTCGATCTGGTTGACCATCGGGACGATGCCCCCCTCGTCCAGGACCCGTTCCAGGTGGGGGAGCTGGAAGTTGCACACGCCGATGGCGCGCACACGCCCGTCGGCGTAGAGGCGTTCCAGGGCCCGCCACGAGGACACGTACAGGTCGCGGTGGGGCAGCGGCCAGTGGAGCAGGTACAGGTCGAGGTGGTCCAGACGCATGCGTTCCAGGGTCGCGTCGAAGGCCCGTAGGGCGGAGTCGTAGCCCTGGTCGGGGTTGGCGAGCTTGGAGGCGAGGAAGACGTCCTCGCGGTCGACCCCCGAGCGGCGCAGTCCCTCGCCCACACCCGCCTCGTTTCCGTAGGAGGACGCGGTGTCGATGCTGCGGTAGCCGGCCTCCAGTGCCGTGGCTACCGTGTCGGCGACGGTGCTCTGCGGAACCTGCCACACGCCCAGTCCCATCTGTGGCATGCGCAGGCCGTTGTTCAGTGACGCATCCGAAGCGATGGTCATCATCCGTGGCCCCCCGTCGGCCTGTGGCGTCGTCTGCGGACGGCATTCCCCCGTGCCGCCGTTCTCGCATACTGCCACGAGCACGCCCTGGGCAGACGGAGACCGGGCCGTCCCTGGAGGAGCTTTTTACCCGGGCGGCGGTTTCGCCCCGGTGTGCCCCGGACGGTGTGGTGAGCGGCGTGTCGCACGGGCGCGCGGACGGGCCACGGGCCGTGGGCCGCCCGGACGGGGACTGCGGAGCCCATGAATCAGCGCAAAGCCTTGCTCCCGTATGGGGTGGGTTTTCTCTGCCGACAACGGTCCGTGTTCAAGACTGGCTGGCGGAGTGCATTCGTGTGCGCTCCGTGCAGCACACCGGATTCGGAGGGAACAGCACCCGTGAGCACAGCCGAGAAGACGCCCAAGCCCCGCAGCAGCCAGCCCTGGCTCCACCAGAAGGGACACGAGCTCCAGGAGTTCGGTACCGTCCGCCAGCTCCCGGTCGGCCTGTCCTACAACGCGCGGATGTACTCGTGTCAGCGGCTGAACCAGGTGCTCGCCGACACGCAGATCCTGCACAGCATGTACAAGAAGCACCACTGGCTCATGCGCGGACAGACCTTCTACCAGCTGCATCTGCTCATGGACAAGCATGCCGACGAGCAGACCGGGCTGGTCGACAGTGTCGCCGAGCGTGTGCAGACGCTGGGCGGTGTGGCGGTCGGCGACCCCAGGCACGTCGCGGAGATCACCAACGTCCCGCGCCCGCCCAACGGGGTGGAGGAGGTGCCGGCGATGCTGTCCAGGTTGCTGGAGGCGCACGAGACGATCCTGGAGGACGCCCACGACGCCGCGGCGCGTACCCAGGAGATGTACGACGACGGCACCAACGATCTGCTGGTCTCCGAGGTCATCCGTACCGGTGAACTGCAGGCGTGGTTCCTCGCCGAGCACCTGGTGGACACCCCGCTGGTGCATGCCTGAAGCCTGTGCGGTGGGGCCGGACGGTCCGTCCGGCCCTCTTCTGTGTGCACACCGGGATCGGAGGCCGGGTGCCCGCCGACCGCGTCACCAACCTCACCGGACAACACATCTAGTCCTGGGTGAGGCCCCAGCGTCGGCGCAGGGCGCGGTCGGCCCAGTTGAAGAACACGTCGATGACGATGCCGATGACCAGCACGATGATGATGTAGCTGATCAGGCGTTCGGCGTCGTTGAGTTGGCGTGCCTGGCTGAGTGCCCACCCGATGGAGTTCTGCTGGTTGATGATGACCAGCAGCTCGCCGGCCATGAGGGAGCGCCAGGCGAAGGCCCAGCCCTGTTTGAGGCCGGAGACGAACATCGGCAGAGCGGCGGGCACGATCAGCAGGGTGTAGTGCTGGAGTCCGCGCAGGCCCATGACCTTGCCGGCGCGCAGCAAGGAGGGGTTGACGTGGTCGATGCCCGAGGTCAGGCCTCCGGCGATGGAGGGGGCGGCGCCGAGCACGATCACGAACATGATCGCGGACTCGGTGATGCCGTACAGCAGCATCGCGAACGGGAACCAGACGATGGAGGGCATGGTCTGGAGCCCGGTGACGAGGGACCCGACGGCGCTGCGTAGGATGCGGAACCGCGTGAGTCCCAGGCCGATGAGCACACCGGCCGCCAGGGCGAGCGCGAACCCGGTCAGGGCCCGCTGCATGGTCACCTGGACGGCGGTCCAGAACTCGGGACTGGTGACCTCGTCGAAGAGGACGGGCAGGACCCGATCGGGCCCGGGGAAGACGTACTCCGAGCGCCACCCCGACCAGGAGACGCTCTGCCAGGCCACGAGCACGAGGGCGATCGCGGCGAGTTTGGGCCAGGTGGCCGACCAGATCCGGGCGGCGGTCCGGGCGGCACCGTTCTCGTCCTCGCCGCGCGCGGGCTGCTGTTCGAGGGCGTCCAGCCCTTGGACGTGGCGGTCCTGGCGCTCTGTGGTCTCAGGCATGGCGGGAGACCTCCTCACGCAGCCCGTCGGTGATGCGGGCGGCCTGCGCGGAGATGCCGGCGGAGTCGATACGGCGGGGGCGCTCGCCCTCGACGGGGAACTCCTCGATGACACGGCCGGGGCGGCTGGAGAGCAGCACGACCCGTTCGCCCAGGCGCACGGCCTCGCGCACGTTGTGGGTGACGAAGAGGATGGTCAGGCCGCGCTCGCGCCAGATGCGTTCCAGTTCGTCGTGGAGGATGTCGCGGGTCATGGCGTCCAGGGCGCCGAAGGGTTCGTCCATGAGCAGGATGTCGGCGTCCTGGGCCAGGGCACGGGCCAGGGCCACACGTTGGCGCATGCCGCCGGAGAGTTCGTGGGGGCGTTTGCGGGCCATGCCCTGCAGGCGCACCAGGTCCAGGAGTTCGGTGACGCGGCGGCGGCGTTCGGCCTTGGGCACACGGTTGACCCGCATGGGGATCTCGATGTTGGAGCCGACGGTGAGCCAGGGGAAGAGGGCGGCCTCCTGGAACATCATCGCGACCTTGCGGCCGCCCACGTCGACGGCGCCGGTGGTGGGTTCTTCCAGCCCGGCCACGAGGGAGAGCAGGGTGCTCTTTCCGCAGCCCGAGGCCCCCACGACGGCGAGGAAGTCGCCGTGGCCGACGTGCACGCTCATGCCGTCGATCGCGGTGATGGCGCCCCTGCCGCTGCCGAAGGTCTTGGAGATGTCGTCCACACGTACGGCTCCGACGTCCACGGGTGTCTCGGTGGCAGTGCTCATGCTGGTCTACCCTTCCAACCCGTCGACCGGCTCACGGTCCTTCTCGGCGAGGACACCGTTGAGCGGATCGAGGGCATAGATTCCGTTCAGGTCGACGGGGTCGAGCAGGTCGATGGCGGCGGCGCGCTCCGCCCCGGTGCTCAATGAGGGTGCGGCGGGGTCGACCGTGAAGGTGATGTTGTCGATGGCCGCTGCGACGAGCTCGTCGTCGAGCCGGCCGCCGCTGATCCCCTCGATGTGGGTGTTGGCGGTCTCGCCGGCCTGTTCGGGGTCGTCGTTGATCCCGTCGACGGTCTCGGTGTGGCCGCGCAGCAGGCCCTGGACGTTGTCGGGGTGCCGGCGCAGGTACTGCGAGCCCACGGCGAGGTTGGTGGTCACGTACTGGCCGTCGGTCTCGGGCCACAGGTCGGGTTCGTGCACCAGGAGGTGGCTGTCGTCCTCCTCCAGGAGCGTGCTCAGGTGGGGTTCGGGCAGCCAGGCCCCGTCGATGTCGCCGTTGCGGTAGGCGTCGAGGGTCTCGGGGTTCTCCCGCGGCATGACCGAGACCGCCCCTCCCCCGGCGGTGTCGACGTCCCAGCCCTGTTCTTCGGCGAACCAGCGCAGTGCGACGTCCTGGGTGCCGCCGAGCTGGGGTGTGGCCAGGGTGCTTCCGGGCAGGTCCTCGACGGTCTCGATGTCCTCGCGCACGACCAGGCCGGTGCCCTGGGTGGCAGCGCCGGAGACGATGTGCAGGGCTCGGCCCTCGGACTGGTGCCAGCCGTTGACGGCGGGGTTGGGGCCGAGGAAGGCGGCGTCGATCTCACCGGAGAAGAGGGCGTTGACGGCGTCGGGGCCGCTGTTGAAGATCTGGGTCTGCAGGTCGACGTCCTCACCCAGCGCCTCGTCCAGGGTCCCGTCCTCCACACCCACGAGCGCGGGGGCGTGGGTGAGGTTCGGGAAGTAGCCGAGCCGGAGTTCGTCCGCCCCGCCGCCGGGCCCGTGGGCCCCGCACGCTGTGGCAGCCAACGCCAGGGCCAAGACGGCCGAGGTGGCGGCGGGCACAGTGTCGCGTCGTTGCATCGGGGCCCTTCGGAGGTCGGGAGAGCCTGGAAGTAGATTAATCCTACTAGTTTAGTTGGTTTAACGGCATGCAGGCGGAAGTGGCGCACCTCACACCCCTTCAGGGCGCCCCGGCGGGGGCCGGGAACGAGGATCCCGGACGCGAAAAGGGCCCGGGGCCGCACCCGTGCGGGGTGCGAGCCCGGGCCCGGAGCCGGGACCGGCGCGACTCACTCCTCGTCGCCGGAGCCCTCCTCGCCGGCTCCCGCGACCTCGGCGACCTCACCGTCGGCGTCCACGCCCAGGACGACGCCCTCCCAGGTGTCCTGGATATACTCCAGCACACGCTCGTCCTTCAGCAGCTCGGTCAGCTTCTGCACGCGTTCGTCGTCGGTGTTCTCGTCCAGGGTGACCAGACCGTTGGCGTAGGACTCGACGTAGTCCTCGCCCTCGGGCTCCCAGGCCAGGATGTTGGCCTCTTCGGTCAGGTCGGCCTCGATGGCGTAGTTGCCGTTGACGACCGCGGCGTCCACGTCGGCGAGCGAGCGCGGGATCTGGGGGGCCTCCAGCGGCGTGACGGCCAGATCCTGCGGGTTCTCGACGATGTCGTTCTCGGTGGCCTCCCCGCCGGCCTCCGGGTCGATCTCGACCAGACCCTCTTCCTCCAGGATGCGCAGCGCGCGGCTGAGGTTGGCCGGATCGTTGGGCACGGCGATCTCGGCGCCGTCGTCGAGGTCGCCGACCTCCTGGACACCCTCCGAGTACAGACCGAGGCGCTCGATGTGAACGTCGGTAATATAGGTCATGTCGGCGTCGGGCCCGTTCTCCTGCCACTCGCCCAGGAACTCGCGGTGCTGGAAGTAGTTGGCGTCCAGCTCACCGTCGACCAGCCCCGCGTTGGGGGTGTTGTAGTCGGACATCTCCTGGATGTCGAGCTCCAGACCGGCCTCCTCCGCGAGGTTCTCGTCGATGAAGGAGAGGATGTCACCGTGCGGCACCGGCATCGTCCCCACACGCAGCGGGGCGTCCTCGCCCCCTCCGCCGCCCGAGGACTGTTCACTGGGGGCGCCGCAGGCGGTCATCGCCAGAACCAGGGCCGTGGCTCCGGCGGCGAGCGAGGTGGTGCGCATGTGCACTCCTTCGTGATCGGGAAGGTGGAGGATCGCGGGGGGCACGCAGCGGCCGCGTCTCCCCGGCCGCCGGGCACACCGGCCCGAAGCATGAGCCGGTATGCCTGTTCTGAGACTATCCAAGCTTTCTGATAGGAATAGTCCATTTTGTCGCACTTGCCGGTGATGTGAACCACACATCACCCCGGAGCAGCGCCCCCGGACGAGCCCGACAAAGGCAGGCCGAGCGCCCACCGGGCGGGCAGCCCACCACCGGAACACCGTTTTCCCGGCGGGCACTCCCGGCATAGATTGTGAGTGACACCACCCCCTATCCCCTGGAGCGCCGTACATGTCCCTGGTCGCCGGGATCGACAGCTCGACCCAGTCCTGCAAGATCGTGGTCTGCGAAGCCGACACCGGCGCCGTCGTCCGCGAAGCACGAGCCCCCCACCCCGACGGGACCGAGGTACACCCCGACGCCTGGTGGGAGGCGTTGACCCAGGCCGCCGACGGCCTGCTCGAAGGCGTGGAGGCGGTCGCCGTGGCCGGACAGCAGCACGGCATGGTCACCGTCGACGACCACGGCGAGGTCCTGCGCCCCGCCCTGCTGTGGAACGACACCCGTTCGGCGGGGGCAGCCGCCGNGTAGGGACCGTGCCCACCGCAAGCCTGACCGCCGCCAAGCTCCGCTGGTTCGCCGAGCACGAACCCGGAACCGCCTCCCGGGCGCGGGGTGCGATGCTTCCGCACGACTGGCTGACCTGGAAACTCTCCGGATCCGAGCAGCCCACCACCGACCGCGGCGACGCGTCGGGCACCGGCTACTGGGACCCGGCGAGCAACACCTACCGCCCCGACCTGCTCGAGCACGCCTTCGGACGACAGCTCGACCTGCCCCGTGTCGCCTCCCCCGCCGAAGCGGTCGGCCGCACCCGCGAAGGTGCGCTCGTGGCCCCCGGTACCGGCGACAACATGGGCAGCGCCCTGGGCCTGGGGCTGCGCCCCGGCGACGCCGTGGTCTCGCTCGGCACCAGCGGCACCGTCTTCGCCGTCGGCGACCACCCCTCCCACGACCCGGAGGGCGCGATCTGCGGATACGCCGACGCCACGGGCCGGTACCTGCCGCTGGTGTGCACACTCAACGCCGCCCGGGTGCTCGACGCGACCGCGGCCATGCTCGGCACCGACCTGGCCGGGCTCGACCGCTGGGCCACCGGCGCCGAACCGGGCGCGGGCGGGATCGTCCTGCTCCCCTACCTGGACGGGGAACGCACCCCCGAGCTGCCCGGAGCAGCGGGTTCACTGCACCACCTGACCCGGGACAACATGCGCCCGGAGAACATCGCCCGGGCCGCCGTGGAGGGCATGCTCCTGGGCCTGGCCGACGGACTCGCCGCACTGACCGAAAGCGGGATCCCCGTGGACCGGGTCCAACTCACCGGCGGCGCCGCGCGCTCGGAGGCCGTGCGCGCGGCCGCACCGGCCTTGCTCGGCGCGCGCGTGGAGGTGCCCCCACCCGCGGAGTACGTCGCCATCGGCGCCGCGCGCCAGGCCGCGTGGGTACTCGCCGGCACAGAGGAGCCGCCCGAGTGGAGTGTGGGCGGGCCCGAGTTCACCGCGGAGCCGCAGGAGGTCTCCGGGATCCACGAGCGCTACGCCCAGGTGCGCATGGACACCCACGGCGTTTGAGGCACGCCCGCACAGCGCTGTTGCGAACGCGGTGTTCGGGTTCATGGACGGTGTGTACCCCGCGGCCGGGGGCGCGGGGGCACCGACACCTCGACCGTGCCTGGCGCGGCGGCGGGCGCGAGGGTGTGGGCGCGAGCGGCCACGGCCCGGAGGCGCGCGTACGCAGGGCGCTTCCCTGGCCGCGAACACACTTGCCCTTCCCGGGCCGTTGAGGCGTAACCTTCCCGTGACAGGGGCCCTTCCGGGTCTTTCGAACCCCATACGAATCCTGGTGATCATGAACGCGACCGGACTGCGCCGCCTCGGATCCTCCGACCTGCACGTCTCGTCCCTGTGCCTGGGCGGCAACGTCTTCGGTTGGACGGCCGACGAGGCGACCTCCTTCGATCTGCTCGAGGCCTACGTCGAGGCGGGCGGCAACTTCGTGGACACCGCCGACTCCTACTCGTTCTGGGTCGAGGGCAACAGCGGCGGCGAGTCGGAGTCGGTGATCGGCCGGTGGCTGGCCCGCCGGGGCGAGCGCCCGGAGGATCTGGTGCTGGCGACCAAGGTGAGCAAACACCCGCAGTTCCAGGGGCTGGGCGCGGCCAACATCCGCGCCGCGGCCGAGGCCTCCCTGCAGCGGTTGGGTGTGGAGGCCATCGACCTCTACTACGCGCACTTCGACGACCACGAGACCCCGTTGGAGGAGAGCGCACGGGCCTTCTCGGCACTGGTCGACGAGGGCAAGGTGCGCCAGGTGGGGCTGTCCAACCACGGCCCGGAGCGCATCTCCCAGTGGCTGGACATCTGCGCGGACCAGGGCCTGCACGCCCCGGTGTGCGTGCAGCCGCACTACAACCTGGTCGAGCGCGGCATCGAGTCGGACCTGGTGCCGCTGGCCCAGAAGCGGGACCTGTCACTGCTGCCCTACTTCGGGTTGGCGGTCGGGTTCCTGACCGGCAAGTACCGCAGGGGCGGCGCCGACGTGGACAGCCCCCGGGCCGGCAAGGCCTGGGACTACCTGGAGGAACCGCGCGGGGAGCGGGTCCTGGCGGAGCTGGACCGCATCTCCCGGGAACGCGGCACGAGCCAGGCGGCGGTGGCGCTGGCGTGGCTGGCCCAGCGCCCGGGTGTGGCGTCGGTGCTGTCCAGTGCGCGCAACCTCGATCAGCTCCGGGGGCTGCTGCCCGTCATGGATCTGCGGTTGAGCGGAGAGGAGTCGGAGGCGCTGACCCGAGCCTCCTCCTGACACCGAGACCTCATCACCTAGGGTTACTCACGCACTACAAAAAGCACGGGGGGCAGAACGCCATGACCAACGATTTTTCTGACGACCAGGGCAACGATCCCGGGTCCTTCGACGAATTCCTGGCCCGCTTCCTCGGCGCACGCGGACCGGTGCGGCGGGTCGACCTGTCCAAGCTCATGAGCCCCGAGGCACGGCAGGTCGCCGACGCCGCCGTACACCGTTCCCTGGAGGCCGGCGGTGCCGACGTCGACTCGGTGCACCTGCTCTGGTCCCTGCTGCGCTACCCGGACACACGCGAGTTGATCCAGCGCACCGACGCCCAGATCACCAAGTTGGAGGAGGTCATCGACCAGGCCGTCTCGCAGGCCCCCCGGTCCGTGCGGGGTTCGGCCCGGCTGACCCCCTCGGCCAAGCGCGCCCTGCTCGACTCCCTGCAGATCGCCCGTGCCACCGGCAGCTCCAGCATCACGCCCGAGCACATCCTGTTCGCGCTGGCGGTCAACCCCGATCATCCGGTCAGCCAGCTGTTGCGCGACTCCGGGATCAACCCGCAGTCCCTGCAGCAGGCCTCGGGCGCCCAGCCCGCCTCGGAACAGGGCGACTCCGAGCCCTCCAGCACCCCTTCGCTCGACGAGTTCGGCACCGACATGACCGCGCTCGCCCGGGAGGGGCGCCTGGACCCGGTCGTGGGGCGCGACGACGAGGTCGAGCAGTGCATCGAGGTGCTGGCGCGCCGCCGTAAGAACAACCCGGTCCTGACCGGTGACCCGGGTGTGGGCAAGACCGCGATCGTGGAGGGCATCGCCCAGCGCATCTTCGACGACGACGTCCCCGACGTCCTGCGCGGGCGCCGCCTGGTGCAGCTCGACCTGTCCGGGATCGTGGCGGGCACCCGTTACCGGGGCGACTTCGAGGAGCGCCTCAACCAGATCATCGAGGAGATCCGCACCCACTCCGACGAACTGCTGATCTTCATCGACGAGATCCACACGATCGTGGGCGCCGGCGCAGCGGAGGGCTCCACCAGCGCCGGAAACATGCTCAAGCCGCCGCTGGCCCGCGGTGAGCTGCACATCATCGGTGCGACCACCCTCGACGAGTACCGCAAGAACATCGAGAAGGACGCGGCCCTGGAGCGGCGTTTCCAGCCCATCCAGGTGTCCGAACCCTCTGTGCAGGACAGCATCGAGATCCTGCGCGGGCTGAAGGACCGCTACGAGGCCCACCACCAGGTGCGGTTCAGCGACGAGAGTCTGGTGGCCGCCGCCGAGCTGTCCGACCGCTACGTCACCGACCGGTTCCTGCCCGACAAGGCCATCGACCTGGTCGACCAGGCCGGTGCCCGTGTGCGTCTGCGCCTGAAGACCTCCAGCACGGCCCTGCGGGAGATCGAGGGGCACCTGAAGGAGCTGGAGGAGAAGAAGGACAAGGCGGTCCAGGAGGAGGACTACGAGCGCGCCGGGCAGCTGCGGGACGAGATCATCGAAGCCCGCAGCTCGATGCACCAGGCCCGGGGCACCGGTTCGACGGTGCCCGAGGTCAGCGCCGAGGACATCGCCGAGGTGGTCTCGCGCAGCACCGGGATCCCGGTCAGCCGGCTCACCCAGGAGGAGCGCGAACGCCTGGTCAACCTGGAGGAGGTCCTGCACGAGCGGGTCATCGGCCAGGGCCAGGCGGTCACGGCCGTCGCCGAGGCGATCCGCCGCAACCGGGCCGGGCTCGACGATCCGGACCGCCCGGTGGGCAGCTTCCTGTTCCTCGGTCCCACGGGCGTGGGCAAGACCGAGCTCGCCCGGGCCCTGTCCCAGGCGATGTTCGGCTCCGAGGACTCCCTGATCCGCATCGACATGAGCGAGTTCCAGGAACGGCACACCGCCAGCCGCCTGACCGGTGCTCCTCCCGGGTTCGTCGGCTACGAGGAAGCGGGCCAACTCACCGAGTCCGTACGGCGCCACCCCTACTCGGTGCTGCTGCTGGACGAGGTCGAGAAGGCCCACCCGGACGTGTTCAACCTGCTGCTGCAGCTGTTGGACGACGGGCGCCTGACCGACGGCCAGGGGCGCACGGTCGACTTCCGCAACACCGTGGTGATCATGACGAGCAACCTGGGCTCGGAAGTCATCAGCGGCGGCGCCCCGATGGGCTTCACCAACAGCGGGGAGATGGACACCGACACCGAGCAGCGGGTGATGCGGCGTCTGCGGGAGGAGTTCCGCCCCGAGTTCATCAACCGCATCGACGAGGTCATCGTCTTCAAGCAGCTCGGTGAGCAGGAGATGGGCCAGATCACCCGGCTCATGCTGGAGAAGACCGAGCAGCGCCTGGAGAGCCAGGGCATCGCGGTGCGTTTCACCGACGAGGCGATCGGCTGGTTGTCCCAGCGCGGTTACCAGCCCACCTACGGGGCCCGGCCGTTGGCGCGCACCATCCAGCGCAACATCGGCAACAAGCTCTCACGGATGGTGCTGGACGGACAGATCGTCTCCGGTGACCGTGTGCTCGTCGACGTGGGCAGCGACGAGAACCTGGCCATCAACACCGTCGACGTCTTCTGACACCTGCCCGATACCGGACCGCGGCCCGGGACATCACGGCGATGTTCCGGGCCGCGGTGCCTCTCAGGCCGGTTCCGGTTCCGGTTCGGGTCCGGGCGGCCCGGGCCTCGGCGGCTCGGGCGGCGCCGGTTCCGGCTCCGGCTCGGGTTCGGGCGGCGGCATCGGTGCCGGAGGGAACGGGTCCGGCGGCATCGGTTCGGGTTCGCGTACGGTCCCGTCTCGCATCCGGGTCGGCATGGGCACTACCTCCTTCGTTGGGGGACCTCCTGTGGTCCGGGGATACCCGGACCGGGTCAACTCCCGGCTCTCAGGCGGGGCAGGAGCTCTGTGGAGAAGAACTCGAAGAAGCCTTCCTGGTCGTCACCGATCTGGGATATGTAGATCTCCTCGATCCCGGCTTCCAGGTAGGAGCGGATCGCCGCCACGTGCACCTCGGGGTCGGGCCCGCACGGGATCTGCGCCGCGACCCTGTCCTCGGTGATCAGTTCCCGGGTGAGCTGCTCGAAGTGGCGCGGCAGCGGCAGGATCTGCGACGCCTCTCCGGGCAGGGCGTCATTGGGCCAGCGGTGGTGGGCCAGGCGCCGGGCCTGGGCCTCGTCCTCGTGCCAGCAGACCTTGAGTCCGCCCTGGACGGGTTTTCCCGCCCCGCCCCGTGCCCGGAACATCTCGATGGCATCGGTGCTGGGAGCGACCTGGATCAGGCCGTCGGCCGCGCTCCCCGCCAAGGTGGTGGCTTTGGGGCCGAAGGCGGCCATGAAGACCTGCGGGCTCTCCTCGGGCAGGGTGTAGAGACGGGCGGTGTCGAGGTCGTAGTACTCGCCGCGATGGGTGACGAGCTTGCCGGTCCACAACCGGCGCATCACCTCGATGGCCTCCTCCAGCATCGCCAAGCGCTGGGCGGCCGGCGGCCAGGGCAGGCCCAGGATGTGTTCGTTGAGGGCCTCACCGGTGCCCACCCCGAGAGTGAACCCGCCGCGGACCAGTGCGGCGGTGGTCGCGGTGGCCTGAGCGATGATCGCCGGGTGCATCCGTGTGGTCGGGCACGTCACGGCAGTGGTGATCGGCAGAGCCGTGGCCTGGCCGATCGCACCGACGACCGTCCACACGAACGGCGCCTGCCCCTGGCTCTCCAACCAGGGGTGGAAGTGGTCGCTGATCCACAGGGCGTCGAAGCCCGCGGCCTCGGCGCCCTGGGCCTGCCGGACCAGGGACCGTGGGCCGTGTTCCTCGGTGGACAGAAAATAGCCGATGCGCGTCACGTGCGATCCCCCGTCGTCGGCCGCGCACCCGGCCGGCTCCTCACCGCCGGTCACGCGTGTCCTGGTTGAGTCGGTCGACGGCCCGTTCGTTGAGCGCGGCCACGCTCTCGGCCAGCCGACCCATGGTGCTGTCTCCGCTCTCGTTCCCGGTGCGTTCGCTCACGTGCTCGGGGGTGGAAGGCAGGAGCCGGCCGGTCAGGCGCATGAGCTGCTGGCTCGTTCCGGGCGCCAGACCGTGCAGGGCCATGCCGATGCGGGTCGTGGGGTTGATGACGAGGAAACCCTGGCCGCGCGCGGACGCGGTCGCGATGCGGCGCGCGGCCCGGTCGGCGTTGGTGCTCAACAAGGGCATCCCTGCCAGGAGGGCGAACCACGCGTACTCGCGTTCGGGTTCTCCGATGAAGACCACGCCGCGGTGCGAGCCGGTGCGCATGAGGCCGGGCACGACCGTGGTCACCCGCACACCGGTCCCACCGGTCTCGGCAGCCAGCCCCTCGGACAGGCAGGCCCAGGCGTGTTTGGCGACCGAGTAGGGCAGCAGGTGGGGCACGGTCAGGTAGGCGCCCACGGAAGTGATGTTGACCAGGCTGCCCTCGGTGGTGCGCAAGTGGGGCAGGGCCTCGCGGGCGACGTTGAAGGGCCCCCGGTACATGATGTCCATGGCCTCGGTGAAATGGGCGTCCTGCATCGCCTCGGCGGGACCCACCCGCATGACGCCGGCATTGTTGACCACGATGTCGAGGCGGCCGAACCGCTCGACGGTCTCACCGATGAGGGCGCGGACCTGCTCACGGTCGGTGACGTCACAGACCACCCCGTGGGCGTCGATGCCGCGGCCGGTGAGGTCGGCGACGGCCTGGTCGAGGTTGTCGCGGCTGCGCCCGCACACCACAACGGAGGCCCCGCCCGCGCCGAACTCGCGGGCGAGCTGGAGACCGAGGCCGCGGGTCCCTCCGGTGACGACGGCGACACGTCCGTTCAGGCGTTCGGAACGGCGGTTCTCGGCCACCATGGAGGCACCCACGCCGAGGAGGGCCCCGGCACCGGCCCAGGCGGCCAGGTCGAGGGCGCGTTCGGCCGGGGTGGGGCGCCGCTTCCGGTCGCGGTACTTGTTCAGGGCCCAGCGGGCCCCCACGAGAGCCACGGGTGCCTTCCAACCGCTCACCGGCTGTCTCCGTTCCGTTCGAGGGGTCGTGGATGTTCTCCCACGGTTCCCGGCACCCGCGACGTGAAAACCGCAGGTGGCAAGAGATGGGGTTCTCCCTCCGCGCCTTTGGGGCGGTCGGCGCGGGGGCCGNCGGCGGGTGGGGGCCGCGCGGGTTCCGGCGCCCGTTAAAACGGTCCCGGCGTCGGGTAGTCCGAGGCCGAGGCCTCGGGTATCCCAGGGCCGATCTGCCCTTTGCGGCAGCTGTCCGCCCCGCCGAGCGGAAGGGGACCGAGCATGGACACACCGGGTACCGCATGGCTGATCTGGGTCCTGGTGACCATCGCCGTTCCGATCGTGGTCATCTTCATCGTTCTGGGCCTGCTGCGCTGGTCGCGGATGCGCGCACAGGAGGCGGTGCGCTCGGAGGAGTACTGGGAGGAGACCCCCGACGGACAGCGCTATCCCACCGGGTACGAGCGCATGTACGACCCGGAGGCCCGCCGCGCGGCGACCCGGGGCGAGTACCCCGGGGACGAGGAACCCGGCGCAGCGGACGAGCAGCACGGGGCCTCCCCCTCGGAGGAGGCCGAGCCGGGCGAGGAGGGCGAGATCCACCCCGGCCGGGAGGACGGGGAGGACGGCCCTCCCGGCACGGGACGGTGACCGGCCGCTGCCGGGACCCGCACCGGAGGAAGTCGTCGACCACAGCTGGAGGAACACGATGAGTGCGACCGCACAGATGCTCCGAACACACCCGGACGCGGCCGAGGGGCTCGACACCCGGGTGCTCAGCGCCTGTATCGACGCCTGTACCGAGTGCGCGACGGCGTGTACCTCGTGCGCGGACGCCTGCCTGTCGGAGAGCAACGCCGGAGAACTCGCGGAGTGTGTGCGGCTCGACCTGGAGTGCGCGGATCTGTGCGCGGCGACGGGAGGGCTCCTCACCCGTGGTTCCGGACGCCGGCGGGAATGGTACAGCGAGCTGCTGAGCGCGTGCGTGCGCGCGTGCGAGGAGTGCGCGCGAGAGTGCGAGAGCCACGCCTCCCACCACGAGCACTGCCGGGTGTGCGCGGAGGCGTGCCGCCGTTGCGCGCAAGCGTGCCGGGAGCTCCTGGCTCTGCTGTGAAACACCGCCGAAGGGGCACGGGACGTCTTCGGCGGGGCGCGCGGCCTCCCCACCCCGAGGACATTGATGGGGGCCGGGGGTTTCTCGTGGTGCCCGGCCCCGGTGCTCGCGCGCGGCGGCTGGGCCCGGTTCACACCTTGTCGGCGGGAAACCCGCCGGTGGCGACAGGTCCCCAGCGCTGCGGAGTGACCCGCACCAGGGCCTTGCCCTGACTGCGCATGGCTTCGCGGTACTCGTCCCAGTCGGGGTGCTCGCCGGCGACCGCGCGGAAGTACTCCACGAGGGGTTCGACCGCCTCCTCGCCCTCGACGACCTCGGCGCTACCGTCGACCTGGACCCAGGGACCGTCGAAGTCCTCGGAGAGCACCACGATGCTGACCCGCGCGTCCCGGCCGGCGTTGCGGGTCTTGGCGCGCTCGGGGTAGGTGGACACGACGATGCGGCCCTCGGGGTCGACCCCGCAGGTCACCGGGGAGGCCTGGGGTTCCCCGTCGCCGCGCCGGGTGATGAGCAGGGCCTTGTTGCGGGTGCGTAGGAACTCCAGCAGTCCCTCGCGATCCACACGTGTGTTGGTGGCGATCGACGGGCTCATACGGCGGGCCTCCCCACTGATGCGGCGTCAGGTGCGGTCCAGCGTAGTGGCCCGGGCGCCGCGGGGCCGGTCGCGCAGCACCGGCTCCAACCCGAACCGCGGGAACAGGGTCGTGTCGAAGAACTGCACCACGCGGGAGAAGCCCTCGGGCGCCGGTTCCAGCACCTGCAGGGCGAAGGCCCGGTACGGTCCTTGCCCCTCACGCATGTACAGGGCGAACCCCGGGGCTCCGTTGGCGGCCACCGGCACCAGTGCCAGGTCTCCGGGGCCCTGGGCCGGGCAGTGCGCTTCGATGAGCCGGACGATGTGCTCGGCCCCGCGCACCCAGGTGGTGAACGGGGGCATCTCGAACACGGCGTCGTCGGTGAACAGCGTGGTCAGTGCGGGGATGTCGTAGTCCTCGAAGGCGGCCACGTACCGGGCCAGGCGCTCCCGCAGTGCGGGGTCGGTGGCGGAGAGGGCCTCCTGGTCGGGGGCGGCCCGGGCGATGCTCTCGCGGGCACGCTGCAGGAGGCTGTTGACGGAGGGTACCGACAGCTCGAGCAGGTCGGCGACCTCGGCGGCGCTCAAGCGCAGGGCCTCGCGCAGCACGAGCACGGCCCGCTGGCGCGCGTTGAGGTACTGCAGCGCCGCCACCCAGGCCAGGCGCACACTCTCGCGCTCGGCGGCGACGGTGCCGGGGTCGTCGGGCAGCGGCTCGAGCCAGGGCACGTCGGTGCGTTCGGCCAGGGCGGCCTCGGGGCGTTCGGCCGGTCCGCCGAGCCCGGTGGGCAAGGGGCGGCGTTCACGCCGTTCCAGGGCGCTCAGGCACACGTTCGAGGCGATGCGGTGCAGCCAGGTGCGCAGGCTGGAGCGCCCCTCGAACCGGGCGTAGCCCTTCCAGGCACGCAGGTGGATCTCCTGGAGGCAGTCCTCGGCCTCGTGCAGCGAGCCGAGCATGCGGTAGCAGTGCGCGAGCAGCTCCCGCCGGAAGGGTTCGACCTGTTCGGTGAAATCGGGATCGAGCGTGGGTCGGGCCATACAGCCCAAGTTACGGTCTCCCTGCGACGATCGGCGGCGCGATCGCCGCAACGGCGCACCGTACCAACAACAAAACACACGATCTGTACACGGCCTTGAACGAGCCGCGCGGAAATGCGTTGATAACTTCGAGTGGCCGCCAGGCCGACCGCGAGTGGTTGCCGAAGCCTGGTTCCACGACAGTGGGGAGCACGTATGCGAGCCGTGGTCTTCGAGGACTACCAGACGTTCCCGTCCCTTACCGAGGTGGAAGAACCCGAACCCGGGCCGGGCGAAGTGCTGCTGAAGGTGGCCGGCGCGGGTGCCTGCCACTCGGACGTGAGTATCTACCGCACGTTCGAGAAGGGCTCGCCCGGAGCAGAGAGACCCCCGTTCGTCCTGGGACACGAGAACGCCGGGTGGGTCGAACGTGTGGGCACCGGGGTCAGCGAACGCATCAAGATCGGAGCGGCCTACCTCGTCTACGGGCCGATCGGTTGCCAGCACTGCCGCCAGTGCGTCCAGGGCAAGGACACCTACTGCGAGAACGCGGCCACGATGCCTTACAAGGCCGTGGGTCTGGGCCGTGATGGCGGCATGGCCGAGTACGTGACGGTGCCCGCGCACCACCTGGTCCCGTTGGGGGATGCCGACCCGGTGGAGGCCGCACCCCTGGCCGACGCGGGCCTGACGCCCTACCACGCCGTCAAGCGGGCGCTCCCCCATCTTCAGGGAGGCGGCAGGTACGCGTTGGCGATCGGCCTGGGCGGTCTGGGACAGATCGGGGTGCAGATCCTTCGGGCCCTGACCGGCGCCACGATCATCGCGACCGACCTCAGGGCCGACGCGCGCGAGCGGGCCGAGGCCAACGGCGCGGTCACGGTACCCGCCGGTGACGACCAGGTGGAGCAGATCCTGGAGCAGACGCACGGGCGGGGCATCGACGCCGCCTTCGACTTCGTGGGTGCCGGCCCGACCATCGCCACGGCGGCCGGTTCGATGGCCCAGGGCGGGGCGTTGTCCGTCGTGGGTATCGGCACCGGCACGCACGAGTTCTCGTTCTTCACCAATCCGTTTGAGTCGTACGTGACCAACACCTACTGGGGCACTGTCTCGGAACTGTGGGAGGTCGTGGACATGTACCGGGCCGGGCAGATCCGCCCGGAGGTGGAGCGCTACAGCATGGACCAGGCCCTGGAGGCCTACCGCCGTCTGGAGTCCGGTCAGGTCAGCGGCCGCGCCGTGGTGGTGCCCGGCCAGGGCTGACCCGCCGGCCCACCGGATCGGCCCGCCCGCCGCGCCCCGCCCGCGCGACGGGCGGGCCCTCGTGTGCTTCGGAGCCGGGCGTGCCCCGAGCCTGGGTGCGTCCCGGGCCTGGGTGTGTGCCGGGCGCGTACCGGATGCCCCGCCCTTCCGCGCCGACCCGGTCGCCTGCCAGGATGCCCGTGCACTGACACGACTTCTGAGGAGAACGATGGACCTGGGGATCGCCGGGAAGGTCGCCCTGGTCACCGCCGCCAGCTCCGGGCTGGGACGGGCGATGGCCGTGGCGCTGGCCGCCGAGGGTGTGCACGTGGCCGTGACCGGTAGGAACGAGGAACGCCTGGAGGCGACCGTGCGGGCCTGCACCGAGCACGGGGTGCGCGCCACGGGCCTGGTGTGGGATCTGGCCGAGCACGAGCGTGCCGAGGAGGTGGCCCGCCGTGTGGCCGACGAGCTGGGCCCGGTGGACATCCTGGTCAACAACACCGGCGGGCCGCCGCCCACCCCGGTACAGGGCCAGGACCCGCAGCTGTGGCAGGACCAGTACGGCTCGATGGTGCTGCCGGTGGTGCGGTTGACCGACGCCGTGGTCGGCGGGATGCGCGAGCGCGGTTGGGGGCGTGTCATCACCAGCACCTCCTCCGGCCCGATCACGCCGATCCCGAACCTGGGGCTGTCGAACACGCTGCGGGCCTCACTGCACGCGTGGTCCAAGACGCTGTCCTCGGAGATCGCCGCGGACGGGGTCACCGCGAACGTGATCGTCCCGGGCCGTATCGCCACGCCGCGGGTGGAGTCGCTGGACCGGGCGCAGGCCGAACGCGAGGGCCTTTCGGTGGAGGAGGCCTCGGCCCGCAACCGTGCGGGCATCCCCGCGGGCCGGTACGGCTCTCCCGACGAGTACGGCGCCGTCGCCGCTTTCCTCGCCGGGCGGCAGGCCGCCTACGTGACCGGTTCGGTGGTGCGCGTGGACGGCGGCCAGATCCCGTCCGTGTGAGCGCGGGCGTGCGGCGGCGCCCCTGGGCGGAGCGCCGCCGCACGTGCCCCTCGGCCACGGTCCCGGAGCATCTGGACAGCGCGGCCCACACCCTCCACTCTGGGTTCCATGCGAATGCTGCGCCGTTTGAGGCGAATCGACGAACGTGCCTACCAGCGCGTCACTTCCGTGGGGCTGCCCTCCTTGGACCCCTACACCCCGAAGTTCGTACAGGCCACCGACAACATGGCGCCGTGGTTCCTGGTGTCGGGCACGCTCGCGGTGACCGGCAATCCGCGTCTGCGGCGCACCGCGGTGCGGGCGATCGTCGCCGCAGGGCTGGCCAACGCCGCTTCCTCCGCTCTCAAACAGGTCCTGCGCCGGCCCCGGCCCGACAGCTCGGCGGTGCCCAGCGCCCGGTTCCCTTACCGCAGGTACCTGAGCAGCTCCTTTCCTTCCGGGCACACCGCCGCGGCCGCCGGGTTCGCCGCGGGGGTGGGCTCGGACGCTCCGCGCCCGCTGACCACGTCGGTGGCTCTGCTGGCCGGTGCCGTGGCGCTCTCGCGTGTGCACAGCGGGGTGCACTACCCCGGTGACGTACTGGGCGGCGCGGCGATCGGTGCGGGCGCGGCGCTGGTGGCGGGCGCGATGATCCCGCCCCGGCCGGAGCTGTCCTTCGGGGCCCGGGCCGTGGCGGCCCCGGACCGCGACGACGACCCCGAGGGCGCCGGCGTGACGGTGGTACTCAACCCGCGTGCGGCCGATGGCGGGGTGCCCACTCCGCACGTGGCCGACACCACGACACGGATCTCCCGTGCGATGCCGCGGGCACGGATCATGACGACCACTGCCGACGACGACATCGCCGAGGTGATGGACACCGCCGCCCGCGAGGCCCGGGTGCTGGCGGTGGCCGGCGGCGACGGCACGGTCAACGCGGCTGCGCGGGCGGCCCTGGACCACGAGCGGCCGCTGCTGGTGCTGCCCGACGGCACACTCAACAACTTCGCGCGCACGCTGGGGCTGGACTCGGTGGAGCGGGCGTTGGAGGTCTACCGGGACGGGCGCACGGCGTTGGTGGACGTGGGTGACGTGGACGGCCGGGTCTTCCTCAACACCTCTTCGTTCGGTTCGTATCCGCATCTGGTCGAGCGGCGGGACCGGTGGGCGCACCGGATCGGCAAGTGGCCGGCGTTCGCGTTGGCGCTGTTGCAGGACCTGGTGTCGGTGGAGCCGACCCCGGCGATGGTGGACGGGCGTCCCACGCGGGTGTGGTGGGCCTTCGTCGGCAACTGCCGGTACCGCACGCACGGGCGTGTGCCGGCGCTGCGCGAGGACATGGCCGACAACCGGTTGGACGTGCGGGTGCTGGAGGCGCGTTCGCCTTTCCCCCGGCTGCGGGCGATCGCCGACGTGGTGGCCGGCCACCACGCCCGGGGCGGCGGGGACACCGAGCGGCTGACCCCGCATCTGTCGTTGGCGATCGCGGCGCGTCCGCGGTTGTTGGCGGTGGACGGCGAGGTGGTCGAGGGGGCTGCCGAGGTGAGTTTCACCAAGCATCCGGCGGCGCTGCGGGTGTTCGTCCCTGCGGTGTCCTCCCCTTGAACTGGTGAAATCTCCACCAATATGCGACAAGCGCCCCTCAAGTTACAGAAACCCACAAAAGGGACTGTTTCGCTGGTCGGCACACGCCATGTCCGTGGACGACGAAGGGGGCACGCATGGCAGAGGCGACGGAGCGGGGTACGGGGGTGCGCCGGCCCCGCAGCAACTGGGTCCCGTTGGCGGCGGCCACCGGGGCCGTGGTCCTGCTGGGGGCCGGCTGGCCCCTGCTCGACGCGGCCACCCCGAGCTCGCAGGAACTGTCCTCCGGCCACACCGTCGACGTGAACTCGGGCGGTGACTACGCGGCCTCGCTGGACCTGCCCCAGGACGGCTGGAACGTGGACACCACACGGACCATGGCCGACCAGCAGTACGTACTCACCCGGGGGCCGGTCGAGCTCGACCTGACCTCGGTGGTGCCCCCGCAGGACACGGACGCCACTCCGGAGAACCTGTGGGCGGGGATGGAGACCACCAGCAGGGTCCACGACGCCTCGGCCCGGCTCGGCCGGCCCGAGAGCACCGACACCCAGGACGGCACCGAGGGCCTGGTCGGCGACCTGCACACCCAGGGGCGCACCGAACGCGCCGCCGTCTTTCCCGCCCCCGACGGCACATTCGCCGTGGAGATGACGCTGGGCGGCGAGGACGCCACCGAGGCCGACCTCGCCGCCGTGGAGGACGTCGTCGAAGCCGTCTCCTTCGAGCACCGGGGAGAGTCATGACGGGACGCGCACCGCACGAACCCGGCAAGCACACACCCAGCCATGACGAGGGGCAGGTGCCCTCCCCGCGCGGGCCCGGGCACGAACAGGAACCCGCGTACGGGGCCCGCGCCCACGGCACCGGACCCGAGGTCCCGGGCCCGGACGGCGATCAGGCCCCCGGCCCCGTACACATCGGACGCGGCACGCACGAGCCCGGCCAACGCCTGCCGGCCCTGGCCGCGATGGCCGTCCTCGCCGCTGCCTGCGCCATCGGACTGGTGCTGACGTGGATGTACGCGTCCGGGATCGTGCGCGCCTACGCCTGGCCGGCCCTGCTGGCCTCGGCGCTGGGCGTGATCACCTACCTCGTCGGTCTGTTCATCTTCCGGCGGATCAGGCCCGTGCGTGCGCCCCGCCTCACGGTGGCGGTACCGGCCACCGTCTGGGGGATCCTGGCGGCGACCGGGGTGGCCGCCTACGCCAACACCGGCATGGGCGGCCTGTGGGGACAGATCCTGGGTTATGAGACCGCCGGGGACTGGACCGCGGCCCTGACCGCACCGCTCAACGAGGAGATCCTCAAGCTCGCCGGTGTGGTCGTGATCGCGGTCGCCTTCCCGCGCGCCCTGCGCGGGCCCGTCGACGGGTTCGTCCTCGGGGCGCTGGTGGGGCTCGGTTTCGAAGTGGCCGAGAACTTCCTGTACGCGCTCAACTCGATCAGCCTGTCCGGCGCGCTGGCCCCGGCCACCTCGGTGACCGACAGCACCGTCGTGCGGGTGGTGCTGACCGGCCTGGGCAGCCACTGGGCGATGACGGCGATCGCCGGGACGGCCGTCGGTGTGCTGGCGGCGGTGGATTGGCGCCCCGGCCCGCGCCGGGCGCTGGGTGCGCTGGGGCTGGTCCTGCTGGCAATGCTCGGGCACTTCTTCTTCGACTCACCGCTGCTGGGCGAGGGGCTGGTCGGCATCGCCGCGAAGGTGGCGTTCGTGTTCCTCAGCGCCATGGCCGTCTACTTCCTGGTCCGCCACACCCACCGGAGCCGGGTCCGGAAGTCCCTGGCCCAGCAGGGATCAGAGCTGGGGATGCGGCGGTCGGACGCCAAGAAGCTGGCCTCCCGGCACGGGAGGAACAAGGCCCTGGCCCGCGTGGCACGACCCGAGCGGCCCGATGTGCGCAGGCGCCAGGAAAAGATGGTGGAGGAGGCCGAGGACCGGGCCGCACGGCATGCCGTGAGCTGACCCTCCACCGTCTCGACGGCCGTCGCCTCCCCGTGGGCGGCGGCCGTCGCACGTGCGCGCGAGGCGATCCTCCGGCATGCGGGCACCGGCGTCAGGCCCCGTCGCGGATCCACCGGTGCAGCAGGGTTCCCTCGGCCTCCAGGACCAGACGCGGGCTCAGGTGCAGGTCGGCGGGGGGGGGG
>NZ_ANBE01000012.1 GCF_000341145.1 Nocardiopsis xinjiangensis YIM 90004
CACCTCGTCCTCGCCGACGATCAGCACCCTCTCGGCGCCCAACACGTCGCGGGCGCGCCGCAAGGGCCCCTTCCCCGCCGCCTCGCAGGTGACCAAGAAGACCGGCCCCCGGTCGGGCACCTCCTCGGCCAGGATCGGCGGAACGCCCCCGCTCCGGCTGACCACGGCCAGCGCGGGGTGAGCGCTGCGGCCCTCCGCCAGGGCCCGCTCGGCCAGACCGTCGCTGCGCCGGGCCGCACGCCGGTACCCCTCGACGCGGGCGGTGCCCGCGCCCACGAGGATCACGTCGGCCAAATCGCGCAGGAGCGTGTAGACCCGGTTGTCGGCGTCGGTGTTGATGGAGGCGGTGCGCCCGTCGTTGCCGGCCGCGCCTCCGTCCAGGGTCGCGACCATGTTGGCGCGCACCCAAGGACGCGCGGTGGTGTCGGGGTAGGCGTAGAGGCGTTCCAGCCCCGCGCCGTCGACCGGCTCCCCCGGGCCGGGACCGTCGGCGGCCTCGTTCATCAGGACCCGCACGTCCACACCCCCACCAGGTACAGGACCCCGAACGGGTCGTCGGCGTAACGGAGCTCGGCCCGGACAGCGCTGCCTTCCAGGTCGACCGCGGCGGCCATGACCTGCCAGGCGGCCCGGCCCGCGGCCATGAGTTCGGCGGCCAGGACGGAATCCAGACCGGCCAGCGCCCCCGTGTCGCCCTCCGACAGGGCCCGGTGCACGGTCTCGTCGAAGGCGAACACGCGCTCGTCCAGGTGACCGGGGGCCTTGGCGCTGCGCCGGGCACTACCGTCACCCATGATCAGCAGCCCCACACGCTCCCGGCGCCCGGCGATCCCACCGGCCAGGGCCGCGATCTCGGCGTCGCCGGCGTCGTGGGCGACGGAGCGCAGTTCCACGGGCAGGGCGGACCCGGTCTCCTCCAGGAGCCGGCGCGCCACACCCAGGCTCAGCGGGAGCGCCCCGCCTTGCGCCACCCGGGGCCCGTGACCGCCGTGGGCGCGCGCGGGCACGGGCGCGTCGGTGTGTTCGGCGGTGCTCCCGGCTCCCCCGACGACGACCACACGCTCGGGCGCGGCCACGGCGAGTTCGGCCAGCGCGCCGTGGCAGGCCTCGCGCAAGGGGGCGGCCACGTCCTGTGCCCCGGTCAGTTCCCGCAGCAACAGCGGCGGGTGCGGGCACACTGCGGCGGCGACGATCATCAGCGTCCCTTCCCTACGGCCTCGGTCTGTTCGACCAACTGTGTGAGCAACGACGGTCCCGCTCCGGAGTGCGCTCCCGTGCCTGGGCCAGTGCCCGGCCCGGCCGTGATCGTACGGAACCGGTACCCCGGTTCAGGCCAGCCCCCGGACGGTGCGGGCCGGGGCACGCACACCCCGGATGCTCGCGACCATGTCCAGGACCTGCCGGGTCTGGGCGGCCTCGTGCACCCGGTAGACCTGCGCTCCGTGCCAGGCCGAGACCGCCGTGGCCGCCAGGGTCCCGGTCAGGCGCTCACCCACCGGCATGTCGAGGCTCTCGCCGACGAAGTCCTTGTTGGACAGCGACACCAGGACCGGACGTCCGGTCGCGACCATCTCGTCCAGGCGCCGGGTCAGTTCCAGTGAGTGCCAGGTGTTCTTGCCGAAATCGTGCGCCGGGTCGATGATCGCCGAGGCCGGGTCCACGCCCAGGGCCACCGCACGGTCGGCCTGGGCCACGGTCGAATCGATCGCGTCGCGCACCACGTCGTCGTAGGCGACCCGGTGCGGGCGCGTGCGCGGGGTGACCCCGCCGGTGTGGGTGCACACCAGGGCCGCCCCGTACTGGGCCGCGACCTCGGCCAGACCGGGGTCGAACCCGCCCCAGGCGTCGTTGAGCACATCGGCGCCGGCCTCACAGACCGCCGCGCCGACCGCCGCGCGCCAGGTGTCCACGCTGATGACCAGGTCGGGGAATTCCGCGCGCACCGCCGCGACGAAGTCCACGACACGGCGTTTCTCCTCCTCGGCGTCGATCTCCTCGCCCGGGGCGGCCTTGATACCGCCGATGTCGACGATGTCGGCGCCCTCGTCCACGACCTGGCGCACCCGTTCGAAGGCGGGACCGTCGTCCCAGGTGGCGCCCTTGTCGTAGAAGGAGTCGGTGGTGCGGTTGACGATCGCCATGACCAGGGCGGTGTCGGCGTCGTACTCGCGTCCGCGCAGTCTCAGCACTGTCCGGCCGCCTCTCGGGCGCGCGGGCCCTCCGGCCCGGCCGGTGGCGGACCCACCCGGCTCGCCGGCCCTCGTTCCACGAGCCCGACCTCGGTCGTCATCGTCTTGCCCCCGGTCCCGTACTGGTGCAGTTCCACGGCATCGGTGCCCGGCTCCGCACCCGCCCGGCGGTCGGCGACCGCGAGCAGTTCGGTGGCCATGGCGCCGAGCCCGTGCAGGCTCTGGTGGTGGTGTGCGCGGCGGCCCATGCCGACCTGGGCGATCGCGTCCACGCCGCGACGCAGGTGGGTGTCGACGAGCGTGGCCAGCTCCACGCCGTAGCCCGTGGGCACGGGGAGTTCGCGCAGCAGGCAGCGGCGGATCGCCCACTCCCCCGACAGGGGCTGCACGACGCCGGACAGAGCGGGCCAGCGCAGCGCGAGCGTGGGCCGGGCGACGAGTTCGGTGACCCGGCCGCCCTCGTGGGTGGGACGGGCGTCCTCCCGGTCCAGGACCCGGTCGTAGAAGGCCTTGACCAGCTCGACGCCGGATTCCTGCAGGAGCGGGCCCAGCAGCCCGGACACGAAGTGGGTGTCCCACTCCACGAGGTCGGCGTCGAGGAAGAGCAGTATGTCGCCGCCGGTGACGAACTGCGCTTTCCACAGCGCCTCGCCCTTGCCGTGGTGGTGGCCCAGGTCGGGGCGGACGTCGACGGTGCGGTGCACACGGGCGCCGGCGTCGGCGGCCTCACGTGCGGTGGCGTCGGTGGAGTCGGAGTCCATGACCACGAGCTCGTCGATGAGGGGGACCCGCTCGAGCAGCTCTTCCCGGACCCTGGAGACGATCCGGCCGACGGTGGCTTCCTCGTTGCGGGCCGGGACGACCAGGCTGACGGTGGTGCCGGTCTCCCTCTTGAGCTCGACCAGA
The DNA here is from genome assembly GCF_000341145.1 of Nocardiopsis xinjiangensis YIM 90004. GTDB lineage: Bacteria > Actinomycetota > Actinomycetes > Streptosporangiales > Streptosporangiaceae > Nocardiopsis > Nocardiopsis xinjiangensis. The sequence continues at coordinate 3,096 of NZ_ANBE01000012.1, forward strand.
CGTTGCGGCGTCCACTCCGTCCAATGGTGTGTGCGCCGCTCGAACCAGCCCTCGTTCAACGTGCTCCTCCAGAAGGCTCCCGGCCTGGGGCCGCGGGACGTGTCTCGCCTCGCTCGTCCCCGGACCGTGCTCGTGCCGGCCGGGGCGGCGGGGTATGGGTGGGGACCGGGTCCCTGCTCCCCGAGCCTATGCGTCGTGGGGCCAGGGGCGGGCTCGGGCTCGGAGTGAGGATCGCGACGCCGGTGCAAAGGCTGCTCAGCCGCCACGGCTCTCGGAGGCGTCGTCGGTCGCGGGGGGGGTGTCGGCGGGCCCGGGGTCGGGCCCGCGTTCGCGCAGGTGTTCGGCGACCCGGGAGAGCACTTCCGTGGCCGCGGACAGGTGCTGCTCCCCACTGCTTCCAGGGCCCGATGCAGCAGTTCGGCGCGGGCGGCGCGCACGTCCTCCAGGGCGCGCCTGAACCATGGCCGAGTCGGAACTTCGCGGAGGCCAGGAGGATCTGCTGCTTCACGGAATGGATCAACTAAACTGCCACCCCCTCACCGTTGACTGTTAGGCCCTCATGACGGACAACAGCCCGCACGACAAGCCCTCCCAGAGCCAACTGGACACATCCGTCCCTCAATCGGCTCGTGTCTGGAATTACTGGCTGGGCGGAAAAGACAATTATCCGTCCGATCGTGCGGTGGGCGATCAGATCCGCAGAACGAACCCCCACATCGTGGAGATCGCGGTAGCCGCCCGCGCTTTCCTCGTGCGCGCGGTCACCCATCTGACCCGCGACGTGGGAATACGCCAGTTCCTCGATGTCGGCACCGGTCTGCCCACCGTGAACAACACACACGAGGTGGCCCAGGCGATCGCCCCCGATTCGCGCATCGTCTACTCCGACCACGATCCCCTCCTCCTGGCCCATGCCCGCGCCCTGCTCGTCGGCACGGCCGAAGGTGCCACCGATTACATCGACGCGGACCTGCGCGAACCGGACCTCATCCTGGACCAGGCCGCCAAAACCCTGGACTTCGAGCAGCCCATCGCCCTGATGCTCATGGGCATCGTCGGCCACATCCCTGATGACGAGGAGGCCTGTTCCCTCGTTCGAAAGCTCGTGGCGGCTCTGCCTTCGGGGAGTTATCTCGTTCTGTACGACGACACCAATGTCATTCATCCCGAGACGATGGAGGAGATGACGCGGAGCTGGAACGAGAGCGGACAGAACCCTCGCGTGAACCGAACACCGGAGAAGATCGCGAAATTCTTCGATGGGCTCGAACTGCTGGATCCGGGCGTGGTGTCCGTGAGTCGCTGGCGTCCCGACGGCGTCGAGGTGGGCGAGGTCGTCGAGGTCGACGACTTCTGCGGCGTGGGCCGTAAGAACTCCTAACGAAATGATCTTCGAGGTGGTTGGATCACTCCAGGACCGATGATCCGGGGGTGCGGGGTGGCGCGGCCGAAACCGTGGGAAGTCGATGACGAGCTGTGGGCGGTACTCGGGCCGCTGCTGCCCGAGGTGGAGCGTCGGCTTCGGCATCCAGGACGCAAGCGGCATCCGGACCGGCTGGTGTTCCAGGGCGTCTTGTTCGCGCTGCACACCGGGATCGCCTGGGAGCATCTGCCGCAGGAACTCGGCTTCGGCTCGGGTATGACCTGCTGGCGCCGCCTGGCCGAGTGGACCGGGGCCGGGGTGTGGCCCCGGTTCCACGAGGTCTTGCTGGCCGAGCTGCGCGGCGCGAATGCCCTGGGCTTCTCCCGGGCGGCCGTCGACGGCTCGCACATCCGGGCGTTAAAGGGGAAACCAAGGCCGGACGAAGCCCCGTCGACCGGGGCAGAACCGGCAGCAAGCACCATTTGATCACCGAGACCACCGGCAATCCCGCTCGCCGCCACCCTGACCGGCGGCAACCGCAACGACGTCACCCAACTGATCCCACTCCTTCAAGCCGTGCCGCCGGTGCGGGGCAAGCGCGGCCGGCCCCGAAGCCGTCCGGACGTGGTGCTGGCCGACCGCGGCTATGACCACGGCAAGTACCGCCGCCTGGTCTGGGACCTCGGTGTGAAGCCGCTGATCGCCCGCCGCGGCACCGAGCACGGCTCCGGCCTCGGCACCCAACGCTGGACCGTCGAGCGCGCGTTCGCCCACCCGCACTGGTTCCGCCGCCTGCGCATCCGCTGGGAGATACGCGACGGCATCCACGAAGCCTTCCTCACCCTCGGATGCGCACTCATCTGCTGGCGACGTCTGAAGCCATTGCGGCAGTAGCCTTCACTCCACGTGGGAGCAGTCGGAATCAGGGTCCCGCGCGATGGCGATCACGTCGTCGAGCTGGTCGCGCACAGCGAGCAGGTCGGTGATCCGCTGATCGACGCGGACACGCTCGACCGCCATCTGGTCCAGGAGTTCCGGGGGCGCTTTTTCTTCACCCGAGTCCACGCACGGCAGCACCTTGCGGACCACTCTGCTCGGGAGGCCCGCGGCATACAGCTGTTGGATCAGCCGGACTCGGCCGACGGCAGTGTCGGGGTAATGCCGCTGGCCGCCGGGGCTGCGGCCCGCCTGGAGCAGACCCTGTTCCTCGTAATAGCGCAGCGCCCGGACGCTCACTCCTGCCTTCTCGGCGACCTCACCGATGCGCACCGGTCCTCCTCTGTCGGGCGGCCCGCCCGACTTGCACCTGACGTCAACGTCAGGTTCTAGCGTAGCGGGCGTCGGCACTCGCCGAACATTCATCCCACTGATCTCAGGGACGGCCGGTGCAGGCCGTGTTGGAAAGGCAGAACGTCATGCGCGCAGTCCGTTATCACGAGTACGGCGGTGTAGAGACTCTCATGGTCGAACAGGTGCCGGAGCCGCGTCCCGGGGCCGGCGAAATCCGCATCCGCGTTGCGGCGGCCGGCGTCAATCCCGTCGACTGGAAGGTGCGTTCCGGTGCGGTGCACGAGGTGCTCCCCGTGGACCTGCCCGCGGTTCCTGGGCGTGATGCCGTCGGCGTGGTCGACGAGACCGGTGAGGGCGTGCAGGGCGTGAGCATCGGCGACCGTGTCTTCGGGCTGGGCGGCGTCACCGGCGCGACGGCGGAGCTGGCCGTACTCTCGGCCTGGGCCCACGCGCCCGCCGCGTGGACCGACGAGGAGGCCGCCGGCGCCGGTCTGGGATCCGTGACCGCGATGGGCGGGCTGAAGGCGCTCGGTCCCCTGCGGGGGCGCACTCTGCTCATCGAGGGCGCCGCCGGAGGCGTGGGCAGTGCTGCGGTCGAGATCGCGGTGGCTCAGGGCGCCATCGTGATCGGGACGGCCAGCGAGCGCAATCACGAGTTCCTTACCTCTCTCGGAGCCGTTCCCACCACCTACGGCACCGGCCTCGCGGAACGCCTCGCCGCCCTGGCTCCGGACGGTGTCGACATCGCGCTCGACACTGCGGCCTCCGGATCCCTGGCCGATCTCATTGCGATCGTGGGCGACCCTGCCCGCGTGTCGACGATCGCCGACTACGCCAACGCGCAGCGCCTGGGTGTGCATCTGGCCAACGCGGAGAACGACTCCACGCTCCTCGCCGAAGCGGGCGAACTCGGCCGACAAGCCCGCTACACACCGCGCATCGAGCGGACCTACCCGCTCGAACGGACCGCGGAAGCGCACGCATACGCCGAGCGGGGACACACGCGGGGGAAGATCGTGGTCTGTATCTGAGCTTGTCCCACCGTTCGGGGCTGCCCGCGGCTTCGGCCNATCATTTCGTTAGGAGTTCTAAGCCCTGACACGTCCGCTGCTCCCTCGAGACCACCTCGTTCGGTGGGTCTCAGGTAGCAGATCAGCGTATACCCCGACACCCGCACAACAGCGCCCATGGGCGCAGGTCCTCCATGCGCGCGGATTGTTTGCCATGCTCCGGAGTGACAGCTTGGCCGGGGCCATACCGCCCTGAGCCGTGTATCGGAAGTGCCAGGCAAGGAAGGTGCGGAGTATGTCTGTGAACCAGAATGCTCGGATGGCCATACTTGAGACTCCCCGCTTGGTCCTGCGTCGCTGGCGCGCGGAGGACGCCGGGCCCATGGCTGCTGTCAATGCGGATCCAGAGGTCATGCGGTGGATCGGTGACGGCAGTGTCCGTGACCAACAGCAGACTCACCGCGGAATCGAGGCGATGGAGCGCGCGTGGGACAGGCAGGGCTTCGGCCTGTTCGCCGTGGAGATCCGCTCCACTGGCCAACTGGCCGGGTTCACCGGTCTCTCGGTCCCCGATTTCATGCCGGAGCTGCTGCCCGCGGTCGAGGTCGGCTGGCGGCTGGGACGTTCCTACTGGGGGCAGGGCCTGGCCACGGAGGCTGCTGCGGCTGCAGTGCGGTTCGGGTTCGAGGATCGCGGGCTGGACCGGATCGTCAGCATCGCCCAGACAGGCAACGGCGCCTCCGAACGAATCATCACGAAACTGGGGATGCATCCGGTCCGTGAGACCGTCGATCCCAGCTGTGGTCGTCGAGTGCGGGTGTTCGAACTGTCGTCGGACCAGTACGCCACAGCCACTCGTTGATGGCAGCGACAAGGACGGTCGCCTCGTAGCGCACCGCCGGCTTGTCGTATCGCGTGGTGAGAGCGCGGTGCCTCTTGAGGCGGTTGATTCCGCACTCGACCGCGGGGCGGGCGGGTTCGGTGAAAATACCCCCGGGGAAACCCAACCGTCCTCGATGGTCATCTGGTACGGAACTTGCCGCGACACCGCGTCCGGAGCTCTGTACCCGATATTTCACGTATCGCGCGGATGGTCGCATGCGGCCCGATGTGGCCATGATCGAGACGGTGACGATCCCCGGCTCCCCGTGCCCAACCAGGTGACGGCCGGGCACGCCGGCCGTTGCGGAGCAGGGGTTGCCCACGGTCTTGCCTCGCCACCGCGAAGGCGAGTCACCGGAAACCGTGCCGCCGGATCGGGACGGGCGCACGTGGACCACGGGTTCGGGCCCCGCTCCAGCCATCAGCGCAGCGACCGATGAGCGGGAACCCGCTTACGACCTGCTGGGATTGGAGGAAGTCGCGCGGGATGAACTCGGCGACGGTCACGGCGACCACGTCGGCAGCGACCTGGACGTCTCGGGGAATACGGTCGGTCTCTGTTCCGGTGAGCCCACCGGGGATCAGGACCCGTCGGGTCCGGTGAGTTCGCGGCGGGCGCGCTCCACCAGTTCGAGCGCGGCCTGTCCACGTACCGCAGAGCGGGACAGAGCCGAGAACACGCGTCGGTACGGTTCGACTGCGCCGTCCTCGGTCAGGCAAAGTTCAGCGCCAATGGTCTCCACCAGGACCCGATCGTCGTCGAAGATCCAAAAGCCATGGGACGGCACCACGTCCGTACTGCACCGCATCGGGACGACCCCGATCTCGGCCTTGCCCGATCTGAGAACTGTGCTGATGCGTTCGAGCTGAGCGGCCATCACCGTGTCAGGCGCCAGGCGGAGCCTCAGAGCCGGTTCCCACATGAGGATGTGGAACGACTTTCCGGGCGCCTCGAGCACACGCTGGCGCTCGACCCTGGCGTTCACCGCACGTTGTCCGTCATCGGGCACACGGTGCAGCCGCGCTCCCCGCCGAAACATGAACCGTGCATATTCGGCGGTCTGCAGGAACCCCGGGACACAAGCGGATTCGAATATCTGAAAACTTTGTGTCTGCTCATCCAGCGGAAAATAGGACTGCTGCCGTGCTTCGTGTCCAGCCGAAAGCTGACGCCGCCAACTCGCATAATGGGTTTCAAGAGACCGAAGTTGGGCGACCAATCCCCCGGCGGCTTCCCGACGCCCGCACAATAGTGCCCATGAGCGCAGGTCCTCTGTGCTCGCGGTCTGTTTGCCATGTTCCAGACGTGAGACCTTGGACGGGTGCCATGCCGCCCTGGCGGCCAGTTCACGCCCTGAGAGCCCGGACTCCTCCCGAAGCTCGCGCAAGCGCACTCCGAGGGAGACCCGGGCTGTCTGGTAGTCGGTCATAGAGCGCGAGTAGCCATGTACTCGGTGAAGGTCAGCGCATGGTGCCAGGCCGCGTCCCGTGCTTGGAGAGCCGTCAGCACCTGCCCAGGATCCTCGGTCAGGGTGGCACCGAGAAAACGGTCGTCCTCGAACTCCAAACGGGCCACCGTGCGGCTGTCGAAGACCCAGAAGTCGTGGTCGGGAAGCTCCGCCACGATTGGGTGGGTACGCGGCAGATACCGGATGTCCTCACCGACACCGAGATTGTAGGGCGTACCCCACAGCTCCCAGCGCAGATAGTCCGAGGGCGGATCGTCGATGAGACGGACCCGTTCCATGCGCTTACCGGTGCCCAGCTCCTCCCGCATCATCTGCAGCCACGGCCTGAACCATTCCATATCGGGGTCCTTACCGGAGAGCCATTCCTGGAACGGTTGGTCCTCGTCCGCTTTTCCATAGTGCGTGCGTGTCTCCAGGCGCCAGGCGGTGTAGCGGTAGCGGCGGAAGAGATCGGTGAAATCCCCTCCGCTGACGATCTCGGGCATGTCATTCCTCGGGGGCGAAACGTGTGAGCAGGGCACGGGGGACGACGACGAACTCCTCGCCGGCGAGCACGTCGCTCAGCTGCTGCCGGGCTTCGGGATCGGTCAGCTTGTCACCTTGCACCACGATGTCACCAGTGTCTGTCTCGTACAACGTGGGGCAGCCACCGTTTTGGGATGTGGTGCCGAGCTTGCGGAGTTTCATGGTCCTCCTCAATTCAGGGGGTGCGCCACGAGTATCTCTCGGACCGAACCGTCACGGCAGGGTCCGAGAGGTCCTGCAGATGCAATCTGGCGCAATACCCCGAGTTCGACTCACCCTTGCGGTCTACGCTCGCGCCGTTCCCTGTTCTCGGACGCCCAGGCGGTACCGGCCATGCACTCTGATGCCATGCACGACGAGGCTCCTCACATACTCGCGCCCTACGTGCGCGTCGGGGTCCAGGATGCGACCCTGTTTCTCGGTTTCGGTTCGATACGCCAGCCCGTGCGCAACCGTTCTCTGTGGGAGCCACTGCTGCGTCTGGCGGACCACTTCCTCGAACCGCGCACCCGCCGCGAAGCCTCGGACCATTTGCGAGCATCCCATGGTGTGGACGCCACGACAGCCGAGGCCGCCATGCTGCTACTCGAAAGCGGAAACTGCCTGATCCCCACGCACACATACGACCGAGCCGACCGCTACAGCAGGCACGCGCTGTTCTACGAACTCTCAGGCGCCGACGCCGAACGCGTACAACGCCGCCTGAGCGAATCCCACGTCGTTCTGCTCGGCTGCGGTGGGATCGGTAGCTTGATGGCGGTAACTCTGGCCACGGCCGGGGTCGGTGAACTGACCCTGGTGGACAGCGACCACGTGGAGCTGAGCAACCTGACCCGTCAGTTCCTGTTCACCGAGTCCGACGTCGGTCTGCCCAAGGCCGAAGCACTGTCCCGAGAACTGCGGCGACGTAACCCCTCCTGCGGAGCGCACCCTGTCGCACACGACGTGGCGGCCTCAACAGACTTGGAGCACCTGCCCGAGAGTGACCTCCTCGTGGTCTCAGCAGACTCCCCCGGTTTGACGAAGATGGTCAACGCCCACTGTGTCGCATCGGAAACGGCGTGGTTGAACGCCTGCTATGTCAATGACATCGCGGTGTGGGGCCCGCTGGTGGTCCCGGGATTCACCGGGTGCTGGGACTGCCGCACGCTCACCGCACGGCCTCCCGAGGACGACGAGTCCGATGTGGCCGCCCTCATCGCGCGAGTCAACGGGCGATACCAGGCGCCCTCCAACGGGCCGGTCAACATGCTGGCTTCATCCCTGGCTGCGTTGGACGTGTTGCGTCACCTGGGCCGTTTCGGAACCCCCGCCTCACTCAACCGCCGTGTAGGGGTGTGGTCGCACGATCTGACTCTCGACCAACAGAGCGTCCAGCGCGACCCCGCCTGCGACACCTGCGCCAGCCTCATCCCGTCCCCACAGAGCGAAGGAAGCCGATGAGCACCGACCGCGACCCGGCGTGCGTCTTCTGCCGGATCATCTCCGAAGACGCGCCCGCCCACCGCATCTGGGAAGACACCGATCACCTGGCGTTCCTGTCGATCTTTCCCAACACCGAAGGCTTCTCCGTGGTCATCCCCAAGGCACATCGCCCAAGCTACGTGGTCGAGATGGAGCCGTCGGAGTACACAGCGTTGCATTTGGCAGCCCGTGAGGTGGCCTGCCGGTTGGACTCTGCCTTCGACGACGTGGCCCGCACCGGAATCATGTACGAGGGTTACGGGGTCGACCACGCCCACGCCAAGCTCTTTCCCATGCACGGGACCGTGGGCAATACCGGCGAGGATTGGCACGAGCTGGCCTCCCCCGTCGAGGGCTACTTCGCCCGGTACCAGGGCTACCTGTCGTCGCACGACCACACCCGTGCCGGCGACATCTGGCTCACAGAGGTGGCCGAACGCATCAGAAAGGCCTTCCCCTGAACCAGCGACCTATCCCCACACGTAGGGGGCGGGGCGGCCCGAGGGGCGCCCCGCCGTCGTCGTGTCCGTGGGATCAGTTATTGCCGTCGTCGTTCATATCGGCCTCCTCATCGATACGGGGGGGTGGACCCGGGCCGCAGGGTTCTGATCTACCGAATGGCCCGCAAGACCCATGGAAGCCGGTGCCGGGCTCCGGACCAATGCCTTTGCGTGGGATTGCGTCTGCCAGATCACCGAGTATGCCGACGAGGCGCCGGCCTGGGAGCGTTACACACTCGGATCGCCGACAGCACCGGACGCCCTGTGGGCCCTCCTGCCCGGCCAGGCGTATGGCCGTGAACGGGCACCGGTGGTCTGGCTCAGCGGAGCGCGGCGGAGAGGAATCCGGTCCACTCGGAGGCGGGGAAGGGGAGGTGACCCGCATCGGGTTGCTTGGAGTCGCGCATGGCAGCGCCACAGGGGAGCGCGCCGACCTCCACGCAGTTGCCACCGGTCTCGCCGCTGTAGCTGCTCTCCCGAAACGCGATCGGGATCTGGGCTACTTCCACGCAGTTCTCACTTGCTCCGCTGTAACTGCTCTTGTGGAAGATCAATTCCGTCATGCTTCACCTTCTAATGATGTGATCATGCCATGGAGGAAGTCCACGGACTGGGCGGCAGTCAGAGATGCGCTGTGGGCTTCGCGCCACATGGCATCATAGCGGCGGATCTCATCTTCCTCTTCAAGGAACAGGATGGAGGTGGGATTCTCCACGTAGGCGATGGTCGGGTCTGTCGGCTCCGGGAAATCCATGATTTGAAATCCGCCCAGGTTGGCACCATGCATGCCTGCCGAGAACGGCAAGACGTGGATGGTCACGCGCGGACGCTGAGCCATCTGCGTCAGGTGACGCAGTTGCTCTGTCAGGTCCTCCCAGCTCCCAGCGGGCCTGCGAAGGGCAGCTTCATCAATCACCGCGACGTACTCAGGTGGGTAGAGACGGTCCAAGATCTCCTGTCGTTGTCGCCTGCCGTCGACATAGCGCTGGACGTTCTCCGGCGGGACAGACATAGTTCCTGTGAACACAGCGCGTGTGTACTGAGGTGTTTGTAGCAGGCCAGGAATGACTTGGGCTTCGTACGTACGAATGTAAGAAGCCTCTATCTCGAAGGACGGTAGGCCACTGGATCTGAACACGTCTTTGTACTTCGACCACCAGCCACGCTCGTTGGCATCCTTGGCCAGTTGGTGCAGGCTCTTCCAAGCTTCTTCGCTGACCCCGTACACCCGGGCCAGCTCATCGAGCTGTCCAGATCTGATGCGCTTCAACTCGGCTGTTTCCAACCGCCCAATGGTCGTCTTGGGAACACCTGTCCGCTGAGCGACGATTTCGAGAGTTTGTCCTGTTTCCTCCCGAAGGTCACGAAGAATACGCGCGAGGCGCCTGCGTCGAATGGTGGGACTGAGGGTTGGCTTCATGGGGGCAACCTAGCAAAGAACAAGGGAATCCCTGTTTAGCTTGACTCCAGGGAATCCCTGATTCACTATGAGTATGTAGTTGATGGCTCAGTGGAAGCAGTAGCTTTCCGCAGGTCACGCTATGTCCTGCCCGTTCCGCGCGTCACGTCAACCGTGAATCTCTCCAACGGGCACCCCGCCATCACCCCTGTCCGTGCATTGCTATGCCGAGGAGTGTGTCCGTCAATGTCCGCATTCGCGTCCGAGCTCGCCCGGAGCGAGGTCACCGTTCCGCTGTCCAGCTTCATCCGTCCGCACCACGCCCACTACTTCTCCGGGCGCCGCGACCGCCCGTACTACCGGCACCGCCAGTACAGCTTCCCCGGAATCCCGACGCTCCTGCCGCTGGTCCGGGCGTTCCTGGACACCTGCGCGGTGACCTACTCCGGCGACTACCGCTACCTGTTCACCCTGTTGGGCAGTGAGCTGGCCGCCAACGCGATCCAGCACAGCCGTTCCAGCCGACCGGGCGGCAGTTTCACGCTCCAGGTCCGCCGTTCCGTACGGGGGTTGCACCTGACCTGTGCCGACCGGGGCAGCATCACCCCGCAACGGTGGGGCCGGCTGGAGCCCGAGTCCGGGGGCACGCGCGTGGGGTGTGAGTCGGGGCGCGGGCTGGCGTTGGTCGACATGCTGGCGACTTCGTGGGGCGACAACGCCCATCCGGGGTTGCGCAAGGTCTGGTTCTTCCTGGACCAGGACCTCGACGAGAACCCGTGGAGCCAGGCGTGACCGGCCCGGCCTGACCAGCCAGGTCCAGAGCGATCGCACACGGCTGCACGCATGAAAGAGGGCTCAGAAGACGCGGCAACGTCTCCTGAGCCCCACACAAACCCTGAATCCCAAGCCTCACCAAAGACATAGAAAGCAGGATCGACCATGCATCCTATCCCTCAGCCCCGCACCGCGCAGTCGGCTCACACCACGCCCCGTCCCGCGCAGCCCGGCGACCTCCCCGGTACCTCGTGTCCCACGTGTGCGCACAGCACCTGCCGCACCCACCGGGCCCAGTCCCTGCCCCGGCTCGGCGGGCACCGCGCCGAGTTCTCCACCGAGCACACCAGGGCGGCCATGCTCCAGGCCCGCCACCGGGGCCTGATCATCTTCTTCGGGGAGGCCACCCAGTCCTACTGGGTCGCCTCCGCTGCCGGCCTGACCGAGGCCCGCACCTGGGACGAGCTTCTCACCCGCCTCTGGGAACGTACGTCCCGCCCTCGTCCAGAGGGCTGATCCGAGGGTCTGCCAGGCACCGGAGTGCGCGGTCGCCGCTGAAGGCTGCGGGCGGCACGAGGTCCGCGGGGCTCAGGATCGGTACTCCCCCGGTTCCGGCACCCGCTCCCCCACCGGCACCGGACCCGGCGCGGTGCCGCCGCCGAACGGGGACCCGCCCAGCGCCTCACGTCCGTGCGGGATCAACCACTGGCGCGGGTCCGGGCCCGCCGCGACGATCCGCGTCGGGTTGATGCCCTCGTGCACCCAGTAGTAATGCACACGGATGTGGTCGAGCTGGGTGGTGTCGCCGAACCCCGGTGTCTGGAACAGGTCCCGCGCGTAGGCCCACAGCGCCGGGTACTCGATGAGCTTGCGGATGTTGCACTTGAAGTGGCCGTGGTAGGCGGCGTCGAAGCGCACCAGGGTCACGAACAGCCGGATGTCGGCCATCGTGATGTGGTCTCCGGCCAGGTAGCGCCGGTCGGTCAGGCGTTCCTCCAGCTCGTCCAGGCGCGCGAAGAGCGCGGACACCGCCCGGTCGTAGCTGCGCTGGTCGGGGGCGAACCCGGAGCGGTAGACCCCGTTGTTGACGTCCTGGTAGACCCCCGCGCCGATCTCCTCGATCTCCTCGCGCAGCGGCTCCGGGTACAGGTCCGGGGCGCCCTCGCGGGTGAGCCCGTCCCATTCGGTGGCCATGTCCAGGGCCAAGCGGTCGTAGTCGTTGGTGACCAGGTGGCCGCTGGGGATGTCCACCAGCCCGGGTACGCTCACGCCGCCGTCGTAGTCGGGATCGCGCGCCAGGTAGGCCTCGCGCAGCGCGTGGATGCCCAGCACAGGGTCGCGGTCGCCGGGGCTGCCGGTCTCCTCGGTGAACACCCAGTGCGGGTCGCCGTCGATGATCTCCTGCCTGGGGTCGGTGACGGCAAGGGAGACCGTGTCCTCCAGCCCCATGAGCCGGCGGGTGATGACCGTGCGGTGCGCCCAGGGGCAGGCGCGGTTGATGATCAGGCGGTAGCGACCGGGCTCCGCCGTCCGGCCGTAGCGGCCGTCGGCCGTGACCCGGTCGTCGAACGCCGCCGGTTCGCGTTTGATCTCCTCGGTCGGAATCCGGTTGGCACGCACGGCCTGTCCCTTCGCTCGCGGTCGGTCGGGGTCGGTGACGGGCAGCCGGGTCCTGGCGGCCCAGGCATCTCGGGCGTCCCGTGCCGGGGCGATCCCAGGGACCGCACGTGTTCGACCCTGTGCGGAGTACCCGGTGCAAGAGCCGGTACCGGTTGAGGTGTGCCTGTGCTCCCCGCCAGGTGAGCCGTCCGCGCTGATGCTTCCCGTGGACGGTCCGTCCCGTGGCCCGGCCTGCCCATACCTCCGACACCGGTGGTCCTGCCCGGCGCGCCGACCTTTGCCACCACGGTACCGGTGCATGTTCGACGCATCGGGGAAGAACAGCAACATGGCCCCCAGTGTCTGTCCGATGCCTGGTCCCGGTGAATTCGAGAAGCCCGCGAAGGAGCAACGATGAGTACCGACACCACCTGTCTGATCGTGGGCGGTGGTCCCGCCGGGATGATCGCCGGACTCCTGCTCGCGCGGGCCGGCGTCGAGGTCACCGTCCTGGAGAAGCACGCCGACTTCCTCCGCGACTTCCGCGGCGACACCGTGCACCCCTCCACGCTCCGCCTGCTCGACGAGCTCGGTCTGGGAGCGCGCTTCGATGCGTTGCCGCAGAGCCGCTTGGAACGGGTGGCCTTCCCCGTCGGCGAGCACTCGGTGACCATCGCGGACTTCCGCCGGCTGCGTACCTCCCGCGGCTACATCGCGATGGTGCCGCAGTGGGATCTGCTCGACCTGCTCTCCGACTCCGCCCACGAGGAACCCACCTTCACCCTGCGTATGAACACCCGTGTCACCGACCTGCTGTGGGAGGACGGGCGTGTGGTGGGGGTCTGCCACGAAGGCCCCGACGGTCCCGGGGAAACCCGCGCACGGCTCACCCTGGCGTGCGACGGACGCGGTTCGCTGCTGCGGGACCTGAGCGGGTTGCAGCGCAGAGAGTTCCCGGCGGAGATCGATGCTTGGTGGTTCCGCCTGCCCGGATCGGCCCCGCAGGAGTTCGCGCTCGCTCCCCGTGCGGGTGAGGGACGCTTCATGGTCGTCTTCCCCCGCGAGGGTTACCTGCAGATCGCCTACATCGGCCGCAAGGGAACCGACGCCCAGTTGCGTGAGCGCGGAATCGCCGCCTTCCGTGAGGACATCGCCGAACTCGCGCCCGAGTTCGCCGAACGCGCCGAGGCGCTGGGGTCCATGGACGAGGTGAAACACCTCGACGTGCGCGTGGACCGCCTGCGCCGTTGGCACACCGACGGGTTGCTGTGCATCGGCGACGCCGCCCACGCGATGTCGCCCGTGGGTGGCGTGGGCATCAACCTCGCAGTGCAGGACGCCGTGGGTGCAGCGACCCTGCTCGCCGGCCCGCTGCGCAAGGACGGGCCGACCCCGGCGGAGCTGGCGCGGGTGCGTCGGCGCCGGCTACTGCCCACGGTGGTGGTGCAGACGTTGCAACGTCTCATCCACCGGAATGTCGTCACGCCGATCCTCGCCGGCCGGCGGGCGGGCCCGCCCAAGCCGGTGGTGGGGTTGCTGCGGCGGTTCCCCGCGCTGACGCGCGTGCCCGCGTTCCTCATCGGGATGGGTGTGCGCTCCGAGCACGCGCCTGTGTTCGCGTGGAGGGCTCCGCAGGCCCCGCGGGCCCCACGATCGACCTCCCCAGGTTCCTCGGGCTCCGCCCGCTCCTGACTCTGATACTGAGGCCCGGGGCCAGGCGTCCAACCCCGACGGCCTACTCTCCGCTGCCGATCGAGCCATCGCTCATCTGCTGCGCGTTCTTCCGGTTCAGCTCACGAATGCGGTCGACCTCGTCGGCGACCTCCTGTTCGTCGGAGGTTAGGGGCAAATCGGCAACAGGGTCGTTGGCGCTGTAGGTGCGGACCATGGGCACTCCTCGCTCTGTGGCTGTGGCGTAGTGGCGCGGCCGGGTGGGGGCCCGGGTGTCTGAGGAGATGGGGGTGTGTTGCCCGGCCGCGTCGGTCTTGGGGCTCGGGCCCGGCTCCGGGTTCTGGCAGGCGGATCGGCGTCCTGACGTCTGCCGTGCGACTGCCGTGTGCGGGTTACCTCAAGCGGACCCGAGGCGGCTCTGAGTCCGGCCTGAAGCGTCAGGTTGCGATGGGGCCGCCGAATCTGGCGGCCAGGATTGCGTAGCCGTCGTTCGAGGCCGTCGGGCGTGCGTTCCATAAGGGTTGGAGTAACGCCGTTGATGCGTGCAGTGGCCATCCACCAGTTGGGGGTGCGCCAGATGCACCAGTGGTGGCCGTAGGTGCACCGGAGGCGGGCCAGGTCCGGGTCGGATTCTGAGTCAGGGCGCGAGGCCGTATCCGAGGTCGTTTCCGGCCCCGAAGCCGTATCCGGATCCGGGCTCGGGTTCGTGGGAGGGATGGAAGCGTTCATTCACATCGCCTCCCCAGTACGCACATTGCGGGCGAGCTGGATCACGTGCGAGCAGGTTCTGGACGAACTGGTGCAGGGCGACTTCGGCCAGGCGGGCGAGGTCCTCGGGCTGGAAGGCGTAGCAGCCGGACACGCTGGGCGCACCTCGTTCGCACCACACGTGTCGAACGGGGCACGCGGTCCATGCGGACCCCGAAAGCTCGATTGGGCCCGTAGCCACCGTGGGCCGCCCAGTTCCCGATGGTCGGCCAGACCGGCCGGTGCCGTGGGCCCGTGGGTTCCGTCAGTCACGCTCCATGGCGCACAGCGACAACTGCGTAGAGGTGGCGAACGTTCCAGGTCTCTCCGCTGTCCGTGACGCCCAGAGCCGCGAGGCCGGACACCTCTCCTTCGGATCGATGGAGTGGCGCGTACTACTCGACACCGTTCAGGCAGACGCATAGACCCAACAAAGGAGGAGCCCTCGTCATCGGCAGGGCTCCTCTACGGTCATCCGTGAACCCCGCTACCCCATCCAGGGTCTCCGTTGAAAAGGCCGCTCGAGGTAGGACGAGGCCATTGGCCGCAGCCGGTTACTACGAAGCGTCCACACCTGGGCAGGTGGTCCGCATGAGCGAACTGACCTTCCGCAAGTCCAGCTACAGCGACCGCAGCGACCGCGTCGCCTTCCCTGACACACGGCGGCGCAGTCATCCGCTACTCCCAGCACCCCGACCGCGAACACCTGCCGTTCACCGCGTCGGAGTGGGTGGCGTTCCTCCGCGCAGCGGAAGCATAGGAGCAGGAAGACGCCCTCTGCACGCAGCAGAGGACTCTTCACGCATCTCCACGCCCACCAAATCACTGCATAAACAGGGAAGGACGACTCATACCGACCTTCACCCGACTACGCATTCGATAACACCATTCAGCCTGAGATCAATTTTTGATGCTTGTCCCGCGCCGCTTTGACAAGCGCCTTTCGCAACTCATCTTTATTCTCACCCCTGGTTTTCAGGGCGTGACAGTTTGGACATAGCGCAATCATGTTGACCGGAACGTCCTTGCCCCCTTGAGCAAGATCACGAACGTGATCGACCTCAAGCATCGGATCACCATTGACCGAGCGCTCGTAAGGGTGGCCAAGACATTCGGGGCTCTCGCATCGACCCCCACTTCTCTGCATAACAGCCTTACGAGCGGAGGGCGACCTGAAGTAATCCTGAATTTTCCTTGTCGTTGAAGTCGCCCTCCTCACCATTTCGGCCTCGCTGGCGCGAGAGTTAAGGCACGCGTAGCTCTCCACCAATCCTCTGAGACCCACTTCCAATTCATCCTGAACAAAGCCCTCTACATCTTCGCCCACCAATTCCCGAGTTTCATCGTAGAACTTGGCCATGTCATCATCCAAGGCATCCCGAATAGAAATGGGCCAACTCTCTACATCAGGTGACGGAACAGGAGCAAGCACCCAGACATACTCCTTTCGCTCATTATCATATTTATCAATTCCCCACTGACGCCGACGCTGAACGATGACTGCCCAGGTCTCGAACCTGTACCCCCTCTTATCATCCCCCCGCCAGAAGCGCACAGGAATGCGCTGATCCTGACATTCTGCCATCTTCCAGTTTCCAGAAATAAGATTCTGGTCACCATAGAGCCCATCCCCCACATAGGCAATCCACCCAGTACTCTGAATAACTTTATCTGCGTACGGGCTCGAGGTTTTCGAGAAGGCCGATACGTAGCCATCCTCAAAGCGCACAATTCCCCGCACCCAATCCCCTCCATACTCCGCGGAAATTCCAAGCCTCTTGGAAAACCACTCTCCAGTTTGCGGAAGCAAGGATGAGTAGAGGCGTCCGCGCGCGAACCCCTCAAGGCCAATATTGTCAAGAAATTCTTTAGAGGGCCCCGGAAAGAACCTCGTTAGTACTGCACTCACCACAGATGCAGCCCACTGAGGCTCGGTGTCAATAAAGTCTGAATATTCCGGCGCTAGCTGCACTACCTCGACAGGACCACCGGAGGTGTTCGGGTGCGTAGCCACATCCCACAAACCCACCTCCAGGAGTCTATCGATTGCCCTATCTGCCCCCTTCTTCCCATCAGAAGAAATATTAAATGTAGCCAAGATCGAAGAGAGGTCATCTGAGGCTTCAGATCGCGACGGCGCGACCTTCCCTTGCGTTACTTTCTGCCCCACCGACCACAGAAATCCAACCGATGATTGAAAGTCTTTTTCAGAGGGGCCAGACTTTCTTTCCTTCGCCAGGTTCAACTTATTCATCAAAACTCGGGCTGTGTCACTCACTTAAAATCCTTCTACAGGGGGGGAGAACCAGGAGGGGGACCTGACTCCGCAGCCACAAAGGCTACAGCCCTCTCCAGGCCTCCTTAAAGACCTTTACTAGAGGATTTGATGCGCCCAGAATTATGAACACACATGCGACTTCTTCGGTTACTCTGTGCAGCCCTCAACGCGAGCCCGAGACCACCGGAGGCCCGAATCACGCCCCTGGGGCCGGCAGGGCTGTTTCAAAGTCGAGGGAGGTCGGCATCAGCACTGGTCACGCGAGCCCGAGAAGGTCGAGCGGTCTGGTGAAGGCCTCATAGGACACCCAGCGGATGGCTTCAGGGATACTGCTCCTATCCAGCTCAGCCAACAGCCCTGCCTTCAAGAAGCATCGGTGGAGGCACGTATTGGCTGGTCCCGCTTACTCGAGCTCACGGTGTCTGTCTGATCACACGCGCTGGGGAGAGGGTGTGCGCACGCTGGTCGATGCGGAGTCTCGAACTCGTTTCCGGCTACTTCGGGGGTTTGGAGTCACGGGCTTCGTGCATCCATGCCAACGGGTTGCGTTCCAGGGCGAGCTTGGCCAACCGCTGAGCGGACGGGGTCTTCAACGCTGCGAGTGAGGTTTCGACCCACGCCTGCGTGTTCGTCCCCTGTTCCCGGTACTCCACGGCTTGGAGGAGGCATTCCAGCTTGTCGGCGTCCCGAGCACACACGGCTTCGCTGGATTCCCGGGCCTCGTACTCCGACTCCGCTCCCCCGATCAATCCCGCCAACCCCTCCGGCATTCCCGTGGTCTGGTCAGCAGTCACTTCAGCGTTGGGTGCGGCCTTCAGATAGCGCTTGCCGATGTAGGGGATATCGGTCAGGCGCGTCTCCTGGGTGTCATGGAACAACGCCAGGAAGGCCGCCCGCTGAGGGTCAGCTCCCTCCAACTCAGCCACGATCGCGGCGACGACGGCCGTCCGGTGCGAGTGGTCCGCGATCGACTCCGGAGCAGCGACACCGGCGACCACCCACCCAGTGCGCTTGTACCGCTTCAGCAGTCCCATCTCATACAGGTAGTCCAGTGCCCGCACGTCCTGCTCATCCTCCATCAGGAGCCCTTTCTAGCGTCGATGGGCCATCCTGAGAGCGCCACCAACAAACGGGCGCTCTTGGGCATCCTCAGCGCCAAGTTCTCACTGCGGAGCTGGCGCCAACAACTCTGGCAGCAGAATCGACTACCCCAGCGCCCTGACGCGCTCCTCTAGACCGCGCGCCGCCGATTGGCCCGACAGGTCACCCACCAGGTCCCGCAGCCGTGTCACGGTGTTGACGCGCAGCGCATTGAAGGGGACCGCCTCCAACAGGTTCTCAGCGAGGCCGACTGCGTCCTGAGCTTGGTGCTGAGCAGCCTCGGCGCGTGCGTGCACCGCCATCGCTGTGGCCCAGCCGGGCGAGCCCACCCGCTTCAGTCTCGCGGAGGCCACCGGGTTCGCCATCGACTGGCCGCTGTGGGATCGCGACGCGGCCCTGGGCTCGCCGTGCCACCCTGGGAGCAACTGCCACTGATCCCCTGAAACGAAGGGCTACCCCGGGTTGACCCGTGGTGGCTCTTCGTCATGTTCGCCTGCGCCCCGACACCGACCCGCGCTACCGTGATCCGGGTCCTGCCACCACGAGCACAGGGGACCCCATGGCCAACCCGACCTCCACCATCACCGAGTACTGGGACCGCTACGCCGGCGGAGTCACCGCCGAACCCGACCTCGATGCGGCATTCGGATGGACCCAGTGGGAGAGCCACGGGCCCGGCCGTGAGCTCCTCGGCGAACCCGCCACGGCCCTGGAACTGGGATGCGGGCGCGGCATCGAGGTCGCCGCCCTGGCCCGCGCAGGGGTCAAGGCCGAGGGCATCGACGTCTCTCCCCTCCAGGTGGAGCAGGCACGGGAGCGATGGGAGCCGCTCGGTGCGCAGTTCCACCAGGGCGACGTCCTGGAGTTCCTGCGCGGCACCGACCAGACATGGGATGCGATCTACTCGGTCTGGGGCGCGGTTTGGTTCTCCGATCCCCGCGACCTGCTGCCGCTGGTGCACGAACGGCTGACTCCCAGCGGCCGGTTGGTGTTCTCCCACGCTGAGCCGGTTCCGGGCTCCTCGGGACCTCAAGGGATGTACGGGGGCGGATTCCGGGGCCGGCGTGTGTGGCTGCACCAGTGGGCGGCCCAGTCCCACGGATGGGAGCGCCTTCTCCGAGAGGCCGGGTTTACGCAGGTGAGGGTGTGGGTGGAACCGGCGCCAGAAGCAGATCATGTGGGCACCCTCATGGGGGTCGCGTCCCACTGAGGGATGGCTGCCGCCTGCTCTCGCCCTGCTTGTCCTATTAATTAAGCCTAGCCTCTTGCGCCCCTTTGGGCCTGGCACAGAGGGCATCGTTGGTGTCGTACCGCTTGGAGCTGCCCTCGGCCTCCAGCGGGCCGGTGGGAGCGAGGTCGGCCCTCGTGTTCTCCTGGATCAGTTCGTGCGCGGGCTTTCAACGGGCCAGCCCTGATCGCCTCCAACGCCCACATGCCGGACTTGGCGCGCTGGTGACGTCGGCAGCGCCCCGAGCTCTACCCCGGCGGCCTCCTCCGGACGGGGCAACCTCGCCCTTACCGAGGAGGCACAGGTTGTGCCGGTGCTACCCCTCTTCTTGACCTGGGCGTATTGCCTTGAGAGGAGAACAACGCCTGGACGGACCACCCGAGGCGGTACCGTCGGATCCGTGTGATACCGGAACGAGACGGCCACACCGGTATCCGAGCGGGCGGCGGCCCGCACACAATCGCCCCGACCACCGCCGGAGGACCTTGTGAGCTCCCCCTCTCCCCTGCGTGAGACCGACCCGTCCCGTGTGGGCGGGTTCGTCCTGACCGGACGGATCGGTACCGGAGGCCAGGGCACCGTGTATCTGGCCGAGGGGCCGGACGGGACCCCGGTGGCGCTCAAGACCCTCAACAGCGAGGTCGTCGACGACCCGGGGATGCGTCAGCGGTTCGTGCGCGAGGCGCAGGCGGCGCGGCAGGTCGCGTCGTTCTGCACGGCGGCGGTGCTGGCGGTGGACTTCGACGCCCGCCCGCCCTACATCGTCAGCGAGTACGTGGACGGCCCCTCGCTGCAGAGTCACATCGGTACGCGGGGGCCGATGGGGGGCGGCGACCTGAGCCGTCTGGCGGTGGCGACCGCGACGGCGCTGGTGGCGATCCACGAGGCGGGGATCGTGCACCGCGACCTCAAACCCGGCAACGTCCTGCTGGGCGGGGACGGCGCCCGGGTCATCGACTTCGGGATCGCGCAGAACACCCTCGGCGCGGGCACACTGACCAACTCGCCGATCGGTACGCCCTCGTTCATGGCTCCGGAGCAGATCGCCGACGGACGGGCGACCACGGCCTCGGACGTCTTCTCCTGGGGCGCGGTCATCGCGTTCGCGGCGACGGGACGGTCGCCGTTCGAGGGCACGACGGTGCCGCACGTGCTGCACAACGTCGTCAACGTCGAACCGGACCTGCAGCAGGTACCCGAACCCTTGCGCGGCCTGGTGGCCGGAGCGCTGGCCAAGGACCCGGCGGCGCGGCCGAGCTCGGTGGACGTACTCATGACGCTGCTGGGGCGCCAGGGCGGAGCCGCGGACGCGGGCACGCTCGTGCAGGCCGGGCACGCGGCGCAGGCGACGATGGTCGCCCCGACCGCGGCACAGACGCAGGCGCGAGCGCAGACGGCTCGGGCGCAGGAGCCGGCGAAGCGCTCGCGCGTGCGTGGCTGGCTGCTGGGTGCCGGCGCTGTCGTGGCCGGGGCGGCGCTGTTCCTGGCGGGCCTGTCGCTGGGCGGCGGGACCGGCGTCCTGCCCGGGAACGGGAACTCCGGGCAGTCGGCCGGGGCCGACGACTCCGACTCGGAGAACGGCGCGGAGCCGAGCGGGGAGCCGGAGGACCCCGGGTCCGGGGACCGCGACCTCGACCCGGCCGAGGGTGTGCCCCGGTTCTCCCAGGCCCACGAGGGCGACTGGGAAGGTGTGGCCGAAAACGGGGCCCTGGTGGAGTTGCAGACCCAGGAGGGCGACCGGTCAGGCGAGCTCGAGGTCGGCGACGACGGCGACTGCCACACCGACTTGGACCTGAGCACGTCGACCGACCGCGGTTACGAGGCCGTGGTCGACTTCCCCGGCACGATGGAGGGCCCCTCCGACTGTCTGCTCCCGGACTTCGCGCCGTTGTCCACCCAGGTGGCGGTGATCGTGGACGGCGAGACGATGGCGGTCGACTTCTTCGATGAGGACGACATCGGCGGTGAGCCGGTGACCACGCTCAGTCTGGCCCGGGTGGACTGACACCGTTCACGCGAGGAGCGTTCCCCTGTCCCTGGCTCCTGCGCGCGTCCGGATCCGTTCAGCTCAGTTCGAGGGTGGTCAGGCAGGTGGGGTCGTCCTCTCCGGTGGAGACCTGGGTGCTGCCGGTGTGTCCGTCGTGTTCGACGGTGACGGTCGCGTCGATGCCGCTGGGCAGCCAGTAACCGGCGAACCCGTTGTCGAAGGTCCGTGTGGTCTCCTCGACCAGGACGCTGTCGTCGGCGTCGTCGGTGATGGTGACGTCGATCTCTTCGTCGCTCAGCTCGCCCAGGCAGGTCGTGAGGCTGTGGAAATGGCACTCGTGGGTGCCCTCGACGTAGGGCGCCATCGACAGGTAGAAGCGTTCCTCGGGCAGGTCGAGCTCGGTCTCCTGTCCCTGTTGTCCGTCGGAGACCACGAGGGTGTCGGGCCGCACGGAGGCCATGAGGCCGGTGGGGCGCTCCTCCACGGGCATGGTGTCGAGCCGCTCGATGACCTCCTCGGCGTCGATGCCGTCGAGCCCGTGTTCGGCCAGGAGTTCCTCACCGGAGACGGAGGCGGCCCCGCCGGCGGGGACGTTGCCCTCGGGTTCGGGGACGCTGCAGGCGCTGAGGGTGAGGGCGAGGGCGGCGACTGCCGCGGCGGCCGGTGCCGTGTACTTCATGTGCGTGTCCCGTCCGGTGCGGTGATGTCGTCGACCGCGGCCAGGTTATACGGGGTGCGGGTACCTGCCGCAGCGGCCCCGGCACAGTTGTGCCGGGCCCATGCCCTGGACAGGCATTCGAAATCATGTTCGAATACAGGTCATGCGCTGGGAGAACCTCCGACACGACACCGAGGACACGGGGCAACAGCCCCTGTTCGAGGCCCCGCCCCCGCCCGAGCGCGGCACCGGCCGCGCAGGGTTGAAGGCACCGGGTCCGGGCCCCGTGGAGTCCGGTACCGGCGACGCCCCCATGGCGGTGGAGATCCGTGCCCGATCGATCCTCAACCGGGTTCCGGGCGAGGACCCGATGATGCGATGGACACTCAACCCCTACCGGGGGTGCGCGCACGCGTGTGTGTACTGCTTCGCGCGGCGCACGCACGAGTACCTCGACCTGGACAGCGGCCGGGACTTCGACACCCGGATCATGGTCAAGACCAACGCCGGCGAGCTGCTGCGCGCGGAGCTGGCCCGCCCCGACTGGGCCGGAGAACCGGTGGCCATGGGCACCAACACCGACCCGTACCAGCGGGCGGAGGGCCACTACCGGCTCATGCCGCAGATCATCGGGGCTCTGCGTGAGGCGGCCAACCCGTTCTCACTGCTCACCAAGGGAAGGCTCGTGCTGCGCGACCTCGACCTCATCGAGGAGGCCTCCCGGGTCACCGACGTGGGCCTGGCGGTCTCGGTCGGGTCAGTGGAGGAGGCGGTGTGGCGGTCGGTGGAGCCGGGCACACCGAGCCCGCGCGCACGGCTGGACGTGGTGCGCCGTTTCGCCGGACGGGGGCTGAGCTGTTCGGTGCTGATGGCTCCGATCCTGCCGGGGCTCACCGATTCGGCGGAACAGATCGAGGAGACCGTCGCGGCGATCGCCGAGGCGGGGGCTGCCAGGCTCACCCCGGTCGTGCTGCACCTGCGGCCGGGAGCCCGGGAGTGGTACCGGTCCTGGCTGCAACAGGAATATCCGCACCTGGTGCCGCTGTACCGGGAGCTGTACGGACGCGGTTCCTACGCTCCGAAGGCCTACAGCGACGCGGTGGTGGCCGCGGTCCGCGAGGCCGCCGGGCGGCATGGGCTCAACGGGCCCGCGACGCACCGGGGGCGGAAGGAACGCACGCGCCCGGCCACGCCTCCGCAGAAACCGGCCCCGGGAACCGCGACTCAGCAGCTCTCCCTCGGTTTTTGACCGCGGGCCCATGGGGGAAACGGGACGCCCGGCCCGGGCGCCGGCTCAGGCGCCGGCGCCGCGCTCGGGCGCGGTGACGCGGATCTTGGACTGCCCGTGCGGGAGCTCTTCCCAGTCGTCCATGAACTTCGCGTGCAGCCCGTGCCTCTCGGCCAGGGCGATCAGGTTCTCGGTGCGGTAGTAGAAGTCCTCGCGCAGCACGTGGTGTTCGGCGCCCTCGGTGCGGTCGAAGGTGAAGTCGAAGAACCCGCCCGGGGCGAGCACACGCTCCACGTGGGCCAGGCACTCGTCGATGACCTGCGGCGGGGAGTGCGAGAAGACGCTGTGGGCGTGGACGACGTCGAAGTGGTTCTCGGGCAGGAAGTCGAAGGTCAGGTCGTGGGTGAGCGTCAGGTGCGGGAGTTTGTGCTGCAGCCCGCGCTCGGACAGCACCTTCTTGGCGGCGATGAGGATGTCCGGGGAGATGTCGATCCCGTAGTAGTCGCCGGGGTCGAGGTGCTCGATGAAACGCCAACCGGCGCGCAGGTTGCCGCAGCCGATGTCGAGCATGCGTTGGCCGGGCTCGAGGCCGTGGCCGGTCAGGTAGTCGAACTGCATCTGCCCCAGGGCCAGCCAACGCTTCTCGTTGCGGCTGCCCACCGCCTTCTTGGGGTCGCGCGAGGTGTCGGAGGCCATGACCGCGCGGTAGTAGGAGACGTGGTCGCGGTGGGTGAGCCGCAACCGCAGGTCGCGGGCGGAGCGGCGCAGATACGGGCCGATCCGTCCGGGATGGCGCATCGCGTAGCGGATGCGGTGCGTCAGGGAAGAACGATCCGCGGTGAGTGAGGTTCGTTTCGGCATCGGCTGTTCGTGGCCTTCTCGGTCGGTCACCCGGGCGCTGTGCCGCTCCGGATGCGGGAACACATCACGCCCGCGGGCCGCCCCCTCGCTCGAGGACGCGCCGCCGCGGACGGGGATCCAGACTCTCACGCGCGCACGTTCGTGTGGTGTAAGGAACGCGTAGGGTTTCCCGCCCTGACACCGCCCGTGCCTGGCGGCGAGACACCGGTGTGACCCGCGGCAGGCCGCGGCTGTCTGCGCCCGATACCGGCGGGCCGGTGTCCCTCGGCACGGAAACGGCGAAGCCGGGCCGACCGCCCGCCTGCGCGGAGACGCCGCTGTTCACCCCTCCTCTTGTGCGTGCTCGTTGTAGGTCAGCCGGGTGCGTTCGGTGTGCTCGCTCATCAACGTGCCGGCCCGGCCCGGGTCGCGCGCCTCGACGGCGTCGAGGAGCTGCTCGTGTTCGTCCCAGGAGGCCGAACCGCGGATGCGGGCGACCGGGGTGTAGTACCAGCGCACCCTCCGGTCGACCTGGGCCGCCAGTTCGGTGAGCACCTTGTTGCCGGAAGCGACCGTGATGCTGCGGTGGAACTCGGAGTTCACCCGGACCACGGCCTCGGTGTTACCTGATGTGGTCTCGGACCGGCCGGAGTCGATCAGCTCCCTGAGGTGGTCGATCTGCTCGGGCGTGGCGTTCTCGGCCGCGAGCCGGGCGGACTCGGTCTCCAGCAGCGAACGGACCGCCAGCAGCTGGTCGGCCTCGGTCTCGGTGGGTGTGTGGACGAACGCTCCGTAGCCCGGACGCAGCTCCACCCACCCCTCGTTGCTCAACCGTTGTATCGCCTCGCGCACCGGCTGGCGGGACACGCCCAGCTGCTCGGCGAGTTCGGTCTCCACCAGGTGCAGCCCCGGGGACAGTGTCCGGGTGGTGATGAGGTCGAGGATCGCCTCGTAGGCGGCTTCGCGCAAAGGTACGGGCCTCTGGATCTGGCCCGCGGCGGTTTTCAGCCCCCGTGTCGACATGTGACTGCTCCCGGTCTCGAAGAACTGGACTTTCATGGAGGGAATGTAGACAGTGTACAATCTTGCGTCCTCATCCCGGCAGCGCCACCAGCTCGACCCGCCCCCAGCCCTTCCTGAGGGGCGGCAGGACGGCGTAGCCGTCGGCCACCCCGGCGGCGCGCAGGTCGGCAGGGCCGTTGTGCGGCACGGGCACGGCCAGGTCACCGCTGACCCGGACCGGGACCAGGGAGGTCCCGAGCAGGCGCGCGCGGGGCCCGCCGACCAGGCGTACCCTACGCCCGGTGTGGGCGGGGTCGCGGCGGCCGGTGAGCCCGCTGAGGAGCGGCACCAGCAGAGTGAGCGCGGCCACCAGTGCCGCGTTGGGGTTGCCCGGCAGGCCGACCACCGTCGTGCCCGAAGCCAGAGCGGCCAGCAGCTGGGGACGGCCCGGCCTGCAGTCCACGCCGTCGATCCTGATCCGGGCACCCGCGTCGCCGAGCGCCCCGCGCAGGTGGTCGGCCGGCCCGGCCGAGGCGGACCCGCACACGACGATCACGTCGGCGGCCCGCGCTTGTTCCAGCGCGCCCAGGAGCACATCGCGCTCGTCCGCGACCGGCACGGCCTGGGCCAGCGTTCCTCCGGCCCAGGCCACCAGGCCGGGAAGCATGGGGCTGATGGCGTCCCGCACCATCCCCGGCGCCGGGACGCCGTGGCGGGTGATCTCGTCTCCGGTGACCAGCGCGTGGACCACAGGGCGCAGTACCGGCAGCGTGTCACGCCCGAGGCCGGCCGCCAGCCCCAGGAGCGCCGGAGTGACGGGGGTCCCGCGCTCCGCCACCAGCGCC
The DNA here is from genome assembly GCF_000341145.1 of Nocardiopsis xinjiangensis YIM 90004. Lineage (GTDB taxonomy): Bacteria > Actinomycetota > Actinomycetes > Streptosporangiales > Streptosporangiaceae > Nocardiopsis > Nocardiopsis xinjiangensis. The sequence continues at coordinate 28,956 of NZ_ANBE01000012.1, forward strand.
CCGGCCGGTGTGGTCTCGCCGCGTCGGCGGATGTGCCGCCCGGGCTCGGCCCTGCCTTGCAGGCCGTCCCCGTCGAGGGTGGCCTGTTCCTGGGGGAGCACGGATCCGGTTCCCGGGGGAAGGGCGGCGCCGGTGGCCACTTCCACCGCTTCCCCGGACCGCAACCGGTCCACTGCTCCTGCGTGTCCGGCAAGGACGCGCCCCCGCAGCGTCCAAGGCCCCGGACCGCGGACCGCGTAACCGTCCATCGCGGCGCTGTCGAGAGAGGGGACGTCGAGGCCCGAGACGAGGTCCTCACCGAGGCCGGCTCCCAGTGCCGCGGCCAAAGGCACCTCGACAGCGGGCACGGCCTCGCCCTGCGTGAAGGTCCGGGCCGCGATGCGCGCCAGGTGCCACGGCTCAGGAGCATGTGGAGACGGCGCCGCATGAAAAATTGCAGAAGTTGCCGCAAAACTCCAGACCGACATCTCTTCTTCTCCTCTTGGCATCAGACCGAGCCAGAACAGGAGCATACTGTATACAGGATACAAAAGAAAGGTGTTGCCCATGCGTATCGCTGTCCTGGGCGCCGGCGCGATCGGCGCCTACGTGGGAGCTGCCCTCCACCGCGGCGGGGCCGACGTCCACCTCATCGCCCGCGGCCCGAACCTGAGCGCCATCCGCGAGCACGGTGTGCGCGTGCTGAGCGAGCGGGGCGACTTCACGGCCCACCCCCACGCCACCGACGACCCCGCCGAGGTCGGGCCGGTCGACTTCGTCTTCCTCGGGCTCAAGGCCCAGCACTACGCCGGCTGCACCCCCCTGCTCCGACCCATGCTCGGCCCCTCCACCGCTGTGATCGCGGCACAGAACGGGATCCCCTGGTGGTATTTCCACGGAACCGGCGGCCCCCACGAAGGACACCGGATCGAGAGCGTGGATCCCCAGGGCGCCGTCAGCCGCGCCATCCCGGTGGAGCGCGCCATCGGCTGCGTGGTCTATGCCGCCACCGAACTCGCCGGCCCGGGCCTCGTACAGCACATCGAGGGGACACGCTTCTCCATCGGGGAACCGGACGGCACGGAGTCCCAGCGCTGCCTGGACCTGCAGGCCGCCATGGTCGCGGGCGGACTCAGGTGCCCCCTGGAGAGGGATCTGCGCGAGGACATCTGGGTCAAGCTGATGGGAAACATCGTCTTCAACCCGCTCAGTGCGCTGACCAGGTCGACGATGGTCCAGATCTGCCGCAACCGCTCCACCCGCGATCTGGCCCGCACCATGATGGCCGAGACCCTGGAAGTGGCCGACCGGCTCGGCGTGCGGACCGGGATATCCATCGACCGCCGCCTGGCCGGGGCCGAGAGGGCCGGCGACCACCGCACCTCCACCCTGCACGACCTGGAACGCAACCGGCCGATGGAGTTGGACGTCATCCTGTCGGCCGTGGTGGAACTGGCCGACCTGACGCGGGTCGAGGTTCCCACCCTGCGTGCCGTCGACTCGGTCGCCTCCCTCCTCAACGCCCGCATGCTCGACCAGCCGGAGGCGAGGCCCACGCAGTCGGCCCCGACCGGGGTGGCCGGTGGCTGACCAGCGCTCCCCGACGCCACCACCCTATTGACTGAGACGCACTGACAGCAAATACTGTAGACAGTATCCAAAACGATGATGCTTGAATCCACTGTTCCCACCACAGTGCTGACGCCGGAGGTCGCCGGCCCTTGACCCCGGACGCCGACCCCGGCATGACCGAATGAGGCCCCATGCGCTCCAAGACGTCAACCGCGCCCCTGAACCGACTCACCAGTCCCCTGGTCCGCGAGAACGGCGAGCTGCGCCCCGCCTCCTGGGAAGAGGCCCTCGAACGCGCCGCCGCGGGTTTCCGTGCGGGGATCGACCAGCACGGCCCCGACTCCTTCGGCATGCTCTCCTGCGCACGCGCCACCAACGAGATGAACTTCATGGTCCAGAAGTTCGCCCGGGCCGTGATGGGCACCAACAACGTCGACTCCTGCAACCGCACGTGCCACGCGCCGAGCGTGGCCGGGCTCGCGGCAGCGTTCGGCTCCGGCGGCGGGACCTCCTCCTACGCCGAGATCGAGGACACGGACCTGATCGTGGTGTGGGGCGGCAACCCCCGCTCCGCGCACCCGATCTTCTTCCAGCACGTACTCAAGGGGGTCCGGCGGGGCGCCAAGCTGTTCGTGATCGACCCCCGGCGCACCTCCACCGCCGAGTGGGCCGACCGCTGGCTCGGCCTGAACGTGGGCACCGACATCCCGCTCGCCCACGCCGTCGGCCGCGAGATCCTGTACTCGGGACTGGCCAACGAGACCTTCATCGAACGTGCGACCAGCGGGCTGGAGGAGTACCGGGCGCTGGTCGAACCCTGGACCCTGTCGGCTGCCGAGGCCGAGACGGGGGTGCCGGCCGAGGCGATCCGCGAACTCGCGCACGCCTACGCCCTGGCCGACCGCGCCCAGCTGTGCTGGACCCTGGGCATCACCGAGCACCACAACGCCACTGACAACGTCCGTGCGCTGATCAACCTCTCGCTGCTGACCGGGCACGTGGGGCGCCACGGCGCCGGCCTGAACCCGTTGCGCGGCCAGAACAACGTGCAGGGCGGCGGGGACATGGGCGCGATCCCGGACCGCCTGGCCGGGTTCCAGGACATCCTGGACGCCGACCTGCGCGCACCCTTCGAAGCCGCTTGGGGAAGCGCCATCCAAGGCCGGAAGGGCAAGAACCTCACGCAGATGTTCGAGGCGATGGGCGAGGGCGACATGAAGACGCTCTACGTGATCGGGGAGAACCCGGTCCAGTCCGAGCCCGAGACAGAAAAGACCACCGGACGCCTGCGCACGCTCAACCACTTGGTCGTGCAGGACATCTTCCTCACACGGACCGCCGAGCTGGCCGACGTGGTGCTGCCCGCGAGCGCGTCCTGGTGCGAGTCCGACGGGACCTTCACCAACAGCGAGCGGCGGGTCCAGCTCGTCCGCAAGGCCTTGGATCCCCCGCAGGGAGCTCGGGACGACATCGACATCCTCTGCGACATGGCCGAACGCCTGGGCACCGACTGGGGCCGGCCCTCCGCCGAGGAGATCTGGGACGAGCTGCGCTCGCTCTCGCCCATCCACCGGGGGATGAGCTACGACCACCTGGCCCAGCGGCAGGGCATCCAGTGGCCCTGCTACTCCGAGGAGGCCGTGGAGCCCAGTTTCCTGCACGGGCGGCTGTGGTCGCAGGACCCGCAGGAGCGCGGCGAGCCCGCAGCCTTCGGAATCGTGGGGCACTCCCCTCCGGTGGACCTCCTCGACGAGGAGTACCCCTTCCGGCTCACCACGGGGCGCAGGCTGGACGACTACAACACCGGCGTGCAGACCTCGGGCTTCTCCTCACCGATGCGCCGGGGCGAGCTCTTGGACCTGTCCCCCGAGGACGCCGACAAGCTCGGGATCCAGGACGGGGAGACGGTCCGGGTGTGTTCGCGACGCGGCTCGGTCCTGGCCCCGGCCTCGATCGACAGCTCCATGCGTGCGGGGCTGGTCTTCATGACCTTCCACTTCCCGGACCAGGTCGACACCCAGTTGTTGACCATCGACGCGACCGACCCCATCGCCGGGACGGCGGAGTACAAGGCCGCGGCGGTGCGTATCGAACGGGTGGCGCAAACGGCCGGAGCCGCCGAGGGGGCTCTGGCCTCTCCCGGTTAGGCATCGGCTGCCAGGCGGGCTCGGACCCGGGACGGCCCGGCGAGCACGGAACAGGCCCTGTTCGCCGGGCCCTGCCGCCGCTCCGCGAGGGCGGAGCGGTGTGCGGGTCGGGCCCTCTCCCAGCCCCAGAACGGAGAGGGCCCGACCGGCACACCTGGTCGCGGCCGCCTCGTGTGACCGCTCGCCCTCGGACGCACCGAGATCACTCCGTGTACGAGGGTTGTCAAGCGGTCATTACCAGCATACCGTTTTCTGCATACAGGATACTGTGATCTACCTTACAGGGTATACGAGGTGAGCCAAGCGTGGACCTACTGTTCCGGAACGAGCCACCCACCGCGGCCGAGAGCGCAGCGGTCGAGAGTGTCCTCGGCCGCCCGGGCTCCGGCTGGGAGGGCGGGACCCGCCACGACTCCGATCTGCGCCACGCCGTGGGCGGGCACAGCGCCAGAAACCGCCGGGATCTCCTGCTCCCCGCGCTGCACGCGGTCAACGACCGCATCGGATGGATCAGCGAAGGGGCGCTCGACCACATCTGCCGCCGGCTGACCGTCCCCCCGGCCGAGGCCTACGCGGTGGCGACCTTCTACGCACTCTTCGCCATGCACCAGCGCCCGCGCCGGGTCCTGCACCTGTGCACCGACATCGCCTGCGCGGCTTCGGGCTCCGCCGGGCTGCGCGAGCGCCTCACCGAACGGCTCGGCCCTGCCGGTTCGGAGGAGACCGACACCACCTGGCACGAGAGCCCGTGCCTGGGGGTGTGCGAACGCGCCCCCGCCGCGCTGGCTCTGGAGGCCGGAGCACCGCCCCGCTACACACTCACCGCCCCCGCCGACACCACTGCCCTGGACACGCTGACCGATGCGGAACTGTCGGCCCCGGAGAGCACCGGGGCCGACAACGCCTCCTCCGAGACCCGCACCACGACGTTCACCGCCCACACACCGGCCGGGCTCGCCCCCGAACCCCCGGTCCGGGACGCGGTCCCCGACGCCGGGGACCCCTCCCACGTCCTCCTGCACCGGATCGGCCGCATCGATCCCCTGCGCCTGGACAGCTACCGTGCCGAGGGCGGATACGCCGCGCTCCGCCAAGCCTTCCGCATGGGCCCGGCCGCGGTCATCGACGAGGTGAGCGAGTCGGGCCTGCTCGGCCGCGGCGGGGCCGCTTTCCCCACCGGACGCAAGTGGCAGGCCACCGCCGCCCAACTCGACACACCGCACTACCTGGTCTGCAACGCCGACGAGAGCGAACCCGGCACTTTCAAGGACCGTGTGCTCATGGAGGGCGACCCGTTCGCCCTCGTGGAGTCGATGACCATCGCCGGGTACGCCATCGGGGCCCAGCACGGCTACCTCTACATCCGCGGCGAGTACCCCAGGGCGCTCAGCCACCTGGAGAACGCCATCGCCCAGGCCCGCACACGCGGTTTCCTCGGCGAGGACATCCTCGGTTCCGGTTTCTCCTTCGACATCGAGATCCGCCGGGGCGCCGGGGCCTACATCTGCGGCGAGGAAACGGCCATCTTCGGATCCATCGAGGGCGAACGGGGCGAACCCCGCACCAAACCGCCCTTCCCGGTGGAAAAGGGCCTGTTCGGCAAACCGACCGCCGTCAACAACGTCGAAACGCTGGTCAACGTCCTGCCGATCGTGCTGAACGGCGGTGCGGCCTACGCACGGACCGGCACCTCGAAATCCGCGGGGACCAAGCTCTTCTGCCTCTCCGGCTCCGTACGCAGACCCGGGTTGTACGAGCTCGACTTCGGGGCCACCCTGGGCGACCTGGTCACCGCGGCCGGCGGGGTGCACGAGGGCCGCAGGATCCAGGCCGTCCTGCTGGGCGGCGCCGCGGGTTCCTTCGTCCGGGCCGACGAACTCGACATCCCGTTGACCTTCGAGGACACCCGCGAGGCGGACACCACCCTGGGTTCGGGCGTGGTGCTGGTGTTGGACGAGACCTGCGACCTGCCCGCCACGCTGGCCCGGGTGGCCGCCTTCTTCCGGGACGAGTCGTGCGGCCAGTGCGTGCCCTGCCGGGTCGGCACGGTCCGCCAGGAAGAAGCCCTCCAGCGGATCAGCCGGGGCGGCGACCCGACCGACGACGTGGAGCTGCTGCGCGAGGTCGGCCGTGCGATGCGCGACGCCTCGATCTGCGGCCTGGGCCAGACGGCCTGGAACGCCGTCGAGTCGGCGATCGACCGCCTCGGACTCTTCCAGGAGGAGACCACCGACGAGGCCGAGACCACCACCGCTGATGCACCGATCTCTGCCAAGGAGAAACGTTGACCGCTGCTCCCGTGTACCTCGCCCCGCCCAAACGCCTGATCGACGCGACCATCGACGGCCAGGAAGTCCGCGTCCCCGAGGGAACGAGCATCCTCGACGCGTGCGAGGCCCAAGGCACCTCGACACCCACGCTCTGCTACGGGGACACGCTCACCCCGCGCAACGCCTGCCGAGTGTGCGTGGTGGAGGTCGAGGGCGCACGTACGCTCGCCCCCGCCTGCTCCCGCGAGTTGGAACCGGGGATGAGCGTCAAGACCGACTCCGAACGTGTACAGCACAGCCGCAAACTCGTCCTGGAACTGCTCGGTTCCTCCGTGGACCTGTCCACCACCCCCCGGATCCCCGAGTGGAACGAGCGCTACGAGGCCGCCCCCGAGCGGTTCGGCCCGCGTGCCGAGCCCGCGCCCCTCGGCGAGCGCGACGGCCGCCACGCGGGCCAGCACGAGACCGGGGACGGCAGCGTGGCCGAGACGGTCGAACAGCCCGTGAAACGGGACAACGAACTGTACGTGCGCGACTACTCCAAGTGCATCATGTGCTACAAGTGCGTGGATGCCTGCGGGGACCAATGGCAGAACACCTTCGCCATCGGGGTGGCAGGACGCGGCTTCGACACCCGTATCTCCACCGAACACGACGCACCGCTGCCCGACTCGGCCTGTGTGTACTGCGGCAACTGCGTGGAGGTCTGCCCCACCGGAGCGCTCTCGTTCACCACGGAGTTCGACATGCGCGAAGCGGGCACGTGGGACGAGGAGAGCCAGACGCAGACGACCACGGTCTGTACCTACTGCGGGGTCGGCTGTAACGTGACGCTGCATGTGCAGGACAACGACATCGTCAAGGTCACCTCTCCGCACGAGAACCCGATCACGCACGGCAACCTGTGCATCAAGGGCAGGTTCGGTTTCCAGCACGTGCAGAACCGCGGCGACGGGTGAGCTCATGGGACGGGTCACCGCACGCAAAAGGATCCTGCGCATCCGCGACGGCGCCGCTGAGGAGCGCGCGGACACGCTGGTCACCGAAGAACCCCTGGAGATCAGGGTCAACGGTGCCCCGCTCAGCGTGACGATGCGCACCCCCGGGCACGACTTCGACCTGGCGGCAGGTTTCCTGGCCGGCGAGGGGGTGGTGCAGAGCGCCGATGACATCCGCGCCATCCGCTACTGCGCCGGGGCCACCGAGGACGGCGCCAACACCTACAACGTCCTCGACGTGGATCTGGCGCCCGGGGTCGCGCCCCCCGACCCCTCCTTGGAACGCAACTTCTACACGACCTCCTCGTGCGGGCTGTGCGGCAAGGCCAGCCTCGACGCGGTGCGGACCAGGGCCGCGTGGTCCGTGGCCGAGGACGACGTGTGCGTCACTGCCCAGACCCTGTCGGAACTGCCCGACCGCTTACGGCGGGCACAGCGGGTCTTCGACCGGACCGGGGGCCTGCACGCGGCCGGCCTCTTCACCGGAAACGGTGAACTCCTCGTCCTGCGCGAGGACGTGGGGCGGCACAACGCCGTCGACAAGGTCGTCGGCTGGGCCGTGCGCGGCAACCGGTTGCCGCTGCGGGCCAGTGTGCTGTTGGTCTCGGGGCGCGCGTCCTTCGAACTCATGCAGAAGGCGTGGATGGCGGGGATACCCGTCATGTCCGCGGTCTCCGCGCCTTCCTCGCTCGCCGTCGACCTCGCCCGGGAGTCGGGCAGTACCCTCGTCGGTTTCCTGCGCGGTGCATCCATGAACGTCTACGCCGGACGGTGGAGAGTCCTCTTGGAAAAGGCGTCGATCGCGCCTTTGACGGCCCCGGGAGGGCTTCGTCCAGGACAGTAGACGCGGGCCCGGCCAGGCGTGTCCCAGCCCCCGCGCCGGTCGGGCCCGACAGCCCAGGGCCCGGAGGCGGATCATTCCGCCTCCGGGTCCCTCATTGCGTCCGCGCACTCTCCCGGGAGCCCGCGGTCAGCTCCTGGCTTCCGGGTGCAAGGAGTAGTGCGGGAAGTTGCCGGGCAACCGCTCCTGGTCCGGTCCGCGGGTCACGGCGTGCACCAGGAGTTCACCGCCCACGAAAGCCCCCCGCCAGGACTCCCCCCAGCCGCCGAACAATTCGTCCTTGTCGCCTCGCGAGCGCGGCCGGTTCACCCCGACCTTGAAGGCCCGCACACTGGCGGCGATCCGCTCGGCGGTGTCGGTCTCGTCGCAGGAGACGGTGGCCACCAGCGCACCGTTGCTGGCGTTCATCGCCGCGAGCAGTTCGGCCTCGGTGTCCACCAGGACGATGGAGTCGACCGGGCCGAAGGGTTCGGCGTGAAAGAGCGGCGAGGAGCGCGGCGGTTCCAGAAGGGCCACCGGAGCCACGTAGGCGTCGGTGTTCTGGCCGGGGAGCAACCGTGCGTCGTCGAGGGAGCCGCGGTGGACCGGCACCGCGCCTCCGGCGACCGCGTCGGCCACACGGCCGTTCAGCTCCTTGGCCTTGGCGGCGTTGATGAGCGGGCCGAAGTCGAGTCCGGGCAGCTCGTCCTCGGGTGAGTCGACCGCCAGGGGGTGACCGAAACGGACCGAGGAGACCGCTTCGAGGTAGGCCTTCAGGAAACCGTCGAAGCGGGAGCGCTGGACGACAAAACGGGGGTAGGCCGTGCAACGCTGCTTGGCGTAGTCGAAGGTCTTGCGGATCTGGCCGGTGAGGGTCTGCCAATCCGAGTACTCCCACACGCCCCAGCAGTTGAGCCCTTCCTGTTCGAGGATGTGCGGGCGGTCCAGGTCGGCCAGGTCGGCCGCGATCCGGCCGCCGGAGTCGCGTCCCCCGACGAAGGAGACACACCCGATCCCGGGGCCGCGCACCAGCACGGGCGAGAGTTCGCGGCCGCCCCCGCTGAGCAGGGTGAAGGGCAACCCCTCGCGCACGGCCAGGGCCGTGGCCAGGGTCAGGCACACCAGTCCGCCGTCGGTGGGGGTCTTGGCCACCACGCCGTTTCCCGCGAGCGCTTGGACACACATCGCGTGAGCCAGCACGCTCATCGGGTAGTTCCAGCTCGCGATGTTGCTGACCGGCTCTTCCAGGGCCTGGCGGCCCTCCAGCATCCGGTCGATCTCCTGGATGTACCACTCCACCCCGCTGACGGCCCGGTCGACGTCCTGGCAGGCGAGCTTCCAGGGTTTGCCGATCTCCCATACCAGGGCCAGGGCGAGGACGTCGCGGTGTTCACGCCAGGCGCGGACGGTGGCGGCCACGCGCCGCTTGCGTTCTGCGAGTGCCAGCGCGCTCCATTCGCGGTGTTCCCGGCCGGCCTCGGCCACAGCGGTGGTCGCGGCCCGGCGGTCCAGCAGCGGCGGGGCGGAGCAGGAGGCCCCGTCCACGGGGGAGAAAGCGATCTGTGGTTCGCCGTCGGCGTGCCACTGTCCACCCCAGCGGTTGTGCACCCGCTGGGCGCCGAAGGCTTCTGGCGCGATCTCACGGCAGCGGGTGTACAGAGACGTCCATTCGGTTCCCGGTTTGAGTGTGCGTGTCATCGGTCGGTCGGCGCCGCCCCGGCTCGCGGGGATGCGCCTGCCTCCTCTCCGTTCTCCGGGCCCGCCTGCGTGCCCTCGACGAGGGTCCGGACGAGCCCTGCGGTTTCGCTGGGGGTCTTGCCGACCTTGACGCCGACAGCCTCCAGAGCCTCCTTCTTGGCCGAGGCCGTACCGGAGGAACCGGAGACG
>NZ_ANBE01000013.1 GCF_000341145.1 Nocardiopsis xinjiangensis YIM 90004
CGGATGAGGGGGCCGGCCGTTAGGTGTTCGGCGGCGAGAGCGCAACAGCCCGGCGTCAAGGGGCGGACCGCACACCCCGAGGCGCCCCACCCCGACCCACCACAACGCCGTCACCATCCCCACCCAGGGACAGGAGTGGGGGTGGCGCCGAAGCGGGTTGCGGGAAGCCCCGGCCGGGCTAAGCTCGACGCTCCGACGAACACCACCCACACCAGCCATAGCCCTCAACCCAGGACCTGCACTCCCACAGAACACCGTCACCCTCTCCCCGAACAAGAGGATGCGACGGGACGCCGAGGAAGAGGCTCTGCTGCTCACTGATGTCCAGGCAGCAGAGGAACCCGCCTCCCAGATGTCCCGCCACGACTTGGCCCTCGCCGGTGCAGTCCCCGCTCCCTGCCCTTGCCCTGGCCCCGGCCCCGGTCCTGGCCCCGGTCTCAGAGTGCACTCAGAGCGAGGGCCGCCACGAGTGCGTTGTTGCAGCAGTGCAGTACGACCGCAGGGAGGATCGACTCGTACCTGCGGTGCAACCACGCCAACCACAATCCCAGCACGAAGACGTAGGGCATCACGAGAGGGGTCACGTGCAGGACGGAAAAGAGCAGGGCGGACAGGACGACCGCGGCCCAAGGTGCCACGTGGCGGGAGAGGGCGCCGTGCAGCATGCCGCGGCAGACGATCTCCTCGAAGAGGGGGAAGACGATCACCATGCCGGCGGCAATCGCCAGGGCGGCGCCCGGCGGTAGTTCAGCCACGAGGCTCGAGGTCGCCGAGGGGCCTGAGCCGTCGGCCGGGGCGGAGCCACCGAAGGTGTTGACGAGACCGAGTGTGGCACCGGTGGCCAGGGCCGAGGTCACGATCGCGCTCGGTACCCACAGCAGCAGCCCGACCGGGAACCTGTTCGGCCATGTGAGACCCAGGTCGTGCGGTCGCAGGCGCGGGCCACGGCGCATGAGGACGAGGTGACCGGCGACGCAGACCACCAGCGGTGTGATCAGGAGCAGGGCCCCGACCACGGACACGAGCCAGAACATGTCGGGCCAGTGCGAGGGGGCGAGGAGCACTCCGATCCGAGCCGCTACCAGGACCAGACCGATGGCCGCCACGGTGATGGCACCGATCAGGGCGGTGTGGCGTAACCGTACGTGCGTACCGAGCAGGGGGCGGGCGCGCTGGTTCCTCCCGTTCACCGCCGGGGAGCCCTGATCCGGGGGATCCGAAGGGGCGGTGCTCTTTGGTCCGGTATCCGAATTCGTCATCGGTCCAACTACCTACTCGACCCTGGCTGGTCGGGCAACTCACGAAGCTCGACCCACCCACCTCGTGGCACGTCATCCCCTGAGCCCGGTGAAGGGGACAGAAGGAGGGGTCAGTCCATGACCTCCGAGGCGATCCCCTCGGCCTCGCCCGGTTCGGCGGGGCGGATCTGCCCGGCCAGTTCCACCGTGTCGATGTCGGGGAAGTCGATGGTCGGTTCTTCGTTCTCGTCGGTCGGCATCCCCGTCATGAGGTTGGCGGCGCCACCGTCCGTGAACTCGGTGCGGGCCTCGAACCTCTCCTCGGAGCTGCGGGAGAAATCCGCGATCACGATGTCCCCGTGTTCCCCGCAAGGTTTGTCACCGCCGTCCGACTCGCACAGGGAGTAGAGCGGTGTCCACCCCGTCTCGGCGATCTCCTCCATGGACTCGCTCTGCAGAGCGAGGGTGAACCCATCGAACTCGGGGGAGGGAACTTCCGGCTGGTAAGTGATGGAGGCCGTGCCCAGATCCTCGCTCGCCCACATGGCGGTCGGTTCCCACCCGGCCAGTTCCAGCACGGCGATCTCGTGGGGGAAATCGGAAACGTCCTGCAGGAGTTCCTCCTTGCGCTCGTCCTGCTCCTGACCCTTGATCCACCAGGTCACGCCCACGATTAGCAGGACCACTCCGAGGATCGCCCCGAGTGCGAGTACGAGGCGGTTGCGTTCCGTGCCCAGCGAGAACACAAGAACGCCGAGCAGGGAGAGTCCCAGGCTCACCAGGGGCAGGGGCACGAGGAAGTCTGCGTTCATGAAGATCGGAAACAGCGTGATGAAGATGCCCGCCACCATCGCGGCGCTCAGAACGATCGGGAACTGCCAGGGGCGGGGTTCGTCGCGGCCTTCCAGGATCCATTGGAGCCAGAAGTGCGTACCGCCGATCACCACGATGGCGCCGAACACGAACAGCACCGCGTAACTCGTCTCGTTGTACAGAAGCCCGAACAGTGCGAAGAATCCGAGGACCATGAGGGCAGTGCCGCCGACGAGCGGGCACAGGGCGACGAAGTAGAACTTCGGTCCCTCGGCGCTCTTGGCCGTCGAATGCGCGGTGCTGTTGCCGGGGGGCTCGGAGGTTTCGGGGGGCTCCGGGGGAATGCTCATGGATGGACGCTACGGTCCGGGCCGGCCGGGCGCCTGAGCCCGTGTACTCATGTCGCGCGCTTGCGCTGTCCTACTCTGTGCCGCGCGCCGTGACCTCTTGCAGGACTTGCGGCCCACCCTGAGCTGTGGCGATCAGCCAGGGGATGGCTGTGAGCAGCAGGGCCGCGAGGAGTACCCCCGTGAGCGCCGAGAGGAAACGCTCTCGCTCCCTGACCAGCGAGTACGTGAACGTGCCGATCAGGCAGAGCGCCAGGCACGCCAGGGGCGTGGGTACGGGCTGGGCGACGCCGAGCTCCATGAGGACAGGTGCGCCGGAGACACAGAGGCCGGCCACCATCGCCGTGCTCAGGATGATCGGCAACTGCCGGGGGTTGGGTTCGTCCCGTTTCTCCAGGATCCTTCGGAGCCAGAAGTGGGCGCCGCCGATCAGAACGACAGTGGCGGCGAGGAACAGCAGCGCAAACCCGGACTCGTCGTACAGCAGGCCGAACAGTGCCATGAAACCCATCGGCCCGAGAACGCTGCCGGCCAACAGCGGGTAGACGGTGGCGAACAGGAGCTTCGGCGTCGATGCGCTCTTGGCCGTTGAATGCGTGCTGTCGTGCTGTAGGTGCGGTTCGGGAGGTGAGTTCATTGGTCCCAGCAGGTAGGAGAATGGGGACTAACAGGGATCATCGAGGTTCATTCTTCGGACGCAGGGTGATGACGCGTGGATGGACAGGGTGCCCTGATCGCTTTCCCTCAGGGACATCCTGAATGCATCCTCGGTACTCTGCACGGCGGCATCGGTTCCACCGCGAATGCCGCTGTCATCACTGTGCTCAGGACCGTCGGGAACCGCCAAGCGCGGGGCTCCCGCTCCAACACCACCTGGAACAGAGGATGGGCCCCACCGATCAGCACGGGGGATTACTCACGAAGCCTCCATGGGCCGGGCGGCAGGCCTCACGACCCCTCTTCGGGATGGAAACAAGGGGAGGAAGCCCCGACGGAGAGTGTGCCTTCGTCGCTCACCCGGAGGGTCATCCCGAACCCGTCCTCGGGGTACTGCACCGAGATCGACAGGGTGTCGGGCCGCCGGTCGCGCATGATCTCGTAGCCGTTGTCGGTCCAGTACTGGTGCAGGGCCTCGGCGTTGGCTTCGTTGTCCTCGGGTTCGAGGTCGCGGAGCCAGTAGGTGTGGCTGACGGTGACGGACTCGTTCTCGCCGCCTCCCTCGCACCCGCCGGTGATCGGCTGGCCCAGTGGCTCCAACCGCACGTCCTCGGGGAGCACGGCCACCGCATCGTTGATGTGCTCGTCGATCTTCTCGACGGCCTGGTTCTCGTTGATCAGGTCCTCCGAAATGGGGTCGGGGGTGGAGGGTGTCTCGGATTCGGATCCGCAGCCCGCCACTGTCAGGGCGAGTACGGAAAGAGCGGCCACAGTCTTCCAGTTCGTCATCCCGTTCCCGGTGCTCCATCGGCGCTCGTGGTGGGTCAGAGAATGCCCCGGACGAATTCTCCCAAGTACTCGACCGACTTGCCGCTCGCATCCTGGTCGGAACGTTCCTCCGGATCTTCGGGCGGGTCGTAGTACTCAGAGTGCGCGTCTCCGAACGGAAACGCTCCGCCTTCGGTCCCCTCGTCGGACTCGAAGGTGGTGGCTCCGAACTCCTCGTCGGACGGGTCGGGGCCGTGGACGAATTCAGGGGTACGGTCGTTGATCTTGTCGTTCTCGGCTGTGGAGACGTGAACGTCCTCCGGGAGGAACCCGAGTTCGGAGACGTGTTCGGCATTGACGCCGGGGCTTCCGACGAAGGCGATCTGGTCGGCGTCCAGGCCCTGGTCGCTCATGGCCGTGTGCCCGACCACGGTGCTGCCGTAGCTGTGCCCGATGACCGTGTTGTGCGAGGGCGAGGCCCCCTCGTGGGTGTCGCGGAGCCCTGACTGGAATCGGCTCAGTTCGTCCACCGCGGCCTCGGCGCGCTCCTCGAACGGGGCCTCCGTCGTCGAAGGCGCGTCGTAGCCGATCCAACTGATGACTGCTGTCTGCTCCGACTCACTCGTACGGTTGGCCTCGGCCGCGACGGCCGCGGCGTTACCGGATCGGCCGTTCACGTTTTCCCAGTTGTTCGTGGTCCCTGGAACCATGGTCGAAACGTTGTCAGCAGTGTCCGGGTTTCCGTGCGAGACAATCGCACGCCCATGTTCCCCCCGAGCGAAGGCCAACAGGTACTGGTCACTTTCGTTCGCGCTGTCCCCGAGGTCATCACGTAGCGTTGCCATGATCTCTTCTTGTTCTTCCAGTTCACGGATCTCTTGGCTCAGGCTCGTCCGTTCGAACGAGCCGCCAGGCCCGTTCGGCGCATCTGCGAGATCGCCCCGGAGTTCCTCCAACTCGTCCTGGACTGCTTCGTGATCGTCCTCCAGGTGATCCCGGTTGAGTTGGTCGCGCACGTTCGAGGGGATGCCGTCGAGGTCGCGCAGCAGGTCCGGGTCGTCGGCCATCGCCTGCTCGCGTTCGTCCTCCGACAGCGATTCCCACCAGGCGTTGACGAGATGGGGCGGTTCACTGCCGTCGATCTCGTCGGGCACCATCGCCGGGTAGTGGTCACCGTAGGTGGCGATCTGTCCGGCAGTGAGCAGGCCGGCCTCGACCATGCGTTCCATGGTCTCCTGGCTCGGACCTGTGCGCAGGTCGATCTTGGTCTGCTCGGCCTGGTCCATGAGTGTGCCCCAGATGCCCGCGTGCTCGGAGCGGAGGTCCTCGCGGGTCTGCTCGAGCGCTGCGACCTCGGTGTTCTCACCACCGAGCCACTCGGTCACGGCCTGACCGATCGCGTATCCGGATCCGCCCGAGACCCGGAGGTCCCGCATCTCCTGTTTGGCGGTCTCCCAACGGGTCTCGATGGAGGCGCGGTCGGTCATGTAGGTGTCGATGTCCTCGGCCCACAAGCGCAGCACCCCTGCGCCGTAGGTGAGGGCTTTGGAGGCCTCTTCCCAGGCCATGAGGTCGTCGGCCGAGGCGGAGCTGATGTCCCAGCCGATGCGGTCGGTGAATTGGTCTGCGGAGGAACGCATCTGGTTGTCGGTGTCGCCGGACCGGCCGAGCATGTCGTTGTGCAGCTCGTCGAGGTCGTCGGCGCCCGAGCGGATCTTTTCGGGTTCTGCCTCGATGGGGTCGGGCAGGTCCAGGGTCATGTCGTCGATGCTTGGCACGGGGGGCGCTCGCTCGGGGTCAGAAGTTGATGGGGATGTCCAATTCCTCGAGCCCTTCTCGGAACTCGTCGGCGTTGTCGTTGTCGGTTGCGGCGATCTCCAATACCGACCCTTGGACGTTCTGCGCGAGGGCGATCCCGCTGCGGGCTGTTGCCTGGATGTCCTCCAGGGAGTTGTCCTGGTAGGTGGAGAGGCCCGAGGTCACGTAGGAGGACACCGGCCCGTGCAGGTTCTCCATGATCTCTTCGAACCTGCCGCCGAGCAGTGCCATGGTCTCCGCGAGTAGTTCGGCCGCTTCCGCCTCGGGGAGGGCGTCGACGGTCACTCCGGTTTCATCGGACATGGAGGATCCAAGGGGGTTGGGGCCGTGGAGGAGATGGAAAACATACCAATCGGGGCGCGTGAACGCTGAGGCTCCTGTGCTCACGTTGTGGATCTGAACTGCCTTGATCCGGACTTTGGTCCCATGGCAAGGCCGGGGCCACATGTGGCCCCGGTGCTCGGCCGCCCCCGTGTTGAAGTGGTGAACTCCTGTACGCCACGATGCAACGGTCCGGAATGCCCGACCAACCCCCGATCCTCGTTCGATGAGGCCCCGATGTGGCAGATCCTCCTCCATGTGACACCGGCCACCGTGGCGCTCGCATCGGCGGCGCTGGCCGTGTTCGCGTTCGTCACGGTATGCGCGTACGTGCGCGACCGGGAAGGTACGAGGCGGTTCTGTCGGCCCCTGCTCGCGGTCGCCTCGGGTGTGTACCTGCTCGTTCTGTCGAGCCCGGTCCTCTCGTGGGGCCAGGTGGGTGAAGGCAGCCGCGACATCACCTGGAACCCCGTGGCCTGGGTGGAGGAGTGGCGCGAGGCCAACGAACCGGACAGCGGGTTCGCGCAGGCGCTCAGCAACGAAACCTCGGCACACTTCTCGGTCGAACCCCTCACCGGCGCAGAACGCGAGGAGATCCTGTCCTACGGCTCGTTCGACTACTTCCTGCACGAGGACGAACGCGGCGACCTCGTGGTGCTGGACGCCGGGGGCGACCCGGCCAGTGAGGCCGAGAGCCGCGTTGTGCACCGGGAGATGGGGTCGGCGGTCGCCGGCTTCATGGAGCACCGGGGCGGCACCAGCGCGGCGCTGATCGTGGAGGAGAAGGTCGTCAATGTCCTGCTCTTCGTTCCGATCGGCGTCGTGGCGTTCTTCGTCTTCGCCCACCCAGCGGGCAAGCTCGCGGCCGGTCCGCTGCTGTCGCTGACCGTGGAAACCACGCAGTGGGCGCTGGCCGCGGGCGGCTCCGCCGACGCCTCGGACTTCGCGGCCAACAGCATCGGGTCGGTCACCGGCACGGCCCTGGCGGGCGCGGCTGTCCTGGTGGTGGCCCGGTTCCGCAAACCGAGGGAACACCACGAGCCGGTGGGGGTCTGAACCCTCAGCCGCGCAGCACCGCGATCGCGTCCAGCAATCGCGCGCGCAGCACTGCTCCCCGCTCGGCGAAGCCGCGCTGGTACTCCATGTAGGCGGCCTTGCCCTCGGCGGTCTCGATCCGCACCGGTTCGTAGCCCCACTCGCGCAGGTCGTAGGGGGAGGCGCGCATGTCCAGGGTCCGGATCTCGCGGGAGAGCTCGAAGCAGTCCACGACCAGCTCGGAGGGCACCGCGGGCAGCAGCTTGTACGCCCACTTGTACAGGTCCATGTTGGCGTGCAGACACCCGGGCTGGTCCAGGTCGGCCTGCCCCTCACGCGTGGGCTGCAGCGTGTTGCGGGGCCGGGCCTCCTCGGTGAAGAACCGGAACGCGTCGAAGTGCGAGCACTGCACCCGGTGCGATTCCACGACCCGGTCGGTGCCCTCGTGGCCCAGTCGCAGCGGCACCTGGCCGTGGCGCACTTCGGTGGTGCGGTAGAGCATCGCCCACTCGTGCAGCCCGAAACATCCCAGGTGGGCGGGGCGCGAGGCGACCGCTCCCAGCAGGCGCTCGACGAAACCGACGACCGGTCGGGCCGTCAGGAACTCCGCGCGGTCCAGGGCCACGCCCTCGCCGGCCTCGGTGTAGAACCGCTGTTCCAGGCGCTCCCGGGCGCTCTCACCGAGCAGTACGGTGCCCGCGCCGGGGTGCCAGCGCCGCAGCTGGGCGGGTTTGAGGTTGTAGTAGGTGAACAGGAAGTCCTCGACCGGATGGCGCTCGCCCGCCGCGCGTCGGCGCCGGTGGTCGGCGGTGAGCGTGTCCACGCGCGCGGCGTGGTGTTCGGCCCGCTCGCGCCACTGGTCCTCGGGCAGGGCGCTCGCGCGAGCCGTGGCGGTGCCGGTCTCGGTTCCCATCACGGATCCAGGGTACGCACGCCCGGTGGCCGGTCAGTTCGACTGTTGCACGGGAAGGTGGCGGCCCAGGTACCCCACGTAGATGCGGTTGGTCGTCCCGTCGCCGAGGTCGGGGTAGAAGTACAGCCGCGGACAGATGCCGTGCTCGGTGTCCAGCTTGATGTGGGCGTACATGGGCACACGTCCGCTCGGGTCGACCTCCTCCGGTACCCGGAACAGACGTTTGTCGTTGAGTTTGCCGCGGTTGCGTACATAGTCCGATTCCTGCGACGCCAGTCGTTTGACGGGGATGACCCGGTACCCGTCGGGGCTGCGGCGCAGGTAGGAGTGGAACCCCAGACCGGAACCGGGGTTGTCGAACTGGTACCGCGCGTAGTCGTCCAGCGCGAGCATCGCCTGCCAGGCCCGTGTCACCCACAGGCCTTCCTTGTGGCTGTCCACCAGTTCCTCGACGGTGTGGTTCTCGATGGTGAAGAACAGGTGCGGCAGGGGGGGGCCGTCGGTGATGCGTTCCAGGAGCTCGCGGAAGTTGGCGGGGGGG
>NZ_ANBE01000014.1 GCF_000341145.1 Nocardiopsis xinjiangensis YIM 90004
CACTTCGTGGAGGGCGGCCCGTGCCTGGTCATTGGCGGTTCCGACCTCTTCGGTGAGGTCGTTGTTGCCCACGAGCAGGTCCTGGCGTTCGTCGGTGAGTTCCTCCACCCGCGAGTTGAGGCGCTTGACCTCCTCACGCAGCCGTTGGACCTGTTGCTCGTGCTGCTGTAGTTCGGCCGCCGAGACCCACCCCTCGGGCGGGGCCGCCGGGTTCGGTGTGCCCTCCCCGGAGGTGGATGACCGTGCGGGAACGGGGCGGCGCGGTGTGGCACGCAGGTCGGCGGTCTCCTCTGAGAGCAGCGCGTCGATGGCGCGCAGCGGTTCGGGAAGGGGCACGGTGAGCGCGTTGTCGCGCACCTTGCGGGCCAGCGCCGCACCCACCCAGGTACGCAGACGGTCGCCGTCGCGGGCGGCGCCCAGTCCGGCGGGGCTCATGCGCGGGTGCTGTTCGGGGTCGGGCGCCTCGCCGTCCAGTGGCAACAGGGTCCGGACCCCGCCTGTAGGCACGTCCAGCCCTTCCGGCAGCAGGTCGTCGACGCGGGTGCGCGCGGCGGCGTCGAGCACGTAGGAGGCACACATCCCGGTGCTGCGGTTGAGGGCGCCGGCGATGGCTTCGCGCCAGGCGGGCACGGTCACGTCGGGTGGTGTTCCGGTGGCGACGACGGCCAGGCGCCGTGCGGGGTCGAGGACGGTGGAGAGGAAGGCCTCGACCGCTTCCGTGTCGCGGCCGCGCACGATCGCGGGGGAGGAGGCCAGCAGGTGGCGTCCGTCGTGTGCGGGCACGGCCTCCAAGAGCATGCGTGCGGCCTCGGGCGGCATGACCTCCCACCGGGGCGGTTCGATCCCCTCCTTCGCGAGGTCGTGACGTGGGTCGACGGTCATGTCCAGCCATGCGTACTGCCAGGGCGCCAGGTCGGGGTCGGCGACCGCGGTGACGGTGGTGCGCCAGGTGCCGTCGGGTTTCTCGGACTCGGTGGTCAGTCGCAGGAACGAGAGCCCTTCCTCGGGGTTGTCGTGGCGTACCACCAGAGCGCGTGAACGGTTGCTGAGTTCGTGGCAGCCCGAGGTGTCGAACGCGACCTGCGCACCGGAGTTTCCGCGTTTGCTCAGCCACCGGTGGAGGAGGTGCGCGGCCGTGGGGACCAGGCCCTCGTCCTCTCTGGGGACGTTGACGAGTGTGCGGTAGACAAGTGGCAACGAACCACGCTCCGGGCTCCCATCGGCGTCTCGGACCCGGGGGCCGACGGGGGAGCGGCGTCGACGGCGCCCTCGTCCCCACCACTGTGGACGACGGCGCCGGACTTGTCAGCCGGTCGGGCCGGGTCTCTTGCACTGCTGTTTACCCAGACGACCGCGCGCCACCCGCGGTCCGGACCAGCCGACCGCCTCAGAGCTGCTGGGCGTTGTCGAACAGCTGTCGTGCCTCCGAGTTCAAACGCGGACCGTACTGGGTGCCGAGGTCGTCGGAGTATTTGAAGCTCACCACGGAGGAAACGGTGCCCTCGCCGGTGGAGGGGTCGAAGTCGGTGAGCCAGGGGCCGCCGCTGGAGCCCTGCGTCATCTCGCATCCCATGCCGCTGGCGGTGGTGCCGTCGGTGTCGGGGGTGGTGGGACCGGAGCAGTAGTGCAGTTCACGGCCGTCGAAGGGCGAGGCCGAGGGGTAGCCGAACGCGTGGATCTGCACCCCGGCCTGCATCTGCTCCTCGGTCCAGGTGTCGAAGGAGATGTCCTGGGCGCCGACGCGGTCCTGTACCGTCTCGCCCTCGTCGGTGTTGACCACGGCCATCGCGAAGTCGTAGCTGTCGTCGGCCTGCTCCGACCACTGCGGGGTGACGAGAAGGTCACGGGCGGCGTAGCGGCCGTGGGGCGCTTCGCCGTCGGAGTAGCCGGGCACGAAGGCCCAGTTCTCCGCCCATGCGCCGGTACCGTCCTTGGCGCAGTGCCCGGCGGTGACCAGGGTGCTGGCGTTCTCCGAGTCCACCACCGAGGCCGAGCAGGTGAAGTCGCGTCCGTCCATGGTCAGGAAGACCTTGCCGGTGGTACGGGTGACGAGTCCGCCGCCGGTCCAGGGATCGCCGGTGCTGTCCGCGTTCGGGTCGCTGTGCAGCTCGACGTCGTCGTCGGGGGCGAGCAGGCCCTCGGCGCTTTCGACGGTGTCCCCGACGAGCCCGGCGATGGGGGTGGCGTCGGCCATGCGCCGGGGGGTCCAGTAGTCGAGGACCGCACGCTCCTGCGCGGCGTCGGAGGCGGCGGTGCGGTGCTCGACGCCCTCGACGGCGGGAAGGGTGTCCCTCTGGCCGGGTGTGTGCGCCACGTGCGCGGCCTGTTCGGCGGCGGAGGCGGGGCCGGGCAGATGGTCGGTGAGAGCGAGCCCGGCCATGAGGAGGGCGGCGGCGGAGATCGGGGCGAGGAGCGTGTACGTGGTGGACGGCGTCATGGCCCCGATCCTTGCACACATGGTGTAGCAGTGGAGTTACTTTGAGTTTGTGTCGGTCCGGAATCGGGAAAACGGCGGGCCGGTCCCCGGGGGCGGTCTTCGGGGACCGGACGAGGGGGTCGGGCCGTGCCCCACAATTGGAGCCGTGCGAGAAGAACAGCAGCGAACAGCAGTCGTCCTCGGCTCCACCGGTTCGATCGGGACCCAGGCCCTCGACATCGTCCGAAGCAACCCCGACCGTTTCCGGGTGGTCGGGCTCGCGGCCGGGGGCGGCCGCCTCGATCTGCTCGCCGAGCAGGCCACCGAGTTCGGTGTCGACCGGGTCGCCGTCGCCGACCCCTCCCGCGCGCAGGAACTCACCCGTGCGCTCGCCGCCCACGGTTCACGCGCCACCGTCCTGGTCGGCGCCGAGGGGGTCGCCGAACTCGCCGGAGCCGAGTGCGACGTCGTCCTCAACGGCATCACCGGGGCCCTCGGGTTGGAATCCACCCTCGCCGCCCTGCGTGCCGGACGCCGCTTGGCCCTGGCCAACAAGGAATCCCTCATCATCGGCGGGCCGCTCGTGCGCGAGCTCGCCGAACCCGGCCAGATCGTGCCGGTGGACTCCGAGCACTTCGCCCTCGCCCAGTGTTTTCCGTACCTGCCCGACGACGAGCTCGCCAGTCCCGCCCACGGCCTGGTGCGCGCCCGTCGCGACGAGGTGAGCCGGCTGGTCGTCACCGCCAGCGGCGGCCCCTTCCGCGGCCGCACCCGCGCCGAACTGGCCGACGTCACCCCCGAGCAGGCCCTGGACCACCCCACCTGGAGCATGGGCCCGGTCATCACCGTCAACTCCGCCACCCTCGTCAACAAGGGGCTGGAGGTCATCGAGGCCAACCTGCTCTTCGACGTGCCCTTCGACGGAATCGAGGTGGTCGTCCATCCGCAGTCGATCGTGCACTCCATGGTCGAGTACGTGGACGGCTCCACCCTCGCCAAGGCCAGCCCGCCCAGTATGACCATCCCGATCGCCTGGGGGTTGGGCGCCCCCGACCGCGTTCCCGGGGCCGGGACCTCCCTCGACTGGACCCGCGCCCAGAGCTGGACCTTCGAGCCCCTCGACCACGACGCCTTCCCCGCCGTGCGCCTGGCCGCGGAGGTCGGACGTACCGGAGGTACCGCCCCGGCCGTCTACAACGCGGCGAACGAAGAGGCCGTCGATGCCTTCTTGGGAGGAAAGCTCTCGTTCACTTCGATCATGGACACCGTCGCGCAGGTAGTCTCTGAACATCAGCGGACCGACCAGCCCGGGGCCGAACCCTCCGACAAGGCCTTGACCCTGGACGAGGTCTACGCCGCTGACACCTGGGCTCGCGCGCGGGCACGTGAATTGTTGACGAGCCGCCCCTGACGCCTCAGGCCCCCTTCGTGCGGGTCCCGGTGGCGCCGAGGAGCTGACTTCGGCTTGAGGAGAGGTGCATGGTCGTTCTGCTGACCGTGGTCGGGATCCTTCTGTTCGTTCTCGGACTGTTGTTCTCGATCGCCTGGCACGAGCTCGGCCACCTCTCGACGGCCAAGATGTTCGGCATCAAGTGCACCGAGTACATGGTCGGTTTCGGCAAGACCCTGTGGTCGTTCCGTCGAGGGGGGACCGAGTACGGCATCAAGGCGGTGCCGCTCGGCGGTTTCGTGCGCATGGTCGGCATGATCCCGCCGACCGAGCGCACCGCCGACGACAGCGGCAAGAAGCTTTCCCGGTGGCGGGCGATGGCCGAGGACGCCCGGGAGGCCTCCTACATCGAGCTCGGCCCCGAGGACTCAGGCCGGCAGTTCTACCAGCGCTCCCCCTGGAAACGCCTCATCGTCATGTTCGCCGGCCCCGGTATGAACGTGATCTTGGCGGCGGTCCTGCTCGGCGTGCTCTTCATGGGCATCGGTGTCCCCAAGGAGACCACCACCGTCGGCGAGGTCAGCGAATGCATGGCCCCCGCCGGCACGCAGATCGAGAGCTGCGATGACCCCGGTGCCCGGCCCACCCCCGCAGCCGAGGCCGGGATCCTGCCCGGTGACCGCATCGTCTCCATCGACGGCGAGGCCACCCCCGGCTGGAACGACGCCAACCAGAAGATCCGCCACTCCCTGGGCAGCACCGCCTTCGAGATCGAGCGCGACGGCGAGACCTTCCGGACCGACGTCGACATCGTCGAGAACGAGCTGCCCGCGCGCGACGGCAACGGCGAGTTCCTGTACGAGACCGATGCCGAGGGCGAGAACGTCTACGACGAGGACGGCCGCAGGGTCCCGCAGACCGAGACGGTGGGTTTCTTCGGGATCGTCTTCGAGCAGGAGCGCGCCCGCCTGGGGCCGGTCGAGTCGGCCGGGGAGATGGGCACCATGCTCGTCGCCGTCGGCGAGGCGCTGGTGGCCCTGCCCAGCAAGGTCCCCGACGTCTTCGGCGCGGCCTTCCTCGGCGAGCAGCGCACCGAGGACTCCCCGGTCGGCATCGTCGGTATCTCCCGTATCGGCGGCGAGATCATGTCGCAGGGCCTTCCGGTGGCCGACACCGCCGCGATCATGCTGCAGATGCTGGCGGGTGTGAACCTCTTCCTGTTCGCCTTCAACATGCTGCCGATCCTGCCGCTGGACGGCGGGCACATGGCCGGGGCGCTCTGGGAATCACTCAAGCGCAATCTCGCCCGGCTGTTCAAGAAGCCCGACCCGGGGCCGGTCGACGTGGCCCTGTTGACACCTGTGGCCTATGTGGTCGTGGCGTGTTTCCTGGTGTTCAGTGTGATCCTGCTCGTGGCCGACCTCATCAACCCCGTCCGCATCTTCGGGTGACCTGCACTTGAACACCCGTTGTGGATCTGGTCTCTCTGGCCGGTCGTCCTGCCGGAAGCAGGTAACCTTGAGGTCGCGTTCCGGGAACGTCAATGGTGCGGCCACCGAGCACGAGGTCGGGCGCGGCTGAGGTCCCGGTCGCGGCGCCGCGCGCACTGCCGGGCGCCCTCTGACGCAACGGACGAATCCATGGGCCGCCCTCCTCCCGGCGGCAGACGAGGTGAATCAAGCGTGACGACCATCGATCTCGGCATTCCCGCAACCCCGCCGCGCCCGCTGGCGACCCGGCGCAAGACGCGGCAGATCATGGTCGGGAACGTCCCCGTCGGCGGGGACGCCCCGGTGTCCGTGCAGTCGATGACCACCACCAAGACCTCCGACATCAACGCCACCCTGCAGCAGATCGCCGAGCTGACCGCATCGGGCTGCCAGATCGTGCGCGTGGCGGTGCCCACCAACGAGGACGCCGAAGCGCTGCCGATCATCGCGAAGAAGTCGCAGATCCCGGTGATCGCCGACATCCATTTCCAGCCCAAGTACGTGTTCGCCGCGATCGAGGCCGGTTGTGCCGCGGTCCGCGTGAACCCGGGCAACATCAAGAAGTTCGACGACAAGGTCGCCGAGATCGCCGAGGCCGCCTCCGCGGCGGGTGTGCCGATCCGGATCGGTGTCAACGCCGGTTCCCTGGACAAGCGCCTGTTGGAGAAGCACGGCAAGGCCACGCCCGAGGCCCTGGCCGAGTCGGCGCTGTGGGAGTGCTCTTTGTTCGAGGAGCACGGGTTCCGCGACCTCAAGATCTCCGTCAAGCACAACGACCCGGTCGTGATGGTCAACGCCTACCGGCTGCTGGCCGAGAAGTGCGACTACCCGCTGCACCTGGGCGTGACCGAGGCCGGGCCGGCCTTCCAGGGCACCATCAAGTCCTCGGTGGCCTTCGGTGCGCTCCTCTCGGAGGGCATCGGCGACACCATCCGCGTGTCCCTGTCGTCCCCGCCGGCCGAGGAGGTCAAGGTCGGTGCGCAGATCCTGGAGTCGCTGGGTCTGCGCGAGCGCGGTCTGGAGATCGTCTCCTGCCCGAGCTGTGGCCGTGCCCAGGTCGATGTGTACAAGCTCGCCGACGAGGTCACCGCGGGTCTGGAGGGCATGGACGTGCCTCTGCGTGTGGCGGTCATGGGCTGTGTCGTCAACGGTCCGGGTGAGGCCCGTGACGCCGATCTCGGTGTGGCCTCCGGCAACGGTAAGGGCCAGATCTTCGTCAAGGGCGAGGTCGTCAAGACCGTGCCCGAGGAGCAGATCGTGGAGACCTTGATCGAGGAGGCCATGCGCATCGCCGAGGAGATGGGTGAGGACGTCGGCGACGGTGAGCCCTCGGTCGCCGTCGGCTGACCCCGTCCCTCACACCTTCGTCACGACGGCCGCCCCGGAACGCTCCGGGGCGGCCGTCGGCGTGTGCAGGGGTACGGCACCGGCCCGTGTGCACCGTGATCTCTCCCACGGTGGATGATCTCGCTCACGCCGGGGCTCCTTCTCTTGCGTGCCTGCGCATGATCACGGCGCCCGAGGCGTACAGAAGCAACGAAACCTGGCGTGCATCGCACATATCCACCATTAATGTTGTCAAGGGCACATTCGGGTCCTTCGACGGAGGAATGGCCCACCCCTCCCCAACGTCCGCTCACAAGGCGGGACACGCGTGCCCACAAGCCACAACGCCGAGGAGAACCCCGTGGTCGACCAGAAGGCCCCTGAGCGCACCACCCCCGCGCTCAGGGAACGTCTCGCGCGTCGCAAACCCATCGAGAAACTCGTGGCCGAGACCGATGGCCCCGAGGCGGGCGGCCTGCGGCGGCACCTCGGCTTCTGGCACCTGTCCATGATCGGCATCGGAGCCACTCTGGGCACCGGCATCTTCGTGGTCCTGGGCGAGGCCGTGCCCGTCGCCGGGCCCGCGGTCACCCTCTCCTTCGTGCTGGCGGGGCTCACCGCGCTCTTCTCCGCGCTCGCCTACGCCGAGATGGCCGGCATGATCCCCGCCTCCGGATCGGCCTACTCCTACAGCTACGCCACCATGGGCGAGTTCGTGGCCTGGGTGTGCGGCTGGTGCCTGATGCTCACCTACGGGGTCTCCGTCGCCGCCATCGGTGTCGGATGGGGCCAGTACATCAACGAGTTCCTGTACCTGACCACGGGTCTGACCCTGCCCCAGGAGTTCCTGTCCGGTCCGATGGAGGGCGGCCTCGTCAACGTGCCGGCCGCCGTCGTGGTGCTGCTGGCGATGTTCGCCCTGCTGGCCGGGGTACGGGAGAGCACCCGCGCCAACGCCGTCATGGTCCTGATCAAGGTCGCGATCCTGGTCATGTTCGTCGGGATCGCGGTGACGGCCGTGCAGGAGGGCAACTTCGCCCCGTTCATGCCGATGGGGATGGCGGGGGTCAGCGCCGCCGGCGCCACCCTGTTCTTCTCCTACATCGGCTTCGACTCGGTCTCCACCGCCGGAGAGGAGGCCAAGAACCCGCAGCGCGACCTGCCCCGCGCCATCATGTTCTCGCTGATCCTGGTCACGGCCCTGTACTGCCTCGTCGCGTTCACCGCCGTCGGCGCCATGAACTGGAACCGGTTCTCCGACGGGGAGACCACCCTGGCCGGCATCCTCACCGCGGTCACCGGCACCCCCGTGTGGGCGATCGTCTTCGCCGGGGGCGCCGTCCTGGCCCTGGCCAGCGTCGTCCTGGTCGTCCTCTACAGCCAGACCCGGATCCTGTACGCGATGTCGCGCGACGGGCTCATCCCCGCCCTCTTCGCCAAGCTCGACGCCAAGGGCACACCCCGCGCCAACACCCTGATCACCTCCGTGTTCGTCGCGGTCCTGGCCGCGTTCGTCCCGCTGGGCCCGCTCGCCGACGCCACCTCGATCGGAACCCTGTTCGCCTTCGCGCTGGTCAACGTGGCCGTGCTCGTGCTGCGCCGTACGCGCCCCGACCTGCCGCGAGCCTTCCGCGTGCCCGGAGCCCCGGTCACCCCGCTGCTGGGTGTCTTCGCGTGTGTGTTCCTGGTCGTGAGCATGTCCATGAGCGTGTGGGTGGCCTTCGGCGTCTGGCTCGCCCTCGGCCTGGTCATCTACTTCGCCTACGGCATGCGCCGCTCGGCCCTGGAGGAGGACGCCGCGGCCGAGGTCCGCGCCTGAGCGTTCTTCGGGGAATCAGTACCGCAGGCCCCGCGTTTCGAAGAATGAGACGCGGGGCCTTGTGCGTTTCAGCCCCTTGGTGCACAACAGAACCTCGTGAAAACAGAAAACTGCGCATCGAAGTGCCCGCACGACACACGATCCACGCGCGCTCTCCCGCCTAGAGTGGGCGCGGCGACCGACGCCGACGTGTGGACGGAGGTGGCACCCATGACACGACAGGCACTGCGTGTGGCTCTGGACCAGGGCACCGGGCCCAGCGGTGACACCGGTGCCGCTCTGGAGCGGCTCGCCGACCGGGCCCACGCCGCGGCCGCCGCCGGGGCGCAACTGCTGATCACGCCCGAGATGTCCATGACCGGCTACGCACTCGGCCCCGACGAGATCGCCCGCCGGGCCGAACCCGCCGACGGTCCCCTGAGCAGGGCGGTGGCCGACGTCGCTGCACGTGCCGGGCTGGCGATCGTGCACGGGTTCCCCGAACGCGACGGGGAGCGTGTGTACAACAGCGCACAACTCACCGACGCCCACGGCGCGGTCCTGGCCACCTACCGCAAGACCCACCTGTTCGGCGATCTCGACCGCGGCGCCTTCGCCCCCGGTGCGGACCTGCTCGTCCAGGCCGACCTGCACGGCCACCGCATCGGTCTTCTGATCTGTTACGACGTCGAGTTCCCCGAGACCGTGCGTGCCCACGCCCTGGCCGGGGCCGACCTGGTCGTCGTGCCCACCGCGCTCATGGCGCCCGCCACCGCCGTGGCCACCCTGCTCGTGCCGGCCCGAGCCTTGGAGAACCAACTCCATCTGGCCTACGTGAACCGGTGCGACGGCGAAGCCGGCCTCGACTACGTCGGCCTGAGTACCTTCGTCGCTCCCGACGGCGCCGAACTCCTGCGAGCCGGGAGCCAGGAGGTGCTACTGGTCGCCGACCTGGACACCGAGGCCGCCCGCGCCTCTTCGGCGGAGCCGTCCTACCTGGAGGACCGCCGCCCGAACCTGTACCGGCCGCTCACCCGCTGAGCCCGCTGCCCGTCACCCCCGAAGGAGGAGACCATGACCTCTGCCGTGCCCACGTCCGCCGGGACCGCGTCCGCCGGGGCCGGAACCGAGGGCGGCGCCCCGCTCACCATGAACGGCCCCGACTTCCCGTTCGCCTACGACCGTTTCCTGTCCCACCCGGCCGGTCTCGGCCAGGTGCCCGCCGCCGCGCACGGCACCGAGGTCGCCGTCATCGGCGGCGGGATGTCCGGGATCGTCACCGCTTTCGAGCTCCTGCGGATGGGCCTGCGCCCCGTCGTCTACGAGGCCGACCGCATCGGCGGCCGTCTGCGCAGCGAGAGTTTCCCGGGCACCCCCGACGAGGTCGTCGCCGAGATGGGTGCGATGCGCTTCCCGCCGTCCTCGGCCGCTTTCCGGCACTACCTCGACATGGTCGGACTGGAGACCGAGCCCTTCCCCAACCCCCTGTCGCCCGCCGCGCCCAGCACCGTGGTCGACCTCAAGGGGGAGTCGCACTACGCCACCGACCTCGACGACCTGCCCGAGGTCTACCGCGAGGTCGCCCGGGCCTGGGACGAGGCGCTGGAGGGCGTCGAGCACACCCGTATGCAGCAGGCCGTCCGCGACCGTGACGTGGCCACCCAGAAGCAGATCTGGAACCGGCTCGTGGAACGCCTCGACGACCAGACCTTCTACGGGTTCCTCTGCCAGGCGCCCGGGTTCGCGTCCTCCTTCCGGCTGCGGGAGATCTTCGGCCAGGTCGGGTTCGGCACCGGCGGGTGGGACACCGACTTCCCGAACTCGATCCTGGAGATCCTGCGCATCACCTACACCGGAGCCGACGACGACCACCGCAGCGTCGTCGGCGGTGTCCAGCGCCTGCCCGAGCGCCTGTGGAGCCTGGCCCCCGACAAGACCGTGCACTGGGCCCCGGGCACCTCCCTGGAGACCCTGCACCCGGACGGCCCGCGCCCGGCGGTGACCGCGTTGCGCCGTACCCACGCCCAGGGCGACCCGTCCGGAAACATCACCGTCACCGACGCCTCCGGATCCACCCGCACCTACCGCTCCGCCGTCTTCACCGCGCAGAGCTGGATGCTGCTCGCCAAGATCGACGCCGACGAGGACCTGCTGCCCATCGACCACTGGAGCGCCGTCGAACGCACCCACTACATGGAGTCGGCGAAGCTCTTCGTCCCGGTCGACCGCGCCTTCTGGCGCGACAAGGATCCGGAGACGGGCCGCGACGCCATGAGCATGACCCTGACCGACCGGATGACCCGCGGTACCTACCTCCTGGAGGGCCCCGACCCGGACGGGCCGGCCGCGATCTGCCTGTCCTACACCTGGTGCGACGACTCCCTGAAGTGGCTGCCGCTGTCGGCCGGGGAGCGGCTGGAAGTCATGCTCTCCTCGCTGGCCAAGATCTACCCGGGCGTGGACATCCGGTCCCACATCACCGGGGACCCCGTCACCGTCTCGTGGGAGGACGAGCCCTACTTCCTGGGTGCGTTCAAGGCCAACCTCCCGGGCCACTACCGGTACCAGCGGCGGCTGTTCACCCACTTCGTCCAGCGCGACCTGGAGCCGCGCCACCGAGGCCTGTTCCTGGCCGGGGACGACGTGTCGTGGACCGCCGGCTGGATCGAGGGTGCGGTACAGACGGCGCTCAACGCGGTGTGGGGCGTGATGAACCACCTCGGCGGTGCCACCGACCCCGCCAACCCGGGGCCCGGTGACGAGTTCGACGCCCTCGCCCCGGTGGCCCTGCCCGAGAACTGAGGTCCCCGGCGGTCCGGGCCCTCAGCAACCCAGCCGGCGGGCCAGTTCTTCGGTGGAGGTGACCGCGAGGTCGGCCGTCACGTCCGTGGCGCTTTCGGCCTGCCCACCGGGTCCGTACTCATCGGGGCGTTCGAGGAAGGCTGTGCGCAGACCCACGGAGGCGGCCCCGGTGAGGTCCCAGCCGTGGGCCGCCACGAGCAGGATCTCTGCCGGGTCGACCTCCAACAGTTCGGCGGCCTTGGCGTAGGGCTCGGGGGCGGGCTTGTAGGAACGGGTGGATTCCGCCGAGATGATGCCCTCGAACGGGAGCCCTGCCGTCTTGGCCAGGGACACCAGGAGAGCGAAGCTGCCGTTGGAGAGCGCGACGACGGTCGAGCGGTACCGCAGCCGGGTGATCAGCTCAACGCTGTCGGGCCAGGCGGGAAGCCGGTGCCAGGCGCGGACCAGCTGCTCCCGGTCGGCCTCGTCGATCCGGGGGCCGATGCCGTGTTCGTCGAGCAGGGCACCGAGGGACTCCCGGTGCAAGGTGTCCAGAGGGGCCCACGGGCGTTCCCCGGCGTTGATGCTGCGCAGGGCGGGCAGGTACCGGCCCCGCCATGCGACGGCGAACGAGGACGGGTCCGTGTCGACGCCTCGCCGCGCGAACACCTCCCGTAGGTGGCCGGTGATGCCGGTGTGCCAGTCGACGACGGTCCCCAAGACGTCGAAGGCCACGATCTCAGGTGTATCGGCCATGGCTGCGGTTCCTCTCCGGATGCCGTGCGAGTCGTGGACGTGCTTACCCCGCACGGTGGTACCCACCTCTCCGGAAAGGTGCTCCCGTACGGTCCGGTCAGTCGGCGGAACCCGACAGGACCGGTTGGTCCACGAGACGGGAGAGCACCAGGGTGCTCTTGGTGCGCACGACGAAGGGCTCGGCGCCGATGCGCTCGATGACGTCCTCCAGGTGCTGGGTGTCACGGGCACGCACCTGCACGAGGGCGTCGGCCTCGCCGGTGACGGTGCACGCCGAGGTGATCTCGGGGTAACCGGTGAGGCCGTCGCGGATCTCGCCCGGTGAGGTGCGTGCGCGGCAGTACAGCTCGATGAAGGCCTCGGTGGTCCATCCGATGGCACGAGGTTCGACGACAACGGTGAAGCCGCGTACGGCACCGGAGTCCATGAGGCGGTCGACGCGGCGTTTGACGGCGGAGGGGCTCAGCCCGACCTCGCCGCCGATCTCGGAGAAGCTCATCCGCGCGTCCGCGCCGAGTATCGCGATGATGCGCTCATCGACACGATCCAGCCGCATTCTGCCCCTTTTTCTCCGGCCTGTTGCGTTCCGGGCACATGCTACCGGCGCATGCTGCACCGGCCCCCGTGTCGCTTCCCTTGATTACTCACGGTAAGGGAAACAATGCTCGGGGCTTTCGAAGAGGGGGAGACGGCGAGTGCGTACACGAACCCGGGCGGCTGCGACCGCGGGGGCGCTCCTGGCATCGGTGGTGACCGTACTGCCCGTGCAGGCGGCCGAGGTGGCGCCCGCCTTCCGCGTCGACCAGCGCGACCTCGATTGGCAGGAATGCGAGGACCTCCTGCCGGTGGGGGAGGAGGCCCTCGAGTGCGCCACCCTCGTCCTGCCCATGGA
Organism: Nocardiopsis xinjiangensis YIM 90004; assembly: GCF_000341145.1. Classification (GTDB taxonomy): domain Bacteria; phylum Actinomycetota; class Actinomycetes; order Streptosporangiales; family Streptosporangiaceae; genus Nocardiopsis; species Nocardiopsis xinjiangensis. The sequence continues at coordinate 12,850 of NZ_ANBE01000014.1, forward strand.
CCACGGCTCCGGGGGGAACGCCGACGCCGAGACCGTCGAGCTCGCCCTCTCCCGCGCCTCCGCCGGCGGTGACAGCGAACGCACCCTCCTGGTCAACCCCGGCGGCCCCGGCAGCCCGGGCCGTGACCTGGCCTCCCGCACCCACCAGGGGCTGCCCGAGGACCTGCGTGAGATCTACGCCGTCGTCGGCTTCGACCCGCGCGGCAGCGGTGCCTCCGTCCCCGCCGTCGAGTGCGACCCCTCGGCCTTCGAACCCGTCCGTGCACCCTCGATCCCCGATCCCCCCGGCGACACCGGGGCCCTCTGGGAGGAGGCCGAGTCCTACGCCCGGGCCTGCGCCGACAACACCGGCCGGCTCCTGGACCACATGGCCACCGTCGACACCGCCCGTGACATGGAGGCCCTGCGTGCCGCCCTCGGACTCGAGAGCGTCGACTACCTCGGTTATTCCTACGGCACCTACCTCGGGGCCGTCTTCTCCTCCCTCTTCCCCGAGAGCGTCGACCGCCTGGTGCTCGACAGCGTCGTCGACCCCGACACCCCCTGGCACGAGAGCAACCTCGCCCAGAGCCGTGCCGTCGAACGCGCCGCCGACAACTTCTTCGACTGGATCGCCCGCCACGACGACGCCTTCGGCCTCGGGGGCAGTGCGGGGGAGGTCGAACGCGCCTATCACCGCCTGCGCGAGGAACTGCGCGATGAACCCCTGGAGGGCACCGTCGGCCCCACCGAACTGGAGAACCTTGCCATCACCGTCGCCTACACCGGTCGGGCCTGGCCCGTGGTGGGCGCCGCACTCGCCGACCGGATCGTCGACGAAGACCCCGCCGCCCTGGTCGCGCTCGACACCGAGATGGGGGAGGGCCCCGGGGACGACCAGAACCGGGGCGGCTACAACGCCGTCCAGTGCACCGACTCCCACTGGCCCTCCGACCGCGGAATCTGGGAGAGCGAAGGGCACCGCGCCCATGACGAGGCGCCCTTCATCGGGTGGAACAACATCTGGTACAACGCGGCATGTGCGTCCTGGTCCGCCGAGTCCGGCGAGTGGTACCGGCTCGGCGACGGCCCCGGCCACCGGCCCGCCTACGAGGGCGACGCCCTGCTCGTGCACGCGGCCGATGACGGGGCCACCCCGCTCCACGGCGCCGAGAACCTGCGCGCCCACATGCCCGGCGCCTCGCTCACCGTCGAGGAGAACGGCATCACCCACGCGGTCTCCCTCGGCGACAACCCCTGCGTCGACGGGATCGTCACCGCCTACTTGCGGGAGGGCTCCCTGCCCGAACGCACCGACGGGGAACACGACGCCGTCTGCGAGGCCCCGCCCGAACCCGAGCCCCGCGACGCCCAGAGCGCACCGCAGGACCTGCCGGATCGGGCGGGCTCCCTCGGCGGCGGGCACCCCGGCGGGGGTGAGTGACCGGTGGAATACGCTGTAACTGGTGCGAACCACACGGACCGTTCGCGCGGCGGCAGCCGACCGGCAGCCCGGAAGGGACGAGGAGGAGAGGCGATGTTGCGGACCTCACCGGTGCGGATCCTCGGTGAAGAGGACCGTGAAGCCGTCCGTGCGCTGCTCGAGACCGACCCCGTGGGCAACGTCTTCGTCACCTCGCGTCTGATGACGACCGGCCTCGGGTCCAACTCCGTCGGCACCGAGGTGTGGGGCCACGTCGAACGCGGCCGTCTCACCGCCCTGTGTTACTCCGGGGCCAATCTCGTTCCCGTCAACGCCGGCCCGTCGGCCGTGCGCAGCTTCGCCGACCACGCCAAGTGGCGGGGGCGCCGCTGCTCGTCCATCGTCGGCCCCGTCGAGGCGGTCAGTGACTTCTGGAACCAGGTCACCCCCGCCTGGGGGCCGGCCCGCGCCATCCGTGCCAGCCAACCCGTCCTGGAGATCGACCACGCGCCCGCCGTACCCGCCGATCCGCTCGTGCGCCGCGTCCGGCCCTCCGAACTGAACATCCTCGTACCGGCCTGTGTCGCCATGTTCACCGAGGAGGTCGGGGTCCCGCCGGACTCCGGTGACGGCGGGTCCCTCTACCGCGCCCGCGTGGCCGAACTCGTGCGTACCGGCCGTGCCCTCGCCCGTATCGAGGACGGCCGGGTCGTGTTCAAGGCCGAGATCGGTGCCGTCACCCCCCACGCCTGCCAGATCCAGGGTGTGTGGGTCCACCCCGACCTGCGTGGACGCGGTTACTCCAGTGCCGGAATGGCCGCTGTCGTCGAGTACGCCCTCGCCGAGATCGCTCCCCGCGTCACGCTCTACGTCAACGACTTCAACCTCGCCGCCCGTGCCACCTACGAACGGGTCGGGTTCCGCCAGGTCGGCGAGGTCATGTCCGTCCTGTTCTGAGTCGGCGGCACACGCGCCCGGCAGCATCCTGAGCACGGGAGGGGCGGAGCCCGAGCGGCGCCGCCCCTCCTTCGTCATGGGCTCTCGTCAGGAACCCTCGTCAGCAGCTCCCACCGAGCCAGGCGGAGCTGAACCTGGCGAAGGTGATGTGTTCGTGGTTGCCCCGCTCGTACAGGACCCCGAACTCGTTCTCGCCCAGCGACACCACGGCGGAGTAGCCGGCCGCGCCGGACTCCAGCGTCCGGGAGACGGGCCAGCTGCCGCCGTCGTCGCAGGACATGCGCACGGTCAGGTTCTGGCGGGAGGTCTCGTGGGCGGTGTTGGTGAACAGGAGCCGGCGTGCCTCGGGGGTGCCCGCTCGCGCGTCGGCGTCGTAGCGCACGATCGCGGCGTTGTTGGTCGGAGACCTGTCGGCGCGGTTGGAACGCCCGCTGGCGGCCGAAGGACGCTTCGACGAGCCCGACCACGTCTCCCGGGCCTTCCGGCGGGGCGCTTTCGCGGTGGTCGTCGGTACCGCCATCACCCATCCAATCACGCTCACGCGGCGGTTCGCGGCCGCGAGCACACGCGGGGGCTGATCCCCGTACGGCAGTGGGGCGGTGCCGTGCACCGCCCCCTTCGTGTGTCGAGCAGTTCGCGTCGGGTCGTACCCCGCTCGGTGTCCCCAGGTGGCGGAAACGTGCTGTTTATTCCGCCGATCACCACTCGATGGTTTCCCTGGGGTCAACCCGACTGCTTCTGCAGAGCCGAAGGCCCCATGAGGAAGTCCGGGTCGAGCTGGGCGGTCAGGTCGGCCCCCTTGGCGTCGTTGGCCCAGGCCCGGGCGTTGCGCAGGTGGAACTCGGCCGACTGCCGGGTGAAGCGCTCCCAGTCCTTGGGTGCGGCGTCGACCGTGTCGCGCATGCCCGCGAGGGTCTTGACGTTGTCCTCCTCCAGGTCGGTCAGGTCGGGGTGGTGCCCCTTCTCCATGGCGCGCACGAACCCGGACTGCGTCACGTACGCGTCCAGGGCCTCGCCCACGTGCTCGCGCAGGAACTCCACGTCCGAGCCGTCCTGCACCTTGTTGCCGATGACGCGGATGCACACGCCGTGGTCGCGGGCGTGGTCGGCGTACTGGCGGTACACCCCGACGCCGCGCACGGTGGGTTCGGCGACCAGGAAGGTCACGTCGAACCTGGTGAAGAGCCCCGAGGCGAAAGAGTCGGCGCCCGCCGTCATGTCGACGACGACGTACTCCCCGGCGCCGTCGACCAGGTGGTTCAGGTACATCTCGGCGGCACCGACCTTGGAGTGGTAGCAGGACACCCCCAGATCGGTCTCGGAGAAGGGGCCGGTGACCATGAGCGTGGCCCCGGCGGCCGGCGTCCCGAAGCGCGCGTGGACGGGATTGTCGCCGTCCACGGTCAACAGGCGCGAGCCCCTGCCGGGCGGGGTGGTCTTGACCATGGCGTCCGCCGAGGCGATGCGCGGGTTGTCACCGCGCAGGAGCTCCTTGATCTCGGCCAGGTTCGTGCCGAGCGGACGCATGCCGCCGAGCTCGTCCGGGCCCAGGCCCAGGGCGTGGCCCAGGTTCTGGTTGATGTCGGCGTCGATGGTCACGACCGGCAGTCCCTGCGCGGCCAGATAGCGGGTGAACAGGGCCGACAGAGTGGTCTTGCCGCTGCCGCCCTTGCCCGCGAACGCGATCTTCATGTAGAGCCTTCCAGCATCGGATTCGAAAACGATTATCGTTCCTGGTTGCGCCGCTGTCAGGAGAATCCGCCGAGCAGGCGTGGATTAACAAGGTGTTACACATCACATGCGGGAGTCTGGGGTCCCAGCTGTTTCCTTGGCGGACATCGGGGAGGACACGGAGCGGGACTTTGTGGCCCGGGTCGTGTGGCACGAACCCCGGTGTGCTGTGCTTGGGGCAGTAGACCCTTGTCTAAGGTGAGTGGCAGACGGCGCGACCCGCGCGCCCGACGCGGGTGATTGGAGTGACCGGATGGCTGAGGCGAGGCAACTCCGGGAATATGTGCCCGCGAACGGCGCGGCAGAGGCCGCGCCCACGATCGACACGGGTGAGCTCACCGGTGGTTCCACCGATCACACGGTGTGGAGCTGTGCGGGCAACCTGACGGCCGTACGCTCGATCCGTGCCCGGGTACGTGAGTTCCTCAACGGCATGGGTCACAGCGAGGGCTCCCTCGACGACTCGGAACTGGCCGTGAGCGAGCTGGCCACCAACGCCCTCCTGCATTCGCGCTCGGGACAGAGCGGCGGGGTCATGACCCTGTTCATCCGCTCCGACGGCGCCCGTCTGCGTGTGGCCGTGGCCGACCAGGGCGAGCGTGAGGCCGACACCGACGGACACACCCGCGACGGCGGCGGGGACTTCGGACGAGGCAAGCTCATCGTCGACAGCTGCGCCACCCGGAGCGGCGAGTACGACAGCGACGCCACCCACGTGTCCTGGTTCGAGATCGACGACGCCCGGGACTGACCGGCGGCTCCCCGCGCGGCCCCGATGCCCGGGCGTTCCCCCGCGCCCTCAGAAAGCCCCCGAGTCACCCTCCGGCAGGGCGACCCGCACCGGTGCACCCCGTCCGCAGCGCACCGTCACACGGCGCCCCTCCGGTGGTGGGCAGTCGCTGCCGGCCATCACACACGCCCCCGTCCACAGCGCCGACGCCACCAGCGCCGTGCCTGAGGGCTCGTCCGCGCCGTCCTCCACCGCCACGACGTCCTCCGGGCCCAGCTCCAGGTGCTCGCGCAGGTTCGTGAACCGGGCCAGCAGGTCGTTGTGGGGGTACAGCGTCGTCAGCAACCCGTCGGGTGTGGTCTCGTAGCCCAGTACCCCGTTGTCGAACAGTCCCCGGGACGGGTTGTAGCCGCTGCCGTCCGGGCTGGGCAGCAGGAGCTCCTCGAACGGGGTCGCCCCGCGCGAGTCACCGAAGGAGATGATCTGGCGGACCCGGGAGCGTTCGGCCAACTCCTGCGCGGCCTCGGTGTGTCCCGCGTCCGCCAGGATCAGCCGTGCGTCGGTCTCACCGAGCGCCGCGGCCTGGTCGGCCGCTGATGTCGACGGGCACAGTGGCAGAGCACGCCCGCCCACGGCCATCACCGTGTACGTGGCCAGGAACCGCTCCGGAGAGACCGGGGCGAGCACCCCGACCACGTCGCCCAGGCACATGCCGCGGCGGCTGAGCCCGGCGGCGGCCCGCTCGATGGTCGCGGCGAAGGTCAGTCCGTCCACCCGGCGGTCCCGGCCGCGGATCGTTCCGCCCCGCGTCGGACGCAGGCGCAGGCGCTCGCTCAGCCCGCCGGGGAGGGATCCGATCGGGGCANGACTCTGTGGCGGCGGGACCGCCACCGGGCTCGTCACGCCCCCTCCACGTGACGAGCCCGGTGGCATCGCGCCGACCTTTGCGGGACCGTCCCTCCCCGAACGTCTCCCACGTCGGCGTGTGACCCCACCGTCCCCGGAAGACCTTCCGGGATCGATGGGCCGCCGTCGGCCCCGGGTCGGGGCGCGGCGACCGTGCCCGGGGCTCGCGGCCCTCCGCTTCCTGATGCGGTGGCCCCGTCTCCCCAGTGCTTTGCAGCCTAGCGTGTTCACGGCCAGATGCATATGCATTATGCGGTGCATATGCATATGTAGATTCAGAGAACATGCGTTGTCTACACCCCTTGCACGCGGGCGATCCGGCGCTGGGGCCCGGCGGTCGAGCCCGGGGCCGGAGCCGGCCCCGTCTATCGGTGCCGTCGGACCCACTCGCCGATCCGCGCGCGGGACCTGAACCCCGTCTTGCGGTTGATGTTGGCCACGTGCCGGGCGGCCGTCGAGGGGGAGATGAACAATTCCTCTGCGATCTGGGGGTTGGTGTGCCCCAGGCTCACCAGGTTCGCGACCTCGACCTCCCGTTTGGTCAGGCACTTCTCGGGTGGCTCGGACCCGAGCTCGGGCCCGGGCCCGGAGGAACCGGAGGCCGGCTCCGGCTCGGAGGTCCGCAGGCGCCGCTGCGAAGCGGGCTTGCGTGCCTCGTCGATCAGGTGCTCGGCCTCCCGGACCGCATCGGCCAGCTCGAGCCGGGCACCCTGCCTCCACCAGTGCGCCAGCCGTTCGCGCTCGCCGGCGTCCTGCCCGAGGCCCCCGAAAGGCCACGGAGCCGGACCAGAGGGCAGGTCCAGCCGCTCGCGCACGGCCATCGCCGCACCCGCCAGGCGGCAGGCGGGTTCGCGCAGACCTTGACCGAAGGCCACCCGGGCGATCGAGGTCAGCGCCCGGACCGCCGCCCAGCGCTGTCCCGTGGACAGGCTCAGCAGCAGACCCTCGGACAGGTAGTCGTAAGCCTGCCCGATGTGGCCCTGCGCTTGTGCGATCCGGCCGATCCCCGTCAGGCACAGCGCCTCCTGGCCCGGCGCACCGATCAGCCTCTGGGTGTCCAGCGCCTCCCGGTAGCAGCGGTCCGCGGTCACGAGATCGGACGCGTCCTCGGCTGCGCGGGCCTGACCGATGAGAGTGATCCCGACCCCCCAACGGTGGTCCATGCCCCGCAACAGGGTCAGCGCAGCGTTGTAGTGCTGTTCGGCGGCCGGGAAGTCGCCCTGCTGTGCCACCAGCGCGGCCCGGGTGCCCAGGCAGATCGCCTCGCCCCACCGATCACTGGTCTCCCGGCTCAAGCGCAACGCCTCCTCGACCCGTACCGATGCGCTTTCGGACCGGCGCTCGCGCACCTCCACCAACGAGAGCAGGTTCAGGGCCGTGCGTACGTACAGGTCCTCGCCGGACTCCCGGGACAGACGCAGGCCCTCCTCACCCAGAGCGAGTGCCTGAGCGTGGTCGCGTTGCACCCGGGCCAGCTGGGCCCGGGCCACGTACGCCCGCGTCAGCGACGGGGCCTTGGCGGCCTCGTCCAGCGCCATGAGCCGGTCCATCCAGTGAGCACCCTCGGCGTAGCTGTTGTGGCTCACCCAGTGCGCCACCAGGTTCACGCACAGGCGCAGACCGTGCTCGGCCGCCCCGGTCTCCAAGGCGTGGCTGATCAGAGCCCTCAGGGTGTCGTACTCGGCCAGCACCCGCTGGCGGCCGGCGTCCCGTTCCGCCCACGGCATGGCACGGCTGGACTCCAGCTGCCGGCCCAGGTGCTCGACCATCTCCAGCATCCGGTCCATGAGCCGGTGCTGCAGGAGATCGCTCTCCCCGGCCTCGGCCAGACGTCCGGCGGCAAAGGCACGCACCGCGTCCGGCAGCCTGTAGCGGACCCGGTTCTCGACCTCGCCCGTGACCGTGATCAGGGCACGGCTGTGCAGCGAGGTGAGAAGGTCCAGCACCTCGCCCTCGGGCAGGCTCTCGTCGGCGCACACCCGCTCGGCCAGTTCCAGGTCCCAACCGCGAAAGACCGACAGACGGCACAGCAGTACACGCTCGCGCTCGGACAGTCCCAGGTAGGCGTGCTCCAGGACCAGCGGCAGCACCTGGCTGCGCGAGACCGCCTGCCCGGGCCCGGGACGGGCCGAGGGCGACGACAGGTGCGCGCGCAGGTTCTCCGCCAGAGCGCGGGGGCCGATCTCGGGCACGCAGGCAGCCATGACCTCCACTCCCAGCGGGACCCCGCCGGCCATGTCGCACAGCAGCGCGATCTCCTCCAGCTCGTCCGGTGTGGTGGAGAAGCGCGGGTCGCGGGTGCGGGCGCGGTCCAGGAACAGGCGTACTGCCTCGGACTCGGCCGGGTCCGGCGGGGGGGGGNCCGGGGCCTCACTGGTCAGCAACAACGACACGTGCGGGCAGGTGGCCAGCAGTTCCCTGCCGACCTCGTCGACCGCCTCCTCGATGTGGCCGCACCCGTCCAGGACCAACAGCAGGCGGCGGTGGCGCAATGCCTGCGACACCGTCCTCGACAACGGCCTACCGGGCTCTTCGACCACGCCCACGGCGGCCGCGATGCGCGCGAAGACGTCGATGGGTGTGCAGGTGTCACCGAGATCGGCGAACCACACGCCGTCGGGAAAGGACACGGTGGACTGCTCCGCCACACGGAGGGCCAACCGAGTCTTGCCCATACCGTCGGGGCCGCAGAGGGTGACGGAACGGCTGGAGCCGAGGAGGCGGAGCAGATCGCTCAAATCCCGCTCGCGACCGACGAAACCCGTGTTGGGCTTCGGGAGATTGTGTCGCGCCGGGGCGGTCAGAGGTGCCATGGCCTTCACATGTAGTCAGGGGCAGGGTGGGGGCCTCACCTGCACGGGGCTGGTCGGGCGAGGTCCGATCACGTCGGGGGCGGGCGGAGGTGTGTGGGATTCCTGTCTTAGCGGGTGCACGCGCACTGTGCAAGTGCTTCAGCGTGTTGCGGTCACGGTGCGTCGGCCTCTCCCCGAGAGGCCCAGCCGGTCAGCTGCCTTCTCGAGGAGATCGAGAGTTTGCGGAAGATGTTGGCGATGTGGCGCGCCGCCGTGGCTTGACTGATGGTCAACCGGGAAGCGATCTCCCGGTTGGACAGGCCCCGCTCCGCCAGCTCGGCGATCTCGCGTTCCCGTCGGGTGAGCTCCTCGGCCGGAGGGGCCGTCTCTTGCCGGCAGGGGAAGGCGAGCGCCCGGTCGCGCACCTGCTCCAGAGGCAGAGCACGCCAGGCCTCCCACGCCTCGGCGGCGCGTGTGTGCCCGACGGCGCGCTCGATCGCCGAGCGCAGGCGTACTGTCTCGGCCGACGGGCGCTGCAGGGATTCGCGCAGGTCGGCGGCGACCCCCACCAGGGCGGCCGCGCGCTCGGCCTCCTCCTCGGCCAGAGCCAGTTCCGCCAGGGCCTCCAGGGCACGTGCGACGGCGATGCGCTGACCCGAGGCGAAACTCACACGCAGCGACGTCGACAAGGGCTCGCGCGCCTCCGCCGGACGGCCCTCCGCGAGGTGGAGGCGGCCCAGGGCACGCGAACACCGGGCCGCCGTCGGATTGGCCTCCAGGTAGGTGAAGATCTCCAGGGCCTCGTCCATGAGGGCGCGGGCCGACTCGAACTCGTGCCGCTCGGCCGCGAGCACTCCGAGCAGGTGCAGGCCCCGGGCCCGGCTCCACTGGTCGTCGAGCTCCTCGGCGCGGACGGTGCGGCGCTTGAGGTGGAGCAGGGCCGTGTCACTGTTGCCGCGTCGACGGGCCAGGAGCGCCGAGACCTCGAGGATGGCCCCCTCCGTGACCGGATCCTGGGCACGTTCGGCCCACGACCAAGCAGCGGAGGCCTGGTGCTCGCTCGCGTCGAGATCACCCGTGCGCAGACTCAGCTGCGCCAGGATCGTCAGGGCCGTGGCGGCCGCTTCCGGGGCGCGGCAGGCACGGGCGGCCTCGAGCGCGGTGCGGGCGCGTGCGGTGACCTCCGGCACCGGGTCGAGGTCCAGACGGAGCTCGGCGTACAGGGCCAGGGCCAGCGCTCGCAGAGGCGGGTCCTGTTCGTCCGGGGCGGTCTCGAGGGATTGCTCCAGGCGCCAGCTGCCCTCGGCGGCCAGGCCGCGCATGTTCCAGTGGGTGCGCAGGCCCGTGCACAGGAGCAGGGCGTCGTCGGTGCGGCCGTGCGCGAGAGCCCACATGATCAGTCGGCCGAAGTTGTCGCGGTGGTGGTCGTACAGGCGCAGGTGGCTGACCCGTTCCGACCAGGGCAGGGGACCGCGCACACGTGCCAGTATCCGTTCGGCCTGGCCGACACAGAAATCGAGGAAGCGCCCCCAGTAGTGGTCGGCGGTGCCCTCGGCGGCCAGCTGTTCGGCGGCGTAGGCGCGCACGGTCTCGGGCAGGCGGTAGTGGGTGTACCCGTCCAGTTCCACATCCATGACGATGAGGGACTTGTCCAGGAGGGAGAAGTGCAGGGAGAGCACGTCGGTGGGGTCGACGCCCTCGTCGGAGCACACCTCCTCGGCCGCCTCCAGGTACCAGGTCGTGAAGACCGACAGCCGGTGCAGGAGCAGGCGTTCGGGTTCGCTGAGTAGTTCGTGGCTCCAGGACAGGACCGCCCGCAGGGTGCGTTGGCGGGCGGGGAGGGCATCGGAGCCGTCGCTGGTCAGGAGCTGGAACCGGTCGTCCAGGCGGCGCAGGATCTGCTGCACCGACAGCACGCGCACCCGGGCGGCGGCCAGTTCGATGGCCAGGGGCATGCCGTCGAGCATTCGGCAGATCTCCGCGACGTAGCCGGAGTTCTCCCGTGTCATCTCGAAGCCCGAACGCGCCGCGTGGGCGCGGGTGACGAACAGGCGCACGGACTCGTAGCGCTGGATGTCGCGGCGGGGGAGCGGTGCCGGTGAGGACGCGTACGGGTCGGTGGGGGTGGGGCGTGTGGGGAGGGAGAGCGGGGGGACCCGCCAGATGTTCTCCTCCGGCACGTGCAGGGGTTGGCGGCTGGTGACGAGGATGCGCACGCGCGGACAGTCGCGCAGGACCGCCTGGCACAGCTGCGCCATCGGCCCGACGGCGTACTCACAGGTGTCGAGCAGCAGGAGCACGTTCTGCGTGCGCAGGGCCGTGATGATCGACTCGGTGGCCGTGCGGGCGTCGTCCTCCACGGCCTGGAGCCCGTTGGCGACCGTGCGCAGGGCCTGGCCGTGGTGGGTGGACTCGCTGAGATCGATGTAGCGGATGCCGTCGGGGAACCGGCGTAGCAGGCGTTCGGCCACGTGCAGGGCCAGGCGGGTCTTGCCGATACCGCCGGTTCCGGTGAGAGTGACCAGCCGTGACGTGCCGAGGAGCCGGCACAGGTCGACGATGTCGCGTTCACGTCCGACGAAGCGGAGGAACTCGCCGGTGGAGAGCGGCAGGTTGTGGCGGGGGTGGGACATGGCCTCGTTCACTTGGACGCCGGTGCGGGCCGCCCCGTCGTGAGCGTGCGGCGGAGGTGGGACGGGGAGGATCCTGGGGAACAGTGTCCCACCCGAGGAGCGCGTTGTCTCGGGAATGGCCGGTTCCGGCAGTCCGGTACCCGGTTCCCGTAGACAAGAAAAAGCGTGGTGCCGCCCCGGCCGCAGAACCGGGGCGGCACCACGCGGAAGAGGTGCGGGACGGCGGGCCGGGAATTCAGGCCTCGGGGGTCCAGGTCTCGGGGTCGGCGGGACCCTGTTCGCCGGCGGCCATGTCCTTGACCTCGTGGGTCCCCTCGTCGTCGAAGGGCGGGAACCACACGAACGGGATCCCCTTCTTCGAGGCGTACTGGATCTGCTTGCCCACCTTCGCGGTGGAATGGAAGACCTCGGTGTCGAATCCGCGCGCCCGCAGGGCCTCACCGGTGCGCAGCGCCTCCGCGCGCCGCTCTGCGCCGGGCACCACGACCATCACGTCGGTGGGGCACTTCGGCCCCTCCTCGATCCTGCCCTCGGCGACGAGCTTGGCGAAGATCCGGGTGAGGCCGATGGAGATGCCGACACCGGGGAGCTTGCGGCGGATGAACTGGCCGGCGAGGTCCTCGTACCGGCCGCCCGCGCAGATACTGCCGTAGTCGGGGTCCTCGTCGAAGGAGGCCTCGTACACGGTGCCGGTGTAGTAGTCCAGACCGCGCGCGATCGACAGGTCCGCGACCACATCGGGCACGTCGGCCAGGTCCTCCAGGACGAAGGTCAGCTCCTCGAGCCCCTCCTCCAACAGGTCCGAAGTCACTCCGAGCTCGCGCACCCGGTCGGCCACGTCGGCGCCGGTGCTCTTGATGCGGGCCAGACGCAGGCAGGCTTCGGCCTGGTCCCCGCTCAGCCCTTCCGACAGCAGGATCTCGCGCACCCCGTCGTCGCCGATCTTGTGCAGCTTGTCGACGGCGCGGATGACCGCGATCGGCTCCTTGATGCCCAGGCCTTCGTAGAAGCCTTGCAGCACCTTGCGGTTGTTGAGGCGGAGAGTCCAGGCCGGGATGTCCAGCGGTGCGAGCACCCGGTGCACGATGCGCGGAAGCTCGGCATCGAAGTGAAGCGGTACCGAGTCGACGTTGATGACGTCGATGTCGCACTGTGTGAACTCGCGGAAACGGCCCTCCTGCGGCCGCTCACCCCGCCACACGCGCTGCATCTGGTAACGCTTGAACGGGAACGTGAGCTCGTTGAAGTGCTGCGCGACGTAGCGCGCGAACGGCACCGTCAGGTCGAAGTGCAGCCCCAGCTTGGCGTCGGAGTCGTCCTCGGTGTCGGCCTGGAGCCGGTGCAGGGTGTAGACCTCCTGCGAGGTCTCGCCCTTGGCCATGAGCACGTCCAGGTTCTCCACCGAAGGCGTCTCCACCGAGGCGAAACCGAAGGACTCGAAACCCGCGCGGATATGGTCCAGCCAGCGCTGCTCCACGGCCCGGACCTGAGGGGTCCACTCGGGGAAACCGCTGATCGGAGTGGGGCGGACGACGCGCTGATCGGACATGGGTGGTTCTCGGCTCCCTCGGGCGAGGTACGGCGTTCGGTCCTCCCCGCCCGGGCAGGACCGCGGCAGGGACCGGGGTCGAACAGGTCGGAGAGGGTCTCCATCCTAAGGTGCCTGTCCGGTGGAGTCTTCCGCCGCTTCGACCAGTACTGAGCAGTCGAGGGCCGGCGGTTGCCGAACAGGGGCGCCGGGGCGGGGCCGGGAGTCCGATACGAATTCCACCGGCCCACGTGGACGGGAGTGGGCCGGTGGAGTCCGATCGACGGTCCCTCGCGCCCGGTGCCGACGCCGAAGAGCGAGACGTCGGGTACCCGGAGCGCGCGAGTGTGCCGTCAGGGCCCCGCGCCGCTCGCGTCCTCGTGCCAGGAGTCCGTACTCGGTCGAAGCGGGCGCCCTACCTCCACCGTAGACTTCCGTGCCCTCGCCGGACAGGGATTGGCGCGGCCGAAAGCGGCCGAAAACGGTCACTCACAATGTCGTAAAGTCGCCCTCCGGGGGTAGTGTTCTGTGCTTATCTGGTCACGGTGCGTTCCGGGGTGGGGTAAATCCCACCATTCGGCTTCCCGGGCAACCCCCGTGCCTCCGTGCCTGGTCGCCGCATCGCACCGATCCGTCCGCGCCCCGCGTCGGTCCCCGGCCCGGGCTTCCGTCTCCGGTAACCGCTCTCCCGCTCCCCCTTCCGGTGTTAGGTTCCAGAAGCGGCCGCCCCCGGGACGGTTCGGCACCGGGGCCGCCGTGCCCCTCCCGTCCGGGCCGAGTTCGACCACGCCGGCGAGGCCCGGCATTCCCGCTAGGACTTACTGTGATCGATCCAGCCAACAACACGAGCAACACCCAGGCGCCCTCCGAACTGTCCACCAAGATCATCATCGCCGGCGGGTTCGGGGTCGGGAAGACCACGTTCGTCGGCGCCGTCTCGGAGATCCCCCCGGTCCGTACCGAGGCCGCGGTGACCGCGGCCAGCTCCGGGGTCGACGACCTCAGCCACACGCCGGACAAGACGAGCACCACCGTCGCGATGGACTTCGGGCGCATCTCCCTGGAGACCGACCTCACCCTCTTCCTGTTCGGTACCCCCGGCCAGCAGCGTTTCTGGTTCATGTGGGACGACCTGGTGCGCGGCGCGCTCGGCGCGGTCGTGCTCGCCGACGTACGCCGCCTGGAGGACACTTTCCAGGCCCTCGACTACTTCGAGCGCCAGCAACGGATGCCGTTCGTCGTGGCGGTCAACGAGTTCGACCCCGACCCGCCCTACGGGACCGAGGAACTGCGCGACGCCCTGGACCTGCCCGGAGAGGTGCCGATCGTGTACTGCGACGCGCGGGACAAGACCTCCGTCGTCCGGGTCCTGGTCACGCTGGTCAAGCACGCCATGGCCATGGAGGCCCGTCAACGCGGAGGGAGCCGCGTCGCTCAGTGACCCGTCCCGCAAGGGTTCGCGGCCGGTGCCCGGGAACCGTGTGTGCGCGGGCGCACAGGAACGAAAGGGTTGTGTCCGGCGTTACTCTGGCGTGGTGTTCGGACGAATGGCGGAAAGCGTCCGCCGCCTCCTGGGTAAACCCGGAGCGGTGGACCTGCGGCCCTATACCAAGCTCCTGTCGGCGATCGAGGCCGAGGAGGATGGTCTTCGCGAGCTCAGTGACGCCGAGCTGAACGAGAAGGCCATCGAACTCGGCAACGCGGAACTCCCCTATGAACGCGGCGACCTCGTCATGCTGTGCGCGGTCGGCCGAGAGGCCGCCCGGCGCGCCCTGGACGAGCGCCCCTACGACGTCCAGATGCTCGGCGTCATGGCGCTGCTCGACGGGCACGTGACCGAGATGGCCACCGGTGAGGGCAAGACGCTCGCCGGTGCCCTGGCGGCGGCCGGGTTCGCGCTGCGCGGTCGGCGTGTGCACCTGCTGAGCGTCAACGACTACCTGGCCAAACGTGACGCGGACTGGATGCGTCCTCTCTACGACCTGCTCGGCGTCACGGTCGGGTGGATCAACGAGGACTCCACCCCCGATGAGCGTCGTGAGGCCTACTCCCAGGACATCACCTACGCGGCCGTGAGCGAGCTCGGTTTCGACGTGCTGCGCGACCGTATGGTCACCGATGTCGCCGACCGTGTGGTACCCCCGCCCGCGGTCGCCATCGTCGACGAGGCCGACTCCGTACTGGTCGATGAGGCGCGTGTGCCACTGGTGCTGGCCGGGGCCGCCGAGAGCGCCGCGGCCGACATGGAGATGGCCGACCTGGTGCGCACCCTCAAACCCCGTGTCGACTACGAGGTCGACGCCGAGGGGCGCAACGTCCAGCTCACCGACACCGGCATCGACCGGGTCGAGAAGGCCCTCGGCGGTGTCGACCTCTACGCGGAGGACGAGGAGTCCCGCCTGCCCGAGGTCAACCTGGCCCTGCACGCGCAGGTGCTGCTCCAGCGCGATGTCCACTACGTCGTGCGCGATGGCGAGCTGCGCATCATCAACGAGTCGCGCGGCCGTATCGCCATGCTCCAGCGCTGGCCCGACGGCCTCCAGGCCGCCGTGGAGGCGAAGGAGAGGGTCGACGTCAGCGAGACCGGCGAGGTCCTCGACTCGATCACGGTGCAGTCGCTGATCCTGCGCTATCCGACCCTGGCCGGCATGACCGGTACGGCGATGGCCGTGGCCGAGCAGCTGCGCGAGTTCTACGAGCTCGAGGTCGCGGTCGTGCCCTCCAACAAGCCGGACATCCGCGAGGACCGCGGCACCCGCTTGTACGCCACGAAGGAGGAGAAGGAGGACGCGCTCGTCGCCGAGGTCGAGAAGGTGCACGACAGCGGCCGCCCGGTCCTCATCGGCACCCAGGACGTGGCCGAGTCCGAGCTCCTGGCCGAGCGCTTGCGCAAGGCCGGTCTGGAGTGCGTGGTCCTCAACGCCAAGAACGACGCCGACGAGGCCTCGATCATCGCCGAGGCGGGAACCCACGGCGCCATCACGGTCTCCACGCAGATGGCCGGCCGCGGCACCGACATCCGCCTGGGCGGCAGCGACATGTCCGACCGCGAGCGTGTGGTGGAGAGCGGCGGTCTGTTCGTCATGGGCTTCGGCCGTTACCCCAGCAGTCGGCTGGACGGTCAGCTGCGCGGGCGGTCCGGGCGCCAGGGCGACCCAGGCGACTCCCTGTTCTTCGTCAGCATGGACGACGACCTGCTCGTCAACCACGCTCCGGAGACCACCGGGTACAAGGCCGCCGACGACGGCGAGATCACCGAGGAGAGCTGGCTGGCCATGGTCGACCACGCCCAGCGGGTGGCCGAGGGGCAGTTGCTGGAGGTGCACCGCAACACCTGGCGCTACAACCAGCTCATCGACGTGCAGCGCGACGTGGTGCTGGAGCACCGCGAGCTCGTGCTCACCGGTGACGAGGGCGACCGGCACATCCGCAAGGACGGCCCGACCCGCCACACCGAGCTGATCGATGAGCTCGCGCAGGCGCTGGCCGCCATCGAGGCCGGGGCTGATCCGGGGGCCGGGACCGATACGGACGACGGGAACGGGGAGGCCGTCGGCGAGAGCGCGGGGGCCGGGACCGAGGAGAAGGCGGGGTCCGAGGACACGGGCGACGGAGCAGAGGAGAAGACCTCCGAGAAGGAGGGCCCCGAGGTCACCGAGGAACACGAGGAGCAGGCCCGAGAGCAGGTCGCCCGGGCCGCCCGCCTCATCACCCTGTACCACCTCGACCGCGGCTGGACCGACCACAACGCGTTCCTGTCGGAGCTGCGCGAGGGCATCCACCTGCGCTTCCTGGGCCGGCGCGACCCGCTGGACGAGTTCAACCGCGAGGCGGTACCGGTCTTCAAGGGTTTCCTCGAGGAGGCGCGTACGCGGGCGGCCGAGACCTTCGGGGAGCTCGAGGTGCGCGACGGTGCGGTCGACGTCGGCGCGGTCGGGGTCAAACGCCCGTCCATGACGTGGACCTACATGGTGCACGACCACCCGTTCAGTTCACCGATCGAGACCCTCGCCGGAAAACTCAAGGGCAACAAGAGCACCGGCTGAGGCGATTGATCGCCATTGTGAAACGTGCGCGGTCCAGGACTTTGGTCCTGGCCGCGCATTACTTTTGTCGGATCATTCGGAACGCGATTGATCCGGCCGTCGAGTCGCCGGTTCAATGATCGTAGCGGCGTTATGATGGCTACGTTTTCCTTTGTCAGCGACATGTGTGGGGATGAATAGACGGTGGTCCACGAAGTGGGTGCGCAGGAGAAGATCACGTACGGTCGGAACGACCGCTTCCATGGAGGGCCCGTCGGCGGGGGCCACTTCTGGATCGACGACGGCGGTCGGCCCGTCGCGAAGATCGGGGGTCCCAAGGAGTGGCGCCCCCGCCCCATGATCGACGTCCGGGAGGGCGACACCTTCAGCGTCGGCGGACAGGTCTGGAGGGTGAACGAGATCGTCGAGGCCGACACCCCGGACGCTCATCTTCTCGCGACGAGGGTGGGCTGATCTGCTTTGCGGATTCCATCGGGGGTTTTCCGGGTGCGTCGGTGATCGCAACCCCCGGCAACCTTTTGCCTCGACGTGCTCGTTGTTTCTTTTTCCTGTGCGTGCCCCTGTCCTTCCGGTTTCGTGTGATGGCTGGGGTTCTGCTGTTGCCGTGTGCGGGGCCACCTCGGAAAAACGTGCCTTTCGTTGATCGGGACGCTCCGGTTGCCGACGCGGGGGTTCCCGCGTTATCACCGGATCGTCGGCGTCGAACGTGCGGCACGCGCTCCGGGCCGTGAGTAGGGGAGCACTCGCCTCTCGAGCGCTCGGGCCGCTGCGTGCGCCACCTGGAGGCCGGGCCCAGGGGCTGTCCCCCGCCCCTGGGCCCGACCGCCGCACGTGCTGTCGCCGTGGTTCCCGCCTCCGCCGACGAGTAGCGTCGTGCCATGACTCTTCGACACATCGCGCTCTTCCGCTGGAAGGATGACGTCACCGACGCTCAGATCGCCGAGGTCGAGCGCCTCCTCGGGGCCCTGCCCGATGCCGTCCCCGAACTGCGCTCCTACACCTTCGGGCGGGACGCCGGTATCGGTGAGGGGGCCTTCGACTTCGCGGTGGTCGCCGACGTCGACGACGAGGGCGGCTTCCTCGCCTACCGCGACCACCCCGACCACCAGGCTGCGCTGGCGGTGATCCGACCGCTGCTGGCCGACCGCGCCGCGCTCCAGTATCCGCTCTCAGGGTAGATCGCGTTCCAGTACCGGATGAGCGAGGGAGTGGCCTGTTCAGGATGGGAGAATTGGATCACAAAAGGTCTTGTAGTAGAACGCGTTTCACCAGTAGGCTCCCACTGTGCCTGATCCGGGTGCCCGGCAGTTCTTCCGCCGGGCACCGCCGGACGCCAGGTGAGAGATGAACGTCGCCCGCCCGGAATCGGATCGCGCCCCGACTCCGGGCGGGCGGCGTGCTGTTCGGGCCAGGGCGAGGGCCGTCGGACTTCATGCGAGCAGCCGGGTGATCTCCACGAAGGTCGCGCACGGCCAGGGGTGGGCGCAGCTCGCGCAGGACTCCTCGCCGTCGGGGTGGTGCAGGCGCACCAGATGTGCACACACCGCGGCCAGGGCCGAGATCTCCTGGCGCGCGTGCGCGTAGAAAGCGAGGTCGTTGATCCGGGACAGCGCGCTGGGCGAGGTGGACGCGGGCAGCCCGACAGTGTCGGGTTCCCAAGGGGACGCCCGGTCACAGCGCTCCTGGATGCCTTGGACGCACCGGAGCAGCCTCGTGTGTTCGGACAGTCGTGCGGTGGAGCGGGCGCTCGACGGCATCGCTGATCTCCCCCAATGGGTGGATACGCAGCACGTAGTTACATAGCGTATACCCGGAGTTGCGGAATGTCGCGACACACGAAGGCCGTGGTGAGAAGCGGGCTGCCCCCAAGGGGAGGGGCAGCCCGCGCGGAGGGGGAGAGGGTCTGCGATTCCCGGGCCTCCGAGGCCGGGGCAGTGATCCTTCGGGGTGTCCAGTGCTGTGTCGGTCAGGGTTTGCCCGTTACGGAGCGAACCCTGACTGATGCGGCACTAGCTGCAGTTGCCGCCGCAGCTGCAGGAACCGCCGCTCTGGCAGCCGCAACCGCAGCTCGATCCGCAGCTGCAGCCGCTCATCGCCGGGGGAGTGGTCAGGTGGGGCACAGTCCCTCCTCAGGGATCGACGCGACGCCCGCCTGCGATCGGCGCCGGGGGCCTCCCGAGGGAGCGGCGCGACGGGCGAATTTCCCGAACAATGACCTGCCCGACCCTGGCTTTTCCAATCCGGGGATTGCGCCTTACTCTACGGTTACTTCCCGTGATCAACGGCCGTACGGCCGTCGTATCCCCTGTGACCTGGGGATTCTTCGAGTCGGTCTCACGCGAAGAAAGTCACCGCCCCCGCCGAACGCCGGGTCATTCGGTGGAGCCAAACCTGTCCGAGGAGCATGACCGGAACGGTTGGGACGAGCGTTGCCCAGACAAAGGTACCGGTCACGCCGGGGATCGCCGCCGAGGGCAGATCCGCCACCAGGGCCACCAGGATCCCGGGTGCCGCGATCGCCATCGCCGACGTCACTCGCGAGATCATCGGCCCGTACACCCCCGTGGTCACCATCAGTGACCCCAGGAGCAGGAGCATCACGGCCCCCGCCACCAGAGGGTCCTCCGGTCGCGGACCGCCGGGCAGCACCGCTGCGGCCGCCGCCAGCACCACCGCCGCCATCGCCCACCGGGACAAGATACGCGTGAGCTCCCCACAGGCATCGGCCGCCTGCCCGCCGTCGTCGGCCGCCAGGCGGTCCGCCCCGAACGAAGCGCCCCGCAGGGCGAAGAGCGCGACGACCGCCGCCGTGCACAGCGGTGTGAACAACCCCGACCACAGGACGCCGGTGAGCAGGCCGGCCAGGATCAGGCCCCAACTCAGGGCCAGACCCCAGCTCCCGGCGATCACGGCGCCTTCCCACACCGCTCTCCACCGGGCCGAGGGCACACGCCGCCACAACCACAGACCCGCGTCGCGGATCAGCCACGCCAGGGCCAAGGCCGCGAGCGCGGGCCACAGGCGCCCGACCACGTGGTGCTCCACCGACGGGAACAGGCCGGCGAGCACCCCCAACGCGGCCACCAGCCACACCTCCGAGGCCAGGAAGTACGGGGCGATCGCTGCCAGGGCGCTCCGGCGTTGACCGGTGGAGCGCGCCACACGCGGCATCAGCAGGCCCAGGCCGACATCGGCCCCGGCCAGGACCAGGTATCCGACCACGAAGGCGGTGAGCAGAAGAGCGGAGAAAATGTCCATGACGGGGTCTTCCTACGTGATCAGAAGGTGAGTCGGGGAGCGGCGGGCTCTTCCTGCTCCGGACCCCGCTCGGCGAGAGGGCCGAGATCCGGGCCCAGGCGGGCGAAACGCACCAGCAGCCACAGCGTGATCGCGGCCAGCGCCGCGAACGCGGCCGTGAAGAACGAGAACGAGGCCACCGCCGCCCCCGCCGGCATCGGTGTCATCGCGTCGGCCGTGGTCAGATGGTGGGTGACCATCCACGGCTGCCGGTCGGTCTCCCGGAACACCCACCCGGCCACACTCGCTATGTAGGGCATGACCGGGGTGACCACCAGAGGCGCCAGGAACCAGCGCCACCGGTCCAGGCCCCCGAACGGCCACACCAGCGCCATCACCGGGCCCAAGAAGAACAACAAGGTCCACATCAGCATCATGGTGACGGACCCGGCCTGGCTCATCGCCGACGCGAGGCCCCCGCCGGCGGCCTCGGTCATGGCCTCCGCCTCCTCGGTCGTGTAAGTCAGGCCGCTCGTGGGCGGGGCGGTGTCGAAGTAGGAGAACTGAGCCCCGCCGAAACTCACCACCACCATCGGCATGACGCACATGAGCACCGTGCAGAACCGGATACCCCGGCGGAACGTGCCGTAGGGATCATGGCCCCGGAACAGGTGGTGGGCGCTGACCGCCCCCACGACCAGCGCGCCCAGCAACAGCGCACTCGTGACCACATGCCCGAACGTCAGGGACGAGGCCGGATTGGCCATGAGCGCCACCGGATCGGTCAGGTGCGCCTCCCCGTCGACCATCTCGAACCCGGACGGGTTGCGCAGGAACCCGTTGGAGACCAGCACCCACCACGCCGACATGTACGCCGTCGCGGTGACCACCAGGAAACAGAACAGGTGTGCCCAGCGGCCCATCCGGTCCCACCCGAAGACCCACAGCCCCAAGAAGGTCGACTCCACGAAGAAGGCCGTCATCGTCTCCAGAGCGAGCGGAGCCGCGAACGTGTATCCGAACATCTCGTGGAGCCCGTTCCAGTTCAACGCCAACTGGAGCTCCATGACCAGACCGGACAGCACACCCATGCCGTAGTTGACCAGGTAGAGCCCGCCCCAGAACCGCACCGAGCGCATACGGTCGCGGTCACCGCGCAGGGTCGCCACGAGCTGGGACACCAGGATGTAGGGGCCCAGCCCCAACGTGAGAGCGACGAACGTGTAGTGCGTGGCAGCCGTCAGTGCGAACTGCAACCGGGCGAGCAGGAGCGGATCTTCCAGCATGTGCGACCTTGCCTGTGTCGGTGGAGACGCCGACAGGTTCGGTCACCGGAACGCGGACGGGCATCGGCCTCAGGAGGGCAACCCGGGACCCTCCTCCGCGGTAGCTCCCGCGGAAGCATGCTCCCCCGGGCCTACGGGAAACCCCGGGCCGTCTCAGGGCCTGCGCGCTGTGATCGCCTCGGGCCCTCGCTCCGTCCTCGGAGAGCTCGGGACGGGCTCTACGAGCCGGGGCCGCTCCACTTGGGAACGACCAGGGCGGTCTCGTAGGCCAGAACCACGAGCTGGGCGCGGTCGCGCACGTCCAGCTTCACCATCGTCCGGCTCACGTGCGTCTTCGCCGTAGCGGGACTGACCACCAGATGGGCGGCGATCTCGGTGTTGGACATGCCCGCGCCCACCAGAGCCAGGACCTCGCGCTCGCGGTCGGTGAGTCCGTTCAACCGGGTCGAGGGCGCGGGGGCGCTCGCGGGGCGGCGCGCGTAATCGGCGATGAGCCGGCGCGTGATCCCCGGCGACAGCAGCGCTTCACCCTCGTACACCACACGCACCGCCTGGATGAGGTCGCGGGGTTCGGTGTCCTTGACCAGGAAACCGCTCGCGCCCGCCCGCAACGCGTCGAAGATGTACTCGTCCAGGTCGAACGTGGTCAGGATGACGACCTTGGTGCGCTCCAGGGCCGGGTCGGCCATGATCTGTCCGGTCGCGGTGAGCCCGTCGGTTCCCGGCATACGGACGTCCATGAGCACCACGTCCGGACGGTCCCGGCGCACGGCACGGACCGCCTCCTGCCCGTCCGAGACCTCGGCGACCACGTGGATGTCGGGGGCGCTGTCCAACAACGCCCGGAACCCGGCCCGGACCAGGGCCTGGTCATCGGCGAGCAGCACGGAGATCACGTTCCACCCGTCCCTTCCGACGGTACGGCCGCACGGGTCGGCAGCCAGGCCCGCACCAGGAATCCTCCACCCTCACCGGGCCGCGCGTCCACCATTCCGCCCACCAGGGACGCACGCTCGCTCATGCCCGTGATCCCGTTTCCCGGCTCGGCCGGGCCGCCCCGACCGTCGTCCGACACCTCCAGACGCACACCGCCCGGCCGGTACCCCACCCGCACGCGCGTGTGGGAGGCACCGGAGTGGCGCACGACGTTGGTGAGGGCCTCCTGGACGATGCGGTAGACGGCGGTGTCCACCCCCAGCGTGAGCGGCCGCGCATCACCCTCGACCTCCACGTCCACGCGCACACCAGCGCCACGGGTGCCGTCGGCCAGTTCCTCCAGGTCCGTCACCCCGGAAACCGGGGCACGGGGAGCGGCCTCGTCGGCCGCGCGCAGCACGTCGAGCATCGCGCGCAGTTCCACGAGGGTGTCCTTGCTGGTGTGCTTGATGGTCTCCAGGGCCTGCGCGGCGCGCTCGGGCTGGTCCTCGACCAGGTACAGCGCGGTTCCGGCCTGCACATTGATGAGGGAGATGTTGTGCGCGACAGTGTCGTGCACGTCCCGGGCCAAACGCAGGCGCTCGTTCGCGGCCCGCCGCAGGAGCTCCTCCTCGCGGGACCGCGTCGCTTCCCCGAGCCGTTCGTGTTCGGCCTGCCGGTACTCCGCGCGCCGGCGCATCACCTCGGCTGCGAAGAGGAGCACCAGGGCCCAACCGATGGTCCCCACCGCTTCCGCACGCAGCCCGCCGCCCACAGAGAGCTCCCAGACGTTGAGCCCCAGGAACAGTGAGACCCCCAGCGCCCACCCGAAGGCGCGGTTCCCCCACCGCACCAGCGTGTACAGCATCACGACCGAGCACAGCATCACGCAGCCGTCGGGAAACCCGAGCGGGTAGTACACGGTCGACAGGGGAGTCGAGACCAGCCCCACGGCCTCGGGCCGGGCGGAACGCAGCAGCAGCGGCAGGCACGCCGCGACGATGAGCAGGTAGCCCCAGGGCCAGGGATCGGTGTCCGCCGGGTTCGGGTCGAGGACCCCGATCACGAAAGTGCTGATCAGCGACGCCGACAGCACGGCAACAGTGATCCACAGGTCGGTGCGCGTGGGGCGCGGGAGTGGTGTTGGCACGCCGCCGACGCTAGGGCGAACCCCTCCGGGACGTCGTCGCCCGAGGGAAGGGTTTCCGGAGCGCCGCCTACTCCGTCGGCGGTACGGCGGCCGGCGCACGATGCTGCTGAGGGGCGGGCGGGGCCGTCCTGCGGATGCGGGCCCGGCGTAGAGGTCCGGGGCGCCCGGGCTGGGGGTCCGGGCGCCCGGTACCAGTGGGGGTGGCGCGCACGGGGACCACCGTAGAGGTTCCCGGGACCGCGCGGGGGAGAATGTCCACTTTCGGCCACGCACTTCTCCTCCGGCCTTCGTCGCACCCGGCCGCCGCGCCCGGCTGCGCAGGCCGTCCGGGCCGGGTTCAGAAGAGGCCCTCGGGCGGCGCGGGGGAGTCCTCCGCGTCGGTGTCGTGTACCGGGGACACCCCGTCCGTGAACCGGTCGAGCTCCTCCTCGGCCAACAGGCGTGCCATCTCCAGGTCGCGATGGGCCAGGCGGCCGAGCTCGTCCTCCGGCAACGGGCGGTGCCCGGCCACCAGTACGAGGTTGCCGAACCGGCGCCCGCGCAGGATCCCCGGCTCCGCGGTCAGCACCACGTGCGGCAGCACCGACCGCAGGGTCGCCACCTGCCTGCGTGTGTGCCGCAGCGCGTACCCGTCCCCGATGTTGACCACCAGGAACCCGCCCGGACGCAGCACCCGGGCCGCCTCCGTGTAGTACTCCACGGACGTCAACGAGGCCGGCGTCCGCGCCCCCGTGAACACGTCGCTGACGATCAGGTCCGCGCTGTCGGTGTGCCGGGCGCCGATCCACTCCCGCGCGTGCCCGATCCCCACACGCAGCTGCGCACGCCGGTCCCAGGGCAGGTGACGCCGCACGAGCTCCACCAGCGCCGCGTCGGAGTCCACCGCACGTTGGCGCGAACCCCGGCGTGTGTGGGCCACGTACCGGGCCAGCGACAGCGCGCCCGCACCCAGGTGCAGCGCGTCGATCGGCTCGCGCCCGGGCGCCACCAGATCGGCGGCGTGCGCGATCCGGCGCATGTACGAGAAATCCAGGTAGGAGGGGTCCGCCAGGTCCACGTGTGACTGGGGCGTGCCCTCCACGACCAGGAACCAGGAGTCGGCCCGGTCGGCGTCGGCCAGCAGTTCCACACCCGGCACCCGTGCCTCGGTGAGCACGTCGTCACCGCGCTCACGTGCCCCGCGCCGTCGTCCCATGCCACTGCCCCCGTCCGGTCGGTCGCACCAAGCCTAGTGCTGTTCGGCGGATTCCTTCCGCCGCGAGCAGTCGGGCCGGCCGTCTAGGAGTGCGCCACCGGCTGTTCGGCGTCCACGAGAGCGAAGTCCTCCTCCGACAGCTCCAGGTCGGCGGCCACGGCACTCGAACGCACACTCTCCGGGCGGGAGGCGCCGGGGATCGGGATCATCACCGGTGACTTGGCCAGCATCCACGCCAGGCACACTTGGTGGGAGGAGGCACCGAGACGCTCCCCGACCTGAGCCAGGACCGGATGGCGTTCGCTCAACCCGCCCGCGCCCTTGCTGCCGCCGAACGGGCTCCACGGCAGGAAAGCGATCCCCCGCTCGGCACACAGCTCCAGCTCCGGTTCCGAAGAACGGAAATCGGGCGAGAACTCGTTCTGTACCGCTGCCAGGCGCCCGCCCAGCACCCGGTCGGCCGACACGATCTGCGCCGGGTCGGCGTTGGAGATCCCCACCATCGCGACCTTGCCCTCGTCCAGGAGCTCGCCGAAGGCCCCGATCGTGTCCTCGTAGGGCACGGCCGGGTCGGGCCGGTGATGCTGGTACAGGTCGATCGTCTCCACCCCGAGCCGGCGCAGGGAGTCCTCGCACGCCCGCTTGATGTGGTCCGGCCGCCCGTTGACCCCCCATCCGCCGTCGGCGTCACGGGTGTGCCCGCCCTTGGTGGCCACCATCACGTCCGAGGCGTCCCCGGGTCGGGCGCGCAGGGCCTCGGCGACCAAGAACTCGTTGTGCCCCGGGTCGGAACCGTCCAGGTGGTAGGCGTCGGCGGTGTCGATCAGGCGCACACCGGCGTCCAGGGCCGCGTGCACCGTCGCCATGGCGAGGTCCGGATCCAGGCTCCCTGTCCGTGACAGCGGCATCGCACCCAGGCCGACCGCGCTGACCGCCCGTCCACCGATGGTCCTGGTACGCATGGCTCACTGCCCTCCTGGGGAACGGGGACGGGTCCGTGTGCGGGCGTCCGCCCGCCGGGGACGGCCCTACCCCGCACGAACTCTGGGCGAACGCCCCCCGACAGCCGTTAGCCTGGGGTTCCCCGAAAACACCGATCGCGCCCGGACGGGCGCATGCACCGAGGAGTGGCCGTGCTACTGCGGATGTCGACCCTGTTCCTGCGCACCCTGCGTGAGGACCCGGCGGACGCCGAGGTGCCGAGCCACAAGCTCATGGTGCGCGGCGGTTACGTGCGCCGAGCTGCGCCCGGTATCTACTCGTGGCTTCCCCTGGGCAAGATCGTCCTGGACAACGTCGCCGACATCGTCCGGGAGGAGATGAACGCGATCGACGCCCAGGAACTCCTTCTTCCGGCGCTGCTGCCCCGCGAGTACTACGAGACCACGGGCCGCTGGGACGACTACGGCGACACCCTGTTCCGCCTCCAGGACCGCAAGGGCGCCGACTACCTGCTCGGCCCCACCCACGAGGAGGTCTTCGCCGACATCGTCAAGGGCGAGTACACCTCCTACAAGGACTTCCCGGTCTGGCTGTACCAGATCAAGGAGAAGTTCCGCGACGAGGCCCGCCCCCGCGCCGGTGTGCTGCGCGGGCGCGAGTTCCACATGAAGGACGCCTACTCCTTCGACATCGACGACGAGGGGCTGTCCTCCTCCTACGAGCGTTTCCGCGCCGCCTACGTGCGGATCTTCGAACGCCTGGGCCTGGAGTACGTCGTCGTCTCGGCCACCGCCGGCGCCATGGGCGGCTCCAAGTCCGAGGAGTTCCTGGCCGTGGCTCCCTCGGGCGAGGACACCTTCGTCCGCAGCACCGGATCGGACTACGCCGCCAACGTCGAGGCCGTGGAGGTGCCCGCCCCGCAGGCGCTGCCGGTCGACGGGCTGCCCGAGGCCACCGAGCACCACACCCCCGACACCGCCACGATCCAGACCCTCGTGGACTTCCTCAACGCCGCCGGCCTCGGTCGCGACTTCAGCGAGGCCGACACCCTCAAGAACGTCCTGGTCAAAACGCGCGAGCCCGGTTCCGACAAGTGGCAGCTCCTCGCCGTCGGTGTGCCCGGGGACCGCGAGGTCGACATGAAGCGCCTGGAGGCGGCTCTGGAGCCGGCCGAGGTCGCCATCCTGGACGAGAAGGACTTCCAGGCCAACCCGTTCCTGGTCAAGGGGTACATCGGCCCGCGTGCCCTGCTCGACAACAAGGTGCGTTACCTCGTCGACCCGCGCGTCGTGACCGGTACCCGCTGGGTCACCGGCGCCGACCGCCCCGAGCACCACGTCGTCGACCTCACCGCAGGCCGGGACTTCACGCCGGACGGGACCATCGATGTGGCCGACGTCCGCGACGGTGACCCCTCGCCCGACGGTCGGGGCACGCTCTACACCGCGCGCGGTATCGAGATCGGCCACGTCTTCCAGCTCGGCCGCAAGTACACCGACGCGATCGAGCTCGACGCGCTCGGCCCCGACGGCAAGCCCAAGCGCGTGACCATGGGCTCCTACGGCATCGGCGTCTCGCGTGTGGTCGCCTCCATCGTGGAGCAGGCCCACGACGACAAGGGCATCGTCTGGCCCCGCGCAGTCGCCCCCGCCGACGTGCACGTGGTCGGCACCGGCAAGGGCGACCAGATCGAGGAGGCCCTGCGCATCTCCGGCGAGCTCGAGCAACGTGGACTGCGTGTGCTGGTCGACGACCGCAAGGGTGTGTCCCCGGGCGTGAAGTTCACCGACTCCGAGCTCCTGGGCGTCCCCACGACCGTCATCGTGGGCCGCGGCCTCAAGGACGGTGTCGTGGAACTGCGCGACCGCGCCGACGGTGGCCGTGAAGAGGTGGCCCTCGACGAGATCGTGGAGCGTACCGTGCGGGCCTGCAGGGCCTGACCCGGTCGGGGCCTGCGCCGTCCGGCACGGGCCCCGGTCCTCTTCCGAGCGGTCTCCTCCCAGGGCCGTTGCCTGCGTCCGTGCCCGGAGACGTCGCTGTGCTCGGGGCGCGTGCGCACACGCCCGGGACCTCAGCCGCCTTCGAAACCGGGCAGGGAGTCCAGCTCACCGCCCCACTCCAGAGCGCGCACCGTGGCCTCCTGCAGCAGGCGTGCGCCCGTCGTGCGCAGGTCCGTGTCGTCGGCAGCCGTCAACCACAGGGCGGCCCGCGCGCACGTGTTCTCCACCCCGACCGCGAAGTCGTCGAGGGTCTCGCCGTCCCTGCCCGAGGGCAGCGGGTACGTGGGTTCCACGGCCGGGGGAGAGCCCTCCCGGTCCAGCATCGCCTCACGCAGCTCGGCGCGTGTCACCTTGTGCTCGCTCGCCAGCGCCAGCCCGTGGGAACGCCGGTCCTCGTCACCGGCCGAGCCGCCCACGAACTCGTACGCGTACACCGCAGCGTTCTCTGCCCGCAACGCCTCCGCCAGCGCCGACACCGCGTCACCGGCGGCCTCGGACCCTTCGCTCATCCGTCACCGCTCCTCACCGTTCGTGCTCCGTTGGTGCTCACGCGTCGTCGAGCAGGTACGCGTGCCCCGCCTCGCACGCGCCGACCGATCCGATCAGCTGTGCCAGGCCCCGGTCGGTGACGGCCGCTGCCTGATCGGACCGCGCCCCCGCAGCCGCGGCCTCCATGGCCCGGAGCGCCGCCGGCGACGGTGCCTCGGCCAGATCGGGGTCCTCGTCCGCGGGCACGGGCTCCGGCGAGCCCTCCTCCGTCGGCGGGGTGGGCTCGGCGTCCTCGGGCAGGGCCTCCGTCAACGCATCCAGGTGGGTGCGGTGGTTCTCCGACACCCGTGCCAACAGGTCCGAGGGGCCGGACCCCTCCACCAGGGCGTGCTCGTACCGCACGAGCATGCGTTCCTTCTCCCGCAGGAGTGAACGCAACACGTGTTCGTCCGGGGTCGTGTCCGAGGGATACCAGTCCACGGTGCCGCATCCCGCGACGGCGGCGACCGAGGCACCGGCCACCGTCATCCCCAGGAGCGCACGTCTGCTGACACCATCCGCTGCCCGGCCCACTCGGTCTCCTCCCCGTCGTTCCCGTTCCATCTTTCCACGCCCCCGCGCAGGGCCAGGACAGGCAAGAGCCCCGGCACGCAGGCGATCGGGGCCCATCGGAGCACGCGTCGACGCGCCCCGGCCACGGACCGCGACCTGGCAGCTCTCAGGAGTGGATACCCTGTGCAGCACAGCCGCCGTCGCACGCGATGCGCGGCAGGTTCGCATTCCCCCCGGGAAGCGGGCCGATTCGTCGCAGACTACGTACAGAGCTGGACCGCCCCGATCACAGGCCACCAGGCCTCGCGGGCGGAATTTCGCCGTTGTGAGGGGCAGAACACGACATGGGAGCGCAGGAGCGTGACGAGCGCATCGTCGAGCTGCTGGAGCCGGTCCTGGCACAGTCCGGACTGGACCTCGAAGGGATCGAGCTGACCCCGGCCGGCAAACGCCGGGTCCTGCGTGTGACCGTGGACTCCGACGACGGGGTCGGCCTGGAGACCATCGGTGAGGTCTCGCAGGAGGTATCCACCGCCCTGGACGCCTCCGACGTCATGGGCAAGACGCCCTATGTCCTGGAGGTCACCTCACCCGGAGCCGAGCGCTCGCTGACGCAGCCCAGGCACTGGCGCCGTTCCCGGGGCCGGATGGTCAAGGTCCACCTCGCCGAGGGGGGACCGGTCACCGGCCGTGTCGTCGACTCCGACGAAGAGGGCGCCACCCTGAAGGTCAAGGGTCAGCCCCGGACCTATGCCTACGCCGATATCGCCAAGGCCAAGGTCCAGGTGGAATTCCGTCGCGACGACGCGGCGGGCTAGAGGGGGAGCCCCGTGGACATTGACATGAGCGTCCTTCGCAGCTTGGAGCGCGAGAAGGACATCGCGGTCGAGTTGGTGGCCAAGGCCATCGAGGACGCACTGCTGATCGCTTACCACCGCGAGGAGGGCAGCGACAAGCGCGCTCGCGTGGAACTGAACCGGTCCAGCGGGCACGTGACCGTCTGGGTCTCCGAGACCGGGGAGGAGAACGAGGTCGTCGGCGAGTACGACGGCACTCCCACCGGGTTCGGGCGCATCGCGACCTCCACCGCCAAACAAGTCATCCTCCAACGCCTGCGCGACGCCGAGGACGAGCTGACCCTGGGTGAGTTCGCGGGCCGTGAGAACGACATCGTCTCCGGGATCATCCAGCAGGGCAAGGATCCCCGCAACGTCCTGGTCGACCTCGGCAAGGTCGAGGCGGTCCTGCCCCCGCAGGAGCAGGTCCCCACGGAGGAGTACGTCCACGGGGAACGGCTGCGCTCCTACGTGGTGCAGGTCCGCAAGGGCCACCACGGCCCGTCGGTCACGCTGTCGCGCACCCACCCCAACCTGGTGCGCAAGCTCTTCGAGCTGGAGGTCCCCGAGATCGCCGACGGCACCGTCCAGATCTCCTCGATCGCCCGCGAGGCCGGTCACCGCACCAAGATGGCGGTGCACTCCAACCGGGGCGGCGTCAACGCCAAGGGTGCCTGCATCGGTCCGCTCGGCAGCCGTGTCCGCAACGTCATGGCGGAACTGCACGGCGAGAAGATCGACATCGTCGACTCCTCCGAGGACCCCGCGGAGTTCGTCGCCAACGCCCTGTCGCCGGCACGCGTGAACTCGGTGGAGATCCTCGACCTGGCCGCGCGTGTGGCCCGTGTCGTCGTGCCCGATTACCAGCAGTCCCTCGCCATCGGCAAGGAGGGACAGAACGCCCGGCTGGCCGCGCGGCTCACCGGGTGGCGTATCGATATCCGTTCGGACGCCGAGCCCGAGGGCGAGGGCGTGGGCGAGATCGCCGACCCCTCCGACGTACCCCCGTCGGCGGGCTGATCGGATCGTACCCATGCCCGGACACGATATGGTGGATGGAGACGGTCCCGAGCACCCCGTGCGTACGTGCGTCGGTTGCCGTGCCCGTGCCGCGAAGGCAGATCTGGTGCGGCTCGTCAACGACAACGGTCGCGTCACGCCCGACACCCGGGGAGGGCTGCCCGGGCGCGGCGCTCACCTGCATCGGGACCGGCGCTGTCTGGAACTGGCGCAACGCCGTCGAGCCTGGTCGCGGGCCTTCCGCACCGCGGTCCCCCGGGGAGTCGGCGCGTGGGACGACTCACGCGTGGCGGCTCTTTTCGGCCCGGACCCGTGTGACTCGCCGGATCACGAATCCGGTTAGGGTGGGAATGTCTGGGCCGGTCTCAGGGTTGTTATGACCGAGGTCGGCGAAACGGTGCTGCGTGGGCATGCAGAACCGGCCCATTGTTGTGTAGCGATGAGGAAGCAGGTCGAGATTGCGATGAGCGCCTGATGAGTACGCAGCGATGAGTAGTAACTCAAGCTAACGACGGTCCGGTACGTGCCCAGCCCCGGACCGAAGCTGAAGGAGAGTAGTGGCGAAGGTCCGGGTATACGAACTCGCCAAGGAGTTCGGCGTAGAGAGCAAGGTCGTTCTGGCCAAGCTCAGTGACATGGGCGAATTCGTCCGTTCGGCATCCTCCACGATAGAGGCTCCGGTCGTACGACGCCTGAAGGAAGCCTTCAACGAATCCGGTGACGGCGGCGGCAGCGGCGACAGCGGTGCCGAGGCCAAGAAGAAGCCTGCCCCGAAGCCGGGTCCCAAGCCCGCGCCGCAGGGCGAGGCCCCCAAGCCCGCCCCGAAGCCGGGCCCCAAGCCCGCGCCGAAGCCGGGTCCCAAGCCCGCGCCGCAGGGTGAGACCGAGGCCCCCAAGGGTGAGGCCGCCAAGCCCGCCCCGAAGCCGGGCTCGCAGGGTGGCCGTCCCCAGAACGGTGAGCAGCGCGGTCGTGGTCCGAAGCCGGGACCGCGCTCGGGCGGTCCCCGTCCGGGCAACAACCCGTTCGCCTCCAACGCCTCCGGCATGGGCTCCAACAAGCCCGGGCCCAAGCCCGGTCCGCGCTCCGGCGGCACTCCGAAGCCGGGCCCGCAGGGCGGTGGCGAGCGTGCCCCGCGTCCCGGTGGCAGCGCTCCGAAGCCGGGGCCGCGTCCCGGGCCTCCCGCCGGTGCTTCCGGTGGTGCCTCCGGTGGTGCCTCCGGTGGTGCCCCGCGTCCCGGTGGCGGCGCTCCGAAGCCGGGGCCGCGTCCCGGGGGTCCGCGCCCCAGCCCGATGAACATGCCGGCCTCGCGCCCGACCCCGCCCCCGGGCGGCGGCCGCGGTGGCGGTGGCGGCCGTCCCGGCAGCGGCGGTGGCCGCGGACGTCCCGGAGCCCCTGCGGGCCAGCGTCCGGGCAGTGGCGGCGGTGGCGGTCGTCCCGGTGGTTTCGGTGGCCGTCCCGGCGGTCGTGGCCGCGGTGGCGGTACCGCTGGTGCGTTCGGTCGTCCCGGTGGTCGTCCGGGCCGTTCCCGCAAGTCCAAGAAGCAGCGTCGTCAAGAGTTCCACGACCTTCAGGCCCCGTCCTTCGGCGGCGTGAAGATCCCCAGTGGGAACAACCAGACGATCCGTCTGTCGCGGGGCGCCTCGCTCTCGGACTTCGGTGACAAGATCGACGTCAACCCGGCGTCGCTGGTCCAGGTCATGATGCACCTGGGCGAGATGGCCACCGCGACCCAGTCCTTGCCGGACGAGGCTCTCGTCCTGCTCGGCGACGAGCTCAAGTACAAGGTCGAGGTCGTCAGCCCCGAGGACGAGGACCGCGAGCTCCTGGAGTCCTTCTCCATCGACTTCGGTGAGAACAGGGGCAGCGACGAGGACCTGCGTCCGCGTCCGCCGGTGGTCACCGTCATGGGTCACGTCGACCACGGTAAGACCCGACTGCTGGACACCATCCGCAAGACCAACGTCGTCAGCGGCGAGGCCGGCGGGATCACCCAGCACATCGGTGCCTACCAGGTCGCCACGGAGGTCGACGAGGAGGAGCGCAAGCTCACCTTCATCGACACCCCTGGCCACGAGGCGTTCACCGCCATGCGTGCCCGTGGTGCGAAGGCCACCGACATCGCCGTGCTGGTCGTGGCGGCCGACGACGGCGTCAAGCCGCAGACGGCCGAGGCCATCGACCACGCCAAGGCGGCCGAGGTGCCGATCGTGGTCGCGATCAACAAGATCGACGTCGAGGGCGCAGACCCGCAAAAGGTCCGCTCCCAGATGACGGAGTACGGTCTGGTCGCCGAGGAGTTCGGTGGCGACGTGCAGTTCGTCGAGATCTCCGCCCTCAAGGGCGAGAACATCGACGCCCTGCTGGAGTCGGTCGTGCTGACCTCCGACGCGGCGCTCGACCTCAAGGCGAACCCGGAGATGGAGGCCCAGGGGCTGGCCATCGAGGCCTACCTCGACCGCGGTCGAGGTTCCATGGCCACCGTCCTGGTGCAGCGAGGCACGCTCAACGTCGGTGACTCCATCGTCTGCGGCGACGCGCACGGCCGTGTGCGGGCCATGCTCGACGAGCACGGCCAGAACGTGCAGAGCGCCGAGCCGTCCCGTCCGGTGCAGGTCCTGGGTCTGACCAACGTGCCCAGCGCCGGCGACAACTTCCTGGTGGTCAAGGACGACCGGGTCGCGCGGCAGATCGCCCAGCAGCGTGAGGCGCGCGAGCGCTTCGCCCAGCAGGCGCGTTCGGCCCGTCGGGTCACCCTCGACACCTGGCAGGACCACCTCAAGGAGGGCGAGCGCTCCGAGCTGCTCCTCCTCATCAAGGGTGACACCTCCGGTTCGGTCGAGGCGCTCGAGGAGTCGCTGCTCAAGATCGACGCCGGCGGTGACGAGGTCAGTATCCGCGTCATCGGTCGCGGTGTCGGTGCGATCACGCAGAACGACATCAACCTGGCGACGTCCGCCGATGCGATCATCGTCGGCTTCAATGTTCGGCCCGAGGGCAAGAACAGCGAGCTGGCCGACCGCATGGGTGTGGACATCCGGTACTACTCGGTCATCTACCAGGCCATCGACGAGGTCGAGGCCGCTGTCAAGGGTCTCCTCAAGCCCATCTACGAGGAGGTCCAGCTCGGCAGCGCCGAGATCCGCGAGGTCTTCAAGGTGCCGAAGATCGGCAACATCGCCGGTTCGATCGTCCGCAGCGGTCTGATCCGCCGCAACGCCAAGGCACGCGTCATCCGCGAGGGTGTCGTCATCTCCGAGAACCTCAACGTGGAGTCCCTGCGCAGGTTCAAGGACGACGCCACCGAGGTCCGCGACGGCTTCGAGTGCGGTATCGGTGTCGGCTACAACGACCTCAGGGTCGAGGACGTCATCGAGACCTACGAAATGAAGGAGAAGCCCCGCGACTGATCGGGAGCAGGGCGTACTCCGGGCTCGCACGGAGCCCGAATCCGTGAGGGGCCCCGGCCGGCACACGGCCGGGGCCCCGCCTTTGACGGTTCACACACACCACGGGTGATCACTTGTACGTTGGGGCGCTGACTCTGGACGTCCTCCTCGGTGATGTCCATTCGCTCAAACAGAAACGTTCGCTGGTCCGTCCGATCCTGTCCGAACTGCGCCGGAAGTTCTCGGTCGCGGTCTCGGAGGTGGGTGATCAGGACCTGTACCGGCGGGCCAAGATCGGTGTGGCGGTGGTGGCACCATCGGCTGCCCACACCAGGGACCAGATGGACAGCTGCGAATGCTTCGTCGCGGACCGTCCCGAACTGGAGCTGCTGTCCGCCAGGCAGCGGCTCTTCAACGAAGAGGAAGAAGACGATGGTTGACGCCGCACGTGCGCGCAGGATCGCCGACCGCATCCAGCGCATCGTCGCCGAGATGCTGGATCGGCGTATCAAGGACCCGCGCCTGGGTTTTGTCACCGTGACCGATGCGCGCATCACCGCTGACCTGCGGGACGCCACGGTGTACTACACGGTGTTCGGCAGCGACGAGGAGCAGGTCGCCTCCGCTGCTGCTCTGGAGAGCGCCAAGGGCGTGATCCGCAGCGAGGTGGGCCGCCAGACCGGGATCCGCCACACCCCCTCCCTGACCTTCGTCATCGACGAGGTGCACGAGAACGCCCAGCACATCGAGCAGCTGCTGGCCAAGGCACGCCGCGAGGACGAGGAAAAGGCCGAGCAGGCCGCCGACGCCAGCCCGGTGGGCGAGGCCGACCCGTACAAGGCTCCCCGCGAGCCCGAGGACGAGGACTAGGGACTGCTCGGCGGACACCGCTTCCCCGCTGCGCGACGGGAGGCGTCCACCGAACAGACCCGGACAGGACCGGCGGCGGCCCCGTGCCGCCGTCCTTTCTTCGATGAGGAGCACCATGGCCGACAGCGGTGTCGTGGTCGTCGACAAACCCGCCGACTGGACCTCGCACGACGTGGTCGCCCGCACCCGCCGTCTGGCGCGCACGCGCCGCGTCGGACACGCGGGGACGCTGGATCCGATGGCGACCGGGGTGCTGGTGCTGGGCATCGAGAAGGGCACCAAGCTCCTCGGGCACCTGACCCTCACCGAGAAGACCTACGAGGCGACCTTCCGTCTGGGGCTGAGCACCAACACCGACGACGCCGAGGGCGAGTCCGGTGAGCGCCGTGACGCCTCGGGCGTCACCGAGGAGGGGGTGCGGTCCGCGGTCGCTCAGCTGACCGGGACCATCCAGCAGGTCCCTCCGCAGGTCAGCGCGATCAAGGTGGACGGGAAGCGGGCCTACAAGTCCGCCCGTGAGGGCAAGGAGGTCGCTCTCGAGGCCCGGGAGACCACCGTGTCGGAGTTCGACGTCACCGAGGTGCGACGTGTGGAGGCCCCCGAGGGGGCTTTCGTCGATGTCGACGCCGTGGTGACCTGCTCCAGCGGTACCTATGTCCGTTCGCTGGCCCGCGACATGGGCGAGGACCTGGGTGTGGGCGGGCACCTGACCGCTCTGCGCCGTACCCGTGTGGGCCCCTACGATCTGGCGCAGGCGCGTACCCTCGACGAGCTCGCCGAGGAGTTCACGCAGCTGCCCCTGGCGCAGTCCGTGGCCGCAGCGTTTCCCGTGCGGACCTTGGACGAGGGTGAGACCGCGCGGATCCGGCACGGGAACCGGATCGGCCCCAGCTCCCTCGGGGAGGGCCCGATCGGGCTGTTCGCCCCCGACGGCACCGTGGTCGCCTTGGGTGAGAACCGCCCGGGTCACATGAAACCCGTCGTGGTCTTCGCCCCGGCCTGAAACGGGACTCATGGTCCCGGATCCTCTGGCTGGAAGGTGGTTCGCCCGGGGCCGTATGTGCCGGACGGAAGCGCGGGCGTGGCACGCTTGGGGACGACCTTCACGCAGACGAACAAGGGGACCGATCGTGCGCCGATGGGACGGGCTGGAGAGTATCCCCTCCGGGTGGGAGCGCTCGGTGGTGGCAGTGGGTGTCTTCGACGGGGTGCACTGCGGGCACCGCGCCATCGTCGGGACCGCGGCCGAACTCGGCCGCGAACTCGGGTCGTCCGTGGTCGCGGTGACCTTCGAGCCGCACCCGCAGGCCGTCCTGCGCGGCACGGGCCCGTCCGTGCTCACCCCGGTGGACCGGCGCGTGGAACTGCTCGGGCGGAGCGGGGCCGACGCCGTCGTGGTCCTGCCCTTCACCGAGGAGCTCTCCGCGCTCTCCCCCGAGGAGTTCGCCCGTCATGTCCTCGTGGAGCACCTGCACGCGGCGGCCGTCGTCGTGGGTGAGGACTTCCGGTTCGGCCACCGCGCCGCCGGCACCGTCGCCGCGCTCCGCGGCCTCGGTGCCGAACACGGTTTCACCGCCCACGGGGTGCCCTTGGTCTCCGACGACGGCGGCCCCGTCACCTCCACACGTGTGCGCGCTCTCCTGGCCGAGGGCGACGTGGCCGGCGCCGCCGAACTCCTGGGCCGCCCCCACCGGACCGAGGGCCACGTCGTGCACGGGGCCGCACGCGGGCGCGAGCTGCTCGGGTTCCCCACCGCGAACCTGGACCTGGCCCCCGGTACGGCCGTGCCCGGTGACGGGGTCTACGCCGGGTGGATGACCCGCCTGGGCGCCGCTCCGGAGGAGGACCGGTGGCCCGCCGCGATCTCGGTCGGCACGAATCCGACCTTCGACGGCGCCGAACGCACGGTCGAGGCCTACGCACTCGACCGCGACGACCTGGAGCTCTACGGGGTTCCCGTGGCGGTCGAGTTCACCGTGCACATCCGCGGCCAGGAGCGCTTCGACTCCGTGGACGAGCTCGTCCACGCCATGAACCGCGACGTCGACCGTTGCCGGAAGGTCCTCGTCGGCGGGTGAGGCCCGTGCCACCAGCGCGCTCCGCCCGAGCACTGTCCGCGCTGCGGTAAGATCGAGACGTTCACGTGTGCCCCCCATGGCGTTATCGGCCGGGGGAAGCGGATCACTCGGCCCGATCGGCGCCGGGCCGTACGCACACGCGACGGTGACTGTTCGTACGCGCGGTCACCGTGTCCGGATCCGAGGCCCGAGCCCCGGAGCTCTCCCGCGTACCGAATCACGAGAAGGAGCGACGTGTCGATCGACGCCGCCACCAAGCAGCAAATCATCAAGGAGTACGGCACCACCGAAGGTG
This sequence comes from Nocardiopsis xinjiangensis YIM 90004, assembly GCF_000341145.1. Lineage (GTDB taxonomy): Bacteria > Actinomycetota > Actinomycetes > Streptosporangiales > Streptosporangiaceae > Nocardiopsis > Nocardiopsis xinjiangensis. The sequence continues at coordinate 49,826 of NZ_ANBE01000014.1, forward strand.
ACACCGGCTCCCCCGAGGTCCAGGTCGCTGTGATGACCCACCGGATCACCAAGCTGACCGAGCACCTCAAGACCCACAAGCAGGACCACCACACCCGTCGTGGCCTGCTCCTGATGGTCGGCCGCCGCAGCCGTCTGCTCAAGTACGTTGCGAAGCAGGACATCAACCGTTACCGCTCGCTCATCGGACGTCTGGGCCTGCGCCGGTAGGACGTGAGCACCGAGTCCGGAGCGAGCACCGGGCCCAGGTGTGTTGTGGGAGGGAGTGGCCGCGGCCGCTCCCTCTTTGTTAGTAAGGTGTTGTAAGGCCCGCCCCGGTGGGCCGCGTCGTTTCGCACACGACGCTGAACACGCCCGTGATCTGCTTCCTCGGCCGCAGAGTCGAGGCCGGTCCTCGGTAGTGGTCCCCGGCGCACGCCGCCGAGGACTTCGATCGATGACCGGTCGTCATCAACTCCGGGGCACGGACACGGGCACCGACCCGAGATGTCGGCGGGCACTGTGCCCGCCCGACGCCAAGCGTGTAGTAGGAGGTCGCCCATGGAGGGCGTTTACTCAGCCGAAGCCGTCATCGACAACGGCAGTTTCGGTACCCGTACCATCCGTTTCGAGACCGGGCGTCTGGCCCGCCAGGCCGCCGGTTCGGCCACGGTCTACCTGGACGACGAGACCGTCGTCCTGTCGGCCACGACCGCCTCGAAGCGCCCCAAGGACAACCTCGACTTCTTCCCCCTGACGGTGGACGTCGAGGAGCGCATGTACGCCGCCGGCCGCATCCCCGGCTCCTTCTTCCGTCGTGAGGGCCGGCCCTCCGAGGACGCCGTCCTCACCTGCCGCCTCATCGACCGCCCGCTGCGCCCCTCCTTCAAGAAGGGCCTGCGCAACGAGATCCAGGTCGTCGAGACGGTCCTGGCCCTGCACCCCGAGCACCTCTACGACGTCGTGGCCATCAACGCCGCCTCGATGTCGACGCAGATCTCCGGGATCCCCTTCTCCGGCCCCATCGGCGGCGTGCGCGTCGCCCTCGTCGAGGGCCAGTGGGTGGGCTTCCCGACCCACGCCGAGCTGCAGAACGCCACCTTCGACATGGTCGTGGCCGGCCGTGTGCTCGAGGACGGCGACGTCGCCATCATGATGGTCGAGGCCGAGTCCACCCCGCAGACCCTGAAGCTGGTCTCCGACGGCGCGGTGGGCCCCAACGAGCAGACCATCGGCGAGGGCCTGGAGGCCGCCAAGCCCTTCATCAAGGTCCTGTGCAAGGCCCAGGCCGCGGTCGCCGAGCAGGCCGCCCGCGAGACCGGCGAGTTCCCGATCTTCCTCGACCACGAGGACGACGTGTACGAGGCCGTCGAGGGCTCCGTCCGCGAGGACCTGTCCCAGGCGCTCACCATCGCCGACAAGCAGGACCGCGAGAACAAGCTCGACGAGGTCAAGAACGGGGTCGCCGAGCGGCTGGCCGAGCAGTTCGAGGGGCGCGAGAAGGAGATCGGCGCCGCCTTCCGTGCGCTGAGCAAGCAGCTCATGCGCGAGCGCGTGCTGCGCGACCAGGTCCGTATCGACGGTCGCGGGCCCAAGGACATCCGCCAGCTCAGCGCCGAGGTCGGCGTGCTGCCGCGGGTGCACGGCTCCTCCCTCTTCGAGCGCGGTGAGACCCAGATCATGGGTGTCACCACCCTGAACATGCTGCGCATGGAGCAGACGGTCGACACGCTCAACCCGGACAAGACCAAGCGCTACATGCACAACTACAACTTCCCGCCCTACTCCACCGGTGAGACCGGCCGGGTGGGTTCGCCCAAGCGGCGCGAGATCGGGCACGGTGCCCTCGCCGAGCGCGCCCTGCTGCCGGTCCTGCCCTCGCGTGAGGAGTTCCCCTACGCGATCCGCCAGGTCTCCGAGGCGTTGGGCTCCAACGGTTCCACGTCGATGGGTTCGGTCTGCGCCTCCACCATGTCCCTGATGGCGGCCGGCGTGCCGCTCAAGGAGATGGTCTCGGGCATCGCGATGGGTCTGATCTCCGAAGGAGACCAGTTCGTCACGCTGACCGACATCCTCGGCGCCGAGGACGCTTTCGGCGACATGGACTTCAAGGTCGCCGGGACCCGGGAGCTGATCACCGCGCTGCAGCTGGACACCAAGCTCGACGGCATCCCCGCCGAACAGCTGAGCCTGGCCCTGCAGCAGGCCCGCGGCGCCCGCCTGGCCATCCTCGACGTCATGCAGGAGGCCATCGAGCGTCCGGCCGAGATGAGCCCGAATGCTCCGCGCATCCTGACCGTCCAGGTCCCGACCGAGAAGATCGGTGAGGTCATCGGCCCCAAGGGCAAGATGATCAACTCGATCCAGGACGACACCGGCGCCGACATCACCATCGAGGACGACGGCACGATCTACATCGGTGCCACCGACGGTCCCTCCGCCGAGGCCGCCCGGGACACCATCAACCAGATCGCCAACCCGACGATGCCCGAGGTCGGCGACCGCTACCTGGGCACGGTCGTCAAGACGACCACGTTCGGTGCCTTCGTCTCGCTGCTGCCCGGCAAGGACGGTCTGCTGCACATCTCGCAGATCCGTAAGCTGCACGGCGGCCAGCGCATCGAGAACCTCGACGACGTCATCGGCATCGGCGAGAAGATCCAGGTCGAGATCCGCGAGATCGACGACCGCGGCAAGCTGTCGCTGGTCCCGGTCGAGGTCGTTGAGTCCGAGGCCGCCAAGTCCGACGGCGAGTCCGCCGACAACGGCAAGGGCGAGGACAGCGCCAAGGACAACGGCAAGGACGACGGCAAGGACGACGACTCCGCGCCGCGCCGTCGCCGCCGTCGCAGCACGAGCCGCTCCGAGAACACCTGATCGAGGGTGTCCTGAGGGCATGACGCCACGGGGGCGGCCGTATCCGGAAAGGATGCGGCCGCCCCCGACGCGTACGCTCGACGGCGCCACGCCACGGGCCACCGGACCACGCGGCGCCGGGCCCCGCACGATTCCCCCGCGACACGAAGAAGAGGTTTCATGAGCTCTGTGCCCATCGCAGCCGAACAGGAGCCGGGCTCGACCGTGACCCTGCTGGAGCCCACCGGCGGTTCCGGACTGGTCCAGCGCACCGTGCTGCCCGGCGGCCTGCGTGTGCTCTCCGAGAGCGTGCCCGGCGTCCGGTCGGCGGCGTTCGGGATCTCGGCGACCACGGGCTCGCGCGACGAGGACGCCGCACACGCGGGTTCCGCGCACTTCCTGGAGCACCTGCTCTTCAAGGGCACCCCGCGGCGCTCCCCGCTGGACATCGCAGCCGAGCTCGACAGTGTGGGCGCCGACCACAACGCCTACACCACTAAGGAGCACACCTGCTACTACGCGAAGGTGCTCGACCGCGACCTGCCCCTGGCCGTGGACGTCATCGGTGACATGGTCGCCAACTCCACCCTCGACCCGGAGGAGGTGGAGACCGAGCGCGGGGTGATCCTCGAGGAGATCGCCATGTACGAGGACGAGCCCGCCGACCTGGTCGACGACGTCTTCGCGGAGAAGTTCTACGGGTCCTCACCGCTGGCCCGCCCCATCCTCGGCACCATCGACACCATCCGGGCCCTGCCGCGCGAACGCATCATGGAGCAGTACCGGGACGCCTACGTGCCCGGCGAGCTCGTCGTCACCGCCGCAGGCAGCCTGGACCACGCAGAGGTCGTGGAGCGGGTGCGGGAGATGTTCGCCGGCCGGCTCGCCGCCGCGGGGGACGCCCGCCCCTCCCGTCCGCGTCCGACCGAACCCTCCGTCCCCGTGTACGGAGGGACCGTCCTGCGCTCCCGTGAGACGGAGCAGGCGCACCTGTTGATGGGTATGGAGGGGATGACCCGGCTCGACCCGCGCTGGTACGCTCTGAGGCTTCTCAGCGCCGCCCTGGGCGGGGGTATGTCCTCGCGCCTGTTCCAGGAGGTGCGGGAGAAGCGCGGCCTGGCCTACGCGGTGCAGGCCTTCCACATGTCCCACGCCGACACCGGGTCCTTCCAGATCTACGCAGGCTGCCTGCCCGAGAAGATCGACGAGGTCATCGGGGTGTGCCGCGATGAGCTCGCGAAGGTCGCCTCCTCCGGCCTGACCTCTGAGGAGCTCGGCCGCGCCAAGGGCCAGATCCGGGGCGCGATGGTGCTCGGCGGCGAGGGCACCAACGCCCGCATGGGGCGCATCCTCTCGCACGAGCTGAACCAGCCGCGCCACTTCTCGGTCGATGAGGACCTGGCCCGTCTGGAGGCCGTCACCGACGCCGACGTCGCCGAGGTGGCCGCCGACCTGCTCAACCGTCCGCGCGCGCTCGCAGTCATCGGTCCCTACGACGAGGGCCGTGAGTTCTGACCGGACCCGCCGAACGAGAACGGGGCCCNGCGCTGGCCCCTGGGGCGCCCGCGCTTCTTGATCGTGATCTCCTGGGGGCCGCCGGTGTGGGCCGCGCCGTGCACGACGACCTCCAGGAGGCCGTCCCCGTAGGCGGCCTCGATGTCGTCCTCCTCGACGCCTTCCGGCAGGCTGATCTCCCGCCGGAACGACCCCATGAAGCGCTCGGACGTGTAGTACACCGCGCTCTCGGTCTCCTCGCGGTGCCGCTCGCCGCTGATGACCAGGACGCCGTTCGCGAGACTGACCGCGACGTCCTTGTCGTACGTTCCGGGCAGCTCGCACCGGACGATCAGATCGGTCCCCTTGGCGAGGATGTCCGTCGCCGGGCTCCAGGCGTCGGCGAACCCGCGTTCGCGGTCACCCGCCTGTGTCGTCTCGATCGTGGAGATCGAGTCGGACATCCGGTTCATCTCAGTGATCATGTCCGCCACCCCGTGGAAGGGGTTGCTGAACTTCCTCGATGCCACTGTTCCCTCCTTTCCTCGGTCGCCGCCATGTGCCGGCCGTGTCTTGGTTCCGTTCGGGTCCTCAGTCCTCGACCGGCTTGCCGCTCAACCGGTCCTCGGCCCGGCTGCGCTTGGGGGCCCCGGGCCGGGCTTCGGTCCCCAGCCCCTTGAACAGGCCCGCGAGCATCAGAATGATGACGATGGCGAAGGGTAGCCCGGTGGTCACCGATGCTGCCTGGAGCGCGGACAATGCGTCCTCGCCCCCCAATGTCAACAGGATGAGCGTGACCCCGCCGAGGGCGACCGCCCAGAATCCGCGCTGGACCTTGGGGGCATTGCGGGAACCCCCGTTGGTGAGCATGTCCACCACCAGCGAACCGGAGTCCGCAGAGGTGATGAAGAAGATCGCGACGATGACGATGAGGAAGGCGGCCGCGACGGTGGCCACCACTCCACCGATCGGTAGGAGGTCCAGCAGGTGGAACGCTGCCTCGGACTCGTCGCCGTCGGCGAAGCCGCCGCCCTCGAAGAGGTCGTAGTAGAGCCCGGAGCCGCCGAACACACCGAACCAGAGGATACCGACCGCGGTGGGAGCGAAGAGCGCACCCATGATGAATTCGCGGATGGTGCGGCCGTAGGAGATACGGGCCAGGAAGATCCCCACGAAGGGTGCCCAGGAGATCCACCATCCCCAGTAGAAGACGGTCCAGGCCTGTGTCCAATCGGCGGCCAGGGAATCGAACGCCGGGTTCGGGAAGGACAGGCTCCACGGCACCACGTTTGCGAGGTATTCGCCCGCACCGGTGGTCATCGTGCTCATGATCCACAGCTTCGGGCCGACCAAGAAGACGAAGACCAGGAAGATGAACGCCAGCCACAGGTTGATCACCGAGAGGCGGCGCAGTCCCTTGTCGATGCCCGACAGCACGCTGAAGAGCGCGATGGCGGTGATGGTGGCGATGATGATCGCCTGGACGGCCTCGTTGAAGGGGACCCCGAAGACCGAGTTCAGGCCTCCGTTGATCTGCAGTGTGCCCAGACCCAGCGAGGTCGCCATGCCGAAGATGGTGCCGAAGACGGCCAGGATGTCGACCAGGTTGCCGGGCCAGCCGAAGGCACGGTCACCGATGAGCGGGTACAGGGCCGACGCGGGGCGAAGCGGCAACCCCTTGCGGTAGGCGAAGTAACCGAGCGAGACACCGAGTGCGATGTAGACGGCCCAGGGGTGCAGCCCCCAATGGAAGAAACTCAGGGCCAGGGATTCGGTGGCGCCCTCGGGCGGGGGTGTCTGCCCCTCGGGAACGGCGAGATCGGCCGAGCGGGGCCCGTGCAGGTGCTGGATGGGTTCAGCGACCCCCCAGAACACCAGACCGATCCCCATGCCGGTGGTGAACAGCATGGCGAACCAGGCAACCGTGCCGAACGCGGGTCGTGAGTCGTCGGGCCCCAGGCGGATGCTGCCGTAGCGGCTGATCATCAGGAAGAGCGCTGTGCCGACGAAGAAGGTCGTGGACAGGACGTAGACCCAGCCGAGCTTCTCGCCGATCCAGTTCCGGGTGTTCTCAGTGGCCTCCAGCATGGGGTCGGTGAAAATCACGCCTACGAGGATGAAGGCGAGGATCACGACCCCGGAGACCCCGAAGACCAGGGGGTTCGTATTTTCTCTTATGTATGTGCGCAGGGATGAGATGGTGGCTCCTTCCCAGCCCCGATCGGTGTATGGATCCCTTGAACGGGTCGTCTGGTAACAGGCCGGCCTGCTGCCGGCAGAGCTTGTGGTCCGCAGGGATCGTAGATCCCCTGCTCTCAGACGTAAAGTGCGAGGTGGAACGCGGAGTGTTCGTAATTTGACCGACATGACCCCGGGTCCGCAGTGCCTCACTCCCCGGGACGGCAGAGGGACGCCGTACCCGTTTCCCGACCGGCCGGAGCCCGGGCCGGGGCGTCGCCGTGCGCTGGAACGACGGTAACGGGTGCCCTCCGTGGCCCCCATGGAGGTGAGGAGTCCCTCACCCTGGGCACGGACTTGGGCGTCACCGTGGTTCGCAACACGATGTCGCGTGTGGCCGGTGCGATAGTTCGACCCACGGAGAACCTCCGGGCAAGCACCCGGACGAGGAGTTTGGGGACGCTCATCGTGAAGGTCAGGGAAGGAAGCCCCGGGGCACCACGGCCGGTGCACCGTGGGGAGACGCGGGAAACCTTGGACCGCTTCCTGGGGCGTGCTCTCGACGAGCTCGTCTCGGCTGTGCGCGACCTGGACGCCGACTGCGCCGCTGAACTGGTCGTCCCGCTGGCCGAGTTCGCACGCGGGAGCGGACGGCGCATGCGCTCGGTCCTGGCCTGGTGGGGATGGACGGCCGGCGGCGGCACCGGCGAGGGCCACCGCGCGGACGCCGCCCTGCGCGCGTGCACGGCACTGGAGCTGCTCCACTGCTTCGCGCTGATCCACGACGACATCATGGACCGGGCCGGGCACCGGCGCGGTGCCCCTTCGTGCCACGCGGCCCACGCGCGGGCCCACCGCGACCGCGGCCTGCTCGGGGACCCCGGCCGCCACGGGGTCTCCATGGCGATCCTCGCCGGCGATCTGGCCCTGGTCCGGGCCGACGACCTGGTGGCCGATGCGCTGGAGGGGCTGCCGGGCGCCCGTGAGGCCCGCGGGGTCTGGCGGCAGCTGCGCTCCGAGATGGTCGTGGGGCAGTACCTCGACCTGAGCGCGCAGGCGCAGGGGGCGCGGGATGCGGGGACCGCCCTGCGGATCGACCGGCTCAAGACCGCCTCCTACACCGTCGAACGCCCCCTGCACCTGGGCGCGGCCATGGCGGGTGCCCCCGAGGGGACCGTCGCCGCTCTGCGTTCCTACGGGGCCGACGTGGGTGTGGCCTTCCAGCTGCGGGACGATCTCCGCGACGCCTTCGGCGCCCCCGAGGCCACCGGACGGCCCAACGGGGAGGACCTGCGAGAGGGCAAGGCCACCCTGCTCCTGGCGATGGGGACCGAACTCGCCGACCGCCGGGGAGACCGCCGGGCGGTGGAGACCCTGCGGGCGGTCGGCCACGAGGGAACCCCGGTGGCCGAGGCCGCTCGGGCCCTGGAACGGGTGGGCGCACGCGAACACGTCGAGCACAGATGCGCCGCGCTCGCCGGCTCCGGGATCGGGCACCTGGACCGTATCGACCTGCCACCGGCCGTCCGGGAGGGACTGGACGAGTTCGCCCGCGCGGCAGGAACGCCGTGAGCCGGGCACACGCCGCCACGGGGGCGGCCGGCCGCGAACGGGTCGTCGTGGTCGGTGCGGGGCTGTCCGGCCTGGCCTGCGCGCTCCACCTGGCCGGAGCGGGGTACGAGGTCGACCTGGTCGAACGCCAGGACCATCCCGGCGGCAGGGCCGGGCGCTTGGACATGGACGGGTTCCGCGTGGACACCGGGCCGACGGTCCTCACCATGCCCGAGCTGTTGGACGAGGCCTTCCGGGCGGTCGGGGACTCGGTGTACGAGAGGCTGGAACTGGTCCCGCTCCACCCCGCCTACCGGGCCTTCTACGCCGACGGTTCCTCGATCGACGCCCACACCGACCGGACACGGATGGCCGCCGAGGTGGCCCGGGTGTCCGGGCTGGAGGAAGCCGTCGGTTACCTGCGTCTGAGGGACTGGCTGACCCGGTTGTACGAGGTGGAGATGCGCTCGTTCATCGACGCCCAGTTCGACTCCCCGCTGGATCTGGTCGGCCCCGACCTGGCGCGCCTGGCCGCCATGGGCGGGTTCGGACGTCTGGCCCCGGCGGTCGGCCGGCACTTGCGGGACGAACGGTTGCGCCGCCTCTTCTCCTTCCAGGCCCTCTACGCCGGGGTCCCGCCCCAGCGGGCCTTGGCCGCCTACGCCGTGATCGCCTACATGGACACCGTCGCTGGTGTGTACTTTCCCGAGGGCGGCCTCCAGGCGGTCGGAGAAGCCATGGCCTCGGCCGCCGAGGAGGCGGGCGCGCGTGTGCAGTTGGGCACGTCCGTGCGGCGGTTGGAGAGGCACGGTGACCGGGTCGCCGCGCTGCACACCGACCGCGGTGAGCGCCTGCCGTGCGACCACGTCGTCCTCACCAATGACCTGCCCGACGCGCACCGCATGCTGGGGCACCGGCCGCGCCGCCCGGTCCCGCACCGCTACTCGCCCTCGGCCGTGGTGCTGCACCTGGGGACCGACCGCACCTGGGACCGGCTCGCGCACCACACCATCCTGTTCGGGCAGAACTGGGAGCGCACCTTCACCGAGATCATCGACCGCGGCACCACGATGAGCGACCCTTCGCTGCTGGTGACCCGGCCGACCCTCACCGATCCCTCGCTCGCACCGCCCGGACGGCACCTGCACTACGTCCTCGCCCCCGCCCCGAACCTGCGTGCCGGAGACATCGACTGGGACCAGGAGGGGCCGCGCTACCGGGACCGCATCGTGGCCACGCTCGAGAAGAGGGGATTGGAGGGGCTGGACGCCTCCGTGTGCGCCGAACGGCTGGTCACACCGGCCGACTGGGCGCGTCAGGGCATGGCGCACGGGACACCGTTCTCCCTCGCGCACACCTTCGCCCAGACCGGCCCCTTCCGTCCGCGCAACACCGTCGGAGGCACCTGCAACGCGGTCCTCGCGGGTTGCGGTACCACACCGGGCGTCGGGCTGCCCACCGTGCTCGTCTCCGGGAAACTCGCGGCGCACCGCGTCATCGAACGGTCGAGGCGGGGCAGAGGATGAGGGACACAGCTGGGGCCGAGCTCGACGCGGCCGGGATCGGACCGGTCCCGCTCCGGGACGACTACCTGCTCTGCCGGGAGCTGCACGCCCGCCACGGACGGACCTACTTCACGGCCACACGGGTGCTGCCCCCGTCCCGGCGCCCCTCCGTCCACGCGCTCTACGGGTTCGCGCGCTGGGTGGACGACATCGTCGACGAACCCGGCCCCGGAACGAGCACCGCGGACCAGCACGCCCGCCTGGACGCGGTCGAGGAGGACCTGCGGCGCGCGCTGGAGGGAGAGCAACCGCGGGAGGCGGTGCACCGGGCGCTCGCGCACACCGTCGGCCGCCACGCGCTGCCGAGCTCCTACTTCCGGGCGTTCATGCGCTCGATGCGTATGGACCTCACCGTCACCGCCTACACCGACCTGGGCCACCTGCGCGAGTACATGTACGGATCGGCGGCCGTCATCGGTCTGCAGGTCCTTCCGGTCCTGGGAACGGTCGTCCCCCGGGAGCAGGCGGCCCCGCACGCGGCGGCCCTCGGGGAGGCCTTCCAGCTCACCAACTTCCTCCGGGACGCCGCCGAGGACCTGCGGCGGGGCCGGGTCTACCTGCCCCAGGACGTGCTGGCCGCACACGGGGCCGACCGGTCCCTGCTCGAGCACTGCGCCCGCAGCGGCACGAACGACCGGCGTGTGCGCGCCGCCCTGGCCGAGATGGTCCAGGTCAACCACCGGCTCTATGACCTGGCCGAACCGGGCATCGCGATGCTCGACCCGGTGTCCAGGCCGTGTGTCGCCACGGCTTTCCGGCTGTACCGGGCGATCCTGGAGGAGATCCGGGCCGCCGAACACGACGTGTGGAGGACCCGCCACGGCGTCTCCGACGCACGCAAGACGGCCGCCGCCGTGCCCGCCCTGGCGCGGGCCCTCTGGGCACGCGCGCTCTCGCGCCCCTGAGGCAACCGACGCCCCCGGCCCCGTCACCGCGCCGACAGGGCCCCGCGACCGCTCCGAGGAGCCGCCATGACACTGCCCGACCCCGCCCCGCGCCGTTACCCGCTGCGCCGCCTGCCTCCGGGGGCCTGGGCCGACCAGAGACCGACCTGGCGGGAGGCCGTGCCCGCGCGCATCGGTGCCGCACTCGACCACGCCACCGCGCTGCCCTCGGGCAACTGGTACGTCCTCGCCGCGAGTGAGGAGATCCGCTCGGACCGTCCCTTCGGCCGCCTCGTGGCAGGCAACGAGGTCGTGGCCTGGCGCACTGCGGACGGCGGAGCCCACGCCGGGCCGGGGGCCTGCCCCCACTTGGGGGCCCCGCTGTGCCGGGGCGCGGTCGACTCCGGGCGGGTGGTGTGCCGCTGGCACGGCCTCTCCCTCGGCCCCGAGGGGTTCCCGGGCTGGAGCCCCTACCCCGTGCACGACGACGGGATCCTGCTCTGGGTGCGCCTGGACCACCTGGGAGGCGAGGAACCGCTGGACGAACCCGTGCTCGCCGAACGCCCCCCGGCCGGGCACAGCATCGCCGCGGTCGCGAGCATGGCCGGCAGGTGTGAACCGCGGGACGTCGTGGCCAACCGTCTCGACCCCTGGCACGGTTCCTGGTTCCACCCCTACAGCTTCGTGGCTCTGCGTGTGGAGGAGGTGTCCGGACAGAGCGGCCCCGACCCCACACGGATGGTCGTCCAGGTCGGATTCAAGGTGATGGGCCGGTGGGGCGTACCCGTCCGCGCCGAGTTCAGCTGCCCGGAGCCGCGCACGGTCCTCATGCGCATCATCGAGGGCGAAGGGCTCGGGAGTGTGGTCGAGACCCACGCCACGCCCCTGGGCACGGACGCCTACGGTGTGCCGCGCACAGCGGTGGTGGAGGCCACCGTCGCTGCCTCCGAACGGGCCGGCTTCGTGCTGGCCCGCCGGGTCGCGGGGGCCGTGCGCCCCTTGATGCGCATGGCGTCCCGAAGGCTGTGGCGGGACGACCTCGCATACGCCGAACGGCGTCACCTGCTCCGGTCGTCCGCGCGTCGGCCGGATCCGGGGCCGGAGCCGCGTGAGGCCCGCGCGAGGGCGCGTGAGGGCGCGTGACGGCCGCGGAGGGGCGCACTCCACACGGGGTGGCCCCGCTCCCCCCACCCGCCCAGGAGTGTGTTGGCCGCCAGGATCCCGCTGGTGGCCGCACGTTCCATGAGCGCCACGGGCAGATCCACACGCACGTGGTCGCCGGCCATTACGAGGCCCGGATCGGGTGTGGTGATCCCGCACCGGCGCACGTGCCCGCCCGGTGGGAAGAGGGGGCAGTCGGCCCGCAACTCGTGGCGCGAGTCCACGGCCACGGCCCCGTCCAGTTCCGGGTACACCGACACGGCCTGGCGCCAGAGGTGGTCCCGTTCGGCCTCCTCCGAGCACCCTTGCGGCAGGGCGTAGGCGTGCAGCTCGACCACCGAGCCGCCCGTGCGCGCGGCCCACCGCGCGGCCTCGTCCTCGTACCGGTCGAGGACACTGATGTTGTCGAGCGTGGGGTGCCCCCCGGTACCGAGGAAGGCCTGCCGGTGCCCGCGCACGGGACGGTCGAGCCAGTAACGCGAGACGAGGAAGGGCGGAGCGGTGCGCACACCTGTCGCCCGCTCGCGCCACTCGGGGGTGCCCAGGCTCGGGGAACGCTCCACGAGCGCGGGGAGCGAGGCCGGGTCGGTGGCCAGCACGACACCGTCGAAGACCTCCTCGCGGGGGATGGTCCCGCACTCCCACGACACCGAGTACCCCGGGCCTCCGAGCGGCTCGACGCCGCACACGGACGCGCCCGTGTGCACCGCCGTGCCCAGCTCCGACAAGCGGGTCTCCCACGGGTCCCACAGGGCCCGGGGGAAAGGCGACCGGGGCACGTCGAAACGCAGCCCCTCGGAGGAGCCGAGAAAGTACAGGTGGAACATCACCGCCATCTCCGCGGCCGAGAGCTGTTCGGGGGCGGAGAAGAAACTCCGGCTGAAGACCTCGAAGGCCAGGTGCCGGGCGTCGCCGGGGAAACGGGCCAGGTCCAGGAGCTCACGCGCGCTGCGGTGGCCGAGCCGCTCGTGCACCTCGGGCAGCTGCACGTCCAACAGCTGCAGTGTCGCCGGGACGTTGACGCCGGCCAGCTGCCGGACCGGGAAGCTCCGGCTCGTGGCGGCCAGGGCGAAGGCGTTCCACGGGGGAGTGGTGGGCAGCCCCGAGAAGCGGTCGGCGTGGCCGGCCCGGTGGACCAACGGGTAGTCCTGCAGCTGCACGAACGAGGACAGACCGGGATCGGCGCGCCGCAGCAGCGCCCGCAGGTTGTAGTACTGGCGGAAGAAGGCGTGGAACCCGCGGCTCATCGTGGCCGTGCTCCCGTCCGCCAATGTCGTCTCCCAGCCGCGCAACCGGCCGCCGAGGCTCGGTTCGCGCTCGAGGACCACGACCTCGACCCGGCGTTCGGCCAGGCAGGTCGCGGCGGCCAGACCGGCCACACCGCCGCCCACCACGGCCACTCGCGGCACCCGGTCCGGGCGCGGTCCGCCCGGTTCCGGCGCGGGGATCCGGCATGCCCTCGTGTCCCTCACCTCGGCGCCGCTCATGCCCGTCCTGCCGCGGCCGCTCCGGTCCTCGTCGGAGGCGCGGGCGGACGGCGCCCGGTGAACGTGTGTGTGATGCCGTACTGCCAGCCCGGCAGCGGGGCCGACCGCACCATGTCCAGGCCGCTGCGCCGCATACGGTCGAGCAGCCCCTCGCGGCCGTCGAACTCCCGCACGCTCCGCCACAAGTACCGGAAGAGGTCCGAGCGCCCTGTCAGTGCCCGGCCGGCGGGGATCACCACGCCCCAGCACACCGCCGACCACGCCCATCCGGCCGGCGCCGAGTCCGCGACGGAGTACTCGTGCAGGACCAACCGGCCGCCCGGGCGCAGCACGGAACCGACCGCCGCCAGGAACGCGTCCGGGTCGGGCACGTTGCGGATCAGGTAGGCCGCGAAGACCGCGTCCGCCGGTCCGCCCAGGTGCGCCTCCACCCACGCCGGGGTGAGATCCTGCGCCCGGGCACGCTGGAAGCAGACCCCTTCGGGCCACCGTTTGGCCCGCGCCGCGTCGAGCATCCCCTGCGAGGAGTCCACACCCAGGACCCTGGACCGCGGCGCCGCACGCAGGAGCGCGGCCGTGGAGGCCCCCGTCCCGCACCCGAGGTCCAGTACCGACAGCCCGCGTCCCGAGTCCGGCAGGGCCAGCCGCCGCGCGGAGACACGCAGATCGCGGTGGTAGCCGGGGTTGGCGGCGACCAGGCGATCGTAGGCGGAAGCGGCGTGGTCGAACTCCTCGGTGACCGTGCCGAGTTTCATGGCGCTCGTGTGTTCGGACAAGGCCGTCATGGTCCTCCCGGAGTGTCGCGTCGCACCTGCGCTCCCCGGGCCGCTGGGCCATGCTGGGAGGCATGCCCGACTACGACCTGGTGATCGTGGGTGCGGGGGCCGCGGGCCTCAGCTTGGCCCATCGTGTGACCGGAATCAACGAACGACGGGCGCATCCTCTGCGCAGCGCACTCGTCGAACCGCCACCGGGCCCCCGCACCCCGCCGCCACGCACATGGTGTTTCTGGGAAACCGACGGCGGCCCCTGGGACCACCTGCTGACCGCCCGGTGGGAGGACCTGTCGGTGATCGGCCCGGACGGGACCGAACACCGGTCGCCGGCCGCCCCGTACGTCTACAAGATGCTCCGCTCGGCGGACATGGAGGCCCACGTCCGGGGGCGGGACGGCCACAACCGCGACGACCTCCGGCTCATCGCCGGGTCCGTGGCGGACGGCCCCGACCACGCCACCGTCACGGCCCGGACCCCGCAGGGGCGGACGGTGCACCTCACGGCCCGCTGGGTCTTCGACTCACGGCCGGTCCTACCGTCGGAGCGCGGGCGCACACGGCTCCTCCAGCACTTCCGAGGCTGGTTCGTGCGCGCCCGCCCCGGAACCTTCGACCCGGGATCGGCGGTGCTCATGGATCTGCGCCCGCCCCAACCGCAGCGCGGGGTCTCCTTCGGTTACGTCCTGCCCCTCTCCGACCGTGAGGCCCTCGTGGAGTACACCGAGTTCGGACGCGAGGCACTGAGCACACAGGAGTACGAACGGGCCCTCACCGATTACTGTGCCCTCACCGGACTGGGTGAGGTGGAGGTGCTCACCTCCGAGCAGGGGGCCATCCCCATGACCGACGCCCCGTTCCCGCCCCGGGCCGGGCACAGGGTCTTCCGTATCGGCACGGCGGGCGGAGCCACGCGCCCCTCCACCGGTTACACCTTCAGCGGGGTGTGCCGCCAGACGGCCGCCNGATCATGCTCAGGGCGCTCGACCGCGGACGGGTGCGCGGCGACGACTTCTTCGCCCGGCTGTTCGCCGCCAACCGGCTCGCCGACGTGCTGGCCTTCCTCGACGGGGGAGGACACCCCGGACGCGAGCTCCTCATGGGCCTGAGGACCCCGGTGGCGGCCATGTCGCGCACGGTCCTCGAACACACCTGGCACGGTCTCGGCGCGAGACTGCGGGGCCCTGTCCGCGGTGGACGGCGTTCCGGCGGACCACCGGTGTGAGAGCGCTCGGCGCCACCGTGCCGAGGTGTTGACCGAGCCGGTGTGTGAGACCGGCTGCGGTCTTCGGTTTCGTCGCCGGGCCGGCGGTCATGACCTTGGGTGTGTACGGGCGTTGTTCCGGGGCCCGCCTGTGGGGACTCCCACCGCGGGCGCCGCGACGAACGCCGCGAACGGCGCGGGCACGGGGCCGGCGCCACACATTCGGGGGCATACGGGTGAACACTCACGAACGAGGACGGGGACGCCCAGTACTGGTCACCGGCGCCACCGGTTACATCGGTGGCCGTCTGGTGCCGCAGCTCCTGGAGGCCGGCCACCGGGTGCGCTGTCTGGCACGCTCGCCCGACAAACTCCGGGACCACCCCTGGCGCAACCGGGTGGAGGTGGTCCGCGGTGACGTCATCAGCGGTGAGGGTCTCCCCGAAGCGCTCGACGGGGTGGAGACCGCCTATTACCTGGTGCACTCCATGGGCGGCGGCACCGATTTCCGCAGCGCCGACCTGCAGGGCGCGCACACCTTCGCCCGAGCCGCGGCCGACGCCGGGACCGGGCGCATCGTCTACCTGGGCGGGCTGGTCTCGAGCAGGGGCGGACTGTCACCGCACATGGCCTCGCGTGCCGAGGTCGCGAGGGTCTTCCTGGAGGGGGCCGTGCCCGCCGTGGTGCTGCGGGCCGCCGTCATCATCGGGTCGGGATCGGCCTCCTTCGAGATGCTGCGGCACCTGACCGAACGGCTGCCGGCCATGACCACACCCCGGTGGGTTCGCAGCCGGGTCCAACCCATCGCCGTGCGCGACGTCCTGCGGTTGCTCGTACGCGCCGGCGACCTGCCGGAGGGGACCGACGCGACCTTCGACATCGGCGGGCCCGATGTACTCACCTACGCCGACATGGTGCGCCGCTACGCCGGTGAGGCCGGCCTGCGGCCCCGGCTGATCGTGCCGGTGCCCGTGCTCTCTCCGGGACTGTCGAGCCTGTGGGTCGGCCTGGTCACCCCGGTGCCGCCGACCGTGGCGCGCCCCCTCGTGGAGTCGCTGCGCCACGACGCGGTCGTGTCGGAGACCGGCAGCGAGGACGGGGGAGAGGCGAACAGGGAACGGGAGGAACGTGCAGGGGCGGACCGGGACGACAGTGCCCAGGAAGAGCTCATCGCGGGCGGCCGCATCGGTTTCGGCGAAGCCGTACGCCTCGCCCTGCGCCGTACCGAACGGACCCGGGTCGACACCCGCTGGTCCTCGGCCACCTGGCCCAACGCACCCTCCGCCCCGTTGCCGACCGACCCCGACTGGGCCGGCGGCAGCGAGTACACCGACGAACGCTCACACCCCGTGGCGGCACCCCCCGAGGCGCTGTGGAGCGTCGTCGAGAGTATCGGCGGCCGCAACGGTTGGTACTCCTGGCCACTGGCTTGGGCTGCCCGCGGTTGGATCGACCTGGCAGTGGGCGGGGTCGGCGTACGACGCGGCCGCCGCGACCCCTGGCGCCTGCGCGTGGGCGATTCCGTGGACTTCTGGCGCGTCGAGGAACTGGTGCCCGGCGAACTCCTGCGGCTCCGTGCCGAGATGCGCCTGCCCGGACGGGCCTGGCTCGAGCTGCGGGCGGACCCCGCGCCAGGGCCCGGGGGCGAGGAACCCCGCACCTCGGTCTACCGCCAGCGCGCGCTCTTTCACCCCAAGGGGCTGCCGGGGCACTTGTACTGGGCCTTCCTCCAGCCTTTCCACGGGATCGTCTTCGGCTCCATGGTGCGCCGGATCGCCGCCCGAGCCGAACACGACCGCCGTGAACGCCTCCGAGGCCGGTCGGTGAACGGGGCCCGGACGGGACCCCGGCCTCGACTCTGATACTTTCTCGAAATACGAGATATTTGCTTTCCGAGAGAAAGGCGAGCGGTGCGTTCCAGAGCATGGATCGGAGCTGCCCTCCTGATCGTCCTCGTGTGGGTGGCCGGAGCCGGCCCACTCGGCGCCTTCCTGGGTAAACTCGGCGAGGTCCAGACCAACGACCCGTCGGCCTTCCTGCCCGTGGACTCCGAGTCCACGGAGGTCGACGAGGCCGCCGAGAAGTTCGAACAGGAGGAGACCACCCCCGCGCTCGTCGCGTTCTCCGCCGACCGTGAGCTCACCGGCACCGACCTCGCCGGCATCGAGTCGCTCAGCGGCGAACTCGCCGACGCCTCCTGGACCAGTGGACCCGTCGTCGGCCCCCTGCCCGGTACCGAGGACCCTTCCGTGGCGCAGCTGGTCGTGCCTCTGGACAACGGTGCCGACGAGCAGGAGACCGTCGAGGAGATGCGTTCCTGGCTGGACGCCGAGACACCGGACGGGCTGCGAGCCGAAGTGACCGGCCCCGCCGGTTTCGCCGCCGACCTCGCCGCGGCCTTCGGCGGCATCGACACCACGCTCCTGCTCGTGGCGGTGGGGGCCGTGCTCGTCATCCTCATCGGCGTCTACCGGTCACCGGTCCTGCCACTGCTGGTGATCCTCACCTCCCTGCTCGCGCTCGGACTGTCCGGGGCCCTCGTCCACTTCGCAGCGTCCCAGGACTGGGTCAGCCTCAACGGGCAGAGCCAAGGCATCCTGTTCATCCTCGTGGTGGGTGCCTGCACCGACTACGCCCTGCTGCTGGTGGCCCGCTACCGGGAGGAACTCTCCGCGGGCCGGCCCGTACCGAACGCCGCCCTGGCCTCTGTGCGCGGTGTCCTCGGTCCGGTCATGGCCTCCGGCGGCACCGTCATCCTCGGTGTGCTGTGCCTGCTTGCCGCCGATCTGACCTCCACCCGCAGCCTCGGACCGGTCGTGGCGATCGGTATCGCGGCCGCCTTGTCGGCTGCCCTGACCTTCCTGCCGGCCGTGCTCGCCGTGTTCGGACGCGTCGCCTTCTGGCCGTTCCCGCCCCGCCCCGTGTCCGGGACCGAGGAAGACGGCGGCCGGAGCCCGAGCACGGACCACCCCCTGTGGAACCGCATCAGCGCCTTCGTCTCCCGCCGCCCCCGCACCACCTGGCTGGCCACCACCGTCCTGCTGGCCGCAGCGGCGGTCTTCGCCCCCCAGTTCAGCGCCGAGGGCACCGGCCAGGACGAGGTCTTTCGCACCGAGGTCGAATCGGTCAGCGGTCAGGCGACCCTCGAGCGCGGATTCGGGGACGAGGCCTCTTCCTCACCCGCGCTCGTGCTCGCCGACGCCGACCACGTCGACGAGGTGGTCGGCGCCGCCGAGTCCACCCCCGGCGTGGACACGGCCGGACCCGTCATCGAGAAGGGCGGTTCCGAACCCCTGGTGGTGCAGGGCCGGGTCCTGGTCGAGGCCGGCCTGCAAGCGCCGGCCGAGTCCTCCGAGGCCGTGGACACCGTCCGCGACCTGCGTGCCCGGGTCAGCGCCGTCGACGGTGCCGACGCCCTGGTCGGCGGCATCAGCGCCACCGACCTGGACACCGTGGAGACCGCCCAGCGCGACTTCACCGTCGTGGTCCCGCTGGTGCTGTTCACCGTCTTCCTCGTGCTGATCCCGCTGTTGCGGTCCCTGGTCGCGCCCCTGCTGCTCATGGCCGCGAACGTGCTGTCCTTCGCCACGGCCCTGGGTGTGGGAACGCTCGTGTTCGACCACGTACTGGAACTGCCCGGGGCCGACCCCGTGGTGCCGCTGTTCGCCTTCGTCTTCCTGGTGGCCCTCGGGATCGACTACAGCATCTTCCTCATGTCCCGTGCCCGCGAGGAGACCCTGGTCCACGGGCACCGCGAGGGTGTGCTGCGCGCGCTCACGGTCACCGGCGGGGTCATCACCTCGGCCGGGGTGGTGCTGGCGGCCACGTTCGCCGCACTGGCCGTGATCCCGCTGCTGTTCCTGCTCCAGCTCGCCTTCCTCGTGGCCTTCGGCGTGCTGGTGGACGCGCTCCTGGTGCGCACCCTGCTGGTTCCCGCTCTGTCACTGGACGTGGGACCACGCATGTGGTGGCCGGGACGGGCCGGACGGCCCCGGCATCACAGCGGATCGCCCGGCAACGCCTCGTAGGCAGCGGCGATCTTGCGGACCAGTCCCGACTGCGGCAACTGCACCCCGTCCACCGACGCCACCGCCCGCACACCCGTGGTGGCGTTGGTGACGAAGGCGCCCGCCATCCGGGTGCACGCCGCAGCCGCGATCGGCCGGGTCCGCACCGGCACCCCGAGGGTGTCGGCCGCATGCTCCACCAACCGGGTCGTGACCCCCGGCAGGCTCGGAGCCTGCGGCCACACCACACCCTCGCCGTCCAGGAACCCGATGTTCCACGTCGGGCCCTCCGAGACCCGGCCGTCCACCCCCGAGAACAAGGCGTCGTCGAACCCGTCCATCTGCGCCGACCGACGCCGGAGCAACGATCCGAACAACGCCGTGCTCTTCACCTGAGGGGTGTCGCGCGCGTACAGGCGCGTGCCCAGGCGCACCGGCGGCGGGGGCACGGTCGGGTCGGGGGCCGGGCGGGTCGTGACCAGGATCTGCGGGAGCGACCGCGACCCGGGACGCCCCAGGTCCAACTGCGGATCGAACACGGTGATGCGCACGACCGACGGCGACGTGTGTTCACGCGCCGACCGGCGGGCCAGCTCGCGCACACGCGGAAGGTCCAGGTCCGTGCCGAACAATGTGTGACAGTCCCGGTGCAAGCGGTCCATGTGCCATTGCAGCCCGCGCACCCTGAGGCCGTCGACGAGCATGGTCGTGAAGTGCCCGTAGCCGTACAGGGCCAGGCTCGCGAGTTCCCCGGTTCCGACGGGGCGTCCGTTCAGTTCCATCGCGCAACCATGATGGCACCTCGGCGCGGGACGTGGAGCGGTTCCCCACCCACATGTGCGGCCCGTATCGGCCACCGCGGCGGAGCGGCCCACGCCGACGCGGAGCGGGCCCGCTCCTTACCCTGGTGCTCTCGGGTACAGAAACGGGAAAGCCCTGTTCGCCCGCCCTGAGAGACCGAGGACCACGATGCCGCGAATCGACCTCAACGCCGACCTGGGGGAAGGGTTCGGACGTTGGGAGCTGGGTGACGACCGTGCGCTTCTGGCCACCGTGACCAGCGCCAACGTCGCCTGCGGGTTCCACGCCGGAGACCCCACCGTGCTGCGCGGCGCCACCGCCGGCGCCGCCGAACACGGGGTGGCCGTCGGAGCCCAGGTCGGCTACCGCGACCTGGCCGGGTTCGGACGCCGCTTCATCGACGTGCCCCCGAACGAACTCACCGACGAGATCCTCTACCAGCTCGGCGCCCTGAGCGCCTTCACGCACCTGGCCGGCGACCGGGTGCGCTACCTCAAACCGCACGGCGCCCTCTACAACGCGGTCGTGCGCCACACCGGGCAGGCACGCGCCGTCGTCGAGGCCGTGCGCGCCTACGACCCAGACCTGCCAGTGCTCGGGCTGCCCGGATCGGAGTTCCTGCGCCTGGCCGAGGAGGCCGGACTGCGTGTGTTCCGCGAGGCCTTCGCCGACCGCGCCTACACCCCCGAGGGCACCCTCGTCCCCCGCCGGGAGGAGGGCGCGCTCCTGCACGGCCCCGCCCAGATCGCCGACCGGTGCCTGCGCATCGTCCACGGGGAGGCCGTGCGCGCCGTCGACGGCACCGAACTGCGCCTGGACGCCGACTCCCTGTGTGTGCACGGTGACAGCCCCGGCGCCGTCGAGGTGGCCCGCACCGTCGCCGCCCGCCTGCGTGAGGAGGGCGTTCAGCTGCACCCCTTCACCCGGACGGACGGCCGATGAGCAGAGCCGACCGTTTCGCCCCGCGGATCCTGCCGTGCGCCGACCGCGGACTCCTGCTCGAGGTCGCCGACCTGGACGAGGTGCTCGCCCTCCACGCCGCACTGGCAGCCCACACCCCGCCCGGGGTGACCGACGTCGTGCCCGCCGCCCGCACGGTACTCCTGCGTCTGGGCCCCGGGGCCGACCCCGACCAGATCACCGCCGCCCTCCACGACCTGCGGCGCCCCGCCGGCGCCGAGGCGGTCCACGGCGAGACCCTGACCGTCCCGGTGCACTACGACGGCGAGGACCTCGACGACATCGCCGCCCTCACCGGGCTCGGCCCCCGCGAGGTCGTGGCCGCACACACCGAGGCCGTGTGGACCGTCGCCTTCTGCGGTTTCTCCCCGGGGTTCGGCTATCTCGTCGGCGGCGACCCCCGCCTCCAGGTGCCCCGGCGCAGCGAACCCCGTACCCGGGTCCCCAGCGGCGCCGTCGCCCTGGCCGGGGAGTTCACCGGCGTCTACCCCCGTGTCTCACCCGGCGGCTGGCAGCTGCTGGGCCGCACCGTCCTGCGCACGTGGGACCCCGAACGCGACCCGCCGGGCCTGCTGCGGCCCGGGGTACGGGTCCGATTCGAGGAGGCATCGTGAGCGCGCTCGAAGTGCTGGCGACCGGCCCTCTGACCACGGTCCAGGACCGGGGCCGCATCGGCCGTGCCGACCTCGGGGTGGGGCCCTCCGGTGCCGCCGACGCCGACTCCCACGCCCTCGCCAACCGGCTCGTGGCCAACCGGCCCGACGCCGCCACCCTCGAGGTCACCCTGGGCGGGCTGCATCTACGCACCCACGGCGCGCTCACCCTCGCCGTCACCGGCGCACCCGCACCCCTGCGGACGGAAGGGCACACCGCCGCCCTCAACTGCGTCCTGCACGTGCCCGACGGCGCCGAACTCGTCCTGGGGACCCCCGGCCGGGGGGTGCGCACCTACGTGGCCGTGCGCGGTGGCATCGACGTCCCGCCCGTCCTGGGGTCACGCAGCACCGACGTGCTCGCCGGTCTGGGACCCGACACAGTCACCCCCGGGGCCCGGCTGCCGGTCGGGCCCGCCCCCGAAGGGTGGCCCGGCCTCGACCAGGCTCCCGTCGGCGAGGTCGGCGCACCCGACGTGGTGTTGCGCGCCGTGCCCGGCCCGCGCGCGGACTGGTTCACCGGCGCCGCCCTCGACACCCTTTTCACCGGCGAGTTCGAGGTCACCCCGCACAGCGACCGTGTGGGCGCGCGCCTGTCCGGAGCGGTCCTGGAACGGGCGCGCCACGGAGAGCTGCCCAGCGAGGGCATGGTCGCCGGAGCCCTGCAGGTGCCGCCCGGGGGAGAGCCCGTGCTGTTCCTCGCGGACCACCCCGCCACGGGCGGATACCCCGTCGTCGCGGTGGTTCCTGCAGCGGACCTGCCCCTGGCGGCCCAGGCGCGGCCCGGGACGCGGGTGCGGTTCCGTCCCGGGTAGATCGTTGATGGGGGTGTGGGGTTTCTTGTGGTGCCGGGGCGCCGGGGGTGGGATCCTCGCCTGGTCGGGTCTTTGCGCAACCCGCTTCGGCGCCCCAGGCAGGTGCACGGTGCAAGGCCTCCGGTCCACAAGAGACCCGGACGCCCAACCACACGAAGAGCTCAGCCCCAGAGCCCGTGCACGCGTGAGCGTGTATCGGACTCCCCGTTCTCCACACCGGGGAGGAAGCCAATGTGGGAAGCTGGGCGAAAACCCGCGGACACGGGGGAGAGAGGATGACCAGCGGTCGGTCCCGCTTCTTGCGCCACGACCCGGTCCCGCCCGGCCCCACGACCCGTGCGGTCCCTCTGCAGGGCCCGAGAAGGTGACCCGCCCCTGAGCCGGAACGGCCGGACAGCCACAAGAAGGAAGGCCTGCGTCGTGAGCCCCCACCCCCCGACCCCAGCAGGGCTCTGTCCCGTCCCGGACCCCGTCCCCGAGCCCATCCGGGTGCTCGTCGTCGACGACCACGCCCTGTTCCGCCGCGGACTGGTCTCGGTCCTGGGAGACGAGAAGGACATCGACGTCGTCGGCGAGGCCGGCGACGGGCAGGAGGCGATCCGCCTGGCCGGAGAGCTGTGCCCCGACGTCGTGCTCATGGACGTCATGATGCCGCACTCCTCCGGCATCGACGCCTGCCAGGAGATCCGCGACTCCGTGCCCCGCACGCGGTTCATCATGCTCACCATGAGTGATGAGGAGTCCGACCTCTTCGACGCCCTCAAGGCCGGGGCCACCGGCTACCTCCTCAAGGAGATCGGGGTCGACGGGATCGCCGGCGCGGTGCGCTCCATCGCCGGGGGCCACTCCTTCGTGAACCCGTCGATGGCGACCCGCCTCATCGGGGAGTTCGCCGAGTTGGCCAAACAGGAGAGCACCCGCACGGCGCCGGTCTCGGTGCCGAACCTGACCCCGCGGGAGACCGAGGTCCTGCGGTTGTTGGCCCACTCGCTGAACAACCGGGAGATCGGGGCGCGGCTCTTCATCACCGAGAACACCGTGAAGAACCACGTGCGCAACATCCTGGAGAAACTCCAGGTGCATTCGCGTACCGAGGCCGCCATCTACGCGGTCCGGGCCGACCTCACGTGAACGGGCCCCGCTCGGCGCGGCCCCGATCGACGGACCCCGCCNCGCCCGTCGCGCATCTCCAGCACCTGCTTCGCCGACCCCAGGAACTCCGTGTCGTGCGTGACCAGCAGCGTCGCCACGTCGAACGTGCGCGTCGCCTCGCTCAGCAGGTCCATGACACGTCCCCCGCGCTCCTGGTCCAGGGCCGCCGTCGGTTCGTCCACCAGCAGCGCGGCCGGGCGGGCCGACAACGCACGGGCGATGTTGACCCGTTGGCGTTCACCCCCCGAGAGCTGGTGCGGGCGCCGGTGCTCCTTGCCGCCGAGCCCCACCGACGCCAACGTTTCCGACGCCGTACGGCGGGCCTCGCGCAGTGGCCGCGACCGCATGTGCTCGGTCACCATGAGCTGCTCGGCCGCGGTCAGCGCACCGATCAGGTTCGGCTGTTGGAAGACGATCCCGATCCGGTTCAGCCGCAGCTCCGACAGTTCACGCGGGCGCATCCCCAGCGTGTCGGTGCCGCCGACCACGACCCGGCCCGACGCGGGACGGATCAGGGTCGCGGCCACCGCCAGCAGGCTCGACTTGCCCGAACCGGACGGCCCCACGACCGCCGCCAGTTCACCGGGCTCCACACGAACAGACACCTGGTCCAGCGCCGTCACGACACCGTCGCCGTCGGGGTAGGTCAGGTTCACGTCGGTCAGTTCCAGGCTCATCGCACGCCTCCCAGGGCGATCAGTGGGTCGACAGAGGTGACCCGGCGCACGGCCAGTGCGGCGCCGAGCATGCCCAGGACGATCAGTGCCGCCACCGGCCCGATCGTCGTCGACACGGTCAGGGAGAACGGCAGGAGCCCTGCGGCCAGGGCCCCCACCCCGACTCCGGCGGCGCCGCCGAGCGCGGCCCCGGCCGTGAGCACGATCAGCGCCTGGGCGAGCGCGTCACGCAGCAGGTAACCGGTCGAACCGCCCAGCGCCTTGAGGATCGCCACGTCCCCGCTGCGCTGGATCGTCCACACCGTCAGGAACGCCCCCACGACCAGCGCCGAGATCGCGTACAGGAACCCCTGCATCGCCACCAGCGAGCTGTTCTCCGAGGAGAAGGACCCGATGGCGCGCATGCTGTCCACCAGGGTCGAGGAGGCCGTGCCCGCCTCGGAGTCGGCGTCCTCCGCCGTGTCCTCGCCGGCTCCTCCGGAGGCGACCACGTTCGCGATCGGGGCGTCGGCCCCCTCCGCGTGGCGCACACGCGGGTCGATCCCGCGCCAGGTCTCCACGTCGGTCCACACCGCGGGGGTGTGGCTGTAGTGCCCGTCGGGCACCACAGCGGCGACCTGCAGCTCCCGGCCGCTCACGGCGAGGGCATCGCCCTCGCCCACGCCGTGGTCCTCGGCGATCTCCTCGCTCACGGCCAGGTACTCGCCCGGGGGCAGTCCCTCAGGGGCCAGCCGCGCCTGGGGCACGACCCCGAACAGTGCCACGGCCGTGGAGCTCCCGTCGGCGGTCTCCACCCGGGTCTGGGTGATACCGACCGGTTCGGCCCACTCGGCCTTCCGCGACCAGGTGTCGAGCTGGTCGCGGGTCACGGTGCTGTCGGCGTAGGACTCCTCGACCTCGCTCTCACCGGAGGCCCCGAAGGCCACATGGTCGGCCGGCAGGTTGCGCACCGCCGACGTGGACTGGTCGGCCAACCCCGCGGTCAACCCGGACAACAGCACGATCAGCAGCGTGATGAGGGCGACGACGGAGCCCATCAGCGCGAACCGCCCCTTGGCGAAGCGGATGTCACGAAGGGCGACGAACACGGCGGCCCTCCTTTCTCGCAGAACATCGGATCGTCCCCAGCATCGGCCGCCGGCCCGCTCCGTGGCATCGGGGGAACGGTGCGCCGTGCACGGCGGAAGGTTGTGCGCCGAGATCCACCGAACGATTGATGACCGCACGCCCGAGTACCTCATACGCTGCTCTGATGCGCTACGGAGATCCACCCGGCGTCGATACGGTGCTGCGGGCGCTGCGCCTGTTGCTGCACGCGAGTTTCCTGTTCCTGCTCGCGTTCGCTCTCACGCAGTACGCGCTGACCGAGATCGACGCCCCGGTCCCTGAACACCCGCGCTGGACACACTGGGTCATCACGGCCGGAGGGTTCCTGCTCGGCCTGGCCTATGCGTCCGGGGCCGTGTTCGCCCGCCCCGGCGCGCCCCGCTCGCGCGTCCTGGTGTGGTTGGCGACGGTCACGGTGCTGTGGGCGCTGCTGGCCTCGGTCGGATCGGAGTTCGTGTGGTTGGCGTTCCCGCTGTTCTTCCTGCACCTGAACCTGTTGCACGGTGTCCACTCCGTCGTCGCGGTCGTGGCCGTCACCGCATCCGTCGTGGGCGGGCAGGCCCTGCACACCGGTGACCTCACCGTCGGCATGGTCCTGGGACCGATCCTCGGGGCCGTCTTCGCCGTCGCGATCGCCATCGGTTACCGGGCTCTGAGCCATGAGAGCGAGCAGCGCCTCGAGCTCATCGACACCCTCACCCGCACGCGGGACGAACTCGCCGCCTCCCAGCGCCGTACCGGGATCCTCGACGAACGCCAGCGCCTGGCCCGCGAGATCCACGACACCCTCGCCCAAGGGCTCTCCAGCATCGTGCTGTTGCTGCGCTCGGCCGAGAACGCCCTGCCCCACGAACCCGGCCTGGCCGCCACCCGCGTCGTCGAGGCACGCGAGAGTGCCTCCACCAACCTGGAGGAGGCCCGCCGGTTCGTCCGCGACCTCGCCCCGCCCTCCCTGGCCGGAGGGGATCTGCCGCAGGCCCTGCGCCGGTTGTGCGAACGCGAACGCGGTGTCGACTGCCGCTTCCGGATGGACGGGGAACCCCTGCCTCTTCCTTCCGAGTACGATGTCGCCCTGCTGCGCGCGGCCCAGGCCAGTCTCGGCAACGTCAACGCGCACGCCCGAGCCGACACCGCCGTCATCACCCTCGGTTACTTGGACGACCAGGTCACCCTGGACGTCTACGACGACGGTGCGGGGTTCCGTCCCGAGGAGGTACGGGACCGCCCGGACGGCACCGGTTACGGACTGTCGGCCTTGCGCGAGCGGGTCGCCGCCCTCGGCGGCCGCCTCGACGTGGAGTCCGCCCCCGGTGAAGGCACCGCCGTCGCCGTCCGCTTGCCACTCACCCGTGAGGAGCCCTCGTGACCGAGAGCCCGCTGCGAATCCTCCTGGTGGACGACCACCCGGTCGTCCGACACGGGCTCAAGGCGATGTTCGCCGAACAACCCGGTATGGACGTGGTCGCCGAGTCCGCCGACGGACGCGCCGCCCTCGACGTGCTCGATCGGGGAGCGCAGATCGACGTGGTGCTCATGGACCTGCGCATGGGCGAAGGCATGGACGGGGTGGAGGCGACCCGCCGGATCGTGGAACTGCCCTCGCCGCCGCCCGTGCTGGTACTGACCACCTACGACACCGACGCCGACATCCTGGCCGCCGTGGAGGCCGGGGCGACCGGGTACATGCTCAAGGACGCCCCGCCCGAGCAACTGTGCGCGGCCGTGCGTTCGGCCGCGCGCGGTCAGACCGCGCTCGCCCCCGACGTGGCCAACCGGCTCATGGACCGGTTGCGCTCGCCCCGGCCGGCGTTGAGCGGACGGGAACTGGAGATCCTCGGGCTGCTCGCGCGGGGGATGTCCAACCGGGCGATCTCGCGGGACCTCTTCATCAGCGAGGCCACGGTCAAGACCCACCTGGTGCACATCTTCGACAAGCTGGGTGTGGACAACCGGACGGCCGCGATCACCACGGCGCTGCAGCGGGGCATCATCCGCGTCGAGTGACAGGGGCCCGTGCGGCTACTGCGCGGTGGGGGCGCCGAAGGTACGACGGTAGTGGCCGGGGGAGACCCCGAGCTCGGCGCGCATGTGCTGCCGCAGTGACGCACCCGTCCCGAAGCCCGTCGCGTGGGCGATGCGGTCGACGGGCAGGCGTGTGTCCTCCAACAGCTCCCGCGCCCGGTCCAGACGGCGCGCGGTCAGCCACCGGCCGGGTGAGACCCCTGTCTCCTCCCGGAACCGGCGCGTGAAGGTCCGTACGCTCATCGACGCCACCGCCGCCATCTGCGCCAGGGTCGGCCGCTCGTCCAGGTGCTCGACCGCCCACGCCCGCGCCGTGCCGGTCCGGGTCCCCTCGGGCTCGGGCACGGGACGGCGTACGTACTGGGCTTGCCCGCCGTCGCGGTGCGGCGGTACGACTGTTGCCCGCGCGACCTCGTTGGCCACCGCCGCCCCGTGGTCGGTGCGGATCATGTGCAGGCTCAGGTCGAGACCGGATGCCACGCCTGCGGCGGTCAGGACCCGGCCGTTGTCGGTGTACAGCACGTCGGGGTCCAGGTCGATGTGCGGGTACATGGCTCGGAAGAAGCCCGTGGACCGCCAGTGCGTCGTCACCCGGCACCCGTCCAACCATCCGAGCGCCGCCAGCACGAACGCTGCCGAACAGATCGAGGCCACCCGGGTCCCCGGCCGCACCCGTGCCAGTGCTTCGGCCAGCTCCGGGGCGAGCGGATCGTGCGGCCGTTCCACGTAGTCCTCCTCCGCTGCCGGCACCAGGACCGTGTCGGCAGCGGCCAGGGGAGCGGGGCCGTGCGGGACCGTGAACCCGAGGTCGGCGTCGGTCCGCACCGGGCCCGGGGCGAGCGCGCACGTGACCACCTCGTACAGAGCCCGGCCCGCCGCGTCGCGGGCCTGTCCGAACAACCGGTGCACGATCCCGGTCTCGATCGGCAGGGCCCCGTCCCGCACGAACACCGCCACCTTGTGCGGCGCGGTTCCTCGGAAAGCATCCATGGCCGGATCCTTTCACATATTGGCAAACGGGCCACTGTCCCGGGCCCGCTCCGCGCCGGACGCTGGACCCATGAGCATCCGAGACACGCCCGCCACCGTTCGCACATCCCGCCCCGGAACCGGCCGCCGTCCCCACCGTGCCTGGTGGGTGGCGGCGGTCGCGGTCCTGGCCGTGGTCGGCGCGGCGGTCCTCACCGCCGTTCCCGGCCTTCTCGTGGAGCCCCTCCGCGCCGAGTACGCCTGGTCGCGTTCCTCGATCGCCCTGGCCTCCTCGGTCAACATGGTCCTCTACGGACTCGTCGCCCCCTTCGCGGCCGCGCTCATGGACCGCTTCGGCCTGCACCGTGTCGCCGTGGCAGCTCTCGCCCTGGTCGGCACGGGCACGATCCTGACGACCGTGATGTCCAGCCCGTGGCAGCTCACCCTTTACTGGGGGTTCCTCGTTGGGGCCGGGACCGGGGCGGTGGCCATGACCTTCGCCGCGACCGTCGCCCAGCGCTGGTTCGTGGCCCGCCGTGGACTCGTCCTCGGCACGCTGACCGGGGCGAGTGCCTTCGGGCAGTTGGCCTTCCTCCCCGCCGTGGCCTGGACCGTGGACCATCAGGGCTGGCGTCCCGCCCTGGTCACCCTCGCCCTGACCGTGTTCGTCCTGGCGGCGCTGGCCGCCCTCGTTCTGCGCGACCACCCCGCCGACGTCGGTCTGGCCCCCTACGGCGCCGACCCGGCCGGCCCCGCGCCCCGGTCCGTTCCCGCCGCGGCCGCCGGCCGCCGTACCGTCGCCGTCCTCACCGGAGCCCTGCGCGATCGCCGTTTCGCACTGCTCGCCGGGGTGTTCGCGGTCTGCGGGGCCTCCACCAACGGGCTCATGTGGACCCACTTCGTGCCCGCCGCCCAGGACCACGGGATGGCCGTCACCGTCGCCGCTGCGCTCGTCTCCGGCATCGGGGTGTTCTCCCTGCTGGGCACGGTCGTGTCCGGTTGGCTCACCGACCGCCTCGATCCCCGGTGGCTGCTCTCCGGGTACTTCGCCGGGCGCACGCTGCTGCTGGCCGCACTGCCCGTCCTTCTCGGTCCGCACCCCGGACCCGCACTCGTGGTCTTCGTCGTCGCCTTCGGGCTGCTGGACGTGGCCACCGTCCCGCCCGTCATCGTGCTCTGCAACCGGTACTTCGGCGGTGACGGAGCCATCGTGTTCGGTTGGGCCAACGCCGCCCACCAACTCGGGGCCGGCGCCGCCGCCGTCCTGGGCGGGACGATCCGCGACACCACCGGCGGGTACGGGCCGCTGTGGCTGTTCGCCGCGCTGCTGTGCGCGCTCGCGGTCGCCATGGTCCGCCGCCTGCCCGCCGGGGAAGGCTCGGAGGCGGACCGGTGACATCCCTGTGGACCAGCGCCCTCTCCGTGGTCGCCGTGCTCCTCGCGCCACTGGTGGGGCCGGTCGCGGCGACCGGCCCGGAACAGGGTCTGCACGCCGCCGGCCGGGTCAGCCGGTGAACTCCCCGCGTTCGACCGCCGCCCGCCGCCGGGTCTCCACGTCCGCCACGAGCAGGCCGAGCATCTCCTGCGTGATGCCCGTCCCGAACGCGGCCATGGCGGACAGCGGCATCGAGTCGGCCATCTCCAGCACCTCGTCCGGCACCGCGTCCGCGCCGCCCATCCCGGCTCGGATCTCCTCCAGTACCGGACCGCCGACCGGGTGGCGGCGCCACTGCGCGAGCGTCGAGGCGGCCGTCAGCGGCGGCACGAACCGGTCACCCCCGCTGTCCACCTCGGCCGTGAGCCGCAGGTCCCGCGACGAGGCACCCACCGACACCGTGTACGTGCCCCGCGCCAGCGACCAGCGCCCGTGTTCGGGGTCCCACGTCGACAGGTCCCGCCCGGTCAGCGGCAGTTCCACCCGGGTGCTCTCCCCGGGTGCCAGGGCAACCTTCGCGAACCCCTTCAGCTCCCGCACCGGACGGGTCGGACGGGACTGCGGCATACCCGTGTAGAGCTGGGCGACCTCCTGTCCCTCCCGCGCACCGGTGTTGGTGACGGTGAAGGCGACCGTCCACGCCGCCCGGTCCTGCGGAGCCCCGGTGACCGCCAGGTCGGAGTAGGTGAACTCGGTGTAGGTGAGACCGTGCCCGAAGGGATAGGACACCGGCCGGTCGAGGGTGTCGAAGTACCGGTAACCCACGAACACCCCTTCCCCGTAGCGCACGTGCCCGTGTTCACCGGGAAAGTTCAGGTGGGAGGCGTGGTCCGACAACCGCACCGGCACCGTCTCCGTCAACCGCCCGGACGGAGAGGCCGCCCCGGTGAGCACGTCCGCGACCGCTCCGCCGCCGGCCTGGCCGAGCAACCATCCCTCGAGGACGGCGTCGGCGTGGTACTCCCACTCGGACACGGTCACGATCCCGCCGTTGGAGAGCACGACCACGATCCGGTCGTTGACCTCCCGCACCCGCGCCAACAGGTCCCGTTGCGCCGAGGGCAGTTCCAGGGTGGTGCGGTCGAACCCTTCCGACTCCCACGAGTCGGGCAGCCCCAGGAACAGCACCGCCGCATCCGATCCGCGCGCGGCCTCCACGGCTTCCGAGGCCGCCCGTGCCTCGGCCTCGGGGTCCGGGTCGCCCTCGGGGACGAACCCGGGAGCAAAGCGCAGGGTCCCCGTGACCGTCTCGGTGAGTGCGTCCAGTGCGCTGGTGAAACGGGTCGGCACCACGTGTGAGGAACCTCCGCCCTGGTAACGGGGCGTGCGGGCGAATTCCCCGATGACCGCCACCGACCCGGCCGGGTCCAGCGGCAGCGCTCCGCCCTCGTTCTTGAGCAGTACCAGCGCCTCGCGGGCGGCCTCCCGTGCCAAGAGGTCGTGCTTGTCGTGTTCGGGGTCGCGCGAGGTGTCGGGCCTTACCCGTTCCTGGAGCCGGGCCAGACGCTCCACCACGGTGTCGAGCACGGACTCGTCCAGTTCCCCGTTCTCCACCGCCGCCACGACGGCGGCGTCATTGCCGTCCGGCGGCATCTGCAGGTCCAGGCCGGCCCGCACAGCCGCGACCCGGTCGCGGACCGCGCCCCAGTCGGAGACCACGGCGCCGGTGAAGCCCCACTCTCCGCGCAGGAGTTCGGTGAGCAGCCACGGGTCCTCGTTGGTGTACACCCCGTTGATGCGGTTGTAGGAGCACATGACCATGGCCGGGGCCGCGGAGCGGACGACCTCCTCGAACGCCGGAAGGTAGATCTCGCGCAGGGTGCGCGGGTCCACGTCGGAGCTGACCCGCATCCGGTCGGTCTCCTGGTTGTTGGCGGCGAAGTGCTTGACGCAGGCGCCCACATCCTCCGACTGGATCCCCTCGACCAGGGCGGCGGCGATACGCGCGGTCACGTGAGGGTCCTCGGACACGTACTCGAAGTTGCGCCCGCACAGCGGGGACCGCTTGATGTTCATACCGGGCCCCAACAGCACGTCCACCCCCATCGCGGAGGCCTCGGTGCCCAGCGCCGTGCCCACGCGCCGGACCAGGTCGGGGTTCCAGGTGGCGCCCAGGCCCACCGCGGGTGGGAAGCACGTCGCGGGTGTGCTCTCGGACAGCGCCAGGTGGTCGCCCTGGCCGTCCCGCTGTTGCCGCACCCCGTGGGGCCCGTCGGTCAGGTGCAGGCGGCGCAGCACACCGTCGACGGCGGTGCTGTACCAGAAGCCGCTGCCGGAGGTGGCCGACGCTTTCGCGGCCAGGTCGGGGCGGGGCTCAGGGGTGGTCATGGACGCCTCCGGCGGGCGGTGGTGAAAGGGGCCCGGGACCGGCCCCTGGGCGTGTTCCGTTCGACGCCGTCGAAGTTACTACACGGTCGTTAAGTTATGCCAGGCATCCGGATGCGCGAGAGTGGTACCGCCCCACCCGGAGCCCCCGCATCCCCTACGTGGCCAGGCTCCTCACCGCGCGCCGCACCGCTGCCCGAGCCCCTCTCGGGTGCCTTGTTTGAGGTGGTTTGCGTGATTTGTCGCATCCGTTGGGGCTAATCCGGGACACGTTCGGGAAGGCTCCCGCCGGACGGGGCCCTTACGCGGCCGCAGCCGACCAGGGGGAAGACGCACACATGCCGCAACTCATCGTTCTCGGGGTGCAGGACCGCGACACCGCCGACCGCGCGCTCGAGATCGGCGCCGAACTCGACAAACGCGAACTCCTCCACCTGTCCGACGCCGCCTATGCCTACCAGGACGGCAAGGGCCGCCCCCGTATCCACCAGACCGTCAACACCACCGGTATGGGAGCGGCCGGCGGCGCGTTGTGGGGCACCCTCATCGGTCTCATCTTCCTCAACCCGGTCCTGGGCCTGGCGGTCGGCGCGGCCACCGGGGCGGTCGCCGGGAAACTCACCGACATCGGTATCGACGACGACATGATCCGCCAGATCGGATCCGAGCTCGAAGGCGGCCGGTGCGCGGTCTTCCTCCTGGCAGATGTCGAGACCGCCGACCGGGTCGTGGAGGCCTTCAAGCCCCTGGACCCCACCGTCATCCAGACCAACCTGTCCAAGGAGAACGAACAGGAGCTCGTCGAAGCCCTGCGTTCCTGAACCCCGGCGGAGCGGCCGGTGCACCGCATGCGCCGGCCGCTCCGCCCTACCCGGTCCCGGCCGCCCGCGGGCGCGGGTCCGGGCACACGTCCGAGCAACGGGAGGGTGAGATGACCGGAGCCGACCCCGGCCCTACCCAAGCGCACACTCGCACCCCCGCCGGCGACTTCTTGGACGAGGACCCGGCCGACGCCTACCGCGGCCTGCTGGCCCGGTTGGTGCCCGGGAAGGTCTATGACGCGGTGGGCCGGGTGGTCTGGAACACCGACGCCTACGCGTTCCTGGACGCCTCCAGCCCGGACAGCGCCCATCCCGGCCTGTGGCGGCAGTCGCAGCTGTCCGCGCACCAGGGACTGTTCGAGGTCACCGATGGGGTGTACCAGATCCGCGGCCTGGACCTGTCGAACATGACCCTGATCGAGGGCGACGAGGGCGTGGTGGTCGTGGACCCGCTGATGTCCACCGAGACCGCCGCGGCCGGCCTGGGCCTGTACCGCGAACACCGGGGCGACCGGGTCGTGAGCGCCGTCGTCTACACGCACTCGCACGTGGACCACTTCGGCGGCGTGGGCGGGGTCGTCGACGGTGACGTGCCGATCCTGGCGCCGGCCGGGTTCATGGCTCACGCCGTCACGGAGAACGTGCACGCGGGACCGGCCATGGCGCGGCGCAGTGTCTTCCAGACGGGGGCACACCTGCCCGTGGGCCCCACCGGGCACATCGGTACCGGCCTGGGGCTGGGGGCCTCCTCGGGCACGGTCACCCTCATCGCCCCCAACCGCACCATCACCCGCACCGGGCAGGAAGAGGTCGTCGACGGGGTCCGGCTCGTCTTCCAACTGACACCCGGTACCGAGGCGCCATCGGAGATGAATTTCCTGCTGCCCGACCACAGGGCCCTGTGCATGGCCGAGAACGCCACCCACACCCTGCACAACATCCTCACCCTGCGCGGGGCCATGGTCCGCGACGCCCGAGTGTGGGCCGGCTACCTCGACGAGTCGGTCCACCGGTTCGCCCACGACGTCGACGTCCTCTTCGCTTCCCACCACTGGCCCACCTGGGGCACGGAGAACATCACCGCTTTCCTCAGCGAACAGCGCGACCTCTACGCCTACCTGCACGACCAGACCCTGCGCATGATGAACCAGGGCATGGTGGGCTCCGAGATCGCCGAGAGTTTCCGGATGCCGCCCACCCTGGAACGGCGCCGCCACACCCGCGGCTACTACGGCTCGGTCAGCCACAACGTCAAGGCCATCTACCAGAGCTACATGGGCTGGTTCGACGGCAACCCCGCCCACCTGTGGGAACACCCGCCCGAGGAGAACGCCCGCCGCTACGTCGACTGCATGGGCGGCCCGGAGGAGGTCGTACGCAAAGCCGAGCGTTACCGCGACGAGGGCGACGCCCGTTTCGCCGTCACCCTGCTCAACCACGTGGTCTTCGCCGACCCCGACCACCGGAACGCCCGCGAGACCCTCGCCGACGTCTACGACCAGTTGGGATGGGGCGCGGAGTGCGGCCCCTGGCGCAACTTCTATCTCCAGGGCGCCGCCGAACTGCGGGGCCGTACCCCCGACCCGCCCGCGAGTGCCGGGCTGATGGGTGTCTCGCGCGGGCTGCCGGTCGCCCAGTTCTTCGAGTCCCTGGCGATCCGCGTCGACGGCCCCCGTGCCTGGAACGAGGCGTTCGCGATCGACTGGGTCCTCACCGACCAGGGCACGACCTACCGGACCAGGCTCTCCAACGGGGCGCTCATCATCACCGAGAATCCGCGCTCGGGCAGCGCCGAGCTGACGGTCACGCTGACCCGCCCCGAACTCCCGGGCCTGCTCGTGGGCCGCCTCGCCCTCGACGACATGAAGACCGAGGGTGAGACGGGGCTGGTGGCCCGCCTCCTGGGCCTGCTCGACCCGCCCGACTACGGGTTCCCGATCGTCACGCCCTGACAGCCCGCCCCTCGGAACGCTCAGAGGAGGAGAGAGGCCGCGGTGGACACGTCGGGAACCACAGCGGTGGCCTGCGCGAGCTCGCCGGGACCGGTCGTGGTCGCGACCGCGACGACCGCCATCCCCGCGGCGGCGCCGGCGGCCACACCGTTCGGGGAGTCCTCCACGACCACACACACCGACGGGTCCGCGCCCACCCGTTCGGCGCCCAGCAGGTACGGGCCCGGGTCGGGCTTGCCCGCCTCCACGTCCTCGGCGGTGACCAGCACACGCGGCGCCGGCAGACCCAGAGTGGACAGCCGCGACAGCGCCAGTGTTCGCCCCGCCGAGGTGACCACCGCCCATGACCGGCCCCGGGTCTCCATCTCCGTCAACAGACCGGCCGCGCCGGGCATCGCCCGCACCGTCGCACCGTGGGCGATCTCCTGCGCCTGGATCCGCTCGGCCTCCTCTGCGGGATCCAGGTGGGGCGCCACGATCCGCGCCAGGTCGTGGTCGGTGCGCCCGTGCGCGTGCTCCAGGACGTGCGCAGGGTCCAGAAACCGTTCCCGCGCCCAGGCCGTCACTCCCTCGCGGATGCTCGAACCGGAGTCGACCAACACCCCGTCCATGTCGAACAGCACCGCCGCACCGACGTACTCGCCCACGCGGTCTCCTCTCCCACCGAACGGGCCCCGTGCAGGGCCTCAACACCGTCGGCGACGCTCCATCGTGACGATGTCCCGCCAGGTGCCGTTCTGTTCGCCCACACGCTCCAGGACCCCGAGCGTACGGAAACCCGCCGACCGGTGCAGGGCCAGGCTCGCCCGGTTCTCCGTGAAGATCGACGTGCGCAGCGTCCACAACCCGCCCCGGTCGGCCTCGGTCACCTGGTGCCGCAACAGCGCACGGGCCACACCCCGCCCCCGTGCCTTCTCCGCCACGTACACCGACGTCTCCACGACCCCTGAGTACACCGGACGCCCCGACGTGGGCGCCGCCGCGGCCCACCCGGCCACCTCGCCGTCGGCCTCGGCCACCCACCGGTGCCCGCTCAGCCACTTGTCCTCCAGGGCTTCGACGCCCGGGACCCGGGTCTCGAAGGTCGCGTCGCCGGTCGCGATGCCCTCGGCGTAGATCTGCCGCACCCGCTCCAGATCCTCCGGCTCCATGGCGCGCAGGCGCACGTCCGCGGGCGCGGGGGAGTCCGGGGCACCCACGGGCACGTCCAACAGCCCCAGGGTCGTGTCCACCGGGTTCGGGAAGGACCACCGTCCCTCACGCGCCACCCGCGCGGACCCTTCCGGACCCCGGGCCACCAGCCCGACCGAGGCGAGCACGTCCACGTGCTCCTCCACCGCGGACGGCGCGAGCTCCAGCCTCCCGGAGAGCACCTCTGCGGTGAGCCCGCCGGACTCCACGGCCAGGGCGTGCAGGAGACGGAGACGATCAGGGTCGGCCAGAGCCGAAAAACGTGCGGCGTGGTCGGAGGCCGCCTCGGCGGACAGCCGGGCGGTGCGGGGTTTCGCGGGCATGCGCACATTCTGGCCGATCACACAGCGTCCCCACACCCGCACCGAGATGTGGTACCGACCACCGTCCCCCATGTCCCCGGGAACGTTCGGAATCGCTGCGGAACTTCGTGCGTTGTGCCGTGACGGGGCGCGTTCCGCATGCCGCATGCCGATCGGCTGCCCCGGCCCGAGACCCTGGTGAAGAAGGAGCCGACCATGGCGCGCATCCTGTTCGTGATGACCGGTGCGGACCATTGGACACTCGACGACGGGACACAGCACCCCACGGGTTTCTGGGCGGAGGAGTTCCTCTCCCCGTACCGAATCTTCGTCGACGCCGGACACGAGGTGGAGGTGGCCACCCCCGGCGGTGTCGTGCCCACCGTCGACCGTGCCAGCCTGGCGGCCGACGCCAACGGCGGTCAGGACAACGCCGACGCCCTCGAACGTGCCGTCGAGCAGAACGCGGTCCTCGGCGCCCCGGTGCGCCTGGAGGACATCGACCCCTCCGTCTACTCCGCCGTGTTCTACCCCGGAGGCCACGGCCCCATGGAGGATCTCGCGGACAACGCCGATTCCGCGCGGGTCCTGACCTTCGCGGTGGACTCCGAGACCCCGTTGGGCGTGCTCTGCCACGCGCCGGCCGCCCTCCTCGCCGCCCGGCGCGATGACGGCAGCCACGTCTTCTCGGGGTACCGCCTCACCTCCTTCACCAACGAGGAGGAGAAGCAGGCCGGGCTCGCGGACAAGGCCTCCTGGCTCCTCCAGGACCGTCTGGAGGGCATGGGCGCCGACTTCACCGCCGGCGCCCCCTGGCAGCCGCACGTGGTCCACGACCGCACTCTCTTCACCGGCCAGAACCCGGCCTCCTCGACCGCACTCGCCGCCGAGGTGAGCCGCGCGCTGACCTGAACCGCACCGGAGCTGCCCCGTGCATCTCCTGCGACCTCGCGGCGGCATGTGCAGCCGCGGCCCATCAAGACACGGAAAGGTCCACCATGCCCACATCCCGGGAAGTCCACCTCGTCGCCAGGCCGGTCGGCGAGCCCGACCCGACCGATTTCTCCCTCGTGGAGACCTCGGTCGGCGAACCAGGTCCCGGCCAGGTGCTGGTCCGCAACGACTGGATCTCGGTCGACCCGTACATGCGCGGCCGGATGAACGACACCAAGTCCTACGTGCCGCCGTTCCAGCTGGGTGAGCCCATGGAGGGCGGCGCCGTCGGCACGGTGGTCTCCTCCGGCTCCGACGACGTTCCCGTGGGGGCGTCCGTGTCCCACATGGCCGGATGGCGCGAGTACGCCCTTCTGCCCACCAAGGCGGTGCGCCCCGTCGACACCTCCATCGCACCCGCCCAGGCCTACTTGGGCGCGCTCGGTATGGTCGGCATGACCGCCTACGCCGGGCTCACCGAGGTCGCGGAAGTGCGCGAGGGAGACACCGTGTTCGTCTCCGGCGCGGCCGGTGCGGTCGGCAGCCTGGTCGGTCAGATCGCCCGGCAGCTCGGCGCCAAGAGGGTCGTGGGTTCGGCCGGCGGGCCGGAGAAGAAGCGCCGTCTCCTCGAGGAGTTCGGCTTCGACGCGGCCATCGACTACCGCGAGGGAAAACTCACCCGGCAGCTCGCCGAGGCCGCCCCCGACGGTGTCGACGTCTACTTCGACAACGTCGGCAGCGACCACCTGCAGGCCGCGCTCAACGTCATGAACGACTTCGGCCGTGTGGCCCTGTGCGGGGCGGTCGCGTCCTACAACGCCACCGAGCCCGTCCCCGGGCCGAACAACCTCTTCCTCGCGGTCGGCAAGCGTTTGAACCTGCGCGGGTTCATCGTCGGCGACCACAACCACCTGGCGGAGGAATACGCTCACCGGGCCGCTGGTTGGCTCGCCGAGGGAAAACTTCACACCGAGGAGACCGTCGTGGACGGGATCGACAACTCCGTCCAGGCGTTCCTCGACATGATGCGTGGTGCCAACACTGGCAAGATGCTGGTTCGGCTCTCGCAGTAAGAGATGGAAAGGCATCCATTGCAGCACGTCACGCTGAACAACGGCCTCCGCATGCCGCAACTGGGGTTCGGTGTCTGGCAGGTGGCCGACGACGAGGCGCACGCCTCGGTCGCGGCCGCCCTGGAGGCCGGTTACCGCAGCATCGACACCGCGAAGGCCTACGACAACGAGCGCGGTACGGGCAGGGCCATCGCCGAGTCCGGACTCGCCCGTGAGGACGTCTTCCTCACCACCAAGTTGTGGAACGACGAGCACGGCTACGACGAGGCCCTGCGTGCCTTCGACGCCAGTCTGGAGCGTCTGGGCACCGACTACGTCGACCTGTTCCTGATCCACTGGCCCGTGCCGGAACAGGACAAGTACGTCGACTCCTGGCGAGCTCTGGAGCGCATCTACGCCGACGGCCGTGCCAAGGCGATCGGTGTCTCCAACTTCACCCAGCAGAACCTCGACAAGCTCCTCCGGGAGGCCGGGGTCGTCCCCGTGCTCAACCAGATCGAGCTGCATCCCCACTTCAACCAGGCTGCGATGCGCAAGGTCAACGCCGACCGCAGGCTGCTCACCGAGGCCTGGAGCCCCTTGGGGCAGGGCAAGGGGCTGCTCGAGGACCAGATCCTGCAAGACCTGGGCGAAAAGCACGGCAAGACCTCTGCGCAGGTCGTCCTGCGTTGGCACCTGCAGATCGGCAACGTCGTCATCCCCAAGTCCGTGACCCCGTCGCGGATCAGGGAGAACTTCGACGTGTTCGACTTCGAGCTCGATGCCGATGACATCGAGCGCATCAACGCGATGGACAACGGCGGCCGTATCGGCCCCGACCCCGCCGAGATGAACTTCGTCGGNNNCGTGAGCCACGGGCGGGAGACGCCCCTTTACCGATGCCCCGGCCCGTGCACGTCGAAGCGGCCGGGAAGTCAACGCCCTGCGCGCCGGATGGCCGGTAACGGACGGGTGTTCGGACTCCTGTAACAGGGGGAGACCCACCTCCCACGGGACACGTCGCCACGGGTACCCCAGGGATGGACGCCCCGGTCGGCAACGGAGCCGCGACGAGCCCGGAGCCCAGGTGGCAACGGGCCCTACGGAGGCGTACAGTCCTCTCTTGGTGCGCCGGGAAACATGGCCGGTGACCACCGAAGCCTTCCTACGCGAAAAGCCGGATCCATGACCGTCGTCCCTCTTCGTGCCACGCGTGTCTACCGTTCCGAGAACGCCGAACGGTCCGTGCACGCCTGGTGCCACGAAGCCCTGAGCCAGTGGCCCGAACTCGGGCCCCTCCCGCCCATCGAGACCCGGTTGGGGAGTACACAGGCCTTCAGTGCGGCCGGTGGTCCCGGGACCCCGGTGCTGGTGCTCTCCGGTACCAACCTCAACGCCGCGACGACCGTGCCCGCAGCGCGGGTCCTGGCCGAGGACCGCCCGGTGCACCTGGTCGACCTCCCCGGCCAGCCCGGCCTGAGCTGCGGCCGTCGCGCCGTGGGCGACCGAGCCGACTCCTACGCTGCCTGGCTGGACGAACTCCTCCCGCATATCACCGACCGGCCCGTGATCGTCCTGGGCCACTCCCGAGGGGCCGCCATAACTCTGGCTGCGGCCCCTTCGCCCCTGGTGGCGGGGATGCTGCTGGTCAACCCCGCCGGGTTGACCGCGGCCGGCCTCTCCTCGGGGGCGATGAAAGCGACCCTGTCGTGGATGATCCATCCCAACGAGCACACCAGCGGGCGCCTGGTGGAGTTCCTCAGCGGTCGGGGCTCCGACCCCGACCGTGCGGAAGGCACCTCCGAGGCGGAGTGGCTCACGCTCGTGGCGCGCCACTGCCGCACCGGTTCCACGCCCAGCCCGCTGAACGCCGAGTTCTTCCACGCGTGGGCCGGACACCGGGTCATGGTGGCCACCGGCTCGCACGACCCGTTCTTCTCACCCGCCCGCCNGCACCTGTCCCTGTACGAACGCCCCGACCGTGTGGCCGAGCTCCTGCGTGAGTTCGACACCTGAGGCACTGCCGCGGCTCACCCGCCACCGGTCGGCCCCGAGCCGGCCGAGTGGAGGAGGCAGAAACGGCCGATCGGTGGAGGTGCCCGTGCATGCCGAACTCCTAGCATGGGACCCGAACCCCGTCGATCCGGCGGGCCCGAGGTCCCCAGGAGGAGTGAGCATGGCAGGTCCCCAACCGCAGCGGGTCACGGGTCTTGCCCTGTCGGAACGCTCACTCGCCCCCGACCTCGCGCGGGGGTTCATGCTGTTGGTCATCGCCGTCGTGCACGCCGTCGTGTTCCGCGCGATGGCCACCGGAGAGCCGCTGCCCTACACACTCCAGAGCACCGCCGACAGTGTCAGTGTGTTCACGGTGACCGTCTTCGCCGAGTCGCGCGGGTACCCCATGTTCGCGCTGCTGTTCGGTTACGGCCTCGCCTGGATCCACCTGCGCCGCACCGACGAGGGACACCCCTGGCCCTGGGTGCGCTCGCTCGTGCGCCGGCGCGGGCGGTGGATGATCCTGATCGGGTTCCTGCACACCCTGCTGCTCTTCTCCGGCGACATCATCGCCGTCTACGGGCTCATCGCCCTGACCCTGGCCGGACTCCTGCACGTGAGCGACCGGCGCCTGCTTGCCCACGGGTTCGTCTGGATGGCGGTCGGCAGCCTGTTCTACGCCTTGATCACCGCGGGCAGTGCCCTGTTCAGCGACCCGGAGCAAGCCGCGCCGGTCGCCGGGGAACCGCTCACCGACATGGTGGTGCGCGCTGTCAGCTGGCCGGTCATGTTGACCATGGTGCTGTTGTCGGTCTTCCCCTTCACCATCGGGATCTGGGCCGCACGCCGCCGCCTGTTGGAGGAGCCCGGCCGCCACCGCCGCCTGCTCACCCGGGTCGCCGGTATCGGGACCCCTGTGGCGGTCCTCGGCGGGATCCCCTACGCGCTCCAGCTCGTCCAGATCTGGGAACCCGGTGCCGTCGTGGTCCTGGGTGCGGCGTGGCTGCACGTGCTCACCGGATACCTCGGCGGATTCGGTTACGCCGCGCTCATCGCCCTCGTGGCGCTGCGGATCGGACAGCGCCGCGGGCCCGTGGTGACCGCGCTCGTGGCCACCGGTCAGCGCTCCATGACCTGCTACGTCCTGCAGTCCGTGGCCTGGCTCGTGCTGTTCATGCCCTACACCCTCGACCTGGCCCGGATGAGCGACACCGCCGCGCTCCTGACCGGCGCGTGTGTGTGGCTGGCCACCGTCGTGCTCGCCGACCTCATGCGCCGCGCCGGGGTGCGCGGCCCCCTGGAGAGCTTCCTTCGCAACCGCACCTACGCGAAGGTCCGGCGCACCGAATCCGGGTGAGCCGGTGGAGCGCGCAACGACCGTGTGGCGCCGCACCGAGAGCTTCTGCGACGATGCCCCGATGAGCAGCGCCGACACCGACGACACCCGTTTCCTCACCGACCTGGCCGACCGCCTGTACGCCCTGCCCGGCGTGGAGGCCGTCACCCTCGGCGGTTCACGGGCCGAGGGCACCCACCGCGTCGACAGCGACTGGGACCTGGCCCTCTATTACCGCTCCGGTTTCGACCCGCAGGACCTGAGCGACATCGGGTGGGACGGGAAGGTCTCCGGGATCGGTGAGTGGGGCGGGGTCTTCAACGGCGGCGCCTGGCTGCGTGTGCACGGGCGCCCCGTGGACGTGCACTACCGCGACCTCGGCGCCGTCGAGCACGAGATCGCCGAGGCCGAACAGGGCCGGTTCCGTGTCGAACCGCTGATGTTCCACCTCGCGGGGATCCCCACCTACCTGCTGCTCGCCGAGCTCGCCCTCGGACAGGTTCTGCACGGAGAGCTGCCCCGGCCCGGCTACCCGGAGGCTCTGCGCGCCGAGGCACCCCGGGTGTGGCGGGGCTTCGCCGCGGCCAACCTCTCCTACGCAGAGCACAACCACGCGCCGTACGGACGGGTGACCCAGTGCGCCGGGCTCCTGGCCCGAGCGGCCGCACAGGCCGCTCACGGGGTCTGCGCCGCGCGGGGGGAATGGGTCACCAACGACAAGAACCTGCTCTCCAAGGCCGGTCTGGAGGAGATGGACCTGATCATCGCGGGGACGACCGGCGATCCCGACGACCTGCGTGCCGCCGTCGCCGAGGCCAACCGGCTCGTGGCCACCGCCTGAGCCGCGCGGCGACCGGGGGAGCGGCCCACGAGCACGGTCACCCCTTCGGGTTGCGGCTCAGGAAGTCCTCGGCGATCTCGTCGAAGGTCACCCAGCGCACCCCCTCGTGCCCGCTGATGTGCTCGATGAGGCGCTCGTGCATGAGCAGGTTCTGCGGGCGCCCCGACACGTCCGGGTGCACCGTCATCGGAAACACCGCGTGGTCGTACTCGCGGTAGACCCAGTCGAACTGGTCCTTCCACTGCTGTTCGAGGTCGCGCGGGTTCACGTAACCGTGGCTGTTCGGGTTGGCCTTGATGAACATCATCGGGGGCAGGTCGTCGAGCTCCCAGGAGGCCGGGATCTCCACCAGGTCGGTCTCCTGGCCCCGCACCAGCGGATGCATCCAGTCCCGGGCCGGGCGACCGTAGTCGATCTTGGTCCACCGGTCGCCCACCCGCACGTAGTAGCACTGGAAGTCGCGGTGCATCAACGAGTGGTCGTACTTGAAACCGCGCGTGATGAGCAGCTCGTTGGTGATGTCGGAGAACTCCCACCACGGGGCCACGTACCCCGTGGGTTTGCGACCGGTGCGCTGCTCGATGAGGGCGATGCAGTGGTCGAGGACGTCGGCCTCCTGCTCGGCGCTCATCGCGATCGGGTTCTCGTGGCTGTACCCGTGCACCCCGATCTCGTGGCCCGCGCGCAAACACGCCTCGAACCCCTCGGGGAAGGTCTCCACCGAGTGCCCCGGCCAGAACCACGTCGCCGTGATGCCCGCGCGCCGGAACAGCTCCAGCATGCGCGGCACGGCGACCTCGCCGGCGAACATGCCCCGGGAGACGTCGCAGGGAGAGTCCTCGCCCCCGTAGGAGCCCAGCCACCCGCCGACGGCGTCGACGTCCACGCCGTAAGCAACCAGGATCTCCTTGGCCATGTTCTCCACCCACTTCGGTCGACGCTCGGCGGTCGCGTGCATCATGTCCCCGGTTCCGTGGCCGATCAAGGACCGAAACGGCCCGGACTCAGCCGTGCTCGGGTACCGCACCCACCGCCGCCAACCACGTCCGGCAGCGCTCGGCCACCCCGGAGGTGCTGTCGGTGTGCGTCAGGGACGCCGCCAACAACAGGCGTGCCTGCCACGGCGACAGGTCGCCCATCAGCACGGCACCCGCACGCACCAGCTCCGCCCCTCCGTCGGCGTACAGGCCCGAGACCGGACCCGAACCCACCCGGCTCGCCAGACCCACCGGGACACCCGAGTCGAGCAGTTCCGCGCACGCCCGAGTCGTCTCCGGCGTTGCGTTGCCCGCCCCGAAACCGGCCACGACCACACCTCGCGCTCCGGCCGCCACGGACGCGTGCAGGGCCGTGGCGTCGGCGCCCAGGTACTGAGCGATCACGTCCACCCGCGGCGGTTCCAGGTCCGGGCGCAGCAGGACCGGCACCTTCGGCGCGTGGGCGTGCACCCGGACCCCGTCGGCGTCCACGGCAGCCACCGGTGCCCGCCCCGGCGCGCGGAACGCTTTCAGGCCCAGCGTGTCCACCTTCCGCACACCCACGGCGGGCACCACGTCCCCGTCGAAGACGACACTGACCCCCGTGCCGTCCGATCGGGGATCGCCCACCCAGCGCAGGGCGGCGGCGAGGTTGCGGGGACCGTCCGGGGCCGGGTCGTCGTAGGGGCGCTGCGCTCCGGTGAAGGCGACCGGGACCGGGGAGTCGTGGGTGAGGGCCAGCAGGAAGGCGGCCTCCTCCATCGT
This sequence comes from Nocardiopsis xinjiangensis YIM 90004, assembly GCF_000341145.1. GTDB lineage: Bacteria > Actinomycetota > Actinomycetes > Streptosporangiales > Streptosporangiaceae > Nocardiopsis > Nocardiopsis xinjiangensis. The sequence goes on from NZ_ANBE01000014.1 coordinate 94,045, forward strand.
GTCGGTGCCGTGGGTGACGACGACGCCGTCCACGTCCCGGGCCGTCTCGCGGACGGCCCGCGCCAGGGCCAGGACGTCGCCGAGGCTCTCCGCGAAGCTGACCAGCCGGTGCACCTCGCGTGTTTGCACCCGGACCCCGCCCGATCCCCACACGCGCTCGGCCGCGGCGAGGAGGTCGTCGGCACCGACCCCGACCGCGAGCCCTTGTTCGCCCGCGGTGGTGGCGATGGTGCCGCCGGTGCTCAACAGGGCCAGGGTGCGCATGGGACCTCCAAGTGACGGGTGAGGGCGGATCACCGCATCCTCCGTGCGCGGCCCGCCCGGGTCAAGGAGCCCCACACGCAGCCCATCGTTCGGGGCAGCCCGCCCCTGGGCCCAGCACGTGGGCCCCAGGGCCCGGCGGGCGCCGGAGGGGCGCCCGCCGGGCCACGCGTGCAGTCAGCGCCAGACCATTGTCACGACACCGCTGAGCGTCGTGTACCCCGCCCGGTCGAACGCGCGGGCCATCGGCACGTTGCCGAGGTCTGTGGCGGCGTGCACGCGGGACTCACCGCCTTCCTCGGTCAGCACCCGTGTCCCTTCGGCCAACAGGTCGTCGATGTACCCGCGGCCGCGATGCTCGGGCAGCACGGCGATGTATCCGATGATCGGGTGCTTGGCGTTGCGGGCCGGGAGTACGAAACCGACGGGTTCGCCGTCCTCGAGCGTCGCCACCCGCCACCAGGAACGGGGCGTGGAGTACCGAGCGAACTCGTCGTCGAAATTGTCCCGGGCCACCTGCTTCGGGCCTGTCCCGGCCAGGTCCGCGCGGTCGTGCCCGTCGAGGGTGCCCTCCAGGGCACGGACCATGAGGCCGAGGATCTCTTCCTCGTCCCGGATCCCCCGGAACCGCAGACGGCCCGAAACCGAAGGAACGGGGGCCTTCGCGGCACGCCAGGCGTAACGCAGGCGCTCGACGAACGGGACACCGCCCATACGTGAGACGGCCTCCATCCGCTCCTCGACCGCACGCCGCAGGCCGGTGTGCTCGCGCCAACCGGCGTCGACGAACCGTAGGTACTCGGGCCAGGAACCGTCGGGGTCCAGTACCTGGTCGCACGCGGCCCGCAACAGCTGCGCGAGCACGGCCACACGGTCGAGGTCCTCGGCGGTGTCGTCCACGTCCAGAACGTCCAGCAGGAACGGGACGGTGTCCTTCGGGCCGCGGCGCCAGAACGACAGGCGGGCCAGGAGCCGGTCGTCGTCCAGGGCCACCCACATCCAATCGGTGCGGCGGCGCCCCTCGCCGAGGTCGGCGGCGATCTCGGGGTTGAGCACGAAGGGGAGCCGGTTGAACAGCTCGACTTCCTCCGTGCCGTGCAGGGGACGGATGGTCAATTCACGCGGAATCGTGGTCATGGTGCACTCTCTGTGCGCGCACCCGTCCTGCGAGGTCCTCTCAGCAGGGCCCTCGGGAAGTCACGGGCGCTCGGTCGGCGGGGAACATCGCTCGTACCTCCTCTTCGTCGTCGGCCCGGGCCCGGCGGCCCGGTATGTGACCTGTTTTCTACAGGGCCCCGGGGGGAAGCACAAATGCTTTTCCCGGGGCGAGCGGAAAACCACGTCCCGCTTCCCCGTCGAGGCGCGCAGACCCCGATGTGCGGTCCGGAACGCGGAGACCGGGCCCGGACCGCACACGAGCGGGCCGGGTTCAGCTCTTGCCCTCGACGCGCTGGACCACCTCGTAGCCCCACACCTCGCTGTCGCTCGCGGCCGGCGCGGGCTTGTCGCCGCCCCCGTCCGGGGACCCCTTGCCGCTCTCGGAGTGGCTGCGCTGGAAGTCCTGGCCGTTCACCCAGTTCTGGAAGTCCTCCTCGGACCGCCAGCGGGTGTAGACCAGGTACTTGTCGTTGCCTTCGACCGGACGCAGGAGCTGGAACTCCTCGAACCCCGGCTGGTTCTCCACCATGCCCCCACGCTTGGCGAAACGCTCCTCCAGCGTGGCCCCGGCACCCTCGGGAACGGTCAGGACGTTGAACTTGACGACGCTCACCCGCGTCACCTCCACGGTCGTGTACGGCTCTTGCGACCAACCTAGAACGACAGGGCACGGAGGCCCCACCTGCCCCACCCGGATACGGCAGGCGATCCCGCAACGGCACGGCAAGGACGCCCGGAGACGTTGACCGAAAGCTCCTCTGTTCCCTATGTTCCGGAGGGTGCCCCCTTCGCCGGTCCGTTTCTGGTTCGCCTCCGGGCTCCTCCTGCCCGGCGCGGTGACGCTCGCCCTGGCCGCCGTCGACGTCCACGCAGTGGCCGGCTACGTCCCGTGGCCCGTCCACCTGGTCTGGATCTGGGGGCTGTGCACCGTCCTGGCCCTGCCCCTGGTATGCCTGCACGAGATGGAACACCGCCGGGCCGGTGCCGTCGCACGGGACGAATGCGCCTGTGCGCACCGCACCGACGGCCACGCAGCGCCACCGGCGGCTTCACTGCGGGAGCGGGCGACCCACCCCGAACCTTTGGACGCCTCTTCCAAGGGGCCGGCCGCGCAGGAGCGCCCGGCCGCCCGGGTCAACCTGCTCTCCCGCGTATCGGCCCCCGGACGCCCGCGCCGCATCCTGGCCGTGGCCACCTTCCTGGTCTCCGCCGTGGTCCTCGTACCGCTCTGGTGGGCGCCGGCGAGCCCCGCTGCGGGCCCCGGGGACCCCCGGTTCATGGAGTTCTCCCCTTACGGACTCGCCCTGGGCGCCACCGCCGTCGTCCTGGTCCTGTGCCTGTTCGCGGTCTCCCCGACCGCGCTCCGCGGCTCCCGCAGCTCCCGGGCGGCCGGCGCCGGGGCCGGTCTCCTCGCGGGTACAGCAGCCGTCACCCTGACCGCCCTGTTCACCACCTTTCTGCCGGTCGAGGCCACCACCGCACACTCGGGCGACGGCGATCACGACCTCGGCACCGGCCTGCCCGGCACCGTCGGCGGCATCGGGTGGCGCTGGTCCACCCCCGACGGCGGCCCGGTCCTGGAGGTCGCCCCGACACGCACCGGGGTCCTCGTCCGTTCCACCGAAGGGGTCGCCCTGTTGGACGGCGGTACCGGGGAGGAACGCTGGCACTACCGCAGGTCCGGGGAGCACGCCGTCGACATGCAGGCCTCACCCGGCGCCACCGACGTCATGCTCACCTATCCCGCCCGTGACATCGACGGCAGCCACGTCCAACGCCTGGTCGTGCTCGAGGCCGACACCGGGCAGGAGGTCGGCGAGTACCGGAGCCCGGGCACGGCCCACCCCACGAAGTACCAGCATCAGGGCGACCTCACCCCGCTGGTGCACCGCGACGTTCTCACCACTCTGCGCAGCGGCGAAGGCCGAACGACCGTGGCCGGGTACGTGCCCGGGACCGGACGTGAGCGCTGGACCTACGAACCCATGGGCGACTGCTCACGCCTCGGCCAGGACGTCACCCGCCACGAGATCGTCGTCCTCCTCGAGTGCGACATGGACATCATGACCGGCGAACGCGGGGGACGCGGCTCCGTCCGTACCCTGCACGGCCTCGTCCCCGGCACCGGGACCTGGTTGTGGCACACCGACGTGGACATGAGTTCGCCCAGCGACGAGATGTGGATCCACACCTCCGAGGACGGCCATCTGTTCGCGTTCGCATGGGCCTCCGAGGACGGGAGGGACAGCGGCAACGTCCTCTTCGGCCGCAACGGCGAGGTGGTGGCGCGCGACCTGCCGGGGTTCGGCGGCCCCGCCGGGCACGAGGGAACCTGGACCTTCACCACCGACGGTTACCTGACCTGGGGAGAGGACGGCGGCTCCGGAACCTACACCTGGCGGGAGTTCGACGGGGGCGAGCGGACCGCACCGGCGGAGGAGACCCCCGCGTCCGAGGACGGGCGCAAGGAACGCATCCGCCCCGTCCCACTCGAGGATGCCCTGGTCACGGCCGCCCCGCGGGCCACCGGGGGCGGATCCGAGACCGTCACCCTGGCGGTGCGCCCCTGGGCCGAGGGGGAGGAACCGGCCGAGGAACCCGCGGCCACCGAGGTCCACGTCACCCTGGAGCCCGCGTCCGGGGACGTGCCCGAGGAGCAGGCCGAGCCGTGGGTGTCCCTGCACGGGGTCCCGGGCGGGATCGTGTTGGCCCGCCCCGGGAGCAGCGAGGTCGTCGGCATCGTCTGACCCGAGGGAGAGAGAGCCGGAGCTCACCCCAGCACCACGTTCCCGGACTGGTCGATGTGCCACCCGGGGTTGTGCGCGACCTCCCACACCACCCCGTTGGGGTCCTCGACGAACGCATGGCGCACCCCGCCGAACTCGCCGTGCTCCGGTGCGCGCAGCACCCGGGCCCCGGCCTGCACCATGGCCTCGACCGTCCACGCGACCTCCTCGGGCCCCTCCACGTTGTGTGCCAGGGTCACCCCCGACACAGCAGCGTCGGTGGACATCGCCGGGCCGGCCGTGGCGGAGGCCTCCGTGCCCGACAGGTCACGATCGAACTTCACCGAGTCGAACAGGCCGAGCACCATCCCCGGTCCCACCTGGAAGAACAGGACCTCGCCCGGTACGTCGGCGAGCGGCTCCCAGCCCAGGCCGTCCCGGTAGAAGCGGCGTGCCGCGTCCAGGTCGGTGGTCGAGAGCGTCACGAAGTGGACCTGTTGCCTCATGGGGCCTCCTGGGACGGAGCGGCGGACGAGCGTGCTCGCTCACATTCTCACCCGGACCGGCCGCGTTTCCCTTTGCTCCGCTCCGAGGACGGCCGGGTCGGCCCGCTCACAGCCCGTGCTTGCGCGCGACGATCCGCAGCATCAACGACCGCGGGAACAGACGACGCAGCGCGAACACCACCGGCGCGTTGCTCCCGACCGCGTACAGCGGCCGCGGAGTGGGCGCCTCGATCGCGCGCAGTACCGTTCCCGCGACCCGCTCCGCCGAGATCCCTCTCGACTCGTTGGTGTCGAGCGCGCTCAGCATCGTCCGGTACTCCCCACGGAACGGGGAGTCCTCCCGCAGGTACTGAGTGCGCCGCTCGCTGATCCCGGTGTTGATCGACCCCGGCTCGACCGTGCTCACCCCCACCCCGTAGGGCGCCACCTCCCGGCGCAGCGCGTTCGCGAACCCCTTGACCGCGGCCTTGGAGGCGACGTACGAGGAACGGTAGGCCAGCGGGAAACTGGCCAGCATCGAGCCGACCATGACCACACGCCCGTACCCGCGCTCGCGCATCCCCGGCAGGACCAGCTGCGTGAGCCGCACCGCACCGAACACGTTGATGCGGAACAACCGTTCCACTGCTGCGCCCGGGAGCTCTTCGAACGGGCCGCTCTGGCTCTCCCCGGCGTTGTTGACCAGCACGTCGACGGCGCCCACATGTTCGGCGCAGGCCTTCACCGAGGCCTCGTCGGCCAGATCGAGGGCCACGTACTCCACACCGGGCACCGGATCGGTGATCGTCTCGGGTTTGCGGCTGGTGCCGACGACCCGGTGTCCCCGCTCGACGAGGACGGCCGTCACCGCGCGCCCGATACCGGAGGAGGCGCCGGTGACCAGGGCGGTACGGGCAGAGGGCTGAGGCATGGGCTTCCTTTCGACGGGGACCACGGAGGAGAGGTGCTCGCGCCGACACCGCGCACATGATCGCACGCGGTGCCGTCCCGTCCCTCGGCACGGGCCGGCCCGTACCGCCCACGCAAACCGTCGATCACTGGGGCCGTTGCGGGTCGAACATCCCGATCGGCAGGTCGGTACGGCCGTGCTCAGCCAGATCCGCCAGGGCCGCACCCACCGCCGAGGCGAACTTGAACCCGTGCCCGGAGAACCCGCCGGCCAGGACCAGACCGGGCAGCTCACTGCGGTGCCCGATGAGGAAGTCCTCGTCCGGGGTCATCGTGTACATGCACGCGGCCATACGCTCGGGGAGCGTCCCGACCCCGTTCAACCGCGCGGCCAGACGGCCCAACCGGGCCCTGTCCGCGGCGTCCGGCGCACGCGGTCCCACACGCGGATCGACCGGTTCGCCCCACTGCGCGCCCTCGAACCGTGCACCCGAGGCCTCGGCATGTACCCCGATCTTGACGGTGAGCCCGTCCAGGCTCGGGAACCCGTACCAGAGCGTTCCGTCTTCCTCGTCGCGAGCGAAGACCTGGCCGCCGGTGTGCGGAGCGGGGTCACCGGTGAGGGGGAACCAGCCCAGGACCCGGCGTTCCACCCTGATGCCCAGGTCCGGGAGCTGGGGAAGGAGCCGCGTCGTCCACGAACCCGCCGCGACCACGACCCGGCGCGCCCGGATCCCGGTATCGCCCACCCACACGGTCGGCTGCTCGGGGTCGGGCACGATCCGGGTCACGGGCGCCCCGGTCAGGACCCGCGCCCCGGCTTCCCGCGCGAGGCGGACGGCGGCCCCGATGGCGGCCTCCGGGAGCAGGACCCCGCCCTCCTGTTCGACGACCGCCTCCTCACCCGGCGCGAACCGGTGGTGGGGAAAGCGTTCCCGTGCCTGTTGCGGGGAGAGGTGCGTGTGCTCCAGGCCGTGGTGGGCGGCGGCCGTGAGCGCGCCCGAGACGGCCCCCGAGTCCGGGGCGCCCGCCATGATCGTTCCGGTGCGCAGCAGCAGCTCCTGGCCCGAGGCCCGCTCCAGGTCGGCCCATTGTTCCCAGGCCGCGCGGACGAACGGCACGTACTCGGCGCCCTCGACGTAGGCGGTCCGGATGATACGCGACTCGCCGTGGCTGGACCCCCGGTCGTGCCCGGGGGAGAACTGCTCCACCCCCACGGCCGGCACACCCCGGCGTGCCAGCTGCCACAGGGCCTGCGACCCCATGGCGCCGAGCCCCACCACGACCGTGTCGGTCCGCAACGTCTCTCCCACGACCGTCTCCCTTCCACGCGCCCCACCGGTCACGAAACACGGCGGGCCGCCCCATCGTCGCAGGGCGGCCCGCCGTGGAGACACGGGGACACCGGAGCCGTGCCGTGGGATCAGCGCTTCGAACCCAGCCAGGAGCACGGGCGGGACTCGCCGTGCGCCTGGCCCGGGTCCATGAGCAGTGACAGGCCCGTGCCGAACATCCACACGTCCTTGGCCACCGCGAGCCCCTCGTCGCTGGGACGGATGCTGTTGGGGCGCCGCATCCCGGGGACGCGCAGGTATATGCCCAGGAGTGAGGCACTGAACGCGGTCAGGCCGGCGGCGGCGACCTTCGTGGGCACGATCGGCATCAGGAGCGCGACGCCCAGGGCGATCTCCGAGGTCGACACCAGCTTGGCGAAGGGCTTGGGAGCGATCTTGTCGAGGAACGGATAGGCCTTGGCGGCCATGCCGTGCATGCCTTGTGCGGATTCCTCGTCGACAGCGCGCTTGTCCAGGCCCGAGCTGAGGATGAAGGCCCCGGTGGTGATGCGGGCCGGCATGTGGTGCGGTTCGACGGGCGGTCGTATCATGCTGTTGCTCCCCCTGGTTCCTTGCTTTGGGCACCTGTGATGCTACTCAGAGTGCCTATTTGTGGGGGTGCGACCTGCCGGGGTGGTTTGGGTGCGCCTTGTCGGGTGTGGTCGGTGTGCGTGGTGTGTGTCCACGGCGCACGGTGCGGTGTGGGGGCTTTCGGCTGCGGGCCCGCACCGTGCGGCTCGGGGCGGTGGAGGGCGGGGGCTCCGGTCAGTTGTCGCCGAGCAGCTCGTCCCGCGCTGCGTCGACGGCGGTGCCGCCGGGGTCCTCGGCGGCGTCCGTGGCGGTCTCGATGCCGTCCTGGACCCCCTCCGTGCTCTCCTGCACGCCTTCCATCGCCTCCTGGCCGTAGGACTCTGCGACGTCCTGGGCGAGCTCGCCCGCCTCGCCGCCGAAGAGCCCCTTGAACCACTCGATCGCTTCGCCGATCATCAGCACTCCGTTCGTGTCCGGTGCGTGTCGCGTTGAACCTGGAGTCTGTTCCCTCTTCCGATAAGGCCCGTGTAAGGGGAGGGAGAGCATGAAGAGGCCCCCGGTGCGGGTGGCACCGGGGGCCGGAGGGGGTGAAGGAGAAGCGACCCTCGTCGGCGGGGAGGGGCCATCTCCGACAGGGGGTGCGGAGAGTTACGGGGCCGTTGTTCGCCTTCGAGAATCATCCTGCACCATCAGAGTGCTCCGTGGGGCGGGAACGGAGAATCTCGCCGAAAAATCTTCCGAAGCCTTTGGGTTATGCCGCACTACTGGGGGAAATTCGTCATCCGTCATAATTTGCCTGTTATGTACTGGCCAATGGTGCACGCGAGCACGCACGGGCACGGAACGCAGGCGCTGGAGCCGGGTGAGTCCGCGCGGCGGGAAGCGGGTGTGTCGGCGCGGGCGGGCCTGTGTCCTTGGTCACCCGGGGTGGCGCGGCGTCTGGCCCTGCCTTTAAAATCGGGTAAATCGGAAATACCTGCTGATCTGGTTACGAACCGCCCACAGGTGTCTCCCTCCACGTACACGAAAGGGAACCTCCGCAATGCACCGCTCCGCCGTCATCGCCCCTGCCGCTGTGGCCGTACTGGCGTTGACCGCCTGTGGTGCACCGTCCGAGAACGAGGCGGACTCCACGGGCGGCGGGGAAACCCTGACCGTCGGTGCGACCGCCGTCCCGGCCGGGGAGATCCTGGAGTTCATCGACGAGGAGCTCGCCGCGGACGCCGGACTGTCCCTGGAGATCCAGGAGTTCTCCGACTACATCGCGCCCAACACCGCCCTCGCCGAGGGACAGATCGACGCGAACCTCTACCAGCACGAGCCCTACCTGCTGGAGTTCAACGAGGGCAACGATACCGACCTCACCGCCGTGCAACAGGCCTACCTGCCTCCGCTGGGGCTCTACTCCGAGCAGGTCGACTCGGTGGAGGAGCTCGAGAACGGCGCGGAGATCGCGCTGCCCAACGACCCCACCAACGAGTTCCGTGCGCTCGTGCTGCTGGAGGAGAGCGGCCTCATCACCCTGGCCGACGGGGTCGAGGAAGCCGACTTCTCACTCTCCGACATCGAGGACAACCCCGAGGACCTGGACTTCCACGAGGTCGAGGCGCCCCAGCTGCCGCGTTCACTCGGTGACGTGGACGCCGCGATCGTCAACAACAACTACGCGCAGGAGGCCGGGCTCGACTTCGAGGAGGACTCCATCCTCCTGGAAGAGGTCGAGGGCAACGACTACGTCAACGTCCTCGCGGCCCGCACCGGGAACGCCGACGATCCGCGCATCGCCACCCTCGGCGAGCTCCTGCTGGCCGACGAGACCCTCGAGTTCATCGAGGAGGAGTACCAGGGCAGCGTCATTCCCGCCGAGGGCGACTGACCCTTCCGGTCCCCGGCCCCCACCCCACAGAACCGCCCCGTTCGCCCCCGCGACGGGGCGGTTCTGTGCCCGGGGCCGTGTCCGGGTCAGACCACGTTGATGCCCACGAGGGCCGCCACGAGCAGCCCCACATAGAACCAGGCATGCACCCGGTCCGGCATCCGCCCCACGATCCGCCGGACGAGCGCGATCGTCGGCAGTGACCCGGCCAGGAGGGCCGCCCCCGCCACCAGGTCCACGTACCCCAGGTGCCCGCCGGCACCGGTACCGCCCGCGAACGCGTACACAACCGTGGCCACGAAAGCGACCGGCAGAGCCAGCGGGTTGGCCATCGCCGCCGCGTCCGCCATCGGCAGGCCCCGGCGCCGCAGCAACGGCACCGTCAGCACACTTCCGCCCACACCCAGGGCGGAGGCGACCGTGCCGATACCGATCCCGCCCGCGGTCACGGTGCCGCGGCCCAGACGGCGGGGTTCGGCGCCCTCCGCGTGGGACAGGAAACCGCGCCGCAGGAGGCTGTCGAGGATCGTCCACACCAGGTAGACGGTGAACAGCACGTGCTGTACCCGGTCGCCGAGGGCGAGCGCACCCACCGAACCCACGGCCGCGCCGACGGTGACGTAGACCGCCAGAGGCCACACGTACTCCCGGCGCAGGCGTCCCGTGCGCAGCTGCGCGAGGGTGGCACCGGAGGCGTTGACCACCATCACCGCCGTCGACGTCGCCACTGCCACGTGCATGGGGTCGGTGTCCTGGCCGGAGGAGGCCGACACGACACCGTAGACGACGGGAACGGTCACGAAACCGCCGCCGAAACCGAACAGCACCGTGGTCAGGCCGGTGAGGCAACCGAACGCGAGGAGGACCAGGATCGAGTCGAACACCGGTCCACGGTAGGGCAGGGCCTCCACCGTCCCACCACCGGGCTCCTCGTCCGGTGACACCTGTAGGGCACGAGGCCACGGACCCGTGGTCGGTGCAGCGCGTGCGAGGCCTCGGCCCCGTGCCCGGACGGGCCACACGCTGTCCCGTTCACGGCGGCTCGGCAGTCGCCCCGAGGTGCACGTACGCGCCCCATCAGATGGGAGGCGGCCGCCGGGGACAGCACCGACTCGCCCCGGTGCACCGCCAGTACCCCGTGCACCAACTCGTCAGGGGTGGCGTCCTTGAGCAGGTACCCGTGGGCCCCGGCCTCCACCGCGGGCAGCACGTCGCGTTCGCTGTCGAACGTGGTCAGCACCAGAACCCGCACGTGCGGGGCCTGCTCACCCAACTCGGTGATGGCGTGCACCCCGGACATCCGGGGCCTACGCAGATCCATCAGCACCACGTCGATCTCCCGGTCTCGCGCTCGGCCGGGGCGGTCGGTCAGATGCGTTCCTCGGCGTCGGGGCGCGGGGACAGGTCGGTCTCGGCCGTACCGGACGCGTCCCCACGGTGGCGCCGCGAGAGCAGATAGCCCAGGCCGAGGGTGAGGGTGAGACCGATCGCGGTGTACCAGGTGAACCCGACCAGTTCCGGGGCGAACAGGAACAGGGACGACATCGTCGCGACCGCGACGGCGAAGGCGATCGTCGCGTCCAGCTGCCGGGCCTTGGGCACCCACATCCCGAGGAAGAACGCGCCCAACAGTCCGCCGTAGGTCAGGCTCGCCACCGAGAGCCCGAGCTCCACCACCGGGTTGTCGGTGCCGGTGAACAACGCCGCCGCCCCGATGAAGACCAGGCCCCACCCGAGCACGAACAGACGGCTCACGCGCAGGGCGCGGGCCTCGTCGAGGGGGCGGCGGGAGAACCGCTGGTACAGGTCGGACATGGTCGAGGACGACAGAGCCGACAGCGACGAGGACAGGGTGCTCATCGCCGCGGCCATGATCCCTGCGAGGACGAGCCCGGCGATCCCGACCGGCATCCCGTCGACGACGAAGGTCGGGAACAGCTCGTCGGAGTTGGCCAGCCCCAACTGGTCGATGGTCTGCTGCTCGTAGTAGGAGTACAACGCCAGTCCCACGGTCAGGAACAGCGCGAACTGGAGGAAGACCACGACCCCGCTCATGATGAGGGCGAGTTGGGCATCGCGCAGGCTCTTGCACCCGAGCAGGCGCTGCACGATCAGCTGGTCGGCACCGTGGGAGGCCATGGACAGCAGGGCACCGCCCACCAGCGCGGTGACGGTGGCGTAGGGGGACGACACGGGGTCGGACGTGAAGTCCAGGAACTGGGTCTTGCCGGCCTCCTGGGCCACACTCCAGAAGTTGACGTCCAGGCTCTGCACGATCACCACCAGGGCGATGACCCCGCCGAGCATGTAGACGCCCATCTGCAGCACGTCGACCCACACCACGGCCTTGATGCCGCCCACGAGCGTGTACAGGATCGTCGCGACACCGAGCAGCGCCACGATCGTGAAGTAGGACAGCTCCAGTTCGAAGGCGTCGAGCACGATCTTCATCGGGATCGCGGCGGCGAAGAGGCGCACACCGTCGGCGAGCAACCGGGTGAACAGGAACGTCACCGATGCGGTGCCCTGCATCCCGCGTCCGAACCGCACCCCGAGGTAGGCATAGGCGGTCGTCATGTCCCCGCGGTAGTAACGGGGCAGCAGCACGAAGGCCACGACGATCCGGCCGATGAAGTAGCCGATCGCGACCTGCAGGAACGTGACGTTGTCCAGGAACGCGATACCGGGTGTGCTGATCACCGTCAGCGCGCTGGTCTCGGTGGCCACCACCGACAGGCACACCGCCCACCAGGGAAGCTGCCGGTTGCCGATGAAGTAGTCGCGGACCGTGCGTTGCTTGCCCGAGAGCCACAGCCCGAGCCAGGCCGAGGCCAACAGGTAGACGACGATGACCGCCAGGTCGATGGTGTGCACGCGTTGACCTCCGTGGCCGGTAGGGGGTGGGCACTCACCTGTCCGGGTCGGCGACCTCCAGACGCCGGGGGACGGTGGCGGCGGGGGCGGGCAGGCGCAGCGGAGCAGGACCCGGGGTGATGCGCCCGGCCGCTGTGGCCCGGACCGCTCCCGTGCAGGAGGGCAGCGCTCCGGGGAGCCCGTGCCAGGTGAAAAAACCCAGCAGCGCGAACAGGTAGGCCTCCTTGGCGTCGCCGTCCAGCCCCAGGTCCCCGGCGGGGACCGGCCGTGCGGGGTGCAGGAGTTCGGCCAGGCGCGCGGAGAGCACCGGGTTGCGGGCCCCGCCCCCGGACACGTGCACCTCGGCCACGGAGAAGGGCCCGAGCGCCTCGGCCACGGTGCGGGCGGTCAGTTCGACCAGGGTCGCCAGGAGGTCGGGGGCCTCGACCGGCCCGTGTGTGCCGGTGTGTGCGTCCAGGACGGCGTCGAGGTAGGGGGCGCCGAACAGCTCCGGTCCCGTGGACTTGGGCGGGGCGAGCCGGTAGTAGGGGTCGGCCAGGAGCGTGGCCAACAGGTCGGGGTCGACACGGCCCGCGGCGGCGATCCGCCCGTCGAGGTCCAGGTCGGCGCGGCCGTCGGTCACGCGGCGCACGGCGGCGTCCATGAGGGCGTTGCCGGGGCCGGTGTCGAACGCGGTGGGTGCCCCGGTGGAGGGCACGACCGTGGCGTTGGCGATGCCGCCGATGTTGAGGGCCGCCGCCGGCACGCCCCGCCCGTTCAACAGAAGCGTGTCGAGTACCGCCGCCAGCGGGGCGCCCTGGCCCCCGGCGGCCACGTCGGCGGTGCGCAGGTCGGAGACCACGGGGAGCCCGGTGGCCTCGGCGATCCATGCGGGTTGGCCCAGTTGCAGGGTCCCGTGCACGGTCGACCCCTCCACCCAGTGGAAGAGGGTCTGCCCGTGGGAGGCGACCAGATCGGCCCGGCCCCCGGCCAGATCGGTGGCGGCCTCCCGCGCGGCCCCGGCGAACTCCTGCCCGATACCGGTGTCGAGCCGGCACACGGTCTCCATGGTCGTGGAGCCCGGTGGAAGGGCTGCGCGCAGTTCCCCGCGCAGAGGTGCGGAGTAGGGGACGGTGCGGTGCCCGAGTGGTCGCAGCCGGACGAGGTCCCCGTCGAGAACGAAGTGCCCGGCGGCGACGTCGATGCCGTCGGTGGAGGTGCCCGAGGACAGACCCAGCACTCGCACGCGGCACCCCCTTCGTCGGAAATGAACGTCTGCGGATCCCACTTCGGCAAAAACGTTCATCCAGGGATATCCCGCGCCTGTGTGCCCACGCAACCCCTGTTACGCGTTGGCCGGAGCCGGTTTTTCGGCCAGGGAGCGACCGTTCGCCGGGCCGCTCTGCGGCACCCCCATCCCCTCAGACGAAGGGCAGTACCGAGCACACCGTCACCACCCCCAGGCCCAGGGCGATGTAGCGGTAGTTCTTGTACCAGGGGGTCTCCGCCAGGGCTGCCGATTCCTGCCGCCAGCTCTGCCGGCTCCAGGTGACGGCCTCGAGTTTCTCCGCCGGCGGGGCCGGGGTGCTGAGTGAGATGGCCACGAAGACCACCAGGCTCAGCAGGAACATGATGCCCGTCCCGTACAGGAACTGGAGGTTGCCCACACCCAGGAGCTCGAACACCAGGAAGGCGGCCAACCCGACCGGCACCACCGCCAGCGTCCACAAACCGGCGGCCGTGGAGGCCCGCCTCCAGAACAACCCGCCGAGCAGGACCACCACCAGCGGCATCGTCACGTACCCCAGGAAGGACTGGAAGTAGGCCACGATGCCCGAGAACGTGGTGATCACCGGCGCCCACAAGGCGGCCACCACCAGGAAGCCCCCCACGAGGAACCGGCCGATGGTCAACAGCTGGCGTTCGGTGAACCTGTGGTTGCGGGTCTTGACGAAGTCGTTGACCACCAGGCTCGCGGCACCGTTCAGGACCGAGTCCAGGGTGGACATCAGGGCGAAGACCAGAGCGGCGACCACGAGCCCGCGCAGCCCCACCGGCACGTAGTCGAACACCAGCGCCGGCCAGACCAGGTCGCTGTTGGCGACCTCGGCAGGGTCGTAGATGCCCCGGGCGAGAACCCCCGGGAAGATCAGGATCACCAGGACCGGAAGCTGCAGAGCCCCAGCGAACAGGGCACCCCAGCGCCCGTGGTCGATGTTCTTGGCCGCCAGGACACGCTGGACGACGATGTGGTTGGCCACCCACACGTAGAAGGAGAGCCAGATCGCGCCGGTGAAGATACCGGGCCAGGGAACAAGGTCGTCGTCCGGCGGTGGGGCGACGGTGAAACCTCCCTCGGGCGCGAGCTCGGGGAGGGCCGACCAGTCGTAGCCGAACTCGGCGAAGACCATGATGAACAGCGCGGACCCCGCGGCGAACAGCACCACGCCCTGGATGGTGTCGGTGATCATCACCGACTTCAGGCCGCCGATGAGCACGTACCCGCCGCCCAGTACGGCGATGATGACGATGAGCACGCCCAGAGGGATCTCGGGGAACAGCAGGGAGAGCACCAGGGAGCCGGCGAACATCGCGCCCGCGCTGTCGAGGAGCATGGCCGTGACCACGGTGAAGCCGGAGAACGCGTAGCGGGCCCGGCGGTCGTACCGGCGTTCCAGGAACTCCGGGACGGTGGTGATCCGTGACTGCAGGTAGAAGGGCAGGATCAGCAACGCGAACACGAGCAGGACCAGCGTGGCCATCCACTCGAAGTTCCACACTTGGATGCCGCTGGTGAAACCGGCACCTGCCAGGCCGAGGTATTGGGTGCCGCTGAACTGTGTCGCGTACAGGGAGAACCCGACCACGGGCCAGACCATGCTCCGGCTCGCGAGGAAGTAGCTCTCAGAGCCCTCCTGACCGCGGCCGACCCAGACGGCGATGGCGATCACGGCGGCCACGAAGAGCACGACGACGGTCAGGTCGACGGGTCCCAGGGTGAAGTCGGGCATCGCTGATCACCCCTCTTCCGTGTCGATGGTGCGCTCGGCGGTCCCGTGTCGCCCGTCCCGGACCACGAGGACCGAGCAGTGCGCGTCGCGTGCCAGGGGCAGGGAGAGGTCGCCCAGCGCCAGGCGGTCGGCCGAATGCGCCCCGCGTACCCCCACGACGATGAGTCCGGCCCGTAGTTCCTCGGAGACCCGTAGGACCGACCGTTCCGGCCGCCGGGTGATCCGCAGCTCGGTGCGGGCGGTCGTGAACCCCTGTTCGGCCAGTTCGTCGGCCCGCCTTCGGAGGAACTCCTCGCCCTCTGTTCGCAGCCGTTCCTCCTGCGCGGGTACCGCGGTGACCCCGGTGACGCTGGGGGAGCGGACCTTGACATGGACCAGGGCCAGGCGGGAGCCGGTGGCCTCCGACAACCGGGCCGCGGTGCCCACGGCCCGATCGGACTCGGGTGAGCCGTCGTCGGCCACCAGGACCAGGGTGGGAAAGGAAACCATCAGCGGACTCCGCTCACGAGTACTGTCCGGGACCGGCCCGGCCCACGGCGGTGCGCTGTGTCCGCGTGTGCCGGGCTCCTCCTCTTCAGTGCCAGAACTCGACGCCGTGTTCGAGTTTCCTCACGGAGTGTCACCGAAGAACCGGAATCCGGGCGGCACCCGTCGCAATGGTGGCCCGCACGGTGCGAGGATCGAGGGGCCGACGACGACACCGGGGGTGCGTACATGACGGAGTGGACGGTGCTGGGGATCTGCGGGAGCTTGCGCCGGGGTTCCTACAATGCCGCGCTGCTGGACCTGGTGGACGGGCTCTCCGAGGGTGCCCGTGTGGTCGGGGCCGATCTCGCCGGTCGTCTGCCCCTGTTCGACCCCGACGTGGAGAACGACGAGAGGGCCTGGCCCGATGCGGTGCGTGAGTTCCGCGCACGCGCAGAGGAGGCCGAGGGCGTGGTCATCGCGACCCCGGAGTACGCGCACGGCCCGGCCGGGGTCACCAAGAACGCGCTGGACTGGCTCGTGGGCTCGGGCGGGTTGGTCGGGCGTCCGACCTTGCTGGTCAGCGCCTCGCCCGGTCAGGCCGGCGGGATGCGTGCGCACACTCCGCTCATGCCGCCCCTGACGTTGTTGGGCGCGATCCTGGTGGACTGCGTCGTCGTCTCGCGCGCGGGGGCCCGCACGGACGCGTCGGGGCGCTTCACCGACCCGGCGGTGGTCGACCGTGTGCGGCTGGCGGTCGGGGAGCTGCAGGAAGCGCTGGGGTACGCAGCGCACAAGCGCGCACCCGGGGTGTTGTGATCCGACTCACTGTTGCGTCCCTGACCACTGGTTTGTATGTGCATGCATGACCGTGCATACTTATATTCATGTCCAAGGTACTCACCTCTCTGCCTGTCGGTGAACGTGTCGGTATCGCCTTCTCCGGCGGCCTCGACACCTCGGTGGCGGTCGCGTGGATGCGCGAGAAGGGCGCCGTCCCCTGCACCTACACCGCCGACATCGGCCAGTACGACGAAACCGATATGCCCTCGGTGGCCGAACGCGCCAACGACTACGGCGCGGAGGTCGCGCGACTGGTCGACGGGCGCGCCGCCCTGGTGGAAGAGGGTTTTGCCGCCCTGGCCTGCGGGGCGTTCCACATCCGCTCCGGCGGGCGTTCCTACTTCAACACCACGCCGCTCGGGCGCGCGGTCACCGGCACCCTCCTGGTGCGCGCCATGCTCGAGGACGACGTGCAGATCTGGGGCGACGGCTCCACCTTCAAGGGCAACGACATCGAGCGGTTCTACCGCTACGGTCTGCTCGCCAACCCCGCCCTGCGCATCTACAAGCCCTGGCTCGACGCGGACTTCGTCGGCGAGCTCGGCGGCCGCAAGGAGATGTCGGAGTGGCTGGTCGAGCGCGGCCTGCCCTACCGCGACAGCACCGAGAAGGCCTACTCCACCGACGCCAACATCTGGGGCGCCACCCACGAGGCCAAGTCGCTGGAGCACCTCGACACCGGCATCGAGATCGTCGACCCCATCATGGGCGTGCGTTTCTGGGACCCCGAGGTCGAGATCCGGACCGAGGACGTCACCATCGGTTTCCACCAGGGCCGCCCGGTGACCATCAACGGCAAGAGCTTCGACTCCGCCGTCGATCTGGTCCTGGAGGCCAACACCATCGGCGGCCGCCACGGTCTGGGCATGTCCGACCAGATCGAGAACCGCATCATCGAGGCCAAGAGCCGCGGCATCTACGAGTCCCCCGGCATGGCGCTGCTGCACACCGCCTACGAGCGCCTGGTCAACGCGGTCCACAACGAGGACACCATCGAGGCCTACCACACCGACGGCCGCCGCCTGGGCCGCCTCATGTACGAGGGCCGCTGGCTGGAGCCGCAGGCCCTGATGCTGCGCGAGTCCCTGCAGCGCTGGGTCGGCACCGCCGTCACCGGCGAGGTCACGCTGCGCCTGCGCCGCGGCGAGGACTACTCGATCATGGACACCACCGGTCCCGCGTTCAGCTACCACCCGGACAAGTTGTCCATGGAGCGCACCGAGGACTCCGCGTTCGGCCCCGTCGACCGCATCGGCCAGCTCACCATGCGCAACCTGGACATCGCCGACTCCCGAGCCAAGCTGGAGGACTACTCCCGCGTCGGCATGGTCGGCGACGCCACGCAGCCCAACACGGTCGGCGCGGCCCAGGCCGCCTCGACCGGGCTCATCGGCGCGATGCCCGAGGGCGGCGCCGAGGCCATCGCCTCGCGCGGCCAGGGCTCGGACGACAGCGACATGCTCGACCACGTCGCTCTGGAGTCCGGCAACGACTGAGGCCCTGAGCCTTCTCGACAACCGACGGGCCGCCCCGTCCGGGAACCCCGGGCAGGGCGGCCCGTTCCGTCGTGCCCGGGATCGTTGCTGGGGGCGGGGGTGGGCTCGGGCCTGAGGCCGGGTTCGGGTCCCCGGGGCTCGGCAATCAGGGTTTCTTGTGGTGGCTGGGTGCGGTGGTTCCTCGGGGTCGGGCTGAGCTCGACGCTCCGACGAACACCACCCACCTGCACCGGTTCACTGCCCCACCCACCGCTGTCCTCGCGCCCCAGAGCCTGAGCCCCCGAGCCCCCAGCACCTCTCGCACGCCTGAGGAACCAATCCCCTCACCGAACACCACGTCTAGAACCAGACCGCGGCGTCGATCTCCAGGTCGTAGAACTCGTGTGCGCCCTGGCGCGCGTCCAGGCCCCAACCGGCACGCATCCGCTGCGGCAGCAGGAGGCCCTCGACCTCCTGCTCTCCGCTGAACACGGTCGTGAACCGGTGGATGTCGTATCCGTGACCGTCCGGGTCGCCCCACCGCGGCAGTGCGATCCACTCCAGCCGGCCCTTGGGGCTCACCCGGATCGTGATCCGGTGGACCCGCCCGTCGATGATCATGTCGGCGTGTGCGATGTCGTCGTCGACCTCGGACCAGTGCACCTGCGGCAGCAGAGCCGCCGCCGGGGTGAGCGCGAGGTCCGCGGCCAGCCGCCCCGCCGTGCTCCGGGCGACGTCGTGGTCATCGGCGGAGAACACCGGTAGCAGGCCCCCGGCCGACCACCGCAGCCGTCCCGACCCCGCGTGGTAGAGGTCGAAGCCGTGCAGGGGGCACGGGCCCACCCGTGCGGCGGCCGCCCACACGTACCCGCGGCCCGCCGAGAGCAGCTGCCGGGCCCGCACTCGGCGCCAGCTCCCCAACCAGACACGGCCGTGCATGGTCAGCACGACGGTGGTCGACAGCGGGGCGCCCGGGGCGATGCAGTGCCCCGTCCACCGCCGCACCGGGGCGGGCAGGCCCTCGACCGAGGCGGGATCGAAACCCTCGGTGGCCGGGGTCTGCGGGATCAGGGCGTCCCAGGTCGGTGCGGCTGTTCGGGCTTCCGGGGGCGCCGGCAGAGTCACCATGGCCCCGACCCTAGAGCGCACTGCCCCGAGGCCGGGCAGAGCCGCGCCGTGCACCGCGGAGCGGCTCTGCCCCGTGACGTGTGTGCACTTGTACCTGGGGTAGTCGGTGGGCGGGAGGCACGTGAGAGAGCTGTTCACGAGGGGGCACGACCATGTCAGTCACCACTGGCACCGACCGGGTCGAGGGGTCCGGAGCATTCGACGACTACGAGCGCGTGGCGGTGGTCACGGGCGCGGACAGCGGGATCGGGCGGGCGAGTGCGATCCGTCTCGCCCAGGCCGGTTTCGACATCGGCGTCACCTACCACGAGGACACCGAGGGCATCAGCCGGACCGAGCACGAAGTCCGCAAGGCGGGTCGCCGCCTGGCTATCCGCCGGCACGACCTCGCCGAACCGCGGCGGGGGGCCGACGCCGTCGGTGAGCTGATCGAGGAGCTCGGCGGTGTGGGGGTCCTGGTCAACAACGCGGGTCGGGGGTCGAACCAACCCCTGTTGGAGACCGACTACGAACATTGGCGCGAAGTCCTGTCCGTGGACCTGGACGGCGCGTTCCTGTGCTCGCAGATCGCCGGACGCCACATGCGCGATGTCGGGCGGGGCGGACGCATCATCAACGTCACCAGCGTCCACGAGGAGTACCCGAGGGTCAACGCCGGGGCCTACTGCGCCGCCAAGGGCGGGATGAAGCTCCTCACCAGGACCTTGGCGCTGGAGCTCAGCCTGTACGGCATCACTGCGAACAACGTGGTGCCGGGCGAGATCGCCACCCCCATGACCGGTCAGCACGAGCAACCGCCGGAGCTGGACACACGGGCCGGTTATCCGCTGGCACGGCCCGGCCACGCCTACGAGGTGGCGGCCGCCGTGGCTTTCCTCGCTCAGCCCGAGGCCTCCTACGTCACCGGGACCTCGCTCTTCGTCGACGGTGGCCTGACCATGATGGGACCGCAGGCTGCCGAAGCCCTTCAAGACGGCACCTGGCGGGCCGGCTGAGATCCGGAGGTCGGAACACGGGTGCGTTGGACAGCCGTGTGAGACGGGTGCGACGCGTACGGCGCACCCGTCCCCCCTCAGGCCCCCGGTTTCTCGTACGGGGACGGGAACGGGAACCGGTGCTCCAGGAACGAGCGCAGCATGCCGCTCACCCGCTCCTCCGCCTCCGGAGGTGTGTCCAGGTCGTTGAGGCAGAAGAAGTCGACCTTCTCGCCCTCCTCCAGGCGCGCGAGTTCGGCCGCGGCGTCCTCCCCGCCGACGTCGATGTAGCGCAACCGGTACTCTTCGGGCACCGCCTGCCCGGTCAACAGCGCGTAGTGGTGGTGCAGGGTCGCGGCGAACGCGACGTCCTCGGGGGAGCGGAACCGCGACCGCACGGTGCGTTCGGCCTCCTCGGCGTAGCGCTTCTCCAGCTCCAGCATGACCTCGCGGATCTGCGGGTGCGGCACATGCTTGAACTTGTGTGTGATGTGGCGGCCGAAACTCTCGTGCAGCAGGTGCCGCACGTTCTTGCCGGCCGAGTTGGGCGCGACCTCGTCACGCAGCGGGGGCCCGACCCCGAGCTGGAACGGGGAGAAGGGCAACCGTGCGATCCCACTGGCGTGGAAGAAGTCCTCCGAGTGCGCCGGACCGGCGAGGAACACGTCGTCGTTGAAGTACAGGTACCGCTCGGCGAGGCCCTCGATGTGGTGCAGCCGCGCCTCGATGGCGTGGGAGTTGAACGTCGGCAGCGCCTCGGGGGCGTCGAAGATGTCGCGGTGGTCCACCACGGTGATCCCCTCCGCCGCCGGGTCCAACCAGTCGGGCACCTGGGAGTCGGTGACCAGGTACACGTGGCGCACGAACGGCGCGTACATGTGCAGCGACCGCAGTGAGTACCGCAACTCCTGCCGGTCCACGAACCGGGACCGGTTGCCCGCCAGGGCCGGGACCGCGGCGTCGTCGTGCCGGGCGCGTTCGGCGGCGTGCTCGGGGTCGGCACCGTCCACCCAGGTGTAGACCACGTCCACGGGGAAGTCGACATCGTCGACCATCCGCCAGGTGAAGGGTTCATAGGTGGGGTGTTCGCGCCCGCGCACACGCACGGTCGCGGGTGTGCGCGCTTCGAGGGGCAGCAGGTCGCAGACCCGGTTGCGGCGCGGGGCCACCAGGGCCCCGGACATCGCCTGTCGGGGGAGCACGGCGCGCAGCTTCGACAAGATCTCGTCCGCGTTGTCCCGGGCGGCGATGGTTTCTCCATCGCGCCAGAACTCCACGTCGCAGCCGTACTCGAACCCGCCCATGACGCGGCCGGCGGGGGAGAGGAGGTATTCGGCGAAACGGATCGTCAGGCCGGATTTGACGTCGGCGTCCAGGGCCCCATCGACGTAGGCGCTCTCACCCTCGACCCCGCCGCCCCGCAACGGTGCGGCGGCATGGACCGCGCTCGAGTCGTACAGATCGCGCATGGCATCGAGGAACTGTTTGCGCTGTTTCCGGTGGACACCGACGACGTGGCGCAGGGGTGAGCGCCCTCTGACCAGGAAGTGAGAGACCTCGGCCTGCTCGAGGGCGCGGGTGACCAGCTCCAGGTTGTGCGCGGCGGCGTCGGCGGCGGTGAACCCACCGACCACACGTCCGATCCGCTCCTGCCCGTGGTACTCGAAGGCGCGGGTGTCGGGGGCGGACTCCAGGAGATCGTGGCGCCGCTGGGCGGTCTTCGCCAGGCGCCGTTCCTCGGCGACGGCCTCTTTCGCGGCTCGGCGCTCGTTCTCGCGGCGTGCTCGGATCTGTCGGGGGACGAGCAGCGCACCGGTCCGTCTGATACGGGAACTCAGGGCCATGTGTCGGTCTTCCGTGTGTCGGGGGATGGGTGGGGGAACAGGCAGGGCGAAGGTCGGTGACAGTTCGGTCGCCGCGGACACGGCGTCCCGTAACGGGACGAATGCCTTCTTCTCTGGGTTAACGGGCCAGAGGAAAAGAGAACAGTTCGTTGTGTTCCGGAAACCTCGCAACGGCCCTCCGTTGAAGGATTCGTGACAGGTCGTCCGCGTGTACGGGGGATACGCGAGTGCGTTCACGGGCGCGGACGGGCGGTGAACCCGGCTGTTGCAGGTATCTGTCGACGAATTGAAGCGTGTCCGGTGACACAGCAGGGTGCGGATGTCTAGCGTGGGGTTCACTATGCCGACATTGCTCAGACGTGGTCTGAACCTGCTCCGAACGCTCAACGTCCGTGTGCAGGACCTCGAATCAGGGAGCGTGGTGGTCAGCCGCCGCCACGGGTACGAGGTCATCCCTCTGGGACGCGGGAGCTGGGTCGTGCGACGTGGAAGACCCGACGACGTGCACCGCGACCACAAGGCCGTCATGGATCACCTGGCCGCCGAACACGTGGCCTCTCTCCTGGACCACTACCGGGTCGGCTGTGTCCTGGACGTGGGTGCCAACACCGGCCAGTACGCCAAGCAGCTGCGCCGGTACGGCTACCGGGGACGGATCGTCTCCTTCGAGCCCGTCCCCGAGATCACGGAGAAGCTCCGCGCGGCCGCGGCCGAGGATCCCGACTGGCACGTGTACCCGTACGCGCTCGGCCGCGAGGACCGGACCGACACCATCAACGTCGTGTACGGCTCCATGAGCTCCATGCTCGGGCCGAGCGATTTCGGGACCACCCGCTACAAACGGTTCCAGCGCAGCCGCGAGGAGAAGATCGAGGTGCGCCGCCTCGACGGCCTGCTCGACAAGGTCCTCGACGGCCTCGACGATCCCCGCCCCTACCTCAAGATGGACACCCAGGGCTTCGATCTCGAGGCCTATGCCGGCGGCGGGGACCGGGTGCGCGAGTTCGTGGGGATGCAGTCGGAGGTCGCGCTCATGCAGATCTACGAGGGCATGCCCCGGATGAATGAGTCCGTGTCCGTGTACGAGGCCGACGGGTTCGAGATCACCGGGATGTATCCGGTGACACGGGAGGAGAAGACCGGGCGGGTGCTGGAGTTCGACTGTGTGATGGCCCGCGCGGACATGTTGTAGGAGGCAGTGTCGGAAGGGCTCCCGGCCCGGTCAGTCCGGCGATTCCTCGTCGGGGCCCGGTCCCGGGAGCTCGTACACCCGCTCGGTCTCCAGGTTCTCGTCCAGGAGCCGGAGACCGAGATCGTTGATGGGGTGGTGAAGTCTGCCTGGGTGCCTGGAGGGGCCCTGGGGCTCGGCAATCAGGGTTTCTTGTGGTGCCGGGGTTCGGTGGTTCGTCGGGGTCGGGATTTTAGCCCGGCCGGGTCTTTGCGCAACCCGCTTCGGCGCCACCCCCACTCCTGCTTCTTCGCGGGGAGTGTGGCGGCGTTGCGCGGGGTTGGTGTGGGGCGCCTCGGGGTGTGCGCTGCGACCCTTGACGCCGGGCTCACCCGACCCGTATCGACGAACCCCCTCGCCCCAGG
The DNA here is from genome assembly GCF_000341145.1 of Nocardiopsis xinjiangensis YIM 90004. GTDB lineage: Bacteria > Actinomycetota > Actinomycetes > Streptosporangiales > Streptosporangiaceae > Nocardiopsis > Nocardiopsis xinjiangensis. The sequence continues at coordinate 117,511 of NZ_ANBE01000014.1, forward strand.
CGCCCGGCTGCCGAAGAAATGGTGGGCGCACACTTCCCAACCCCCTGTGGTGGCCACATTGCGACCAACGCTTACGGCGTGTGCGCGGCCGCTCGCTCCTGCGGAAGCCCTCCTGCGTAAGGCAACGACGGGCCCCGGCACTCCCGGTGGCGCATTGAGGCCGGGGCAGGCCGGCGTGTGCGCAGTTCGGGCGTTCGGGTCCGTGGGGGTGGCGGCAGTGAGCCCGCTCTGTCGGGCGTGCGGGCGGTCACCGGCCCCGGCCGGTTCCGTGCGGAGCCGGCTCCGCCGGGGTCTTGCCCGGTGGGGTCTTGCTTGGTGGTCTCGGCCGGGGGCGTTGTCTCGGTCGGGGGTGCCCGGGTGGGCGTATTTCGGCGGTGTAGGCGGACGCTCCCCCCAACCGGGGCCATTCTCGGCGCCGAAAATGGCCCTGGTTGGGGGGAGCGATCCACTGAAGCCCGTTGGCAGTGCTCTTACGAGCATCAACACCGGCCTGTAGTGCTATCAGGAGCACTGTCAATGCTCGGGCGGGGCCCGAAGCTTTTCCGGAGGTCGCACACGCCACTCTGCCCCGGCCTCGATGCGCCACCGGGAGCAGGCGGGGCCAGGCTTGTGCCTGTCGCAGGGGCGAGCGGCTGCGCACACGCCTCGACCGTTGGTCGCAATGCCGCGCCCCAGGGGGTTTGGCTTTTGGGACCCCATTTCTTCGGCCGGATGAGAGGGGCCGGCCGGTGGGTGTTCGGCGGCGAGAGCGCAATAGCCCGGCGTCAAGGGGCGGACCGCACACCCCGAGGCGTCCCACACCGACCACGCACAACGCCGCACCTTTGGGCAGGTCCCGAGTATGTGGGGGTGGCGCCGAGAGGGTTGCGGGAAGCCCCGGCCGGGCTAAGCTCGACGCTCCGACGAACACCACCCACACCAGCCACAGGCCCCCAACCCACCACCCACCTGCACCGACCCAACCGGCCCCACCTCAACCGATCCACCGGGCCTCCACCCACACCGCCCCGGCATGCCCGGAACACCAAGCACACCAGAGAATCCCCCCATCAATGATCGAGGTGGTCCGTGCCGGTCGGGTCGTCGGGGCGCAGGGGTTCCATGGGGACTGATCCAAGATCGTGCGCAGAAGCTACACCGGGGGCCCGACATTCCGTCCCGGGAAGACCCGGAGGCCGACGGGGACGGGAACACCGCTCAGACAGAGTCGAGGATGATCCGCGCGAGCTCCCGGGGTTGTGCCATGGGCACGTTGTGGTGGGTGTGCATCTCCACCAGCGCCCGTTCGGGACGGCCCTCCACGAGGGCCCCTACCTCGTCCCGGCGTGCGGCGTAGAACCCCTCGTCGGGCAGGACGATCGTGAGCGGGCAGGTCAGCTGCTCGTAGACGTCCACGCTGGGGTAGACGGCCGAATCCGGGGGAGGAGCGCTGATCACGGCGATCTGTTCGGCGGTGGGCCGCCGCAGCAGACCGTCTCCCCGGGACGAGAAGGACCGTTCGAGCACACTGCGCACCAGTTCCGGTCGTGAACCCCGGTTGAGCCAGTCATCGGGTGCCTCGTGTGCGCACTGGTCGATATAGGCGCGTACCTGCTCGGCGCTCGCGGACCAGCCGTACCGGAACTCCACACGGATCTGTTCCAGCGCCTCGGACGTGGTCCAGTAGGCCTGCTGCGCCACGGCCTTCTCCCGCTCGTCCAGGACCAGCCCGTCCACGACGCAGACCGCGGCCGGGTCGACCAGGCCGGCGGCGGTCACGGCGGTGACCGCGTAACCGCCCATGGAGTGCCCGACCAGCACGGGATGTTCCCAGCCGAGCGCGTGTGAGGCGGCGGCGAGGTCCCGCCAGTACTGTTCGGCGTGGTGGGAATCGAAGGCGGTGCGACCGTGTCCCCGCAGGTCGACGGCCACCACCCGGCAGTGTTCGGTCAGATGCGGTGCCACGTCCGTCCAAGCGGCGGCGTTGTGCCCCGAGCCGTGCACGAGCAGAACGGGTCGGCCGGAGCCGCCGAAGTCCAACGCGGCGATGGTCCCGTCGTCGGTGTGAAGGTCGATCTCCTGGGCTGCCATTGGGCCATCGTGGTGCTGTCCGGACCTGCCGCGCAATCGAATTCCCGTGTCGCGCGCGGGCGGGACCCGGCCTTCAGGCGTGAGGGCGAGGGTTTTGCATTGCGAAGGAGTGAGTGTACAGTCACTCATATGGCACGAGAGATGACGTCCACCGCCGAGGCCAGAAGGGCGACCGTGGTCGCCAGTGCGATCCACGTCTTCGCCGCTTCCGGCTACTTGGGTACGCCGATCACGGCCGTGGCCGAGCACGCGGGCATCTCACCGGCGTACGTGTTCAAACTCTTCCCGGGCAAGAAGCAGTTGTTCGTCGCCGCGCTCGACCGGTGCTTCGAGCTGATCCGGGAAGCGCTCGCCGATGGTGCGGAGGCTGCCTCCTCGGCCGGGGCCGAGGACGTGCTGGACGCCATGGGGGGCGCCTACGCGGACCTGATCGGGGACCGCGATCTGCTGATGCTGCAGGTGCATGCGCTCTCGGCCGCGGACGTGCCGGAGATCCGGGAAGCGATGAGGCGGGGAACGGCCGGCATCACCCGCTTCGCCACGGCCCGATCCGGAGGTAGCGCGCGGCAGGTACAGCGGTTCCTCGCCACCGGCCAGTTGTGCCACCTGGTCACCATGTTGGATCTGGACCAGGTCGACCAGTCCTGGGCGCGGACCCTCGATCTGGGCATCCGCCACGCCGCCCCCGCCCTCTCCGGTGAGACGGGGGAAGGCATGGACTGAGCGGTCCCGTGGTCGCCTTCTCCGTCGACCGGCGCTCTTCCCGGCTCACGGCCGGGATTCTTTTTCAACACAAGAGTGATTGGTCAGTCACTCACTCCAAGAGCAGATACCAGGAACCATCAGAGGAAGGTGCACTCCCATGTCCCTGCAACAACGCCACGTCGTCCTCGGCGCAGGCCCGGCAGGACGCACGCTCGCCCGGCACCTCGCCGACGGCGGAGCCGTGGTCCGCATCGTCAGCCGGCGCACGGTCGACCTCGGTCCGGACGTGGAGTCCGTGGCCGCTGATCTCATGGACCCGGACCAGGCCCTGGCCGCCACCGAGGGCGCGTCGGTGCTCCACCACTGCGTCAACGTGCCCTACCAGTACCAGGTCGAGTCGATGCCCCGCCTGGCGCACTCGATCGTCGCCGCGGCCGCGCGACACGGCGCACGGCTGGTCGTGCTCGACACCCTCTACCCGTACGGGGAGAGCGACGGCGAGGCGATCACCGAGTCCACCCCGTGGGCTGCCACCAGCCGGAAGGGCAGGATGCGCACCGAACTGGACCGGTACTACCTCGACCGGCACGCGTCCGGCGACGTCCGGGTCGTACTCGGCCGCTCAGCCGACTTCTTCGGCCCCGAGGTCCTCAACTCCACGCTCGGTGGGGCGTTCTTCCCCGGAGCCCTCACCGGCGAGCCGGTTCTTGCGTTCGGCGACATCGCGCTGCCGCACAGCTACACATTCATGCCGGACGTGGCCGCAGGTCTGGCGGTCCTCGGAGAGGCGGCCGACGACGCCTGGGGCCGGGTCTGGCACCTGCCCACGGTTCCTGCGGTGAGTACCGAGGCCGTCCACGAGCTGGTCGCAGAGCTCGTCGGCCGCTCGATCGAGACCACGGTGCTCCCCGAGGCGCGCCCCTACGGGCCCTTCGACGCCGAGTTCATGGCCGAGTACGCCGAGATGTTCTACCAGCACCGCATCCCGCAGAACATGGTCTCGGCGGCCTTCGAGGCCCGCTTCGAGGCCGCACCCACGCCACTGCGCCGAGCACTCGCGCACACGATCGACTGGTACGCCGACCAGGTGCGTGCCGGGTAGCGGTCGGCCTGCACCGGGGAGCGCGCCGGACCACGTACCGCAACGTTGCTGCGCTTGCACGGGGGAGCTCCGTGCAGGCGGGCGGCTCCCCGTGGGACACCCGGGGCCAGCACGGTGGGGGCCTCCGGTTCCGGACCGGGGCCCTCACCGTTGCGGGTTACTCGGGGACGGCCGCGCCGAGCAACGCGTGCCACTCGGCGGTGGGGAAGGCCAGGTGTCCCAGACCCCGGTGCTGGGTGTCCCGGACAGCCGCCCCTTCGGAGAACTCGGCGACCTCGACGCAGTTCTGTCCGGTGGCGCTGCTGTAGCTGGACTTGTGGAAGTCGAGGTGGGATGTGTGGTCAGTGGTCATCGCTGGTCTCTACTCGCTCGTCAGCTGCCTCATGAACTCGCGCGAATCTTCAACGCTGAGTGCTTGGGCGTGCACTCGGTCGTACAGCATCTCGTAATGCTCCAAGGCCTCGGGGCCCTCAGGGAACAGGCCGCTGAGGGACTGCTCCAGATAGACCGTGGACGGGTCCGAGGGAAAGTCCAGGATCACGAACTGCCCGGTCATTGCGGGATGCAGCCCTGTGGAGTACGGCAGTACCTGTACCTGCACCTGGGCGTCGGACTCCTGTGAGTCCAGAAGGTGCTGGACCTGGTCGGGAAGCACGTCGTCCGGGATTCTTTCGAATGCGGCCTCGTCGAGGATGACCGACAGCCGGGGCCCTTGGGGCCCGAGAAGGGTCTGGCGCATCATGCGTGCCTCGACCCGGCGCTCGATTTCCCGGCTGTCGGAAACAGCGGCGCTGGTCACGGCCCGGGCGTACTCCTCTGTCTGAAGGAGCCCGGGGATGTAGAAGGCCTCGTAGGTGCGGATGCGATCGGCTTCGGTCTCCAGGTCGACGTAGGCACCGGAGCCGAGCACGTCGGCATAGTTCACCCACCACCCGGTTTGTGATGCCTCGGTGGCCGTACGCACGTATGACGCTCTCTCGGCCTTCGAAGTAACGCCGTAGACGTCGAGGAGCGTGAGCACGTCATCGGTGTGCAGACGCTTCCACTGCTGGGTCTCCATGCGGGTGATCTTCGCCGCGGACCACGGTCGGTCGGGCCGTAGGGCCTTTGCCTTCTTGGCAGCGGCGTCGACGGTGAGGCCGCTGCCAGTCCGGAGTGCGTCGAGCTGCCGTGACAGGCGCTTCCTGCGCAGCGTGGGACTGGCAGCCAAGGTGCTCGGTCTCCTTCGGACGGAGGGAATTTCGCCTCCCGATCCTACGCACCGTGCTTGAAAAACCGACATTCTCCGCATCATCCATATGGTGCGAGTATTCCATGCTGTATTGATGATTCATGCTACGTGGATATTGCAGATTTGAGTTTCTTGGGTCAGCATAGAGAGCACCTGAGCAAGTCCGCCGCCGGACGTCCCGTCCGGCACCTGACCCAGGAGGTGTGCGCCCATGGCGCCTCGCTACCTGTCCCTGTCCGAGCTCGAGCACGCACGCCCATGCGCAGAGGAAACGTTCCGTGGGCGGCACGCGAACCGGGCCCGCCGCTCTCGCCGTACGCGCCGCCCGCGCCGCGCGAACCGGGTGCGCGCCTACGTGTCCGCCCCCGCCGGAGACCTCGCCCTACTCGCCCTGGCCGTGCGCCGCTATCTCGCGCAGGGGGCCGCATGAAGTGGCGCGACCTGTCCGAATGCGGCGCCCGCACCACCCTGGACGGCGACACCCGCCTGTGTGTGCGCATCACCCGCCACGACGGCCTGCACCAGGACATCAGCGGCCAGGCCTGGGAGACCGAGCACGAGACCCTGGACCGCCTGCGCGCCCGATGGGGCCACCGGTGGCACATCGTCTGCACCGGCCGCACCTGGATCGCCACCACCTACCGCCGACCCGGCCACCGCACCCAGGTCGAGAGCGCCCCCACACCCGAGCAACTGGAGGAACAACTCGCCCGAGCACCCGCCCCGAGGACATCGGCACCGAGGACCACCCCGAGGGCTCCCCTCGTGCCCGCACCGAGGAACGAGGTCAGGTGAGCGCGATGCAACACCCGCAGAAGGAGAACCCGCGCACGGCGAAGAACCACGACGGGACCGACCCCGACAACCGTCCGCTCGACCGCGAAGAACGCCGCGCGCTACGTGAACAGGACCGGCGCTTCGCGGAGCGCCGCCGGGCCTGCGGTGAACGCGCTCAGGAACTCGGGGCCCGATGGCCGCTGGACATGCGCACGGTATGAGCCCGCGCCACCGGGGCTCCGGGACTTTTCGTTCTCCGTTCATCTGCCCCCCTCGCGGGGGTCCACCGCCCCTGGAAAGATCACGCCGTGGACGGAGCACACGGCCCCGTGCGGGTGTGTCGCTCGCCGCCGACCAGCCCTGACCTGGAAGGGTGCCCCCGTGAACCGTTTCCCCCCGAGGCCCCCCGGTCGACCGGTGGGCCTTCCCGCGGCCTCCGCAGTGACCGCGCTCCTCCTACCCGTGTCCCTGCTCGCGCCACCGTCCCCTGCGGGCGCGGAGGCCTTCACGCCCGGGGTCGCCGGTGCCGACGAAGAACACATCGCCACCGGGGTCGACCTCGTCTCCGGCCCTGTCCCGGCCGGTGGCCCAGGGAACGGCGGTGACCAGTACGCCAACCTCCTCACCGTCGATCTCACCGAGGACACCGCCGTCCAACACGTGGACGGCGGCAGCCTCACGTCCCCCGCGACCGTGCCGGAGATGGCGGCCGCCGCAGAAGCCCCGGAGGGTTCCACCGTCGTCGCCGCGGTCAACGGGGGTTTCTTCGACATCGGCGCGACCCAGGCTCCCATCGGCGCCGGGATGCGCGACGGACACACGTTGGCCTCGCCCGACGAGGGGTTCACCAACGCTCTGGTCATCGACGACGACGGAACCGGAAGTGTGCGGGACGTGGCGTTCGAAGGCACCGTCTCGTTGCCTTCCGGGGACCTCGGCCTCGACGCACTGAACACCTCGACCGTGCCCGCCGACGGTCTCGGTCTCTACACGTCGGACTGGGGCGAGCATCCCAGGGAACACGTCGTGCACGAACCCGAGGTCGCCCCGGAGGAGGCCGTGGAGGGCTCCGGGGAGCAGGCGCCCGCCTCCGAACCCGTCGCCGAGGCCGTGGTCTCCGACGGCACTGTCGACCGGGTCACCGACACTCCGGGCAGCGGACCGATCGGCGCGGACGAACAGGTCATCGTGGCCCGGGGATCCTCGGCCGAGCCGGTAGCCGCACTGTCCGAAGGCGACCGGGTCGGTATCGAGCACGCCCTCACCGCCGACGGCACCGAGCCCCGGACCGTCCTGAGCGGACGCCACGTCCTGGTCCGCGACGGCGACCCCGTTCCCGTCGACGACGACTCCCGTGCGCCGCGCACCGCCGTCGGGTTCTCCGAGGACGGCACCGACCTGTACGTGGTCACCACGGACGGACGCAACCCCGCCGCTGCCGGGTCCACCCTCACAGAGGTCGCCGAACTGCTCGCCGGCGCCGGGGCCGACCAGGCACTGGAGCTGGACGGCGGCGGCTCCTCGACCCTTCCGGTCCGCGAACCCGGCGGTGTCCGCCCGGAACTGCGCAACCGCCCTGGTGACGAGCCCCGGGAGGTCCCCGACGGCCTGGTGGTCACCGCTCCCGAGGGGTCGGCGCAGACCTCCGGCCTGTGGATGCGCACCGCGCTGGAACCCCGCCCCCAGCACGGTGCCCCCGCGCCGTACCAGGAGGACCCGCGGCGTGTGTTCACCGGGATGCACCGCTCTCTCGCAGCCACCGGACACGACGAGGCCTTCGGCCCCTCAGGACCCGGCGCCCCCGAGACCCCGGACGACCGCACCGGCGAGCTGGAGCTGTCCGCCCCGGACGGCCATGGTGACGGCTCCCGCTACGTGGCCGGCCGTCCCGGCCCGGTGACCGTCACCGGAACCGCCGACACCCTCCAGGACACCGTCGACCTGGAGGTGCTCCCTTCGCCGGACACACTCCGGACCGAACCGGAACACCTGGGTATGGCCTCCGCCGACGACACCGCCTCCTTCGTGCTCACGGGTGTCACCGCGACGGGGGAGACCGCGCCGATCGAACCGGTCGACGCCGAGGTCGAGACAGATCCCGACCTGGCCGAGGTCACCGCCCACGGGGACGGCCGCTTCGAGGTGCGGGCCCGGACCGAGGAGGGCACGGGCACCGTCACCGTGACCGCCGGCGGCGTGAGCACCGAGGTTCCCGTCTCCGTCGGAACACGCACGAGCCCCGTGGCGACCTTCGACGACGCCCAGGACTGGACCGCCGGGTCCACCCGCGGACGGGCCGAGGCGCGCCCCGAGACCGGCCGTGCCGGGCCCGGCCTGGCCCTGGCCTACGACTTCACCCGCGACATCCGCACCCGTGACGCCTCTGCCTTCCCGCCCGAACCGCTCGCCCTCGACCGCCAGGCGTTCGCCTTCACCGTGGGTGTGCGCGGGGACGGCAACGGCGCCCGCCTGATGCTCAGCCTGACCGACGAGCACGGTGTGGGCCACGCCCTCGAGGGCCCGGCCCTCGACTGGAAGGGATGGCGCGACGTGCGGTTCGAGGTACCCGACGCCGCCGGGCACCCCCTCACGCTCTCGCGTGCCTACCTCCTGGAGCAGGACCCGAGCCGCACCTACACCGGCGAGGTGGTGCTCGACGGTATCCACGCCGAGACCACACCCGAAGCGCTGCCCGGCGGGTAGCGGGAGGGCGGCGGTCACCGGAAGAGACGGGCCGGGCCCGGACCGGCGGAAGGCACCGGACCGGGCCCGCCAGCTCAACGGGGTCCGTCGGTGTGGGAGGGCGGCCCGGGACGCGGCTTCGTGCCCCCGGCAGCGACGATCCCGGTCGAGGCCGGGTTCTCCTGGTACCGGAGGGCCTGGAGGGTGAACAGCTCCGCGTAGCGCCCGCGTGCGTCCATCAGCTCCTGGTGTGTTCCGCTCTCGACGACCCGGCCGTGGTCGAGCACGACGATCCGGTCGGCCAGGGTCACCGAGTCCAGCCTGTGTGTGATGAGCAGGACAGCGGCGTGTCCCTTCAGGGAGTGGACCGCCTCGAAGACCCGTTTCTCGGCGCGGGGATCGAGCGCGGCGGTGGGTTCGTCGGCGATGACCAGTTCACCGTCGCGGTACAGGCCCCGCGCGGTGGCGATGCGCTGTTTCTGCCCGCCGGACAGGTCGCGCCCGTCCACGAACCTCTTGTCGAGCATGGAGTGCTCACCGTCGGGGAGATCGGCCAGGACCTGGTCGGCCCCGCTGAGGTGCAGGGCGTGGTGCCACCGCTCGGCCTCGGGCTCCTCGCCGGGGCCCTGCATGGTGATGTTGCGCTGGGCGGTGAAGGGCCACTGGATGTACTCCTGGGAGATCAGGCCGATGCGGGCGCGCACCCGTTCGGTGTCCAGGTCGGCGTAGTCGGTCCCGTTCCATGACAAGTGACCCTCGTGGGGTGTGTACAGGCCCCCGATGAGTTTGGCCAGGGTGGACTTGCCGGACCCGTTCTCCCCGACGACCGCGACCACCTCGCCCCTGCGCAGATCCAGGTCGGCGCCGTCGAGGGCCAGGTCCTCCTGCCCGGGATAGGAGAACCTGAGCCCGCGGACACGCAGGTGCTGAAGGGAGCCCGGAGCTTCTCCGCGTCCGGGCGCCGGCAGCAGGGTGCGGGTGCGCTCGGTGACCTCGTGGGCGTCCTGCACGTACAGGCCCGCCTCGTATGCGCGGGTGAGCGCGTAGGTGAGCTGTTCCAGGGAGGACGTGCCGCGGCCGATGGCGTAGTAGGCGGCGCCCGCCACGGCCAACGGCACCGTCCCCACCAGGAGCATGGCGATCAGGGTGCCNAGCATCTGGTCGACCACGTGGTCGGCGATCTCCGTGTACTCGCGCAGCAGACCGGCACGCATGTTGTAGGAGCGCAGGTCAGCCGCGGAGAAGCGGTCGGCGAGCAGGTCGCCGATCAGGTACTGCAGACGCTTGATCGTGGTGAGGGCGCGAACACGGTTGTAACGCAGCCTCGACGCGCGCATCGCCGCCCACCCGGTCGGCAGCACGACCAGCAACAGGAGCAGGGCCAGGAGGGGATGGAGGACGGCCAGCACCGAGCCGATGGCCAGCAGGTTGATGAGTCCGGTGAGGATGTCGACGGCGTGCGCGATGAGCTTGTTGGACTCGCTGATTCCGCGGTCGCGGGCCCGGGAGAGCGCGTCGTAGTAGTCGCTGTGGTCGAAGGCCTCCAGCTTGGCCCTGGAGGTGAGGGCGAACAGGTCGATCTCCAACACCCGTTCGACCTGGGGACCCAACCGCTCCTGGGCCCATCCGGCCCCGGTGGACAGGGCACCGCGCACGGTGACCACGGCGGTGAGGAGCAGCAGGGACGGCACCGCGTCCCCCAACCGGTCGAGGTCGATGTTGCCGGTGAAGAGCCGGTCGAGGACCTCGACGATCACGACGAGGCCGACGGCGGTGGCGACCCCCGCGGCGGTGTTCAACCCCAGGGTGAGGGCCGTGTCGCGGCGGTTCGCCCGCCAGGCCACGGCCAGGATGCCGGTGACCATGCGGGGCAGCCGCAGCAGTACCTTCCACGCGGTGGTCCTGGACAAGTCGTCCAGCCACGGGAAATAGCGGCTGTCCTTCAGCTGTGCCGCAGGGGGTTTCGAGGGCCTCGGTCGGGATCGTCCCATGCCGCTCCTTGTGTCGAAAGCATGTTCGGTTCAGGGTCGATCCTGGCCCGTGAATGCACGCGGGAGAAGAGGTCGGAGCAGGTCACAGGGGTTGTGGTGGGTCCGTATACCGCTTCGGCGCAGAGGTGGTGAGGGCGGAGGAGCGCTCGCTCGGGGATGGGCGGCACCGATGGCCGGCCGAAGTGGGGCGCCATGGGGGCGGGCCGGATCCGGTGCGGTATCGGTGGGCCCGCAGTGCCTGGTCAGTGCCCGCCCGGATCACCCGTGGGTCGTACTGCGTCGGAACGGCCCCGAACACCGCGAAGGTGCCGCGCCCCGTTCTCGGGGCACGGCATCTCGGGGGGAGCCTCCGTGCGTCGGGCCGCCTCGATGGACGTGTCCGCCATGCCCGGTCCGCATCGGCCGCGGGGACCAACGACCGCCCCGGCCAAGGACGGTGGCCGGGGTGGTCGGGGCCGAGGAGAGGTGTCGGCTCACGCGACCGATGGCGGTGCGGATCAGGTCATGGGAACGGATCAGGTCACTGGAACCCGGCAGGGAGGGTCATGAGGTCGATCCCCCACATCGTCGGCAGCATGAAGAGCACGCCCAAGATGATGAGAGCGAGGGCGATCAGGTTCAGCCAGAACCCGGTCCTGACCATGTCCATGATCGACACCCTTCCGGTACCGAACATGATCGCGTTCGGAGGGGTGCCCACCGGAAGCATGAACGCGCAGTTCGCGGCCATCGCGCAGGGCACCATCAGCGCGTACGGGTGGATGTCCAGGGAGACCGCGAAGGCCGCCATGACCGGGAGGATCATCGTTCCCGTGGCGGCGTTCGAGGTGATCTCCGTCAAGAACATGACGAGCGCGGCGGAAACAATGATGATCAGGACCACGTTGATGCCGTCGAGAGCGCGCAGCTGATCGCCGATCCATGCGGAGAGGCCGGTCTCGACGAACCCGGCAGCGATGGCCAAGCCGCCACCGAACAGCAGCAGGATCCCCCAGGGAATCTTCTTGGAGTCCTCCCACTGGAGAATTCTTTTCTCCGTACCGTGGCGGGTCGGCAAGGTGAACAGGAACACCGTCGCGACGACCGCGATCACACCGTCGCTGATGCCCGGAACAAGGCCTTCCCAGATGAAGGAACGGGTGACCCACATGAACGCCACTGCGAGGAACACACCGAGTACGGTCTTTTCCTCGGTGGACATCCGGCCGAGGGCCCTCTTCTCTCCCCGGATGCTCTCTTCACCACCAGGAAGGTGTTTGAACCCGACCTTGAACTTGATGTTCGTCAGGTAGAACCACGCGAAGGAAAGGAGGACGACGACGATCGGAACACCGAACATCATCCACGTGCCGAACCCGATGCTCTCACCGTAGATCCTCCCGACGGTCGCCGAGAGGATGGCGAGCGGCGGTGTGCCGATGAGCGTACCGAGGCCGCCGATGGTGGCCGCGTAGCCGATACCGAAGACGATGGACTTCTCGAACTTCGACAGGTCGGATTCGTGCTCTCCGCCGCGCATGGAGCGGGAAGCCTGGTAAACGACCGCCAACCCGACGGGGATCATCATCATCGTGGCGGCCGTGTTGGAGACCCACATCGACAGGAAGCTCGTCGCGACCATGAAGCCGAGGATGATACGGCGCGGGCTCGTACCGATCGCGGCGACGATCGTGAGGGCGATCCGTTGATGGAGGTTCCATTTCTCCATCGCGATCGCGAGTGAGAACCCGCCGAGGAACAGGAAGATGATGTCGTCGCCGTACGCGGCGACCACGGCATCGCCCTCCACCGCACCGGTCAGCGGCAGGAGCGCGACCGGAAGCAAGGACGTGACCGGGATGGGGATCGCCTCGGTGATCCACCAGGTCGCGATCCAGAGAGTGGAGGCGAGGACCCCCTTCCCCTCCGGTGAGAGCCCCTCGGGGTCGAAGAATACGAGCGTCACCAGGAACAGCAGCGGACCGAGGACCAGCCCGATGATGCGTGCGGGCGTGTACCCGGGGCCGGGTTCAGCGGGCTCCTGGGGAGTTTCCGAGCTCTCGGCCGCTTCCGAGGTCTCCGCATCGGTATGGCCGGCAGCGGGAGTGCTGTCGGTGCCGCTGTTGGTTTTCACCAGTTCCGCTCGTGGCGCTTTCCTGCGCCTCGAGAATGTCAGGAGTTCTTTGATCTCTCGGTGTGAGACCCACAATTTTCCCCACAGGGAATGCGGGTAGGGGGTTGCCATTGCTGTACCTTCTTCGGTCTTTTGCTCGGCTCGTCTTGCTGCAGGGGATCGGATCGGTCGGTGCGCGGGGTGATACCGGCCTTGCAGGAAAATGAGGCCGTGGGTGCTCCGCAGGGAGGGGGAGGAGAGCCCGTAGCCGTTGCGCAGACGGATTCATGGGCAGCGCTCGTGGTTCGGGCGGTTGTCCACGCTGCCCAGAAGCGGCCGTCCGTGGTACCTGGGACGGCGGTGCCCCTGTCGACGACTCTTCCGGGGCACCAGCCGTGGACGGTCACTCGTGCAGGTCGCGGAGAACCTTGTAGAACTCCGCCTTGCCCTCGAGCCCGATACCCGGAAGGTCGCCCGGTGCCACACGGCCGTCGGTGATCACCGCGTCGTCGGTGAAGCCGCCCGTGGGCTGGAACTCTCCGGGGTAGGACTCGTTGCCGCCCAGCTTGAGGGATGCGGCGATGTGCAGCGAGAACTGGTGCCCACCGTGCGGGATGCACCGCCGGGAGGACCACCCGTGCTGGGCGAGCATGTCCAGGAATCGGCGGTACTCCGTCAGCCCGTAGCTCAGCGCCGGGTCGACCTGGACGAAGTCGCGGTCCGGGCGCATGCCGCCGTAACGGATCAGGTTCCGGGCGTCCTGCAGCGAGAACAGGTTCTCGCCGGTCGCGATGGGGTTGCGGTAGTTCTCCGACAGCGTCGCGTTGAGACCGTAGTCCAGCGGGTCGCCGACCTCCTCGTACCAGAAGAGGCCGTACGGGTCGATGGCCTTGCCGTACTCCAGTGCGGTCTGCAGATCGAACTTGCCGTTGGCGTCCACCATCAGCCGGGAGCCGTCGCCGTCCAGGACGTCGATGACCGCCTCGATGCGCCGGAGGTCCTCGGCCAGGTCGGCCCCGCCGATCTTCATCTTGACGATCTCGTACCCGGAGTCGAGGAAGCCCCGCATCTCGTTCTGCAGGTCTTCCAGGCTCTTGCCGGGTGCGTAGTAGCCGCCGGCGGCGTAGACGAAGACGTCCTCGTCCGGGTCGCCGTCACCGTAGTGGTCGGAGATCCACCGGTACAGCGGCACACCTGCGGCCTTGGCGGCGAGGTCGTGCAGCGCCATGTCCACCACGCCGACGGCGACGGAGCGTTCACCGTGTCCGCCGGGCTTCTCGTTGCGCATCATGACGTCCCACGCCTGGGCGGGCGAGAGCTCGCCGTTCTCGTCCAGCAGCTCTTCCGGAGCGGCGTTCTGCAGCCGCGGCAGCATCCGCTCGCTCAGGATGGCGGTGGCGTTGTACCGGCCGTTGGAGTTGAAGCCGTAACCCACCAGCGGCTTGCCGTCGACCACCACGTCGCTGACCAGAGCCAGGATCGTGCAGTCCATCTTGCTGAAGTCGATGTAGGCGTTGCGCATCGACGAGCTGATCGGGATGGTGCCGACGTGAGCGGAAACGATTTTCATGGTCCTCTTCCTGCCAGTACTCTTATAAGAGGCTTATAAGTTATCCGGAGCATATGCTGACTGAGACCGGGGCCACAAGCCCGCGAGTGAAAATGACGAGAGGCCGAGATGACCAGCGCGAACGTCTTCTCCAGCAAGGGCGGGCTGGCCTACACCGAGCTGCGCCAGAGGATCACCTCCGGTGGGCTCGCCCCAGGATCACGCCTGTCCCAGTACGAACTGGCGGAAGAGATGGGGATGAGCATCACCCCTCTGCGCGAGGCGATCAGGCGGCTGGCGAGTGAGGAGTGGGTCGTGATGGACGCCCACCGAGACGTCCGCGTGGCCCCCATGAGCGCGTCCGAGGCGCGTGAGCTGCTGGAGGTCCGTCTCTCGCTGGAACCCTCCGCCACCGAGCTCGCCGCGCAACGCCGCACGGAACGGGAGATCGCCACGATGCAGGCGGCCGCCGAGGAACTCCTGCCCGTCACCCGGACCTGGGGCGAGGAAGCCATCACCGCGCACCGGGCCTTCCACCGGGCGATCTACGCCGCGTCCCACAACAAAGTGATGATCCGACTCCTGGACGACCTGTGGGACAAGGCCGACCGGTACCGGCGGATCGGCCTCGAGCTGCCCGCGGGGGCCGAACCGCGCACCATCGATCTGAACCAGCACCACCAGATCCTGGAACTGGTCATCGACGGCGACGGTGCTGCCGCAGCCGAACTGGTGCGCTCCCACGTCCGCAACAGTCTCGGAGCCACGGTCACGGGCACCCTCGAGAACCGCGAGCGTGCTTAGGGACCCTTCTGTTCGTGCGGTCCCCGTTCCGAGGGACGAGGGGAACCCGTGCGTCGTCCCCGGCGTTCCCCGGAAGGGCCCACCCCAGAGCGGCAGAAAGGACACCGCAATGACCAATCCGGAGGAGAACCCGGACACCCACGTGTGCGTCGACGGCGGCCTTCCCGGGCCATGGTCGGAGCACGCGGGCCGGGCCCCGGTCGAGATCATCACCGCCCGCGCCGTGCCCCTGGGCGGGCCACGCGCCATGAACGTGCGCCGTACGCTGCCGCAACGGCAGCGTTCCCTGATCGGAGCGTGGTGCTTCATCGACCACTACGGGCCGGACGAGGTCTCGGCCACCGGCGGCATGGACGTGGCTCCGCACCCGCACACGGGGCTGCAGACGCTCAGCTGGCTGTTCGAGGGGACCGTCTCCCACATCGACTCCGGTGGCAACAGCGCCCACGTCCTTCCCGGAGAGATGAACCTGATGACGGCGGGGGCGGGCATCTGCCACTCCGAGACCTCCACGCCGGACACCAGCCGGCTCCACGGGCTGCAGCTCTGGATCGCCCTCCCGGAGGAGGTGCGTGACAGACCGGGCCGCGAGTTCGAGCACTTCGTTCCCGAACCCGTCGGGTTCGACGGGGGATCCGCGCTCGTGTTCCTCGGATCACTGCTGGGGGCGGAGGCGCCGGTGAGCATGCACACGCCGCTGGTGGGGGCCGAGATCAGGCTCGATCCCGGCGCAGTCCTCGATCTGCAGGTCGACCCCGGGTTCGAGCACGGCCTTCTGGTGGACACGGGTGAGGCCCTCACCCTCGAAGGCGTGCACGTGCCCAAGGACGCCGTGGGCTACACCGGAGTGGAGAACCGGACCCTGCGGATCGCCAACGACGGCGACGGGCCGGCCAGGACCGTGCTGGTGGGAGGCGCCCCCTTCACCGAGGAGGTCCTCATGTGGTGGAACTTCCTGGGTCGCTCGACGGAGGAGATCGAGCAGTACCGCGAAGAATGGCAGAACCACGGCGAACGGTTCGGCCGCGTCGAGGGCTACGTGGGCCACGGCGGCCCGGGAAAGAACCGCGAGGGGATGGACCGGATCCCGGCCCCGGAACTGCCCCCGGTCCGGATGCGGCCGAGGAAGAACCCGCCGCCCCACGCACGTTTCCAGGACTGATCGGCCCACAGGCGCTTCACGTCCCCGGACCCGGACACCGGCGTCCGCCACCGAGCGATCCGATCACCGTCCCCACAGGGAGCTCGTAGAGATGAGCGGTCCAAAGACCGACGGAACCGGTGCTCCCGTGCACATCGTGCTCGACGAAAGCGTCCCTGCGTGCGTCCGACTGCTCCGCTCCAGCCGCCTGGGCGATCGGATCAGGGGTTCGTCGGGGAGGCGCCGGGCACTTCAGCGGTGCCGTAGATGTCCGGAAGCGCGCTCCGGAGCCGGTTCACGGTCGTGGTGATGTCTTCGTGGCCGTTGTCCGTGCGCAAGTACCGGTAGTCGGCGGTGCCCGACATCTGCGCGAGAGAGGTGTCCTCGGGGCAGGCGCGGTCGACCCGGTCACGCCACTCGGGGCTGGTGGGTTTGGGGCGGTGGATGCGCCGCTGGTCGCGTACGGGTCTGGACGCGCACAGTTGGATGAGGGTGATCTCGGTGTTCTCCGGGATGAGCGGCCGGAACCTCAGGTAGTCGTCGTGGGTGTCGATGAAGCTGGCCGCCAGGACGTTGTGGTGACCGAAGGCCCAGAAGTTGGTGGCCAGGGCAGCCACGTTGCGTCGGAGCATTTCGTTGAATGCCTCGTCCATGGTGCAGGGGTTGACCTGGCCGAGGTCCTCGGCATCGATCCGCGCGCCGTCGGGTGTGTGGGGCAGGAGCGCGCGGACCAGGGTGGATTTCCCTGCTCCTTCTTGCCCTGTGATGATGATCAGGCGTCGGGCATTCATGGGACAAGTCTCCGGGCACGGGGGGAGCGGGCGCAACGGACGCTTCACGTCGGTCCCGGGCACGTAAGCGCCGGCCTCCATGCGTCTGCGCGCTCGGCCCCTCATGGCGCGCACCGCGTCGGTCAGCGACCCCAGGCGCGCCGTCGCGGCCCGGAAAGCCTCGCCCGGAAAACAGCGGGCCGGCCGCCCCGCGCGGGCGGCCGGCCCTGTGCCGTGGTCGGCTCGTTCACCGAGACACCACGGACTACTGCTGGTAGGGGTACTGGTTCCAGGAGCCGTTCTGCGGCGGCTGCTGCCCGTGGCCCTGCTGGGGGTATTGCTGCGGGTACTGCTGGGGCGGGGCATGCCCCGGCCCAGCCTCCGGGTGCGGGTAGGGGGCCGCGTACTGCTGCATGTACTCCTGGTCGGCGGCCTGGCTGTGGATCGTGAAGAACCACCGGGACGGCGGGCGGTGCAGCAGAACCAGCCCGGTGATGGCCAGCGGGAGCAGGAACAGCGCCCAGAGAGCAGCGGTTCCGCTGAGCAACATCATCGACTGCAGGACGATCTGGATGATGAGAACGACCTTGGCCATGGTCCGCGCCCAGGAGCGGCCACGAGTGACCGGGAAGGCGGGCACGGCCAAGAGCACGCCGAGGACGGTATGGGGCAGCGAGTAACCGAACGCGTACCCGGGTTCCACGCCGTACATGGGTGCGGTGGCCATGTTGATGAGCAGCACGGTGAACGAGATGGCGGTGGAGAGCCAGAGCACCACGGCCAGGCCCTGCACCGTTCCGGGGGCAGGGAACTGCTCCGGGCGAGCGGTCGGTCCGGGCTGCGGAGGTCGGGGTTGCATGGGGGCCTTTTCGACGAGGGGGAAGGGCGGGCCGGAGAACGGCCCCGGGGAGGAGCGCCGTCGTCGGCTCGTGCCGCGCTCCGCAGGTCGGAATCCCACGGGGACGGCCGCCGAAGCGGAACAGGCCGTAGTTTAGTGTCCGTCCGAACACGTTTCGTTACGGGTCCTGACCACATGCGGCCGCTTCTGTACACGACCCTGCACACATGCGGCGCGGGGCCGGGCTCGCAACGGGATGGCGAGCCCGGCCCCGCGCAGGACTCACCTCGAAGGGTCGGAGATCTTCCCGTAGCCGAGCGCACCCCAGAAGTCGCCGCGCACGTAGCGCTGCTCGGGCTCAGGCTGGAAGTCCCAGGGGTTCACCCGCCCCTTCTGCAGCGCCTCGGCGACGAGACGGCGGCTCGCCTGGCTCTCGAGCACCTCGGCCTCCAGCTCGGGGAGGTCGTAGCGCGCCCCGAGCGCCGCCCGCATCTTTCGGACGGTCTCCGCGTACTCGGGCTCCGCGGCGCGGTTCTGCAGCTCGGCCGGGTCCACCGAGAGATCGAAGAGCTGCTCCGGATCGCCGGGGCACAGAATGTACTTCAGGTGTCCCCGCACCATCGTCAGCTGGGGGCGCAACGTGCCCTCCGCGAGGTACTCGATCACGATGTCGCGGTCCTCGGGGGCTGCCTCACCCGCGCTCTCCCGGCGTGCGGTCTCCAGCAACGACTGCCCGTCCTGCTCACTCGCCCCAGGGGCCCCGGAGAGCTCCAGCAGGGTGGGCATCAGGTCGAGCAGGCAGACCGTGTTGGCGAAGCGGCCCTTCGGCACCAGGTGTTCGGGTCCATGCACGATCATCGGCACCCGCGAGGACTGCTCGTACGGTGACATCTTGTACCAGAGGCCCTTCTCGCCCAGCATGTCACCGTGGTCGCTCGTGACGACGATGACGGTGTCGTCGGCCAGCCCGAGCTCCTCGACGCGCTCGCGAATGCGGCCGACGTGGTCATCGATGTAGCTCACCGCTGCGTAGTACGCACGGCGGGCCCTGCGCACCTCGTCGATACCGGGCTCCCGTACGTCGAACCCGCTCATCGCCCGCAGGCGGTGGCTGTGCGGATCCTGCTCGGGGTCAGGGACCTCGGGGTGGGCCGGATCAGCGATCCCGTCGTCGGCGAACCGGTCCCAGTGCTCGCGCGGCGGCTCGTACGGATCGTGCGGATGGATGAACGAGGTGACCATCAGGAAGGGCAGGTCCTCCCCGGCAGCCTGATTGGCGCGGACCCTGTCGTTGAGGTGGCGCAGGGTCCGGAACCCGACCTCGTCGTCGAAGTCCTGCTGCACCGTGGCCTTCGAGACACCGGCGGTGAACACGGCATCGGCATCGTGGTACCACTGGAGCCGCTCCTCCAGCGGGCGGTTCCAATCGGGCACCATGTCCAGATCGGCCGGATAGACATCCGTGGTCAGCCTCTCCTCGAAGCCGTGCTGCTGATCCGGACCGATGAAGTGCATCCGCCCGATCAGCGCCGTGTGGTATCCGCTCGCCCGCAGCCGGTGGGCGAAGGTCGGTTCGGAGGCCGCGAAATCGTCCCCGTTGTCATAGCAACCGATCGCCGAGGGCAGGCGGCCGGTCATCATCGACGCACGCGAAGGCGCGCACAACGGAGTGTTACAGTACGCGCGATCGAACACCGCCCCCTCGTCGGCGAGAGCATCGATGTTCGGGGTCTTCGCTGCTTGGTCCCCGTACGCACCGAGAGCCTGGGCCGCCATCTGGTCGGCCTGGACGACGATGATGTTCGGTCGTTTCCGAGTCATGAGTGTTCCTTTCGACAAGACGGAACAAAGGGGTTCGAATGAGCTGCTGCGGTCCTGCACGCGAGGCGGCCGGCCGGCGGCCGGGGGGCCCGGAAGGCGCCGGCAGGAAAATGCTGGAACGCCTTGCCGCCGCTGCCGACGACGAGCTGCGGATGATCGGCCTCGCCGGAGGCACGTTCCTCATGGGCAGCACGGACCGGTTCGCCTATCCGGAGGACGGAGAGGGGCCCGTTCGCCAGGAGCGGGTGGAGCCGTTCGCCATCGCGCCGACGGCGGTGACCGTGGCCGAGTTCGCCGCCTTCGTGCTCGATACCGGACACCGCACCGATGCCGAGAAGCTGGGGGACTCCCTCGTGTTCCAGGGTCTGCTGCCCGACGAACTGCGCAGCAGCGCTCCAGCGGTCGCGCAGACGCCGTGGTGGCGCCAGGTCGAGGGTGCCTGCTGGCACCGTCCCGAAGGCCCCGGATCCTCGGCGGAGCCCCGCAGCGCACACCCGGTCACCCATGTGTCGCAGCGGGACGCAACGGCCTATGCCGAGTGGGTCGGCGCCCGGCTCCCGTCGGAGGCCGAGTGGGAGTTCGCCTCGCGCGGCGGACTCGAGCAGCAGCCTTTTCCCTGGGGTGCCGTGCGGGAACCCGACGGGGAGCCCCGCATGAACACGTTCCCCGGTGCTTTCCCGGACGGCCCGACCGGCCCGGTCGGGACCGTGCCCGCCGTCTCGTTCGAACCCAACGCATACGGCCTGTACAACACCACGGGCAACGTCTGGGAACGGACCAGCGGCGTCTTCGGTGCGACCGATCGACGACCTGTGCTGCGGGGCGGTTCCTACATGTGCCACGCGTCGTACTGCCGCCGGTACCGCACCTCCGCGCGCACCGCGGTCACCGCGGACACGACCCTGGGCCACACGGGCTTTCGCCTGGCCCTCGACGCCGGCTGAGCGGCCGGCGCCGAGGGCGATGGAGTCAGCCCTTCTCACGGTCGGTCTCGGTCTCCAACGCTTCCACGCGAAGTTTTTCCTGTTCCACCGCGAGCTCTTCGGGGGCGGCCTCGGAGAGCTCACCGGTGGCCGCGTCATAGCCGTCGGCCCACTCCCCGGTCTCGAAGTCGTAGCCGACCGGTTCGCCTTCTTCGTTGGTGCGCTGGTACCACTCGGTGTAGCTTCCGTCGGTGGAGTCGATCTCTGCCCCGGCTCCGTCCCCGGGCCGGGATTCCACCACCTTCAGCGAGAAGTCGTCCCCGTATCGGAGCACTCCTTCGGTCACGGCGTTGCTCACCGCAGTATCGATATAGCGCATACGCAGGGTGAGGGGGTCGGTGCGCAGTTCCTTGAACCACGCGACGATGGCGAGAAGCAGCACGAGTGCGAACGGTACTGCTGTGACGATCACGAGTTGCTGCAGGCCTTCCAAGGCCATCGCATCGCCGAGAAGCAGCATCACGATCGCGATCCCCGACATGACCAGGCCCCAGAAGATGACCACCCAACGGCGGGGCTTCTGATCCCCCTGTGTGGTGAGCATGCCCATCACGACCGACGCGGAGTCGGCGGCGGTGACGAAGAAGATCGCGAGCACCAGGATCACGACGAAGGGCAGCCACTCGACATACGGGAGGTTGCCGATGAGGGCGAAGAGCACCTCGGGCGCGGGCATGCCCTCAGTGATTCCGGGCCGGCCTTCCCGGTACATCCAGATGGAGGTTCCACCCATCACTCCGTACGCGATGAAGAGCAGCGACGACGGGATGAGGATCGTGCCGAGAATGAACTGGCGGATGGTGCGGCCGCGGGAGATACGTGCGAGGAAGATGCCCACGAAAGGCGACCAGGAGATCCACCACGCCCAGTAGTAGACGGTCCACAGCGATTGGAATTCCTGCGTCTGCGAACCCCACGAGAGCGACCGGCCCATCATGTCGAACATGGAGCCGAAGTACTCCATGATCGCCGAGGGGAGCAGGTTCAGGAGGAACAGTGTGGGGCCGAGGAAGAGAACGATCGCGATCATGCCGATCGTGAGCACGATGTTGATGTTCGACAGGTAGCGGATGCCCCGCGCGATGCCCGAGATGGCCGAGATGACGAAGCCGACGGTCAGAACAGCGATGATGACGACGAGAGTGTTGTTCGTGAGGTCACCGGCACCCGACACGATGCTGACACCGGAGCCGATCTGCATCGCCGCGATACCGAGAGCGGCGGCAGTGCCGAAGAGCGTCGCGATGATCGCGAAGATGTCGACGAGCTTTCCGGCAAAGCCCTCGGTGAACCGCCGGCCGAACAGTGCACGGAAGATCGAGGACATGAGCAGGGAACGGCCACGGCGGTATGCGGCGTAGGCAACGGCCCCGCCGACCAGTGCGTAGATGGCCCACGCGTGAAAGCCCCAGTGGTAGTACATCTGGGCCAGAGCCGTGTGCATGGCCTCGACCGACTCCGGCTCGTTGGTCAGCGGAGGCGGTGAGGTGAAGTAGCCGAGCGGCTCCGAGGGGCCCCAGAACAGGACCGCCACACCCAGGCCGGCGGCGAACAGCATGGCTGTCCAGGAGAACGTGCTGAACTCCGGCCGTTCGCCGTCCTTGCCCAACGGGATCTTCCCGTAGGAGGAGAGGGCTATGCCCACGGTGGCGACGAGCACGACGATGGCCACGACGTTGAACATCCAGCCGAGGTTGTCGGTGGACCAGTAGAAGGCCGTCTCGGCGACCGCGGCGACGCTTGCCGGTGACGAGACGCCCCAGAGGACGAAGGCGACCGTCAGCGAACCGGCGATCGCGAACACGAGCCAGTCGACCCGGTAGCGGCGGCGCTGCTCGTCGATCGCAATGCCCGGAACAAGGACCGGGTGCGTGTCGTGGGGATACTTGGGATGCCGGTAGTCCAAGCTTCCGAACGCGGTATAACCCGGCCGATTCTTCGGTCTCGAGGCCGCCTCGTTTTCTTTGTTTTCCTTGTCTCCTTTCTTGCGGTGGTCTGGTTGTTCTCCACCTTCATGCGAGTTTTTGGACATGACGAATACAGCCCTCCATGAGCTTCCAGGCAGAGGTGAAGATCGGGCCTGAGTAGGCGCGAACACACGTTGAGAAAGTTAATAAAAGGGATTGAGGTTCGGCGATCGTGTCACCGGAGAGCCCGGCAGAGGCAGCAGTCGTTGCCGCCGTACGTGCTACAGGAAGATGTGCACGTATATCTGCGGAAATATTGATTCCGGGAAGCGCGGGCCACCGTCCCTGACGGTGCTGCCTCGATGCTGCCGGAGTGCGCTCGGTTACGGCTCCCCCCCCCCCCCACCGATGGCGACGCCTGCCCACGAGTCGTTCTCGTGGCCGACCGTGTTGGTCGAGCCGGCCTGGTCGCGGAGCGCGGCTCGGAGCATGGGGCGCCTCGTGCGCCCGCGCCGGGGGCGGCGCCGCTCCAGAGATGCGAATTCCGACATAATTCACAATATTAACTGCGGTGCAGGTCGCTGTCAACCTGAAGGGTCACAATTCGATGTTCCAGTTACCCTGGGTGCTCGCCTTGGGGTCGGCGCCATAATTACGCTTGTTGT
Source organism: Nocardiopsis xinjiangensis YIM 90004 (assembly GCF_000341145.1). GTDB lineage: Bacteria > Actinomycetota > Actinomycetes > Streptosporangiales > Streptosporangiaceae > Nocardiopsis > Nocardiopsis xinjiangensis. Next base: position 140,639 of record NZ_ANBE01000014.1, read on the forward strand.
GCTGGAGCAAGGATCCCTTTTTCGGTTCCCGTGCGGCTCGGGCGTCGTCTCTTCGTTCGCCTGCCACGCTGCCGTGATGGGAATGAAATTTGCCGTCGAAAAAGATCGTGGCCCGCCGGGAACCGGGTAATTCGGCTGATGCGGGCAGCGGATATCAGCACGTGTGCGGACCTGTTCCGGCGGACGGCCACCGGATCGGTGGAGGCCCCGGTTCGGCACGCGCCGAGCGGACGGCGCCGCGGCCGCCCCTGCCGGAGAGGGGCGACCGCGGCACCGCCGACCGACGGGGCCGCCGAGAACGTCGGGCAGCCGGCACTCGCGCCGGTCCCACCGGATGACCGCGTATACCGGACGGGCCCGGGAGCCCGGCCCGGCCGCAGCAACGCGGTCACCGCGGCCGGCCACCTCAGTCCAGGCAGAGGAGCAGGTCGCCCCCCTCCACCTTCTGCACCGGATCGACCGCCAGGCGCGTGACCCGCCCCGACACGGGCGCCGTGATCGAGGCCTCCATCTTCATCGCCTCGATGGTGGCCACCGTCGCTCCTGCCTCGATCTCCTCACCTTCGGAGACCGCCATGCTGATCGCTCCGGCGAAGGGCGCGGCAACGTGCCCCGGGGCCGACTTGTCCGCCTTCTCGGCGGCGCGCACGTGCGAGGCCAGCGCGCGGTCCCTGATCTGGAGCGGGCGCAGCTGGTTGTTGAGCATGGCCACCACCGTGCGCACACCGCGCTCATCGGCCTCGCTCACCGCCTCCAACTCGATGAGCAAACGCACACCCGGGGACAGGTCCACCGAGTACTCCTCACCCGAACTCAGGCCGTAGAAGAAGTCGGCGCTGGAGAGCACACTGGTGTCGCCGTAAGCAGCCCGGTGCTCCTCGAACTCCTGGGCCGGGCCGGGGAAGAGCAGCCGGTTGAGTGTGGCCCGCGGCTCCTCGGCCAACCCGGCGCGGTCCTCCTCGGTCAGTTCCGCCATCGCCGGTTCCCCCGGCCGCCCCTCGAGCGCGCGGGTGCGGAACGGCTCCGGCCACCCGCCCGGGGGAAGGCCCAGCTCGCCGCGGAGGAAGCCCACCACCGAGTCGGGGATGTCGAAGCTGCCGGGGTCGGACTCGAACTCCTCCGGGGAGACCCCCGCACCGACCAGGTGCAATGCCAGGTCACCCACCACCTTGGAGGACGGCGTGACCTTGACCAGATGGCCCAGCATCCGGTCGGCGGCGGCGTACATGGCCTCCACGTCCTCGAAACGCTCGCCCAGCCCCAGGGCGATCGCCTGAGTGCGGAGGTTGGACAGCTGCCCGCCCGGGATCTCGTGGCGGTACACCCGCCCGGTGGGTGAGGACAGCCCGGCCTCGAAGGGCGCGTAGACACGGCGTACCGACTCCCAGTACGGCTCCAGCTCGTTGACCGCGCCCAGATCCAGGCCGGTGGAGCGGTCGGAGTGGTCGAAAGCGGCCACGATCGCCGACAGCGACGGTTGGGACGTGGTTCCCGCCATCGAGGCCACGGCGCCGTCCACCGCGTCCGCCCCGGCGTTGGCCGCCGCCAGGTAGGTGGCCAACTGGCCACCCGTGGTGTCGTGGGTGTGGACATGCACCGGCAGATCGAACTCGCGGCGCAGCGCCGAGACCAGCTGTTCGGCGGCCGGGGCGCGCAGCAGACCGGCCATGTCCTTGACCGCGATCACGTGGGCACCCGCCGCCACGATCCGCTCGGCCAGCCTCAGGTAGTAGTCCAGGGTGTACAGCTTCTCCGACGGATCGGACAGATCGGAGGTGTAGCACAGAGCGACCTCCGCCACCGAGGTACCGGTCTCGCGCACCGCCTCGATCGCCGGACGCATCTGCTCGACATCGTTGAGGGCGTCGAAGATCCGGAAGATGTCCACACCCGTTGCCGCGGCCTCGTGGACGAAGGCGTTGGTCACTTCCGTGGGATAAGGCGTGTAGCCCACCGTGTTGCGGCCGCGCAGCAGCATCTGCAGGCAGATGTTGGGCACGGCTTCGCGTAGAGCGGCCAACCGCTCCCAAGGGTCCTCGGCCAGGAAACGCAGCGCCACGTCGTAGGTGGCGCCGCCCCAGGCCTCCAACGAGAGCAGCTCGGGCAGAGTGTGCGTCACCGCCGGCGCCACCGACAACAGGTCCTTGGTACGCACCCGGGTGGCCAGCAGGGACTGGTGAGCGTCCCGGAACGTGGTGTCGGTCACCGCCAGGTTCGGTGACTCGCGCAGCCACCGTGCGAACCCGTCCGGACCGAGCTCGGACAGGCGCTGACGCGACCCCGCGGGCGGCTCCCCCGCGGGCAGCGGAGGCAGCTTCGTGACCGGATCCACCAGCTGGGGCCGTTCACCGTGCGGCTTGTTCACCGTCACGTCGGCCAGGTAGGTCAACAGCCGGGTGCCCCGGTCCGCAGAGGGGCGTGCGGTCAACAGGTGCGGGCGTTCCTCGATGAAGGACGTCGTGATCCGCCCCGCCTGGAAGTCCGGGTCATCCAGCACCGCCTGCAGGAAGGGGATGTTCGTGGCGATACTGCGGATGCGGAACTCAGCCACGGCCCGGCGGGCCCGATTGAGCGCCGTGGCCAGGTCGTGGCCCCGGCAGGTCAACTTCACCAGCAGGGAGTCGAAGTGCGGGATGATCTCGGTGCCCGCGGCCGAGGTGCCGCCGTCCAGCCGGATACCCGAGCCGCCGGGGGAGCGGTAGGCGCTGATGATCCCGGTGTCGGGACGGAAGTCGTTGGCCGGGTCCTCCGTCGTGATGCGGCATTGCAGAGCCGAACCGCGTACGTAGACGCCTTCCTGCTCGATGCCGAGGTCGCCCAGGGTCTGGCCCGAGGCGATCCGCAGCTGGGACTGCACCAGGTCGACGTCGGTGATCTCCTCGGTGACCGTGTGCTCGACCTGGATGCGCGGGTTCATCTCGATGAAGACGTGGCTGCCGTCCGCGCCGACCAGGAACTCGACCGTGCCCGCGTTGCGGTAACCGATCTGCCGGGCGAAACGCACCGCGTCCGCGCAGATGCGTTCGCGCAGGGCAGGATCGAGGTTGGGGGCGGGGGCCAGCTCGATGACCTTCTGGTGCCGGCGCTGGAGCGAGCAGTCGCGTTCGTAGAGGTGCACGACGTCGCCCGCGCCGTCGGCGAGGATCTGCACCTCGATGTGGCGCGGGGAGGTCACGGCACGCTCCAGGAACACGGTGGGGTCCCCGAAGGCCGATGCGGCCTCACGCATGGCGGCTTCGAGCGCGGCGCGCAGCTCCCCGGGCTCCTGTACCCGGCGCATGCCGCGGCCACCGCCGCCGGCCACGGCCTTGACGAACAGAGGGAAGCCGATGCCCTCCGCTTCGGCCATCAGGGCGTCGGCGTCGTCGGAAGGAGCACTGGACTCCAGAACGGGGACGCCGGCCTCGCGTGCGGCCGCCACCGCGCGTGACTTGTCGCCGGTCAGCTCCAGTACCTCGGCGGGGGGACCGACGAAGGTGATACCCGCCGCCTCGCAGGCGTGTGCGAGGTCGGGGTTCTCCGACAGGAAGCCGTAACCGGGATAGACGGCGTCGGCTCCGGCCTCGGTCGCGGCGCGGACGATCTCGTCCACGGACAGGTAGGCGCGGACCGGGTGGCCGGGTTCGCCGATCTGGTAGGCCTCGTCGGCCTTGAGCCGGTGCAGGGAGTTGCGGTCCTCGTACGGGAAGACAGCGACGGTGCGGGCACCCAGTTCGTATCCGGCACGCAGCGACCGGATGGCGATCTCGCCCCGGTTCGCCACGAGTACTTTGCGGAACATGCCGGCTTCCTCCTGATCGGTCAGATGTACTGCTGAGGGGAGGTCCGGCGACGCTGCCGGGCCCGTGCGCGAATGGATCATGGGCACGATAACCGTAAGGATGTACGGGTGAACGGGCCGGGGCCGCCCGGAACCGTTTTTCCCCTGTGCACCGGCTGTCTGCTGAGGACAGGCCACCGGCTCGTGGCCGGGGCCGTCTCCCCTCCGCCCGAGGGCGGGGCGGGTCTCTGCGACGTCAGGGCTGTTTCATTCTCGGTGGGCGGTGATCAACGACTTCGGCAACGTGTAGTACCAGGAACGTATGGTGTCGAGACCTCAGGAGCAGAAGCGAAGACCACGACAGTGAACGGGACCAGGGCTCGACCAGATGACGACAGGACTGAAGCCGGCGGCCGTGGGCCAAGGCGATGGATCGGACGACCGTACAGTGCTCTATCTCGGGCTCCGACGCTCCCCACTGGAATGGCGCGCCGAACTCGACGCGGCCGCCGCACTGGGGCTGGGCGTGCATGTCGCTTCCGACGCCGATATCTCCCACACGGGGTTGCCGGACCACAGGCGCGGGTCTTTCGACGAGGGAGCCCCGCTCCTGGAACAGGCTGCGCAGGTGTGGCCCGGTCCGGCCCCGGCCGCTGTGGCTTGCTGGGGCGACAAGCACGTCGGCCTGACCGCGTTGGTCGCCGAGCGGTTCGGGGTGCGCGGTATCGGCACCGCTGCCGCCGCCACGGCCACGGACAAGACCGAACAGCGCCGGGTCATGGAGCCCTATGGGCTCAACCCGGCCTGGCGGGCCGGCCGGACGGCTGACGATCTGCGGACCGCTGTCGCGGAACTCGGCACCGAAGGCAGGCCCTTGGTGTTCAAACCCGCCCACTGTTCCGGAGGGCGCGGTATGGCGCTCATCGATGGGGACACCGATCTGGACGAGGTGTTCGCGCTGACGGCCGCCAACTACTCGGGGACGACGGATTTCCTCGTCGAGGAGTACGTCGACGGCTCCGAGCACTCCGTCTCCGGTGTCGTCTCCGAAGGCACGGTGAGGATTCTCGGTGTCACCGACAAGAGAATCGACGGACCCCTGGCGCCGTCGTGGGCCGCGTCCGTGCCCTCCGCCCTCGCGGACACAGGGGTCAAGGACCTGAGCCAGGCCGCCGCGCAGGCTGTGCTCGCCGTCGGCCTGCATACCGGCGGATTCCATATCGATCTCCGCCTCACCTCCGAGGGCCCGGTTGTCCTGGAAGCGGGCGGACGGCTCGGCGGCGACCTGATCAACTCCCACCTCATCCCGTACGCGCACCGCGGGGCAGTTCGCCCCTACGAGGCAGTCCTCGCCCTGCTCACCGACGGGGACCTGCCCAGTCAGGTGTCCGAACCGGAGCGTGGTGCGGCCATGGTGCTGCTGCCGCCGGCCGGGCGTCAGGCGGAGGAAGTGGCCGAGGCCGCGCTCGCTCATCCTCGGGTGGTTCTTGCCGAGGGGTGGCCGGGGACAGAGACGGTCGTGGCGGTCGTCGTCACCGAGGATCCGGCCGATCTCTCCGCGGTCATCGCGGAGCTTCGCCGGTCGGTGCTGTGACCGTCGGCATGCCGACGGGTGGACGGGACTCATAGCGCCTACGCACCGGAGCGGCCTGGCGGGACAGGCCCACCGTCTGCGGTTCCTGGGCTGTGGGGCGCCTCGAGGTGTGCGCTGCGACCCTTGACACCGGGCTCACCCGACCCACCTCGACGAACCCCTCCACCCCCGGCGCCCGGCTGCCGAAGAAATGGGGGGCGCACACTTCCCCAACCCCCTGTGGCGACGGCATGGCGACCAACGCTTGCGGCGTGTGCACGGTGGCTCGCCCCCGCGGAGGCAACTACCGTCCCCGGCACTCCCGGTGGCGCAGCCGGCACACGGTCACCCACTCGAGGTGTCGTCGGAGCGTCGGTCGAACGGCGCTCCGCCCGTAGTGATACTCCAGTGGTGCCCAAGGTCGAATCGGCGGTCGGTCCTCCAGGAGCCGTGCGTCGTGCACCGGTCCGATGCACTGTGCCACCCGAACGTGGCGCCCGGGAAGGAACCCTCGCTCGTTGCCCGCGGCCGGGTTCGGCGATGAGTTGGAAGGCTGGGGCCGCAGGCACGCCCCGTGACAGTCCAGAGGTGCATGTATGACGGAACAGGCCGATCGGGGAGATCAGCTCCCGAGGAGCAAGGACATCGACCGACGCACCCTGTTGCGGGCCGGCGGGGTACTGGGCGCCGCCGGCGCTCTGGGCGCTGTCGGCGCCCCCGCGTACGGAGCCGGCCGGCCCGACAACTGGCTGTACCCGGGGGAGGAGGGTTACGACGGGGCGGTGGCCGGGTTCAACACCACGGTGACACGCCGACCGGAAGCGGTGGTCCTCGCCCGCGATGCGCAGGATGTGCAGAAGGCCGTGCGGTACGCAGGACGTCAGGACCTACCGGTGTGCGTGATGGCGACCGGGCATCAGGCATCGGTGTCCTTCGACGGGGGCATCCTCGTCTCGACCGCGGCGATGGACCGGATCCGGGTGGACGAGCGGTCCTCATCGGTGCAGGTCGGGCCCGGAGCCCGGTGGGGCCCCATCGCGGAGGCCGCTGCTCCCCACGGTCTGGCCGGGCTCGCCGGATCATCGGTGAGCGTGGGGGCCGTCGGCTACACCCTCGGTGGCGGGCTGAGCCCCACGTTCGGCCGGCTGCACGGATACGCTGCGGATCACGTGTCGCGACTCGAGATCGTGACCGCTGACGGCGAGTTGCGGGTGGCCACGCCGGAGCGCGAGCAGGACCTGTTCTGGGCTGCCCGGGGCGGAAAGGGCAACTTCGGGATCGTCACGTCGCTCGACTTCGGGCTCTTCGGCGTCCGGACGCTCTACGCCGGCGCGCTCCTGTACCCGGCCGAGACAGCGGCCGACGTGCTGCCGTCCTGGCGTGACTGGGCCGCCGCGGCGCCCGAGAGCGTGACGACCTCGGCGGCGTTCCTGCGGATCCCGCCGGACGCGCCGCTACCGGACGAGGTACGTGGCCGGCTCGTGGTGAGCGTGCGGGTGTCGTTCGTGGGAGGAACGGCGGAAGGTACCGGGCTCGTGGCGCCGCTCCGGGACCTCGCCCCCGTCCTGCTGGACACCGTCGAGGAGATGCCGTTCACCGACTGGGACCTGATCCACAGCGACCCGGAGGGGCCGATCCCGGCCTATGAGCGGACAAGCCTCCTGGGTGAGTTGCCGGACGGGGCCATCGAGACGATGATCGACCTGGCCGGGTCCGGGGCGGGCTCGCCGATGGCACTGGTGGAGGTGCGGCAGCTCGGTGGCGCTCTGGCGCGGGAACCCGAGACGCCGAGTGCTGTGGGGCATCGCGACGCCGCCTTCACGTTCTTCACCATCGGAATGGCGCCCCCGGAGCAGGCCGAGGATGTGCGCGCCTACGGAGCCCGGCTCGTCGAGGTGATGGAACCGTGGAGTACCGGCGGTGCCTACGTCAACTTCCTGTCCAGCGACGAGGCGGATCCGGCTGACGTCCGGCGTGCTTATGAGCCCGAGGTGTACGAACGCCTGGTGTCGGTGAAGTCGGATGTCGACAGCCGGAACATGTTCCGGCTCACGCACAACATCCCGCCGGGCTGAGGGGTGCATCAGCGTGAGCAGCGATGCCGTGCGATCGCCGGCCGCGGTCATGTCAGGAGAGAGGTTCCCTTCCGTGCCGCGGAAAAATTCCTTCGGAAGAGGAACAGGGAAAGCGCGAACCAGAGGGCGCCGGTTATGACAGTCCAGGACGTGCTCATGAGGATGTCGGCCGCACGAGTGCCCCCTTCGATTCCGCGTATGGCTTCCAATCCGTGGGTAACGGGTACGGCTTGAGCAGCCCACTGGATGGCCGGAGGCCAGAATTCGACCGGGACCATCGCTCCGCAGAAGCAGGTTGCGAGGATTGTCACGAGAGAACTGATGACGTTGCGCGCTCCTGGGAAAATCATCGCGAGTGCGCCCACCACCAGTGCAAGGCAATAGGTGGACAGCGACGTGATCAGTACGAGCAGCACCAGAAGCGCGATCTGTGCCGGCGACCACGTCAGATCGAAAAACAGGGAGAGCGTCAGAATCGCCACGGATGTGGTCACCGTCGCGGACAGGGGCCACATCAGACTTCTACCGAAATAGAAGAACCCCGGTTCCACGGGAGCTCCGACAAGGAGTGGCAGAGTCCCCAGCGTGCGGTCCCACGTGGATGACGCCGAAGTCATCAGGGTTTCTGCCACACAGGCCATCATCGCCGCACCGATGATCACGTATATCACATAATCGGAATCGCCGACCATGTTCCCGATCAAGCTGTAGAAGGCCACTTGGCACACGATGCGCACGAGCCATGCACCTGACCACGTACGCCATGTGTAGAAGGACCTGAAGTCGGCCACCGAGACGACGACACCTTGGGTGACTGTCCTCGCGGCCTGTACGGGGTGAAGCATGCTGGGTCGACCTCTCACTCCTTGGACAAGGTGCCGAGTTCCTTCGCTCGGCGGAGGAACCAGACGATGGACAACAGGCCGAAGGCCAGAGCCGAGAGTCCGAGGAGGCTCAGCATCGAGAAGCCCATGACCGCGTTCGCCACGGGTTCCGGTGTTGTGGAAGCTCTGAGCAGGTCGGCGCTCCACGACAGGTAGACCAATCTGCTGATCGCCTCCAACCAGCCGGGAAACATGGAGACCGGGACGATGATCCCACCGAGCAGGTAGACGGGAAAAGACAAGGTGTTCTGGACGATCCGAGCGCCGAGGGTGAGCACGAAGGCCGATGCCAGGGCGGTCGCTGCAGCGGCGGTGGCCAAGGCGGTGAGGACCAGCGCTCCGACGAAGACTCCCGGATGGTGGATCGGCATCCAGTAATCGAAGACGAGCCCTGCCGTCATGTAGGACATGCCGAAGGAAGGCAGGGACAGCAGCATGCAGGCGCACAGGCGGCCGAAGACCAGCATGGGGAACGAAGCGGGGGCGGCGAGCAGGAGTTCCAGCCTGCCATTCTCCCGGTTCTCACTGATCATCTCACCGGAGAACGAGAGTGCTGCTGTCCACAGAGTCATCAGCATGGGAGCGATGACGGCGTGGGTGTTCAGGTCGGTCCGCCCCGAATACTCCATGATCGCCATGTAGAGCAGGGCGAAGAACGGAGAGGTAATGAGGGAGAAATACGTGTCCGATTGGCTGCGCATCGCCACGGTCTGAAATCGGAACCCAGTTCCGAACCCACTCAGGTCGACCGTGCTGTATTCGAAATTTCTTCGCATCATGGGGCGACGTTCATGCCTCTCCGGCCGATGAGGTGCAGGTACACCTCTTCCAGGGAGGGACGGCTCCGTGCGATGTCCGTCACTCCCGCCTCGATCGCCAACATCAACACACCGCGGACGGCCTCCTTGTGCTCGGCCTCGACTCTGAAGAGGCCGTGCTCGATTTCGGTGACCGTGGACACACCCGGAACGCGGATCACCTCTTGTCGCAGTTCCGGTGGCAACGCGCGCACATCGATGCGCTCCTTCGAGGAAACGATCTCTCCGATCACGTCCGGGTTCTCCGTCAGTGCCAGCGCACCGTTGTCGATGAAGGAGACACGGTCGCTGAGGTCGGCGGCCTCCGGCATGTCGTGTGTGGTCATCAACACCGTGTGTCCGTCCGATCGGAGTTCGCGCACCAAGTCGCGGAAGTCCCTGGCCGACACGGGGTCCATCCCCACCGTCGGCTCGTCCAGCAGCAGTACGGCGGGGGAGGAGACCAGTCCACGGGCCAGGTGCAAGCGTTGTTTCATACCCCTGGAAAAGCTTTGGACCGGTTCGTCCGCGCGCTCGGCCAGACCGACCCTGTCGAGCAATCGGCCCACCCGGTCACGGCGCTCCGCTCGGCCCAGGCCGTACATCGAGGCCCAGAAATCGAGGTTCTGCTTCGAGGTCAGACGATTGTAGAGTCCCCGGTCGCCGCCGAAGACGACGCCCAGAGACCTCTTCACCTGCTGGGGCTCCGTGGCCACGTCATGGCCCAAGACCTTGGCCGTTCCGGACGTGGGCAGGAGCACTGTGGACAGGATTCGGCAAAGTGTGGTCTTGCCGGCGCCGTTCGGGCCGAGAAGGCTATGGACCTCTCCCCGGGGGATGGAGAGGTCGATCTTGTCGAGTGCGACGTGGTCAGGCTTGCCCTTGACCGTGTAGGAGCGCGTGAGGCGCTGAGTCTCGATCGCAGTCATGGGTGCACGTGCTCGGTCGTGGTGGTGGACGCCGTCATTGGTTCCTTCCGGGTCATTCGGTGGCCTGTCGCAGGAGTGGGGTGAGAGCCCGTGCGATCCGTGCTCGGGGGTCCGTGCCCATGAGGTCGAAGTGCGCGGACGGGAGTTCCCGTACGTCGATGACGCCGTCCACGTGCGGTTCCCACATCGACGGGTCGATCCAGGAGGGGCGGCCCTCCTCGTTCGCCGTGAACGCGAGTACGTTTCCCCGAAACACCCCTGGGTGGAAGTGGTCGCCCAACTCGAGGTTGTTGCGGACGACGCTTTCGATTCGGCGGACGCGGTCCGGCTCCATTTGACGCAAGAACTCCGTCGAGAGATGCATTTCGGTCAGTTCGGAGGCCTCTCCGGGGTCGCGCGTGAGGGGAGCGATCTTGTTCAGGGGGTAGGAATCCACCAGTGCGAGCAGAGAGACGCTCTCACCGAGTTCCTGGAGCCGGGTGGCCATAGCATGGGCCACGTTGCCTCCGAAGGACCAGCCCAGGAGCTGATAAGGGCCCCGTGGCTGCACACCGCGCACATGTTCCAAGTAGGTCTCCGCCATCTCCTCCAAGCTCCTCGGCTCTGCGGAGTCCGGATGCAGCCCCGCGGCCTGGAGTCCGTGCACGGGGACTCCGGTCGGAAGACGGCGTGCGAGCCCCGAGTAACTCCACGCGAGGCCCGTGACCGGGTGGACACAGAACAGGGGAACCCCTGAGCCCTCTCGCAACGGCACCACCACTGCGAACGGGTCCTCTCCGGACTTTCCCCGGGAGAGGCCGAGAAGCCCGGCGACGGTGCGCGCTTGCATGAGGTCTTCGAGCCCGAAAACCAGCCCCTGCTCTTCGCGGATCCGGTTGGTGAGCCGCACCGCGAGGAGGGAATGCCCGCCCAGCATGAAGAAATCGTCCTCGGGCCCGACCCTGTCCGTCTCCAGAACCTCGGCGAAGAGGCGGCAGAGCGCCTCTTCCTGCGGAGTCTGCGCCGCGCGGACCTCGGGGGGACGGTTGTGCCGCGGAACGGGGAGGGCGCCTCGGTCGAGTTTCCCGCTGGAAGTGAGCGGTACGCCGTCGATGCGTACGTATTCGGCGGGAACCAGGTAGGAGGGCAACCGCTCCGAGGCATACCCGCGCAACCGCTCGGGAGAGAAGTTCTTCTCGGCTGCGGAGACGTAGGCGACCAGGTGCGGAGTGCCGGTGGCACTGTCCTGGAGCAGGACGACGGTGTGCTCCACATCCGGATGCTCCGAGACGACCGTTGCGATCTCGCCCGGCTCGATCCGGACACCCCGAAGTTTGACCTGTTCGTCAGAGCGGCCGCTGAACGCCAAGTGGCCGGAGGTGTCCCAACAGCCCAGATCGCCGGTGCGGTACATCCGTGAACCCGGGGGACCGTGGGGATCGGCCACGAAACGCTCGGCCGTGAGCGCGGGCTGTCCCGCGTAGCCGCGCGCCACCTGACTCCCGGCGAGGTAGATCTCGCCGCGGACGAAGGGGGCGACCGGACGCAGATCCGAGTCGAGGACGTACACGGAGGTATCGCCGAGAGCTGCGCCGACACGGGGGACCGATCTCTCCTCCACCGAGCAGCTGGTGGCGTTGACGGTCGTCTCGGTGGGGCCGTAGACGTTGTACGTCCGTACCCCGCCACGGCTTCTGAGCGTGTCCCAGAGCCGTCGGTTCACCGGCTCTCCGCCCATGAGGAGGATCCCGGGTCCGTTCTCGGCCTGCAGCAGGCCGGAAGCGATCAGGGACTCGGCGAACGTGGGGGTGGTGTCGACGAGGTCCACGCCATGTTCGAGAAGGTGACCCGTGTAGGCATCGGGATCCCTCCTGACCTCCTCCGGCACCACGTGTAGTTCGTGCCCGGCCGCCAGGGCGGCCAGCCCTTGCCAGGAAGCGTCGAAAGTCAGGGCAGCGGTCAGCGACACGCTGAGCCGCCGGCGTGCCAGGTGTCGGGTACCGGGATCGAAGACCTGCTCCACCATCGCGGCGAAGAAGCTCGCAAGGTGTCGATGCTCGACGACCACCCCCTTGGGCCGACCGGTCGAACCGGATGTGTGGATCACATAGGCAGCCTGCTCGGGCGCCGGGTAGACGACGGGGCTCCGGGTGCGGTCCGGGGCCCGCTGCAGTTCAGTGAGGGTTCTCGGAGCATCGAGAGTCAGGCGCGGCATCTGCGGTAGGGCCGTTTCCGGGAGCGGGTGGTCGACCGTGTCGATCACCACGACAGCCTCCGCAGACCGGAGGATGCCTTCGTTGCGCGCGGTGGGGTGGGAAGGGTCCAGAGGCAGGAACACCCCTCCTGCGGCCAGAACGGCGAGCAGTGCGACGATTTGCAGGTCGGAACGGGGCACCAGCACACCGACCTTGCGTTCGGGGCCGACCCCGTACTCGGTCAACAGGCCGGCGAGGCGGTCGACCCTCCGGCCCAGCTCTGCGTAGGTGAGACGGGCGCCTGCGTGGACGAGGGCGATGTCGTCCGGGGAGGCAGCGATGCGCTCACGCAGAACCTCCGGTAGCGATGGCAGGTCGTCCCGTTGGGGCCGGGCCTTGTCGACGGTTGTGTTCCTGGACCGTATTTCAGCCAGAGGAAGTTCCGGATACGCGCACAGTTCGAGAACCAGTCGGTGGAATTCGTCCGCGAGCCCTTCGGCGGTCTCCGGGGCGAACAACTCGGCGCAGTAGAGCATGCGGCATCCCAGGCCCGCGCCGCCCGCTTCTTCGAGGAAGTCGAAGGACAGGTCGAACTTGGCCGACTTCAGACGGACCTCCTCCGGGGTCGCCGTCATACCACCGAATCCGTGCCGGTGTTCCGGGGCCCGGGCGCACGTCACCATGGTTTGGAACAGCGGGTTCCGGCCCAGATCACGGTGGGGTCCGACGAGCTCCACCACGCGGTCGAACGGTACGTCCTGGTGCTCGAAGGCCGCGAGGGCCGTTCCGCGGATCCTGCGGACCAGTTCACCGAAGCTCGGAGCGCCCGAGAGGTCGGCCCGGACCACGACCGTGTTCACGAAGTAGCCGACCATGTCGTCGAGAGCCTCGTCCGTGCGCCCGGCCACCGGGGTACCCAGCGGAACGTCGGTCCCGCCGCTGACCCGGCCGAGGAAACAGGACACCGCGGCCTGGACCACGATCAGCAGTGATGTGTTCTCCCGCCGTGCGAGAGCGTTCAGCCGGGCGAGGGTCTCCTCCGTCCAGTGGAGCCTCACGCTCTCTGCGGTGAGCTGTACACCGTGCGGCCGGGTGTGGTCCAAAGGCAGGGACAGCTCTTCAGGGAGGCCGGCCAGGGTCCTCTCCCAGAAGTCCAGCTGTCGACGTGTCAATTCGGTTGGTCTGTCCTCGGGCCCGAGAAGGCGGTGCTGCCAGGCTGCGTAATCGGCGTACCGGAACGGGAGCGGTTCCCACACCGGTGCGCGTCCGGCCACGCGGTGGTCGTAGGCGTCCGTGAGGTCTCTCCAGAAGGGGATGAGAGACCATCCGTCGAAAGCGAGATGGTGGAAGACCAGGGCGAGGACGTCCTCACCGCCATCACAACGCAAGAGCACGGCCCGCCATGGGAGCTCCTCGCGCAGGTCGAACCCGAGGTTGCTCTCCGCCTGTAGCAACGCGGGCAGTCCCGAGACATCGGCAGGTACCACCGACAAGAGCTCGGGCAGGAGATCGGGGGAGACGACGACAGGAGAGGGCTCTCCCCCGTCCGCCGGATAGAGCGTCCGCAAGGAGTCGTGTCGGACAGCGACGTCACGCAGGGCCTGACGCAGCGCGTCTTCCTCCACTGTTCCCGACAAACGCGCGGCGTAGGGAACGTTGTAGGCGGACCGGAAGCCCTCGAGCTGCTGAAGGAACCACAGACCCCGCTGGGACGGAGCGATGAGGGGTGTTTCGTCCCCCGCCGCACGCAGCGGCGGCCGGGCGTTCGAACCCTCTCCGACCTCTGACAGCCGGGCCGCCAGAGCCGCCGGTGTGGGTGCCTCGAAGAGGTCCCGGATCCCGATCTCGCACCGCAGAGTCCGGCGGATGCGGCTGACCAGCCGCATGACCAGGAGTGAGCTTCCGCCGGCCGCGAAGAAGTCCTGTTCCACGTGCACGCCGTCCGTGCCGAGAATCTCCGCGAACAGTTCGCACACGGCCTGCTCCGTGGCGCCGTGTGGAGCACGCGGCTCTGCACCGGTGCTCGTGGACGGGGCCGGGAGTGCCTGCCTGTCGACCTTCCCGTTGGGCGTCAACGGCATCCTGTCGAGGACGACGACAGTCGAGGGGACCATGTATGCGGGCAAAGAGGCCCGGACGGATTCCAGCACGCCGGCGCCCTCGGGGGTGCCATTGCCACCGGCGGTCACGTATCCGACCAAGGTGCCGTCTGCCGCGGCCCCCTTCCGGACCACCGCCACGGCCCGACCGACCAGGGGGTGACGGGTGAGCGCATTCTCGATCTCGGCGAGTTCCATTCGGTACCCGCGCAACTTGACCTGGTGATCGCTCCTTCCCAGGAAGATGAGGCGGCTGTTCTCGACCCACTTGACCAGATCACCTGTGCGGTACATACGCCCGCCCGGTGGACCGAAGGGACAGGCCACGAAGCGCTCGCCCGTGAGGGAGGGACGACCGAGGTACCCGCGGGTGAGGCCGGCGCCCGAAACGTAGAGCTCGCCCGGGACCCCCGGGGGGACCGGACGGAGCTTTTCATCCAGCACGTGGACGGTCGTGTTGTCCAAAGGAGTGCCGATGGGCATGGAGGGCGTCGTTACCGGGTGCGGCTCCGCCCGGTGGGAGGNGACAGGCCGTCTGCACCCGGGCCACAGCGGAGGGTGGCACGACGTCACCACCGGCCCAGACCTCACTCAGCCGTCCGAACGCGTGGGGTGCCAGGTCCGCCACCAGCTGGAAGAGCCCGGAGGTCAACCAAGCGGCCGTGACACCTGAATCCAACAGAGGGGTCAGGGTCTCCAGATCCAAGTCCCCGGGGGGAGCCAGTTCGATCCTGCCTCCCGTGAGCAGGGGGACCCAGAGTTCGTACGTCGAAGCGTCGAACGCCAAAGGGGAATGCATCAGGACGCGTTCATGGGCGCCGCCTTCCCACCTCTGGTCGACGGCGAGCTCGACGATGTTCCTGTGAGTGGCGGCAACACCTTTGGGACGGCCGGTGGAACCGGAAGTATGGATCGCGTAGGCCAGATTGTCCGGGGCCACGCCGACGGGCGGCGGGGCCCCACCTTCGTCCCCGCCCGGCTCCCCGACGACGTACACGGGCATGCCCAGGCGAGCGGCTCTCTCGGCGTGGGCGGGGACGGTGACCAGGATCCGGGCACCCGACTCCGAGAGGATCTGTTGGAGCCTGCTGTCGGGGTCGGTGGCGTGCAGGGGTACATAGGCCCCGCCGGCCATGAGGACCGCGAGCGGGGCAGCGACCATGGCCGGAGACCGGTCCAGGAGAAGGGCAACACGGTCCTCGACGGTCACGCCCCGGGCCAGGAGTTCCCGTGCCAACCGCCCGGACCAGCTCCGCAACCCCGCGTAGCTGATGAGCTCCTCGCCCTGGGAGACCGCGACTTCCTCGGGCATGCGGTCAGTGATCTTCCCGAAGAGCTCGGGCACCGTGCGGTCCGGGACCTCGCTCCTTGCCCCGTGGCCCGAGTCGAGCAGCTGCCGCCGCTCGTCATCGGCAAGAAGGTCCAGCTCCCCGATCGGTACCTCGGGCTGCTCGCACACTGCGTCCAAGAGGCGTGTCAGCCGGGCTCCCAGCCGCTCGACGGTGGGCCCGTCGTACAGGTCGGTGTTGGCCTCCACCCGCAGGTCGAGGCCTTCCGTCCGGCCCTCCTCGTCCCGGTGCTCGGAGAAGGTGAAGCAAAGATCGAACTTGGCCGCACCCAGAGTGGTGGGTTCTCGGTGACAGGACAGGCCGCCCATCTCGAACCGGTCCGACGGGCCCTCCTGGAAGAGGACCATGGTTTGGAAGAGGGGATGCCTCGCCAGTGCCCGGGGCGGGTTCAGGGACTCGACGATCTTCTCGAAGGGGAGATCGTGGTGGTCGTAGGCGGCCAAACTGGTCTCACGGACCCGGTGGAGCAGAGCGCGGAAGGCCGGGTCCCCGGAAGTGTCGATGCGTAGCACCTGGGTGTTCACGAAGAACCCGACCATGTCACTCAGTGCTTCGTCGACCCGTGTGGTCACCACCCCTCCGAGAGGGATGTCGGTCCCGGCCCCGAGCCTGGACAGCAGCGAGGCCACTGCGGTGCGCAGGAACATGACGGTACTGACGTTCTCCGCGCGGACCTGCTCCGACAAGCGCCGCTGTGTGGCGGTCTCCAACGAGAAGTCCCGCACGTGTGCCCGGTGGGCGGGGGTGGCCGGTCTGGCCCGGTCCGCCGGCAGGTCCAGTTCCGACGGCAACCCGGCCAGGGCGCTCCGCCAGTACCGCTTCTGTCGGTTCAGGAGGCTGTCCGGATCCGCCTCTTCTCCCAGCACCTCGTGGTGCCAGGCAGCGTAATCCGGGTAGGTCACGGACAACGGTGTCCAGACCGGCGGGTGANAGCCATCGACGAGCCGTCGCCCGAGATGTGGTGGAGCAGGAGCAACACCACGTGTTCCGTGGGCCCGAGCCGGTACACCCAGGAACGGAAAGGCAGTTCCACCGTGAGGTCGAAGGTGTGGTGAACCGCCGCGTCGAGCTGCTCGGGCAGGCGGTCCTCCGTGGTCAGGACACAGGCCGTACGCGGATCGCAGCGTTCCTCGGGGATCACCCTCTGGTGGGGAACACCGTCGTGCTCGAAGAACTCGGTCCGCAGGGAGCCGTGCCGGGCCATCACGTCGCGGAGCGCCTGCCGTAGGACGTCGGTGTCCAATTCCCCGGATGTTCTGATGGCGATCGGGATGTTGTAGGTGGAGCTCGGCCCTTCCGCGCGCGCGAGGAACCACAGGCGTTGTTGTGCTGGGGACAGGGGGCCCTCCGTGGCCCCCGTCGTCCTCAACGGGGGCCGTGTCTGGGCCCGGGAGTCCAACAAGGAAGCCAAAGCAGCCGGAGTCGGGTGGTCGAGGACATCACGAATCCTCAGGTCGGTCTCCAGGGAGGACCGGATTCTGGCGATCACCCGGGCCAGCAGGAGGGAATGGCCGCCGAGATCGAAGAAGTCGTCCTTGCGTCCGACGCTCTCCAAGCTCAGCGTCTGCGCGAACACACGACAGACCACCTCTTCACGAGGTGACAGGAAATCGGACTCGGGGGCCCTCTCGCTCTCCGCGGGAACGGGAACGGGCAGGGCGCGTTTGTCAAGCTTCCCGCTGGTGTTCAGAGGGAGACCGTCCACGGGAACGAAAGCTGCGGGAAGCATGTACGACGGCAGGCGATCGGCGAGGTGTCGGCGCAGGCTGGGGGCCTCCACCGCTCGTGCGCAGACCACGTAGGCAGCCAACCGCGTCTCAGCGCCGTCGCGGGCTCCTGGCGGGCACCACGGCAGTACCGCTGCTTGGTCCACGTCGGGATGTGAGGCCAGTGCCGACTCGACCTCGCCCAACTCGATTCGATGGCCTCGCAGTTTGATCTGGTCGTCCGTCCGTCCTCGGAAAACCAGCCGGCCGTCCGTGTCCAGGAAACCGATGTCGCCCGTGCGGTACATCCTCCTGCCGGGCGGGCCGTAGGGGTCGGCCACGAAGCGTTCGGCCGTGACACCGGGAAGGCCGAGGTAACCCCTGGCGGTCTGCTCGCCCGTCAAGTAGATCTCGCCAGGGACCCCCGACGGCACAGGGGCCAGGTTCTCGTCGAGCACGTACACGCCGACATTGGTCAGCGCACCGCCGATACGCGGGCGCGAACCTTCATGGACGGGCTCGGACGTGGCGTAGACCGTGCTCTCTGTCGGGCCGTAGTAGTTCCACGTCCGGGTCCGGGCGGGGGCACTGAGCTGCTCCCACAGTGAAGGCCGGACCGCTTCTCCGGCCAGGATCAATCTCGCCGGAGCGGTATCGGGGTCGTTGAGCAGGCCCGCTCCGATGAGTTGGGCCGCATGTGTCGGGGTGGCGTCGACCAGGTCGAGGCGGTGGTCGAGCAGATAGTCCGCGTACGCTTCCGGGTCGCGCCGGATCCCCTCGGAAACGACGTGGAGCTCGTGCCCCGTCACGAGGGCTAGCAGCCCCTGCCAGGACACGTCGAAGGACAGAGCCGCCGTCATCGTGGCACGGAGCCGGTCCCTTCCCACCTGCTCAGCGGTGGAAGAGAACATCTCGCGCGAGAGGTGGTCGGCCAGGTTGGCGATCTGGCGGTGCTCGACCACGACACCCTTCGGACGCCCGGTCGACCCCGATGTGTGGATGATGTAGGCCGCGTTCTCGGGCCGCAACGGGGAGCGCCTCTGAGGATCGGCGGGCAGGTGTGGGGGATGGCCCGCGAACTCGGCTGTCGCTTCCCGGTCGTCCACGATCAGCGAGTCCAGACCGGACTCGGAAGCGAGACGGGCAGCCTGATCGGACGAGGCACGGGTACCGAGAAGCAGTTCTGTACCGCAGGAACGCAGGACATGGACGTTCCGTGGCACGGGGTGCTCGGGGTCCACGGGGACGAACACCGCACCCGCCGAGAGTACGGCCAGCAAGGAGATGATCTGCGCTTCCGAACGGGGCATGAGGGTCGCCACCGGATGCTCGGGGCCGATCCCGCGCTGGATGAGGGCATGGGCCGTGCGCGACACCCGCTCGCCGAGTTCCCCGAAGGTGAGTCGGGAATCGCTGGTGACCAAGGCGGTGTCGTCAGGTCTCATGGCGATCTGCTGCGCAAGGAGGTCGGGCACGAGCGCGGGGGCACTCCTGCGTGCCGGACCCTTCCCCGCGGAAAGCACTCGACGTGCCTCGGCCCCCGTGAGCAGCGGATGACGGCTCAGTGGGGTGTCGGGTGCCGAGACCGCTTCTGCCAGGAAGTGTGCGAAGCGTTCGCCGACCTCCGTGGCGTGTCCCTCACCGATGAGGTGTGTTCGCAGCCGGAGGGCGCCGACCAACCGGTTGTCGAGGATCCGTGTGCTGAGTTCGGTGTCGAAGCGGGCCGAGTCCTGGACGGGGTAGAGACGGCTGATCCCGCTGTCGTCGGTATGTTCGGTGGTGGCCGTCCCGTGGTGCAGGAAGAGGGCATTGACCGGATCGGGGCCGGGACCGGACTGGGCGACGATCTCCTCGTAAGGGAGTTGGTGGTGCAGTCCGTTCAGAAGCTTCGGGGTCAGTGTTCTGATGGAGTCGTTGAGGGACGGGTCCCCGTTGAAGGTTCCCCTGAGCGGGAGGGTGTCGACGAAGAAGCCGACCACGTCGCGGTATTCCGGTCCGGGGCGGGAATCCAGGGCGACGGCCGTCGTGATGTCCTTCTGGTTGCTGTGCCGTGCCAGCCACGACTGGAAGAGGACGGTGATCACGCAGGTCAGGGTCGATCGGCGGCGGAGAGCCAGGCGTTCCAGGTCCCGGGTGGTTTCGGGGCGGAGCTCGAACCGGCAGAGTTCGACGGAGTCCCGATCCCTGTGGCTTCCGGAGCCCGCCCCGTCCAGCGCGAACCCGACCGGCTCGGCACCGAGCATCTCGGCCTGCCAATAGGACTCCCGGTCCTCGCGGTTGGGGCCCGATTCCGTTCCGGGTGGTGCGGAAGCGGCGAAGGTCAGGTAGTCGGACTTCAGAGGGGGTAGATCCGGTTGCGCGCCTTCCCTCTCGTGGAGGTAGAGCGCTTTGAGGTCGCGGTAGAGCGTGCGCATCGAACGCCCGTCCCCGATGCTGTGGTGCAGAGCCAGGACCAGCACGTCGTTTCCGTCCGCGCAACGAACGAGCACGGCGCGCGGGGAAGGGCGGTTCAGGAGGTCGAAAGGGGATGCCGCGAGGGGACGGGCAGCCTTTTCCCAGTCGCGGTAGGACGGAGCGGAGACTTCCTCCACGGGTATGCGGAAGTCCGGTGTCGTCACCTGAGTGCTTTCGCCGGACGGTTCACGATCGAATTTGACCGTGAGTAGGGGATGGCGTTCCAGGAGTCGATCCAGGCAACGGTCCAGGGCCGATCTTTCTGTTCCGCCTGTAAAGAGGACGGGCAGGAAGATGTGGTAGGCAGCGCTGTCGGGGTCGACTTCATGGATCCAGAGAAGCCGTTCCTGTCCGGAAGATGCGGGTGCGCGCGTTCGTGGCATGGGAACCCTTATCGGATGAAAACAGGGCGAAAGTTTGTATTGCCGGAGGCCCGGCCTCTTTCGGTGTCGGAGCGACTTTCCCGGAACGGGGGAGGTGGAAGTTCTACTCGCTGTCCATCGACCTGGCGAGAGTGAGGGGGCGCATGTCCTTCCACTCTTCCTCGATGAACGACAGGCAATCCTGTCTTCCCGCGGGGCCATGGGCCACTGCCCAGCCAGGAGGAACATCGATACTACCTGGCCAGAGGCTGTGCTGGCCTTCGTCGTTGACCAGGGCCAGGTACTCCCTGTTCTTTTCCTCGAACGGATTGGTCATGGGTCGTTCCCCCCTGATTCGTGGTTCGGGTTCGGGCGCAGAACATGTACCCGGCCAGGGTCGGACCATCGACAAGGCCGGCTGAAGGGGCAACGGAATGTCATCCCATTTATGAGCGATCATATTAGGATCGCTTCTCTGGAGAGATCAAGGCCTCTTGGTGGCCGGATCCGGCCATCTGGATTCTTCCGATTTCGTGCGGTTGCTCCTGTTTCGTGTAGATGGAAGCGGGGTATTGTGAGATGCGGGGAGGCCGGTTTCTTCTGGTACTGCGATCCAAAATTATCCCCTTTCTTTTTCAGTTGCTGGGGTTGACTCCCATTCAAGTGCTGTGGTCTAGTCAGTGGCTGATTCGGTGGTGCCCGTCAGGTGCCACCGCGTTGCCGGTGTACTGGTTCTCCGAATTTATGCACAACAATGCGTGTGATGTGCTGATTCCATCACCCATGATGCGTATTCCCCTTGTGGGTACATCAGAGAGTGAGCCTTGCGTGCAAGAGCAGATCAGAGCCGTGATGAAGGAATTTTCGAAGTTGTCCGGGGTGGCCGGTGACATTTCTGAGGACGCCGACCTCTGGGAGGCCGGAATGGATTCCATCACGAGCGTCCAGCTCCTGCTCAGGCTCGAAGAACGTTTCCAGACGGAGCTCCCCGACTCGGTTCTGACCCGGGAGACCTTCCGGAGCATCGGTTCCTTGACCGAGGCGCTCAGCGCTCAGGTCGACCAGAAAGGGTCCCGCGCTTCATGAAGAAGACCGAGGATGAGACGGAGCCGTTGCCCAGGGACATCGAGCACGCCGGCTGGTGGGAGGCGGTCGACCGCGCCAGGCGAGTGGCGGCGGAGAACGCGACGGATGTGGACCGTGGGGCGCGATTCCCGAAAGAAGCCGTCGACGCCCTCCGGCAGGACCGGCTCTTGGCAGCGGCGGTGCCCGTCCGTTCCGGCGGCAGGGGGATGGACTTGTCGGAGCTGGTCCGAGTCGCGGAACTCCTGGCCCGGGGGTGCGGCTCCGCGGCCATGGTGTGGGCGATGCACCAGATCCAGATGGCCTGTCTGGTACGGCACCACCCGGAATCCCCCCTCCTGCCGCGCGCGGTCGAGGAGCAATGGCTCATCGCTTCCGTGACCAGCGAGGTCGGGACCGGAGGCGACTTGCGCAGCAGTGCAGCGGGTGTGGCGTCCACCGCCGGCAGTCCTGGGGAAGAGGCCTCCCTCCTCAAACAGGGAACGACCGTCTCCTATGGGGAACATGCTCAGGGCTACCTGATCACGGCGAGGCGGGAGGCGGAGGCGGACCGGGGGAACCAGGTCGCGGTGCTGGTCTCGCGTGAACAGGTGAACCTCGTCCGGACCGGGGGATGGAACACCCTCGGGATGAGGGGTACCTGCAGTCCGTCGTTCGACCTCGACACGTCCTTCGAGTACGACCAGATACTGCCCGCACCCTTCGGCGACATCGCGGCGCACACCATGACCCCGTTCTCCCACGTTCTGTGGGCCGGCGTCTGGGTCGGACTCGCGACCGAAGCGTTCCAACGTGCGGTGGCCCTGTCCCGCAAGCGCAGCCGTGGCGGGGCCGTGACGGCCCACCCCTCCCTCGCGCTCGCACACACCGAGCTGATGGGAGCGCGAGGCCGACTCACCGCTGCGGTGAGCGACATCCAGCCGGTACTGGAACGCGGAGCCGAACCCACGGTCTCCTCCGGGGCCGAGTTGAACGCCTTGAAGGTCGGAATCTCCAAGAGTGTCGGTGAGGTGGTCCGGTTGTCCATGGAGGTCTGCGGCATGGCCGGGTTCTCGGAGGACGGTCCGCACTCGGTCGCGCGGATCCTCCGCGATGTGCATTCGGCCCCGCTCATGATCGGGAACACCCGGTTGCTGGCCACCAACTCGCAACTTCTGTTGACACTGAGGGGCGACCGGTGAACCGGCCATGGACGAGTTCCGGGCTCGAAGCGGAACCCGCGGCGTGGGGTGTCGAGCTGAGCCCGAGTGAGGACGAGCGTGTCCTGGAGCTACTCCGTGCGAACATTGCACGCCGTTTCGGGCACTCCGCTGCCGAGCACTACGTCGCCCCTCCCGTCATCGCCAGATCGGCGGTGGAGCGCGCGGGTTACGCGGATTCGTTCCCGCATCTCCTCGGGACCGTACACACCGCACCCGGGGGAAGCGTTCAGGCCCCGACCGATCTGGTGCTGCCCGCGTCCGGCTGCCACCACATCTATCCCCTCGTGGCCGGCAGGACGCTCACGGAGCCCCTGATGCTCAGCTTGGAGGCGAGGTGTTTCCGGGCCGAGGACACCGAAGAGCCGGGGCGGTTGCGTTCGTTCCGGATGTACGAGGTCGTGTACCTGGGGTCGGAAGCCGAAGTGGAGACGTGGCGGGACGACGTGCTCCGAGCCGCGGCCGCTTGGCTGAGTGGACTCGGTCTGTCAGCGGAGACCGTTCCGGCCAACGACCCGTTCTTCGGGCGCACTGGACGACTCCTGGCAAGTGTTCAGCGAACCCAACGCCTCAAGTGGGAGATCACTGCCGAAGTCGCCCAGGACACCGTTCAGGCGGTCGCTTCGGCCAACGTCCACAAGGACCAGTTCGGTAAGGCTTTCGAGGTGACGGGTCCACAAGGTGCCCCTCTGCACAGCGCGTGCCTGGGGTTCGGCATGGATCGGCTGCTGTTGGCCCTGAGACATCTGTACGGATCCGAGGTCATGCATCAACTCAGACGAGCAGAGGAACACCGATGACTTCTGTACCGGAAGCCGAAACCATCCCCCCGTTTTCGCTCGACGGAGCGTGGTTCGGGGACCGACTCCAGAACGAACCGCACCGGTGGCAGGTCACAATATCCGAGGCCGTCTCACAGGAGCTGTTGGCGCTCGCCCGGGCCTCGCTCGCGAGCTCCGGTCCAGGACGGGAGCCCCTGGCACGGCCTCCGGAGATGTCGGAGCGAGGGCGGTCCCTTCTCTCCCAGGTGCGTGAATCCCTCGTGGCGGATCCCGAATTCATCCTGCTCAGGGGTTTCCCGATCGACGAGGAGCCGGAGGTGGTCGAGGCCGCCTATTGGCTCTTCGGCACGCTGATCGGGCAACCGGTGTCACAGACCCGTGACGGAGGCTTCCTGACCAGGGTCGAGGACCGGGGCGCCGATATCGGCAGTCCCACCCAACGCGGGCACCGAAGCTCCAGTGAGCTGGCCTATCACGCGGACCGTACGGACGTGATTGGGCTGCTCTGTGTCCGTCCGGCGGCCGAGGGCGGGGAGAGCAAGCTCGTCTCCAGCAAGGCTCTGCACAACATCGTGTTGGACGAGGCCCCTGAAATCCTGCCCGTTCTGTACGGAGAGTTCCCGAACGATCAGAGAGGCGAGGAACGCCCCGGACGACCCGGCTGGTGTCCTCTCCCCGTGTTCAGCTGCACCGAGGGCGACTTCGCCGCCCGTTACGTGCGACGTTTCATCGAGGACTCCCAGCGGCACAGTGACGCACCGCGGCTCACGCGATCGCAACGCAGAGCGATGGATCTCC
Source organism: Nocardiopsis xinjiangensis YIM 90004 (assembly GCF_000341145.1). Lineage (GTDB taxonomy): Bacteria > Actinomycetota > Actinomycetes > Streptosporangiales > Streptosporangiaceae > Nocardiopsis > Nocardiopsis xinjiangensis. The sequence continues at coordinate 164,663 of NZ_ANBE01000014.1, forward strand.
TGGACGAGATCCTTCACCGTCCGGGCGTCGCGTTGCCGATGGACCTGAGACCGGGGGATCTCCAGCTGATCAACAACTTCCGCCTGCTCCACTCCAGGAGCGCGTTCAAGGACACGGTTGGAGAGGGGGAGGGGAGGCTGCTCCTGCGCCTGTGGCTCTCCTTCGCCGACAGCCCGAACCTTCCCCCCAGCTACGGGGAGCTCTACGGCGCTACGTCCCGCGGTGCCTACCGGGGAGGCGTGTGGCCGACCAACACCCGGAACCACGAGGAGAAACGGGGTATGCGCGGTGAGTAGCAGAACCATCCGGATCGTGGACGCGACCTTGCGTGAAGGGATGCAGGCCGCAGAGGGCACGTTCTCCACGGAACAGAGCGTCGAGGTCGCCCGCGGATTGGTGGAGTGCGGCGTCGACACCATCGAATGCGGACACCCCGCCATCGACCACACGGAGCAGCTGCGTGTAGCCGCTGTGGTCGAAGCCGTCGGCGGGCGAACACCGGTCCTGGCGCACGCCAGGGCGGTGGCGGAGGACATCGACGCCGTGGCCAAGACCGGTGCCACCTGGGTGGGGATCTTCCTCGGCGTCAACGGGATCTCACTCGACAGCCGCATGCCCGGCCGCAGCCAGGAGGAGCTCTACGGCAAGATCGAGAGCTCCATCAGCCACGCCCGGAGCCTGGGGCTTCGCGTCCGTTTCACGGTGGAGGACAGCAGCCGTACGGAGAGTGACCTGCTGGCCGAGGCCTACGGTCGCGCTCTCCGGGCAGGGGCGGAACGGATCTGTGTCGCCGACACGGTCGGGCTGCTCGAGCCTGCCGATACCGCTGAACTGATCGGTACCCTCAAGCGCCATGAGCCCGGGGTGGCCATCGAGGCGCATCTGCACGACGACCGAGGGCTGGCGTTGGCCAACGCCCTGGCGGCCATCGACGCCGGGGTCGACTGGATCTCGACCTCCGTCAACGGGTTGGGGGAACGGGCCGGCATCGTGGACCTCGGGGCGTTGCTCGCCAACTTGGACTACCGCAAGTCCCGTCCGCTCCGCGACGGACGGAAGTTGCGCGACCTGAGCCGACGTGTCGGCGCCTATGCCCGGTCCGCGCCGGACGACCGTCGGCCCGTGGTCGGCCGCAACGTCTTCCGCCATGTGTCCAAGCTTCATGTCCGTGCGGTGGAACGCGACCCGGGGACTTACGAATGGATCCCCGCCGAACAGTTCGGTGTGCAACGCACCCTCGGCCCCGACCGCCTGCCGAAGGACCCGGCCGACTGGATCGTGAAACCGCCGGTGATCTCGGCCGAGGAGCTCAAACACCACCGTGCCGGTCCCGGGGACCGATTCGTGCTCGTGGACGACAGGTTCGTTCCCGCCGCCAACCAGTACTGTATAGCCCGCCGGATCCCCAGGATGGAGTCGTACGGGACGGGGCACGTCGACGGGCACGTGCACCACTGCGACAGTCTCTTCGTTTTCCTCGGCGGCGAGAGCGATTACCGGGGACTGGCCGTCGAAGTCCACCTCGGTGAGGAGAGCTTCCCGGTGGAGAGCCCCGCCTCGGTCTTCATCCCCGCCGGGGTCGAGCACAGCTACCGTGTGGTCGACGGGACGGGAACCTACCTCAACTACGTTCTCGCCGGGGATTACAACTCCAGTCTGCTCGCACCGGTGGTCGCCGAAGGCGGTGGGTGACCGTGTGCGGCGTGGCCGGCGTCTGCCTGAATCACCGTATGAGCTGTACCGATGCGGAAAGCCTCACAGCGGATCTGCTTGCACAGCTCGAGCACAGAGGCCCGGACGGTCGCGGTCTGGCGGCTCGGAGCCGGAGCGCGCTGGGCATGGCACGCCTGCGGGTGCGCAGTGCCCCCGGTGACCGTGTTCCTTTCAGCGAGCCCGCCGACGGCATCGTTCACGCGTTCAACGGAGAGATCTACCGCGATGGTGCCGCGACCCCGCAGGGAGGCCTGGCCGAGGCACGCAGCGCCTCTCGCCCCGAACTGGTGGACGGGATGTACGCGGTGGCCAGCAGCCCTTCCGAGGACGTGCTGGAACTGGGCCGGGATCCCTTGGGGATCAAGCCGTTGTACGTCCGGGAGGGTCCGGAGGGGGTGGCGGCGGCTTCCGAAATCGTGCCCCTGATCAATGCCTTCGGGCGTGCGCCGTTGCGCTCCGAGGCGTTCGCGCAGTTCCTGCTCACCGGCCGTCGGGTGGTCGATGGAGGGACGTTCTTCGAGGGCGTCAGACCGCTCCCGCCAGGTACGCGGATGAGGGTTGCAGCGGGCCGCGTCGTCGCTTCGGCCCAGACGGAGCCCCGGCGAACCGAACCGGCCGTTCCTGCTCCGGGAGAGCTGCGGGCCAGGCTGGAGGAAGCGGTCGACCGGGTGCTCCTGGCCGATCGGCCGATCGGGCTGGCGTTGAGCGGAGGTCTCGACTCCACGATCCTGGCACGTGTTCTCGCGGGAAGGGGGCTTCGTCACCTGCCCACGGTCAGTGTCTGCCCGGAGCACACCGGGGACGGGGTGCGTTCCCTCAGCGAACTCGGCCTGGACGACGAGGTGGTGTCGACCTGGCGGCACGACTGGTCACCCTTCGGCCCTGCCGACCTGCTGGACGGATTGTCCGCTGCCGTACGGACCTTTGGTGAGCCCACCGCAATGACGAGTGTGCCGATGTACGCGGCGCTGGCGAGGTCGGCCAGGGCGCAGGGGACCACCGTGCTCCTGGTCGGTGAGGGCGCGGACGAATTGTTCGCCGGTTACAACCGTTACGTCCCCCTCTTCGCCGGCGAGATCAGCGACCCGGTGAGTTTCTACCTCTCGCGAGGACGGCTGGAGCTGGTGGGTGAGCTGCTCGGTTCCGAGGCGGCGCATGGAGCCGCAGACGCCCTCCGGTCCGCTGTCGGACGAGCCGAGACGGCTGCCGGCCGGCGCTGGGGCCGCACCCCCGGCACCATCGACGTCGTGAGGGAATTCGAATACGAGCACAGCCTCGAACCCCTGCTCCGCAGGACGGACCATCTGCTGATGGCGGAAGGGATCGAAGGGAGGGTCCCCTTCCTGCATGCCGGAGTCCCTGAGCTCTCGATCCGGTATCCGGCCCCGGCCCTCGTCCGCGGCGATTTGACCAAGGCGGTCCTTCGCGAGGAATTCGCCGACCTGTTGCCGCCCCAGCACAGGAAGAAACGCAAGCAGCCGTTCCGAGCGCCGGTGCACCAATGGCTCGGCGGTGCCGAACTGCCACGGGTCGACAGCGCTTTGGCCGGGGCAACGGAGCTGTTGCATCACGAGCTCGGTGTTCTTCCCACGGGGCTCCGGAGGTTGCGTGAGCGCTTGGCGCATGGGGACGAGACGGCGTTCACCTTCGCTTTCGCTCTGCTCTCCGCCGTGGAATGGCTGGTCTGGCTCGACCAGTCCCATGTGGAGGAAGGGGCCGTCTCTTATGCCTGATACCGGGACCACCAGTAGCAGGGACCCATGGCTCCTCGTGGCGCTGCACGGCTACGGCGGCACCGCGGACGAGATGATCCGGACCCTGTCCTCGGCCGCGGCCGGAAGGTATGACCTGGTCATAGTTGGTCCGGACGGTCCGGACCGGCCTGGGCTCGTTCCGGGCGGCAACGCCTGGTATCCGATCACCTCGCAGGAGCCACTGATCGCGCGGTGGTCACGGGAACTGGTGCCGTGGGTCGTCCGCTACGTCGAGGGCGAGCAGAGCAGACACGCCGCCCGGACGGAGAGGACCGTGCTGGTCGGTTTCTCCCAGGGCGTCTCCGTGGGCGCGGCGGTCCTCGACCACTCCAGTATCGCGCGACGTGCCGTGTTCGTGTGCGGCCGCCCTCTCGGGGAGGGGGCGAGGGAGCGGGAGGATCTGCGGCCCCGCGAGGTCTTGGTGGTGACGGGGGGCCGTGACCGGTTCGTCCGGAGCGAGGACGTGCGGTCCGACACCGCACGGCGACGGGACCGTCAGCGCTTCGCCCACGTGGAGCTTCCCGGCCTGGGCCACGATTTCAGCAACGAAGTCGCCAAGATTGCTATTGAGCACGCGACGCAAGAAGAGTAGGTTATTCTGCATGATCTCCGAAGAGAAATTCCTTGAATTGAGTCGAGAGTTCCTTGTGGAGCGACTGGGGAGTAAGGCGGAAGAAATCGATGCCAACACCGAGCTGGTTGAATCCGGGATCTTGGATTCGTTGATGGTGCTGGAGTTCTTCTTCTTCCTGGAAGGGATCACCGGAACCGCAGTCGATCCGGGATCGGCGACCGTCGAATCCCTGGCGACCCTCCGCGGTGCCTACCAGTTGGTGGTGGCCGCATGACTTCGACCATCGAACAAGTCATCGCCGGTTGCGAATGGCAGCGTGACCTGTGCCGTAAGAATGGTGCGCCGACCTACGTCGCCCTCATCAACGAGCTGATCGAGCGGCTCGGTGCGGACGACACCGTGACGGATCTCTTGACCAGCGACGGCCAGAACCCTGTTCAATCGGCCCTTTGCCTCCGATTGTTCGGTGCCGTCAACCGCATTGCCATGGATGGGTCCGAGGACTGGATCACGCGCTACTACCCCACCATGGGCGGTGAGGCCGACCCGGATCGTGTGGTTCCGGCGTTCTTCGATTTCCTGCTCGCCAACGTCGACTCCGTGCGGGAACAGATGCGTGTCGCGGTGCAGACCAATGAGGTGGGAAGGGCAGCGCCGCTTTCGGCCGCGGTGAACTACGTCGCGCACGCGACCGGACGTCCCCTCCGGCTTTTGGAAGTCGGCTCCAGCGCGGGACTCAACCTGCTCCTGGACCACTATCGGGTGGAAGGACCGCACGGCCCTTGGGGGCCCGCCGACTCCGCCCTGCGACTGGAGGGGCACTTCACCTCGGGGGAGCCGCAGGCCGCCGTTCCGGAGGTCGTCGAACGCCGCGGGTGCGATCTCAACCCGATCGACGTCCACGCTCCGGGGACCCCCAATCTCCTGCGCTCGTTCGTCTGGCCCGAGCACGTGGAGCGCGCCCGACGGCTCGAAGCCGCGCTGACCGTGGCCAGGTCGGCTCCGCCGCTCACACTCGACGCGGCGGATGCCTGTTCTTGGGTTGCCGAACATGTCGACGACCCCGAGCCCGGACGTACCACGGTGCTCTTCCACTCGATCGTTCTGCCCTACTTCGACCCGGATGAACGAGACAGGTTCTCCAAGCTCGTCCGCTCCAGGGGAGAGCAGACGGACGAGGACCGGCCCTTGGCCTGGATCTCTCTGGAGCCGAGTGAGGAGGATTCCAGCGTGGTCAACCTGATCTGCGAGATCTGGCCCATGGGCAGGAAGGTTCTGTTGGCGAGGACGACCCCGCACGGGACCCAGGTCCACTGGGATCCGCAGGAGCTCCTCACATGAGCGGGGTGGTCGGTGCGCTGGCCCACGCGGTCGGCTCCCCCACCCCGGTCACGGAGCTGCCCCACTCCGCGATACCTCCCGGGGTCGCCGATGAGCTGGTGGGCCGGGGGCAGAAGCTGTGCCCGGTAGCAGAGGACGAGATGCCGCTGGTGGAGAGCTCGGTCGGCTCATCGCTCGCTCGGGCGGACCGTGCCCCCCGCGAGGTGAGTCACGTGCTCGTCGCGACCGAGACGATGACGGCCAGTGGGACGCGGGCCGAGCACGAGCGGGTCCGGGGCCGGCTCTACCGGACGCTGGCCGGGCTCGGCCTGAGCCACGCGTCCGTGACCGCCCTGACCTTCGGCGGGTGCAGTGCGGTGATGACGGCCCTCGAATACGCGGACCTGCTGGTGGGACAGGACCCTGCCCGCTGTGTCCTCGTGGTGGCCATCGGGCGGATGCGCCGTGACGATTCCCGCGTTCTCGCACCCGCCGTCTCCGCCATCGGAGACGGTGTGGCCAGTTGCCTCGTCAAGGCGCACGGAAGGGGTTGGAGGATCCGTTGGATGCTGCGGAGGGCCTTCCTGCAGACCGCGGAGTTCGAGCAGGCCGTGGACTTCGGTCCCACACTGGTCCTTCTGGGGCGTGCTTTGCGGGACCTGCGCGGGGAGGCCGAAGAACTCGGGCTCCCCGTACGGCCGTCCTTGGTGTGCAACAACTACGGGACGCCGACGGTGCGTCTCCTCAGCAGCACGCTGAGGATCCCCCTCGATGATGTCCATCTCGAGAACATCCCTCTGCTCAGCCACCTGGGCACGCCGGACGTCCTCATCAATCTGGAGAGCCTCCCCGGCACCATGAGCGAGACGCTCGCCCTGGCCACCGGTCCCGCCGACTGTGTCCTGGCGGCCTTGGAAAGGACGGGTTGACATGTTGTTCGACGTCTATGAACAACTTGCCCGGCGTTCACCGGACCGGACCGCCCTCAGTTTTCACCGGCCACCCCATGACGGAACGGTGATGACTTGGCGGGACCTGGTGGACCGTAGCGCAGAGATCGCCGAGGACCTCGCAGCGGCCGGGGTCGCGCGCGGTGGCCGGTGCGCGGTGGTCATGGCCGACCACCCGGACCTCCTTCCGACGGTTCTCGCCGTGTGGCGGGCGGAGGCAGTCGTCGTTCCCATCGACGGCCACTGGGGAACGGACACTCTGCGTTCGGTGCTTGCGCTCAGTGATGCCGGTTTCGTGGTCGACGCGGAACAGGGCACATGCGTCGAGAACCCCGATGCGCGCGGGGACGGGCCCGCGCTGTCGCCCGACACCGCGATGATCAGCTACACCTCCGGGTCGACCTCGGACCCCAAGGGTGTGGTCCTGACCCACGGGCAGCTCCGCCACGCCTATGAAGCCGGCGGCCGGGCGTTGAGAGAGCTGTTGGGCTACTCACCGTCACGGTTCGGGGTGTCCATGCGGATGTCGGGTCTCGGGATCCTCGGCATGAACTACTTGTGGCCGGCGGTGATGGGGATACCCGTGGCTGTTCTCCCAGAACTCACCCTCATGTCCGCCAACCGGTATTGGTCGGATCTTCGGGCCCACGGCGTCGAGGCCACGTATCTGGTGCCGGCCCTGGTCGAACTGCTCAACAGAGCCGCGCCCGACGAGACAACGGAGGAGGGGCGCGAGACCGGGACGGTGGCATGCCTCAGCGGTGGTGCTCCCCTGTCGCCCACGGCGCTCGGTTTGTTCCAGGACCGGTTCCGGGCGGTGCTGCTCAACGTGTACGGGATGACGGAAGTTTCCTTCGCCGCTTTCTTCGGTGATCTCGACGTGAACGGTCGGGGCACTCTCTCCATCGGTCGCCCCGCCACGGTCGACGCACGCCTGCGGGGGATCGAAGGGCTGGTCCACGGGGCGGGCGAAGGCGAGCTCGAGCTGCGCGGGCCGGCCATGAGTTGCGGCTATTACGACAACCCTTCCGCCACGGAAGAGCTCCTCCACGACGGCTGGGTCCGTTCCGGTGACCTGGCGCGGCGTGATTCCGAAGGACGGTACTGGATCAGTGGGCGGCGGAAGGACGTGGTCCTCAAGGGCGGGTTCACCGTGTACCTGCACGAGGTCGAAGAGGTGGCGGGTCTGATGCCAGGTGTCCTGGAGAGCGCGGCCGTACGGCTGGATCTGCCCACGGGCGAGGACATCGGCCTCATCGTTCGTTCCGACCCGGCGGCGCAACTCATACCCGGGGATCTGCAGCGTGCCCTGGCGGAGAAGCTGGGCCGCCAAAGAGCTCCGCGCCGTGTGGCCGTCACCAGCGAGGCCCTTCCCCGGCTCGGTCAGGAAAAGATCAACAGGCGGGAGGCGCTGGCCCTCTGGCACCGGTTGGTGGCAGATCGGTCCTCCGGTGCGCATCAGCCCTAGAGGAAGTGAGGACAGTCCATGTCGATCGTTGACGCCGAGAAATTCAGGTCAGCCGGGTTCCAGGAACTCGGATATCGCCTTTCCGATGACGACCGATCGAGAATCCTGCAGTATTTCGACGGCCTCGACGCCCGTGACCGGATCTCCCCCGGTTTCCAGGCGCAGTACGACGGGGAAGGAGACGAGCGCAGGTTGCGTAAGCTACGCCGCCTGCTCTGGAACGATCGCAAGTTCTTCGGTCCCATCATCAACCGGCTCGGTGCCCCCGACGTGGCCGAGGCGCTCATCGGTCCGACGGCGGTGGTGATCCTGCACGCGGCCTTCCTCAAACCTGCGCACGTGGGCACACACGTGGCGCCGCATCAGGATCAGGCGTTGTGGAAGCAGGAATACCCGGGTGCGTTCAGTATGTGGACAGCCCTGACGGAGGTTTCCCCGGCCAATGGCGGGCTCCACGGTTATCCCGGGTCGCACTCGGGAGGGGTCGTGCAGCACGCCGAAGACCCTGAGCACCCCTGGCACGAGAGTTTGGCGCACGTCGTCGAGCAGTTCGGTGACCGCCATGAATTCGTCCTGCAGCCCGGTGAGTCGGCTGTCTGGGACCGCATGTTCGTGCACGGTAGTGGCCCCAACGAGTCCGAGGACGATCGCCGCGGCATGGTGGTCGTCTTCGCGGACAGCGCTGCGGAGGGTTTCCGAGCACGGGACGTCATGACCCTCGATGAGCTCCGCTCCCTGGCTGATACCTAGGGCGGAGCTCGACGCGGGAGAGCGTAGGAGTTCCTCCTGGTCCCGGCCCCGGGACCCGTCGTGTGGTGTGTGCCGATGCGATGGGCCCGGGCCCCGCTCTCTCCTGTGCGGGTCGCGGGCCCGAAGAGTGGTGGGACCGGGGGAACGAGAACCGAGGGATGAGGAAGGCAAGGCCACGTGGACATCGCAGTGGACCCGGACGAACCCGCACCTGTCTCTGAGGCCCCGGGACCCGGCGCGGAGGAATTCCGAGGGGCGATGGCGGCATTGCCGACCTCGGTCTCCATCGTGACGACCCGTGACGCGGGCGGGGTCGACCACGGGTTCACGGCCGGTTCGGTGGTCTCGGCTTCGCTCGAGCCCCCACTGGTCCTGGTGTGTCTGTCCAGAACCGCCGAATGCCATGGAGCCTTCGCCTCGTCGCCGTTCTTTGCAGTGAGTGTGGCTCGATACGAGCACGCGGAACTCGCCCGGCGGTTCGCAGCGAAGGGGACCGACAAGTTCGCCGAGGGCCGGTTCAGGCGTACCGAGTCCGGACTACTCACCATGGAGGACGCTCGGCTCCTCCTGGAGTGTCGTGTCGTGGGCCGGCATCATGTGGGTGACCACGACGTTTTCATCGGCCGGGTGCTGCGGACCCGTGTCGGGGCAGGGGAGGCCCTCGTCTTCGTCGACCGTGGATTCACGAAAACCGCCCCGTCCACCTGGTGACCGGCACGGCGTCGACCCCGGAACACGCTCGGCCCACGTGTCGGTGGCGTGAGCGCACCGGCTCGACGAGGGCGCATGTGCTGTGAGCGAGGTGTTCGGGTGCGGGGGACCGAGCAACGGTCGGCGTCTTCCTGCCTCGACCGCTGTGGCGGCGTCCCGACGGGCCATCGGCCCCTGCCCCCTCCACCGTGGAGCCCACAGCGCTGCGAATGTGTCCCACTTGAGCCTGGCACAGAGGGTTCACGCCCGGGGTCCCTCGCTGGACCCCGCTGAAGAGCCGCTGTTCGCACGAACGAAGCCGGCGATCACTCGACGCCTCCACGTGCAGACGCACCTGTCGAGCGCAGTCGATCTTGCGGCGGTCCGAGCGAGATCGCCCTTCTGTCGCGGCCGGTTGCCGGTCCAGGACGAAACCAGTAGGCCGTCCTCGATGACCGGGACAACGCGCTAGCGTTGCCTCTGAAGGGCCTTGCACGCGCACGGTCGCACGTAGGGACGGATCCGAGGACGAAGAGAGGACGGCGATGTCCAACAGCGGGCACATGCAGATCGGTGAGGTCGCTGAACGGACCGGCCTGTCCCTGCGGACCATCCGCTACTACGGCGAGGTCGGCCTGGTCGAGCCCTCGGCCCGCTCACGTGGGGGGTTCCGTCTCTACACGGAAGAGGACGCCGACCGGCTCCAGCTCATCAAGCGGATGAAGCCGCTGAGCTTCAGCCTGGAGCAGACCCGGGAGCTGCTGGAGACCTTGGACCGCCTCAACGATCCCCGGACCACACCCGAGGAACAGGCCGCTCTCAGCTCCGGCCTCGACGAATTCGAAGACTCCATCGACCGGCGCTGCCGGACTCTGCGCAAGGAACTGGCGATGGCAGAGGAGTTCGGCCAACGCCTGCGCGACGAACGCGCCCGCAGCGGACCCGCCAGCGAAGCGCACCCGTAGCCGGCCGGAGCATGCCGCGTTCGAGGGTGTGCGGTGTGCGACAAGGACGGAAAGCCTTGTTGCGCAGTGGCTCGGTCGGCTTGTGACGGGCGTCTCCTCCCGAACCCCGGAAGTCAACATTCACGTGAGGATAGAGTTTGGGGGTCGGTCGCCGACGACGTCGACCTGCGTTCCTGCCGCCCTTGGCCCCGGTCGCCTCATGCCGGGGCCGTGGCTCCGCGGCCGAACGCACCACCCGTACTTTCCGCGGCCCGCGTCCCGGGCCACCGCACCCTGTTGGATTCCATGACTCTGCCTGCCGAAACGCCCCGCACGTGGCGTTCGAAGATGCCCTCAACCGCCCAGCTGCGCGCCGACGTGCTGGCCGGCCTCGTGGTGGCCCTGGCTCTGATCCCCGAGGCCATCGCGTTCTCGCTCATCGCCGGGGTGGATCCCCGGGTGGGTCTGTACGCCTCCTTCGTCATGGCGGTCTCCATCGCCTTCCTGGGCGGGCGCCCGGCGATGATCTCCGCCGCCACCGGCGCCATGGCCCTGGTGGTCGCTCCTTTGTCCATGGAGCACGGCGTCGACCATCTGATCGCCGCGACCCTGCTGGCCGGCCTGTTCCAGATCGCCCTGGGCCTGGCCGGGGTCGCCAAACTGATGCGGTTCGTCCCGCCCAGTGTGATGACCGGGTTCATCAACGCCCTGGCGATCCTCATCTTCCTGTCGCAGATGCCTTACTTGAGCGACTTCGACGTGCCTGTCTACGCCATGGTCGCCATCGGGCTGGGCATCATCTTCGGCCTGCCCTACCTGACCAAGGTCGTGCCCGCCCCCCTGGTGGCCATCGTCGTACTCACCGTCGCCACGATCACGATGGGGATCTCGACCCGGACCGTGGGCGACGAGGGCGAGCTGCCCGACACCTTCCCCGTGCCGCTGATCCCGGACGTGCCCTTCACCTGGGACACGCTGGTCCTCATCGCCCCCTACTCCCTGACCCTGGCGCTGGTGGGGCTGATGGAGTCGCTGATGACCGCCAAGGTCGTCGACGACCGCACCGAGACCGCCTCCGACCACGGCCGTGAGGCCCGTGGGCAAGGCATCGCCAACGTCCTGGTCGGCCTCTTCGGCGGGATGCCCTCCTGCGCGATGATCGGCCAGACCATGATCAACGTCTCCTCCGGTGCCCGCACCCGTGTCTCCACGTTCCTGGCCGGGGTCTTCCTGATGCTGCTGTGCGTGGTCCTGGGCGACGTCGTGGGCCTGATCCCCATGGCGGCGCTCGTGGCGGTGATGGTCTTCGTCTCGATCGTGACCTTCGAATGGCACAGCATCGCCCCGGCCACGCTCAAGCGCATGCCCTGGAGCGAGACCCTGGTCATGGTGGTGACCGTCGTCGTGGTGGTGGCCACCGACAACCTCGCCCTGGGCGTCGTCGTGGGTGTGCTCGTGTCCATGGTTTCCTTCGCCGGCAAGGCCGCGATGCAGGCCGACGTCACCAGCGTCCTGGACCCCGAGGGCGGGACCCGGGTCTACTCGGTCAACGGCGAGGTCTTCTTCGCCTCCACCGGCGGCCTCGTCGGGCGTTTCGACTACACCGAACAGGGCCTGGACAAGGTGGTGATCGACATGTCCGGCGCCCACGTGTGGGACTCCTCGGCGGTGGCGGCCCTGGACCAGGTCACCGAACACTTCCGGCGCCACGGTGTCGAGGTGGAGATCATCGGGCTCAACCGGCCCAGCGAACGCCTGCACGCCGAGCTGTCGGGGACATTGGCCGGAGGTCACTGACCCGCCTCCACAGACGGATCGAGCGCCCCGGGAACCACCGTTCCCGGGGCGCTCGGCATGCCGTGAACCGGATTCGCCACCGCAAGGCCTCCAGGCCCTCCAACACGCCGGACCATCTCCGAGGCGGTCGAGCAATGCTCACCACCGCCGACCGCGGTCCGGCGCCTCTGCCCCCACGGCTCGTCGGGGCGTTCTTGCCGACAACGGTGCTCGAACCGGTCCTCGGCGCCCCGCGCAGTCCGGCTCGGCGGGCGGCCGACTCCGGCCCCTTCGGCCTGGAGGGATGATGCCGCGCGGGTGGTGTGCGCCTCACGTGGCGTGGCGCAGGGCGGCCGTGTCCAGGGCCTGACCGAAGCGAAGCGCACCGTACAGCGGGTAGGCGCGGGCCGTCACCTGAACGTGCTGCGTGATGGTGTGGGCATCACGCAGACGCCGTTGCAACGGATCGCCGGCGTGGACGGCTGCCCCGCCTCCGAGCTGGTGGATGCCGCCCACGACCGCGGCGGCCTCCGCGGTCGCGTGGCTCATGGCGAGTCGGCTCCGGGCCCGCACACCGGTGTCGGCGGTGTGCCCGTCCTGCGCCGTGTCCCACATCTCGCCCATGGCCTCCAGCAGGAAGGCCCGTGCGGAGTACAACCGCGCCTCGGCCCGCGCGGTTTCGATGTGTGCGAGCGAGGACCGTGCGAGCGTGTTGGGCAGGCCCAGGGACGTGGTGCCCTCCGCGCGGTCGAGCAGGTCGTTGACCGCTCCGACCGCGTTGCCGAGCGCGACCGCGGCGTAGGCGAAGGAAATATACGCGGTCAGGGGGAACAGGGAGAGCGGGGTGTCCTGACGGGGCCCGGGCCGCCCCATGTCGACCAGCCGCCGGTCGGGAACGAACACGCCCGGCCGGACGGAGAAGTGCCCGGAGGAGGTCGCGCGGAGGCCGAGCGAGTCCCAGTCGCCCTCGATGACGATGTCCGAGGTGGGTACGAAGGCGACGAGGGACCGCCCGTCGACGACCATGCCCAGGCCCATCCACTTCGCGTGCGGTGCGGCCGACCCCCACGGCCACCGGCCGGAGTCCACACACAGGCCGCCCTCGGTGAACCGGCCCGAACCTCCCGGCATCGACGCGCACGCGACCGGAGCCGTGCCGTCGAAGATCTCTCGGGCGCTGTCCTCGGCCAGGTAGTGGGTGAAGATCGAGTGTGTGGAGGACGTCGCCGGGTACCACGCCGCGCTCGCGTCTCCCTCAGCCACGGCCATCAGAGCTCGCGCGCTCGTGACCGGATCGATCTCGGGACCACCGAGTCGCGTCGGCATACCCATACGCAGCAATTCGGTGCCGATGAGCTCCGTGACGACCTCTTCGGTCAGCAAGCCGGCCCGTTCGCCCGCGTCCGCGTGGACGCGGCTGACGTCTGCGACCCTGCGCGCGCACTCTATGATCTTCTCGGTCATACCCCGATCGAATCGCGCCCGGGCGACGTTGCCCAGTCGTCTCATCGGCCGACAGGCGCACATGCGTTCATCCGTCATCCGTCCCAGGACCGGCTCGGCGGCAGATCTGGGGGAGCCGCAGGTGCCCTCCGCCGCGAAACGCGAGCTGTGGCAGACATGACCAGATTGTGCACGTAGTGGAAGAGCGCGGCCGCGAGCACGCCCCCCAGGAGCGCGAGCCCGGTCAAGGCGGCCCCCAGGAGCAGCTGATAGGGGATGACACGCCAACCGTTGCGGGGAACGTGCAGCAGTGCGAACCCCGCCATCGTCGACATCGCGGCGAGGAGGACGGGTGTTCCGGCGTGCACCAGGCCGCCCAGCGCGGCGAGTCGCCACAGCGCTTCCTCGGAGGCCGTGCAGAGCCCCGTCCACACAGGGCGCCTGGGGAGCCGCACGAACCTGCGCGGACGGCTCACCAAGCCGCCCATGACCAAGGGGAAAGCACATCCCAGCACCACCGCGACCACGCAGGCGAGGTGTGTCCAGGCGGTCACCAGCCCCGGAGGGCCGGAGCCGGCGGCCAGGAGAGCCACGGACCCGAGGGCGACCGTGGCGACCGTGTACAGGCCCTCCGGCCGCTGGCCCGCGAACCGTACCGCTGTACCCAGTGGGGGCGGGTACCGCAGCACCCAAGGCACGGCCAGGTGCATGAGGGCCAACAGGGCCGTCACCGGTCGGAGCCGTAGCCGATCAGCACCGCGTAGACAGGAGCGTCGTCGACACCGTTGTGGTCCACCATCACCTCGGTGAGCCGGGCGTCGAAGAAGCCTCCGATCGGCCGGCAGGCCAGGCCGTGGGCCGTGGCGAGCAGGAGAAGATTCTGGACCAGGTGTCCCGCCTCGGTCAGCGCGAACCGCAGTGCGCGCTGACCGTACTTGAACCGCGACCTCCAGAACGAGGCCGAGATCACGAGCTGGACGGCCGGCACCCCGGAGATGTTGGGGGCGTTCGTCGCTTCCCTCAGTGCCGCGCCGTCGACATCGCCGAGGTCGGTCAGCGCGTGTTCGAAGGGGTCGAAGTGGTAACGACCGCCGCTGCGGAGGGATTCGACGCGGCTGGGGAGCACGTAGATGTCCAGGGGATACAACGCGCCGGCGGAAGGGGTGGGCCGCAGCGAGTGTTCACCGAGCGACCCCGTCACACCGTACGAGCGCGAGAGCAGACTGGAGAGCACTCCGGCAGAGACCTCCCGCTCGTCGAACGCGTCCGCGCTGCGACGGCTCGCCAGCACCGACTCCAACGACGCCTGTGCTGGAGCGGACTCCGGAAGCGGGAGTACGGGTCTGCCCTCGTAACGCCGTGTCGACCGGGTACTCATCTGGCGCATCTCCGCCGAGCGCTCCAGGCGCGCGACGCCCGGCACGTCCCACGGGATGCTGGCGGGATAGATCTTCGATGCCTCGAAGAAATTCTCGGCGGGGTCGTCCGGTCCGGGGATCCCCGACTGGTAGACCACGTCGACCAGATTGGACGTATCGACCTCGGCCATGGCCGCTCCTTCAGGGGAAAGGGTGGGGTGTGGGGTTGACGAAGGGCTCGGTACCGGGCTCCAGCAGACCGAGTTCGACGGGGCGGCTGTGGAGGCGTTCACCGCCGAGGCAGCGACGGCGGTACCCGGCATCGAGGGGTTGCAACTGCGGGGAGAACACTTTGACCACGTGTCCGCCTGCCTCGCGTACGTCCGGGCTCGTCAGATCGACCGCGTACAGGTCGACCCCGTCCTCGTGCAGTGAGGAGATCAAGGCGTCCCGCAGCTCTCCCGGGCTCTCCGACGGCAGTATCGGCATGTCTGCCGTCCGCGAGCGGGCAGGGGAGCTGTCGAGGAACCGTGTCTTCCCGGTGAGGGCGTTGTTCGAATGCAGCGCGATGTGGTCGTCGAAGTCCTGCACGGTCTCGTCGTAATCCGAGCCGGGAGCCACGCTCTCGCCCGCGCGGCGTTTTGCGACCCCCCACGTTCGGGTGCTGACCGCCTCTGCGACGGCCTTGGTGGCGGCCGTTACCGGGGAGCTTGCGGCAGCGGCGCCCAAGCCCAGCGGTACTGCTCCTGCGAACTCGTTGCGCACCACCGCCAGGACGGTGGAGACCCCGCTGAAGGCGCTGAGGTCCACCAAGGAGACATCGAGGCCGGTCGGCGCGACGTGTTTGCTCATGTAGGCGGACAGCGCCGGGTCCGAGTCGACGTCGACCAGCGGCATCGACAGCTGCTTGTACCAGGTGATCATGACGGCGTCGCGCTCGACCAGTTCCAGCAGAGCACCCACCAGAGCTTCGTCCGGGGTGCTGCTGTAGGCCAGCCCATTGCTGGTCGCGTCGGCGATCGGGTTGACGTCCATCATGTCCGCGCGCAGGTAGACCGGCTGCGCGGGGATCCACACGAGGGCGCCGTCGGCCAGGCGGCGGCTCTGCACCCAGGGCAGCCAGGTGGACTCGGTGAACGGAACACGAGACGCGCCCGTCTGCTCGTACTGCCAGTCGGCGAACGGTTTGTACTGCTTGGGTGGGAGGCAGTCGAGTCCGCGGTCGGTCAACTCCGACCACGTGCCGTACTCCAAGCGGTCGAACGGGACCCATGCGCCGCTGTAGCGTTCCACCGCTTCGCCGATCGCGGCCAGCCGCGCGTCCCGGAGGCTGGAACCGCCGCCGCCGTTGACCTTGTTGCACCGCGTCCCGAGCAGCATCCGGGAATCGGCTGCCTCACTGCCCACCGAGAACGCGTAC
Source organism: Nocardiopsis xinjiangensis YIM 90004 (assembly GCF_000341145.1). GTDB lineage: Bacteria > Actinomycetota > Actinomycetes > Streptosporangiales > Streptosporangiaceae > Nocardiopsis > Nocardiopsis xinjiangensis. The sequence continues at coordinate 180,823 of NZ_ANBE01000014.1, forward strand.
AGGTCCGAAGTGTCCCGTGTGCGTTCGAACAAGCGGCGGACGAGGCCGGTCACCGGAGAGACGAAGCCCGACATCACCCGTTCCGCTTGCTCTGGCGTCGTCCACGGGACGGAGCCCGCCGGTGCCGGTTCGTCGAACGCGGTGCTCACTTGTGCGCCTCCTTCGCGAACCAGACCTGCGGGTAGCCGATGCCGGCGGAGGGCGAGCAACGTTCGCACCGGGGCACACGCAGTACGCGGTGGTTCTCCAAGTCGATCGAGTCGAAGCGCAGCGAGATCGTCGACAGCTCGCCCGGTACCGTCTGCCCCGCCCGTTCCTGCAGACCGAGCCGTTCCACGACCTTGTCGACGACGAGCCCGGTCTGGATGAGGCGCAACCCCGGGTAGCGAGTGGAACTGTCGAAGACCGGCCCCACCGGTTCGGCTTCGGCCAGCGCGGAGGAGATCTCTGCGGTACCGAAATTCGAGGCCTTGCGCAGCAGGTAACACTCGTAGCAGGCCGACTGCCCGGGAACGACCCAGGGACCGACCGTGGCCTGCCCGCCGTTGAAGGCGACCACCGCCAGCCAAGGGACCTCCAGGTCCTCCGACAGCCGCTCCGCGTTCCATTCGGTCAGTACCGGGTCCTGCTCATGGCTTCCCACCACGACGGCCGGTGCCGTGATGTCGTCGTCGCGGCCGATGACCACACCCGCATCGGTCAACGACTGGTTCAGCTCCGCGTGCAGCCTGCCCGACCCCACCAAGCGGATCGGCCGGTCGCGCAGACGCGCGTGGATCTCAGCGCGTTCCACCGATCCGCCCGACCGCTGCCACAATCCGAGAACGACGGGATCGAGGTCCTGAGCCTCCGAGCCCGCCGGTGGGGACCCTTCGATGAAGAGTCCCGCAGCCACGAGCTGCGACATCAGTGTCTCGAACTGGGAGCTCTGCCCTTCGCTGATCTCGGAGGGGTCGATGTCGATCCGTCCGTCGACCGCCCTGTCGAGGAGTGCAGCGACGAATGGGCGGACACCGGGCGCGGCGCACCGGGTCACGACCCCGCCGTGCCGAACCAGGATGTCCTGGCCTCTGGCCAGAGCACGGGCCTCCGTGTTCACGAGCCAGCTTCTGCTTCCGGTCTCATACATGAGAAAGCTTCACTTTCCTGAGTCCTGGCGAGATGGGGTGAGACTGGACCGTGCGGATCGCAGCAGGTACTGGGACAGGGCCGTCGGTGGATGGCCCAGAGCCTCTGCCAACAGGGGAGAGGGAGCTCGGCAGGCGGCCGAAGTCGCCCACGACATGTACTCGGTGCGCCTCGCAGCGAAAACCGGGTCGAACCCGGCCTTCTCCATGCTGGAGGAGAGCACGTCCGGTTCCAGTTGCACGTAGTGGAGAGTGCGGCCCTGCAGGTCGTGCAGCAGGTCGCAGACCTGGGCCATGGGAACCGTGGCCGGGCCCGTCACGTCGTAGGCCGCATGCCACCGGTCCTGGGTCCGTACCAGCTTGCCGATCAGGGCGACCACGTCAGCAGCGGCGAGCCACGGAGCGCCTTCCGGTTGCCATGCCGTCAGCAGTTGCCCCTCGGCGGCGTAGCGGGTGTTCCAGGCCAGTTCCTCGCCGAACGCGGCGCATCTGAGCACACACCATTGTTCGGCCTCGGCCACTACGGCGGACTCCCGAGCCGCCACTTCCGCCGGGAACGATCCCGGGCGGGCCCGATCGGCCCCCAACAGTGACAGGACGATCACCGGCCTCTCAGCTCGGATCGCCGACAGATCCGCGTCTTCGTAGGAACACACGTCCTGGACGATGAGGTCGGCTTCCGCCGGCGACGAGGCGGGTTCGAGCTGATCCGACGAGGAGGCGGCGTTGAGCATCGCTTCGCGGATCGAGTCCCGCGTACCCGTGAAGAAAACTCTCGTCTTCGATCCGGTCACCTGGGTCCTCTCCTTTCTGTCGTTCGTCGCATTGACGACACCGGATCGACTCTCTCAAGCCGGAAACATCGAAGGCAAGAAGATGGCTTTCACCCGGTGTCATCTTTTCGGGTGACACGGGGGTCGCCTGTTCGGGTGACTTACGTGGGGCTGTCTCTTCTCTTATGTTCGTGTTGGGTGGTCGTGCTTGTCGCGGGCGTCCGTGTTTTGGATAGATACAATCGGAGAGGGCGATGAACGAACTGTTGGCTGAGGTTCCTGTTGTTGAGGTGACCCCGTTCGGCGAGGAATCTGTGTATTTCGAGCCGGTGGCAGCGGCCTCCAGCAGCAGCGTCGTCTGCTGCTGTTGCTGCGCCTGATTATATTGTTTCTCCCAAAAGTTGAGAAGGAACTCGTGTCCGCCTGTTCGGGCGTCTCACGTGGGGCTGTCTCTTCTTTTGTGTCCGTGTTGGGTGGTCGTGCTTGTCGCGGGCGTCCGTGTTTTGGATAGATACAATCGGAGAGTGCGATGAACGAACTGTTGGCTGAGGTTCCTGTTGTTGAGGTGACCACGTTCGGCGAGGAATCTGTGTATTTCGAGCCGGTGGCAGCGGCCTCCAGCAGCAGCCTCATCTCCTGCTGCTGCTGCAGCTGATCCACAGATAGAACGGGTACTGCCCGACGGGTGGTGCCCGCGCGGAACACGCACCGGTCGGCGCGGGCACCCTCGATTTCCTGGGGCCCCGGTCAGTGGCCGTGAGCGTTCCAACGGCCGCTCGACCGGGGCACCGGTCGGCCGACTGTGCCGGATCCATGCGTGGAGTCCCCGCTCCTCGCCGGTCCGGAGCGAGGCCGACGCCGATCATTGATGTCGTACAGGACTGCTGAACGGAGGCGCGCCCGATCCCGCTGTCGGCCGCCCGTCCCGTTCAGCCGTGTTCGGGCAACAGAGCCAGTTCGGCCACGGCTTGGTCGCGGTATTTGCTGAACAACGGCCCCGCCGAGTATTCGGCGACCTTTTCCAAGCACTCCCTGGCACGTTCGTGGTCACCAGCCATGCGCCATGCTCTGCCTTCGGGCAGTGCGATCTCTTCCTCGGCGCTGTACATGCCGCCTTCGGACACGAGAGAACGCGCCTGCTGATAGGTCTCAGCGGCTGCGCGCCACTCTTTCAACCCGGTCAGACAATCACCGATGCATCGCAGTGTGAACCCCCGGTACAGCAGCTGGACCGCTGTACTCGTCTCTCCTGCGCGCCGAATCAGCTGTGCGTACAGACGCCGGTGGACACCCAGGGCCTCTTCGAAACGACCGAGGGAATGCAGGACCCGGCCATATGAGTTGTATGCGGATACACGTATCTCGAAGAACCCGAAATCGTCCGAGAGGGCGGCGGCCTGCTCCGCGTGTTCCAGCGCCTCTCCGGGGTCGCCCAGGCGCAAAAGCTCCATGGCCAGGTAACTGTTGGCCCATGCCTGCTCACGGCGATCACCCGTCTCGGTCGCGATTGCCAAAGCTGCGGTGTTCGTTTCGAACCCGGCGCGGGGCTGGTTCATGCAGACGTACTGTGCCCAGCCGAGGAAATTGAGGAGCACGGCCTCCTCCTGCGGGTCCCCGAGCTCTTGCGCGGCTTCCACGCCCAAACGGAACACCTGGTCCCAGGGCATCGCGTAGATGCGGCTGTCGGAGTACCAGTGCATCGCTCTGCCGACATCGAGTACTTCGCGATGCCAGCCCAGCCGAGCCGCGCGCCGTTGGGCGGGCAGCCAATTCGCGGCTTCCAGGTCGAGCCAGGCAACGGCCTCCTCACGTGAGGAGAACGCGCCTGTGGGTTGCGCATCGGGCGCACACAACCGAGCGGCTTCGCACGCTGTGTCCAGTATGTGCCTGAGCAGCCTTGTGCGTGAGAGCTCCTGCTCGCCCGAGGGTTCCTCCGACCGGAGGCAATCATCTGCGAACACTCTGATCAGGTCGTGGAACTGGAACCGGCCGGGGACGGTGGCGTGCTGCAGAAGGCCGGCGTCGGTGAGCTCCTCCAGGAAGATGTCGACCTCGGCCCGGTCCACCCCGGTGCACACGGCTGCCATCTCGGTTCCGAAGTCCACCCCGGGTACGGCGGCCAGCCGCCGGAACACGGACCGGGTCTCCCGGTCGAGGCGCCGGTACGAGAGCTCGAAAGCCGACCGGACGCGGAGGTCGCCCGCCGAGAGCCTCCGCAGCCTGGTTCGCTCGTCCTCCAGCTTCTCCCTGAGGTATCGCAGGGACCAGTGGGGCCGCGTCGCCAAGCGGTTCCCGAGGATCCGGATCGCCAACGGCAGATGTGCGCACAGCGTGGTCAACTCTGCTGCGGACTGCGGTTCGGCATCGACCCTGTCGGCGCCGACGATGTCGGCCAGCAAGAACACGGCGTTCTCACTCTTCAACGGGGCGAGCCGGAGCCACCTGACACGGTCCAGGCCCACGAGCATGCGCCGGCTCGTCACCAGGGTCAGACAACCCCTCCCGGTGACGAGCAACGGCCGCACCTGTGATTCGTCGGCCGCGTTGTCCAGGAGCAAGAGCATCCTGCGTTCGTGCACGAGCGCCCGGAACAGGTTCGAACACTCGGATTCGTTTTTCGGGGTACGCGAGCTGGGGACGCCGAGCCGATGCAACAGCCTCTGCAATGTGGCCCGGGGGGTGAGGGGCTCCTCGTCCATCCCCCGCAGGTCCACGGCCATGCACCCGTCCGGGAACTCAGCGGCCAGGTCGTGAGCCGCAGCCACCGCGAGCGCGGTCTTGCCCACACCGGGAGGGCCGACCACGGCCACGGTCGCCCCGGTCCCGGCCTCTGCGCGCAGGGTCGCCAGCTCCTCTTCGCGGCCCACCAGGTTCGGTCTCGGGGAGGGCAGCGCACAGGTGCTCTCCGTGTCCGGGTCCGTTCCGGTACGGCGCCTGCGCATATGGGCGATGAGCAGGAACTCCTCGCGTTCACCGCCTTCCAGACCCAGCCCTTTCGCAAGTACTTCCGCTGATCGTTGTTGAGCCGACCGGGCACGTCCGCGTTCCAGATCGCGCAGTGCACGGACACTCATGCCCGAAGCCCTGGCCAGTTGTGCCTGGGACATCCCCGATGACATGCGATGTTTCAACAGCAGTTCTCCGAAGTCCGACGTCCGTTCTCCACCCATGTCACTCCCGTCGACGACTGGACCGGCAGTTTCCGTGATGGCCGAAGCTGCCCCAGGACAGCTCTACCCAGAGAACCGGCGCGGACGCTTGAATGGGGCCGTGCCGTTCGCAGACGAATGCCGTGCGAGTTGAAACTCTTGTGGATCATCCGCCCACTGTTCTTCCGAATGATGTACGGGCATTCGGCTCGAGGAGAAGAATTCGATAATGACGTTAATTCAAGGGAAGGCCGGCGCTCGCGCATGTCGGGTCGTGATGGCAGATGATGGGTCGGTCGGGTGCCATGGATTACTGAACGCACTTTCTGTCAGTGGGAGCATGGACGCCACCCGCGTCGAATACGACGCGGGGGCCGTCCTCGGTTCCGTCGGAGACCTGGCTCCGGACGCGGTCATCCTGCCACTGCGGGATGACGGGGTCGTGAGCCTGATCCAACGGATCCGTGAAGTGTCGCGGGGATCGGTGCGCGTGCTCATCGCCGGTGAGCTGGGGCCCTTGATGGAGCGTTCGGTCTCATCGGGGGCCGTTGGCCGTATCACCTGGAATTACACCGTGAGCGACGTTTCGCTGGCGGTGGTGGGAGCTTTGGGGCGTGCGAACGATAATGAGAGCGGACAGAGCCCTTGCCTTGCCCGCGCGCCCCAGCTCAGTGTTCGCGAGCGCGAAGTTCTGGTACTGGCCGCGAAGGGCCTCACCAACGCCAGTATCGCCCGCGCGATTTCGCTCAGTGAATCCACGATCAAGACCTACTGGCGTCGCATATTCAAGAAACTCGATGTGCATGACAGGACCAATGCCGTCGCATCGGCCATCGCCCGGGGCGCGATTGTTTCGCCCCTTTCGGGGGTTCATTGATGTCGATGCCTGAAAAGAAGGAAGCAGGCGCTGGGGTGGGTGTTATTTCGAGCTCGGAATCATTTCAACAGGAGCTTGTTCGTCTCCGTCGTTCACTACACCGAACGCCGGAGACCGGTCTGAATCTTCCACGGACCCAGGAAAAAATCCTGGAAGAGCTCGAAGGCCTGGATCTGGAGATCACGACCGGCGAGGGACTCACCTCGGTCACCGCGGTCCAACGCGGCCGGGAGCCGGGCCCGACCGTGTTGCTGCGCGCGGACATGGACGGGCTGCCGCTCGGTGAGGAGGGGCAGCACCCCTTTGTCTCACGGCATGCTGGGGCGATGCACGCCTGCGGGCACGACATGCACATGGCCATGCTCGTCGGTGCAGCGCGGCTTCTCCACGGGGCCGACTTCCCCGGATCGATCGTGTACATGTTCCAGCCGGGAGAGGAGGGGCACGGCGGCGCTGAACTGATGGTTCAGGAGGGTGTCCTCACCGCCGCGGGACAACGGCCGGTGGCCGCCTACGCTCTGCACGTGGTGGCGTCGATGCTGCCCGGCGGTATCTTCGTGTCGCGCCCCGGAGTCGTTCTCGGCGGCTCGGACACGATTCGTCTGACGGTCCGCGGGACCGGCGGGCACAGCGCGATGCCGCACAGGACCCGCTCTCCGCTGCCGGCCGCCTGTGCTGTGGTCTCCTCCGTGCAGAACGCTCTCAGCTCCTCCATCGACCCGTTCGATCCCGTGGTCGCCGGCACCACCGGCCTCCATGCCGGCGAGGCCGACAACGCCATCCCCGACCGGGCCGAGATCACCCTGTCGCTCCGCTCCTTCTCGGCCGAAGCCCGCCGCAAGGCCAAGGAGGAGATCGTCCGGCTCGCCGAGGGGATCGCTTCGGCCCATGACGTCGGGGTCGACATCCGGACCTGTGAGGGATATCCGGTCACCAGGAACGACCCGAAGGAGACGGCGTTCGCCGCGGCCACGGTCCAACAGGTCTTCGGCCCGGACCGTTACGTGCAGGTCGCACGGCCGCTGCCCGCCTCCGAAGACTTCTCCTACGTCCTGGACGAAGTGCCCGGTGCCTACGTGTCCCTGGGAGCCTGTCCGCCGGGGGTCCCTCCTGAGGAGGCGGCCCCCAACCACTCGCCGCGTGCGGCGTTCGACGAGGGCGTGCTGGGCGACGGCGCCCGCTATTACGCGGAGTTGGCACTCCGGCGACTACGTGCGTGAGCCGATCGGCCGCGGCGGTGCCGAACAGGTTCTGGCTCCTGAACCTGAGCTGTGAGGGCTGCCTGGGCACGGGTTCGCCCGGACGCCCGCCCACGGGTCCGGTTGCTCCGTGGACCGGGCCCGTTCAGGGCCCTCGCCGAAAGCTCGCGGCCCCGAGCGTGGTGAGCAGGCCGACGGACGGGCGCCTCCGGCCGGGCCCGCGTCAGTGCTCACTGCCGCACTGCCTGGGCTTCTGCCCGAGCCCGGTCCAGATCGAGTCGGCGGCCCTGTTCGGTCGCCACCGCCGTATGACGTTTGACCAGGTGGGGGCGGTGGCGGATGTGTGCCCGCTCTTGGTTCCGGGCCCCGACGAACTGCTCCGTGGGGGCCTCGCTCCACCTGTGTGAGGTCACGGGTGCCCGTCCGGTCGCGTGTGACGGTTTTCCCGGGGAGGCCGACAAATCCAGTAGAGGGCAACCTGTCGGTGTCGGTCAGTGGATGGGCCGGACCTGCCGGAGAAGCAACTACACATCCTCACAGCCGGCGGGGCGGGTGACCGCCCCCTCATGCGTGGTCGGGTTCCGGCGGACTTCCATCGCCATGCGGGCGGCGCGTTCACCCAGTTCATCGGGGTGCTTCCTCGGTCGGCATGCTCCTCCTCCTTCCCAGGGGTGAGAGCCTCCACCACACCCGGAACGAAACAGATCCAGGCCAGCTCCCGCGCCCGGCGCCGGTCGAGTGCGAGCAGACTGCGCGCGCCCGGAGCGAACGCCGTCGGTCCGTGTTGGGTGGCCGCACGCAGCCGTCGCCAGCGCCGCGAATGCGCCTGGTGGCTGCGCTCGGTCACCCGCCGCCCTCGGGCGTGCTGCCCGTTCCGGGCCTCCTGCGGGGTGGCGTCGATCATCAACACGTGCATCTCGTACCGGCGGAGTCGGCAGAGCAGGGCGAGCAGCACGCGGACCGGGCTCCGGGTCCCGCACTCGTGCGCCACCACCGGGCCGCCGCGCAGCGCCGCGGCCATCCGGGCCAGGTGTAGTACGTGCACCACCCAGCGCCACAGTGGGTAGGGGACCCGACCGAGCAATGGTCCCAACCGGTACCGCGACTGCAGCGAGTCGATCACCCGCACACCGTCCACGGTGAGCACGGGTCGCTCCTCGTTTCCGCGGAGCCCGAACAGCCGCCGCAACAGGGTGCTCTTCCCGGCCCCGGGGACCCCGGCCACCAGGACCAGGGACCGCCGGGGGTAGACCATGCCGTGCACTGTTGCGTCGTTCACCGTGGGCACGTACTGCGCCGGCCCTTGGAACATCTTCGGTAGCTCCTCAAAGCCGACCTTCGCGCCGGGGTGCGGCTCTGCAGCGGCCGCGTCACCAATGTCATGACGCTACCGGGCATCGACCATTCCGAAAAATGCCGAAGCAACCTCGACCGGACGTGCCGTGGTCCCGAGTGCCGGGGGAGAACCGGACACCTGCGTGGGCAGCCCCGAAAGTGGGTGTGAGGACCGGGGCCAGGCACGGACTGGCCCCGAACCGAGTGTCAGCCGCCCCCGACCTTGGCCTGCGGGGCCGTGCCTCCCGCACGGGTCAGGGTCTGGCCCAGGGTGTGGCTGATGCCGTTGATGGTGGGGTTCTGTTCCACCGCGGTGGCTGCCTCGGGTGGCAGATGGGACATGATCTCGGCGCGCAGGAGGAGGCGGTGCATGCTGTTGAGGCCGAGTTCTTCGAGTACCGTGTCGCGGTCTGCTTCGCGCACGGACACAGGAGCCAGTTCCTCCACGCACTGATGGACCCACGCAGCCAGCGCTGTGCGTGCTTCGTCCGACTCCAGGCCGGCCAGTGCTTGAAGCCAGTCGGTGGGTGCGTGGGTTCGCCAGGTGCGCGGTCGGAGTCCCAACGGCGGGTGGGAGCCATCGCTCTGACGGAGGTCATGTCCGTGGGTGTGGGCCCATGCGGCCAAACGCGCCGGGCCCCGGCTCTCGGTATCGGTCCCGTCGACGAGGGTCGCCACCTGCACATCCAGGTGGTGGCGGGCGGTGATACGCATGGTGGGCACGGCCAGCACCGGGTGCGGAGAGAGTTCTGCCGCCAACACCGGCCCCTGGCGGGCCACACACGCCAGGGCCGCCTCGTAGTCGACGGGGGAGCGCAGCTGCCGTACCCAGTAGTCGGCGCCCAGGTCCTGCACGCTGGTGGCGGAGACGGTCGAGACCATCTCTACCCGCGGCGGCCGGGCGTCCATCCGGCCCAGTCGGTCGGCGAGCTCGTCCAGTACCGGTTCGACGGCGCGGCTGTGGGCCGGGGGCGCCGCGGGCAGTTCCCGGGCGGTGTACCCGTCCTGTTCGGCCTGGCCACGGACGGCCTCAAGCCGCTCCCGGGGGCCAGAGAGCACCTGCAGTGAGGGGGCGTTGATCGCGGCTACCTCCACACCGTGGGCCGCGGCCAGGGTCCGAGCAGTAGCGTTGTCGGTTTCGAGTGAGATCATGCCCCCGGTGGGGGACACACGCTCCAGTAGTTCGGAACGGGCCACCACCAGTCGGGCCGCCTGGTCCAGGTCCAGGGCTCCGGCCACCTGGGCGGCGGCCACCTCGCCCAAGGAGTGTCCCACCACCACCTCGGGGGTCAGCTTCCACCGTTCGACCAGGGTGGCGGCCAGTGCGGTCTGCATGGCCCAGGTGGCTTGTTGGGTCTGGGCCAGGCCTCGAGCCGGCCCCCGGGCCGGGTGCCAGGGGGCCGGGGTGTATCGGATCAAGGCCTGATGGGCCTGGTCCATGTGGCGGGCGAAGACTCCGTCCGCGCGGTAGAGCTGTGCGCCCATGTGTGGGTGGGCGGCGCCGTGCCCGCCGAAGACCCACGCCAGGCGTCCTGTTCTCGCCCGGGCGGGGCCGAGCAGAGCCTCATGGGGGTGCCCCTGTGCCAGCGCCTCCAACCCTGCGACCCCGTCGGAGCCGGGTGCGTGGACGAGAGCGGCCCGCCAGGGGCCCCGTCGGTCGGTGCGCCGGGCCAGGTGGGCGCCCACACGCGCCGCGCTGGGCGGGTCGGGGCAGGTGAGTTGTTCGTGCAGCCGGTCGGCCTGCTCGGCCAGGGCCGCCTTGGAGGCTGCGGACAGCGCCCACACGTGGTCCGGCTGCTGGCCGGCGTCCTCGTGGCCCGGTCGAGTGGGCGGGGCCTGTTCCAACACTGCATGTGCGATCGCGCCGGAAAAACCCAGGCTCGTGACCCCGGCGCGGTGGGCAGAGCCTGCGTGTGGCCAGCCCACCTGCTGGGTCGGCACGCGCAGATGGTGGCGCCCCAAGGCCGGGGACGGGGTGCGGTGACCGGCGGTGGGCGGGATGCGCCCGTGGTGCAGGCTCAAAGCTGCTGCCACCACTCCGAGCAGCCCGGCCGCTCCTTCGGAATGGCCGAAGGAGCCCTTGACCGAACCCACCCACAATGGGGTGTGCTCGCCGCGGCCGAAGACCCGCCCCAGGGCACGTGCCTCAGCGTGGTCGCCGGCCCGGGTGGCGGTGCCGTGAGCGATGAGGTAACCGATCTCGTCCGGGTCGACGCCGGCTTCGGAGTAGGTACGTGCCAACAGTTCCGCCTGTGCTGAGGCGGAAGGGGCGCCGGTAGCTGCCGAGTGCCCGTCGGCGCCGGTGCGCGTGTGGGTCAGCAGTGCGTAGAGACGATCACGGTCCTGGTCGGCTTCGTGGCGGTTGCGTAGGACGACGGCTACGACGCCCTCACCGCGCACGAAACCCTCGGCTGCCGCGTCGAACGGGTGGCTGGCAGGTTCCGGGGCCAGGACGGGCCCGTCGGCGAAAGCCCGACCCACGGCGGGGGTGCGGGCTGTGTTGACCCCGATCACCAGGGCCGTGTCCACCCGGCCGTCGGCGACGTCACGCCGGGCCGCATCCAGGGCGTACAACGACGAGGAACAGGAGGTGTCCATGGTCAGGAGCGGTCCCCGGGTATCCAGCCACCGGGAGAGCGGGGTGGCCAGCATTCCGGCCCCGCCGGCGGACAGGTCCGCCAGCCCGGGGCGGGCGCTCTCGTTGAACGCTTCGACGGCTTCATCGGGGCTGGCGCTGCCTACGTAGAGGCCGGTGTCGGGCCCGGCCAGTGTGGCCGGATCCAGGCCGGCGTCTTCCAGGGCCTCGGCGGCCACCTCCAGGATCAGGCGTTGGGTCGGCGAGAGATGCTGGGCTTCGGCCGCCGACAGGCGGAAAGCTGCGTTCTCGACATGTTCGGGGGGATGCAGAGGCGCCACCGGCCAAGGGCTTCGGGGGCGGTCGTCGGGGTGCAGGCGCCGGGCCATGTGCTCCCACCTGTGCTGGGGGTAGCGACCCAAGGTGCTGGCCCCCTCCAACAAGGTGTTCCAGAGTTGGCGGGGACCGCGCACCGGTTCGCCGGCGGGGCCGGGCAGGCGCGCGCCGATCCCGGTCAGGGCTGCCTCTCTGGGCTCGGGTCTGCTCATCTCCCGATCACCTGCCACAGGGCCACAGACCCGACGATGCTCATCTGCACCTGGTCGAAGCGCTTCTCCAGGGCCGTTTCCAGATCGGCCAGGGAGTCGTCATGACAGGAGAAGACCTCCTGGCGGTTGAGGAGGCTCAGACCTGCCCGGCTGCGCCGGGTATGCGGGACTCCTCGGGACAGGACGGTGGCACCGGCGAAGCGGCCCCCGGGCCGCAGGACGCCGGCCACACCATCGAAGACCGCTTCTTTGTCGGTGACGGACTGCCCCGGCAGGCAGTGCACGACCATGGACAGCATGACCGCGTCGACGCTGTCGTGCTCCATGGGGAAGGGTTCCAGGGCGTTGGCCGGGTGTTGGGTGGGGGTGTAGCGCGCCAGGCGCTCGGCCGCGGCGGTCATGGAGCCGGGGAAGGCGTCCATCAGGTGCACGGTCAGGTCCTGGCGGTCGGTGCGGTCCAGGTGTCCGCCGTTGCCGGGGCCGATCTCCAGGACCGTGTCGCCGTCGCGGACGGTGCTGTAGTACAGCCCCAGCACATGGCGCACGTGGCAGCGCCACAGGAAACGGTAGGTGCCGTGCACCACCAGGGGGTCGTACAGGCGCTGGACCAGGCGGGGGGCCCACCAACGTGTGGCGGGTGCAGAGGTGTCGTAAGACACGGGGCTCCAATGATGACGGGGGCAGGGCAAATCAGGGGATGGGGTCTCAGGTGAGGGTGTTCAGGTAAGCGCGTGCGCTTTCGGGGTCATACAGCCAGGTGTAGCGGCGAGGGTCGTCGAGGTCGCCCAGGAACCGGTCGGCGACCTGTTGGTGGGTGGCGGCCGCGCCCAGGACCTCGGTCAGGTGGGCTGGTGCCTGTGGGTCCCAGATCTGGTCGAGGACCTGGCTCAGTCCCAGGCAGGCCTGGCCCATACCGGCGAAGGGGTACTCAGCGGTGGGCTCGCCCTGCCACAGGCCCTCGAAGGTTTCGTGCATCCAGGCGGGGGTGAACGGTCCCTGCGTGTGGTGGAGGATGCGTGCGAGGTAATGCTGGGAGCTGGCGACGGCCATGTTCCCGGCCTGGGCGGCCACGGGGTCGTCGGTGCTGACGACCGCCTCGGCCATGCCCAACACGTGTCCGCCTGAGGGCAGGGTCGCCACCGGGGCGCGTACGTGGGGGGTGTAGGCGTGCACGCCGGCATCTTGTTCTGAGGCAGGCAGGTAGGCCTCTTCGAGGCGCTGGTGCAGGTGTGGGGTGTGTTTGGCGGTCAGCTCGCTCATCCACCGCCAGATCTCTTCGGGGCGGGGGCGGTCGGGCCAGCCCTCCATCGGTCCGCCGGGGGCGCCCACGAGCTGGAGGACGTGCTGGGGGCCCACGTCGGTCAGCACCGGGGAGAGGATCGCCCGTAGTTCGGGGGTGGAGGCAACTTCGGCGTAGTCGCTGGCGACCGGTTCGGGCAAGTACCCCGGGGGTGCGTGCCGTGGAGGATCGACCGGGTGCACCTGTACGTGGGGGCTCGGTTGAACGCCCTCGATGATGGCTTGGGCCACCGCTCGGGGCGGGGGTGCTTGCCCGCTGGTGTGGCGGTCGAAGAGGGCGCCGAGTTCGCCGTAACCGATGGCCAGGACGACCAGGTCGAACATACGGGAGAAGTAGTCCAGGTCACCGACGGTGACCCCGTGGATGACGACCTTGGCGCCTCGGTCCTCCAGGTATTCGAGCCAGTCGGCGATTTTGACGCGGTGGTCGACCGAGACCCCGTAGGAGCTGAAGGCCGACTCCACTGTGCTGGTGGGCATGTCGGGCGGGTGCAGGTGCAGGCGGGCTCCGCTGATTCGGGGGGCCACGTGCTCCCATCGGGCCAGTTCGGCCCGCTGTTCGTGGGCCAGGGCCGTGGGCAGGCTGAACTGGGTGGTGGAGGGCTGGGAGGTGCGGATCTCCCCGCTGGTGCGGGCGTTGAGCATGGTCACGTCGTAGCCGTGGGTGAGTAGGCCGTGGGCCAGGTGGAGACCGGCCGGGCTGGCCCCCACGATCAGGATCTTCGTCATGAGAGGGTCAGGTGTACCCCGCCGTCGAGCGGGAGAAGATGTCCCTTCTCCTTTCAGGATTCGTTGTGCTTACATGAGACTCGGCCGGGTGAGCAGGGCCGGATGGGCCTGTGGGAACCGTTTGACCGAGAGCTGAGGTCTTTCCCCCCACCCCGCTCAGCGGGCCCCTTGCCGCAGGAACTGCCGCATCGTGGTCACCGCTCACGGACGTCCAGAGGCGACCGGGCGGGCCTTCGTGCTCGGAGCTGACCTCGGCCCTCCACGGGAGTTCCCTGGCAGGGGGCGGTCTCCGCTGAGGCGAAAGCCCGGTCGACCCTTGCCTCTCGGAGAGGGGAGGACTCAACACGGATCCGGAACCGGGGTGCGCGGAACCGGCGAGAACCGGCAGCTTCGGTGTACCACGTCGCGCACCGCCCCGTAGGCGCCTGAACCCGAGTCCACGTCACACAACGTCACCTGATCCGGTGCCAGGCCCAGGACGGTGGTCAGGGCCTGCAGATCAGGGCCCGGCCCCTGAGGGTGGTCGACCACGAGTTGGACCGGCAACCCGTGATCACGGGCTGTTTCCACCAGTTCCTTTTCCTGCTGCCAGGTCTGGGCCCTGGTCACGACGACGGCTGCGTAAGCATCGCGCACCGTCCCTGGCCACAGGGTGGGCCACTCGGCCGGGTCGGCCACGCTGAGCAGGCACAGTTCCACCATCGCCAACCGCATGCGGGCCATGGTCAGGCAGGTCTGCCGGCCGGGGCGGGCCGGGGCACTTTCCCACACCCGCACCGCAGCGGCGTTGGCGGCGATGAACCGGTTACGCATCCGCTCCCGGCTGCCCAGAACCAGGATCTTGGCCGAGGCCAGGGCGGGGTCGTAGTAGGTGGGACCGAGGTTGTCGCTCAGATGGGTCAGGACCGGGGCTGCCATCGGTCGGCTGACCCGGGCCTGGCCCCGGCGCACCAGTTCGGCCACGGCCACTGCGACCGCACCCCGGCTCATCCGGGCGTGCGCCGCCAACTCCAGCACACTGAGCGCGCCCCGGTCCGCGGCGGCCGCTACGTGCCACAGACGCGCGGCGTCGCCGGTGAAGGGACATACGGGTTCGGGTGCGGGGCCGACGGTGCGCACCAGCGTGTGGTCGCTCAGGGCGGGTACGGGCTCGTGGGCGGGCCGGTAGGGCTCAGGCTTGATGCTCACTCGGCCACCTCCGCGCTCACGGGGCTGGGCAGGGCCATCGCCCCGGTAGCGGGCAGGAGGTCCCGGATCTGCTCGGTAAAGCGCGCCGCCTGGTAAGCAATGTGCCTGGTCTCGGTCGAGGCGCCATTGCCCGAGGTGGCGTTGCCTACCGCGATCCAGGCCCGGTCGGAGGCGGCCAGCAACGTCAGCGTCCCGGACGTATAGCGCACCGAGAGCAGGTCCGCGCCCTCGCGCTGGGTCCAGTCGGCCGCCCGTTTGGCGTAGCTGATCATCGTGAAAGCAGTGCCGGCGACCTGCTCAGCACTGGGTACAGAGAGTGACCCGCCCAGTGAGATCAACCGGCCGTCAGAGGACAGCAGCACCGCTTCCACCCCGTACTCGGACGCGAAAGCGCGTACGCGCTCGTGGAGGAGGCCAGGCCCGCTGCCCGGCACAGCGGGGGTTTGCGAACTCATGGGCCCACTCTGGCAAAGCCCCCAACCGCAAGGCTATTCGCCACCACAAGAATTTTTACGCAGTGATGAATAGACTTATCCCACCCTATGGTGTATAAGGTGCCGACGAGTCACCCCGGACACTAGGCTGGCGGGCGTGTTCCCCCACCGACATTCGCCCACACAGCCGAACCTGCTCCGTGTCCAGAGCGGACGAGATCAGTGAGCCGGCATCCGTGCGGACACTGCGGCCTACCCCGCTCGGGTACCCGCGTGCGGTGCGCCTGCATCCCCCCGCGCGTGTGGGAGCGCCCGGAGGCGCGCGCCGCGCTCGCTCACCGGGACCTGGGTGCGCTTCTGCGCGTACTGCGCGAACAAACCACCCTGTCCCAGATCGCTCTGGCCCAAATGACCGGTGCCTCCCAAGCCACCATCAGCAAACTCCTGAACGGGCAGGTCACCTTCCGCCGGAGCGGACGCATCGCCTTGGCGCTGGAAGGCCTCGGCGCACCCACCGTCCCCGCCACAGGGCCGAATCCGCCTGGGCCCGCCCCGGTCGCGGACGCTTCCTTCCCACCAACGCTCCCGCAGTTTCTACGCCAGGCAGCCGCGCTCTGGGCAAGCGATCTGCAAGCACACACACCTCCCGGGCCCGACCTCTCACTGGACCACTTGAAAAGCATGTCACTGGCCTGGCTCGGGGCGCGGCCAGAGCCCCTCCCCTCTCGAAACCATGGATCGAATAACCAGGTGAGCGACACCGACATCGCCGCCATCGACCGCACGTGCGTACTGTTCGCCGAGTTGGACGACGAATTCGGGGGCGCACACGCACGCACCTCCGCGGTGCAATACCTGCACAGCGAGATCGGCCCCCTCCTGCAGAGCGACTACACGGCCAAGAGGGGGCAGCGCCTGTTCGGCGCGGTTGCGCGTTTCACCGCCCAAGCCGGAGCGATGGCCGAAGACGCCGCGCTCCACCACCTGGCGCGGCACTATTTCCTGCAGTCACTCACCTTCGCCCACCTGGGGTCGGACCGCCTGTTGGCAGCCCATGCCCTGATCCTGCTGAGCCACCACGCCAACCTGCTCGGGCAGTACGGTCACGCCTTGGAACTAGCGTGTATCGCCACAGTCGGTACCCGGGGTGAAGCCACCCCCGCCGTACGGACGAGGCTTGCAGCCGCACGGGCCAGGGCCCTGGCCTCACTCGGCGAGGAGGCTGCCTGCGCTCGAGCGCTCCACGAAATGGAAGAGGCTCTCCAACACACGGGGCACAGGGGAGATCCGGAATGGATGGCCTACTTCGATGCCTCGGAGGCAGACCTTCAGATCGCCCACTGCTGCCATGACTTGGGCCAGGGACGGCGAGCTGTCGAGCATGCCCGTCGATTCCTCGCGACGGCCCCGCGCTCTCGTCGACGCAACCGGACCATCGCGGGTCTTCTCCAAGCCGGTGCACAATTGCGCACCACCGAGGCCGACCCCCTGGCCGCCGGCGCCTTGGTCCGCACCACCATTCAACAGGCCGGGCACCTGTACTCGGCACGCGTACGCATTCGCCTCACTCGCTTGCGGGCTGACCTGCAACCTTATGCAGCCAACCGTTCGGTTGAAGAACTCGAGAATTTCCTCGCGGAAACACCTCTGGCGCGCGACATCCGGGGGCGGATCAACTCCCGACCGGACGAGCGCAGCCGCCCCGACCGGGTGGGGGGTATACCGAGAAGAGCAGCGGCTCGATGAGCGCATGGTCGGTGTACGGGCGCGGGACGCCGGCATGCGTGGGACGTGGAGTCTCCGAGCCTGGACGGGCCCGGACCGCGCGGAACGCTCACCACTTCCGAGCTCGGGAGCACGGTCGCGTTGGTCTGCGAGCGCTCCTCGGCCAGGAAAGCCCGGGTGAAGGAGGCTGTGAAGCCGTAGTGGTTCACCCGCCGAGTCGCGGGTCGGGCAGATGTGCGTGAGGACCTCGATGTCGACCTCGCGGCTGGCCGTGCGGAGCCACCGTCGACGGGGGCCGAGATGGTATTCGCCGGATTGAGGCCGTGGCGATCTACTTCGCCCAAGACACATATCAGTCTGAAGTTGCTTCAGTTCGGTGGACACTTGTGAGCTGGGGTTTTACCCAGCCTGAGGCAGCGCTGTGGACCCCTCGTCCATGGCTTTGGTGTGGCGACGTTCATACTCGGCAGGGCTGAGCCGGCCGTTGGCCGAATGCCTGCGCCAGGGGTTGTGGAACCCCTCGATACAGGAGAACACCTCCCGCTGGGCAGGCCCTCTGGCCGGGAAACGGGTGCGGTCGATCAGCTCGGTCTCCAAGGAGGCGAAGAAGCTCTCGGTGGCCGCGTTGTCGTAACACGATCCCGTCCGCCCGGTCGAGGGCGCGATACCCGCCTCCTCGCAGCGGCGGCCGAAAGCCAGGCTGGTGTACTGCGAACCCTTGTCGGAGTGATGGATCAGCCCGGGGCCGGGCCGGCGGACCGAGACCGCCATGGCCAGGGCGTCACAGACCAGCTCAGCACGCATGTGCTCGGCCATCGCCCAGCCCACGATGCGGCGGGAGAAGGCGTCCACCACCACCGCTAAATACAGCCATCCCTGATCGGTGGGCACGTAGGTGATGCCGGCCGTCCACTCGGTGGCCGGCGCTTTGGCCGTGAACTCAACCCAACGCAGATCGCCAGAGCGCCGGCCGACCACGAGGGGCGGCGACAGAGGAGCCGGGGCGGCAGATGGAGAATCGGCGATATTCTAGCCTGAGTCGGACTTTCTGCGCAGACCGAAATCGGAAATTCCCCTTCGCCCGGACGCGCGGTGGAACGTGCTGCTGATGCCCCGTCCCACGGCGGGTGGACTGCGAGGTCCCGGATCTTCGGGTACCACCGGAAACAGCGGCAACGGTTTCCTCTCCCTCCTCTTGCGTATCGAGCAGAATCGCGGACGGCCCGGGGTTTCGTTCCGTCGATAGTACCAATTACGGCCCTTGTCTGGATTCAGCAGACAAGATACACAAAGCCCCTGCTCCTAAAAAGTTCCAAATATCTGACTTGTCCGTAAATCGAGTTTGTTCCGGTTCTGTGCAAAGTACCGGCGGCCCGAAATCCTCAGCGACATCACCGTCGCCCTGGCCATTGGAACCGGGTAGGGGTCAGCATGGCTTAGGAGGATAGAAGGAATCCGGGAAGCAACGTACGTTCGAAAGGGAGTTCATGTCTTTCAAGAACATCTTCGAAAACGGCAAAGGTGAGGCCGAGTCTGCCGAAGAGTCAGCTCAACATGTGCACGAGAAAATTCCTGGTGCCCGGCCCGAATGGGAAGGGGTTGACCCGGAACTCTACGACGGAATCCCTGATGCTGAGCGCGACCCGAAGATCATACGCGAGACCTCACCCGAAGCGCTCTCGGTCATGAACACATTCATCGCCCCCATGTTCAAGAACACCCAGACGGCGGCCACCGAACAGCAGCAAGCCAGCGAAGACCCACAAACAACATCCGATATGGCCTCTTCGTCCATGGATGAGGCATACAAAAATGTGGAGGTGGAGATCGACGAGGAAGACCAGCCGGAGATCAGCGCCGAGGAGCGAGAAGAGTTGAAACAGTTCAATCAACAGGACCGAAAAGAATAGAGAGCCATCCTTCGGCTGCGCCAGGCTGAAGGAAGTTCACCCGGCCTCCGCTGGGCCACCGTTGAGTTCTGATGCGCAAGGAGGATGCAGGCATGGGCGGTCCCACCGAGAACAACGTGAGTACGACCTACCTCGGAGAGCGATTCATACGCCACCCGCTGACCAACCGGAACCTCGAGGAACTCGACATTGACGACAAGGCCCCTGTCATACTGGAGCGGGACAAGGAGAAACTGAAGAGGAAAGCCGAGAAGAAGAACCCAGACGGAACAGACCGGTACGTCTCCCCTGCAGGGTTCTCCTTGAACAGGGGGCGGTTCGGTGCATTTCCCGATTCGGAGGCCCCAGCGCACCACCGGGGATGGCGCGCATACATGACCGTGGGCGTGCCGCTTGTCGAAGAACGAGGGGACATCGCCCAGCCGCCCCCTGACGTGATCTCCAAACAGACGTTCGCCAATCGGACCGATCCCACCCCGACGACATGGTCCCACACTGTCGAATTCTCTATTTCGAATACCATCAGTTGGTCGCTCGAGGGCCAGGTGCAGCTCACCTTCGGGGCGAAAGCCACCGCATCGCTGCAGCAGCAACTGCAGAAGAGCATGGCGATGAACAACTCTCAGAAGACCACCCTGAAAAACAGCAAGGACAACCAGGGTGTTGACACAGAGTCCCAGTCGCAGTCGACAAGTACGACAACAGCGACGGGAACCGCCACGGGCACCGGGGAAGTGTCGGCACAGCTGATGCTCGGAATCGCCGGTTCTATCAGTGGTTCTTTGTCCACTTCGTACAAGACATCGTCCACGCTGAGCGGGGAGGTCGGTAGCCGGGTCGATGTGCTGGCCACGCAGCGGCGCCAGGTGAGGAGGTTCGACTACGAATACCCGGTCTCATTCGGCGGGTGGGTTGCTCTGTATTACCCCGAGCCAGTAGAAGTCAAGGAGACCCGCCCGGACGGGCCGCAGCCCCAAGAGCCGGAATACTCCCAGGTGATCGCATGGAAACTCGGAGAGACCGGATCTGAGAGGGAAGCTTTCGACCTGACCGATGAAAGCAAGCCTTTCATGCAAAAAGGGGAGGCCGAAGTCGTCTCGACCCTCGCCGGTAACCACGAGGTCTTCGAGCTCGAAGAGCTTCATTTCAACGAGGAACACCACCCTCTCCACAAGGCTGGCCCCGAAGAGCGAGAGATCTCGAAGGAGGACCCCGTCGAACTCGCCACCGGGTTGGGGTGGGCCGATGGCCTCGCGCTCGATGTTCCGGCCAACAAGGCCTACGTCACCGACCGGTACCACGGCGGCAAGCTGTACAGGGTGGATCTCGACGACGGCAGCACGGACGTGGTCGCCGAGCAGCTGGGCGAAGTCAACGATGTCGCCTTGGACCTGCGGGGCAACAAGGCCTATGTGGCCGACTACAGCGGCAGGCGACTGTTCACCCTGGACCTGTCCGAGAGCGCCCCCTCCCCGGTCACGGTCGCCGAGGACATACGCGCGTATGGCGTCGCGCTGGACCTGCCGGGCAACAAGGCCTACGTCAGCGACGTCGCGGACCACCAGCTGATCGAGTTCGATCTGAGCAGCGAACCGGCGCAACAGCAGCGGACCTGGCGCGTGGAAAGGGCCGCCGGCATCGCGCTGGACGGGGGCAAGGCGTACGTAGGCCAGTACGACCGCGGCGGGCTGTACGAGATCGACCTGGAAGCAGAAGACAGCACCCCGCAGAGTGTGGCCACCAACCTCGGACGCAGCATCCGCGTAGCACTGGATGGCGCGACCAACGCATACGTCTGCAACTGGGCCGGCAGCAAGCTGCACGAGGTCGTCGTGGCTGACAGCGAGGCCAAGGGACGACAGCACGTGGTGGCCGACGGTCTCGGCACGGTCGCCGGTCTCGGGCTGGACCGCGACAACGACCGCATCTACGTCAGCAACCGGCAGGGCCAGCTCTTGCGGATCTCCGGTGTGCTGCCCGCTGGTTCGGCAGAATCGTAGCGTAGAGCGTTCTTTCGCGGAAGGGCGATCATGGGCGCCTTGAACATAGGGGTTACCGAGACCCACATGTTCGAACGGGCGCCCATGGTCGTGCACCATGTCGTCGCAGATCAATCCATTCGGCCCGCCCGACCAACACGTAAAGGCCCTCTCCCGGGTCAGCGAAGACGGCCTGGAGTCGCCGCAGCTGCCCTCGTACACCGCGAAGGTGGACGATCTCCTCCTGTGCCGCGCAACGGTCCCAGCGGGTGTCGGTGTGGTTCCCAGGCCTGGTCGAGCTCCACGAGTCAGTGGATCATATGGGCAGCCAGGGCGAGCTTCTGTGCTGGGGAACGGGGAACGGGGAACGGGGAACGGGGAACGTGGCCAGTGCGCTCGTTAACCGGGCGTGCTGCCATGAACCGTAGGCGGTCAGGAACTGCCCCTGCGGGGTGGAGGCATCCGGGGGCAACGCGAGCATGGGGGAGACCCTGTTCCGGCGGGGAATCGGTATCTTCGCAGAGCACCACTGACGGATGGAAGATCTTGGTCTCTCAAAGGGCAGCGCAGACCTGAAGGCTAACGCGCCTGCAGGCTCAGCTAAACGCCGGGGCCAAGGGGTGGTCGGGAGCAGATCTCCTACAGCTAGAGGTCGAATAATTCTTCTTGGGCAGGCTTATTGCATCTGGCCGTGCGGAGCCACCGTCGACGGGGGCCAAGATGGTACTCACCGGATTGACGCGGGAGTCAACCCGGCAGCCAGCCGGGCGCTACCTGCAAGCTCGGCCCTTCAGGGGTGAGAAGCTGACTCGATCTTCCTGCGCGGGGCGGGGACGGCGCTGGGGCGTATGGGCGGCTGACACACCCCGATAGCCCCTGGGATAGGGCTATGGGGTGTTGGGGCGCTGGTGGCCGGATGTGGGAGTGTCCTGGGCTCTGCCGCTAGGGTCAGGAGCTGGCAAAGTGCTCCGGAGGTGGAGCCCCGGATGTACGCGGCCCAGCACTGGGGAGCACACGAGGAGCACACAGGGCCCGAAAACGAGGCGAGGACCTCGTCCGAGGTCCTCGCGCACCCCGTCTGACCTGGTGTTTTGTTGCGCACCCGGCAGGGTTCGAACCTGCGACCATCGGATTAGAAGTCCGGTGCTCTATCCACTGAGCTACGGGTGCTCGTGTTCAGTTGTCGCCATTTCGGCGGCGGACGCAGCGGGCCTCGCCATCGGCTCGGGTGGGTGCCGTGCGCCGGGGTGACGGGGCCGCTCGGCGATCCTACGGGCGGGGTTCGTGCCGTGATGCCAGTGGCTTCCGAGCAGACATTCTACGGCATTCCGTAGATGTCGCCCACAAGAGGGCAAAGCCTCTCAATAACCATCATCCGCAGTTGCGTCTCGTTACCACGTGTGTTCCGCCAAATCGGTCGCTATGGGCCTCGCGCACCACGTTACCGGTGATTAACACGTGCCGGTGCGCTGCCCCTGCGGCGTTTCGCGAAGTCGGCGTGGCCGCCTGCGCGGGTGATCCGGGAGGATCAGAAGATCCACCACTGGCCTGCGGTCATCAGCAGGGCGACCAGGGTGCACAGCATGCTCTCGGCCTTTTCGCGCTCGGCGCCAGGATGCCTTACGTGTATGGGCGCCTGGGTCGAGTGGCAAACCCGGGTTTGCCGTGCCTTGGGCGACGCGGGGACGCGGGTTGGTGTGCGGCACCGTGTGCTTGCCGCGCCGGTGGTGAACCCATGGCCGGGCACAGGTACGGTCCGTTTCCTGTCCGTGGCCGGGGCCGTGGTGTCGGCCCGGCCCCGGCCGGTCGCCGGGACCGCCGCCGTTCAGGTGCTGAGGGAACGCACGTAGTTCACCTGCTGGTGGACACGGTGCGCGTCCGCCGGTGAGGTCGCGGGGATCGTGGTGGCGTGGAAGTGGCCCTCCCGCTGCACCGTGACCTGGATGTGGCCGCTGGTGCGGCTCTCCTTGACGAGCAGGAAGAGGAGGCCGAGCAGGCAGGTCCACCAGAAGGTCAGAACGCCGACGATGATCGCCCACGCGGGGGTGGAGCGATCGGTGCGGCTCATGTCCGTGACGGTCCAGACGCTGCCCTGGAGAGGGAAACGGCCGCCCGGCGTGACCACCGTGTGTTGGGAGACGGAGATGTCGCCGATGGTGAGCAGCTGAGGGCCGGCGCCGGCGGGGTCGTAGGGCTGGAGCCCGCCGCCGTCGATGCTCGGGGGCAGGCCCCAGCCGCCGACGCCCGGGTCGGGCTGCTGATGAGGATCACCAGAGTGGGGGTCCGGTTGCTGGTACATGGCTCGATTGTGGCAGTGGGGGAGCGGTTCTGCAGGGGGTCGCCTCAGAGGAACGGCTTTTGCCCTGGTCCCGGTTGGTATGGAGCATCCATCTGGCCGAATGTGGTCAGGTTCGTGGGCGGTTTTCGGGGCGACCGTCCGAGCGAGTGTGCTGCGTGCGGCCCGACCGATGCCTAAACCCCCTCGAGGCCACGGCCCGGGAACCTCGTGCGACACGCGGCCCGGAAAAACGTGAAACTCTTTCGGGCCCCGGTTGCCGCTGCGTAACATGCCGCTGACCATCGCCCGCACCTCCAGGTGGTGACAACAGCACATGCTCCCCTCCCGCAGACAACCCCTGGGCGCGGCCGCCTCGGGCTTGGCTCTGGCCGTGGCGGCAGCCACCGTCAGCGCCGTTCCCGCATCGGCCGGTACAGCCCCTCCTGCACAGGAGCCCGCCCTCCCGGCCGCGCAGCAGACCGAGGACTTCTGCGCCCCCTCCGGCTGCCACGACATCCTGCCGCCCGGACAGAACGGCAACGCCACCCTCGTGGAGATCCTGGGCCACCAGGTCTTCGGGACCCGGCCCGAGCACTCCTCCAGTCAACTGGACATGTACGACGACCTCGTCCACAACTACGACGGGCTCACCGACGAGGGCCTGGACGAGTTCTTCCTCGACTCGGGGTTCGGGGCCGACCCGGACGACATCGGCGAGGAGTACCAGCCGCGTGAGGACGTCACCATCACGCGCGATGCCTCCCACGGCATCCCCCGCATCCACGGCGACACCCGCGAGGGCACCATGTACGGCGCCGGGTACGCCGCCGCGGAGGACCGCCTCTTCCTCATGGACGTGCTGCGCAGGGTCGGCCGCGGCGAGCTCACCTCCTTCGCCGGCGGGGCCGAGGGCAACCGCGGCCTCGAACAGGACCTCTGGCGCAGTGCTCCCTACACCGAGGAGGACAAACAGGCCCAGATCGACCGCATCGCCGCCGAGGGTGCGCGGGGCGAGCAGGCACTGGAGGACGTCGAGGGTTATCTCGAGGGCATCAACGCCTACATCGACGAGGCCGACGGCGACCGCGACTTCCCGGGCGAGTACGTGCTCACCGGGCACAAGGACGCCATCACCAACGAGGGCGAGATCGAGCCCTTCACCCCCAGCGACGTGGTCGGCATCGCCGCCATGGTCGGCGGGATCTTCGGAGGCGGCGGAGGAGGCGAGGTCCGGTCGGCCCTGGCCCGCGCCGGTTTCCAGGACCGCTACGGCGCCGAGGAGGGCCTGGAGCTCTACGACGCCTGGCGCATGGAGAACGACCCCGAGGCCCCCGCGACCGTCGACGGCGAGTTCCCCTACAGCCAGACCCCCGACGATCCCGTGGGCGAGTCCGTGCCCGACGCCGGTTCGGTCGAGGAGTACGGCATCGTCCACGACGAACACGGGTCCGCGGAGAGCGGCGAGACCCCCGATCCCCTCGCCGAGGCCGACGACGAACCGGCCGGATCCGACGCGGGCACGGTCGAGGACCTGACGGAGGAGCAGCGCGAGGAACTCGACCGCATGATCGAGGAGGAGGACCTCTCCGCTGCCGAGGGCCTGTTCGACGACGGTGTCCTGCCCGAGGAGTTCCTCGATCCCGGCGGTATGTCCAACGCTCTGTTGGTCTCGGGCGAGCACACCGAGAGCGGAGAACCCGCCGCCGTGATGGGGCCGCAGACCGGTTACTTCGCGCCGCAACTGCTCATGCTGCAGGAACTGCAGGGACCGGGCATCAGCGCCCGCGGGGCCTCCTTCGCCGGCGTGAGTTTCTACGTCCAGATGGGACGCGGCGCCGACTACGCCTGGAGCGCGACCTCGGCCAACCAGGACGTCACCGACACCTACGCGGTGCCCCTGTG
The DNA here is from genome assembly GCF_000341145.1 of Nocardiopsis xinjiangensis YIM 90004. Taxonomy (GTDB): domain Bacteria; phylum Actinomycetota; class Actinomycetes; order Streptosporangiales; family Streptosporangiaceae; genus Nocardiopsis; species Nocardiopsis xinjiangensis. Next base: position 205,850 of record NZ_ANBE01000014.1, read on the forward strand.
CGAGACCGACGGCTCCGATCCGACCACGGGTTCACGCGCCTACGTCGACAGTTCCGGCGCATGCGTGGAGTTCGAGGAGCTCAGCGTCACCAACGAGTGGTCCCCCACCGTCGCGGACCAGACCCCCGAGGGCGGCTACACCCTGACCTCCCTGCGTTCGGAGTACGGGCTCGTGGAATCCTTCGCGACGGTCGACGGCGCTCCGGTGGCGTACACGAACCTGCGCTCGACCTACATGCGCGAGGTCGACTCCATCCTCGGTTTCCAGCGCTTCAACGACCCCGGCGACATCACCTCGGCGGAGAGCTTCACCGACGCGGCCTACGACATCGAGTACGCGTTCAACTGGCACTACGTCGACAGTGAGGACATCGCGTTCGTCAACTCCGGGGCCAACCCGGTGCGCACGGAGGGCACCAACCCGAACATGCCCATCGACGCGACCTCCGAGGCGGGCTGGTCGGGCTGGGACCCCGACACCAACCTCGCCGACTACCACCCTCCGGAGGACCACCCGCAGCAGATCAACCCCGACCACCTCCTCAACTGGAACAACAAACCCGCCGACGGCTACACCTCGGACTGGTCGCACGGCTCGGTGCACCGCAGCGACCTGTTGGAGGCCCGTGTGACCTCGGCGATCGAGGAGGGGCACGCCTTCACCCCGGCTTCGCTCACCGCCCTCACCATCGAGGCCGGCGTGGGCGATCTGCGGGCCCAGGAGGTGCTGCCGCTGCTGTTGGAGGTCATCGACACCGCCGAGGTCTCCGACCCCGAACTGGCCGGGAGCGTGGAGGAGCTGCGTGCCTGGGCCGAGGACGGCGCCCTGCGCAAGGAACCCGAACGCGACGCCGGTTCCTACGAGCACGCCGACGCGATCAGGGTCCTGGACGCCTGGTGGCCGCTCCTGGTGCGGGCCCAGTTCGAGCCGGGCCTGGGCGAGGACCTCTACGCGCAGGTCGCCGCGGTCTCCCAGATCGACGAGTCCCCCTCGGGCCGGATCGGCGGCGGTGAGCCGGACGGCGCCACCCAGGCCCGGAGCCACAGCGGTTCGGCCTTCCAGAACGGTTGGTGGTCCTACGTCGACAAGGACCTGCGCACGGTCCTGGGCCAGGACGTCGACGGGTCCTTGTCCGAGACCTACTGCGGCGAGGGTGATGTCGACACCTGCCGGACGGTCCTGCTGGAGAGCCTGGCCGAGGCCGCCGCGACCCCGGCCGAGGACGTCTATCCCGGTGACGAACACTGCGACGCCGGCGACCAGCTCTGCGCGGACACGGTGATCCACCAGTCCGTCGGCGGCATCGACATGTGGCCCGTGCACTGGCAGAACCGGCCCACCTACCAGGTCGTGTACCAGTTCTCCGGCGGACGCTAGGAGTTCGGTGACGATCCCGGGGTGAGCTCCGGACCGGCCCGCGGCATCGGAACGTGCCGCGGGCCGGGTTTTCACACCAGGGGTCTCGGGAACGCAACGGAGACCGTGATCGGGTGCTTCGCCACGCTCGCGTGGGTAGGCACACCAGTACCCGACGAGAAGGCGGGAGGGTCGAGACGACGATGCCGGCCTGGTTGATCTGGCTCATCCTCGCCGCGGGCCTGGGCGTGGCCGAGTTGTTCACTCTGACCTTCGTTCTCGGGCTCATGGCCACCGCGGCGCTGGTCGCCGCGCTCCTGGGCGCGATCGGCCTGCCCGCCGCTGTCCAGATCATCGGGTTCGCCGCCGCGACGGTCGCCGGTCTGGTCTTCGTCAGACCCCTCATCAACCGGCAGCTCGCCAGGGGCGTGGACACACGCTCGGGGGCGGATGCGCTCGTGGGACGTTCGGCCGTGGTCCTGCAGCCCGTCGACGGAGAACAGGGGCGCGTCAAGCTCGCCGGCGAGGAGTGGTCGGCCCGCTGTATCGACGAGGACCTGCTCATCCCGGCGGGCGCCCGCGTGGACGTCGTCGAGATCGACGGGGCCACCGCCGTGGTCTACCCGCGTGAAGCTCTCCCCGGAGGTTCCGATCCCGAGGGGACCGATGGCAACAACCAGTCAGGCCGGTACTAGAAACGGCGGTACCAGAGCCAATCGAAGCCAGGTGATCACACGATGGATCCGTCCGTTCCCTTCATCATCATTGCGGTCCTCTTCGTCGCATTGGCGCTCTCGGCGATCCGCATCGTGCCACAGGCGCGGGCTTACAACATCGAACGTTTCGGGCGCTACATCCGCACGCTGAACCCCGGGCTCAACTTCATCGTCCCGGGGGTGGACCGGGTCAACACCAAGTTCGACCTGCGGGAACAGGTCTTCAGTTCCCGTCCCCAACCCGTCATCACCGAGGACAACCTCGTGGTGAACATCGACACGGTGCTCTACTACCAGATCACCGCGCCGAAGGCGGCCGCCTACGAGGTCGCCAACTATTCCCAGGCCATCGACCAGCTCACCGTCACCACGCTGCGCAACGTCATCGGTTCCATGGACCTCGAACGCACCTTGACCTCCCGCGAGGAGATCAACACCCGCCTGCGCGGGGTCCTGGACGAGACGACCGGTAAGTGGGGCATCCGCATAAACCGGGTGGAGATCAAGGCGATCGACCCGCCGCCCACCATCAAGGAGGCGATGGAGAAGCAGATGCGGGCCGACCGCGACAAGCGGGCGGCGATCCTGCACGCCGAGGGTGAGCGCCAGTCCCGCATCCTCAAGGCCGAGGGCGCACGGCAGCAGGCGATCCTGGAGGCCCAGGGTGACCAGCAGGCGGCGATCCTGCGCGCCGACGGTGAGGCCCAGGCGGTCGAGCGGGTCTTCCAGGCCGTGCACGAGAACGACGCCGACGCCAAGATGCTGGCCTACAAGTACCTGGAGACCCTGCCGGCGCTGGCGCAGGGCGAGGGCAACACGTTCTGGGTCATCCCCGGCGAGTTCACCGAGGCCGTCAAGAACGTCACCCACGCCTTCGCGGGCGATGCCGCGCAGACCACCCCCTCCACCGAGAAGGAGCATACCGAGAAGACCGAGACGGGTCAGCGGAGCCTCACCGCGGCCGACCCGACCCGGTCGACGTCGGCGCAGGCCGCGATGAACGCCGCCGAGGCAGCGGAGAAGGCCGTGGCCGACGCCCGCGACGACGTCCGCAGGGCCGGTGACGCGCGGGGCGGACCCACCCCGGCGCCCCGTGAGGGGGACGAGGGGTGAGCACCTTCCCGGGCACGGGGTGTGAGCCCCGCGCTCGGGGCCGTGCCCCGGGCCGGGGAGGGCGTTTGCCGGGCGGTCAGGGTTCGTCGGTGATCTCGTGCACCGAGAAGGACTGGAAGAGCACGTCGACCACCGACTCGTTGCCGGGCGCCGCACGTGCCATGACAGCGGCCTGGCGGCGGTCCTCCTCGTCCTCGGCGTCGTCGGGCAGCGGGTTCTCGTCCACGGCCGAGACCACGAAGCTGTCGTTGACCCACAGGGACAGGTCCATGGCGCCGTTCTCCGCGTCGTACTCGCAGGCCAGGGAGAGGGTGTTGGTCACCGCCTCGGAGGAGGAGTAACCGTCGATCCCGGCGCGCACGTCGCTGTCGGGGTCGAGGTTCTCGAACCCCTCGAAACCGGACACGTCGGAGGCGGTCGCGAGGGCGTTGTCCCCGCTCTCCTCCGCCGAACGCCGGATCTGGGCCTGTTGTCCGTCGGCGCGGACGACGGCCTCGTACTTGGTGAACTCGTCCTCGCCGGCGTTGCCCCAGCAGCGCACGCCGAACGTGGCCTCGTCGGGGCCTTCGAGCACGTGGGCGGTGGCCGAGACCAACACATGGTCGGGCAGGGCCTCGTCCTCGCGTTCCAGGTACTCGCCGCGGCTCAGCTGGGTGGAGGGGTCCACGTGCAGCAGCATCGCCTGCTCCTCGGCCCAGTATCCGTCGCCGTCGTCGGGGTCGCCCTCGAACGTGTTCCTGGTCCAGTCCGGGTTCGCCGAGAAATCGGTGCTGTACAGCGACAGGGTGTCGGAGGGCACCGACGGAGACCGGATGACGGCGACCACGGCGATGAGCGCGACGACCAGGAGCGCTGCGCCGCCGGCCGCCGCGATGGCCGTCCGTGTGCGGCGCTTGCCGCCGGAGGGGCCGGCCGCACCGGACGGCGACTGCCCCGGCCCGCCCGGGCCGCCCGGGCCGCTGGGATCACCGGGACCGTTGGGGGCCCCGGGTGCACCGGCCGCGGTGAAGGCCTGTTGCCCTTGTGCAGGTGAGGCGCGTGCGTACGGGTGCTGCTGGGGATGCGGTCCCCCGTACGGGGGACCTCCCTGCGGCTGCGCCCCCGGCGGGACCTGGCCCGGGTGGGGCTGCTGGGGTCCGCTCGGCGGTCGGTCCGGAGCTCCGGCCGGGGAACGGGGGCCGGAGGGGCCGGACCCCTGCTGCGCGGTGTGGGCCTGCGTGGGCGGCGTCGTGCGGGGCGTGGTCGGCTGACCGGACGGCGGGGTGCTCGGGGCGAGCGGCTGCTGGGGCCCGCTCGGCGGCTGTTGGGGGCCGCTCTGTGGGCCGGGCGCCTCGGCAGCCTGCGCCGCCGTCTCCTGGGGCGGTGCACCCGGGACCGGGGCACTGCTCGGCGGGGCCCAGGACGTCGAGATGGTCCGGTTGACCTCGGCCTCCTCCGGCTGTTCCTGCCCCGTCAGCCGGGCCAGGAGCTGCTGGGAGGTCGGACGGTTGAGCGGGTCCTTGTCCAAGGCAGCGACCACCAGCTCCGACAGACCCTGGTCCAGGCCTTGCAGACGCGGCGGCGCGGTGGAGATGTTGTGCAGCACCGCCGGTACCGTCGCGGCGTCGAAGGGGGCCGAACCGATCCCGGCGAAGGCCACCAGGCACCCCCACGCGAAGATGTCCGCGGCCGCCGTGGGCTGCTCACCCAGGATCAGCTCCGGCGCCATGTACGAGGGGGTGCCCATGAGCTGGCTGGACCGGGTGACCCCGCCGTCGGCATCGTCCAGCGCGCGGGCGATCCCGAAGTCGATGACCTTGGGTCCGACCGGCGACAGCAGTACGTTCGCGGGCTTGAGGTCGCGGTGGACGACCCCGGAACCGTGGATCGCCGTCAACGCCGCGGCCACACCCATGGCCAGGCTCTCCAAGGTGCCTCCCGACATGGAGCCGTCGGCCCGCACCGCTTCGTCCAGGTTCGGGCCCGGCACGTACTCGGAGGCGATGTAGAGCGGCTCCCCCTCCAACCGGGCGTCGATGACCCCGGCCGTGGAGAACCGTGCCACCCGTCGGGCCGACTCGACCTCACGCGCGAACCGGCGCCGGAAGTCCTCGTCGTCGGCGAGGTCGGGATGGATGAGTTTGAGCGCGACCCGCTGACCGGATTCGTCCTCGGCGAGGTAGACGGTGCCCATGCCGCCGCGACCCAGGCGGCTCGCCACACGGTAGCCGTTGAGTTCGTGCGGGTCCCCCGCACGCAGGGGCTTGCCGCGGTTCTGACCGTTGGACATCACGGTGGGGGGTACCTCGCATGGTTCGTCGGATTCGCGCTCCACAGCGTACCGAGGATGCCGCGGCGCCGCGCGCAGGAGGCGGGGACGGCCTCGGCCACGGCCACTCAGCCACCGACCTCGTACAGGTGGTAGTCCTCGAACAGCACACGCAGCGGGACCTCGCCCTGGCCCCGGTCGTAGGCGATGCGCTGCTTGCGCACGAGCTCGTGGCCGTCGTGGCCTGCCGGTGCTGCCTCGTCGTCGACCGCTTGTGCCACGGGGTGGTCGTTGACCCACGCCGTCACGGTGGTGCGGCCGGGCCTGTCGCCGTCGGGGGCCTCGGACTCGCAGGAGAGCTTGACGTTGTTCGACACCGGGTCGGTCCCCTCCTCCCGGCCCCCGCCGTCCACCGCCGGGTAAGGATCGAAGTCGGGTACCGGCCCGCTCGCGAGCTCCTCCCGTCCGTCGGTGCCGGGGGTGTTCCGGGTCAAGACCGCCTGCTCGCCGTCGGCGCGCACCGACAAGCGGTAGGTGACGAAGTGGTCCTTCTCCTCCGAGGGTGAGAGCGGATCGCTGCCGGGAGGGAAGTACTCGTCGGTGCATTCCACGCCGAAGGACAGGTATTCGTAGCCTTCCACGACCCGCACGTCGGCTTCGACCATCAGGTGCGGAGGCAGGTCGCCGTCCTCGGGCATCGGGGTCGACAACACCGCCCCGGACCACGGGTCGGACTTCCCGGACGGGTCGTAGGCCATCATCTGTCCCTCGCCGGGCAGGTAGCCGGAAGCGTAGGGCTCCTCGTCCCGGTCGTGTAGCCCCGTGCTCCAACCGGGGTTGGTGGCGAAGTCGGTGGCGTAGAGGCTCGTGAGGTCCTCGGGTGGGTCTTCACCCCGGGAGAACACGACGAGGGCGGTGGTGCCGACCAGGGCCAGGACAGTCGCGCCCGCGCCCAGGGACCAGAACAGGCGGCGCCGTCCGTGGGGATCATGCTGCTGAGCGGGGGCCGGTACCGGCGGACGGGGTGCTCCGGCAGGAGCGGGCGGCTGGTGCCGGCCCCAGGGGGCGTGGCCGTCCGATGCCGGGGGACCGGCGCTGTTCGACGTCACTGCTGCGACCTCCCGGAGCAGGACGGGCGCGACGGGGTTCGCGCGGGATCGGTACTGGTGGCGGGGCGCGCGGGAAGACTGCACGGGCACCCAGGATCACACAGGAGGATGCCGAATCCGCGGAAACAGTTCCCCGGGCACTCCGGCTTTCGCTAGAGTAGGAACACCTGTTCGAAAAACGGCCGCTCTTCCCCACGGCCGGGCCCGTCGGGTGCACCGAGCGTGCCCCGGGACAGGGCCCATCGAGTGAGAGGCGAGGGGAGACATGGTCGGTCACTACGGGGCGCGGATCACGGTCGTGGAGGACGACGGCCGACCGGCCAGGTTCACTTGGAACGGCCGTCTGTACGGGGTGCGCCGCATCATCGACCACTGGGTGAGCCCGCGCATGGACCGGGTGCCCGCGCCCGGCGGCGGTGTTCCCGAACGGTGGCACTGGCGCGTGGAGGCCGGGACCGTGCAGGCGCAGGGGGTGTACGAACTCCGCAAGGACACCACCACCGGGCAGTGGTCACTCTCCAGGGTGTGGGACCGAGACCAGGCCGGAGCGCGGCGTCAGGGACGCGGATCGGACGGCAGCAGGCTGTAGACCGCCAGGTCGTCCCGTCGGCCGCCGTGGTTGGGCATGGCGCTGCGCTCCACACCCTCGAACGTGTAGCCCGTGCGTTCGGGGATCCGGCGCGAGAGTAGGTTCTCCGTCGCCGCCTTGATCTCGATGCGGCGGAACCCCTGGTCCAGTGACCAGCGCGAGACCGCCACCGTCGCCTCGGTCATGTAGCCCCGGTTGCGCGCCCACGGGGAGGTCCAGTAGCCGATCTCGCCGTTCATGGCGGCCCAGTTGATCCGCACCAGGCCGATCGACGCGACCATGCGTCCGGAGCCGGCCTCGGTCACCGCCCACTGCTGGCCCTCTCCGCGGGTGCGAAAGCCCGGGGCCGCCTCGCGGCACCACTCCTCGGCGTCCTTGCGGGTGTACGGGGTGTCGGGGGCGGGGAGCGGGAGCCATCTCTGCAGATCGGGGTCGCTGCAGGTGGCCAGGACGTCGTCGATGTCGTCCTCGAGGAAGGCCCGGAGCCGGAGCCGCTCGGTCTCGAGCACGACCGATGGCAGTATGCGTTTCTCCTGGGGCTCACTCACGATGGGGCCCTTTCGTGCTGGTGGGGACAGAGGCGGGTTCACCCTATGAGCGGCGAAAAGGCAGCGCATCCGGTTTTCTGCGCTCTCGTCGGCCGGTACTCAGCGGCCTCCCGACACGGGTGCGGGCTGTCTCTGGCACAGTTGTGGGTGACTTCGGCACCCGGACCCGCCGGGTGGCGCTGCCCTCGGCGCGGGTTCCTTTCCCCCTCGCTCCTGTGCCGGGCCGGGACCGACGGGCAGCGGTAAACCTCTCCGGGGAGCGAACATGACCGACGACGACCGCCAGAAGACCCATCAGGGTGGTGCACAGGGCGAGGGCGAGGTCGGGGCGCTCCTCGGCGGGTTGTTGGACGGGCTGCCCGAGAGCGGTCACAGCGCAGGGGGAGAGAGGCCGGCCAACCCCTTCCGGGACGCGGGCCCGGCGGCCTCCGTCGGGTCCTCCGGGCAGGGCTCCGAGCCTTCGTCCCCCACCGACGCGCCCCCGCCCACGGGATCCCCGGTGAGTACGGACGCCGACCCCGATCCCTTGGGCCTGGCTTCCCCCACGGGGCTCCTGGCCCCCACACAGCAGACCTGGCGCGCAGATGGCGCCGATGGCGCCGAGGCGGAGGGCGTGCCGGACGGGCCCGTGCCCCCGATCTCCGGCGGGTACGAGGCCCGCGAGGCGGAGAGCGTGGACGAGGCCCGGCCTGCTCCTGGAACTTCCGGTGTTCGCGCCGACGACGAGGCGCTCGGTGGTCACAGCATCCCGAGCACGGTCGCGGGTGACGAAGTTCCCGGAGTTCTCGGCGTGCAAGGGGTCCGGGGGGTGCAGGGCGGACAGGAGGACGGCGAGAGCGCGGGAACGCACCATGCCCCCGGTCCACCCGCCGGTGACACCGCGCCGAGCGGTGTCACCGACCCCGAGGTGACCGGAGGACCGGACCGCAGCGAGAGCGAGCCCGATACCGGGGTGGCCGCGGGTGGAGACGTGCTCTCGGCCGGAGAGGCTGCGCCGGAGGCACCAGCAACGCCTTCCGTCCCCGCAGGCGATCAGGCCCCGGGCATGCACACCACACCGGATCCGTCCGGCGCGCCCCGGGCCGATGCAGCCGCACCCCCTGCGGTCGAGCCCCGGTCGGCGTACGACGTACCGGACGTCTCCGAGGCCCCAAGTGCGTTCACCACCACCGCGACCGGTGGTGCGGGTGGAACCGGCGGGCATGCTGTGCCCGCCGTCGCCGGGGGACACGCCTCTGGCACGGACGGCAACACGGAACCCTACGGCGTCCGTGCGTCCGGCATACCGGCTGCCCACGGGAACACGGGCTCCGAGGTCCCTTCGGATGCGGCTTCGGCCCCCGGTCCCCACGCGGTCGACGCGGTCGAGGGGCCCGGCCACACAGAGGTCCACGGCCCTTCCGAGGGTGCCCCCGACGTGAACGGCGCACCTGACGGTGCGGGGGACCCCACGCCTCCGGAGGATGCGCGTGGTGTGTCCGAGGTTGTCGGTGTCGCCGGTGTTCTCGGCGAGGCCGTCCCCGTGCCCGTCCACCCCGGCCGGGCGCGCGTGTCCGGCGAGCACGAGACGGCAGGATCCGGGATGCGTCCCGACCACGTGGGGGAACCTCCCGGGGACACGCAGGTCCCGGAGGCCGGCGGACACGTGTCCGGGGACACGCAGGTCCCGGACAACGGTGAACCCACGCAGGAAGGGGCCAGGCCCCCCGCCCCAGCCGAGACGCCGGTCGAAGCTGCCCAGGAGAACGTGCCTCCGGCGCCCGTCGCGCCCGTGGACCACACGGTCCGGACACCGACGGCCGATGCCCCCGAGCATGGCGCCGCTTCGCAGGGCCAGGCCTACGCCGACGCCGAGCGCGAGGCCCTCTACCGAGCCATCCGCGAACGCCGCGACGTCCACAGCGGCTTCCGCCCCGAGCGCGTCGCCGACGACCTCCTCGTCCGCATCCTGGAAGCCGCACACCAGGCCCCCGGCGTCGACGACACCAAACCGTGGGACTTCCTCGTCGTCGACGACCGCGCGCTGCGCACCCGTGTCCACGACCTCGCCCGCGACGAACGCGAGGAGCACGCGCGATCCCGCTCGGGAACCCGCGCGCAGGCGTTCTCCGGGCTCGGTGCCGAGGCGATCCTCGAAGCCCCCCTCAACATCGCCGTCACCGTCGACCCCACGCGCGGACCCCGACCCACACCCGGGGGCCGCACCAGCCCGAGGAGCGCCTCTCACGCGGCCGCGCCGGCAGTGGAGAACCTCTGGCTCGCCGCACGCGCGGAAGGCCTCGGCGTCGGCTGGATCCCGTTCCCCGACGAACGTGAGGTGGCCCGCGCCCTCGACCTACCCCCTCACCTCGACGTCGTCGCCTACCTGTGTGTGGGCCACGTCGACGAATTTCCCACCGAACCCGAACCCGGCCTCGCGGGCCGGGTGAGGGAACGGCCCCTGTCCTGGGCGGTCCACCACGACCGCTACGGCCGCCGCGGCCTGCCCGGACAGGAGCCGACGAGTTTGCTGGAGGAGACCATCGCCGCCATCGGAGGGCTCAGCGCCCGTGCCGTGGAGGAAGCCAGAGACCGCCAGCGCAGGATGAGCAAACCCCCGGGTGCACTCGGTGTCCTGGAAGAGGTCTCCGTGCGCCTGGCCGGCCTCTCCGGCGAGTGCCCGCCCCCGATCCCCGAACCTGCGGCCGTCGCGATCTTCGCGGGCGACCACGGGGTGCACGCCCAGGGGGTCACGCCGTGGCCTCAGGAGGTCACCGCACAGATGGTGGGCACCTTCCTGGCCGGCGGCGCGGTCGTCAACGCGTTCGCCGAACAGGTCGGTGCCGACGTCACCGTCGTCGACGTGGGCGTGGCCGCGGACCTGCCTTCGGCCTCGGGTCTGCTGCCCCGCAAGGTCGCACGCGGCACTGCGGACGCCACCCAGGGGCCGGCGATGACCCGTCCGCAGGCCCTGCAGGCCCTGGAGACGGGGATCGAGGTCGCCCGCGATCTGGTCGCCTCGGGCCACCGGTGCCTGGTCACCGGCGACATGGGGATCGCCAACACGACCCCGTCCGCCGCCCTGATCTGCGCCTACACGGGGGCCGCGCCCGAGGAAGCCACGGGTAAGGGCGCCGGTGCGGACGAGAAGGTCCACGAGAACAAGGTCGACGTCGTGCGGCGCATGCTGGCCGCCAACCCGGTGGAGCCCTCCGACCCGGTCGGCACCCTCGCGGCCCTGGGCGGGTTGGAGCATGCCGCTCTCGCCGGGTTCGTGCTCGGCGGCGCGGCGATGCGCGTTCCCGTCCTCCTCGACGGGGTCATCGCGGGTTCCTCCGCCCTCGCCGCAGCCGCGATCTCCCCGGAGTCGGCCGCCGCCTGTTTCGCCGGGCACCGTTCCTCCGAACCGGGCCACGCGACGGCCCTGGAACACCTGGGCCTGCCTCCGCTGGTCGACCTGGAGCTGCGGGTGGGAGAGGGCTCGGGGGCCCTGCTCGCCCTACCGCTGCTCCAGGCCTCGGCGCGTGCCCTGGGGTCGGTGGCGACCTTCGAGGACGCCGGGATCACTTCGGCGGGTTGACCGTCCGCGCGCCGTCCCACGCGCCGGGGCTGCGCACCACGACCGCCCCGTCCCGCCCCGGATACAATTGTCCGGCGCAGGGCGGGGTGGGTCACATTGCCGAGACCACCCCGATTCACCCCCGTTCAACAGCACTCTGGCAAGCTGCTGTGTAGGAAACGCCGTACCAATGCCGGCGGTGTGAGGACGATGCCTCACCACATCCCGCCGACGTCGCCGGGGTCCGCCGGACGACCGAAGGGGAACGCCCATGACCTACCTCCTGGGTCTGCGCATGGCCGGACGTGACGTGCTCGTTGTCGGAGGGGGAGAGGTCGCCCAGCGTCGGATCCCCGTCCTGCTCGACGCGGGCGCGCGAGTGCATCTGATCTCTCCGTCCGTGTCCACTGCCCTGGAGGACCTCGCCTCCGCAGGACACCTGACGTGGGAGGCCCGCGGTTACCGAGCGGGTGACGCCGCGGGGCCGGACGCGCCCGCCTACTGGCTGGGCCCCGCCCCCNAGGAGTCCGAGAACGCCCGCCTGTGGTGCGTGCGCGCCGACGACCGGCACGCCTCCGCGGCCTGGACCCCGGCCGGCGGCACGGTCGGCGACGTCACTGTGGGTGTGGTCGCCTCCGGGGACCCCCGCCGTGCGGCCGGGCTCCGCGACGCCGTCACCGGACAACTCGCCGACGGAACCCTCGACGCCCGCCGCGGCCGGGAACGGCTCTCGGGCGTGGCCCTGGTCGGGGGCGGCCCCGGCGATCCCGGCCTGATCACGGTCCGGGGACAGCAGTTGCTCTCCCAGGCCGACGTCGTGGTCGTGGACCGCCTCGCCCCCACCTCCCTGCTCGACCGCCTCCCGGCCGACGTGGAGATCGTCGACGCCGCCAAGATCCCCTACGGCCGGTCGATGGCGCAGGAGGCCATCAACGAGGTCCTCATCGATCGTGCCCGGGCCGGCAGGTTCGTCGTCCGGCTCAAGGGCGGGGACCCCTTCCTGTTCGGCCGCGGTGGTGAGGAGGCCGCCGCCTGCGCCGAAGCGGGTGTACCGGTCATGGCCGTGCCCGGTGTGAGCAGCGCACTCGCCGCACCGGCCGCCGCCGGTGTCCCCGCGACCCACCGCGGTGTCTCCCAGGGCGCGCACGTGGTCTCGGCCCATGTGGCGCCCGACGATCCGCGTTCGACCATCGACTGGGCCGCGCTTGCCACCTCGGGGGATACTGTCGTCGTACTCATGGGTGTGGCGAGCCTGGAACAGGTCGCCGAGGCCATGGTCGTGCACGGCCGTGACGCCGAAACCTCCGTGGCGGTCGTGCAAGAAGCGACGCTGCCTGGACAACGCATCGTGACGGGTACCCTGACGACCATTGCCGAGGAGGCCCGATCGGCCGACATGCGGCCCCCGGCGGTGGTGATCATCGGGGAAGTGGTCAAAACCGCGCGGGAACTTGACATACTGCACACGGGAAACCAGCTCGAGACCCGTCGACTGGCGACCGGGCGCGATCTTCAGTGAGCCCCCTCCGGCGGCGTTCGCCGTCCGAGCCGGTGGGGACAGATCAGTACCGATGAGGAGGGCATACCGATCATGACCCGGCCGTCGGCTGCACCGAACGCCACCGGCTCCGGTGCTTCGGACCGGTTCGACCCAGGACCGGCCGTCACCTCCGACCAGACCAGCGAAGGGCACCAGGGCGTGCCCGAGGCGGGCACCCCGTACGCCGACGGGCGCCGGGGCCCGACCGTCCCCATCTCGGCCGGGCGTGCCAAACACCGCGCTCCGGCCTCCGACGACGGCCGTTTCGAACAGGTCCTGGAGTCGCTACGCGCCCAGATCCAGGATCTGCGTTTCGCCCAGGGGCTGCCCGGCGCCGACGAGGGCGAGGTGCTGCAGACCGACCTGCTGGCACAGCTCTCCGACTACGTGCTGCCCCGTGTGCGCCGCCCCGACATCCCCTTGCTGATCGCCGTGGCGGGATCCACCGGGGCGGGCAAGTCCACGCTGGTCAACAGCCTGGTGGGCGAACAGGTCACGACCACGGGAGTGCGACGTCCCACCACCAACAGCCCCGTACTGGCGTGCAACCCCGCCGACGTCGGCTGGTTCAGCGAATCGCACTTCATCCCGACCCTGCCGCGCGTGCGCCAGCAGGGTCTGGCCATGCCCGGCAAGGACGGCATGCTCGTGCTCGCCGCGAGTGAGGCCATGCCGCCCGGTGTCGCGCTGCTCGACACCCCGGACGTCGACTCCGCCGTGGCCGCTCACCACGAGTTCGCGTCGAAGTTCCTGGACGCCGCCGACCTGTGGGTCTTCGTCACCACCAGTACCCGCTACGCCGACGCCCGTGTGTGGGAGTTCCTGCAGGTGGCCCGGGACCGCGACACCTCCCTGGCCGTGGTGCTCTCCCGGGTGCCGCGCAAGGGCCGCCACCAGCTGCTCGACCACTTCGGCGCGATGCTGGAGGCCAACGGCCTGGGCAACGCCACCCGTTTCGCCCTCCCCGAGACCGACCAGATCGTGGGAGAACGCTTCACCTCCAACGTCGCCGATCCCGTCCGGGACTACCTGGCGGACGTGGCCGGCGAGGACGAACAGCGCGACCGTGTCTCCCGCCGCACCTTCATCGGGGTCATCGACAGCTTCGCCGAGCGGGTGCCCGAGCTCATCCGCTGTGTGGAGGGCCAGATCGAGCTCTCCCGGGAGTTGGAGACGGCTGTGGACGACGCCTACACCGGTGCCGCCCAGCGCATCGACTCCGCTCTGGGAGACGGCTCCCTGCTGCGTGGAACGCTGCTGGCGCGCTGGCACGAGGTCGCGGCCAGCGGTGAGCTCGCCAAGAGCCTGAAGATACGCAGCAAGCGCTCCCGCAAGGCCAAAGCGCAGCAGGACGAACGCGGCAGGCGCGTCGGTTCCCTGGAAGGCGCGGTGCGCGATTCCCTCGAGGCCCTGGTGGTCGCGGCGAGCGAACGTGCTTCCGACGACATCGAGGACCGGTGGCGCGTCGTCTCCGGTGGCGGGGACCTCGCTGCCGAGGCGCTCGACAAGCCCGGTACCGGCATGCTCGCCCAGCAGGTGCGGCAGGAGATCGCCGAGTGGCAGCGTGAGATCGCGGAGATGACCGCGGAGCGAGGCGCCACCAAGCGTTCCGTGGCCCGGTTCGTCACCTTCGACCACGACGTCGTGGCCTTGGTCCTGATCATCGACCTGCTCGGCTACGAACGCAGCCAGTCCGGGGGCGGGGCCCACGCGGCCGAGGCTTCCGGCCCCTCGCCGCAGCGCCTGCTCAAGGGGCTGTTCGGCGCACCGTCCCTGCGCAGCATGGGCGCGACCGCACGGGAGAACCTCCGTGCGCGCGTCGAGGGCCTGCTCCAGCGGGAGCGTGTGCCCTTCGACGCCGCGCTCGCGTCGGCAGGGGTCCCGTCGGAGGACGCCGCCGTCCAGCTCTACCAGGCCAAATACAACCTTGAGATTTCACGATGACGACTCAGTGGAACCCCGCGGAGAACCAGGGGGGCTCCGGCTCCGACACCGACGGGACCGAGGAGGAGCACACGAGCAGACGCCACGAGGCTTCGCAGGAGCCCGAGGAGCAGCGCCAGGAACCGGAACGGTCCGAGCCCGATCCCGGGCCCTGGCGTGTCTACACGATGCCGGTGCCCGAGCGCCCCGAGTACGCGGCTGAGAGCAACCCCTCGGCGGAGGAAGCCGGTTACGACGGGATCACGGGCTACCCGGCGCCCTCGGGGCCGGCCGGTGCGACCGAGGCAGGGGAGCGGCCCCCGCAGCGTTCCACGGGACGCCACGCGCGCCCGTCGGGGGCGGGCAGCGGCCGTGGACCCGAGCCCGGCGAGGACGATCCGGACGGTCTGGCCGGGTGGGTCGACAGCCTCACGGAGGCGGCCGACGACACCCGGATCGCGGGCCGTGTGACCGGGGCCTTCCCGGCCGTGCCCGCGCCCGAGCGGCCCCGGCAGGGGTCCGAGGCCGAGGGCGTCCGCGACGAGCTTCCCGAAGCCGCCGGCCCTGCCGGGCCGACCTGGTCCGCGACCGCGCAGGCCGGCGCCCACGACCCAGGGGCACCGGGAGAGCAACCCGAAGGGCCCGCCGAGACCGAGCCTTCCTCCGGTCCTTCCGAGGACGCCGCGGCCACCGTGCCCGACGAGAGCACCGGGCACGCGCAGACCGAGACCACCCGCGGACCGGACGATCCGCCACCGCTGCCGCGCCGCGTGCCCGGGGCCTCGCCCGTGTCGGGGGCCTTCCGTGCCCTGGGCCCCGAGACCGCCGAGGACGATACCGCCGACGACGGGGCAGGGACCGGCACATCGGCGGCCACCGACGGGAACACCGACGGGAGCGGTACCGACGAGGAGGGCTCCGAGGGCTCCGAGGGAGAGGCATACCGTCCCACCAACCAGGACACCTGGCGCCCGGCCCGCACCTCCACCAGGGACGAGCTCGTCGAACGCCTGGACTCGCTCGAGAGTCTGCTGGAGATCGGCGAGGGCGAGCTGCCCTCCTCGGTGACCGAACGCTCCTCCCAGCTCCTGGAACACGCCGGGGCCCGTCTGCGCCTGTCGGGCGAGCACACCGTCGTCGCTCTGGCAGGAGGAACCGGAAGCGGCAAGTCCTCCCTGTTCAACGCCTTGTGCGGGCTGGAACTGTCGCAGACCGGCATCACCCGGCCCACCACCTCCAAGGCGCACGCGTGTGTGTGGGGGAACGAGGGCGCCGACGACCTGCTCGGCTGGCTGGGCGTGCCGCCTCGGTACCGCCACTCGCGCACGGGCGTGCTGGACTCGGGCAACTCCGAACTCCACGGGTTGGTCCTGCTCGACCTGCCCGACCACGACTCGGTGCGCAGCATGCACACGAGTGAGGCCGACCGGCTCATCGGTTCCGTGGACCTGCTCGTGTGGGTCGTGGACCCGCAGAAGTACGCCGACGCCGCCCTCCACCACCGCTACCTGGCCAACATGGCCGGGCACGGCGCGGTGACCGTGGCCGTGCTCAACCAGGTCGACAAGGTCGAGTCGGAGGAGCTCGAGGAACTGCTCACCGATCTGCGGCGCCTGTTGGAGACGGAGTCGGGGGTCCACCCGCGCATCATCACCACCTCGACCATCACCGACCATGGCGTGGACGACCTGCGCGACTTCCTTTCGGACACGGTGCGGGAACGCCGTGCGCTGGTCGACCGGCTGGACGCCGACCTCGACGTCATCGTGCGTGACTTCGAACCGTTCCAGGGCGAGGGTGAGATCCCCACGACCGTGTCCACCGAGGTGCGTTCCTCCTTGCAGAAGGGGCTCTCGAACGCGGCGGGGGTGAGCGCGGTCGCCGACGTCACCGAGGCCAACGACGTGCGGCGCGGGCGGCGCCGGGTCGGGTGGCCCGTGGTGCGCCGGCTGACCAAGCTGCGCAAGGACCCGCTGGCGGCCGTGCATCTGGATTTCGTGCGCCGCGACACCGAGAACGGTGTCTCCGGGCGTGTGGACGCACACGGGGCCGAGCTGGAGAAATCCCTGGTCGAGGCGGCCGACGGTGTCTCCGAGGACATGCCGCCGATGTGGCGCCGGCGCATGCGCGCGGCGGCCCGTTCGAGGGCGGAGGAGTTGACCTCCGAGCTGGGTGGGGCCGTCGACGGTGCTGTGCGCGGCTCGGAGCGGACCCCGTCCTGGTGGGGTTTCGCGCGGATCCTGCAGTACGTGCTGCTGGGCGTTGCCGGTGTGGGCGTGGCCTGGGCAGTGGTGGCGGCGCTGAGCTGGATGGGCGGTGGCATCACCGGAGTGCGGCTCTTCGACGATCCGATCTTCATCGCCTACGCGGGCGTGGTGGTGGCCGCCTCGTTGCTGGTCGGCTGGCTCACCGGAGTGGGGTGCGGAAATCTCGTGGAGGTCGCCGCCGTCCAACGTCGGGAGGAGATCGAACGCACCGCCGAGGCGAGCGTGCGCGAGATCGCCGGTGAACGGGTGGTGCGGCCACTGGAAGCCGAATTGGAGCGTTTCCGGGTCTTCCGGCGCGCCTACGGCGTGGCTCGGGGGGCCGGCGCGGACTGAGACGGACACGAGCGGTCCCGGTGACGGGTGCCCGCACCGGCCCGGGGGCGGGCGGCATCAGTACTGCCGCCCGCCCCCGGTTCGTTCCTCAGGGCCTTCAGGCCCAGCTCACACCCTTGCTCATGAGGGCACGCTCCTTGTCTTGTCGGGGGTTTCCACGTGCGGGCGGACGGTCGGGAGGGGTGAGAGGACCACCTGATCCTCCGTACCGCCGCCCCAGGAAGGATGTACCAGTTTCCGGGGGATCCCAAGCCCCTCCCGGAGGAGGTCGAGTGGCAACCTTGGTCTCTGCCTGCGCTGACCGTACAATGAGCAATAAATAAATTACTCAACGTAATGTAAAGTAAGTCGTGTGTGATCGACAGGGGTGCCGATGATGCTCTAGTGCACCGCCGAAGCCGCTGAGGTGACAGTTCGGTACTGAAGGGGAACTCGGAGACATCACGTTCCGTCTGAAGGAGAACCTCTGGAGAGGATGGGCCCATCACAGGCGTGTATGGGGCAGTCGACACGGAGTGAATCCGGGAGGGAGGCGGGAGACGTGAGCATCTCGGAGCAACCAGCAGCCGACCAGGCGTCCGGTGAACGTCCCGGCTGGCCGATCCTTCAACAACCCCGGGGGTTCGTGGCCTGTCTGGGGTCGTTGGTTTTCGCCGTGCTGTTCCTCGTCGGTGCCACCGCCGCCCTGACCACGCCCGCCACCACGGACATGGTCACCTTCGTCGCGCTCATGCTGTGCGCGGCCGTCTCGGTGGAGGGCGTGCGCCGCCTGGGCCAGCCGCGCGGGATCTCGCACGACCTGCTGGGGGCCTGGTGGTTCCCCGTGGTTTTGCTCCTGCCGCCGATCTATGCGCTCCTGGCACCCCTTCCGGTCTTCGTGCTGCTTCAGACACGGGTGCGGTGGGCGTGGGTGCACCGGCGGGTGTTCAACGCGTGCTCGGTAGCCCTCTGCGGATTCCTGGCGTCGGTGCTCTGGCACGGGGTACACGCGGGTGACCCGATCGCCGGGTTGGGTGGTACCTCCGATGCCTCCTCCTCGCTCCTCTCCGTCGACGGGGTGGTGCTTGCGGTGCTGTGCTGCATGGCCTTCACCGGGCTCAACGCCGCCATGATCGCTTTCGCCGCACGTGTCAGCGACCGCCCCGAGCGGGGCCGGAGCACTGCCCTGGACCGTGAGGCGATCATGGTGGACGCCGTTGAATTATGCGTCGGGATCACCGTCGCCATCCTGGCCCAGGTCTCGCTCCTGCTGCTGGCCATAGCGATCCCCCCGACCCTGCTCCTGCAACGCAGCCTGCTCTACCAGCAGCTCCAGATCGCGGCGCGTACCGATCCCAAGACCGGGTTGCTCAACGCCCCTACGTGGGAGCAGGCCGCTGTGAAGGAGATCTCGCGGGCCCGCAGCACGCAGGGGCGTGCTGCTGTGCTCATCCTCGACATCGACCACTTCAAACGCGTCAACGACAGCTACGGCCATCTCTTCGGCGACCAGGTGCTGCTCGGGGTCGCCACCACCATCGGCCAGGAGTTGCGCCAGTCCGACCTGCTCGGACGGTTCGGTGGCGAGGAGTTCGTGGTGCTTCTGCCCGGTTCCGACATCGAGGAGGCCGGTCGTGCCGCCGAGCGGCTGCGGGCCCGGGTCGGCGACTTGGAGATCGCCGTGGACGACGTGCCCGTGGCGATCACCGTCTCGGTCGGTGTGGCCGTCGCCGGTGACCACGGGAACGACCTCGTCGAACTGCTCACCGCCGCCGATCTGGCGCTGTACCGGGCCAAGGAGACCGGGCGCAACCGGGTGTGCCTTCCCGCGGGGCGTCCCGGCCTGGGTGGGCATATCCCCGGGCCGAGAGAGGGTCACCTGCCGGGTTCCACCGAGGGTCACCTCCCCGGTTCCGCACCGGCCCAGCGGCCCTCCGGGGATATCACCTGACCGGCACCTGACCAGCGTTGTCCACAGGCGGTGAGAGGGCCGTTGCGGAGCGGGTCGGAGTCACTCACCGTGAGGTCATGGCCTCATACCACGCTCATCCCCCGTCCGATCCCTCCGACCCCGATGACAACCACGGCGACCCCGGCGGCTGCGACAGCACCGGCGGTAGCTCCGACACGGACAGCGCCGTCGCCGGGGGTGCTCCGGGCAGCGGCCATCCGGTGTCCGGGCCCGCCGACCCCGCACGGGCCGACCGCATCAGCCTGTCCTCACCCAACGACGTCGTGGCGACCATGCCCTATCTGGTCGGGGAGCCGCCCGAACCCGGTCTGGTGGTCCTCACCCTGCGCGGCACCGCAGTGCACTCGGTCCTGTGCCGCGACCTCGGGCGCACCGGTCCCCGTGACCCACTCACCTGTGCCGGGCCGCCGGTCGACAGCGCCATGGCCGAAGGGGCCGACGCCCTCGTCGTGGTCGGCTACGGTACCGCCGAGCAGGTCGCGGGCCACGTGGGCGGTCTCGTCACGGTGGCCGGACGCCGGGGGCTGGCCGTCCTGGAAGCCTTCCGGGTCCACGCCGGCCGATACTGGTCACAGATGTGCTCGCGCCCGGAGTGCTGCCCGCCCGAGGGGACCGGTCTCGACCCCGACCGGTCCACCGGGCCGGCCGACGCGGTGCTGCGCGGGCTGGTCCCGAGGCCACCCCTGCGCACCGTGCTGGGCGAGGTCGCCCGGGCCCGTCGGAACCTGGAGCCGCCCGGGTCGCTGCGGTCCGAGACGGTCCGTGCGGCCCTCACCGACTCCGAGGCCGAGGCCGATGGTCTCCGCAGGTCCGGCACCAGGGTCCTGCGCCGTTGCGGGGCGTCGGTGGTGCGTGCCGCGGTGGAGGCCGAACGCGCCGGTACCGGGCCCCACGGGGTCGACGAACTGGTGCGCCTGTCCGTGTTCCTGCGCGAGCGCCCGGTGCGCGACACCGTATGGGCCGCCATCACCCCCGGGACCGCCCGAACCCATCTGGATCTGTGGTCCCGTGTCACCCGCGCGGCCCGGGCGGCCGACCGTGCCGCGCCCGCCTCCTTGGCCGCCGTCGCCGCCTGGCAGCTCCAGGACCTGGTCCTGGCCCAGGCCGCGCTGGAAGCCGCCCTGGCCGCCGATCCGCACTACTCCATGGCGTTGCTGATGCAGCAGGCGGTGAGTGTGGGGTTGCCCGTGGAACGGTGGCTGGACCATCTCAAGGGGTATCCCGGGTGAGAAGGCCTCCTTGATCGGTCCGGGGCCGACACCACCGGACCGATCCTGCTCGGGGTTCGTGCTCCCGGGGTCGGGTCATTCGTCCCCGGCGGTGCCACGCGGGACGTAACGCTTGCGCCACGGGGCGGGAAGGGGCCGGCCGGAGACGATCCACTCGTGGAGCTCATCGAACTTCGCGTCCGCTGCGACGAGGTCCAGCCGCAGGCAGCGGTAGGCGTGTGCGGCCTGCTCCACGAAGTCCCAGAGTTCGGCCTCGGTCGCCCGGTCCGGAGGGGAGGACCACCCGACGCGCTCGGGACGGTCGCGCAGGTTTCCGGACACGACGTCGA
Source organism: Nocardiopsis xinjiangensis YIM 90004 (assembly GCF_000341145.1). Classification (GTDB taxonomy): domain Bacteria; phylum Actinomycetota; class Actinomycetes; order Streptosporangiales; family Streptosporangiaceae; genus Nocardiopsis; species Nocardiopsis xinjiangensis. Next base: position 226,640 of record NZ_ANBE01000014.1, read on the forward strand.
AGAGATGGTCGGCGTACTGCTCGGGCGCGGACACGGGGTCGGGCCTGTCGTCGGGTTCCGTGAAGTGTTCACACACGGGGGTCAGTCCTTCCTCGATGGGCATCCCCGGGGATCGCCGGGGTGGGGGAGCGCTCGGACGGTGCCCCGGGGAACCGACGCAGGGTTGCGGCGGTCTCCGGTGCCGTCTGGGGCCAAAAGGTGCTCCCCATGACCGGACGCGACCACGGCGGGGGTATGACGCGTCCTCGCCCGTTCGATTCCGCACGGCTTCATGCGGCCGTGGGTCCTCGGGGCCTGACGGTGGAGCGGTCCGCGTCGTCCGCACGGCCGGGCGTGAGCACGCTCCAGGTCGGTGATGCGGAGCGCGGACACCGGCCTCCGCCCCCGGTACCGCTGCCGCCATGGACGCGGCGCCGGAAACCGGCGAACGTTGCCAGAAGCTGTGGGACGATTCCCTCGGAACGGGATGGCCCGCGTGGCCGCAGGAGTCGGTTTTCGTGCCGCCGTACCCGAGTGCCCCCGCCCCTGGCCCAGGAAGAAAACCGGCCCGAAAAGTGTCCTGGTCGGAGGGGATCGGGACCGGCCCGACGGTCGCGCACGAGACGCACGAAGACCCCGTCCACCACGCTGCTCCGATCCCGCGCACGCACGAGCTCTCCACAGCGGTCACAGAGTGTCCCCGCTCCGTCTGCGCTCGTGGTCCTGACAATCCCCCTGACACCCTAGGCTGGGAGACATGCCGGAGTACATCTACACCATGCAGAACGTGCGCAAGGCGCACGGCGACAAAGTCGTCCTGGACAACGTTTCGGGGTCGTTCCTGCCCGGAGCCAAGATCGGCGTCGTGGGCCCCAACGGGGCGGGTAAGTCGACGCTTCTGAAGATCATGGCCGGCATCGAACAGCCGTCCAACGGAGAAGCGCGGCTGATGCCGGGGTTCACCGTCGGGCTGCTCGCGCAGGAACCCCGCCTCGACGAGAACAAGACCGTCCTGGAGAACGTCGAGGACGGCGTTCGCGAGACCAAGGACATGATGGTCCGCTTCAACGAGATCGCCGAGAAGATGGCGACGGACTACTCCGACGATCTCATGGAGGAAATGGGCAAGCTGCAGGAGCAGCTCGACCACCGGGGCGCCTGGGACCTCGACAGCCAGCTCGCGCAGGCCATGGACGCCCTGCGCTGCCCGCCCGGGGACGCGTCGGTGGACAGCCTCTCCGGCGGTGAGAAGCGCCGTGTGGCCCTGTGCCGCCTGCTGCTCGAACAGCCCGACCTGCTGCTGCTGGACGAGCCCACCAACCACCTGGACGCCGAGAGCGTGAACTGGCTGGAGTCGCACCTGGCCAGCTACCCGGGCACCATCGTGGCCATCACTCACGACAGGTACTTCCTGGACCACGTGGCCACCTGGATCCTGGAGCTGGACCGCGGCCAGTTCTACCCCTACGAGGGCAACTACACCACGTACCTGGAGACCAAGGAGTCCCGTCTCAAGGTCGAGGGCCAGAAGGACGTCAAGCGCCAGCGCCGCATCAAGGAGGAGCTGGAGTGGGTCCGCTCCAACCCCAAGGCGCGCCAGACCAAGTCCAAGGCCCGTCTCCAGCGGTACGAGGAGATGGCCGCCGAGGCCGACAAGACCCGGAAACTGGACTTCGAGGAGATCCAGATCCCGCCGGGCCCGCGCCTGGGAGACAGCGTCGTCGAGGTCGACAACCTCTCCAAGGGGTTCGGCGACCGTGTGCTCATCGAGGACCTCAACTTCTCCCTGCCGCCCAACGGCATCGTCGGTGTGATCGGCCCCAACGGTGTCGGTAAGACGACGCTGTTCCGGATGATCATGGGCGAGGAGACCCCCGACGAGGGCAAGATCAATATCGGTAACTCCGTGGAGATCTCCTACGTCGACCAGTACCGGGGCCGTATCGACGACTCCAAGAACGTGTGGGAGACGATCTCCGACGGTGAGACCTTCATCCAGGTCGGCAACGTCGAGATCCCCAGCCGTGCCTACGTGGCCGCGTTCGGGTTCAAGGGGTCGGACCAGCAGAAGCCGGCCGGGGTCCTCTCCGGTGGTGAGCGCAACCGCGTGAACCTGGCGCTGACCCTCAAGCAGGGCGGCAACCTGCTGCTGCTGGACGAGCCCACCAACGACCTGGACGTGGAGACCCTGGGTTCGCTGGAGAACGCGCTCCTGGACTTCCCGGGCTGCGCCGTGATCACTTCCCACGACCGCTGGTTCCTGGACCGTGTGGCCACCCACATCCTGGCTTGGGAGGGCGACGCGAACTGGTTCTGGTTCGAGGGCAACTTCGAGTCCTATGAGAAGAACAAGGTCGAGCGCCTGGGGCCGGAGGCCGCGCGTCCGCACGCGGTCACGCACCGCAAGCTCACGCGCGGCTGACGGCCGCCTGAGCGACCAGTGGGTCTCCGGCTGAGCGTACGGGGGTCCGGCCGATCGGGTCGGGCCCCCGACGTGTGTGCGGGTCCGGGGCCGTCGAGCGGGCTCCGTCCCACTTGTGCCGAGAGGGTGTCGCATAGCCTGGGGCGATGACTTCCGCGCGTGATGACCAGCAGAGCCAGGGAGACGAGCCGGTACGCATGACGTTCTACGAGGCCGTGGGCGGGGAGGAGTTCTTCACCCGCCTGGTGGGCCGTTTCTACGAGGGTGTGGCCCAGGACGAGGAGCTGCGGGCCATGTATCCGGAAGAGGATCTGGGCCCGGCCGAGGAACGGCTGCGCCTGTTCCTCATCCAGTACTGGGGCGGGCCGCGCACCTACAACGAGCAGCGCGGCCACCCGCGCCTGCGTATGCGCCACGCCCCCTTCCGCATCGGTACGCATGAGCGCGACCTGTGGCTCGAGCACATGCGCGCGGCCGTGGACTCGGTGGAGCTGCCCGAGCCGCTGGAGCGCCAGTTGTGGGAGTACATGGTCATGGCCGCGCACAGCATGGTGAACGTGCCCGAGGAGACGGTGGAGCCCCGGGTGTCGAACCCGGCCTCGGTGTCGGTCTCCTCCGACAACAGCGACGACGATGACGACGGTGAGGCCGTCACGATCTCCCTGAAGTGAGCGGTCCCGGACCGGCCCGCCGGGTTCAGGCGTAGTCTGCGAGGAAAGCGCGCTCGGTGGCGTCGAGCCGCCGGGCGCGCTGCGCCTGCACGTCGAAACCGACGAGCACGGTGCGGGCACGCAGGTAGACGGTGTCCTCGTCGAGGATCTCGTAGGCCAGGGTGAAGCTGGAGTTGCGCACTTCGGTGACCCACAGTTCGACCCGGACGGGTTCGGTGCGCGGCAGCAGCGGAGCGAGGTAGTCGGCCTCCTGGCGTGCGACGACCATCGCGCCGAAGAGCTGGTCCTTCTGGTCGGCCCGCCCGAAGTGGAGAAACGAGATACGGGCGTCCTCCAGGTAGGTCAGCATGCGCACGTTGTTGACGTGGAACTGCGGGTCGAGGTCGGCGTAGCGGACCTGCTGCAGGTGCACGTGGCGCCGGGGCGTCTCGGTCGCGGTCGGCCCGGCCTCGGTCTGTGTCACGTCGTGGATCCTCTCGTGGGGCACTCCTGGGGGGCGGACGTCTCCGATTGTCCCAACATCTCCGAGGAGGGTGGGTTACTCCCGAGTAGTGAAACGCTGTGTTCTTCCTCTCGAGAGGGCGGACGTGCTCCGGAACCGACCCCTGGGTCCGAGCCACCCAGGGGTCGGGGCGCCAGCCGGGAACTAGCTCAGGTGGTGGGCCAGGAAAGCGAGCTGTTCGGAGTTGAGCGACACCCGCCGGGTCACCGAACGTGCACTGTGGCCGACCTCCGACTCGCGCCGCAGCAGCACGGGCTGTTCCTGCGGCTCTGCCGCTGTCGCCCACTGCATCTGCGCACACAGCTTGCGCGCGTGCAACGGGTCCACACGGGTGTCGTTGTCGAAGACCGTGAACAGCGTCGCCGGGTACCTGGTGCCCTCGTGCACGTTGTGGTAAGGCGAGTAACCCAGCAGCCATCCCAACTGCTCGGGGTCGTCGGCGGTGCCGTACTCCACGTTCCAGAGCTGCCCCAGGCCGAAGTGCTCGTAGCGCACCATGTCCAACAGCGGCGCCGAGCACACCGCCGCGGCGAACAGGTCCGGCCGCTGGGTGACCATCGCCCCGACCAACAGACCGCCGTTGCTGCCACCCAGCACCGACAGTTGCTCCGGTGTGGTGACCCCGGTGGCGACCAGGTGCTCACCGGCGGCGATGCAGTCGTCGAAGACGTTCTGCTTGCGCTCGAGCATGCCGTCCCGGTGCCACTCCTCGCCCTCTTCCAGACCGCCGCGCAGGTTCGCGACCACGTGGACACCGCCCGACCCCACCCAGGCCAGGGCCGTCGGGGAGAACGCCGGAGGCTGGGAGATCCGGAACCCCCCGTAGCCGTACAGGATCGTGGGACGCGGCCCCTCGGCCTCATCCGCGGGCGAGACCACGAGCATCCGTACAGGGGTGCCGTCCGCGGACGTGTAGGTCACCTGCTCGACCTTCACCTCCGGGACCTCGATCTCGCCGGGCGCGTGCGCCCACGCGGTCACCTCGCCGGCCAGAGCGTCGTAGCGGTACACCGACGAGGGATGTGTGGTGTCGGTGTAACCGAACCAGGCCTCGTGCCCTCCGTCACGGCGCTCCACGATCCCGCCGATGGTGCCCAGCCCAGGCATCTCCAGGACACCCAGGAGCTCTCCCGTGGACAGGTCGTGCCGGGTGATCTCACTGACCGCGTGCCGGGCCCAGGCCACCAGCAGCTCGGGCCGGGCCAGGTCGGGGCCGTCCAGGATCGCGTAGTCCTCCATGACCGCCTCGGCGTCCTCCGGGACCAGTTCGGTCCAGTCGCCGGGGGAGACGGGGTCGGCCACACACAGGCGTCCGCGTGGGGCGTCGCGGTCGGTGAACAGGTACAGCTGCCCGTTCCGGCCCACGTACGGGCTGAGGGCGGAGCCGTCGTCCTCCTGCAGGACCGCGAACTCCGGTGCCGCGGGGGAGGAGACCGCCAGGTCGGCCAGGCGCACCTCGGTGGCGGCGGAGGTCCCCCGGGAGGTGGTGACCGTGAGCCAGCGCCCGTCATGGCTGAGTGCCGGCAGATGGAAGTCGGCCATGTCCCGGCCCTGGCCGAAGACCAGCACGTCCTCCTCCGCCGGGGTACCCAGCCGGTGCAGGTAGACCCGCCGGTGGTAGTGCTCCTCGCCCTCGGGAACCTGGTCCGAGGGCAGCCGGCGCACGTAGTAGAAGGCCGAGGAGTCCGGGAGCCAGGCTACGGGGCTGTAGCGGCCGCGGTCGATGGGGCCGTCCACGACCTCCCCGGTGTCGATGTCGGTCACGCGCAGGACCGACTCCTCGTCCCCGCCCTCGGAGAGCTGGTGGGCGAGCAGGCGGCCGCTCGGATCGACCTTCCAGGCGTCGAGCGTGGTCAGGCCCTCGGGGTCGAGTGCACCGGGGTCGACGAGCACGCGCTCGCGCCCGTCCTCCTCGGCCATGAGCAGTACGGCGTGCTCCTGCCCGGGGTCGCGCCGCATGAAGAAGCACCGCCCACCGACATGGGCGGGAGCGCCGACCCCACCGGAACCCATGAGGGCACGCAGGTGGAGGGCGAACCGCTCTCGCCCCCCGTATTCGGCGCTCGCGCGCGCGTAGAGGGCGTCCTGGGCCTCGGACCACTCCTTGGTCGCGGAGGAGTCGGCCTCTTCCAACCACCGGTAGGGGTCGGGGACGGTGTGGCCGTGCAGATTCTCGGTGAGGTCCAGCCGTTCGGCGGAGGGGTAGCGGAGTTCGTGCATGCTCCGCAGCTTATCCAGTCCTCCGAAGCGCTCCGGAAAGTGTTTACGGCGACACGGAATGGCCGTCGAAAACGGAGAACACACGGTTTCGACCAGGTCCGACGTAAATTGGGGTGGCGCCAGAGTGGTCCGAACCAGCAGACTGAATGCGGGACGCAACTCGGCGGGAACCACCGGGAGGTCCGTGTGGCAAGGCGAACAGAACTACCGATCCTCGGGTCGGTACACGAGGAGATCTCCTGGTCGGCCGACCGGCCGGCCGGGGACGAGACATGGTCGCCGGGTGCGGCGGCCAGGGTGAGACGATGAGTGCCCGGAACGGCGGGACGATCGGCGCGACGCCCGGAAGAAGGCACGTGCTTCTGCTCAATGCCAGCTTCGAACCGCTCACGACACTGCCGCTGCGCAGGGCCGTCCTGCTCGTTCTGCGGGAGAAGGCGGAGGTCGTGCACCAGGACGAGGCCGGGGCGCTGCTCCACTCGGCGACGAGAGCCTACGAGGTGCCTTCGGTGATCCGGTTGCGGCGGTACATCAACGTTCCCCACGCCCGGAGGGTGCCGCTGACCCGAGTGGCCCTCATGCGGAGGGACCGGCACATGTGCGGTTACTGCGGTAAACGGGCGGAGACCATCGACCACGTCATTCCGCGCAGCCGCGGCGGCGCACATGTTTGGGAGAACGTGGTGGCCGCTTGTAAACCTTGTAATCACCGAAAGGCCGACAAGTTCTTGGATCAGATCGGCTGGCAACTCAACGTCACTCCGAAGGTGCCCAAAGGCCCGCACTGGCGTTTGATCAACGGTGACATCCACGGTGACCCCCAGTGGGAGCCCTACACCGGGCATCTCGCGGCCTGAGACACGACGGGCCGACCACGTCCGCGTCCCGGTCGGTCCCGCACGTGATCGCCCTCCGTCGCGGCCCGTCCCGAGCGGGCCCGGTGGAGGGCGGATCCCTGTCCGGGCCGGGGCGGACGTCCCAGGGCCCGATCACCCCCACCCGCCGCCGACCCTCGCGGAGGCCTGGCGGCGCAGTCCTGGTCGAGAGCCTCGGAAGACCTCCACCGCACAGGGCCTATGCTCTGCCCATGCCGAGATATGAGTTCCGTTGCCGGGAATGCGGCGACACCTTCGAACTGAGCCGCCCGATGTCCGGGTCGGACGACCCCGCTTCCTGCCCGTCGGGCCATGGTGACACCGTGCGTCTGCTGTCCACGGTCGCCGTGGGCGGACGCGCAGCCGCCCCCGCGCCCTCCGGTGGCGGAGGGTGCTGCGGGGGCGGCTGCTGCTCCTGACGGATCCGTCCTCAGCGGGCGGGCCCCGTTCGGGTCGGACCCCGGTTCCTGTGCGGGGTCCGGGGTCCGTCACTCCTCGATCTGGGCCACGTCGCGGGCGGCGCCGGTGTGGGCGGAGGTGGCCATCGCGGCGTAGGCCCGCAGCGCCGCGGTGACCGGCCGCTCGCGGTCCTGCGGACGGAACCGGCCCAGCTCCTTGAGCAGCCGTTCGCGGCGGGTGTCGAGCTCGTCCTCGGGCACCTCCAGGGACATCCCGCGGTCGGGGATGTCGATGGAGATGGTGTCGCCGTTCTCGACCAGGGCGATGTCGCCGCCCGCGGCCGCCTCGGGGGAGGCGTGGCCGATGGAGAGCCCGGAGGTACCGCCGGAGAAACGCCCGTCGGTGATGAGCGCGCACGCCTTGCCCAGGCCGCGGCCCTTGAGGAAGCTCGTGGGGTACAGCATCTCCTGCATGCCGGGGCCGCCCTTGGGGCCCTCGTAGCGGATGACCACCACGTCACCGGGCTCGATCTGCTTGTTCAGGATGCCCTCGACGGCATCCTCCTGCGACTCGAAGACCTTCGCGGGCCCGGAGAAGGTCCACAGTTCCTCCTCCACACCGGCGGTCTTGACGATCGCGCCCTGCGGGGCGAGGTTGCCGAAGAGCACCGCGAGCCCGCCGTCCTTGGTGTAGGCGTGTTCGTAGGAGCGGATGCAGCCCTGTTCCCGGTCGGTGTCGAGGCTGTCCCAGCGGGTGCTCTGGGAGTAGGCCTTGGTGGTGCGCCTGCCGCCGGGCGCCGCGTGGAAGAGCTCGACGGCCTCGGGCAGCGGCGACTCGGAGGCGATGTCCCACTCGTCGATGAATGCGCCGATGGTCTTGCCGTGCACGGTCGGCAGGCTGGTGTCGAGCAGGCCGCCGCGGGCGAGCTCGCCGAGGATCGCGGGGATGCCCCCGGCCCTGTGGACGTCCTCGACGTGGTACTTGTCCGTGTTCGGTGCGACCTTGCACAGGCACGGGACCCGGCGCGAGACCTCGTCGATCTCCGGCAGCCCGTAGTCGACGCCGGCCTCGGTGGCGGTGGCCAGCAGGTGCAGGATCGTGTTGGTGGAGCCCCCCATGGCCACGTCCAGGGCCATGGCGTTGCCGAAGGCCGCAGGGGTGGCGATGGAGAGCGGCAGGACCGAATGGTCCTCGTCCTGGTAGTAGCGGCGGGCGGCCTCCACGACGCGGTGGCCGGCCTGCTCGTAGAGGGCGCGGCGTGCGGTGTGGGTGGCCAGGACGGTTCCGTTGCCGGGCAGCGCCAGCCCCATGGCCTCGGTCAGGCAGTTCATCGAGTTGGCGGTGAACATGCCTGAACAGGAACCGCAGGTCGGGCAGGCGTTCTCCTCCATCTCGTCGAGCTCCTCCTGGGAGACGCTCTCGTCGGCGGAGGCGATCATCGGGTTGATGAGGTCGAGCTTCTTGACCTTGGTCGCGGTGCCGTCCACGACGGTGACCTTGCCGGCCTCCATGGGTCCGCCGGAGACGAACACGGTGGGGACGTTGAGGCGCATGGCGGCCAGCAGCATCCCGGGGGTGATCTTGTCGCAGTTGGACACGCACACCAGGGCATCGGCGCAGTGGGCGTTGACCATGTACTCGAGGGAGTCGGCGATGAGTTCACGGCTGGGCAGTGAGTAGAGCATGCCGCCGTGGCCCATGGCGATGCCGTCGTCCACGGCGATGGAGTTGAACTCGCGGGGGACGCCCCCGGCCTCACGGATCGCGTTCGCCACGACCTCGGCGACCTCGCGCAGATGGACGTGTCCGGGGACGAAATCGGTGAAGCTGTTGGCCACGGCCACGATGGGTTTGCCGAAGTCCTCACGCTCCACGCCGGTGGCGCGCATGAGGGCACGCGCGCCGGCCATGTTCCTGCCGTGGGTGACCGTGCGTGAACGTAGGGGTGGCATCGTAAGACTCCCATCGTTGCGGGGTGAGCGTTCCTCGATGGTAGTCCCTGGCGGGGTGCGCTTTGGTCTCAGGAATGGAGATAATGCGTCCGTATTATGAGATGCCTTCTCGAAGGGCGCAGTTGGGGCGCCCCTTTCCTTCCCGGCCGTGGCCCGGAGTCCGGCTCTCGTGCGGCGAACCCGGCCCGATCCGGGGCGAGGGAGCCGAGGGCGGTCCGGGAGGGGAAGCGGCCCCGGACGTACTGGGGGCCCGGGGCCACGTCATCGCGGTCGGCCCCGGGCCCGGATTCCACGTACTCGTGCGCGGCCCTCAGTGACGGGGCGGCAGAGCCTTCTTCGCGGCCTGATGGATCTCCTCGATCTCGGTCTCCGTCAGCCGGTCCCGCCCGGTGCGCAACCACTTGCGCACCTTGGTCCCGCTGATGATGTCCACGCCCCGCAGCCGGTGGCTGTCCCAGGACATTCCGGGTCCGTAGATGGCCAGGGAGGCCCGGACCTTGATGTCGCGGCCCAGTTCGGCGCTGATGAGCTCCTCCGCGCGCTTGGCCTCCTCCAACGCCTCGTCGATGCGCTCGTTCTTGGAGAACCGCCCGTGGTAGAGCTTCTCCAGCTTGTTGCGCAGGGGCAGGCGCTTGTCCCACGACTCGGAGTCGATGGAGAACGCGCCCCGCCGGCCCACGATGAAGTGGTCGATCTGGCCGTTGCCACCGGGAACGGACCGGGCGTGCAGTACCCGGTAGCCGAGCTGCTTCATCACCTTCAGCTGGACCTCGGTGCGCCGTTGCGCCGAGGAGGGCTTGCGCCAGCGGGGGATCTCCGAATCCCTCCGGGAGCTGTAGGCGGTCCAGGCGATCATGAGGACGATGCCCAGGGTCGCGCTCACCGCCCACTCGGAGGTGAGGAGGCCGAACACGGTGGTGATCGCCGCTGCCGTGCCGATGCGTACGCCCCACTTGCGGGCGGACACGTTCGCCAGGAGCGCTCCGTACACCGGTGCGCCCGAATTGCCCTGGCTCTTGCGTTGGTTCGGGAAGAAAAGGGTTTCGGGGTCATCTGGTTCCTGGTTGTCCGACGTCTGTTCGGGGTCGTTCGATCGCGTTGCCGATTCCACGTCGGACAGGTTAGTTCCATCCATATCCGAGTCCTAGTGCATGACATCTCACACGGTTGTTTCCTCGCTCTTCTGCACGGGCGCGTGTGCGTGCGAGGAATCGGGGAAAGGTCATGTCTTCGTCGGTCTCTCTGGAGAAGTGGGCGCCATCTCCGGGGGTGCCCCCTCTGGTGCCCGCTAACCTGAGGCCCCATGACCCAGATTCACGACCTTCCGGCACACCGGCTGGCTGCGTTGGTCCGCAGTCGTGAGTTGTCGCCTGTTGAGGCCACTGAGCACGTTCTGCGACGCACCGAACAGCACGACCAGACCTTAGGGTGCTTTATTTCGGTTATCCCGGAAATGGCCATGGAGCAGGCCCTGAATGCGGAGAAACGGGTCATGGACGAAGCGCCGGGCGCCCTGCCGCCGCTTCTCGGGGTGCCGGTTCCGGTCAAGGACCTCGAACCCGTCGCGGACGTACCCGTGACCCACGGTTCCCGCCCCTACCGTGACGCCGTCGCCCCTGCCGACAGTGGACTCGTCACCCGCCTGCGCCGGGCCGGTGCGGTCCTGACCGGCAAGACCAACACCCCCGAG
>NZ_ANBE01000015.1 GCF_000341145.1 Nocardiopsis xinjiangensis YIM 90004
GGCGGATCGATCCGCATCCCCGGGAGCGCGTGCGGCGTCTTCGGCCTCAAACCCACCCGCGGCCGGGTCTCCGGGGCGCCGAACCGGGCCGACCTGCTCGGGTTGTCCACCTCGGGTCCCCTGACCCGTACCGTCGCCGACGCCGCCCTGCTGCTGGACACCATGGCCTTCAACGCGCCCGGCGACCCGTTCCGGGCACCGGAGCACGAGGGCAGCTTCCTCGACCACGTCCGGGACGATCCCGGGACGCTGCGCGTGGGCACCTGCTCCGGGACCGGTTCCGCTGGTGTGGAGATCCATCCCGACGTCCGTGCCGCGCACGAAGAGACCGTCGCTCTGCTCACCGCCCTGGGGCACGAGGTGGAGGAGGTCGCCGTGCCCCACGACGCACACTTCGGCGGCCACTTCGCCGAGGACTTCGGGGTCCTGTGGGCCGCCATGGCCTCGGCTGCCCCGGTACCTCCCGAGCGCGAACACGAACTGACCGACCTCAACCGGTGGCTGCGCGCACGGGCGCGGGAGACCCCCGCGCCCCGGCTCGTCCACGCGTTGGGCCGCCTGCAGCGGGGCGTGCACTCGTTCATGGCCGCCACCGCGCACCTGGACGTCCTGCTCACCCCGACCCTGGCCCGGCCACCGGTGCCGATCGGGCACTTCACCCGGGAAGGGCCCGAGCAGACGTTCACGCTCATGACGGAGTTCACCCCGTTCACCTCGCTCCACAACGTCTCCGGGCAGCCCTCGGTCACCGTGCCCCTGCACTGGAGCCCGGCCGGCCTGCCCATCGGGTCGATGTTCAGTGCCCCTGCGGGGGGCGAGGGGACGTTGCTGGCGTTGTCGGCCCAGTTGGAGCGGGCCCGTCCGTGGGCAGGCCGGGTTCCGCCGGCCCTCTGATCGCAGGGGGACGCACGAACAGGCTCAGCCCCGACGCGGCCAGCAGGCCCAGGGTGGCCCCCGCCACACCGCCGGCGATTCCGAGGCCGTCGATCATCGCACCCACCGCCGGGCTCGCCAGCGCACCACCGGTGCCCAGCGCGGTCGCCATCCACCCGAAGGCCTCCGAGCGCCGGTCCGAGGGGGCCAGGTCCCCGATACGGCCCATGACCGCCGCCAGCAGCGGGGCCAGAGTCATCCCGGACAGGAACAGCAACGGCAGGATCAACAGCGGGGTCGGCAGGTGCAGCACCGGTGGCATGAACGGCACCAGCAGCAGGAGGCCCGCGGCCGCCGCGAGACTGCGCCGCACCAGACGGGGCCGGCCCGGCAGGCCACCGGCGATCGCCCCGCCCACGAGCGAACCCAGGGCCCACACCGAGGCCAGCACCATGACGTACTGCGGGGTGTTCAGTTCGTTGGCCCAGGCGACGATGGTCAGGTCCATACCGATGACCCCGCCCACGGTCAGCAGGGCCATGGCGAACAGCAACGCCAGCGCCGGGACCCGGATCAGACTGCGGCGCGCGCGGCCGGGGTCCTCGGCACCCTCCTCGACCGGAGCCGGTCCCGTCACTCCGGCCCGACGCAGGGCCAGGAAGAAGCCGATCGCGCCGGCCAGAGCCAGGGCCGCGAGCATCAGCGTCGCCGCGCGGGGACCGGCCGAGGCCACCACTGCGGCGGTGACGACGGGGGAGAAGACGAACAGCAGTTCCTGTGTGGTGGCCTCGGCGGCGTAGATGGCCTGCCGCTCCGGGCCACGGGTCAGACGCGGCCAGAGGCCGCGCACAATCTGGTTGGCCGGACTGCCGAAAACCCCCGTCACCAGGGCCATCGGCACCGCAAGCCACCACAGCGACGCCGGCAGCAGCGCCAACGCGGTGATCCCGATCGCGAACACCACACCGCACACCATGACCAGGCGGTCGCTGCCGCCCCGGTCGGCCATCCGTCCCCGCAAGGGGCCCACCAGCGCCATCCCGAGCGTGAAGGCGCCCGCGACCAGCCCGGCGTAGCTGTAGGATCCGGTCCACTCCTCCACGAGAAAGGTCACCGCGATCATCTGGCCGGGCATGTAGAAACGCGCGAGGAGCGACCAGACCAGTAGGGACAGGACGTGGGGAACGCCGAAGAGGCGGCGGTAGTTGGCCAACACCCTTGCCATTATGCCGAGCGGCCACAGGAGCGGCCCATGCCTTTGCGCGGTGTGCACCCTGTTCGTTCCCTCGGCGCCCGGCTGTCGCGGATGTCCGCCGACGTCTTCGGGGATCCGGACGGTTCCGGGGCCACGTTTGGGCCCCACGCCGAGGTCACCTCCCGTGTGATCGTGGACCGGTGGGGCATGATCGGTTGCTGTGAGGGACGTTCAGTTGGCCCACCTGGCCGAGCAGTACGGAGTCGCGACCGAGTACGAGGACTGGCGCGGGCGACGGGTCGCGGTGAGCCCGGAGACCGTCCGTGCCGTACTCACCGCCCTGGGCGCGGACACCACGGACCCGGAGGCCGCCGCACGTGAACGTGCCCGGCAGCTGCCCCCGGCCGTGGTCGTACGCGAGGGCAAGGCGCCCGACCTGGCGCTGCCCGACGGCGCCCACGGCACGGTCGAGACCGTCGACGGCGCGCTGCTGCCCCTGGGGCCCGGCCTGCCCTTGGGCGCGCACACCCTGCGGGTGACCGCCGCCAACGGCGAACACCAGGCGCCCCTGCTCGTGGTGCCCGACCGGATCGAACCCACGGCACTGCGCCGGAAGAAGCGCTTGTGGGGCCTGATGACCCAGGTCTACAGCGTGCGCTCCCGTGCTTCCTGGGGCACCGGGGATCTGCGCGACCTCGCCGAACTCACCGACTGGAGCGCCCGCGACCTCGGCGCCGACTTCACCCTCGTCAACCCGGTGCACGCCACCGAACCCCTGCCACCGGTGGAGCCTTCCCCCTACCTCCCGGTCAGCCGCCGCTACGCCAGCCCGCTCTACCTCCGTATCGAGGACATTCCGGAGTACGCCCGCCTGGACCCGGCCCAACGCGAAGGCATCCAGCGCCTGGCCCGTCCCCTGCGCGAGAGGGGACGCACCGCCGACCTGCTCGACCGCAACGCCGTGTGGGAGGCCAAACGCCAGGCACTGGAGGTGCTCTTCCAGGTCCAGCGCGCCCCCGGACGAGAGGCCTCCCTGCGCGCCTACCTCGAACGCGAGGGCCGGCCCCTCGTGGAGTTCGCGACCTGGAACGCTCTGGCCGAGGAGTACGGGACCGACTTCCGGACCTGGCCCGAGCACCTGCGCGACGTCGGCCGCCACGCCGTGGGGCAGGAGGCGCTGCGCCTCTGGCCCACGGTGGAGTTCCACCGGTGGCTGCAGTGGCTGCTGGACGAACAGCTCGCCCACGCCCATCACACCGCCGTGAACGCCGGTATGTCCCTGGGTGTGGTCCACGACCTCGCACTCGGAGTGCAGCCCGGCGGTGCCGACGCGTGGATGTACGGTGACGCGCTCGTGCCCGGCCTGCGCGTGGGCGCGCCCCCCGACGAGTTCAACCGGCGCGGACAGGACTGGGGCCAGCCGCCCTGGCACCCGCGCCGGCTGGCCGAACTCGGCTACGCGCCCCTGCGCCAGGTCCTGGGCCAGGCCCTGCGCCACTCCGGCGGTGTGCGTATGGACCACGTCATGGGGCTGTTCCGGGTCTGGTGCGTGCCCGAGGGCGCCTCACCCGACCAGGGCACCTACATCCACTACGACCACGAGGGCACGGTCGGTTCACTGCTGCTGGCAGCACACCGTGCCGACGCGGTCGTCGTCGGCGAGGACCTGGGCACCGTCGAGCCGTGGGTGCGCGAGCACCTCGACGACCGGGGGATCCTGGGTACCTCGGTGTTGTGGTTCGAGCAGGACTCCGGAGGCAGGCCCTTGACCCCGGACCGCTGGCGTACCGACTGCCTGGCGACCGTGGCCACCCACGACCTGCCGCCGGTGGCCTCGTTCCTGTCCACCGAACACGTCGAGCTGCGCGACCGTCTCGGCCTGTTGGGCCGCCCTGTCGCGGAGGAACGCGCCGACGCCGAGGAACGGGTCGAGCGTTGGCGTTGCCTGCTCGTGGAGCTCGGGCTCCTGGACGAGGACGTCGACCCCGTCGCCGACCCGGCCGCCGTCGTGGCCGCCATGCACGCCTACCTCGCCCGGACCCCGGCCCGCATGGTCGGGGTGGCGCTCACCGACGTGGTGGGGGAGCGCCGGATGCAGAACCAACCCGGTACCAGCACCGAGTACCCGAACTGGCGCATCCCGCTCACCAGCGTCGAGGGTGAGCCCGTGCTCGTGGACGAACTGCTCGCCGACCCGCGCATGGTCGCCCGCATCCGCCGCACGGTGGGCCCGGTCGGCGGGGACGGCCAGATCCTCTGATCGGGACGGTACCGGCCACGTGTGCCCCGTGGACTCCGCCACTGCGCGTTGTAGCTTTGGGGGATGGGTACCGAACAGGTGGTCTTCCTCCACGGGCTCGGGGCAGGCTCCGACTCGTGGGACGCCCAGCTCGCCACCCTGCCGGAGGGGTTCTCCGGCTCCGCCCCGCGTATCACCGGCCTGTCCGACGAGGGCGAGGCCGAGTTCTCCTTCGTCTGCGCCGCGGCCGAGCTCGTGCGTGAACTCGACCGGCGCGGCATCGAACGGGCGCACGTGTGCGGCCTCTCGATCGGGGCGATGCTCGCGCTTCGGACCGCCGTCGACCACCCGGACCGCGTCGCGTCGCTGGTGCTCTCCGGCGGGCAGATCAACCCTCCGCAGGTGGTTCTGAACCTGCAGTCGGCCCTGACCCGCATCCTGCCCGCGCGGGTCATCGCGCCCAACGGGATGAGTAAACGGCGGGCGCTCGCGGCCTTGGACGAGGTCTCCCGCGTCGACTTCCGCGCACAGTTGCCCGAGATGGACGTTCCCGCCCTGGTGCTGTGCGGGTCGCGGGACCCGGTGAACCTGCCCGCGGCCAGAGCCACGGCGGCGGGCCTGCCGAACGCGCGGTTGCGGATCGTCGAGGGCGGCGGACACGAGCTCAACGTCCACAAGCCCGCAGACTTCGCCGCCGAACTCGACACGTTCTACCGGGGCGAGGCCCTCTCACGATGACCGGCGGCCGCCGACGCGGCCCGGGACCGGGGCCGGGCCGCCGGGCGCTGCCCCCCCAGCACGGAAGGCAGCGCCCGAAAGAGCGGTTCCTCAGGCGCGGTCGCGACCGGCGGCGGTGTCGACCGCACGGGCCCGCAGGGCGCGGACCACACCGGCGCGTCCCTCGATCAGCAGGCGCCGCAGCGCCGGGGCCGGGTCCTCCTTCTCGAGGTAGGCGTCCGTGCGCTCCACGGTGGACTCCTCCACCAGCGCGCTCGGGTACATCATCTCCGCGAAACTCTGCGCGAACTCACCCGTCCAGCCCTTCCAGGCCGGCTGCAGCTGCGCGAAGTACTTCTCCACGTACGGGCGCAGCAGCTCCGCCTGGTCCGGCTCGGTGAAGCCCAGCAGAGTGGCGCGGAACTCGGCGTTGGCCAGTTCCGAACCCACGATGCCTTCCCACGCGGAGGCCTTGGCCTCCGGGGTGGGGACGGCCGCCCGCGCCCCGGCGGCATTGCGCGCGCCGGTCGCCGTCGGGTCCTTCTCCAGCTCCGCGGCGATCTCGTCCTCGCCGGCCTTGCCGCTGGTGACCAGGCGGCGCAGCAGGGTCCACCGCAGATCGGTGTCCACGGTCAGGCCCTCCACCGCCAGCGCGCCGTCCAGCAGGCCGCGCAGCAGCGACAGGTGCGTCTCGCTCACGGCGGTCGCGGCGAGCGCGTTCACGTACGCCAGCTGCAGGTCGCTGCCGGGCTCGGCGTCGTTGACGAGCTGCTGCAGGTGGTCGGCGAGCTGTTCCTGGCCGGTCGGGCGCCAGCCCTGGTCGGCGTAGTTGACCAGCGCACTGTGAGCCTGGCGCAGCAGGGTCTGCGCGACCATGACGTCGCCGACCCCGCCGATACCGGAGATGACCAGGCGCACGTAGTCGCGGGCGGCCATCTCTCCGTCGCGGGTCATGTCCCAGGCGGCGCCGAAGACCAGCGCCCTCGGCAGGGACTCGCGGATCTGCCCGGCGCTCTCGACGACGGTGGCCAGGGACCGCTCGTCCAGGCGGATCTTGGTGAAGGTCAGGTCGTCGTCGTTGACCAGAACCAGGTCGGGGCGCGCCTGGCCGACCAGCTCGGGCACCTCGGTACGTGCGCCACTGACGTCGAGCTCCACACGTTCACGGCGCACGATGCCCTCGTCGGTGCGGTCGTACAGGCCCACGGCCAGGCGGTGCGAGCGCAGCGTCGGGTGCTCGGGGTCGGCTTCCTGCAGTACCGAGAACGAGGAGAACGTGCCGTCGTCGGCGACCTCGAAGTCGGCGCGCATCGTGTTGACGCCGGCGGACTCCAACCATTCGCGCGACCAGCCCGACAGATCGCGGCCCGAGGCGGCCTCCAAGTGCTTGAAGAGGTCCTTGAGATCGGTGTTGCCGAAGGCGAACTCCTTGAAGTAGGCGCGCACACCAGCGAAGAAGGAGTCCACACCCACGTAGGCCGCCAGCTGTTTCAGGACCGAGGCGCCCTTGGCGTAGGTGATGCCGTCGAAGTTGACCTCGACCGTCTGGATGTCGGTCATGTCCGCGGCGATGGGGTGGGTCGAGGGCAGCTGGTCCTGGCGCAGCGCCCAGGCCTTCTCGATGTTGGCGAAGGTCGTCCACGCCTCCGTCCAACGGGTGGCGTTGACCTGCGCGTACACGCTCGCGTAGGTGGCGAAGGACTCGTTGAGCCACAGGTCGTCCCACCAGCGCATCGTCACGAGGTTGCCGAACCACATGTGCGCCATCTCGTGGAGCAGGGTCTCGGCACGGCGCTCGCGGCGGGCGTCGGTGACCCGGGAGCGGAAGACGTAGTCCTCCAGGAAGGTGACCGCGCCCGCGTTCTCCATGGCACCGGCGTTGAACTCGGGCACGAACAGCTGGTCGTACTTGCCGAACGCGTACCGCACACCGAAGAGCTGGTGGTAGAAGTCGAAGCCGCGCTTGGTGACGTCGAACAGTTCGTCGGAGTCCAGGTACTCGGCCAGGGACGCACGGCAGTACAGACCCAGGTCGATGCCGTCGTGCTCGTCGCGCACCACGTGGTAGGCCCCGGCGATGAGCCCGGTGATGTAGGTCGACATCGGCTCGGTCGCGGGGAAGTGCCAGCGCACACGCCCCCCGGTGCCGGTGTCCTCGCGCGCGGCGTCGGGGGCGTTGTTGGAGATGACCTCCCACTCCGGCGGAGTGAACACCGTCAGTTCGAAGGTGGCCTTCAGATCGGGCTGGTCGAAGCACGCGTACATGCGGTGCGCATCGGCAGTCTCGAACTGGGAGTACAGGTACACGGCGTCGTCGACCGGGTCGACGAAACGGTGCAGGCCCTCGCCCGTGCGCATGTAGGCGGCGTCGGCCACGACCGTGAGCTCGTTGTCGGCGGCGACCCCGGGAAGGGTCAGGCGTTCGCCGTCGAACAGTTCGGCCGGGTCCAGTTCCTGGCCGTTCAGCGTCGCCGACAGGACCCGCGGGGCCGCCAGCTCGATGAAGGTCCGCGCACCCGGTTCCGTGCTGGAGAAGCGGACGACCGTGGTGGACCGGAAGGTCTCTTCCCCGGTCGTCAGGTCCAGCTCCACGGCGTAGGAGTCCACGCTGAGAATGCGTGCCCGCTCCCGAGCCTCGTCCCGCTTGAGGTTGCCCGCCACGCCACGCTCCTTCCACGGCCGCCGTCATCGCCGGCCGGAGATCTCGTTGTCGGTAACGGATCGATCCTGCCACGCGCGGGTGAGGAATGCGCAACCGATCGGTCGGGTTACCACCGAAGAGGAACCCCTGTGTACGTCTGTTCGAGGAGTGAGTGATGAGCGAGGCCGCCGAACAGCGGACCACCGTCGCCGACATGTGGTTCGATCCCCTGTGCCCCTGGGCGTGGATCACGTCGCGCTGGCTGGTCGAGGTCGAGCGGGTGCGCCCTGTGACGGTGCGCTGGCGTGTGATGAGCCTGGCGGTGCTCAACGACGGCCGCGATCTGCCCGCTGAGTACCAGGAGCTCATGGAGCGTTCCTGGGAGGCGGTGCGTGTGTGCACGGCCGCCGAGCAGCGTTTCGGCCCCGAGGTGCTGGGCCCGCTCTACACCGCGATCGGCACACGCTTCCACAACCGTGCAGAAGCCCAGGACACCGCCACGTTGAGGGCCGCTGTGGCCGAGGCGGGCCTGCCCGAGGACCTCGTGGAGGCGGGACGGAGCACCGAATACGATGAGGACCTGCGTGCCTCGCACGCCGAGGCGATGAAGCTGGTCGGCGAGGACGTGGGTACCCCGGTCGTGCAGGTGGAGGACGTGTCCTTCTTCGGCCCGGTCCTCAGCCCGATCCCCCGCGGGGAGGAGGCCGGCAAGCTCTGGGACGGGGTCCGTCTCGTGGCCGGAACCGACGGTTTCTTCGAGCTCAAGCGCACCCGCAACCGCAACCCCGTCTTCGACTGACCGAACCGCTGACCCACCCGAAGGGACGATCCGCCGTGTCCGGACCCGATGAGGACCGTGTCGTCGAGCTCATCGACGACCTCGACATCCTGCCCGACACCACCAGTGACGAGCGCGGGTCGGGTTGGGGAGAGGCTGACGACGACAACACCGCCCGGCTGCTCGAGGACCGCCCTCCCCACTGGGGCTGAGCCGCACCCCGGGTCCGGGCCGTGGGACGCCCGGACCCGGCACGCGGGAACGGGGGCCTGCGGCCCCGGATCCGGCCATCGGTAGTAGCACCGGTACGCCCTCGGGCATCTGGCCAAAGTTCGAGAAGCTCTGGGACAGTGGGAGCATGCGTTCCCTCTACATCGACGGCGCCTGGACGGGCTCCGCCTCCGACGAGGCCATCGAGGTTCTCGACCCGGCCACCGAACAGGTCATCGACACCGTCCCCGCCGGGGCGGCCAAGGACGTCGACAGCGCGGTCGAGGCCGCAGCCGCCGCCTTCCCCGCCTGGTCCCGGCGCCCCCACGGACAACGCGTCACCCATCTGGCCAAGGCCCTGGAACTCTTCGACGAGCGTGCGGAGGACATCGCCGCGCTGCTCACCCGGGACATGGGTGCCCCGGCCGGTTTCTCCCGCAAGGTGCAGGCCGGGCTGCCCCAGATGATGTTCCGGACCTACATCGACCTGGTCGAGGAGCACGGCGAGCGCTACTTCGCCGGCGAGCGCCTCGACAACTCCCTCGTGGTGCACGAGCCCGTCGGTGTGGTCGGTGCGATCACCCCGTGGAACTACCCGCTCCACCAGATCGTGCTCAAGGTCGTCCCGGCCCTGCTCGCCGGCAACACCGTCGTCCTCAAGCCCACCGAGATCGCCCCGCTCAGCGCCTACGCGCTCGCCGAGATCTTCGACGAGGCCGGGATGCCCGAGGGCGTGTTCAACCTCGTCTCGGGCACGGGTCCGGTCGTGGGCGAGGCGATCGCCGCCCACCCCAAGGTCGACATGGTCTCCTTCACCGGCTCGACCCGTGCCGGTACCCGCGTCTCCCAGGTCGCGGCCGAGACCGTCAAGCGTGTCGCCCTGGAGCTCGGCGGCAAGTCCCCGAACGTGATCCTGCCCGATGCCGACCTCGCGCAGGCCGTCAAACGCGGGGTCGCCGACGTCATGCGCAACACCGGGCAGAGCTGCAATGCCCTCACCCGCATGCTCATCCACCGCGACGTCTACGACGAGGCCGTTGAACTGGCCGCCTCCTCCGCCGCCAAGTACGTGCCCGGTGACCCCACCGACAGCTCCACCCGCATGGGCCCGCTCGTCTCGGCCGCCCAGCTGGAGAAGGTGCGTTCCTACATCGAGCTCGCCGGTACCGAGGGCGCCCGCGTCGTGACCGGCGGAGCCGAGCCGGTCGAGGGCCTGGATCAGGGTTACTACGTGAAGCCCACGATCCTGGCCGACGTGCGCAACGACATGCGCGTGGCCCAGGAGGAGATCTTCGGTCCCGTCCTGGCCCTGATCCCCTACGACACCGTCGAGGAGGCCGTGGAGACCGCCAACGACACCGTCTACGGCCTCAACGCCGCGGTCTGGTCGGGTGACCCCGAGCAGGGGCTGGCCGTGGCCCGGCGCCTGCGGGCCGGTCAGGTCGAGCTCAACGGCGGGGCAATGAACCCCCGGGTACCCTTCGGTGGGTACAAACGCTCCGGTAACGGTCGCGAGTGGGGGCTTTCGGGGCTGGAGGAGTTCTGCGAGGTCAAGGCCGTGCAGATGTAGGCCTCCCGGCCCCGGTGTGTGCTTGTTGTCACGCCCCGGTGAGGGGCGGTCGGGGAATCGGGCCCGGTTCAAGCCGCGTTCATGAGTATGGAAAAATCCCGACTGGTCCTTCCCGGTCGAACCCAATCGAGGTGTGTGAGTTGAGCAACAAGCCCAAGGTCTCCAAGGCCGGCCCTCTCAGCAAGGACATCAAGTCCGTCGTGCT
This sequence comes from Nocardiopsis xinjiangensis YIM 90004, assembly GCF_000341145.1. GTDB lineage: Bacteria > Actinomycetota > Actinomycetes > Streptosporangiales > Streptosporangiaceae > Nocardiopsis > Nocardiopsis xinjiangensis. Next base: position 10,429 of record NZ_ANBE01000015.1, read on the forward strand.
CTACAACATGATCGGTGTGGTCTTCATCGTCGGCTTCGGTGCCCTCGGCCTGGGCGTCGCCGCCGCCGCGGGTGTCTGAACCAGGTAGGACCAGAGCGCTGCGCGCCCCGTCCCGGAAAGGCGGGGCGCGGCGCGCTGTGCACCCACGACCTGCAAGACTGGCCCCGTGCGTGTTTACCTTGGATCAGATCATGCGGGCTTCGAGCTCAAAGAACACCTCGTCTCCTGGCTGAAGGAGCAGGGCCACGACGTCGTGGACGCCGGCCCGGTCGCCTTCGACGCCGTGGACGACTACCCGCCCTTCGTCCTCCGTGCAGCCGAGGGCGTGGCCGGGGATCCCGGTTCCCTGGGCCTCGTCATCGGCGGCTCCGGCAACGGCGAGCAGATCGCCGCGAACAAGGTCGAGGGTGTCCGCGCGGCCCTGGCCTGGAGTGAGGAGACCGCGAAGCTGGCGCGGGAGCACAACGACGCCAACGTGCTCGGCATCGGCGGGCGGATGCACTCCTTGGACGAGTCCACCCGCTTCGTCGAGGTCTTCCTCTCCACGCCCTACAGCGACGAGGAGCGCCACACCCGCCGGATCGCGATGCTCTCCCGCTACGAGGAGAGCGGCGAGCTCCCGCCCCTTCCCTGACCCGGCCGAACGTCCCGCGCGTCCCGTGCCACCGCCGGTACGGGGCGCGACCTGTACCGGCCACCGGACCCTTGCGCGCCTCGCCGAGCCATGTTCCACCCTGGTCGGATCAGGTCCCCCGTGAGACTCTGGTCCGGGGCGATCGACCGTGCCCCTGGGCCTCCTCGGGCACTCGGGTTTAGGCCGAACCGTTAACCCGGGTATCGGGGGTCGGCCCTGCCCACCGCGCGTGCTTGGCCGGCACCCTCCGCGCTACAGTTCGTGCACGACCGCGGCCCCCTCATGGCCGCGACGCGGTGAGGACCGCGGGCACCGGCTGCAGAGCCCACCACGACCGGGGTCTGCCCAGGTCCCGAACACGCCGGCCCGGGCCGCCCGTCCGCGTCCGTACCCCTGGTGTCGCGGCAAGCCCCTACCGAACCGACCACCCCGTCCGCGGGTGAGCCGAGCTGAGGAACCATGAACGCCACACCGACCGCCAAGGCGACCCGGCTGTTGCGCTCGACCGCGCAGCGGCTCGTCGCTGTGCTGCGGCGCAAGGTGCTGTTCCGCTACCGGCTGGTGCTCATCACCCTGGTCGTGATCGCGGTCGGGATCGGGGTCGGCGCCGTCTGGGGACCCACCCAGTGGTTTCCGCCCAGTTCCACGATCCTGACCGTGCTCGCCGGCGGGCTCCTGCTCAAGCGCAAGAGCCTGGCCTTCCTGCTCGGAGTGGTCGCCGCCGTCCTGCTCTTCGTCGGTTACATGCTGGACTTCGGCGAGGTGGGGCCCGGACTGCTGGTGACCATCGGTGTCACCGGGGTGCTCTCCTACCTGCTGTCCGGGGTGCGCGAACGCCTGGGAGTGCAGGGCCTGGGCGGTGAGATGATGCTGCTCGACCTGCGCGACCGCCTGCGCCACCAGGGCAAGCTCCCCGAGGTCCCCCAGGGGTGGGGCCGCACCGCCGTCCTGCGCCAGGCCGGGGGTTCCTCTTTCGGCGGCGACTTCGTGGTCTCGCACCGCCAAGGCGACCAGCTCGACATCGCGGTCGTCGACGTCTCCGGCAAGGGTGTGGACGCCGGGACCCGCGCGCTGCTGCTCTCCGGAGCCTTCAGCGGCCTCATCGGAGCGGTGCCCACCCGCGACTTCCTCGCCCACTGCAACGACTACCTCATGCGGCACAGCGAGGGTGAGGGTTTCGTCACGGCCGTGCACCTGAGCGTCGATCTGTCCAGCGGGGCGTACCAGGTCTTCTCCGCAGGCCACCCGCCCGCCGTGCAGTACGACGCCGGCAAGGGCGTGTGGTCCGCCAACGAGGCCAAGGGGGTCGTCCTCGGGGTGATCCCGGAGATGACCTACACCCCTGTCGACGGGCGCCTGCGCCCCGGTGACGGGCTGATGCTCTGCACCGACGGGCTCGTGGAGACCCCCGGCGAGGACCTCGATGCCGGCATCGACCGGCTCCTGGGTGCCGCCGAGACCCTCGTGACCCGCGGTTTCTCCAGCGGGGCCGACGAGGTCGTCGACATCCTCAGCAAGGACAAGAACGACGACTGCGCCCTCGTCGTCCTCTGGCGCGACTGACACGCCCGGACCTCCCCACGCTGCGGCGGACAACCGCCGCCGCCCTCGATGACGGTAGAGTCGTTGTGCTCCCCGTCCCACGTACGGCGCTCGGCCGTACACCGTCCCCGGCACGTCGTGCCCGCTCTTTCCGCCCCCGGGCGCCAACTCAGCACGACCCCACCACGACACCGGGACACGGAGCGGGGCCCTCACCACAGGCCCGGGCCATTCAGAGGATCGGTCGTCCACGGCGCCCCGTGCCCTGTGGGCGTAGGAGATGCGAGGGGGTGCTTCGCATGGCAGAAGGCGAGCGCGCTGAGGAACTGCTCGACCTGGTCGAGGCCAACGACTTGACGGGGATCCGGCTCTGGTTGGCCGAACACAGGCCCTACGAGATCGCCGACGAACTCTCGCGGATGGCCGAGGGCCAGGCGACCATCCCGTTCCGGCTGCTGGACAAGGACCGGGAGCTCGAGGTCTTCGAGGAGCTCGACCCCGCACAGCAGCAGAGCATCCTCCTGGGTCTGCGGGACCACGCCTTCCAGGAGCTCCTGGAGGAGATGAACCCCGACGACAGGGCCCGCCTCCTCGGGGAAGTGCCCGCCAAGATCGCCACCCGCGCCCTGGCCGGCCTCAGCCCCTCCGAACGCCGGATGACCGCCGCGCTTCTCGGTTACCCCGAGAACTCCGTCGGCCGTTTCATGACCCCCGAGACGGTCATCCTCCACCGCGACCTCACCGTGAGCCGCGCCCTGGAGGTCGTGCGTGCCAAAGGCGCCGATGTCGAGAACATCTACACGCTTCCCGTGGTCAGCGACGGCAGGCGCATGGTCGGCACCGTCACTCTCGGAAACCTGGTCATCTCCGATGCCGACCGTCTGCTCAAGGACGTCGTCGACGTGTTCGCGCCCCGGGTGCGTGCCTACGAGTCCGTCGAGCGCGCCGCCCGACTCATGCAGGAGGCCAACCTGGTCGCCCTGTCGGTGGTCGACTCCGAGGAACGTTTCGTCGGCATGCTGACCTTCGACGACGCCCTGGAGGTCATCGAGGCGGCCGACACCGAGGACATGGCCCGCCAGTCCGGTGCCAGCCCGGTCAGTGACCACTACGTCTCCGTGAGTGTGCTGCGTCTGGTCGGCGCGCGGGCGGTGTGGCTGATGGTGCTGCTGGTGGCGGCCACGCTCACCGTCAACGTCATGCAGGCCTACGAGGCCACACTCGAACAGGTCACCGCGTTGGCGTTGTTCGTGCCCATGCTCATCGGTACCGGCGGCAACGTCGGCGCCCAGTCGGCCACGGCGATCGTGCGTGCTCTGGCCGTGGGCGAGGTCCGGGTGCGCGATCTGCCAAGGGTGCTGTGGAAGGAGAGCCGGGTCGGTTTCATGCTCGGGCTGACCCTGGCCGCCCTGGCCCTGGGCATCGGCTCGTTCCTGGTGGGTACGACCATCGCCTCGGTCGTGGCGTGCACCGTCATCGCGATCTGTACCTGGGCTGCGATCATCGGCTCGGCCATGCCCCTGCTGGCCAACAAGGTCGGGGTGGACCCGGCGGTGGTCTCCTCGCCCATGGTCGCCACGCTCGTCGACGCCACCGGCCTCATCATCTACTTCTCCATCGCCCGGATGATCCTCGGTATCTGAACCGACGATAGGTTGCCCCTTCGAGCGGGTATTGCTCCGGCAAGACCACCGATCGAAGGGGGATGCATCATGTCCGGTGCTTCGGACGCGTTCAACAAGCTGCGTAAAGCGGTCGACGACAACGCGGACAAGGTCCAGGGGATGGTCGGCAAGGCCGCCAACGCGGCGAAGAAGGCCACGGGCGGCGCCCACGACGACAAGATCGACAAGGGCGCCCAGGCGGCCGAGGACTATCTGGACAAGCGATCGGGGCAGGAGGAGGGCTCCGGCGAAGAGGGCAAGGACGACAAGGGCGATCAGGAAGGCAAGGACGACCGGAAGTGAGCCTCGGACGGTGAGGGGCGACACACCGCGCGGCCGCGCACGGGACGTAACCTGTGGTCAGGCGAGGCAAACCTGACCGATATTCGTCCCAGGGGGTGCGTGTGAGCTCCGTCGGTGACGCTCCCTGCCGTCTCACGGTCTGCCGGGGATGCTGCTGCGGCACCCGCAAGAAGGTCCCCGGGGTCGACCACGAAGCCCAGTTCGCCCGTCTCAGCGCCATCGACGACCACACCGGGCGCACCGTGCCCGTGCGCCGGTCCGAGTGCCTGGACCTCTGCTTCGAGGCCAACGTCGTGGTCGTGCAGCCCTCGGCCCAGGGGCGCGCGGCCGGCGGGCGCCCGGTATGGCTGGGCCGCGTCACCGACGAGCACCTCGTCGAGGCGCTCGACGACTGGATCTTCGAGGGCGGTCCCGGGATCGCGCCGCTGCCCGAGGCCCTGCGGTCCCACGTGACCTCGAAGGACGCCGAGAAACCCGGGAAGGGCGAGAAGGCGAAGAAGGACAAGGCCGACAAGGGCGCCCCGGGCCGAGAGACGGACAGCAAGAACGACCGGGACGAGAAGCGCAGGAAGAAGCGCAAGAAGGCCGAGAAGAAGGCCCGGAAGAAGTCCGAGAAGGCGGCGAAGGCCGAGCGCCGGGCCGAACGGGGGCACGGGACCGACCCGGCCGCCGCCTGAGGGGCGGAGCCGCCCCGGCCCGCCCCCGCCTCCTCAGTGCTCCTGCGAGGCGAACTGAGTGCGGTACAGGGCCGTGTACAGCCCGCCTCCGTCCAGCAACTCGTCGTGGGTGCCCCGCTCCAGGATCCGGCCGTCCTCCAGCACCAGGATCTGATCGGCCTCGCGCACTGTCGCCAACCTGTGCGCGATCACCAACGAGGTCCGGCCCGCCAGCGCCTCCGCCAGAGCCTCCTGAACGGCCGCCTCCGACTCCGAGTCCAGGTGCGCGGTCGCCTCGTCCAGCACCACCACCGACGGGGCCTTCAACAACAGCCGCGCGATGGCCAGACGCTGCTTCTCCCCACCGGAGAGCCGGTACCCGCGGTCGCCGACCATGGTCTCCAGCCCGTCGGGCAGCTGGTCCAACAGCGCACCCAGACGTGCCATCCGGAGCGCCTCCACCAGTTCCTCGTCGGTGGCCTGGGGATTCGCGTAACGCAGGTTGGCTCCCACGGTGTCGTGGAAGAGCTGGGCGTCCTGGGTGACCACACCCACCGAGTCGCGCAACGAGTCGCCCGCGGCCTCGCGCAGGTCCAGTCCGCCCACACGCACAGTCCCCTCCGTCGGGTCGTACAGACGCGAGACCAGGTGCGTGAGGGTGGTCTTGCCGGCCCCCGACGGGCCCACGAGCGCCACCATGCGACCGGGCTCGGCGTGGAAGGAGACCCCGTTCAGCACCTGGGTGTCGTCGCTGCTCTGAGCCTGCGGGGTCAGCTCCAGGGAGGCGACCGAACTCTCCGCGGCGTTCGGGTAGCGGAAGGAGACACCGTCGAACTCCACCGACAGCGGGCCCTCGGGCAACGGGCGTGCGTCCGGGCTCTCCTTGATCGCCGGCTCCAGGTCCAGGACCTCGAAGACCCTGTCGAAGGAGACCAGCGCCGTCATGATCTCCACGTGCACGTTGGACAACGTGGTGACGGGCCCGTACAGCCGGGCCAGCAGCGTCGTCAGCGCGACCAGCGTGCCGACCTCGAAGGCGTCGCCCACGGCCAGCACACCGCCCACGCCGTAGACCATCGCCGTGGCCAGGGCCGTGATCGTGGACAACATCGTGAACAGCAGCCCACCGTAGACCGCTTGCCGCACCCCGAGCTCGCGCACGCGCGCGGCCCGGTTCGAGAACCCGGCGGACTCCTCGGAAGGGCGCCCGTAGAGCTTGACGAGCATAGCCCCGCCGACGTTGAAACGCTCGGTCATGAGTGAGCTCATCTGGGCGTTGTTGTCCATCGCGTCGCGGGAGATCACCGCGAGCTTGCGGCCCAGGACCTTCGCCGGAACGATGAACAGCGGGATCATCGCCAACGCCGCCAGGGTGACCTGCCAGGACAGCGCCAGCATCGTGATGAGTACCGCCACCAGGCTCACCAGGTTGGTCACCACCGACTGCAGCACCGAGGTGATCGCGCGCTGGGCCCCCACCACGTCGGTGTTGAGCCGGCTGATCAACGACCCGGTCTGTGTGCGGGTGAAGAACGCGATCGGCATGCGTTGCACGTGGGTGAAGACCTGGGTGCGCAGCAGGTAGATGACGCCTTCGCCGATGCGGGAGGACAACCAGCGGCCGGTCAGGGTGATCAGACCCTCCAGGACCGCCAGCACACCCGCCGCGACCGCCAACCACACCACGATCGAGGTGTCGCCGGGGATGATGCCCTCGTCGATGATGGCTCGCAGCAGCAGAGGGTTGGCCACGACGATGCCCGCACCGAGTGCAGTCACCAACAGGAACAGCGTGATGGAACGCCAGTGCGGAACGGCGTAGGACAGGATGCGCTGTGTGAGCCCGGGCGGTAGTGCCTGCCCTTGCGCGCTCCCGTCATTGACCAAGGCCCTGTAGGAGGGCCTGCCTGACATCATGGCAGCCTCTTCGTGTTCGCGGATTCGCCGAGCATCAACACCGGGGGAGGGGAACCTCTTCCCGGCTGGACCGCGTACCGGGCCCTCAGAGGGAGTGGGCCAGGCGCCCCAGGGCCGCCGTCGTGGACCGGCCGGGGGTGAAGGGCAGCTCCCACGCCTGTGCGTCGAGGGCCTCGGCGCCCCGGATCTTGGCATGGGTGTAGCGGTCGCCCTCGGTGAAGGCCAGAGCCGCGGGGGCGATCGGACGCAGGACGTCGGAGTAGGCAGTCCAGTCGGCGACCTCGGGTGCGCCGTCGATGACGAACGAACCGCTCACGCAGGCCAGAGCGGCGATGGTCTCGGCACGCTCCTCGGCCGGGTTGACCGGTCGTCCCGGGCCCTTCCAGGCGCGCACCCGTTGGTCGGACTCGATGCCCACGACCAGGGGGAGCCCGCGCTCGGCGATGGATTGCAGGAAACGCACGTGCCCCACGTGCAGGACGTCGAAGACCCCGGTGACCACAACCGGTCGCTCCAGGGGATCCGGCCGGTCGAACCAGTGCGCGCGCAGGGGGCTGACCGCCTTGTGCTGCGCGTCCGTCTCCGTCATGCCGCCACCTGTTCTCGATGCGCTCGAGGGTGCCCGTGCCGGGTTCGTGCTCACAGGCCCACCCGAGAGGTCAACGTACCTCTTTGAAGTGGGTATTCCGGCGCACGGGCCGTACGAAACCGTATCGGAGGTGCCCGGGATCACAGCCGGTTCCGCCCGTGCGGGCACGAACCGGGCACCCGTGCGCTGCGTCCCACTCTCGGAACACAGAGACTCTCCTGAGAGGAAGTGCGCATGGCATGGGTCGTGTTGGTCGAGGAGTCCGAGGGCCTCGGACGGGACCGGTGGCGCTGGGCGATGACCGGTGTCCGGGCCGGCCCCTTCGCGGACTTCGATGGCGCCGCTGACGCGGCGCTGCGCTCGACACGTGATTACCGGCCCCACCACCCCTGGTCGGAACGGGAACGCAACGCGTACCGGGTCTCGCCCAGTGAGTACATCGTGCGCGTGGTCGGTGCCACGGCCGATTTCCACTTCCGCGTCTCTGTGGCCGAGGTCATCGAACCGGGCACCGGGCACCCGGTGTGACACGGGCTCCGCGAACGCACCTCGGGCCCCGGAAACAAACACGGGTACTGCGAGGTGGGCGAGAGATGCGTAAGCGGCCTCGCGAGCAGCAGCCATGCCGTGCGCGAGTGTGTGCGTAGGGCGGTCCCGCGAGCGGCAGCCATGCCGTGCGCGAGTGTGTGCGTAGGGCGGTCCCGCGAGCGGCAGCCATGCCGTGCGCGAGCGTTAGCGAGCGCACACCGGGGGTTCGGGGGGTCGTCCCCCCGAGAGGAACGAGGAACGCGGAGCGAGCCGGTGCACGAAGTGCACAGGGCTCGCTCCGAGCGGAGGGGGGTTCGGGGGGTCGTCCCCCGAGAGGAACGCGGAGCGAGCTGCGCGTGCGAAGCACGCGCAGCTCGCCCGTGAGCGGAGCGGGCGACGAGAATCGAACTCGCATAACCAGCTTGGAAGGCTGGGGTTCTACCATTGAACTACGCCCGCGTGGCGTCGGAGTCTTCGAGTTTCCTCTAGACTCGTTGAGCCGACGGAGACAAGAGTACAGTCTTTGGGGTGGTGTTCGCACACTCGTCCCGGGGATGCCATCCTTGGGTCCGGCGCAGCGGGGTGTAGCGCAGCTTGGTTAGCGCGCATGCTTTGGGAGCATGAGGCCGCGGGTTCGAATCCCGCCACCCCGACGGAACCGACCTCGGTGACACGGCTTCTGAAAGTTGTGCGCCGTGGTCCCCTGTTTGTCTGCCCTAGACTTGGTGCGATCAGCAGGAAACTGTAAGTCCCAGCCCGTCGCAGGGCACCCCTTCAGAACACGGTCGTCAGACTGGTCCCGGGGTGCGCGCGTGCATTCGCCGTTCGAGTGGTGCGCTTGCGGGCCGACGCGGACATCCAGCCGGCAAACCTAGGAGTACCGCCCCGTGAAGACCGATGTCGAGGAGCTCAGCCCCACCCGGGTCAAGCTGACCGTCGAGGTGCCCTTCGATGAGCTCGAGCACGCTTTCGACGTGACCTACAAGTCGCTCGCTAAGCAGGTTCGGATCAAGGGCTTCCGCCCGGGCAAGGCGCCGGCGCGGCTGATCGACCGATACGTCGGCCGTGGCGCTGTGATCAGCGAAGCGGTCAACCACGCCGTTCCCGAGCTCTACAACGAGGCCGTCCAGAGCGAGGAGATCTTCGCGCTCGGCCAGCCCGACGTGGAGGTCACCAAGCTCGAGGACAACGACGAGCTCGCCTTCACCGCCGAGGTCGATGTCCGGCCCAAGTTCGAGGTGGAGGACTACAAGGGCATCGAGGTGACCGTCGACAACGCCGAGGTCACCGACGAGCAGGTCGACGAGCAGGTCAGCACCCTGCGCGAGCGTTTCTCCACTCTCGTTGGTGTGGACCGCCCCATCGAGGACGGCGACCACCTGTCCATCGACCTGTCCGCTTCCGTGGACGGGGAGAAGCTCGAGGACGTCGCTGTCAGCGGCCACTCGTACGAGGTGGGCACCAACAACATGCTCGAGGGCCTCGACGAGACCCTGCGCGGCATGGAGTCCGGTGGCGAGGCGACCTTCAGCACGACCCTCGTCGGTGGTGACCACGAGGGTAAGGAAGCGGACGTCACCGTCACCGTGCACAGTGTGAAGGCCAAGGAGCTCCCGGAGCTGGACGACGAGTTCGCTCAGCTCGCCAGCGAGTTCGACACCATCGACGAGCTCCGTGACGACGTGCGCAACCGCATGTCCGAGGTCCGTCGCATGCAGCAGGTCTCCTCCGCCCGTGACAAGGCCCTCGAGAAGCTCATCGAGCAGATCGACCTGCCGCTGCCCGACACCGTGGTCGACGAGGAGATCGACCGCCGCCGTCAGAGCCTGGAGCAGCAGCTCAGCCAGAGCGGCCTGAGCAAGGAGGCCTACCTCGAGTCGCAGGAGAAGACCGAGGAGGAGTTCGAGGAGGAGCTCAAGGCCGGGGCCGGTTCCGCGGTCAAGGCCGGTTTCATCCTCGACCAGCTGGCCTTGCAGGAGGACCTGAGCGCCGACCAGAGCGAGCTCAGCCAGTACGTGTTCGAGCAGGCCCAGCGCATGGGCGTCAGCCCGGACCAGCTCGCGCAGCACCTCGTCGAGTCCGACCAGATCCGTGTCGCCTTCACCGAGGTCGTGCGCGGCAAGGCGATGGACCTGGTCCTGGCCAACGCCGAGATCACCGACGAGGACGGCAACGTCGTCGAGCAGGAGAGCGCCTCCGAGACCGAGGAGGCCGCCCAGGCCGCCGCGGCTGCCGCTGTCGAGGCCTCCGGCGAGTCGGCCGAGGCCGCTCAGGAGGACGCCGAGGAGAGCAAGGACGAGGCCGAGTCCAAGTAGTCCGCCCCGTCCGGGTGCGTGCTTCGGGCCCCGCTGATGACCTCAGGGTCGACGGCGGGGCCCGCCGCGTTCGCCGGTGGGGAAATACCCAGAGCAGAGCTGCGAGCACCCCTGCGCTCAAAGCGAACAGCCTCGGGATCCGTGCGTCCACGGTGCCTGGCGGCGTTAGTGTCTGGTGTATCGCAGCCTTCGATTCCGGAGCAGGTGACGAGAGTGCCGCCGATTGATGAGTCCACGTTCGACGCTCGTATGTCGGACCCGCAGCTTTCCCCTTTTATGGAGCAGACGCCTCAGCGCCTGCTGCGCCAGCGAATCGTCTTCCTCGGGCAGCAGGTCGATGACGAGATCGCCAACCGTCTCGTGGGTGAGCTCCTGCTGCTGTCCGCGGAGGACCGCCAGCAGGACATCACGATGTACGTCAACTCGCCCGGTGGTTCGGTGACCGCCGGTATGGCGATCTACGACGTCATGCAGTACATCCCCAACGACGTCCGGACCGTCGGTATCGGTCTGGCCGCGTCCATGGGCCAGATGCTGCTGTGCGCGGGTGCCCAGGGCAAGCGTTACGCTCTGCCGCACACGCGCGTCATGATGCACCAGCCCTCCGGCGGCATCGGGGGTACGGCCTCCGATATCCGTATCCTCGCCGACCAGCTTCTCTACGTGAAGAAGATGTTCCTGGAGCGGGTCTCCCTCCACACCGGTCAGCCGCTCGAGCAGATCGAGAAGGACGCCGACCGGGACCGTTGGTTCACGGCCCAGCAGGCCCTGGAGTACGGCTTCATCGACGAGGTCCTGGAGGGGAGCCTCGGCGTGAACGCGGACCCGAACCAGAGTTGAGCCCGTCGTACCTTGTTCCAGGAACGGCGTAGTGCGTGGAAGGCGTGAAATGACCGAGTTCAACCCGAGCAGTCTCATCGGCGGCATGGCCCCCTCGGCTCCGCAGAGCCGCTACGTCCTGCCGTCCTTCACCGAGCGGACGTCCTACGGCGTCAAGGAGATGAATCCGTACAACAAGCTCTTCGAGGAGCGGATCATCTTCGTCGGCGTGCAGATCGACGACGTCTCGGCCAACGACCTGATGGCCCAGCTGATCACGCTGGAGCAGCTCGACTCCGAGCGCGACATCCAGATGTACATCAACTCTCCGGGTGGTTCGTTCACGTCGCTGATGGCGATCTACGACACCATGCAGTTCGTCCGCCCCGACGTCCAGACAGTGTGCATCGGCCAGGCGGCCTCGGCTGCGGCGATCCTGCTCGCCGGCGGCACGAAGGGCAAGCGCGGTGCGCTGCCCAACGCCCGGATGATGATCCACCAGCCCGCCACCGAGGGCATGCACGGCCAGGCCAGTGACATCGAGATCCAGGCCAACGAGATCACCCGGATCCGTCAGCAGCTGGAACAGACGCTGTCCAAGCACACCGGGCGTACGGCCGAGCAGGTTTCCGAGGACATCGAGCGGGACAAGATCCTGACCTCCGATGAGGCCGTCGACTACGGTCTCATCGACTTCGTGCTTCCCTACCGCAAGGCTTCCCTGAAGTAGGCTGCACGCGACGTGAGTGTCGGACCGGACCGGATCCCTGACCTGCCTGGAACAGTCCGGGTGGTGAAGCCGGTCCGGTTCGTCGCTTAGTCTGGCGAAGAGCGACGCACAGATCGCCTCGCCCACCGGGCGGGGTGGCCTTAGTTTTGAGGAGTGGCTGGGTGGCACGCATCGGTGACGGCGGGGACCTGCTGAAGTGCTCGTTCTGTGGCAAGAGCCAGAAGCAGGTGAAGAAGCTCATCGCGGGCCCCGGTGTCTACATCTGCGATGAGTGCATCGAACTGTGCAACGAGATCATCGAGGAAGAGCTCGCGGACGCCACCGACCTCACCTGGGACTCGCTGCCCAAGCCCCGCGAGATCTACGAATTCCTCGACTCCTACGTGATCGGCCAGGAGCGCGCGAAGAAGGCGCTCTCGGTGGCCGTCTACAACCATTACAAGCGTGTGCGTTCGGAGGGTGAGCGGCCCGGCGACGAGGACGTCGAGATCGCCAAGTCCAACATCCTCCTGCTGGGCTCCACGGGTTCGGGCAAGACGCTGCTCGCGCAGACCCTCGCCAAGATCCTCAACGTGCCTTTCGCCATCGCCGACGCCACGGTCCTGACCGAGGCCGGCTACGTGGGTGAGGACGTCGAGAACATTCTCCTGAAGCTGGTCCAGGCCGCCGACTACGACGTCAAGAAGGCCGAGACCGGAATCATCTACATCGACGAGATCGACAAGGTCGCCCGCAAGAGCGAGAACCCGTCGATCACCAGAGACGTCTCCGGCGAGGGTGTGCAGCAGGCGTTGCTGAAGATCCTGGAGGGCACCTCCGCGAGCGTGCCTCCTCAGGGCGGACGCAAGCACCCGCACCAGGAGTTCATCCAGATCGACACCACCAACGTGCTCTTCATCTGTGGTGGTGCTTTCGCGGGTCTGGACCAGATCATCGACTCGCGCACCGGTCAGCAGGGCATGGGCTTCAACGCCGAGCTGCGGCCGAAGGACGAGGCCGACAGCAGCCAGGTCTTCTCCGAGGCGATGCCCGAGGACCTGCTCAAGTTCGGCATGATCCCGGAGTTCATCGGCCGTCTGCCGGTGATCACGAGCGTGCACGACCTCGACAACTCCGCGCTCATCCGGATCCTCACCGAGCCCAAGAACGCGCTGGTCAAGCAGTACCAGCGGCTGTTCGACCTCGACGACGTGGAGCTGGAGTTCACCGAGGACGCCCTTTCGGCCATCGCCGAGCAGGGCATTATCCGCGGCACCGGCGCCCGCGGTCTGCGCGCGATCATCGAGGAGGTCCTGCTCTCGGTGATGTATGAGGTGCCCAGCCGCGAGGACGTCGCCCAGGTGATCATCACCCGCGAGTCCGTCGAGGAGCACGTGAACCCGACGATCGTGCCCCGCAACCAACGCGGTGACGACGGGCAGCAGGAGAAGTCGGCCTAGGCCTGTCCACCAAGAGACTCTGCGGGGGGCGGTTCCGGGCTCTTCCGGGGCCGCCCCCGACGTGTGTTCTCCCGCTGTACGGGGGCGGCACGAAGAGGAATCCGTCCTCTGGCGAGTGCCCCGTACCGGGGTCAGCCGTCCTCGAGGATGCGTTCCATACGGGCGATCTCGGTGTTCTGCTCGGCGATGAGGTCGTTGGCCATTTCCAGGACCTGGCGATCGCTGCCGTCGGTCATGACGTTCTCGGCCATCGTGACGGCGCCGCGGTGGTGCTCGCTCATGAGTTCCACGAAGAGCTGGTCGAAGTCGTCGCCCTCGGAGGCCTCCAGGCGTTCGAGCTCCTCCTCGGAGGCCATGCCCTCCATGTCGTCGTGGTCGACGTCGAGCACACACTCGGCGACGTCCTCGCCCCCGGCGTGGTGGCCGCTGTCCCCGTCGAGGCCGCAGAAGTTCTGGTGGGCGGCGTTCTCGCGGGCCGGCGCGAAGACGTTCTCCTCCAGCCAGCTCTCCATCGCGGTGATCTCCGGGCCCTGGGCGGCGGCGATGCGGTCGGCGATGCGCTCGATGTCCTCGCGCTCGTACCGCTCCGGGGCCAGGTCGGTCATCTCCAGGGCCTGCTCGTGGTGCTCGATCATCATCACGAGGTAGTCGACGTCGGCCCCGTTGTGGCCCTGTTCCTCGGCGAGGGCGGCGAGCTGCTCCTGAGTGGCCGGTGTGGAGGACTCCCCGGGGGCGCCGGGAGCGATGACGTTGGCGGACCCCTGGTCGGCGTCGTCGGTGCAGGCGGTGGCGGCGAGCAGGATCAGGGCCGATCCGGTGGCGAGGGCGAGGCGACGCACGAGGTGTCCTCCAAGGGTGGGGGCGGGAGCGGACCTCGGGCCCGCGGTGTCGGCCGTGTGCGACACCATGCGGGGTTTTCTACTCAGTCGGCGCGCGTTTTGTCCAGCCCTGGAAGCCGGTGGTGTGCCCCTGGCAGAGGTCGCCCACTTCGATCACGGCCGGTGGGACCCGGACACGTGCCGCGCACGCGGGCTGCCGTTCTTGTCCTTCGGCAGATGTGGGGTCTGTCCGGCCTCTGACACACCTGCATAGAGAACAAGTTTTCTTTTTGTCCCCCTATGCATTCTGATGTTGAACTGTGTACATTCTTCCTGTTTAACTTCATTCGGACTTCAGGAGTACGCATGACGTCTTCCCCCGATCTCCCCAGACGTCGACACTCCGGCACCCTCAAAGGTGCGGCCTCCCTCGCCGCCGCCGCCCTTGCCCTGTCGGTCCTGACCCCCGCTTCGGCGAATGCTGACGCGCCCCCCTTCGAGAGCGACGCCGACACCAGCCCCGACATCACGCACGTGGCCAACGTCCCCAAGTCCGAGGCCATGGGCGGGTGGAACTCCGATCTGGCCTTCACCGGTGACCACGTCATCGGTGGCAACTACGACGG
>NZ_ANBE01000016.1 GCF_000341145.1 Nocardiopsis xinjiangensis YIM 90004
GTCACCGGGAGTGCCGGGGCCGGCCGTTACCTCCGCAGGAGCGAGCGGCCATGACCACGCCACAAGCGGTGGTCGCAATGCCGCGCCCCAGGGGGTCGGGAAGTGTGCGCCCACCCTTTCTTCGGCAACCGGGCGCCGGGGGTGAAGGGGTTCGTCGAGGTGGGTCGGGTGAGCCCGGCGTCAAGGGGCGGACCGCACACCCCGAGGCGCTGGGAACAACCCGGCAGAACGCCGCCACTATCCCCGCAGGGAAAGGTGGGTGAGGGCGGCGCCGAAGCGGGTTGCGCGCAGACCCGGCCGGGCTGAAATCCCGACCCCGACGAACCACCACCCCCGGCACCACGAGAAACCCCACGACCCCAACCACAAGCCCACCCGAAAAATCAAAACCCCACCACTCCATGGGCAACAAACAACCCTGCAACACCAGCCAGCCGCCCCGCGCCCCACAATCCTCTCCTCACCCCAGCACAACTCTGCTCCTCCCACTCCCCACCTCCCGTCCCATACCTCGCGCTTTCATTCCTGACCCACCCCACACTTCCCCCACCCCGAGGACCATGTTCTTCGCCGGAGCCCTGACAACCGGGTGCTCGCCGGGTTACGGTCCCCGGGCAGGGGCCGCATGAGTGACGGGGACGGTGTGCCATGGACACGGAGAACACGCACGGTCGTGGCGCCGGGGAACATGATTCGCAGCTCCGGGAGGAAGCCACACGCCTGTGGCGCAAGGCCGCTCTGGTGACACCGATGGCCATCCGGGCCGTGGCGACCTTGCGCATCGCCGACCATCTCGCCGACGGTCCCCGTACCGCGCGGGAACTGGGTGAGGCGGTCGGTGCCGAACCCGAACCGCTGGAACGGGTCCTGCGCCATCTGGTCAACGAGGACATCTTCACGCTGGAGGACGGCCGCTTCGGACTGACCGGGATGGGCTCGGCCCTGCGCACGAACCATCCATGGTCGCGTCTGGGCTGGATCTCCGACCGAGGGGCGATCGGTCGCTCCGACCTGAGCTTGGCCGAACTGGCCTCGGCGCTGCGCACGGGCGAGACCGCCTACAGGCGTTATTTCCGGTCGACGTTCTGGGACGACCTGTCGGCCGACAGCGACCTCGCGGCCTCGTTCGAGGAGCTGATGGGCGCGCGCATGGTCGAGCATGCGCGGAACCTGTCCGGGATGTACGGATGGGGTTCCCTCACGGACGTGGTGGACGTCGGTGGGGGAAACGGGACCCTGTTGGCTGTGCTCCTCGGCCGTTTCCCCCGTCTCCGAGGTACGGTCCTCGACCTCGAGGGCCCCGCCCGGACGGCCCGGGAGACGTTCCGGTACGCGGGTCTGGACGATCGTGCTGACGCCGTCGCCGGGAGCTTCTTCGATCCTCTGCCCCCGGGCCGTGACGCCTACCTGCTCTGCTGGGTCCTGCACGACTGGGACGACGACTCGGCGTTGGCGATCCTGCGCCGGTGCGCGGAGGCGGCCGGGCCCACCGGGCAGGTCCTGGTGGCCGAGTACGGCGGGGACGACAGGCAGGTCACCGAGGTGGACGTGCGTATGCTCGCCTACTTCAACGGTCGTGAACGCGGCGCCGAGGGCCTCTCGGCCCTTGCTGCCGAGGCGGGCCTGTGCCTGGCGGGCGAACACAGCCTGCACGGCATCACCCTGACCGAGTTCACCGTCGGCCGCCCCGAATGAGGAGAGCGAGGCGCGGCCTACCCGACCTCAACTGTTGCCGTGCCATTCGCAGTAGGACACCGTGGCGTCGTCGTTGAGTCGACCGTGGTGATGGGTCAGTACCGCATGGACCAGTCGGCGCAGGGTCTCGGGCACCGGCAGCTGGTCGGTCTCCTGCCGCACGATGAAGCGCACGAACTCGTCGAGCCCGAACTCCTCACCTTGGGCGTCACGGGCCTCGGTCATGCCGTCGGTGTACATGAGGATCCGGTCACCGGGCTGGAGCTGTTCGCGGCACACCTGGACCGGCATCTCGAACTCCATGCCCAGCGGGTGCGTGGGTTCGCAGTCCAGGGTGCGGACGGCGTTCTGTCCGCGCAGGAGGACCGGCGGCAGGTGCCCGCAGTTGACCCAGCTGAAGACCCCCGTCCCGGTGTCGAGCTCTGCCATGATCCCTGTGGTGAACCGCAAACGTACGAACTCCTCGGTCAGGATCGCCTCCACCTCCGCGGGTAGGTCCTCGAGGTCGGTCCCTTTGCGCCGCGCGTTGCGGAACGCACCAACGGTCAGGTTCGACAGGAGGCCCGCGGCGTTGTCGTGGCCCATCGCATCGAACAGGGCCATGTGCACGATGGGGCCGGACACGGCGTAGTCGAAGGAGTCGCCGGCGTTCTCGTAGGCCGGCTCGGTGGCGGCCGCGAGGGTGACCCTCTCGTTGGCGAAGACCGTGGGCGGCATCAGGGTCCACTGCATCTCGGCCGAGACCGACATCGGCCGGTTCCGGATCAACCGGGCGTAGGAGTCGCTGATGTCGCGCTTGTCCACCACCAGGAGGCCCACGATCGCCGCGAGGGAATGCAGGGTCTCGTGGGTGGTGTCCTCGGCCCGGTCGATGTGGATCACGCCCAGGCGCTCGCTCCCGTTCAACACCGGGACCCAGTATTGCGGCATGCGGCCGACCTGGAGTATCTGGGTGTGGGTGAAGGCCAGCCCCGCGACGCTGCCGTCTATCCGCAGCTGTTGCCCGCCCTGGCCGGCGTCGGGTCCTTTGCCGGTCACCTCTTTCAGGACGAGCTGTTGGCGGTCGGCCAGGTACAGGCGGGTCCCGTACAGGCCGGCGTGTTCGGCTTCCTCGGCCACGCGGGCCGCCAACCCTTCGAAAGTCAGGTGGGTGCTGGAGCGCGCCAGGACCCTCACTACGCTGTCGATACCGTGCTGTTCCACTGCCATGGCGAACACCCAGACTCGCGGAGACACAGGTCGGAAGCCCTCCTACCCGCAGTGACCGGTAGGAACACGGAGGGCCGAGCCAAGACAGGGAGCCGGTGCGGCGCCGTACCTCAGTAGAGCGCGGCCCGGTTCTCCTCCTCCAACGCGGCGTCGATGGCCTCCACCGGGTCCGGGCTGTCCTTGAGGTCCTTCAGCACCTGTCCCAGGGTCGGCAGCTCCGCCCGGTCGGGCCACGTCGAGGGCTCCCACAGCGCCGAACGCCGGAACGCCTTCGCGCAGTGGAAGTAGGCCTCCTGGATCTGCACGCACAGCACCAGTTTCGGCGCCCGCCCGCGCACTGCGAAGCTCTCCCGAAGGTCCTCGTCCACCACGATCGTCGCGGTCCCGTTCACCCGCAGGGTCTCCTCGACCCCGGGCACGCAGAACAGCAATCCCACGTGCGGGTTGTCGACGACGTTGACGAGGGAGTCCACGCGCCTGTTGCCGGGCCGGTCGGGGATGGCGACCGTGTGCGGGTCCAGGGCCCGGAACCCGCCCGGTGCCTCACCGCGCGGGGAGACGTCGCAGGTGCCGTCGGTGCCCGAGGTCGACACGAGCACGAAGGGGCTGCGTTCGAGGAAGGCCAGTCCGTGCTCGTCGAGGTACCCGCGGTCCTTGTCCACGACGATCGGCGCAGGATCGCCCACGAGCTCGCGCAGGTGGGCGTGGTCCTTCACGGCCCGCAGACCGGAGACGTCCACGTCGGTCACCTTCCTTTCAGACACCGGCGGGGCAGGTACGCCCGCTGCGCCGATCCTATGACGCGGCCGGGCCGCCGGAGCCACGTGCTCCGGCGGCCCGGCCGCAGGGGATCAGAAGGGTGTCAGGGTGACCGCGAAGGCGCTCGGCCCGTGGTCCTGCACGTAGGAGGCGAAGCCCTCCACGTCGTCGAAGGCGAACCCGTAGGCCTTGCCGTCCTCGGTGTGCTCGTGGAAGACGGCCGCGTACCGGTTGGTCACCTCCTCCAGGTAGAAACCGTCGGGGTCGTTCGTGGGCTGCTCGGCGTGGGCGAGCAGGGTGGAGCGGTTGAGGGCGGCGCCCACGATCGCGGCGACCGGCCCGGTGATGCCGTCGTTGGGGGCGGCCAACGCGCCGTCGCAGAACAGCACGTCGGAGGTGGAGGGGCGGGCGATGGGCTCGACCCCGCCGTCGAAGAGCAGTTCCTCGCCCTGGACCCGGCCGGTGAAGGTCCCGGCGTTGGTGGTGACCACCAGGTCGGTGTCGGTGTAGTGAGACCACACCCGGTCGACGTAGGGGTCGTAGTAGGCGGCGTCGAACAGGCCCGCTCCGAGGCCGTGGCCGGGGGCGATGACCCGCAGGTCGTCGAAGACCAGGTTGCCGAAGTCGGGGTCGGCGGCCAAGGTCTCGAAGACGGCGTCGCGCCCGCCGGGGACGAAGAACCCGGTGGCGTGGTCCTCCTGTCCGGTCAGCTCGATGCCGATGGGGACGCTGAACTGGTCGACCATGCTGGTGTTGCAGAACATGCCGTCCTCGTTGTGGGTGAACTCCACCGAGTCGTGCAGTACGTCGAATCCGGGTTCGTCCTCCACCCAGCCCGAGGGCAGTTGGAGAGCGGGGTTTCCGTCGCCGTCGGCGACGATACGGATCCCGAGCTTGCCGCCGAGAGCGATGTAGATGCGCCCCGACATGAAGGGGAGCGTCATGTCGTCGGGCAGCGCGCCCAGGGGGATGGAGTAGTCGGTGTAGCCGTCGTCGGTGTTGTCGTCCTCGCTGACGGGGTGGGCCGTGCCGTTGGAGTCCACCCGGCAGTGGCCGCCGGTGGTCAGGTCCGTCCCGACGATGTAGAGCAGGATCTCGTCGTCGGAGAAGCGCCCGGTGTCGTTGGTGATACTGAGCGGGAGCGCTCCCGCGTTGCGCGTGCCCGTGTCGGACGAGGCCAACTGGGCGGTGGAGGTGGAGCATCCGGCACCGAGCAGCGGGACGCCGGCGGCGAGCGCGGTCCCGCCCAGGAAGAGTCGGCGGTCGATCATGTGCGGTCTCCTCGTGTGATGGGCAGAAAACCGAAAACTAAATTTCCAATTAGCTTGGGTCAACCGGGGTATCCCAAGAGATTTCCGGGCTGCGTGAGTCCCCAGTTCACACGGGGGTGAGACCGTGTTCCGATTTTCCGAGGGCCCGGGAACAGCGGGCCACGCGCGGATGTGCGGACGCACGTGCGAGCACCGGGGGACCTAGGACCTCTCCCCGTTACCGACCTTTGCGGAGCGATGCCCGACTCCTGCCTTTGGCGCGGGGGACACGGCCGCTGGTGAGCTGGCACATGCCAGGTCACCGAGACGGCCGCGCACGGTCGCCGTTGGAGAGAGGACCTCAGAAGTGTCCCGCCGCAATCCGCGTAGAACATCAGAGAAGGGGCCCGCCCCCGGTATGGACGGCCCGGTCTCAGAAATACTCCTCCGTACCCGGAGGTTCCTCGAGCCGCAGGAGGTCTCCGAGGACCTGCGCACCGTCCACCGCGTCGGAGGGCGCGACGCCGACACCTTCTACCGGGACCGTTGGAGCCACGACAAGGTGGTGCGCTCCACACACGGGGTGAACTGCACCGGCTCCTGCTCCTGGAAGGTCTACGTCAAGGACGGGATCATCACCTGGGAGGGGCAGCATACCGACTACCCGTCGGTGGGCCCGGACAGCCCCGAATACGAACCCAGGGGCTGCCCACGCGGAGCCGCCTTCTCCTGGTACACCTACTCGCCGACCCGCGTGCGCTATCCGTATGTGCGCGGCGTCCTGCTGGAGATGTACCGAGAGGCCAAGGAACGGTCGGGCGATCCCGTCCTGGCCTGGAAGGACATCGTCACCGACCCCGAACGCTCCGCCCGTTACAAGCGGGCCCGCGGCAAGGGCGGACTCGTCCGCGCCTCCTGGCAGGAGGCGCTGGAGATCGCCGCAGCGGCCCACGTGCACACCGTCGCCGACCACGGCCCCGACCGGGTCGCCGGATTCTCCCCCATCCCGGCGATGTCGATGGTCTCCCAGGCGATCGGCTCCCGCTTCTACGGGCTCATCGGCGGGTCGATGCTCTCCTTCTACGACTTCTACGCCGACCTTCCCGTCGCCTCCCCGCAGGTGTTCGGCGACCAGACCGACGTGCCCGAATCGGGGGACTGGTGGAATGCCGGCTACCTCATGATGTGGGGTTCCAACGTGCCGGTCACCCGCACCCCGGACGCGCACTGGATGGCCGAGGCCCGCTACCGGGGCCAGAAGGTCGTCGTGGTCTCCCCGGACTACGCCGACAACACCAAGTTCGCCGACGAGTGGCTGGCCGCCCGGCCCGGCAGCGACGGCGCACTCGCCATGGCCATGGGGCACGTGATGCTGCGCGAGTTCTTCGTGGAACGCACGACCCCCTACTTCGACGGCTACGTGCGCCGCTACACCGACCTGCCGTTCCTGGTGCGCCTGGAGGAGACCGAGGACGGCCACCGCGCCGGCAAGTTCCTCACCGCAGAGGACCTGGGGCGGGAAGGGGAGAACACAGCGTTCAAGACGGTCGTCCTGGACGAGGGGACCGGAGAGCCGGTGGTCCCCAACGGTTCACTGGGTTTCCGTTACGGCGAGGAGGGCGAGGGGCGCTGGAACCTCGACCTGCAGGACACGCGCCCCCGGCTCACCCTGTACGAGGACGGCCACGGTGGAGGGGGCGCCGAAGCGGTCGAGGTGGTGCTGGCCCGCTTCGACACCGAGGACGCCCTGCCCTCGCGCCGCGGCGTACCCGTGCGCCGGGTCGGCGGCCACCTGGTCACCACCGTCTTCGATCTGCTGCTCGCCCAGTACGGAGTGGGCCGCGACGGTCTGCCCGGCAGCTGGCCGACCGGCTACGACGACCCCGACGAGCCGGGTACCCCGGCCTGGCAAGAGACCTTCACCGGTGTCCCGGCGGCCCGCGCCGCGCGGATCGGCCGTGAGTTCGCGGCCAACGCCGAGGAATCCGAGGGCCGCTCCATGATCATCATGGGCGCCGGCACCAACCACTGGTTCCACTCCGACACCATTTACCGCGCTTTTCTCACCCTGACCACTCTCACCGGCTGCCAGGGCGTCAACGGCGGCGGCTGGGCGCACTACGTCGGTCAGGAGAAGACCCGCCCGCTCACCGGGTACAACCAGATGGCCTCGGCCGGGGACTGGGTGCGTCCGCCCCGGCAGATGGTGCAGACCGCGTTCTGGTACCTGCACAGCGACCAGTACCGCTACGACCGGTTCAGCGCCGACCAGGTCTCCTCCGGGATCGGCAAGGGGCTGTTCAAGGGGATGAGCACCGCCGACGTCATCGCCCAGTCCGCGCGCCTGGGGTGGATGCCCTCCTACCCGACCTTCGACCGCAACCCCCTGGACCTGAGCGACCAGGCGCGCGAGGCCGGGCTCCCCCTCGAGGAGTACGTGCCCCGCGAACTCCGGGAAGGGCGGATGCGCTTCGCCTGCGAGGACCCCGACGCGCCACGGAACGTGCCCCGGGTCCTGACCGTGTGGCGGGCCAACCTGCTGGGCAGCTCCGCCAAGGGCAACGAGTACTTCCTCGAGCACCTGCTCGGCACCGACTCCTCCCTGCGTGCCGAGGAAGCCCAGGAGGGCGAGCGTCCCCGGGATGTGCACTGGCGGAAGGAGGCACCCAACGGCAAGCTCGACCTGCTGCTGTCGCTGGACTTCCGGATGACCAGTACCACCGTCTTCTCCGACGTGGTGCTGCCCGCCGCCACCTGGTACGAGAAACACGACCTGAACTCCACGGACATGCACCCGTTCGTGCACCCGTTCAATCCGGCCATCTCCCCGCCCTGGCAGGCCCGCACCGACTTCGACGCCTTCCACGGACTGGCCCGCAGCTTCAGCGAGCTGGCCGTCGACCATCTGGGCACACGGCGGGACGTGGTCGCCGTGCCGCTGGCCCACGACACCCCCGGCGCGATGGCCACACCCAACGGGACCGTTCGCGATTGGAAGTCCGGTGAGTGCGAGCCCGTCCCGGGCGTGACCATGCCCGAGCTCGTGGAGGTCGAACGCGACTACACCGCGATCGCCGCCAAGCTCGGGGCGCTGGGCCCGCTTCCGGACGGACTCGGTGTGAGCACCAAGGGCATCACCTACGACGTCGGCAAGGAGATCGAGTACCTGGGCAGGGCCAACGGCACCGTGCGCGGCGGGCCGGCCGACGGGCGCCCCTCGCTCAAGAACGACGCCCAGATGTGCGAAGCGATCCTGGCGTTCTCGGGCACCACCAACGGGCGCCTGGCCACCCAGGGGTTCCACACCCTCGAAAAGCGCGTGGGTACAGACATGGCCGACCTGTCCGCCGAGAGCGAGGGCAAACAGATCACCTTCGCCGACGTGCAAGCAGCGCCGGTGCCGGTACTGACCTCACCCGAATGGTCGGGCAGCGAGAGCGGCGGACGCCGGTACTCGCCGTTCACCATCAACGTCGAGCGGAACAAGCCCTGGCACACGCTCACCGGACGCCAGCACTTCTTCCTCGACCACGACTGGATGGCCGAGGCGGGGGAGAACCTGCCCGTGTTCCGGCCGCCCCTGAACATGCACCGGCTCTTCCGGGAACCGGAGATCGGGGAGCACGGCGAACTCGGTGTGACCGTGCGCTACCTGACCCCGCACAACAAATGGTCCATCCACTCCGAGTACCAGGACAATCTGCTGATGCTCAGCCTGTCCCGCGGCGGGCCGGCCGTCTGGATGAGCAGCGCCGACGCCGACCGGATCGGTGTGCGCGACAACGAATGGATCGAGGCGGTCAACCGCAACGGCGTGGTCGTGGCCCGAGCCGTCGTCTCCCACCGCATGCCGGAGGGGACCGTCTACATGCACCATGCCCAGGACCGGCTCATCGACGTCCCCCCGCGCAGAGACGTCGGGCAAGCGCGGCGGCATCCACAACTCGATCACGCGCCTGCTCGTCAAGCCCACCCACCTGATCGGTGGTTACGCGCAGCTCAGCTACGCCTTCAACTACCTCGGCCCCACCGGTAACCAGCGTGACGAGGTGACGGTGATCCGTCGACGTTCCCAGGCGGTGGAGTACTGATGCCCGCGACGGCCACCCCCGACCCCCGACACTCCCAGGAGGTGTACTGATGCGCGTCATGGCCCAGATGGCGATGGTGATGAACCTCGACAAATGCATCGGGTGCCACACCTGTTCGGTCACCTGCAAGCAGACCTGGACCAACCGTGCCGGCATGGAGTACGTGTGGTTCAACAACGTCGAGACCCGGCCCGGGCAGGGTTACCCCCGCACCTACGAGGACCAGGAGCGGTGGAAGGGCGGCTGGACCCGTGAGTCCAACGGCCGCCTGGCACTGCGGTCGGGCAGCAGGTTGAAGAACCTCGCCACGATCTTCGCCAACCCCGCGTTGCCCGGCATCGACGACTACTACGAGCCCTGGACCTACGACTACCGGACGCTCACCGACGCGCCCCTGCAGGAGCACACCCCGGTCGCCCGCCCCAAGTCCCTCATCAGCGGACGCGACATGGCCATCCGGTGGAGTGCCAACTGGGACGACAACCTCGCCGGCGGCCCCGAACTCGCCAAGGACGACCCCGTCCTGCGCAAGGTCTCCGACAAGGTCGAGCTCGAATTCGAGCAGTCCTTCATGTTCTACCTGCCGCGCATCTGCGAACACTGCCTCAACCCCTCCTGCGCCGCCGCCTGCCCCGCCGGGGCGATCTACAAGCGCAGTGAGGACGGCATCGTGCTCGTGGACCAGGACGGATGCCGGGGCTGGCGCAAGTGCGTGACCGCCTGCCCCTACAAGAAGATCTACTTCAACCACCGCACCGGCAAGGCCGAGAAATGTACGTTCTGCTATCCCCGCGTCGAGCTCGGCATGCCCACGGTGTGCGCCGAGACGTGCGTGGGACGGCTGCGTTACCTGGGCCTGGTCCTCTACGACGTGGACGCGGTCCTGCCGGCCGCCTCGGTGGAGGACGAACACGAACTCCTGGACGCCCAGCGCCGCCTGGTCCTGGACCCCGACGACCCCGAGGTCGTTCGCGCGGCCGAGAAGGAGGGCATCCCCCGAGACTGGATCGAGGCGGCACAGCGTTCCCCGATCTACTCGCTCATCAACGAGTACCGGGTGGCGCTTCCCCTGCACCCGGAATACCGCACCATGCCCATGGTCTGGTACATCCCACCTCTGTCCCCGATCGTGGACGCCGTCTCCGAGACGGGTGAGGACGCCGAGAACCGCGACAACCTGTTCGCGGCCATCGAGAGCCTGCGCATCCCCATCGGCTACCTGGCCGGACTCTTCACCGCCGGAGACACCGGGCCCGTCACCGACTCACTGCGCCGCCTGGCCGCGATGCGTTCCTACATGCGCGACATCAACCTGGGACGCGGCACCGACGAGGAGATTCCCCGGGCCGTCGGTATGGACGGCGAGAGCGTGTACGAGATGTACCGGCTGCTGGCCCTGGCCAAGTACGAGGACCGGTACGTGGTCCCGCCCGCGCACGCCGAACAGGCCCATTCCCTGGAGGCCTCGGCCACCGGTTGCAGCCTGGACGCCGAGGGCGGTCCCGGTATGGGCGGGCCTTCCACGGGCGGTCCGGCCACCGGCGGGAAGGTGTCGCTGCCGATGCCTCGGATCCGCCGGCCGCAGGAGGCGGAATGAACCTGTTCAGTGCCCTCAGGCGCCATCCGGTCAACGACCGGCAACGCGCCCTGACCCACCGGTTGGCCGCACTGGTGCTGGCCCACCCCGACGAGCAGCTCCTGGCCGATCTGCCGATGCTGCGGCAGGCGGCCGAGGAACTGCCCGATCCGCCGCGCGCGGAGCTGCTCGGGGTGATCGGGTGGCTCTCCTCGACCCCGCTGCTCGAACTCGCCGAGACCTACGTCGGGACCTTCGACCTGCACCGGCGCTCGTGTCTGCACCTGACCTACTACGCCCACGGCGACACCCGCAACCGCGGCGCCGCCCTGCTGGTGTTCTCCAACGCCTACCGCAGGGCCGGTTTCCTCCTCGGCGTGGACGAACTCCCCGACCACCTGTGTGTGCTCCTGGAGTTCGCCGCCACGGTCGATCCCGACAGCGGGACGCGTCTGCTGAACCGCTACCGGGCCGGGCTGGAACTGCTGCACCTGGCCCTGAGCGAGGCGGGTTCGCCCTACACGGGCGCGGTCACGGCGATCAACGCCACCCTGCCGCCCAAGACCGACCGGGTCGACGGCACCGTCGCCCGGCTCGTGGCCGAGGGGCCGCCGGCCGAAGAAGTCGGTCTCGCCCCCTTCCCGCCTCCGGAAACCAGGAGTGTGCACTTGTGAGCACCACACTCGAAACGGTGTTGTGGGTCATCGCCCCCTACGCCTGCATGGCGGTCTTCCTCGTCGGCCATTACTGGCGCTACCGCTACGACAAGTTCGGCTGGACGACCCTGTCCACCCAGATCTACGAGAGCCGCCTCCTGCGCTGGGGCAGTCCCCTGTTCCACTTCGGCATGCTCGCGGTCATCGGTGGCCATGTCATCGGCCTGCTCATCCCCAAGGGGTGGACCGCGGCCGCGGGCATCACCGACGAGGGTTACCACGTCATGGCGGTCGGACTCGGTCTGGTCGCCGGGACCGCGGTGGCCGTGGGACTCACCCTGCTCATCATGCGCCGGCGCCTGGTCGGCCCGGTCTTCCGGGCGACCAGCCGGATGGACAAGCTCATGTACGTCGGGCTCGCCCTGGTGATCCTCACCGGGATGGCCAACACCGTCGTCGGCAACGTCATCGGCCACTACGACTACCGGGAAGGGGTCTCCATCTGGTTCCGCGGATTGTTCTTCCTGGATCCGCACCCGGAGCTGATGGGCGCGGCCCCAATCACCTTCCAGGCGCACGTCCTGGCCTCCCTCGCGCTGTTCGCGCTGTGGCCGTTCACCCGGTTGGTGCACGTGTTCAGCGTGCCGATCGGCCACCTGTGGCGGCCCTACGTGCCGTACCGGTCACGGGACACGCGGATGGGTGAACGCCGCGGCCGTCGCGGCTGGGAGAACGCGGAGGACGGGAGCCGGACGCCATGAACAGCGGCGCCAGAACCAACCTCGTACTGGCCACGGCGGCGTTCGCGCTCATGTTCTGGGCGTGGAACCTGATCGCCCCCCTGGCACCCGGCTACGCCGCGCGTTTGGACCTGAGCCCCACCCAGACCTCCGCGCTCATCGTTTTCCCCGTGTTGATCGGGGCCGTGGGGCGGATTCCGGCCGGGGCGCTGACCGACCGTTACGGCGGACGGGTGATGATGGCCGCGGTCGCCTTCGCCTCCGTGGCACCGGTGCTGCTGCTCGGCTTCGTCGGGGACTCCTACCCGGTGCTGTTGGTGCTCGGGTTCTTCCTGGGGATCGCGGGAACCTCCTTCGCCGTGGGCGTGCCGTTCGTCAGCCGTTGGCACGTCCCCGAGAAGCGCGGGTTCGCCACCGGGGTGTTCGGTGCGGGCATGGGAGGTACGGCGCTGTCGGCGTTCCTCACTCCGTACCTGGCCGACACCATCGGGCTGCTGGGCACACACGTGTTCATGGCTGCGGTGCTGGCCTCGACGGGCGTGCTCGTGCTGGTGGTGTGCCGTAACCCTCCCGGGTGGGAGCCCTCCACCGATCCTTTGCTGCCCCGGTTCCGCGGAGCTCTCGGGCTGCGGGCGGCCTGGCAGAACATCCTGCTGTATGCGGTGGCTTTCGGCGGGTTCGTGGCCTTCTCGACCTACCTGCCGACCCTGTTGCACAACGCCTACGGATTCGCGCAGACCGAGGCGGGTCTGCGCACCGCCGGNTCCTGGCCGACAGGATCGGCCCGGTCCGGGTGTGCCTGGTCTCCTTCGCGGGGACCACGCTCATGGCGGGTGCGCTGGTGTTCCAGCCGCCGGCCGAACTGGCCGCGGGGGCGGTGTTCGTGCTGATGGCGGGCTTCCTCGGGTTGGGGACCGGCGGTGTGTTCGCCCTGGTCGCGCAGCTGGTGGAGCCGGCCCGGGTCGGTACGGTGACCGGTCTGGTCGGTGCCGCCGGCGGGCTCGGCGGGGGTTTGTC
>NZ_ANBE01000017.1 GCF_000341145.1 Nocardiopsis xinjiangensis YIM 90004
GCGGGTATTTCCCGCCGCTGGTGATGGGTGCGGTCTTCCAGTCCACGGGTGCCTACACCTTCGGGTTCGTGTTGCTGGCGGTGGTGGCGCTGGGAACGGCGGTGCACACCGCGCTCGCCTTCCGGGGGACCACGGCGCCGCGGAGCAGGGCGGCTCGAGCGCGCTGAGTGGGTTTTATGCCCATACGCCCTGGTAGGGGCCCGCNCGGCCCAGGCTCGTGGCCGCCACCCGCAGCGCCGGGACCAGGCGCTGCAGGTCTGCACGCACCGAGTGCACCACGATGCCCAACGCCGCGACCGGGGGAGCCTGCCGGTCGGGGCACACGGGCACCGCGACCGAGCACGAGCCCAGGGTCATCTCCTCCTGGGTGGAGGCGTGCTCGCGCTCGAGGGCCCGGCGCAGGTCGCGCACGAGTCTGCCGCTCTCGGTGATGGTGTGCCGGGTCCATGCCCCGAGGCCCCGGGCGCAGTAGGCGTGTACCTCCTCCGGCTCTGCCCAGGCCAGGAGCGCCTTGCCCACCCCGGTGGTGTGCAACGGCAGGCGCTCGCCCACGCGGGAGAGCACGGGCACCGAGCGGTGTCCGGCCAGTTTCTCCACGTACAGTGCGTAGTCGCCGTCGCGCACGGCCAGGTGGACGTTCTCGCGGGTGATCTCGTACAGGTCCTGCATGTACGGCAGCGCCCGGTCGCGCAGGCGGTCGGCGACGGGGGCCAGGAGCCCGGTGCGCCACAGCCGCAGCCCGACCCGGTAACGTCCGTCGGTACCGCGTTCCAGGGCGCCCCAGGCGAGGAGTTCCCCCACGAGCCGGTGCGCCGTGGCCGGTGGTAGTTCGGCGGCGCGCGCCAGCTCGGCGAGGGTGGCGCTGGGGCGTTCGGGGGTGAGCGCTCCGAGCAGGTGCAGGGCGCGGGCAGTCACCGAGCGATCGTCATCCGTACGTGTGATCGGCATCCGCACATAATTGCACGGATGTTCCGCTCAACGGAATGCAGTCCTGGACCGTGACCTCGCGCACAGGTTCGGATGGGCCCATGCACATTTCCGACAGCAGAACCCAGGTGGCGATCATCGGTGCGGGCCCGGCCGGCCTGACCCTCTCCCACCTGCTCGCTGCCCAGGGCATCGACTCGGTCGTCGTGGAGACCCGCGAACGGGACGAGATCGAGGGCACCATCCGCGCCGGGATCCTCGAACAGGGCACCGTGGACCTGCTCACTTCGTCCGGTATCGACACCAGGGTCCTGGCCGAGGGCACCCGGCACGAGGGGGTCGAACTGCGCTTCGACGGCCGCGGCCACCGCATCGACTTCACCGATCTCGTCGGCCGATCCGTATGGCTCTACCCGCAGCACGAAGTCCTCAAGGACCTCATCGCCACCCGCCTGAGCGACAACGGCCGCCTGCACTTCGGCGTCTCCGACGTGGCCCTCGACAAGGTCGACACCGCCGAACCCGAGATCGCCTTCACCGACCGCGACGGGAACCGGACCCGGCTGCGCTGTGACATCGTCGCAGGGTGCGACGGCTCTTCCGGTGTCAGCCGGAACGCCTTCCCCGAGGACGTGGCCCAGGACCACTTCCGCTCCTACCCCTTCGGCTGGTTCGGGATCCTCACCGAGGCGCCGCCCTCCGCACCCGAGCTGATCTACACCCACTCCGAGCGCGGATTCGCCCTCATCAGCAGCCGGACCCCCACCGTCCAGCGCATGTACTTCCAGTGCGACCCCCAGGAGGCCCCCGCCGACTGGAGCGACGCACGCATCTGGGACGAACTCCAGACCCGCGTCGCCGGTGAGGACGGCTTCTCCTTGAAGGAGGGCCGCATCTTCCAGCGCGGGGTGATCCCGATGCGCAGTTACGTGCGTGCCCCCATGCGCCACGGCCGCCTCCTCCTGGCCGGGGACGCCGCCCACACCGTTCCGCCCACCGGGGCCAAGGGCCTCAACCTCGCCATGGCCGACGTGCGGGTCCTGGCCCAGGCCCTGGAAGGCTTCTTCGCCACCCGCGAGGACCGGCACCTGGACGCCTACGGCCCCACCGCGCTGCGCCGCGTCTGGCGCGCCCAACACTTCTCGTACTGGATGACCAGCATGCTGCACACCGACCCCGGGGCCGGTGCCTTCGACCTCCAGCGCCAGCGCGGCGAACTGGATTCGCTCACCAGCAGCCGCGCCGGCTCGACCTACCTCGCCGAGGCCTACACCGGCTGGCCGCTCTCCCCCTGACCCCGACCGACCGCGTGTGCGCTCCCCCTCGCCCACGCACGCCCCTACAGGAGGCGCCCTGTGAGCACGACCGTCCGCCACACCGGGTGGGTCATCCCCCTGTGCTGGATCGCCGTCGTCCTCGACGGCTTCGACATGGTGGTGCTGGGCACCACTCTCCCCACGCTCCTCGACGAGAACCAATGGGGTATCACCCCGAGCAGTGCTTCCGCGGTCTCCACGGCCGGACTCGCCGGCATGGCGATCGGTGCCCTGTTCATCGGGACCGTCACCGACGTCATCGGACGCCGCAAGGTCATGATCTACGCGGTGGCGAGCTTCTCGGTCTTCACCGCCTCGTGCGCCTGGGCGCCCTCGCTGTGGGTCTTCGGCCTGCTGAGGTTCCTGGCCGGCCTCGGACTCGGCGGTTGCCTGCCCACCGCGATCGCCCTGTCCACCGAGTACGCGCGTAAGGGACGCAGCGGCAGCGCCACGACCACCATCATGACCGGCTACCACGTGGGCGCGGTGCTCACTGCCCTGCTCGGCATCCTCGTTCTCGGCTCGCTGGGCTGGCAAGCCATGTTCGTGGTCGGAGCTCTCCCCGCTCTGGTCCTGGTCCCGCTGATGATCCGCTACCTGCCCGAGTCGCAGTCCTTCGGCGAGCGGTCCCCGCAGCGCGGTGCGGCCGTCGGTGCGGGCACCGACGCAGTGCGCTCGCTCTTCCGCGACGGGCTGGGCCGCTCCACCCTCGCCTTCTGGGCCGCGTCCTTCTGCGGTCTGCTGCTGGTCTACGGCCTCAACACTTGGCTGCCCGAGATCATGCGTGCGGCCGGGTACGAACTCGACGCCGCGCTGGGTCTGCTCCTGGCCCTCAACATCGGCGCCGTCCTCGGACTGATCGTCGCCGGCCGGAGCTCCGACCGCTTCGGCCCGCGCGTGACCAACCTGATCTGGTTCGGTGTCGCCTCGATCCTGCTCGCGGCGCTGAGCATCCGCCTCCCCGGCATCGGTGTCTACGTCGCCGTGCTCCTGGCCGGGTGCTTCGTCTTCAGCTCGCAGGTGCTCGTCTATGCCTACATCAGCCGGGTCTTCCCGCCGGCCAACCGGGCGACCGCGCTGGGCTGGTCGGCCGGGGTGGGACGCCTCGGCGCCATCACCGGCCCCGTCCTGGGCGGGGCCCTGCTCACCGCCGGGATCGCCTACCCGTGGGGTTTCTACGCGTTCGCCCTGATCGGGGTGATCGGCGGCCTGGCGGTTCTCACCGCTCGGCGCCCCGACCCGGTCGACCCCGAACACCTGG
The DNA here is from genome assembly GCF_000341145.1 of Nocardiopsis xinjiangensis YIM 90004. GTDB lineage: Bacteria > Actinomycetota > Actinomycetes > Streptosporangiales > Streptosporangiaceae > Nocardiopsis > Nocardiopsis xinjiangensis. Next base: position 3,505 of record NZ_ANBE01000017.1, read on the forward strand.
ATGGGGGGACCGGACCCGGGCGCCAGGCCCGGACCCCGGCCGGCGGTTCCTGACACCCGGTGCACGAGAACGGCGCCCGCTCACACCTCGGTGCGGGCGGGCGCCGCCGCTGTCGGCGGCAGGTCGGCGGGCCGACTCAGGCCTCCTCGGCCAGCACCTCCCGGGCGATCGCGAAAGCCTTGTTCGCGGCGGGTACCCCGCAGTAGATCGCGGCCTGCAGGAAGACCTCACCGATCTCGTCCGGGCTCAGCCCGTTGCGGCGGGCCGCCCGCACATGCATGCCCAGCTCGTCCCAGTGCCCCTGCGCAGTCAGAGCGGTGAGCACCATGCAGCTGCGGGTACGGCGGTCCAGGCCGGGCCGGGTCCAGATCTCCCCCCAGGCGTAACGGGTGATCAGGTCCTGGAACGGTTCGGTGAACGGGGTCGTCCGCTCCACGGCCCGGTCCACGTGGGTGTCCCCGAGCACAGAACGGCGCACCCGCATACCGGCCGAGCTCCGGTCCCCGTCGGCGAAGTGCTGGACCAGGAGCGTGGTGACCCGCTCGGCCTGCTCCCACGACAACAGGTGCGCGGCCTGCTCCAACACGACCAGGCGCGCGCCGGGGATCAGCTCGGCCATCGTCGAACCGTGTCCCTCCGGAGGGGTGGCCGCGTCATCGGCCCCGGAAACGATCAGGGTCGGCGCCTCCACACGCGGAAGGTCCTCGCGGAAGTCCCACTCGGCGATCGCCTCCGCCACCGAGGCGTAGCCCTCCGGCGCGGTTCCGGCCACCCGGTCGCGGTGGGCCCGCACCTCGTCGGGGTGCTCCTCGGCGAAGCCGGCGGTGAACCAGCGCTCGACCACCCCGTCGGCGACCGCGGAGGTACCCTCCGAACGCACCAGCGCGGCCCGGTCCAGCCAGTTCTGCGCCGGGGGCATGTGCGGGGAGGTCGCCAGCAGCGCGAGGCGGTCGATGCGCTCGGGGGCGTGCGCCGCCAACCACTGGCCGATCATGCCGCCCAGCGAAAGGCCCGCGTAGTGGGCGCGGCGCACACCCAGGCCGTCCATCAGGCGCAGGACGTCCCCGGCCAGGCCGGCGATGGAGTAGGGGCCCTCGGGTACGGGGGAACCGCCGTGCCCGCGCGTGTCGAAACGGATCACCCGGAAGTGGGCCGAAAGCGCCTCGACCTGCGGCCCCCACATGTCGGTGCCCGCGCCGAGGGAAGGCCCGAGCAACAGCGCCGGCGCGTCCTCGGGGCCGCTCACGGTGTGGTGGAGTTCAACGCTCAATGTGTCCTTCTTCACTGGTCGTGCTGCCGGTGCGCCCTGCTGCGTCCGCCCCGGTGATCCGGTCGGTGAACAGGCCCGCCGAACCCAGGTAACCGGAGGGGGCGAGCAGGGAGCGGATCCGGTCGGGGCTCCGGACACCGTCGAGGCGCTCGGTGAGAACCCCGGCCAGGTCGCGTCCGGTCCCGACGGCCTCGGTGCAGGCGGCCGAGACGAGTTCATGGGCCGCCTGCCGCCCCATGTCGGGGGACAGATCGGTGGTGACCCGTTCGCCGAGCGCCGTCCCACCGGTGGCGTCCAGCCCGGCGCGCATCCGCTCGGGATGCACCCGCAGCCGCTCGACGCTGGTGCCCCACCAGGCCACCGCGCTGCCGGTGCGGCGCCACAGGTCGGTCAGCGGCAGCCATTCGGAGTGCCAGGACCCGGCGGCGCGCTGGTGCTCCTGGATCTGGGCGCCGAACAGGGTCGCGACCAGGCCGGGTGCCTGCCGGGCACAGGCCAGCGCGCTGACGGCGGCGACGGGGTTGCGCTTGTGCGGGAGGGTGGAGGACCCCCCGACGCCGGGGCCGCCCTCCTCGGTCACCTCGCCGACCTCGGTCTGGGAGAGCAGGACGACGTCCTGGGCCGCGGTGCCCACCGAGCCGGCCACCCGCCCCAGGGCGCCCGCGAGCTCGGCGACACGGCCGCGCTCGGTGTGCCAGGGCAGTACCGGTTCGGCCAGGCCGAGCCGACGGGCCAGGGCGGCGCCGACGCGGGCACCGTCCTCGCCCAACGAGGCCAGGGTGCCCACCGCACCGCCGAACTGGACCGCCGCAGCCTCCTCGAGCGTGCGCCGCAGACCCGCGCCCGCCGTGAGGAGCCCGTGCGCCCAACCGGCCGCGACCACCCCGAAGGTCGTGGGCAGGGCCTGCTGCAACAGGGTGCGGCCGGGCATGGGGGTGTCCCGGTGTTCGGCCGCCAGAGAACGCAGGCCCGCCGCGGCACGGTCCAGGTCCTGCAACAGCGCGGCCCCGGCACGGCGAGACAGGAGCATCGCCGCGGTGTCCATGACGTCCTGGCTGGTGGCGCCCTGGTGGACGTGGCCGGCCGCTTCCGTGTCGGTCTCACCCACCCGGGCCGTCAGCTCCTTGACCAAGGGGATGACGGGGTTACCGCCGCTCGCGGCGGCCCGCCCCAGCGCCCCGGTGTCGTACAGGCCCGGGTCGCAGGCACCGGCGACGGCCTCGGCGCGCGCGGGCGCGAGCAGACCGGTGTCGGCCAGGGCCCGGGCCAGGGCGGCCTCGGTGTCGAGCAGCGCCCGCAGCCAGGCGGTGTCGTCGGTCAACGGGCCGACGGGGCCCCGCGTGAGGACCCCGTCGAACAGGCCGGTCATGTGTGGTGGCTCCCTCGGTGGACGAAGCTCGGGCGAGCGGGCCGGGGACGCCGCCCGGCCAGGACGGTCAGATGTCGAAGAAGACCGTCTCCCCCTCACCCTGCAAACGGATGTCGAAACGGTAACCGTCGGGGGCCGCGGCCGCCACGAGCGTGGCCCGCGCCGCGCGGTCCCCGACCGCGCGAAGCACTGGATCGGCGGCGTTGGCGGTCTCCTCCTCGGGGAAGTACAACCGCGTGACCACCCGGTTCAACATGCCCCGCGCGAACACCGACACGTCGATGTGCGGTGCCTGGCCACCCCCGGGGCCCGGAACCGTTCCCGGCTTCAGGGTGAGGATGCCGTAGGAACCCTCACCGTCGGTGGGGCAGCGACCGAAGGCCCGCAGCCCCGGGTACGCACGTGCGCCGCGCGGGTCGGCGGGGTGGTCGAACCGCCCGTCCGGGTCGGCCTGCCAGGTCTCCACGAGTGCGTCGGTGACCGGTTCCCCGGCCCCGTCGCGCACCGTTCCGCGGATCCACACGGCCCCCGGTGTGCCCTCGGCGACCGCGAACGGCCCGTCCGGCCAGGGCAGACCGATGTGCAGGTAGGGGCCGACCGTCTGGGACGGGGTGGTGGGGTAGGTGCTCACTCCTCGTCCTCCACGATCTCCTCCTCGGACTCGAACGGGGTCTGCCCGCGTCCGCGCAGGACGATGTCCCACCGGTAGGCCAGCGCCCACTCGGCCTCGGTGCTGCCGTAGTCGAACCGGGCGACCATCCGCTCCCGGGCCTCCTCGTCGGGTACCGAGTTCCACATCGGGTCCTGGAAGAACAACGGGTCGTCCGGGAAGTACATCTGCGTGACGAGCCGCTGGGTGAAGGCCTGCCCGAACAGGGAGAAGTGGATGTGGGCGGGGCGCCACGCGTTCCGGTGGTTCTTCCACGGGTAGGCGCCCGGACGCACCGTGAGGAACCGGTAGCGGCCCTCGCCGTCGGTCATGGTGCGCCCCACCCCGGTGAAGTACGGGTCCAGCGGCGCCGGCCAGTTGTCGCCGGTGTGGCGGTAACGTCCTGCCGCGTTGGCCTGCCACACCTCCACCAGGGTGTGCGGGACGGGTGCCCCGTCGCTGTCGCGCACCCGACCGTGCACGATGATGCGCTGGCCCTGCGGCTCGCCCTCGTGCTGGCGGGTCAGGTCGTGGTCGAGCTCGCCGAGCCGCTCGTGGCCCAGTACCGGCGAGGTGACCTCGGTGAGGGTGTGCGGCAGCAGCGTGAGGGGACGCTTCGGATGGCGCAGCGCCGTGCTGTTGTAGTCGGAGTAGTCCAGTGGCGGATGGGTGTCGTGGTCGCGGACGTACCCGGGGACGTAGAGCCCGGACCCCGTCCTGGCCCCGGGGGCGGTCGACATCGCGGAGTCTCCTTCCGTTCGTGCGAGGGCGCGTCCCCGCTGTGGATGTTCATGCCTCCAGGACGACGGCCAAGCCTTGGCCGACACCGATGCAGAGCGTGGCCAGGCCCCACCCGCCGCCGCGACGGCGCAGCTCGTGGGCGAGGGAACCCAGGACACGGGCCCCGGACGCCCCCAGCGGGTGGCCCAGGGCGATGGCGCCGCCGTTGGGGTTGACGATCTCGGGGTCCAGCCCGTCCCAGGAGCGCAGGCACGCCAAGGACTGGGCCGCGAAGGCCTCGTTGAGTTCGACCACCGCAAGGTCGCCCCAGCCGATACCGGCCCGCTCCAGGGCGATCTCGGCCGCGCGCACCGGACCGATACCGAACACGTCCGGGTCCACGCCGGCCGCGCCGCGGCCCGCGATCCGCGCGAGGGGCTCCAGCCCGGTGCGGTCGGCGGCGGCCCGGTCACCCAGGAGCAGGGCGGCGGCGCCGTCGTTGAGCGGGGAGGCGTTGCCCGCGGTGACGGTGCCCTCGGCGCGGAAGGCGGTCTTGAGCCCGCCGAGCTTGGCCAGGGACGTCTCCCGTACACACTCGTCCCGGTCCAGGTGTGCGTCGGGTACCTGGACGATCTCGTCCTCGAAGGCCCCCTTCTCCCAGGCTTGGGCGGCCTTGGTGTGGCTGGCCAGGGCGAAGGCGTCCTGCTCGTCGCGGCCGATCCCGAACTTCTCGGCCAGGCGCTCGGTCGCCTCACCCAGCGACACGGTCCACCGGTCGGGCATACGCGGGTTGACCATGCGCCAACCCAGGGTCGTGGAGTGCAGGGTGGCGTTGCCGGCGGGGAAACCCTTGGACGGTTTGGCCATCACCCACGGGGCGCGGCTCATCGACTCCACGCCCCCGGCCATGACCAGGGAGGCGTCCCCGGTCTGGATCGCCCGGCTCCCCTGGATCGCTGCTTCCAGCCCGGAACCGCACAGCCGGTTCACCGTGGCCCCGGGGACCGAGGTCGGCAGTCCGGCCAGGATCGCGGCCATCCGGGCGACGTTGCGGTTCTCCTCCCCGGCGCCGTTGGCGTTGCCGAGGACGATCTCGTCGACGGGCGGGGTGGAGCCGTCGCCACCCGGACCGACGGGGGCCCCGGAGCGCTCCAGGCCGGGCGCGCGGTCGACGAGGGCGCCGACGACGTGTGCGGCGAGGTCGTCGGGGCGGGCGCCGGAGAGCGCTCCGCCGAACTTGCCGAAGGGGGTGCGGACGGCGTCGAGGACGTAGGTGTCGGTCACCGGGGGCCTCCTGGGCGTGGCGTGTGCGGATCGTGGGTTCGTGAGGGGCGCCGGGTCAACGGGCCCCTGTGAGCGATCGCACCACAGACAGTTCGGTGTCGGTGGGGGCGGGGGTACCGATCACGTTCTCGGCGGTCCTGAGGTCCCAGCCGGTGGCCTCCGTGACCTGAGCGATCTCCACCCCCGGGTGCACCCCCGTCAGCACCAGTTCGCCGGTTCCGGGGTCGGGCTCGAGCACGCCGAGGTCGGTGATGACCCGGGTCGGTCCGGCTCCGCGCAGCCCCAGGCGCTCGCGGTCGCCCTTGCCGCGCCCGTGCCCCACCGAGGTCACGAAGTCGACCTGGTCGACGAAGGCGCGGCTGCTGTGCCGCATGATCACGATGACCTCGCGGCAGGACGCGGCGATCTCGGGGGCGCCGCCCGCGCCTGGCAGCCGGACCTCGGGGGAGTGGTAGTCGCCGATGACGGTGGTGTTGATGTTGGCGTAGCGGTCGATCTGGGCGGCGCCGAGGAAACCGACGTCGATGCGCCCGGCCTGGAGCCAGTAGTTGAAGACCTCGGGGACCGAGACCACGGTGTCGGCGGTGTCGGCGAGGATGCCGTCGCCGATGGACAGCGGCAGGTGGTCGGGGACCGTGCCCAGGGTGCCCGACTCGTAGACCATCCACAGGCCGGGAGCGTGGGTGCGCCGGGCGACGTTGGCGGCGGTACTGGGTAGGCCGATGCCGACGAAGCAGGACATGTGGTCCTCGAGTGAACGCGCCGCGGTGACGGTCATGATCTCGTCGGAGGTCCAGGTCACGGTGGTCACGGGGTACTCCCTGCCGGTTCGGGGATCACGGTGCCGACCGCTGTGTGGCGGAGAGCGCCGAGGGCTGCCTGAGGTTGCGCTGCGGGACAGGACGCTGCGGGAGGTACCCGGTGGGGGAGAGGCGCCCGGAACGGGGCGTTCACGTGGCACCGGCCGCGGGGGCGCCGATCTGTTCCTCCAGCCAGGCGTTGAAGGCCTCACGGTCGCGGCCGATCTCGTCCCAGGCCTTGTAGGCGGAGTTGTCGCGCTCGTAGTACCCGTGCGCGTAGGAGGGGGCCGCTCCGCCGGGGACCACACTGACGGCGTCGACGATCCGGCCGGGCAGGAGCACCTGTCCGGGGACGGGGTCCAGGGTCTCGACGACCTCCTCGACCGTGACCAGCACACGCTCGGCCGCCAGGGCGGCCTCCTTCTGGATGCCGGTGATGCCCCACAGCTGCACGTTGCCGGAGCGGTCGGCGCGCTGGGCGTGGATGACCGTGACGTCGGGGTCGACCGCGGGGACGGCGGCCACCTCCTGCCCGCTGAAGGGGCAGGTCACGGTGCTGATGTTGGGGTTGTTGCCGACCAGGTCGGTGCCGCTGTACCCGCGCAGGATCGCGAAGGGCAGCCCGGAGGCGCCCGCGACGTAGCGGTTGGTCATGCCGGCGTGGCTGTGCTCCTCGATCTGCAGGGGGAGGGGCCAGCCGTGGGTGACCGCGTCGCGGAACCGGTGCAGTGAACCCACGCCGGGGTTGCCGCCCCAGGAGAAGACCAGTTTGCGGGCGCATCCGGCGCCGATGAGCTGGTCGTAGACGATGTCGGGTGTCATCCGTACCAGGGTGAGGTCGCGCAGGCCCTGGCGGATGATCTCGTGCCCAGCGGCGACGGGGATGAGGTGGGTGAAACCCTCCAGCGCGACGGTGTCGCCGTCGTGGACCAGGGTGCGGACCGCCTCGTCCAGGGGCAGGACCATGAGGCCTCCGTTCGCATAGTGAATTATTGTTCTTATGGCGAACAACTGTTTCTGAGATTAGCGGCACGCGAGGGGGCGGTCAAGGCCCGAGAACGCGGTGAAGGGGGATCACGGAGGCCGGGGGCGCTCCCGCGCCCCCTGACCGGCCACAGAAAAAGGTGCTCGGATCCGGCCCCGACCGGATCCGAGCACCTCTGGCGCCCGAGGGTTCTCTCACGTGGCGACGGGAGCGAGCAACGTCCGCCGCATGCGGGTGAAGAGCTTCGGGTCGTTCATGGCGAAGACCCCCGTGGTCGTGCCGTCGCGCCGGTAGGCGGCCACGAACTTGCGGCTCTCCTCGGAGCCTTCGACCACCTCGACCTCGTCGGCGTCCTCTGTGCGGCCGGCGACCTGCAGGCGGCACCCGTACTGGTCCGACCACATGTACCGCGAGGGCCGGTGGTCGTTCACGGTCGCGCCGGCCAGGAGGTTCTGCACCGCGGTACGCGGCTGCTCCGATGCGTTGGTCCAGTGCTCATGGCGCACGAGCTGCCCGGAGGAGGAGCGGTACCGGGCCACGTCACCGACGGCGACCACGTTCGGTGCCGAGGTGACCAATCCGGAATCGCACACCACACCGTCGTTCACCTCGAGCCCCGACCCGGCCAGCCAGTCCGTGGCCGGGCGCATCCCCACACCCACGACCACGACGTCGGCGGGAACGTGGGTTCCGTCCTCCAGGAGCAGGCCCGTGANTCGACCCCGGCACCGCACCGGAGGGCGACCCCGTGCTCGGCATGCAGCCCCGTGCACACCTTGGCCATCCGAGGACCCAGAGCCCGCGCGAGAGGTTCGCGCACCGCCTCGACCACGGTGACGTCCAGCCCGAGCTTGCGGCAGGTGGAGGCGACCTCGGTCCCGATCCACCCCGCACCGATCACGGCGACCGGTCCCGCCTGCTCGGCCAGATCGGCGCGCAGGGCGAGCGTGTCCTCGATGGTGCGCACCGTGTGCACCCCGTCGAGCTGTTCCGCGCCGGGCACGGACCTGGCCCGCCCGCCGGTGGCCACGACCACGCCGTCCGTGGCGACGTCGGTCCCGTCGGACAAGGAGACCGTCCCGGCGGCGTCCAGGCCGGTGGCCCGTACTCCCAGCCGCCACTGCACCTCCAGCTCGTCGAGGTCGGGCTGATCGGCCAGGGCCAGGGAGGCGAGGTCGGCGGTACCGGCGAGCAGACCCTTGGAAAGCGGGGGCCGGTCGTAGGGCAGGTGGGTCTCGTCGCCGACCACGACGATCCGCCCGTCGAAACCTTGCGCTCGCAGGTGCTCCACCGAGCGCAGCCCGGCCAAGGAAGCGCCGACCACGGTGACCGTCCTCATGCAACCGCCTCCTGCTCCACGAGCTGAACGTAGATGTGCCCCTCGTCGACGACGACCGGGTGTGTGCGGACGGGTTTCTTCGCGGGCAGGCAGCTCGGCATGCCCGTACGGAGGTCGAACAGCGCCTCGTGCAGCGGGCACTCCACGAAGCAGTCCTCCAGCCAACCGTCCGAGAGTGAGGCGTCCTGGTGTGTGCAGGTGTCGTCGATCGCGTACAGCTGCCCCTCGGCGTTGAACACCGCGATCGGGACATCGGCGTCGATCCTGACCGACTCGCCGAAGGGCAGCTCGTCCACGGAGCAAGCAGCAATCAGCATCGGGACCCTCCGTTGCATAATGAGGAACGCTCTGTGTAATGCGCAACTTCATCGTGCGGCTCCGCTCGAGGGCGCGTCAAGAGGGCACGAAGAATTGCCGATGTTCGATCTGCGTGCTTACTGTTTCTCTATGGGAAACTCCGAGCGCAAAGATTCGATGATCGTGCAATCGGTCGACCGCGCGGTCGCTGTCCTCGAATTCCTCCTGCTCGAGGGGGAGGCCGGCATCAGTGAGATCGCGGCCGAGCTCGGTGTGCACAAGTCGACCGCCTCGCGCCTGGTGTACACACTCCAGTCGAAAGGGCTCGTCGAGCAGGACGGCGAGCGCGGTCGCTTCACCATCGGCTTCGCCATGCTGCGCTACGCCGGGGCCGTGACCAGGCAGATCGACGTGGGTCGCCTGGGTGCGCCGCTCTGCGAGGGCCTGGCGCAGCGCCTCGGCGAGACCGTCAACATCGCCGTCCTGGACGGGATGAGCGCGGTCAACGTCAGCCAGGCGCGGGGGTCCTCGGCGATCGCGGTGCAGAACTGGACCGGACAGCGCACTGCCCTGCACGCCACCTCCAGCGGGAAGGTCCTTCTGGCGTCGATGACCGAGGACGAGCGGGAGGAGTTCCTCGAGGGCGACCTGTTCCCCTACACCGCACGCACCATCACCGACCCCGACGAACTGCGTCCCGTCCTCCAGGGTGTGGCCGAGGACGGTTACTCCACGAGCTTCGAGGAGCTCGAGCCCGGCCTTCACGCGTGTGCGGTCCCGGTTCGCGGGCCGGGGGACGGTGTCATCGCGGCCATCAGTGTGTCGGGGCCCTCCTATCGGCTCTCGAGCAGACGCGTGCGGCAGCTGGCCCGGGAGCTCGACATCGCCGCACGGGAATTCTCCGGAAGACTCGGCCACGTGGAACGCTGACCCGAAAACCTTTGTCCTTGCTGCTCACAGGGTGGGGTCCGGATTCCGGTCCCCACCTTTTCGTGTTGTGTGCGGGGCTGTAACAAGAAGAAGAGAGTTCCTTGCCTTCGGGGGTTGACAGCCCCTTCACGTGTACTTCAAATTGGTCCCCATGTAGTTGCGCATCTCACATCCCGTTGCTTCATTTGCAACTTTAGGAGGGCAGTCATGCCTGCCTCGTGCTCGCCCCGGCGCCGCCTCCACGCGCCGCAGCCGGCCTGCCGTGGAATCGTCTCTTCCCGTGTGCCCGGGGCCCTCTCGCCCTCCGTCCGCAGTGCGCCCGGGCACCGGGATCACCTGAGACCCGTCGGCCGGGTCCCTGGCGTGCGCTGATCTCCGAAGCCGGGCGCATCCGTATCCGGTACTCCGTTCTCAGTCACCTGATGATCCCCTGAATCCAGGAGGGCCGTCATGGCCACGCAGCCCCATGTCGTCATCATCGGCGCGGGAATTGTCGGTTGCGCTCTCGCGGACGAGCTGAGTCTCCGCGGGTCGAACAGGGTCACCGTTCTCGAACAGGGGCCGTTGTTCACACCGGACGCCGAACCCGATCCCCCGGGTCCCGCTTTTTTCTTCCAGGCCGGCGAGTGCAAGACGCTGTCGCAATGCGCCGCCCGCACCGTCGAGAAGTACCGAGGCCTTCTACTACAGGGACGGCAGCTCTTCCAGAGCCTCGGAGGGCTGGAACTGGCCACCGCCCCGCACCACTGGGAGGGCCTGAAACGCAAACGCGGGTGGGCCGCCTCGTGGGGGATCGAAGCGTCCCTGCTCACCCCTGAGGAATGCGCCGGCCTCCACCGGCACCTGGACACGGCCCCGGTCCTGGGTGGTCTGTACACCCCCGGCGACGGGGCCGCCGATCCCCTGCACGCGGCCGAGGCCCAGGCGGAGCGGGCCATGGAGCGGGGCGTCAGGTTCCTGCCCCATCACCGGGTGACCGGCATCGAACGCCGCGCGGACCGCTTGCGCGCCGTCACCACCGAGCACGGCAGTTTCCGCGCCGACGTCGTCGTCTCCTGCGCGGGTGCTTCGGGTCCGGAGATCGGGGCGATGGTGGATCTGCCGCTCCCCGTCTCGGCCATGGCTCACCAGTACGTGCGGACCAGGACGCCACTCCCCACGGACGACACCCGTACGGAGGATCCCCGTGCCACCGGTCCGATCCTGCGCCACCGCGGCATCGCCGTCAGCACGGCCCGGCACTTCGATCCTCCCCACCTGAGGGCCCACGGGTACCGGCCCGCCCCCGACGACCCCGGCACGGAGACGCCCGTACCCGCCACCGTGGCCGACCTCGTCCCGGCGCTCGCGGAGGCCGAGACCGAGTACACCACCCACGGGACGACCCTGGCCACCGCCGACGGCAAACCGCTCCTGGGTGAACACCCCGCTCTCGGCGGTTTCTGGGTGGTCCAAGCCGTGGAGACCGCACATTCGGCCGGCATCGCCGGGGCCGTGGCCGAATGGATCATCGACGGCCGCCCCGGGGGAGACCTGCACTGTTGCGAACTCAACCGGTTCGACGAGGTCCAGCTCTCACCCGCCTACGTGCGAAGCCGCAGCCGCCGGGTCCGTGCCGAGTCCGAGACCGGCGTACGCATCTCGCACTCGGTGGACCCGGCTCGCCCCTTGCGGAGCGCACCCTTCCACGAACGGCAGGTCGAACTCGGGGCCCGCTTCCTGGAATCCGGCGGCTGGGAACGCCCGGAGTGGTATGAGGCCAACACTGCCCTGCCCGAGGTGGAACGGGTGATCGAACGCCACGGGTGGCCCGACCGGGACTGGTCGCCGATTGTGGGGGCCGAGGCGCTGGTCGCCCGCGAACGAGTGGGCGTATTCGACATGACCCCCCTGAAGCGGGTGGAGGTCAGCGGGCCGGAGGCGCTCAGTTTCCTCCAAACGATGACCACGAACCAGATCGACCGCGAACCGGGCACGGTCGTCTACACGCTCATGCTCGACGACGACGGCAGGGTCCGCGGTGACCTGGCCGTGGAGCGCCGGAGCGAGTCCCGTTTCCAGGTCGGTGCGAACAGCCACACCGATGTCGACTGGCTCCGCCGGCACCTGCCCCGCAACGGCACCGTCCAACTGCGCGACGTCACCTCGGGCACCTGCTGCATCGGGCTGTGGGGACCCGGGTCGCGGGCCTTGCTGCAGCAGCTCTCCACCGAGGACTTCTCCCACCGCGCCTTCGGGTGTTACCGGGCCCGGCGGATCTACCTCGGGACCGTTCCGGTCACCGCCCTGCGGCTCTCCTACGTCGGGGAGCTCGGATGGGAGCTGCACACCGACGCCGACCTGGGGCGCCGTCTCTGGGACACCGTGTGGGAGGCCGGGCAGGACCACGGCCTCATCGCTGTCGGGCGCGGGGCCTTCGACAGCATGCGTCTGGAGAAGGGACACCGTTCCTGGAGCAGGGACGTCACCACCGAGCACGACCCCTACGAGGCCGGCCTGGGGTTCGCGGTCCGGATGAGCAAGGGCTACTTCCGAGGCAAGGAGGCCCTCGAGGAGCGCGCCGGAACCGTTGCCGCCCGCAGACTCACCTGCCTGACGATCGACGATCCGCGACGGACGGTCGCCGGTTCCGCACCGGTCTACGCCGACGGGGCCGCGGTAGGCCACGTGACCAGCGCCGACATCGGATACACACTCGGCCGGGGCATCGCCTACGCCTGGATGCCCACCGCGCTCGCCGACCCCGGGCGGGGCGTGGAGATCGAACACCTGGGGGAACGGGTGGAGTCCACCGTGGCGGCCGAGCCCCTGTTCGACCCCGAGTCGATCCGCTTCCGTTCCTGACCCGCTCCTGCACCGATCCGCTTCCGCCCTTGCCCCGTAGCAGGGCCGTCCCCGGCCCCCGACCCGGCCGGCGCACGCAGAGTTCCGGAGTTCCCGACACCGCACAAGGAGCCCTCGTTGACAGACGGCACGTTCGTGGACGACCCGTCCGCCGGCGGAGCACCCGCCGACAGCCTCATCCGCACCCTGCCCGGAACCGACTACACCGACCCCGCAACCTTCCGGCTCGAACAGGAACGCATCTTCGAGGCCCAGTGGTTCTGCGCCGTGCGCAGCTCCGACCTGGGCAAGCCCGGGGCCTTCCGTACAGTGCAGATCGGCCGGGAGAGCGTGCTGGTCACCCGGGCACGCGACGGGAAGCCCCGCGCCTTCCTCAACGTGTGCCGCCACCGCGGAGCCCAGCTGTGCACGCAGGAGTCCGGCGAGGTCAAGCGTTCCTTCCAGTGCCCGTACCACGCCTGGACCTACGGGCTCGACGGCAAGCTCGTCGCCGCACCGAACCTGACGTCGATGCCCGACGTCGACCGCACCGAGTACGGCCTGCAACCGCTGAACCTGAAGGAGTGGCTCGGCTACGTGTGGGTGTGTATCGCCGACACCCCGCCCTCCTTCGAGGAGACGGTGGTCGCCGACGTCGTCGCCCGGCTCGGCGGCGTCGAGGCGATCGACAACTACGGCATCGACGGGCTCACCGTCGGACGGCGTATCACCTACGACGTCAAGGCCAACTGGAAACTCATCATCGAGAACTTCATGGAGTGCTACCACTGCGCCACGATCCACCCGGAACTGACCGAGGTGCTGCCGGAGTTCGCCGAAGGCTACGCGGCCCAGTTCTACGTGGGACACGGTGCGTCCTTCGGTGAGGACGTCGAGGGGTTCACCGTCGACGGAAGTGAGGGTTTCGACCGGATCGAAGGTGTGAGCGAGGAACAGGACCGCAGCTACTACGCCATCACGGTCCGGCCCCAGGTCTTCGTCAACCTGGTCCCCGACCACGTCATCTTCCACCGCATGTACCCGGTCTCGGTCGACCGGACCATCGTCGAGTGCGATTGGCTCTACACACAGGAGGTCATCGACAGCGGTCGGGACCTGTCGCATTCGGTGGAGATGTTCCACCGGGTCAACCAGCAGGACTTCGACGCGTGTGAACGGTGCCAGCCGGCGATGTCCTCGCGGCAGTATGCCCAGGGCGGTGTCCTCGTCCCGTCCGAACACCACATCGGGGAGTTCCACACCTGGGTCGAAGCGGCCCTCGCGCCGGGGCGCAGTGGCGACCTGAAATGAGGGTCGCCGCCCCACGGGTCTTCTGACCCTCCGTGCTCCTGAGCGCGTTCTTCGTGGTCGTGGCCCCGGCCATGTCCTACGCGATCCACCGCAGGACCCGGCCCGTCTCCGTGCGGCCGCGTGGAAGGCGTTCGCGCGAGGTCCGCCGCATACGGCGACGACAGCACGAGGAGCTCACCGAGGACCTCTCCCGGTGCCTGCTCGAGGAGAGCGCAGGAGCGCGCGCATGACCCCGGGGGAGGCCCCGCGCGGGGCCTCCCCCGGGACCGGAAAAGAGCGTGTCCCCGGCCGACCGGCCGGGGACACGCTCTTTCACGCCTTCAATAGCCGCGTGCGGCCCACTGCTCGAATTCGGTACGGACCGCGCCGATCGTGGTCGACCCGCCGTGGCCCGGGTTGACCACCGTCTCCTCCGGCAACGGGAGGAGACGGTGGCGGATGGACTCCACGATCACGCCGAAGTCGGAGTAGGAACGCCCCGTCGCCCCGGGGCCGCCGGCGAAGAGGGTGTCGCCGGTGAACACCGTGCCCAGGGCCGGGACGTACACGCACACCGACCCGGGTGCGTGGCCCGGAGTGTGCAGGAGCCGCAGCTCCACGTCACCCACCTCGAGCACCTGGCCGTCGGTGAGTTTGCCGTCGGGGGCCCGGTCGGGGTGGGTGAGGTCCCACAGGACCCGGTCGTCGGGGTGCAGCAGCACCGGCGCACCGAACGCGTCTGCCAGGGCAGGGGCCATACGGACGTGGTCGTCGTGCGCGTGTGTGCACAGCACGGCGCGCACGCTGCGCCCGTCCACCAGATCGAGGATCGTCTCGATCTCGTGTGGCGCGTCGATGACCAGGCACTCCCGGTCGTCGCCCACCACCCACACGTTGTTGTCGACGTCGTGGGTGGCCCCGTCCAGGGTGAACGTGCCCGAAGTGACGGTGTGGTTGACCTGGACACCCATCAGAACGTCACCACCGATCGCAGCACTTCACCGCGGTGCATCTTGTCGAACGACTGCTCCACCTGGTCCAGGGCGATCTCCTCGGTCACGAACTCCTCCAGCGGCAGGCGGCCCTGCTGGTACATCTCCACCAGCATCGGGAAGTCCCTGCTGGGCAGGCAGTCGCCGTACCAGCTGGACTTGAGGGCGCCGCCGCGCCCGAAGACGTCGAGCAGCGGCAGCTCGAGCGTCATCTCGGGGGAAGGGACTCCGACCAGCACCACCGTGCCGGCCAGGTCCCGCGCGTAGAACGCCTGCTTGTAGGTCTCGGGTACCCCCACGGCGTCGACCACGACGTCGGCGCCGTGCCCGTCGGTGAGCTCCCGGATCGCCTCCACCGTGTCGACCTCCGCGGCGTTGACGGTGTGGGTGGCGCCGAACGTGCGGGCCCACTCCAGCTTGGCGGGGTCGGTGTCGACGGCGATGATGCGCCGGGCCCCGACCAACTCCGCCCCGGCCACCGAACCGTTGCCGACACCGCCGCACCCGATGATCGCCACCGAGTCCCCGGGACCGGCCAGACCGGTGTTGACGGTCGCGCCGATACCCGCCATCACACCGCACCCCAGCAGGCCGACCACCGCCGGGCGGGCGGACGGGTCGACCTTCGTGCACTGTCCCGCGTGCACGAGCGTCTTCTCGGCGAAGGCACCGATGCCCAGGGCCGGCGACAAGGGGGTGCCGTCCTCCAGGGTCATGGGCTGGGTAGCGTTGTGGGTGTCGAAGCAGTACTGGGGACGGCCCCGGGCACAGGCCCGGCAGTTCCCGCAGACGGCCCGCCAGTTCAGGACGACGAAGTCCCCGGGCTCGACGTCGTGGACACCCTCGCCCACGGCGTCGACGACCCCGGCGGCCTCGTGGCCCAGGAGGAACGGGTACTCGTCATTGATCCCGCCCTCCCTGTAGCTCAGGTCGGTGTGGCAGACCCCGCAGGCCTGGACCCGGACCACGGCCTCACCGGGCCCGGGGTCGGGCACGTTGATGTTCACCACCTCGACGGGTTCGCCCTTGCCACGGGCGACCACGCCACGCACGACGGTCATGTTGTACTCCTCTTCGGTCGGGGCCGACGTCTGTTCCTGTGAGGCCGCGGGCGGGCACGGAACTGCCCGCGGACAGGGGGATGGATGTGCTTCGGGGCCGATGGTGCCGACCGTTATGCGAGGGTATCGCGGGCGCCGTACTCGGCGGCCGCGTCGGCGGCCCAGCCGGCCAGGTGGCGCGCGAAGGAGGAGCGGACGAGGACCCAGAAGACCGGGGTGGTCCCGTGCCGCCGCAGCAGGGCGACCTCGGTGCGTGCCAGCAGGGTCTGCGCGCACCGTCCCGGGCCGAAGGAGAAGGGGTGGAGGTCGAGCGGGCACCCCTTGTTCAGGAACTCCTCCGCCCGCGGCCCGGCGACCTCCAGGGTCGTGCGCTGGCCGGACACGTCCACGACCGCGCCGTGTTCGCCCTCCAGCGACCGTGTCAGCGCGGACACCACCTCCGGGGCCCTGCCCTGTTCACCCATCACGAGCCACTCGTCCGGGCCCATCCACAGCACCAGCAGGTCGCCGGCGACCACGGACGTCCCGGGGGCGAGGGGCAGGGGCGCCCCCAGAGCGGCGCCGACCCGCGCGGCTTCCGCCCCCTCGGGGTCCAGACGCAGGGCGACCTGGGTCAGGAACGGGATCTCCCCGAGCTCCAGGACGTCCGGGACGGAGGCCTCCGCCAACAGTTTCGCGCGGGGGGCCAGGGGCGATTCGCCTCGGATCTCAGCCATCGCGGCGCGCTCCTTCCTTGTCGTAGAAGACGTGGTCGGTGATCGTGGCCGCGACGAGACGGCCGCCGTAGGTGGCGTGGACCGTGTCGCCGATCCGGTCGCGCCCGGCGTCGACCATGGCCAGGGCGAACCCGCGTTCCAGGACCGCGCTGCGGTAGCTGGAGGTGACGTGGCCCAGCATCGGGACCGGGGGCTCGGGGAGTTCGGCCTCCTCCACCAACTGGGCGCCCTCGGCCAGCACCAGGTCCGGGTCGGCGGGCAGCAGACCCACCAACTGCTTGCGGTCGGTGCGTGCGGTGTCGGCCCGGCTGAAGGAGCGCTTGCCCAGGAAGTCCTCCTTCTTCTTCGACACGGCCCAGCCCATGCCCAGGTCGTACGGGGTGACGGTGCCGTCGGTGTCCTGCCCGACGATGGGCAGGCCCTTCTCCGCACGCAGCACGTGCATCGTCTCGGTGCCGTAGGGCGTGATGCCCAACGGTGCGCCGGCTGCCACGAGCGCCTCCCAGACCTCGCGCCCGTACCACCAGGGCACACTGATCTCGTAGGCGAGCTCACCGGAGAAACTGATCCGGAAGACCCTGGCCCCGTGCCCGGCGACGGTCCCGTCCCGCCAAGCCATGAACGGGAAGTCCTCCTGCTCCAGCTCCATGTCGGGCGCGACCCGCGACAGCACCTCGCGCGAGCGCGGGCCCGCGAGCGCGATCGTGGCCCAGTGGTCGGTCACCGACGTCAGGTGCACCCGCAGGTGGGACCATTCGGTCTGCAGCCAGTCCTCCAACCACTGCAGGACACCGGCGGCACCCCCCGACGTGGTCGTGACCAGGTAGCGGTGCTCCCCGGTGCGGGCGACCGTGCCGTCGTCGAAAACCATGCCGTCGGCGGTGCACATCAGTCCGTAGCGGATGCGCCCGACCTTGAGCGTGCTCATCTTGTTGGTGTAGACGAGGTCGAGGAACTCGGCTGCGTCCGGCCCCTGCACGTCGATCTTGCCCAGCGTCGACACGTCCTGGAGCCCGACGCCCTCCCGGACCGCGCGGCACTCGCGCAGAACCGCGGCCTCCATGTCCTCACCGCCGTGCGGGTAGTACCACGGCCGCTTCCACTGCCCCACGTTCTCGAACGGCGCCCCTTGGTCCACGTGCCAGTCGTGCACGGAGGTGACCCGGACCGGGTCGTACAGGTCGCCCCGTTCCCGGCCCGCCAGCGCGGCGAAGGCCACGGGGGTGTAGGGGGCCCGGAACGTGGTCGTGCCGATCTCGCCGGTGCTGCGTCCCAGGAGCTCGGTGATGACCCCGCTCGCCAGGGTCCCCGACGTCTTGCCCTGGTCGTGGGCGGTGCCCAGTGTCGTGTAGCGCTTGATGTGCTCGACCGACTCCATGCCGGCCCCCAGCGCCCGGCGGATGTCGGCGACCGTGGCGTCCCGGGCCAGGTCCACGTACTGGGTGTCGCCGGTGGAGTCGGTCGGTGACGGAACGAGCCATACGGTGCGCCCGGGTCGGACCGGGGGGGATGCCGCTCGGGGGAGCTCCGCGGTCTCCGTTTCGAGCCCGCAGGCCCGGGCGGCCTTCCGCCCCGCCTCCGAGCCGCTGCTCAGGCACGCGCTGGTGGTGAGCACCCCCGCCGCCGCACCCGCCGACCGCACCGACCGCGGGTTCTGGTCGGGCACGAACGCGCCCAGGTCCTCGGAGAACCGGAGGGCCCCGCGGGCCTGACTGTGCAGGTGCACCGCGGGGTTCCAGCCACCCGAGACCAGGAGGGTGTCACAGTCGATCCGTGTGTGCTCCGCGCCCGGTCGCTCCTCCTCCTGCCACCACTGGGCCACACGCACCTGCGAGACCCGCCCGGGACCGGAACTGGTGACCACCGCCGTCCCGGGCATCAGGGTGATCCCGCGCTCAGCGCACAACGACTCCCAGTGAGGGGGCACCGAACCCCGTGCGTCGACGACTGTGGCGATCTCCACCCCGGCGTCGTGCAGGTCCACGGCGGCCGCGTAGGCGCTGTCGTTGGTGGTGAACACGACCGCGCGCTCACCCGGGACGACCCCGTACCGGTGCAGGTAGGTGCGTGCGGCCCCGGCGAGCAGGATGCCGGGACGGTCATTTCCGGCGAAGATCAGCGGCCGCTCGTGCGCGCCCGTGGCATGGACGACCTCGCGGGCACGGATGCGCCAGACGCGCTGGCGGGTGAATGCGTCCTCGCCCCGGTGCTCGACCGCGACGAGGTAGTTGTCCTCGTAGTGGCCGAACACGGTGGTGCCGGTCAGCTTCCGCACTTCCGGGTGCTCGTCCAGTTCGGCCACGGCCTGCCGCGCCCACGCGTGGGCCGGCGCGCCGTCCAGCTGTTCACCGGTCCCCAGCAGGGCCCCGCCGAACTCGGTGTCGGTCTCGGCCACGATCACCCGGGCCCCGCTGCGCGCCGCGGTCAGTGCGGCGGCGAGCCCCGCGGGACCGGCACCGACGACGAGCACGTCGCAGTGGGCGTGCATGGTGTCGTAGCGCGCCGGGTCCTTCTCGGCGGCCAGCCGGCCCCGGCCGGGCAGCCCCGAGGCCGCCAACCTGTCGGTCAGCCGGACCGTCGTGGCTGTCTGCATCGGTTCGGGGAAGGGCTCGTCGATCTGCACCAGTGCGTTCGGTTCCTCGGCGCCGGCCGCCATGATCCCGCGGGGCCGTCCGTGCTTGATGCTGGTGGCGACTTGGTGGACGCCGTTGGCGAGCAGGGCCGAGGCGAGGGTGTCGCCCTCGTAACCCTGGTACTCGCGTCCGTCGAAGGTGAAGTGCAGCGGGCGGTCGCGGTCGATCCGTCCCCGGGCTCTGAGCCTGTACCCGTTGTTCACTGGCCCACCGTCCTCGTGTCGTGCCGGTCAAGGATGCGGTTGGTGACGGTGTCCCGGCGGAGACTGAACCACCGGCGGCATCCGGCCGCGTGGAGCCAGCGTTCGCCGAAGGCACCCCTGGGGTTGTCCCGGAAGAAGAGGAACTGTGCCCAGTCCTCGTCGGTGAGGGTGTGCGGGTCCTGCGGGTAGGCCACGCCGGCCTGTCCTCCGTAGTGGAACTCGATCTCGTCGCGCGGCCCGCACCACGGGCAGGGGATGGACATCATGGGAACTCCTAATGGGCGACGCCGGAGGCGCCGTGCTCGTCGATGAGGGCGCCGCTGGTGAAGCGTTCGAGGGAGAACGGGACGTTGAGGGGATGGGGCCGGTCGTTGGCGATGGTGTGGGCGAAGCACCAACCCACGCCCGGGGTGGCCTTGAAACCGCCGGTGCCCCAGCCGCAGTTGACGTAGAGCCCCTCGAAGGGGGTCAACCCCATCACCGCCGAGGCGTCGGGGGTGACGTCGACGACCCCGCCCCAGGTCCGCAGCACGTGCGCGCGGGCGAACATCGGGAACAGCTCGACCGCGGCGGCCATCTGCCGTTCGATGGTGTGGAACGCACCGCGTTGGGAGTAGGAGTTGTAGGAGTCGATGCCGGCGCCGAGCACGAGTTCTCCCTTGTGGGCCTGGGAGACGTAGACGTGCACGGCGTTGGACATCACCACGGTGGGGTGCACCGGCTCCAACAGTTCCGACACCAGGGCCTGCAACGGGTGGCTCTGGACCGGCAGCCGCAGCCCGAGGGTGTCGGTGAGCACCGATGAGTGGCCCGCGGCGGCCAGCGCGACCTTGCCGGTCCGGATCGGGCCGCGGGTGGTCTCCACCCCGACGATCCGGTCGCCGACCCGCTCGAATCCGGTCACCTCGCAGTTCTGGACGAGGTCGACACCCATACGATCGAGTGCGCGGGCGAAACCCCAGGCCACGTGGTCGTGCTTGGCGATCCCGGCCCGCGGCTGCCAGGTGGCGCCCAGTACCGGGTAACGCAGGTCCTCGGACGTGTTCAGAATGGGACAGACCTCGGCGACCCGGTCCGGTGCCAGCCACTCGGCGTCGATCCCGTTGAGCCGGTTGGCGTTGACCCGCTGTACGCTGTCGCGCACCTCCTGCAGGGAGTGCGCCAGGTTGAGTACGCCCCGCTGGGAGAACAGGAGCGGGTAGTCGAGCTCGTCCTCGAGCCCCTCCCACAGCTTCAGGGAGTGCTCGTAGAGCCCGGCGCTCTCGTCCCACAGGTAGTTCGAGCGGATGATGGTGGTGTTGCGGGCCATGTTGCCGCCCGCGAGCCAGCCCTTCTCCAACACCGCGATGTTGGTGATGCCGTGGTTCTTGGCCAGGTAGTAGGCCGTGGCCAGGCCGTGCCCGCCACCGCCCACGATCACCGCGTCGTAGGAGGACTTCGGTTCGGGGGAGCTCCACAACCAGTCCGGGTGTTCGGGCAGGTCGGCTCCGGGGGTGGGTGGAGTCACCAGAACGCTCCGTCCATGTGCGGGTAGAGGGGAAAGTCGGCGGCCAGTTTCTCCACGCGTGCGCGCAGGGCCCTGGCCCCGGTCTCGTCCAGCGCGGGGTCGAGGGCCTCGGCGACGACGTCGGCGACCTCTGCGAACTCGGCGGGGCCGAACCCGCGGGTGGCCAGGGCTGGGGTGCCGATACGCAGGCCCGACGTGATCATCGGCGGACGCGGGTCGTCGGGCACCGCGTTGCGGTTGACGGTGATGCCGATGCGGTGCAGGCGGTCCTCGGCGGTCCTGCCGTCCAGCTCCGAGCCGCGCAGATCGACCAGGACCAGGTGGACGTCGGTGCCGCCGGAGACCAGGCGCACACCCTTGTGCGTGCAGTCCTCGGCCGAGAGCCGGTCGGCCAGGAGCTGGGCCCCCTCGACGGTGCGGCGCTGGCGTTCGGCGAACTCGGGTTCGGCGGCGAGCTTGAACAGCACCGCCTTGCCGGCGATGACGTGCTCGAGCGGGCCGCCCTGCTGCCCGGGAAAGACCGCGGAGTTGAACTTCTTGGCCAGGGCCTCGTCGGCGGACATGATGACGCCGCCCCTGGGTCCGCCCAGCGTCTTGTGTGTGGTCGTGGTGACTACGTGTGCGTGGGGGAGCGGGTCGGGGTACAGGTCGGCGGCCACGAGCCCGGCGAAGTGGGCCATGTCCACCATCAGGTAGGCGCCGACCTCGTCGGCGATCTCCCGGAACCGCGCGAAGTCGAGCCGGCGCGGGTAGGCCGACCAGCCCGCGATGATCATCCGCGGCCGCTTCTCCCGGGCCAGGCGGGCGACCTCGTCCATGTCGACCCGGTGCTCGTGCGGGTCGACGTGGTAGGGCACGACGTCGTAGAGCTTTCCGGAGAAGTTGATGTGCATGCCGTGGGTGAGGTGGCCGCCGTGGGCCAGGTCCAGGCCCATGATCGTGTCGCCGGGGTTGAGAAGGGCGAACATCGCGGCCGCGTTGGCCTGGGCCCCCGAGTGCGGCTGCACGTTGGCGTAGGCGGCGCCGAACAGGGCCTTGGCCCGGTCGATCGCCAGCTGCTCGACGACGTCTACGTGTTCGCAGCCGCCGTAGTAGCGCTTGCCCGGGTAACCCTCGGCGTACTTGTTGGTCAGGACCGAACCCTGGGCCTCCAACACCGCCCGGGGCGCGAAGTTCTCCGAGGCGATCATCTCCAGCGTGGACTGCTGGCGCTCCAGTTCGGCGCTGACGGCGGCGGCGACCTCCGGATCGACCGTCGGCAGTGAACCGTCGGTGAGGCCGGGTGCGCCGGTGCTCGGGGAGGGTCTCATGGGGTTTCCTTCCACGCGGGAGCCGGGGAGGGGTGGTCGGAGGACCTGAGAAGCAATAGAAACCGATCTGACATATCAGTTGGCGATCAGGATAGAGAGCGACTCGGGGTGAGCGCAAGAGCCGATTTTTGTCCCGTCGATTTTCCGGCGCGCCCTTGACTCGCGTCATTGCCGACGCCTAATCTGCCGTCCATCTGATATATCAGTCTGCTGTCGAGAAGCCGGTCCCTCGGAAGGCCATCCGCGAGCCCTCCGAGGCCCCACGGCGGATCCGCCCGCCCGCGCCCTCCACCACGAGGCCCGCCCGACCGCCCCTGCCACCGCTCTCGCACCTCGTCGCCCCGCCCCAGGTGCCCCGCGCACGCGTCTCGTCACCCAGAGCATTTGCGAGTGACCATGAGTTAGGAGACCACCATGAGTCCGAGTCCCCGCGTCGTCATCATCGGAGCAGGAATCGTCGGCGCCAACCTCGCCGACGAACTCACCGCCCGCGGTTGGAACCGCATCACCGTGGTCGACCAGGGCCCGCTGCCCCTCACCGGCGGATCGTCCTCGCACGCACCCGGGCTCGTCTACCAGACCGGACCGTCCAAGACGATGACCGCGTTCGCCCAGTACACCGTCGAGAAACTCCGCAGCCTCGACGTCGACGGCGCCTGGTGCTTCAACCAGGTCGGCGGACTCGAGATCGCCACCACCCCCGAACGCCTGGCCGACCTGCACCGCAAACAGGGCTGGGCCGCGTCCTGGGGCGTGAGCGGCACCGTCGTCGGACCCGAGGAGTGCGCCCGGCTGCACCCGCTGCTCGATCCCGGCCAGGTCCTCGGGGGTTTCCACACCCCCGCCGACGGGCTCGGCAAGTCCTCCCGGGCCGTGCTGGCCCTGGCCCGCCGCGCCGGGGCCGCCGGCGCCGATTTCCGCGGCTCGACCCGGGTCCTCGGCATCAACCAGCAGGGCGGGCGGGTCACCGGCGTGCACACCGACCAGGGCGACATCCCCGCCGACATCGTCGTCTCCTGCGCCGGGTTCTGGGGCCGGCGCGTGGGAGACATGGTCGGCATGACGGTGCCGCTGCTGCCGATGGCGCACCAGTACGCCCGCACCGGCCAGATCCCCGAGCTGGTCGGCCGCAACGACGACCTGACCGAGGCGCACCTGCCGATCCTGCGCAACCAGGACTACGACCTCTACTACCGGGAGCACAACGACCGCATCGGCATCGGCACCTACGCGCACCGCCCCATCCCGGTCTCCCTCACCGATCTGCCCGAGAACGAGGACGGCTCCACCTCCGAGGAGGACATGCCCTCGATGCTGCCCTTCACCGACGAGGACTTCGCCTCTTCCTGGGAGCAGAGCAAGCGTCTGCTGCCCGCCCTGCGTTCGGCCAAGGTCGAGGCCGGTTTCAACGGGGTCTTCTCCTTCACCCCCGACGGCGGGCCCCTGATCGGCGAGTCCCCCGACGTCGCCGGGTTCTGGATCGCCGAAGCCGTCTGGGTCACCCACTCCTCGGGTGTGGCCCGATCCGTGGCGCAGCTGCTCGTCGACGGCCGCAGCGAGGTCGACCTGCACGGTTGCGACGTGCACCGTTTCGACGAGATCGAGACCAGCGACGACTACGTCACCGAGACCTCCAAGCAGAACTTCGTCGAGATCTACGACGTCCTGCACCCCTCCCAGCCCAAGCTCTCCCCGCGCGACCTGCGCACCAGCCCCTTCCACGCACGCCAGCGCGAACTCGGCGCCGTCTTCCGGGAGAGCCACGGTTGGGAACGCCCGCACTGGTACGAGGCCAACGCTCCGCTGGTCAAGGAGCTGCCCACCGAGTGGGCACCGCGGCCCCGCGACTCCTGGTCCGCGATGTTCCACTCACCGATCGTGGCCGCAGAGGCGTGGAAGACCCGCAACGCCGTCGCGATGTACGACATGACCCCGCTCAAGCGGCTCGAGGTCAGCGGCCCCGGGGCGCTCGCCTTCCTCGATCGCCTCACCACCGGCAAGATCGACCGGTCGCCCGGTTACGTGGCTTACACGCTCGTGCTCGACGATGCCGGCGGTGTCCGCAGCGACATCACTGTTGCCCGGCTCGACGAGGAGACCTTCCAGGTCGGGATCAACGGCAACCTCGACCTCGATCATTTCCGCCGCGAGCAGCCTGCGGACCGCAGCGTGCAGATCCGCGACATCACCGGCGGCACCTGCTGTATCGGGGTGTGGGGACCGCATGCCCGCGATCTCGTCCAGCCGCTGAGCCACGACGACTTCTCCCACGAGGGTCTGAAGTTCTTCCGCTGCAAGCGCGCACACATCGCCGGTATCCCCGTCACCGCCATGCGCGTGTCCTACGTCGGTGAACTCGGCTGGGAGATCTACACCAGCGCCGAGTACGGGCAGAAGCTCTGGGACGTGCTCTACGAAGCAGGACGCGACCTCGGCGTCGCGCCCGCCGGGCGGGGCGCGTTCAACAGCCTGCGCCTGGAGAAGGGCTACCGCGCCTGGGGCGCCGACATGAACACCGAACACAACCCCTACGAGGCCGGGGTCGGGTTCGCGGTCCGTATGCAGAAGAAGGGCGATTTCATCGGGCGCGAGGCTCTGGAAGGCATCGACCCCGACGCCGTCACCCGGCGCCTGACCTGCCTGACCGTCGACGACGGCCGCAGTGTCCTGCTCGGTTCGGAGCCGGTCCTGCTCGACGGGCGACCTACCGGCTACGTCACCTCCGCCGCCTTCGCCCACACCCTCGGTACCCCCATCGCCTACGCCTGGCTGCCCTCCTCGGCCACCCCGGGCACCCCGGTGGAGGTCCAGTACTTCGACCGGAAGGTCCGGGCGACCGTCGCGGCCGAACCCCTGGTGGACCCGGAGATGCACCGGATCCGCCGCTGACCCCGGGCCCGGCGTCCCACCCGGTGCACATCGCCCGGAAAGGACCACCATGCGATCGGACTCCGCCGACACCTACCTCAACGACCTCGCCGTGCGTGTGCCCGCCCCGGGCGGGGCCGGCCCCGTCACCACCGCGCAGCTGCTCCGGCACGCGGTGCAGAGTGCTGCTGCGGCGGCGGGGCGGTCATGACGTCCCCGTGCGGGGGCCCGGCCCCTGCCGGGGCGGGCGGTCCCCGGTCAGGTGACCGCGCGGATGGCCTTCTCGAACCCGATGACGTGCTCGTGCGCGAGTGCGGACACCGTGTCGGCCTCACCTTCGGAGATGCCGCGCAGCAGGGCCACGTGTTCGCCGATGTGTCGGTCGAAGTGGCTGATGCGGTCGATGAACAGGCAGAACAGGCGGGTCGCGAGGTTGTTGTAGCGCACGAGCGTGTCCTCCAGGTGCGGGTTGGCCGCGGCCCGGTAGATGCTCCTGTGCACACGCATGTCCCACCGCATGAGGTCGCTGCGGCCGAGCGAAGCGATGTCGAGGGACTCGATCAGGTCGGCGAGTTCGGCCAGTTCGGCCTTGGTCCCGCGGATGGCGACCTGTGCGGCCCGCTTCGCTGCCAGGGGCTCCAGCTGCATCCGGATCTCGGAGATGAACGCGAGATCGGTGATGTCCACACCGGTGGCGAAGGTGCCCCGGCGCGGATAGGAGACCACCAGGCGCTCCGTCTGCAGCCTCTTCAGGGCCTCGCGGACGGGGGTGCGGCCGATGCCCAGCTCCTCGCTCAGGATCCCGTCATCGATGGGGGCCATCGGCGGGATCTCCAACATGATCAGTTGGTCCTGGATCGCGGCGTGGGCACGATCGGCCAGCGACATGGACGGCGGTTCGAGCTCCTTGGGAGTGGCGATCATGTGCCCATCCTAAGACCTGACCCCGCAGCCCCAGAACAAATCGACATCAAAGCGGTACAACTAACATTTCAGGGGCATACGTGACTATTTCCGTGTTCGACCTCTTCAAGGTAGGTATCGGTCCTTCCAGCTCACACACCGTCGGGCCGATGAAGGCGGCTCGCCTCTTTGTCTCCCGTCTGGCCGAGAACGGGGCCCTGCCCGGCACCGCGGCGGTGCGCTGCGAACTCTTCGGCTCCCTCGGGGCCACGGGGCGCGGCCACGGCAGCGTCGGGGCTGTCGTCCTCGGGCTCATGGGCGAACAACCCCACCTCGTGGACCCCGTCGCCGCCGAACCCGCGGTGCGCACCGTGCGGGAGGAAGGGCGGATCCCTCTCGCCGGGCACCACGAGATCGCCTTCGATCCCGGCGAGGACATCGTCCTGCACCGCAACAAGCGCCTGGACTTCCACAGCAACGGAATGGCCTTGGCGGCCTTCGGCCCCGGCGGGGAACGGCTCGACCGGTGTGAGTACTACTCCGTCGGCGGCGGTTTCGTCCTGGACCAGGACGACGCAGTCCGCTCCGCCCCCGTCGAGGACGGCACGCCCGTCCCCTGTCCCTTCACCACCGGCGACGAACTGCTCGCCCGAACCCGCGAGAGCGCTCTACCGGTCAGCGGCGTCATGCTCGCCAACGAACGCGCGCGCCGGAGCGAACACGAGATCCGCGACGGACTGCTGCGGATCCGGTCGGTCATGCGCGAGTGCGTCGACAATGGGACCAGCACCGGCGGCTCCCTGCCCGGCGGGCTCGAGGTCCGGCGCCGCGCCCGCGAACTGCGCACACGCCTGGAAGCCGACCAGGACGCAGCCGGCGGACCCGACCCCATGGAGTGGGTCACGCTCTACGCGCTGGCCGTCAACGAGGAGAACGCCGCAGGGGGGCGGGTCGTGACCGCACCCACCAACGGAGCCGCCGGCATCGTCCCCGCCGTCCTGCACTACGCCGACAAGTTCCTGCCCGGCTTCGACGACGACGCAGCGGTGCGGTTCCTGCTCACGGCCGGCGCCATCGGGCTCCTGTTCAAGGAGAACGCCTCGATCTCCGGGGCCGAGGTCGGCTGCCAGGGCGAGGTGGGATCGGCCTGCTCCATGGCGGCCGGCGCGCTCGCCGAGGCCATCGGCGGCACCCCCGAACAGGTGGAGAACGCCGCCGAGATCGGCATCGAACACAACCTCGGACTGACCTGCGACCCCGTGGGCGGGCTCGTCCAGATCCCCTGCATCGAGCGCAACGCCGTGGCGTCGGTCAAGGCCGTCACCGCCGCGCGTATGGCCCTGCGCGGCGACGGTCGACACCACGTCTCCCTCGACAAGGCCGTCAAGACGATGCGGGAGACCGGCGCCGACATGAAGGACAAGTACAAGGAGACCGCCCGCGGCGGGCTGGCTCTCAACATCGTGGAATGCTGAGGAGACCCCTCATGGCCCGTTCGTTCGTCCTCACCCTGAGCTGCCCCAACCGCACCGGTATCGTGCACGCGGTCAGCTCCTTCCTCCTCGACCACGGCTGCGACATCGGCGAGTACCAGCAGTTCGACGACCCCGTGCAGGCCCGCTTCTTCCTGCGTGCCCAGGTCGACGCGCCCGAGGAGGCCGACCTCGACCTCATGGAGCGCGGGTTCGAACCGGTGGCCGCCGACTTCGGGATGGCCTTCGCCTTCTCCGACCGGAACCCGGCCCGGGTGCTCGTGATGGTCTCCAAGGCCGGTCACTGCCTCAACGACCTGATCTTCCGCTGGCGCTCGGGCAGCCTCGGCGCGGACATCGTCGCCGTCGTTTCCAACCACGAAGGCCTGCGTTCGATGGCCGAGAACGCGGGACTGCCCTTCGTGCATGTCCCGGTCACCCCCGAGTCCAAACCCGAGTCCGAGGCCCGGATGCTGCAGCTGGTCGAGGAGTACGACGCCGAGCTGGTGGTCCTGGCCCGTTACATGCAGGTGCTCTCGGACCAGACGTGCAAGGCGCTGGAGGGCCGCGCCATCAACATCCACCACTCGTTCCTGCCCGGGTTCAAGGGGGCCAAGCCCTACCACCAGGCCTACGAACGCGGGGTCAAGCTCGTGGGTGCCACTGCCCACTACGTCACCCCCGACCTCGACGAGGGCCCGATCATCGAGCAGGAGGTGATCCGGATCGACCACACCCACGACCCTGCGGCCCTGCAGCGGGTGGGGCGCGACGCCGAAGCGCTGGCCCTGTCGCGCGCGGTGCGTTGGCACTGCGAGCGCCGGGTGCTGCCCAACGGGCAGAGCACCGTGGTCTTCGAATGAGGTTCCCCTGTGTCCCTCCCCGCGGGGACGGGCACAGGGGACAGACAGGACCGGCGCCCTTTCACCGGCCGTGCGGCCCGCGCCGGAGGGCGTCGACCCGGCCTCACTCAGCCCCCGTTGGACTGGCGGATCCCCTCGGCGAGGGCGTCGAAGGTGTAGATGTGGCCTCCGTCGTCACCGCTCACCGTCATGTAGGCGTCGCTCGTCCCGGGCTCGATGGCCACGTTGGTGGCCGAGCTCAGGCCTTCGGCGTCCTCCTCGGGCACCCGCACCGTCGCCACGTGCTCACCCAGGGAGCTGTACACGTACATCGCCGGTTCGTCGTGGATCGCCTGGTACAGGTTGCCGTCGGCGTCGACCGCGATCGAGTCGATCCGGGACGTACCCCCGTCGAAGTGGATCGCCGTGTGCGAGGTGAGCACCTCGGTCCCGTCCTCGTTCAGCTCGTGGTGGTCGACCTCGTTCGCCCCGTACAGGCCGACCCACAGCGCCGAGAAGTCCTCGGTGAAGGAGATCCCGTTCGGCGGGGGCAGTTCCTCGGCCAGCACCGTCGGCTCGGCGGTCTCGTGGTCGAGCCGCACCACACGGCCCTTCTCCTCCCAAGCGGGCTCGTCGTGCCCGGACATGTCGCTGATGTACATGTTCCCGGCCTCGTCGAAGGCCAGGTCGTCCGGGAACATCCGCGCGCCCTCGACCTCGCCCGAGAAGAACTCCTCGGGGTCCTCCCCGTCGGGGGTGACCGAGACGATGCGTCCGCCGGCGAAGTCGGTCAGGTAGAGCCGCTCGTCGTGCGGGCTGAACTGCGCCGAGGTGTAGGAGCCCTCGTCGTCGGTGAACACGGGGCTCACCTCGGCGGATTCGGTGTCCACGCTCATCACGTCGGGCTCGTCCCCGGGCGCGGTCACGTCGACGAACCGCAGGTCCCCGTCGGGGGCGAAGGTGGGCCCCTCCAACAGGGTCATCCCGGTCTCCTCATGGACCTCGGTCGCACGCACCAGCTGCTCGGCCGCGATCTCCTCGACCGGCCCCTCGCCCTCCCCGCTCGGGGACAGCGCACATCCGGCCGTGCTCAGCACGAGCACGGAAGCGGCCAGTGTGCGCACGGTCGCGGTGGGTCCCGGTGTTCGGGCACAGGTGTACATATGTTTCCTCACGGGTGCGGATCAGGCCTCGGTGTGCAGGACTTCGTGCAGGTGCTCCTCGCGCCACCGACCCAGGAGCGAGTGGAAGGCGATCGGACCGGGGCTGTACGAACGCCCGCTCATGACGCCGCCGCCCTCGTTGTTGTAGTAGCCGGGGGTGCACTCCTGCTGGAAACGGCTGTTCTCGTAGGCGTTCTCCTGCAGGGTCTGTGCCCAGGACTCGGCGGCCTCCGGGGTCGGCTCGATCATCCGGGTCCCGGTCCTGCGCCCCTCGGCGACGACGGCGGCGATGTGTTCGGCCTGCTCCATCAGGATGTGGGTGAAGTTGACCGAGGTGGCGTTCTGCAGCGGGCCCAGCTGGAACAGGTTCGGGAACCCGGGGCTGTAGAACCCGTGCAGGGTCCGTACGCCCTGAGCCCAGGTCTCCAGGAGCTGTCGGCCGTCGCGGCCGCGGACGGGGAGCTCTCCGGTCAGCACACCCGAGACCCCCACGTCGAAACCGGTCGCGAAGATGACGCAGTCGACCTGGTACTCCTCCTGGCCCACGACGATAGAGTCCTCGGTCATGCGCGTGATCCCGCCGTGGTCGGCGGTGTCGACCAGCGTCACGTCCGGCCGGTCGAAGGCCTGCAGGTAGTGGTCGCTGAAGGTGGGCCGCTTGCACATGTAGCGGTACCAGGGCTTGAGGGCCTCGGCCGTCTCCGGGTCTTGGACCACCTCCTCCACCCGGGCACGGATCCGGTTCATCTTCCGTGCGTCGGCGAGTTCGTCGAGGTACTCGCGCTCCTCCGGGGCCAGGTCGGTGTCCCGCGCCCCGGTGATCATCTGGCGCTGCAGGCGGGCGGTACCGGTCCACCCGTCCTGGACCAGGTCGGTCTCGACCTGCTCACCGGAGATCACCGAGAGGAAGTTCTCCATGCGCTCGCGCTGCCACCCCGGTTCCAGGGAGGAGGCCCAGTCGGGGTCGGTGGGGCGGTTGTCGCGCACGTCGACGGTGGAGGGGGTGCGCTGGAAGACGTACAGGTGCTGGGCGTCGCGCCCCAAGGGCGGGACGATCTGCACCCCGGTCGCCCCGGTACCCACGACCGCGACCTTCTTGTCGGCGAGCCCGTCCATACCCCCGTGCTGGTCGCCTCCGGTGTAGGAGTAGTCCCAGCGGCTCGTGTGGAAGGTGTGGCCGCGGAAGTTCTCGATACCGGGGATGCCCGGGAGCTTGGGCTGGGTCAGTGTGCCGGACGAGGTGACGACGAAGCGGGCGCGCATCCGGTCTCCGCGGTCGGTGCCCACGATCCACTCGGCCTTCTCCCCGTCCCAGTCCAGGGACGTCACCCGCGTGTGGAAGAGGACGTCCCGGTACAGATCGAAGGTCTCGGCGATCGCCACGGCGTGCTGCCGGATCTCCTCCCCGGGCGCGTAGCGCCACTTCGGGACGTACCCGACCTCTTCCAGGAGCGGCATGTAGGAGTAGGACTCGATGTCGCAGTGGATCCCGGGATAGCGGTTCCAGTACCAGGTACCACCGAAGTCTCCGGCCTCGTCCATCATGCGGATCGACTCCACCCCGGCCTGCCGCAGCCGGGCCGCCGTCGACAGGCCGCCGAAGCCGCCGCCGACGACCAGGGCCTCCACGGAGTCGGTCAGCGGCTCCCGTTCGGTCCACTCGGTGTAGGGATCCTTGGCGTAGTAACCGAACTCGCCGGTGGCCGAGCGGTACTGGGCCCTGCCGTCGGGCCGGAGACGCCGGTCGCGTTCGTAGGCGTAGCGTTTCCTCAACGCCTCGAGGTCGATGTCGTCCGTCTCGTGCGGGTACGTACTCAAGAAGGAGGTCCTCACTCGTGTGACTGCAGTGCCACACCCTAACAGTTAGGTGGTACCTAAATAGTTTTTCGCTGTTAGGTTTGGTCCCGGAGGTGCCAGTGCCATGACCGAGACCACGAGTGAGCAGCTCATCGCGCGATACATGGACGAACGCCGTGCACTCGCGCGCCTGCTCGTCGGCCAGCGCCTGCAACCCTTCCTCGGGCTGGAGCTCACGCTCCACCAGCTCAGGATCGTCCTGCTCGTGTCCATCGGCACCGCCACCACGGGACGTGAGATTGCCCATTTCCTGCGGATCTCGGCCCCGACGGTCTCCGCGAGTGTGGAGAAACTCGTCGCCCTGGGGTACCTGGCCCGCGAAGCCTCCGAGGAGGACCGGCGCGTCACACGCCTGGTCGCCACCCCGATGGCCGGCGACATCCAGCGCCAGTTCCTCGGCGAACCCGACCCCTCCACCGACGTGCTGAACTCCCTCGACCCCGACGACCTCCACGCGCTCGTGCGCGGCATGAGCGCCTTGCGGTGCGCGGTCGAGCAGCGCTCCTGAGACACAGGGCCTCCGAGGGCAGTGCCCCGGCGACCTTGCCTTCCGGCAACAGCGTCTCCGGAATGCCGGCCCCGGACACAGAAAGACGGGCCCCCGAAGGAGCCCGCCGAAGAACCACCGGTTCCCGTGTCTCACGTGTCACATCACGGTCCCGGTGGATCGGGAGAGTGGAGTCCGGTCCTCAGCCTTTCTGAGCGGCCTCGTATTGGTCGACCACCGACTGAGGGATGCGGCCGCGCTCGTTCACCTCGAGCCCTGCCTCCTTGGCCCACGCGCGGATCTGCGCGGCGCGTTGCGGGTTCGAAGAGGAGCGGGTCGTTTTTGCCTTGCCCTTGGTGGCTTTGCGGGCCTTCTTCCGGCCGACCTCGATGAAAGATCCCAGGGACTCACGGAGTTTCTCCGCGTTGTCACTGCTCAGGTCGACCTCATAGGTGGACCCGTCCAGACCGAACGTCACGGTCTCACTCGCTTCACCACCGTCGAGATCGTCGACGAGAAGAACTTCTACCTTCTGTGCCATCGGTCCCCCTGAAGTACGTTGCTATGCCAGTCAAAAATAACATGCGATCACCTTCAACTGGAACTCGGTAAAATGCGCGTCTTTCTGTGGCAGCACCCCCGCGTGAAGAGCGTGTGAAGAGCCGCACAGGCGGGGGAAGACTTTCCTGGCCTTTTGACAACCAGTCCACCGGGATCCGAACCCAACCACGCAAAGGTACGTATCCCATAACCGAACGAAGGCCCCTGCCCCCGTGGTGCCCGCCCTCCCGCGCGGCACGGCCTCTCACACCGCGCCGCGCGTAAAACCGGCGGGGCCTGTCTTCCGGGGCCTACGAAGAAAACCTTTCGCCCGTGCTCGCCCCGTTCGCTATGCTCCCGGTGTTGTTTCCCCGCAGGGCCGCACGGTCTTCGCGGGCCCCGAGACGAGAGCGGGTTCCGCCCATGGCATGTCGTATCGGTGAGCTCGTACTCGGTTGCCACGATCCCGCGGTACTGGAGCGGTTCTGGTGCGACGTCCTGGATTTCGTCGTGCTCGATCGCATGGACGACGGTTCGGTGGAGATCGGGCCGCGTGAGGGGTTCGGCGGTGCGCAACCGACGATCATTCTCAGCCGCAGGGACGAACCGGAACAGGGCAAACCCCGGCTGCACATCGACGTCAACGCCACCGACCGCGATCAGGACGCCGAACTCGAACGCCTTCTGGAACTCGGGGCGCGCCCGGCCGAGATCGGCCAGACCGGACAAGAGCAGTGGCACGTCCTGGCCGACCCCGAAGGTAATGAGTTCTGCCTGCTCAAAGCACGTCTCGACCCGCTCTGACACTCACCGCCCCCGGGTCTGCGGCGCATCCCCGTAGGAGGCCGCGGCCCCGTCCGAACCCCCGCGCCGACGTGCGCACGTCCCTACCGCGCACCGCTGCGGTGGGGGCATCGGTCCTCGCTTCGGTTGCAGTCCGCGACGGCTCAGCGGGTCACCGCTCCACCGGGCCCTGTTAGCCTCGATCGGGTGGGCGACAGGGTTGTGGATCAGAAGAAGATCGACAGGGAAGAATGGATTCTCGACGCTGTCATCTCCCTGTTGTCACAGCACGGGATCTCGGGTGTCAGCATGCGTGCGGTGGCCCGGGAAGCCGGTGTCGCCCTGGGGCTGGTCAACTACTACTACGCCGACAAGGTCACCCTCGTGGGCGCAGCACTGCGCCGTATCGAAGAACACGACGTGACCATGGTCGAGCCGGACCCGGACAGTAGCCCGGAGGACAACCTCCGAGCCGCTCTGCACCGTGTCGCCGACACCGAATTCCTCACCACGGAATACCTGTCCCTGCGGCTCCAACTCTGGGCGCTCGCGAAAGCCCATCCGGAGTACGAGGAGATCAACGCGGCGGCCCAGAAGCGCTATCGCACGGCGCTCGCATCGCTCATCCATTCTGCTCGACCGGAACTCACCGAGGACGAGTCGGCCGTACGTGCCACCGACATCGACATCATCCAGAACGGTCTGTGGCTCACCGTGCTCCTCGGTCTCGATCAGGAGGCCGTCCGGCGGAGCGTCGCTCTGTGTGAGCGCCTAGCCTTCCGTTGATCCGTACGCCGGTACGCGCCCCCTGCCCCCGGTACACGGGCACGCCGATGGGAGAACAGCCCTTCCGCACCGGCCTCCGGGCCGAACGGTGCCGCCGGACCGGGCCGGTCCCGGCAGCACCCTCCGGGCTGTGCGGTGGTCCCGTTTCACGTCCGTTCTGCCCTGCGCACATGAGTGAAGTCCCTGGTGCAGGAGTTCCCGAGGCAGACCCCGGCCACCAGGGGTCCGACACGAGGGGTGAGCTGTGTCCACCGCCGCGTGCAAGAGCGGCCGGGGCAAGAGGGAACCAGACCGGTCGGGGCCGTGGCCCGGAAAACGCGTTGCCGCCCCGGGGGACCGGGACCATAGTGAACCGGGCCGTCGCAACGCGTTCCGAGAGCGCGCCGCCCACGCACGAGAGGAACCAGATGTCCACCCTGCGGGTCACCGCCGAGCAGCTCACGATCCACCCGCACCCCGACGCCGACGCGCTCGAGCTGGCACAGGTCGGACTCTTCCACGCCGTGGTCGCCAAGGGCGCCTACCGCACCGGTGACTGGGCCGTCTACATCCCCGAGAGCGCGCTCCTGCCCGAGGACCTCATCGACGAGATCGGCCTGACCGGCAAGCTCGCGGGCTCCAAACGCAACCGGGTCAAGGCCATCCGGCTGCGGGGCGAGATCTCCCAGGGCATCGTGTGCAGCCCCTCCCAGCTGGCCGACCGCGACCTGGAGGCCGAGCACGAGGCCGGCACCGACTTCTCCGGCGAACTGGGCGTCACGAAGTGGGTCCCGGAGGTCCCGCTCCACATGAGCGGTGAGCTCCTGGCGGCCCCCGACCTGCTGCGGTGGATCGAGATCGAGAACGCCAAGCGCTACCCCGACACCTTCACCCCGGGCGAGCCGGTCGTGGCCACGGAGAAGATCCACGGCACCGCGTGCCTGTTCACGTTCGTCACCGAGTCCGGTGAGGGTTTCGTGTCCTCCAAGGGCCAGGGCGCGAAGAACCTGGCGCTCGCCTTCTCCGACGACAACCTGTACTGGAAAGCGGTGACGGCCTACGGCGTCCCCGAAGCCGCCCGCAAGGTGGCCGAGCGGTTCGGCGCGGACCGGGTGGGTGTGTTCGGCGAGGTCTTCGGCTCGGGGGTGCAGGACCTGGCCTACGGCGAGACCGGCCGCAGCGACCGTCCCGGTTACACGGTCTTCGACATCCGTCTGGACGCCGACGGCACCCGTACCTGGATCGACGCCGCGGACCTGCCCGCCCTCCTGGAAGAGATGGGACTGCCCGCGGCCCCGCAGGTGTACGAGGGCCCCTACGACGAGGCCGAGCTCCTCGCGGCCGCGCAGGGGAAGGAGACCTGGAGCGGCGGCGGTCTGCACCTGCGCGAGGGTGTCGTGGTCCGGCCCGCACGCGAGCGCTTCTCCCGTGTCCTCGGCGGGCGTGCGATCACCAAGTTCATCTCCGATGCCTACCTCACCCGTCAGGGCGGCACCGAATACGATTGACGTCCTCCCTGTCGTGAATCGACGGGGATTCCACCCCGCCCTTGAGGGGCGGGTGGCGCTACGCGCCTCGCGGCGCGGGCCGGTTCCTGTTTCACCGGGTCCTGCCAACCGCTCAGGCGGCTGGTCTCACGGCCCCTCCGCAGGCGTTTTGCCTGTCGGCCCGTCCGGCCGCCAGGACGATACGGGCCGCGTTCACGTCCCGATCGTGGAGGGTCTTGCACACCGGACAGGTCCAGGTGCGCACGTGCAAGGGTTTGGGCCCGTCCACGGCCCAACATTGCGAGCAGGTTTGTGAGGAGGCTAGGAACCGGTCCACCTTGGTGAAGGTGCGTCCGCCGCGGGCCGCTTTGTACTCGAGCATGTTCACGAACTGCGACCAGCCCGCGTCGTGCACGCTCTTGGCCAGTTTCGTGCGGCCCAGGGCCTTCACCGACAGGTCCTCCACACTCACGGTTTGGTTCTCGCGCGTGATGCGTGTGGAGAGCTGGTGGTGGAAGTCCTTGCGGGNGTGCGGGACAGGGCGCGCTGGGCCTTGCGCAGTTTTTTGCCGGCCCGGCGCAGGAACCGGGGGTTGGCGACCTTCTCCCCGGTGGAGAGCACCGCGAAGTGGGACAACCCCAGATCGATGCCGACCTCGGGCGTGGTTTCCGGGAGTGGCTCGTCGGTGGTTCGGACCACGAAGGAGGCGAAGTACCGGTCGGCGGCGTCCTTGAGGACGGTCACCGAGCTCGGGGGCGAGGGAAGGTTGCGTGACCACGCCACCTTCACCTGCCCGGCCCCGGGCAGGGAGAGTTTGCCGGCGTTGGTGATCTTCCAGCCGGCGTTGTTGGTGAACCGGGCCGACTGAGTACGGTCGCGGCGCGACTTGAAGCGGGGCACACCGACCTTGGGCCCCTTGCGTTTGCCGGTCTTGGAATCCTCGTGGGCCTTCCAGGCCCGGTCCACATCCCGCAGCACCTGTTGGAGCGGGACCGCCGACACCTGTGAGAGCCAGGCCCGCTCGGGGGTCTTCTTCGCCCTGGTGATCAACGCCTTGGACAACTCGGCGCTCTTGGGCACCCGTTGGTAGGGGCCCTCGGCGATCCGGTGCTTCGCAGAACCGAGCAGCTTGTTGGCGGCCTTGACCGGCCTGGTGCGTTCCAGCGCGTCGTTGTAAACCACCCGCACACACCCGAACAAATGAGCCAGCGCGACGCGCTGACCCGGGTCCGGGTAGAGGCGGTAGGCGAACCGAAGCTGCATGCGAACAACCGTACGACCAGGATCGGTGCGGGCGCAGGAAAACCAGGAAAAAGCCCGGGCCGGACGGTGGCCGGCTGTCCCGGCCTGCTCCACCCGCACGGGCCTGCCTCAGCTCCTGCTCCTGGCCGGGCGCGGTGTGGGGTTCCAAACCCTACCGATCGCGGGGAAAGGCCCACCGGACGGGTGTGCTGCGCTCCTTCGTGCCAGGACCAGGAACACCCCTCCTGGCACGAAAGGGCGTGGTGGCCAGATCCGATTCACCTCCGGCCTGAAGACCGGAGCACTCTCGAACAAGACGAGTAGACCGGCCGACACGGCGAAGGGCATGTACCGGAGCGTTCCGGTACATGCCCTGTGTCCGGGAAGCGGCCGCCCCGATCAGGCGGAGGAGCCCGTCGGCATCACCTTGATGAGTTTCTTGTTGACGAACTCCTGGATACCGGCGGCGGAGAGCTCATGGCCGTAACCGGACCTCTTGGTCCCACCGAACGGCAGGTCCGGCCTGGTCCAGGTCGGGTGGTTCACGAAGACCATCCCGGTGTCGATACGGCGGGCCACGTCCATGCCGTGGTCGGTGTCCTCGGTGAAGACCGAGCCGCCCAGCCCGAAACTGGAGTCGTTGGCGATCCGTACCGCGTCCTCCTCGTCCCGAGCGCGGTAGAAGAGGGCGACGGGGCCGAAGAACTCCTTGTCGTGGACCGGGTTGTCCTTGGTGATCCCGGTGAGGATCCTCGGTTGGACGAAGGCGCCTTCCTCGGGCACCGGATCACCCGGTGTGGTCACCGACGCGCCGTTCTCGACGGCCTCGTCGACGAGTGCGTCGAGACTGTCGGCGGCACCCTGTGAGGACAGGGGCGGCAGGGTCGTCTCGGGGTCGAACGGGTCACCCGGCTTCAGTCGGACGATACCGTCGTGGAACCGACGGAGGAACTCGTCCGCGACCTCGTCGACGACGATGATGCGCTTGGAGGCCACGCAACTCTGCCCGGCGTTGTTGAGCCGGCCCCACAGCGCCCGCTCGACGGTCATGTCGAGGTCGGCGTCGGCGAGCACGATCAGAGCGTCGCTCCCACCGAGTTCCAGGGTGCTCTTCTTCAGTTCCTCACCCGCGTTGGACGCGACGCTGGAGCCCGCGCCCTCGCTCCCGGTGAGTGCGACCCCCTTGACGCGTGGATCCTTGATCGCTCGGGCGACCTGCTCCTTGCTCGCGTAGACGTTGGTGTAGGCACCCTCCGGTGCGCCCGCCTCGTGCAGGAGCTGCTCGAAGGCCGCGGCCGACTGCGGAACGATCTCCGCGTGCTTGACCATCACGACGTTCCCGGCCATGAGGTTGGGGCCCGCGATCCGCGCCAACTGGTAGTAGGGGAAATTCCACGGTTGCACCCCGAACAGGATCCCGATGGGGTCGCTGACGACGACCGACTCACCGGAGTCCGGGAACTCGGTGTCCACCCTTTCCGGGGCGAGGAACTCCTCCGCGTTGTCCGCGTAGTAGTCCAGGATGGAGGCGGCCAGCTCGACCTCCTCCTTGCTCTCCCCGGACAACTTGCCCATTTCCAGAGTGGGGAGCCTGGCGAAGTCCTCCGCTCGTTCCCGAAGGATCTCCGCGGCGCGCTTCACCACTTCCTTGCGCTGGTCGAAGCTCTTGGTGCGCCACCCCTCGAAGGTGTCCTGAGCTGTTGCGAGGGCGCGCTCCAACTCCTCGTCCCCGATCTCGGGGAACGTCGCCAGCGTCTCGTTCGTGTACGGGTTCGTGGTCGCGTAGGCCATGGTGGTTCCTCTCTTCGCGCTCTCTGTCCGGGGGACAGGGATCTGGAAGGGGTGTGCCGGCACGAGCCGCGCCTCACGGGGGACCCTGCTCACTCGGAGGGGCGGACAAAACCGTCACTGCGTTCACGTCACAGATCTTTCGCGTGCTGGACAAGATTTGGCCCGACCCCCGGGCTTTTGCTCCGCCTGATCAGGTACGTGCACGAGGCCGCCGGGTAGCGGGGCCGGTGAGGTTCTGTGGAGCCCAGGACTCGCGGGAACGGAGAGGCCATGGCGGACAAGAGCGAGGGCGACCAGCTTTCCGACTACCACCGGCGACGGGATCTCGAACGTACGGAGGAGCCGCGTGGCCGCAGCCACCGGAGCAAGGAGAGCCAAGGGCCCGTGTTCGTCGTCCAGCACCATGTGGCCACGGCGGACCACTACGACCTCCGTCTCGAGGTCGACGGGGTGTTGAGGTCGTGGGCGGTTCCCAAGGGTGTGTCGACGGACCCGCGGGACAAGCGTCTGGCCATGCCGACGGAGGACCATCCCCTCGACTACGCCGGTTTCGAAGGCACCATCCCCGGCGGTGAGTACGGGGGAGGAACGGTTCAGATCTGGGACCGGGGCCGCTACGCCAACACCACCCGGAAGGACGGCCGTGAGCTGAGCATGGCGGAAGGGCTGGAGAAGGGGCACGTGTCGGTGCGCCTGAGCGGAGAGAAACTCTCCGGCGGATACGCCCTGACCCGGATCCGCGCCGACGGTGACGGGGCCTGGTTACTGATGAAGGAGAAGGACGAGCAGGCCGACGCGCGACGCGACCCGGTCTCCACACAGACGGAATCCGTGGCCGGCGGGCGCGAACCGGGCGAGATCGCCGAACAGGACGGGCGCACCTTGCGCGGGCGCTCCGTGGAGGGGGACGGGACCTCGTGAGGCCCCAGGCCCCGCGCGCCTCCTTCCAAGCCAGGAAGAGGTCCTCGCGGGGAAACAGGTCGGGTCCGAACGGGGACGCCGATGTGGGAAGGGGCATCGAGCTCGTGTTCCCGGAACCGCCCCCGGTAATCAAGCTGATATCTGTTCGGGCTTGCGCGGCTCGGACGGGGGATGGTCACCTGCCTGGTGTCCGCTGCGGCCCCGGGCCGGTGCGGACACCGGGTCCGGAGGGTTGGACAGTCAGCTCTCCGGGCTCCACGTCATTTCTGTGGCGTCGACCACGACAGCTCACCGGTGTCGGCCAGGTGAGCGGCGACGAACCTGAGCTTGACGTTGTTGTGCTGGGAGACGGAGACGAGCATCTCGAACGCCGCGTCCGGTGCGATCTTGTGCCGCTCCACGAGGATGCCGACCCCTTGGCCGATCACATCCCGGGATTCGAGGGCTTCTCTGAGGTTGGCCTCGACCCTGCGGGAGGACAGGGCCAGGGCCGCATGGGCGGCCAGGGGAGCGGCTGTGCTCTCGGAGTCGAGATCGAACGCCGCCGGCCCACACGCGTAGAGGCTGAGCGAACCCAGCTGCTCTTCATCGGTGTGGAGGGGGAGCGACAGCACGGAGAGGACCCCCAGTTTCGCGGCTCGCGTGGAGAAGGAGGGCCAACGCGGCTCACGACTGAGGTCGTCCGCCCTGACGGCGTCGCCGTCCATGGTGGTGGCTTCCAGGGAAGGCCCCTCCTGCCCGTCCGACTGCAACGTGTCCATCCGGCAGACCAGGTCCGAGGTCCACGCCGCGTTGCGGATCTTACGTCGTTCGGTCACGGACACCCCGGCCATCTCGGCGCCCGGAACCATTTTTGTGGCGTCCAGAATGATGCGTTCCAGCAGTTCTTGTTCGGTCTTTTCGGTATGAAGGCTTCGGGACCAGTCTGCGAAGAGTCTCGCACCAGTGTCACCGGCGATCATGATCTCATCCTCCTGCTGGAACGTGCCTCATGCCTTATAAATGTATGTTTGGCCGGATGTCCGGGTAAACTACCGATCCGCTCTTCCGGTCACGTGGAAGCTCCCGTTGGCTCTTCCGAAAATGGTGACCACTCTACATAGAGGCCCCTAGGGCAAATGAACCTTGTAGTGCCAGTTGAAGTCAAATGGGTGACATGGTGCTCCCTGCCTGGTTGGTCCCCTATGGGGCCTCCTGCTACACCCGGGGCCCCTCCGCGCTTCGGAGGGGCCCCGGGCACCGTTCGAGAAACGGGGCCGCACGCATCCCTGGCGCGAGGGCCCCGATCAGACACGTTCGGTCATTATTCTTGGACGAAGAACTCCTCGCGCAGTCGGCTCACCGCCGAGGAAAGGATGCGGGAGACCTGCATCTGGGAGCACCCCAGATGTTCGGCGATGACTGTCTGTGGCAGCTCGCTGAAAAAACTCAGGGCGACGGCGCGGCGCTCTCTCTGCGGAAGTCGGTCGATCGCCGCTCTCAGCGTCTGCCGGTCGACGACGGACTCCAGGTCCGTGTCGAGCTGACTGATGGTGCCGGCGAGGGTCCCGGCAGTGCCTTCCTCCGCCGTGCCCCACGGGGTCTCCAGGGAGATCGCCGAGTAGGAGGAGGCCGCGTTGAGGAACTCCGCGGTTTGTGCATCGCTCAGGCCGAAGTGCTCGGCGATCTCGCTCCGGCGCGGTTCCCTGGCGTGGGTCTGGGTGAACTCCATGACGAATTTGTTCAGCTCGGAACGCTTCTCGCGCCAGTGGCGGGGCACGTTCACCGACCACTCGTGGTCGCGGAAGTGGCGCTTGATCTCGCCCGACACGACCGGCAGGAGGTAGGAGACGAAACGCACGCCGCGTGCGGGGTCGTAACCCCTGATCGCCTTCATCAGTCCCAGGCGGGCCACCTGGAACAGTTCCTCGGCGTCGACCCCGCGGTTGCGGAACCGCGCGGCTTCCTTGGCCACGATGGGCCGGACGACCTGCTCGATGCGCGTTCGCAGTTCGTATGCGGCACTGCTGTCACTGTTGACTTCGGACAGGGACGCCAGCAGGCTCTCCGCCTCCCGACGCTCGACGGACCTCCGTGGCTGGGGGATCGGGTTCCGGCCCTGGGTCCGTGGAGTTGTCTGCGTGTGCTGCATAGCGCTCCCAACCCGTCTCCCTGCGGGAGACTGACGAGAGGGGCATGGGTGGCCAGGGCGAACGTCCTGACCGAGCCCCGTACAAAGGCCGCGCTATCGGACCTGTCCGCACGCTACTCGCATACCGCTTTGTCCGTCAATCAATTCTTTCCAATGGAATTACATGCAAGATGTATAGTTGTACAGAAATGGTTTTCCATTGAGTTTGCGGACGGCGCTGTCGACTCCGAGTGTCGTGGTCGCACCCGAGGTGTCCGGTCCGCTCTTCTGGGGTCGTGCGAATCATCGGTGCCTGTGAGGATCCCCCTGTGGGCGATCCGGTCATCACCGTGGATAAACTCTCTGTAAGTCACCCGGGGTGCGATGTCCTCGCCTAGGAAGAAATGGGCTTCACGCCCAACGGCCGCGATCAACCGTCCGGACGAAGAAGTGGGCCCAAAAATCCGCCCCCTCGGGTGGCGGCGTCGTAGGAGGCTTGTGCCCCGGTGGACGTAGATGCGCTCCATCGACGTACGGGACCGGCCGGGGTCGACGAATGCGCCGAAGGCCACGGTCTCGGCGGTGGCCTTCGGGCCGCTGTCGGCGTCGACCACGACCGGGTCCTTGCCACCGATCGTGCGGGCGCCCCGACCGAGCCCGTGAAGTGCACCGTCTGCACCTTCCCGTGCTCGGCCTTCTCCCGGCCCCGAGAGGACGGTAGCGCTCTGGAGGACACCGTCAGCGGGCTCTGCGAGGCCTTGTCCCCGAGAGGCTGCCTCGAAAGGTTGTCCTTGACCCGAGGTCAAGGTGGAGGGTGATCGTATGGCGAATTCACCTTGGACGGGCATGGTTCCCGTCGACGACACGGCCCTCGCGGCTACCGACACGGGCGGCACCGGCACACCGGTCGTCTACCTCAACGGCTCCTACGCCGGCCGGCGCCACTGGAAGAACACGATCACCGAACTCGGCGGCGGCTACCGGCACATCACCTTCGACGAGCGTGCCCGCGGCATGTCGAAGCGGTCCTCGGACTACTCTTTCGAGGCGTGTCTACGAGACGTCGACGCGGTACTGGAAGCGCGAGGAATCGACAAGCCGGTCCTCGTGGGCTGGTCCTACGGGGCCTTCATCGCGATGCACTGGGCGGAGCGCCGTCCCGACCGTGTATCGGGGGTGCTGAACGTGGACGGTGCCTTGCCGTACGGGCTGACCGGCGAGGAGGGCCGCGAGCGGATCCGGAAGCTGTTCCGCCGCAACCGGCTGCTGCTGCCGTTGGTGGCCCCGTTCGGCCTGGCCGCGCGGATGTCCGCGGACCAGCACGCCGAGGTCAACATCGAGCTCAACGAGCTCGCCGCCACGTGCGGACCGGTACTGGAGCGCGTGACCTGCCCGGTGCGCTACGTTCTCGCAACGGGTGCGAGCTTCGGGAGCAACGACGGAGAGCAAGAAGGGGCGCGCGCCGCCCTCGAACCGGTACTCGCCCGAAACCCGAACCTGCAGATCAGCGCGAAGGTCGCAAGCAACCACGGCGCGATTCTGCGCAAGGACTTCCGGACGGTCGCCCAGGCCGTCCGTGAGACCGCGGCCGCCGGCGAGCGGCAGGCGGGCTGAGCGATGGCAGGCGGGCTCACGATCGGACAAGCAGCCGCGTTCACCGGCGTCACGATCAAGACCGTGCGGCACTACCACCGCCTCGGCCTTCTCGGCGAACCACAGCGCGACAGCTCCGGCTATCGCCGGTACACCTCGGCCGATCTGCTGCGGCTGGTCCAGGTCCGCACCCTGGCCGAGGCCGGCGTGCCGCTCGCCGAGATCGATGGTCTGCTCGACGCCGACCCCGAACGGTTCACCGACGCCTTGGCCGACATCGATCGTCAGCTCAGCGACCGGATCGATGCGCTCATCGCCCGCCGCGACACATTGCAACGGTTGGCCGACGGCGACCGGTCCCTCCTTCCCCAACGCGCCTGCGCCGTTCTGGACCGGCTCACCGAGCTCGGTTTCCGTCCCGACTTCGTGGCCACACAACGCGAGGGTCTGGTCCTGGCCCGGGCGCTGGATCCGGAGTTCTTCGACGGCTTCGTGACCCAGCTCGAGCACAGGCTCGAGGACCCCGAGTACGTCGAATTGCAGAAACGGGCCTGGGACGCGCTGTCCTGGGACCCGGAGGACCCGCGACTCGAAGAAATCGCATCCGCTCTGGCCGACAACCTCCTGACCAACCGCGCGCTGATGGAGGCGCAGGCCGACGTCTTCTCCACACACGAGGCCATCACCCGTTACGGACTGATCAACCACCACCGGGCGGAGCAGATGCCGAGCATGGCTCGGTTGACCGCCCTCATCGAGGCGGAGTTGCGCGCTGCCGGCTTCGACATCCCCTACCGCTGAGAGGTCGAGAGCGCGATCCCGGCCGAACAGGTACGGCGCGTCCGGGAGGGGCGGACTCTGTTGACCGAAAAGGCTAATGGTATTAACTTTTGGTTCCACGCTCTTCTGGCGACCGGAGGACACCATGACCGAGCACCTGACCGTCGACGCCGGCACGATCGCCTACGAGGCCGAGGGAACCGGTCCATTGATCGTCCTCGCCCACGGCATGGGCGACAGCCGCGCCGCCTACCGTCCGCTCCTCCCACACCTGCTGGAGGCCGGATACCGGGTCGCTTCGGTCGACCTGCGCGGCTGCGGTGAATCCAGCACCGCGTGGCCGGACTGGAGCCGCACCGCCATCGCGGGCGACCTGCGCGCCGTGGTCCGGCACCTGGGCGGGCCCGCCGTCCTGGTCGGCCACTCCATCTCCGGAGGAGCCGCCACCATCGCCGCCGCACAGGAACCCGACCTGTTCACCGCCGTCGTCGAGCTGGCCCCCTTCACCCGTGAGCAGTCCTTCGGGCCGGCCCAGCTGCGCGACCGGCGCGTGCGGAAGGGCATGCTGCGCCTGCTCGGCGCGGTCGGCCTGGGCAGTGTTCGGCTGTGGCGCTCCTACCTGGACGCGGCCTATCCCGGCACCAAACCCGACCACTGGGCCGAGCGGCTCGACCGTGTCGACGCCCTGCTGCGCGAGCCGGGCCGGATGAAGGCGCTCAAGGGTATGGGCATGACCGCCCCCACCGACGCCGGAGCCCGGCTGGGCGGTGTACGCTGCCCGGTCCTGGTGCTCATGGGCACCCTCGACCCCGACTGGGTCGACCCGCGCGCCGAAGGCCAGGCCGTCGTCGACGCCCTGCCCGAGGGGCTGGGGCGGTTGGAGATGATCGAAGGCTCCGGGCACTACCCGCACGACCAGCATCCCGAACAGGTCGCCACCTCCCTGCTCGCCTTCCTGAAATCCATCGGCACCTGAGGCCGGGGCTCGCGGTCGCTCCCACCGGCATTCCCTCGGACCGGGGAACGCCCGTAGGGCCCAGAGCTCCGGTACTCGTCGCAACCTCCCATCTCTGGAGACGTGCCGGCCCGGCCGGTACG
Source organism: Nocardiopsis xinjiangensis YIM 90004 (assembly GCF_000341145.1). GTDB lineage: Bacteria > Actinomycetota > Actinomycetes > Streptosporangiales > Streptosporangiaceae > Nocardiopsis > Nocardiopsis xinjiangensis. The sequence continues at coordinate 48,385 of NZ_ANBE01000017.1, forward strand.
CGTTCGGGAACCGATGTGCGACGCGTGCTATCGGTCGAGGAGGAGACGGCGGCGCCGGGCACCTGGTCAGGCGCTCGATCACCCCTCCTGCCAGACTGGGCGGATGGAAGACAGCACTGTGCGGTTGGACGAAGCGGCGCAACGTGCCGTCATCGACCTGCTGCGCCGTCTGGAGACGGGCGAGCAGCCGGGGCCGGAGGAGGCACGTGAGCTCCTCGGCACAACAGGAGAGGAACTGACAGCCCAGTTCCAGCGGACCTCCGCCCTCGTCGGGCGGCTCCGCCGACGCGAGCGTGAGCTGCTCGCGCTGATCACCAGTACCCACGACCTGGTGCAGATCCACGATGTACAAGCGGTCCTCAACCGTCTCGTGGGCCGCGCACACGACCTCGTCGGCGCCGAGGTGACCTACATGTCCCTCTACGACAGCCGCACCGATGAATTGTTCGTACGGGCCAGCCGGGGCACCGTCTCTCCGCTCTTCCCGGGACTACGCGTTCCCGCCGGGGTGGGCATCGCCAGCCGGGTCGTCCACACGCTGGCCCCGCAGTGGGTCGCCGACTACTGGGAGACCGCCGACTTCGCCCACGACCCGGAGATCGACCGGGCCATCACCGATGAGCACCTGCGCTCACTCCTGGGGGTGCCGGTCTCCGCCGACGGGGAGATTCTCGGGGTCCTCTTCGCAGCCGACCGCTCGGCCCGGTCCTTCGGCAGGGACGAGATCGCCCTGTTGTCGGCCTTCGCCGACCAGGCCGCACTCATCCTGCGTACTGCGCGGCTGTTCTCGGAAGCCACGGAGGCAGCCGAACGCGCCGAGAAACACGCCGACGAGACAGCCACCGCCGCCCAGGTCCACGAACAGCTGACGACCCTCGTACTCTCCGGCCACAGCCCACGCGAGGTGGCCGCAACCCTCTCCGGTGCGTTGGGACGGCCCGTTTCCGTCGCCGACCGTGACCTCTCCCACCTCGCCTCGGTCCCGGAGGGCGGCGAGGCCTGGTGGAGGTCGGGACGCCTGATCCCCGACGCCGCGCAGGCCGCCGAACGCAGCCGCGTCTCAGGGCGCTGCGCCCACGTGGACGGTCACGGCTTGGCGGCCGTGGCAGCGGTGGTGACCGGCTCGGCCTACCTCGGGTTGGTCCTGGTGGGCGAAGCGGACGCGCCCCTCACCGAGCTGGAACAACTCACCATCGAACGTTCCGCCCAGATCCTGGCCCTGCTGACCATGCGTCAGGAGGCGCTGACCGACGCCGAGGAGCGGGTGCGCGGAGAACTGGCCCTCGATCTGCTCTCCGGCAGCGGCGAGACCGAATCACTCGAACGGCGTGCCCGGGCCAGGGACATCGAACTCGACCGGCCCTGGACCGTCGTGGCCCTTCCCGTACCGGACGAGCGCCGCCACGGTCTGCTCCGTGCCCTGTCCGGCGGCCGGGGATGGTTGGCCGCGGCCCAAGAACAGGGCGTGGCCGTACTCGCCCCCGTGGAGAACCCCTACGAACTGGCCGAACAGGTCCGCGCCAGGGCCCGACAGACCGAACGCGCACCCGTGATCGCGGTGGCCGGACTGGCACAGGGGCCCGCCTTCCTTCCCGAAGTGGCGCGCGAGACCTGGGACTGCGCGGAACTGCTCCCCCAACTGACGGACGAGGCCGGCGTCTTCCTCACCGAGGAGTACGAGCCCTACCTCACCATGTTCGGAACCGACGGGCGCCGAGCACGACGGTTCGCCGTACGGTTGCTCGGACCGGTCATCGACTGGGACAGCAAACACGGCACCGAGCTCACCGACACACTCATCGCCTACGTCGATCACGGTGCCGGCGTCACGCGCACCGCACGGGCCCTGTTCGTGCACCCCAACACGGTCAAACAGCGGCTGGAACGCCTGACCGCGATGCTGGGGCCGAACTGGCGCTCACCCGAGAACCTCTTCCGGCTCGGTGTGGCCGCACGACTGCACCGCATCCGCACGAAACGGCCACTTTGACGTCCCGTCATGTGGCTGAACTGGACATGTCGCCGAGGTGGCCTCGACTGCTTGCATAGCCGCAGTCCACAGTGATGCACCACACAGAACCTGGTGCCTTCTCACAGGAGGTATCCCACCTTGGCCCGCAACAGCAGGCTCTCCGGATTCCGCGACCTCGACGTCGACGCCCGACGTGAGGCGATCACGCGCGAGTGCGGCATCGATCCCCACATGCTCGACGTCCTGGAGACCGGAGGCCTGGACACCGGCACGGCCGACGGAATGGTCGAGAACGCCATCGGGGTTCTCGGCGTCCCCCTGGGCGTGGCCACCAACTTCACGGTGAACGGGCAGGACGTCCTGGTGCCGATGGCGACCGAGGAACCGTCCGTGGTCGCCGCCGCCTCCAACGCCGCCCGTATCGTGCGTGCACGCGGCGGCTTCACCACCACCAGCACCGATCCGGTGATGCAGGCACAGGTCCAGGTGGTCGACGTCGCCGACCCCGAAGCGGCCCGCCTCCGGGTGTTGGAAGCGAAGGAGGAGATCATCGCCCTGGCCCAGAGCCAGGACCCCACTCTCACCCGTCTCGGCGGCGGCATGGTCGACCTGACCGTACGCACCGTCCCGGCCGGCGCACACACTTACGTCGTGGCCCACCTGGCCGTCGACGTCCGCGACGCCATGGGAGCCAACGCCGTCAACACCATGGCCGAGGCCGTCGCCCCGCGCGTCGCCGAACTCGCCCAGGGCCGCCCCCTGCTGCGTATCCTCACCAACCGGGCCGACCGGCGCCTCAGCCGTGCGCGCGCGGTCCTGGACACCGAGGCGCTCGGGGGAGAGGAGGTCGCGCGCGACATCGTCCACGGCTGGCGTCTGGCCGCCGCAGACCCCTACCGTGCCGCCACGCACAACAAGGGCATCATGAACGGCGTCTCGGCCCTGGTCCTGGCGACCGGAAACGACACCCGTGCCGTGGAGGCCGGTGCGCACTCCCACGCGGTCGACGCCTCCGGCCGTTACACGTCACTGTCCACCGTCGAACCGGCGGCCGACGGCACCATCGTGGCGACCCTGGAACTACCCACCCCGGTGGGCCTGGTCGGCGGGGCCACACGCACCCACCCGGCCGCCCGCGCCGCACTGGCGCTGACCGGGGTCTCCACCGCCCGAGAACTGGGCGAACTGATCGCCGCCGTGGGGCTCGCCCAGAACATCGCGGCAGTACGCGCCCTCGCCACCGAGGGCATTCAACGCGGCCACATGTCACTGCACGCACGCAACATCGCTGTCGCCGCGGGGGCCGAAACCCACGAGGTCGCAGCCCTGGTGGCCGCCCTCGTGGCCGACCGCTCCTTCGGTACCGACCACGCCGAAGCGGTCCTGGCACGGATGCGGGGACAGGAATGAGTGCGCAGAAGGAACCCGGATCGGTCACCGAGGCACGAGAATCCCCCTACCTGGAGATCTGGGGAGACACGGTCGACCCCCGGCACACCCTCTGGGCCGTCCTGATCGGGCTCGGGATCTCGGTACCGCTCTACCTCGGTTCGGAGGTGCTGCTGCAGCGTGTCGGCGACGACCCCGAGGTCGCTTCCACGTACGCACTCCTGGTGGGCCTGGTCGGATGCCTGCTCAGCGGCTTCGTCAGTGCGTTGCTGTTCCGACCCAAACGTGTCGTGAGCGAGCTCGAGGCCGGGGGAGAGGGCCGCCGCAAGGCGATGGAGGACATCGAGGCCGAGCTCGGCCCTCTCGGTGATCCGGAAGAACTCCCGCCCGTGGTCCAGCAGGAGCTGCGCACCCTGGGCCTGTACGACGATCTGCGGGAGCAGCACGAACGCCGGTCCACCACCGAGGAGGAGCGGCCATGAGCCCGGACCTGATCAACGACATCGCCTGGGCCGTCGGTATGGGCATCGTCGGCGCGGTGGTCTTCGCCTTCATCGGGCTGGCCTCCTACACCGACGAAACGGCCACCGTGGCGCCGCTGACCCTGCTGGTCGTGCTCCTGGGTGTGCCGCCCGCAGCCGTGTTCACATTCTTCATGGGCGCGATCGTCGCCAAACACATGACACACGCCATCCCCACGACCCTGTTGGGGATCCCGGGCGACACCCTGGCCGTACCGATGCTCCGGGATGCGCAGATGCTGCGTGACCTGGGGGTACCGCACATCGCCCTGCGCAAGGCGCTCTCCGGGGGCGTCCTCGCCGCCTTCATCTCCGTCCCCCTGTCCGTGCTCTTCGCGTGGCTGCTCAGCCCCTTCACCGAAGCCATCGGCTCGGCCGCACCGTGGATCTTCCTGGCGGCGGCACTGCTCATCGCCTACACCTCCAACGGCAAACTGGCCGCGGTGCTCGGGCTGCTCCCCTTCGTCCTGATGGTCGTGGGCCTGCAGAGCTTCGTCACCGAGACCACGGGCACGTCGCTGACCATCAGCTTCTTCCTGGGGATCGCCGTCGGACCGCTCATCGCGGACCTGTTCCTGTCGCTGTCACCCGGCGGTCGACAAACCCTGCGCCGCGACCGGCCCCGCTCCTTCGACCTGGCTCCGGACAACCGGACATGGAAGGGGCGCCTGCCCAGTCCGTTGAAGATCCTCGACCGGCGGCAACTCGGGTACACGGGTGCGGCGGCCTCCGCCTCCAGCGCCACGTTCGTGTTCTCCCCGGTGGCGATGACCGTGCTCATGGGTGAGCTCGTGGGCTCGCGCATCAAGAACGTGTACCACCGTCTCACCACGGTGATGTCGGTGCGCAACGGCACCACCGAGTCCACCTACATCGCCGAGACACTCATCCCGCTCATCGCTCTGGGGCTGCCCCTGTCCCCGATGGCGGCCGGCCCGGCGGCGCCCCTGTTCAACGCGCCTCCCGTCCACACCATGGACAACGAGACGGGCCAGACCAACAATCTGCACGACCTGTTGTCCGGGAGCGAGTTCCTCTTCTACGGACTCCTGGGCGTGGTCCTGGCGGTCGTGATCGTCTATCCGTTCGCGATGACCCACGCCCACCGGGCCGCCGCGTTCGTGATGCGCCGGATCTCCCACGAGGCGATCATCGGGGCCTTCGCCGGTCTGATCATGGTGATCTGCATGTACGAGGGAGGCCTGCTCGCCGTGGGTGTCACGGTCACCGTCGGCCTGGTCGGTGGTCTGATGAACAAGATGTTCGGCATGCACACGGGGGTCCAGTTCATGGGCTTCTACGTGGCGCTGCTGACCGTCCCGGCCTTGCTGGCCGCGCTCGGCTGAGCGGCACGGACGGGCGCAGCCTTCCGGTCCGGGCCCCTCACTCGTGCTCGGGGCGTCCACTCTTCTCCGAGTGGGCACCCCGAGTCATGCGAGCTGTGCTCGCCGGATGGTGCGGGCCCCGATCTGTTGCGATCGGTAGGATGAATCCGGGACGGAAGAGGCCGGCGGGACGACCCGGCGGCACGAACACGAGCAGGGACGGCCCTGTAGGAATCAGGAGCATGAGGTCCGTGCGCACCACCGCTCTCGTCCGAACCGTCCTCACCCCGGCGGTCGTTCTCCGACTCCTCCTGGGTTGGGGAGCCTTCCTCGCCCTCTCCCTCGCCGGCCCGGCACTCTCCGGACCTCTCCCGACACCAGCGCTGTTCGCCGTCCTGGCGGGCATCATCGCGGTGATCATCGTCTGCGCTTTCGGTGTCGTCACCCAGGCCGAGCACCTCGCACACCGCCTCGGAGACCCCTACGGAACCCTTGTGCTCACCCTGTCGATCGTGCTGATCGAAGTCATCCTGATCTCCGCGGTGATGCTCGGGCCCGGCGAACACGCCACCATCGCCCGTGACTCGGTGACGGCCGTCTCGATGATCATCCTGAACCTCGTCATCGGGCTCGCCCTGCTCGTCGGTGGTAGGAGAAACGCCGACCTGCGGCCCAACCACACCGGGGTCTCCGCCTACGTCTCCGTCCTCGTCGTACTCACCACCGTCGCATTCGCACTGCCCGGGCTCATCGGCACCGAAGGTTCCTACACCACGGGGCAGGCGTTCGCGATCATCGCCCTCACCGTGTTGCTGTACGTCTTCTTCCTGTACAGGCAGACGGGGGAGCAACGTGAGGACTTCCAGGAGCCGGCGCTCCGAGAAGCTTCCGGTGCGGCCGACTCCGCCCCCGAGGTGGAGGCGGCTGCGCGTACGCCGATCACCACGATCCTGTCGCGGAACCGCACGGAGGTGATCGTCCGGACGGCCGTGCTCGTCGCGACGGTGCTCCCGATCGTGCTGCTCTCACACGACATGGCGGCCCTGCTCGACGTCGGCCTCGACCGCGCGGGCGCGCCGATCGCGCTGTCGGGCATCCTCATCGCCATGATCGTGTTCCTCCCCGAGACGATCACCGCCGTCCGTGCCGCCCACACCGGCGAGATCCAGCGCGTGAGCAACCTCTGCCACGGTGCCCTGGTTTCCACGGTCGGTCTGACGATCCCCGCGGTGCTCACCATCGGGCTCGTCACCGGACAGACCGTGACCCTCGCCGAGACCCCCACCAACCTGGTCCTGCTGGGTATCAGCCTGCTGCTCACCCTCAGCACGTTCACCGCCCGGCGCGTGACCGCTCTGCACGGCGCGGCGCACCTGTTGGTCTTCGCGGTCTACGGGATCACCGTGTTCGCGTAGCAGCTCGGAGCCGTCTTCGGCCGCTGCACGTTCTGAGGTCCGGCCGAGCCCCACGCACGCGGGGAGGGACCGGCGCTCGACCGTGCCGAGGCCGTCATCGCTCTGCTGAGCCGGCGCGTGCGCACACCGGCCCAGGAGGACTCTGCGCCGAGGGACTTCACGGCGGTGTGCCTCGGGAGCTCTCCGGACCTCCCGAGGCCCACCGCCGGGGTCTCACTCCGCCAGGAGGGACTGCAGGAGTTCACCGAACTCGTCGTCGTCGGTGAACAGCGAGGCCGAACCCTGCTCCTGGTCGATCTCGATCCGGACGGCACGCAGGTCGGGCAGCTCGGACTCGGCACGGTCCCGGGAAGAGGGGTGCCACCAGTACACCTGGGAGGTGATGGGCCTCTCGGCCTCCTCGACGAAGCGGTCGGCCATGTTCTGGAGGAGTTCGAGCGCGGCCACGGGGTGGCTGCTCTCCTCCCCGAGGACATGGGCCAGGACCACCTGCGGGACGGGAAGCGCCACGAGCACCCCGTGCGGGGTCTGCTCCAAGTGCCTGGTGAGGACGTGCAGCTGGGCGGACACGTACGGGTGCTCACCGCCGATGTGCACGAAGTTCATACCGCCGAAGTCGTGGTGGGAGACCTCCACGGGTTCGGCGACGCTGTTGGCGACCGCCTCACCATAGGTTCCCTCTTCCGAGCGGCCGGTCTCCTCGTGCTGTTCCCGCGTCACCGGCTGGACGGTGTCGGGGGTGTCCAGCGCCACGGTCTCGACCAGGTCGGCCCCTACCCGTCGGCCGAGCAGGGTGTCGGCCACGCCCTCGGGGAACCCGGACTCCGGGTACAGGCGCACGCGCAGCTGTTCCGAGGAGGCCTCCGAGAGGTCGGCCACCTCGGAGACACGCTTGATGACGGCTTCGGCGAAGGGGGTCACTTCTTCGAAGGCCGTGTCGAGGTCCGCGTCCTCGACACGGGAGAGGTAGTCGCTCATGTCCATGGCGCCGCGTTCGCCGTCGCGGAGCGGGACGCTGATGGTCTGCGGGTCCTCGAAACGGGCGGAGTACCCGAGCTCGTGCAGGACCTTCACCAGGACCTGTCGGCCGTGGTCGTCCGGGCGCGGCGGGTAGTGCGTCCCCAGAGGAACTCCCTGCTCGCGGACCTGGCGGATCAGGGTGAGGGCCACCTGCTCGGCCAACTCCGGATACTGCTCGGCCGGCAGATCCCGGGCCTGCTCGATGGCGTCGGCGTAATCCGTCTCCACGGGGTCGTTGCCGGGTATCTGGATACGCATCCCCGTCGGCGGAAGCTGTTCCACCTCGACCCCGTGACGCCCGTAGGTCTCGAGCAGCAGGGACATGAGATCGGGAACGTTCTGGGAACTGCTGCCCGTAGGCGTGCTGTCTGTCATGTGTCGTGCGACTTCCGGTCGGATTCGCGGGGGGTCTTCCTTTCCCCGTCGTGTCCCTTCCCGGACGGCCGGGCGCGGGAGAACTCGCTCTGACGACGGGGAACCTCACACGGTATGCCCCTGCAGGGATGCTCGGGACCGGTGAATCGCAAGTCGGAGCCACCCTCCGACGTTCTTCCACTGGCTCGGCTGTGGCCCGTCCCCGCACTGGTTGGCCAGCGCGATCTCCTCGCGTTCAGCCAGGGTGAGTATCCGTCGTGTTCCTATGAGTAACCCTGTGAACTTCGGTGTCGCTACGACAGCATGACACCGCCGGGTTCAGGGGGCTTTTGGCGGCCGGCCCGGGGCCTACACACGATGTGGCATGGATGTGGTGTCCACCGCCAGGGATCGTTGTCGACGAGGCCGGTCGGTGTCGGCTGCGTTCACAGCCGATGGTGGCGAAGCTGGACAGCGGCACCGATGGCAGCCTGCGGGGCGTCCTGGCGGGGGCGGGAACCGGAGTACCATCAAAGATGTCTTTGGTGGTTTCTCTCGTGGGCGCCATCGGCGCAGCCCTCTGCGGTGTGCGGAGACGGACGGGCCATCGGGGAGATGGGGGCAGGATGGTTTCTGGACTGCGGACGACATACCTGGACGTGCTGTGTCTGCCGCGTGCCCTCCACGCCTTCTTGCCGACGGTCGTGGGCAAGCTGTCGTTCGCGATGGTCTCGCTGGCGCTCCTACTGCTGGTGCAGGAGGGTCCCGGGGGGTTTGCTCTCTCCGGTGCGGTCGTCGGCGGGTTCGGCCTAGGAAACGTCGTGGTGGCACCCCTGCGCGCACGTTTGGTGGACCAATACGGTGCCCGCCGCGTCCTCCCCTGGCTCGCGGTCGGGTACGCCGCCGGCCTGATCGGCATCGTGTTCGCCCTCGTCGGCGCCGCTCCGGGCGTCGTCGCGATCCTGCTGGGGGTCCTGAGCGGCCTGTGCACCCCGCCCCTGGGAGCGGTGATGCGCGGAGTATGGGCCCTGCTGTCGCCGGCCGAGGAGCACCGGGCCCGGGCGTACAGTCTCGATGCGGTCGTCGAAGAGCTGGTGTTCATCGCCGGGCCGCTGCTGGTGAGCCTCATCGTGCTGCTGCCGCACGGCCCGACCATCGCGGTCCTCGCGTCGGCGGCCGCCGGCCTGCTGGGCACGGTCGGTATGGTGCTCGCGCCGGTGCCGAAGCCGGGGCAGGTGGAACGCCGCACGTCGGTGTGGAGCGGGTGGGTAGGCCCGTTGCGGCACGCACGCCTCTGGCCGGTTCTGTCCGTGCTCGCGGCCGTCGGTCTCGTGCTCGGCGCGATCGAGCTGCTCTCCACGGCGCACGGCCACGCGATGGGCAATTCCAGCCTGGCCGGGATCCTGCTGGCGTTCTTCGCCGTGGGCAGCGCGGCAGGCGGGTTGTTCTACGGTTCACGCACCTGGGCGGCGGCGCCGCTACCGCGGATGGTCTGCCTGGGACTGGCGGCGTGCCTCGCTCTGTTCTGCGCGGCCTGGGGCAGCGGCTTGGCCGTCCTGATCGTCCTGTTCACCGTGGTGGGGCTCTTCGTCGCGCCGTCGATGATCACCGGCTACCTCGCCGCCGATGAGATCGCTCCGATCGAAGAGCGGACGGAGGCCTCCGCCCTGATCAACACGGCGGTGAACGCGGGAGCGGCGCTCGCCTTCGCCATGGGTGGCGCGCTGCTGGACAGCGTGACGATCACGGTGTCAACGGCCCTCATGGCCGCTACCGCTGCAGCGTTCATCGCCGTCGCCGTGCTGTTCGCGGTACTGACACAGGCAGGCCGCGCGCGGGCATCGCCGTCACGCTGATCCGGAGCACGAGCCCGGAGTGTCGCCGACTACAGTGGTTGACTCGGGCCGAGGCCCTGATGAGCGGCTCAACGGTGTCTCGAGAAGGTCGAGGAGAGCGGGTATGGGCGATGACGACCGCGTCGACCTGAACGGACTGCGGATGGTCGCTCACCCACTCCGCCTCCGGCTGCTCTCATTGCTGACCGGGCGGGCGATGAGCGCCGCGGAAGCGGCGCGCGAGCTGGGGGAGACCCAGGCCAACGTCAGCTACCACATCCGGCGGCTCGCCAAGGGAGGGCTGCTCGAGTTCGTCGACGAAAAGCCCGTACGCGGCGGCATCGCCAAGCGGTACACGCACGAGCCCAGCAGCGGCGAAGTACTCGGAGGTTCTGACCGGGAAAGCTTTCTCGCCCTCATGCAGGCGCTCGCCCAACAGATGTCCGTGCGCGCGCCCTTGTACCGTGAGGGCACGTCTTTCGCCTTCACCGATGCGCACGTCACCATCCCGGCCGAGGAATGGCCGCGCGTTCGCGAGCTCGCCCGCGAGCTCGGACGGGTCGTCCATGAACTGGCGGAGGGGCCCTCCGGTGATGCCCCTGTCAATGCCTCGCTGACGGTCGCCGCCTTCGAAGCGGAGTAGACTTTCCGGATCCGGGCCGGACGATACGGGGGCGAGCCCCTTACGCGCGCTCCGGGCACCCTTCCTCCAGGGACCGAGCGCTGGACGGGGCCAGAAACGGACTCCAGGAGGAGCCGGATTCGAAGACGATCTCCCAGAGGTCTTCCACCACCCGGACCCGACCCCGTGAAGGGCTCTCGAGTACACACGGAGGACGTGAGGAGGGCGGCCCCGTTTCCGCCCGTCCTCTCGAGCCCCTTCAGATCCCCTGACCAGAGCGGATGCGGCCCCCGTCCTACTTGGCACCAGTTTTTCCATGAAGATGGTTCTTGTGTTTCAAACCGGAAATAAAACTGGGATGATGGTCAAATAATTGTGGCCGCATGCGGCCAATCCCAAGTGTAATAACCGGCCCTTCATCGACCCGTCTCACCGTCCAGCACCCAGAGCGCATCTCAAAAGTTCTGCGGGGCGGCTCTGAACCCGACATGATCACGTGCTGTGAGCTGTGCATCGCCCGTCCCGGCATCGAGTCCTCCCAACGCTTGGGACGCCACCGGTACAAGGTCGAGCGCTCGATCGCCTGGCTGGGCTCCTACCGCAGGTCGAACGTGCGCTGGGAGCGCAAGGCCTCCACCTTTCCGGCGATGCCGGGCATCGCCTGCAACCTCATCTGCTACAAGCACCCGGCCAAGCACCCCCACGGATTTTGAGATGACCTCTGACGAAAAACTTGGTAAGCGAATCCAGATGAGATGAGATCTTGGAGGGCACGTGAAACCAGAGTCCAGGAATCCGAAAACGAAGGACACGCCACCCGGGGAGGTTCAATGGGGGGCTCCCCGATGGGAGCCCCCACATCCTCAGTCGGGCAGGGCCACCGTCAGATCCACTTCAACGAGCTGGCCGGAATAACCCAATTGGTTGACTCCGAGCAATGTGCTCGAACTGGTGAAGGCGGACCCCATCGCCGAGTTCAGGAGATAGAACCAGACGCGGGACAACAAGTCACTCTCGTCGGAGACCACGTAGATCGCGGAACGCACGACGTCCGCCGGAGAGGCCTCAACAGCCTCCAGGACCGTCATGGTGTTGGCGAGCATCTGGTTCACCTGGGGCCAGAGCCCGCCCTCCACGACGTTGCCGTCCAGCCCGAGCGGGCACTGCCCCGACAGGTAGGCGAGACGTCCCGCCTCCACGACGGTCACGTGGTGGTACCCCGGGGGCTGGTGCATCCTGGGCGGGTTCAGGCGGTTCGTTCTCGGCACCGTATCCCTTCGATCGCATCGAACCATGGAACGGCTCGGGTCAGGAGGCCCAGCGCGAGTCCCGCCATTCCCTGGCGAGCATGGCGTAATGGAGTTCTCCGCCCCATTCCCCCTTGAAGATCTCGGATTCGATGAAATGAGCCTCCTTGCGCATGCCGAGCCGTTCCATCAGTTTCGCCGAGGACTCGTTGCGCGGGTCGCAGCGCCCGATGACGCGGTGCAAGCCCAGATTTTCGAACCCCAGGCGCAGCATCTCGACGGCGGCCTCGCCGGCATAACCCTTACCGTGGTACCCCGGGTGGAGGACGTAGCCGAACTCGCCCTGTTTGTTCTGCTCGCTGAGCCAGTTGAGCAGGACGTAACCGATGGCCTTTCCGTCGAGGTCGACGGCGAGCATCAGCGTGTCGCCCTCTTTGTCGATCCGGGTCTGCTTCTGGCGTACCGCGAGTTCCTGGGTGTTGTCCTCGGGGTCTCGCGGTTCGTTGAAAAGATACCGGGCGACCTCAGGTTTCGATTCGAACTCCAGCATGTCCCGCTCGTCTTCTGCGGTGAACGGGCGCAAGCTCAGGCGTTCGGTCTTGATCGGATCGGAAATTTCGATCACTAGGCGTCTCCTTATCGTGGAAAGCGTAGGGGGAAAGTCCCCCGTTCAGTTGGCGAACCTAACATATTTTACGGTCGCTTCGGTTGCGTTCTGCAGCATCTGTCCCTTCTCGGTTTTCGGTCCGATCTGTGGGAGGTCCGGGTGAAAACCGCATCCTCCCTGTTGCCCGACACTTCCCGGAAGGGTTCGACGAGTTCGGGCACCTCGTGCACGTGCCCGTCCACCATGACCTTGTCGATACGGGCCGCGTCGTTGATGTCGGACAGTGGATCCCCGTCGATGATCAGCAGGTCCGCCCTGGCCTCCGGGAGCACGCAGCCGAGGGTTCCTTCAGCGCCCAGGCAGCCGGCGGCGTTCACGGTGGCGGTCTGCAACGCCTCCACGGGGGAGAACCCGTACTTGACCATCGCCCTGAGGTTCTGGTGGATGCTGATACCGACGTCGTCGAGCGGGGCGTCGGTACCGGCCACCACCGTGCCGCCTGCCTGGTGAACGCGTAGGAGCAGATCGACGTCCCCCTCGGTCCAGGCCTCGTTCAGGTCGTTGTGCGGCCCCTTCGCCTCCTCGACCTTGTCCAGCAGCCTCGCGTACTCCCATGAGGGGAACATCACCCCGGTCCGTTCGTCCTCGACCAGGTCGAGGGAGTCACGGAAGAGCTCGTTGGCGAACAGCAGGGTGGAGGAGACCCACATGTGCGACTCGGCCAGGAGACTCACTGTGTCCTCCGCGGTCCGGCCGCCCGCGAAGCTCAGGGTCCGGGAGTAGCCGAGCCGGTTGCCTCCCCCCGTGTGTTCCATCCCGTTCAGCCCCGTGGAGAGCGCCGGGTAGAGGTAGTGGGAAACGACCGGGACCTCTTCTTCCCGCATCCGGTCCACGAGTTCGTGTTCCAGGTACACGGGGAGGTGCTGGTAGGACTTGACCACGTTGTAGCCCAGCCCCAGGATGCGCTGGACCTCCAGCTCCAGTTGGGTCTCGGAGGAGACGCATCTCATGAAGCCGAAGTAGCAGCGTCTTCCGTCCAAGCCCTCTCCCGAGCCGAGGAACCTGGGGCCGATCGCGGCACCGGAGTGGATCGCCTCCCTGGTCTCGACCATCTGGTAGGCGGGATCGCCTGGGGATCGGCTCGTGGTGACCCCGTAGGCCAGCCAGAGCGGCCCCTGCCGACCCGCCCACTGGCGCCCGTGCAGGTGCCAGTGGTTGTGGGTGTCGATGAGTCCGGGGATGACGGTCCGGTCCGAGGCGTCCAGGTCGGGTTCGGTTCCCGCGTCGGCGTCGGTGACCTCTTCGATGACACCCTCCCGCACGGTGATGTCCACGTTGCGGCGGTAGTCGTCGGAGCATCCGTCCCACAGGGCACCCGCCCTGATCACACGGGTGGGGGCGGCTTCCCGCTGTGTGCACCTAAGCCCGGGCGGGTGCCGTTCGGCGTCGCCCCCCTCCCTGCGCAGCAGCACCAGTTCACCGATGGAGAGGAAGAGGACGTCCCCGTCGGCGGACACCGACACGGAGTCCGCCACCAGTTCCGACAGGGCGACCGGTTCACCGGTCGGCTTTCCCGCCCCGTCGACCGGAACCCGGTGAACCAGGCTGTCGACGACCGCGATCATGTGTTCCCCGTCCGGGGACCAGACCGGTCCGTCATCCCCTCTGGTAGCGATGGAGCGGTGTTCGGCCACGGTGTGGACCGTGTTCTCCCCGGAGGAGACCTCCACCACCAGACAGCCGTTGTGCCCGCTGTCGTCCCGGGGCGACACCGGAGCGGTGACAGCCATGGCCACACGGCTGCAATCCGGTGACCACGACGGCCGCCCCGGCCGGTAGGTGGGTTCGACCAGCTCCCGCACCTCGCCGTTGCCCAGGACGAGGACGAAGATCGTGCCCCCCTCGTCCTGGAAGGCGACCTGCGCGCCATCGGGCGAGACGCTGGGAACGAAGGCGCCGGTCTCCAGGTCGGTCAGCTGCTCGTCGCTGTCCTCGCCCAGGGTGTGCCGCCAGAGGTTCGGCACCCCGGTCCGATCACTGGAGTAGACGATGGACCGGCCGTTGGGGAGCCAGGAAGGGTCGGTGTTGAACGCGCCGTCGCCGATGATCCGCTCCGGTTCGCCGCCCCACCGCAGGAGCCAGATCGCCCCCAGTGCACGAAAGCAGACGCTCTCGCCGTCCGGAGACAGGACCGGGCTCGCGATTCCCTGCGCGTCGAACTCCTCGGGAAGGACGACCGGCTGTCCCAGTTCCGGTGGGACACCTGCCGCGTCCAGTACCGCGCTGAACGGGATCGTTCCGGCCTCGGACGACCCGTCCACGGACAGGCGGTGGATGTCGCCGTCCATGCCGTGGACGATCTCCTCGGCACTGATCCAGGCCGGGGGCAGGGCAGCCGGTTCGTCGGGGGGTGCGGTCAGAGGCTCCCCGTCGACGAACAGTGTGGTGTGCGGCCACTCGACGAGGACATGGGCGAGCTTGCCGCTCGGGCCGTAGGAGACCGCCCAGAACTCGCCGCTTTCCGGCGCCTGGCGGACGGTGTCCTTCGTGTTCGAGGACAGGTCCAGCGTCTCGATCCGTTCGCCGTCGACGATGTAGGCGATCCCGTTCCCGTCCGGGTGCCAGGTCGGGCTCCGGTACGCGGCGGCGTTCTCTGCCCCGACCACGGGCTCGACCTCACCGCTCCCGAGGTCCAGGATCCACACGGCGCTGGTGCCGCCGCTGTCGGAGACGTAGACGACCCGTTCCCCTCTGGGGCACACTGCGGGTTCGACGTCGTGCTGCGGCCCCGAGGTGTGCCTGTCGATCTCGCCCGTGTCCACGTCCACGGAACAGAGGTCGTAGGCCCCGTGCCGGAACGACTGGAAGACCAGCCGGTCGCCTCCGGGGAGGAACGCCGGACAGGTGGCGTCCTCCGCGTCCTCGGTGAGCCGGCGGGCACGCCCTCCTTCCTGGGGGAGCAGCCACAGCACGTTGGTCGTGTCCACAGCCAGGCGGGAGGAAGCCTCGTCGTAGGACAGTTTCAGGTTGGTTCCCTGGCTGATGACGATCCCGTAGCTGGAGGGGCCGGCCGGGACGGCCGGGGCGGCGTGGGCCGCCCCGGCCAGTCCTGAGACGCCCATCCCGCCCGGGAGGAGGACCCCGCTGCGGACGACGTCGCGCCGGGAGGGGTGGGCGGACCTGTCGGGGACCGTCGCCGGGCTTTGCTGCTCGGTCATGCGTCAGAACGCCTCGCCGTCACGTACCGGGGGAAGCCCTCGTGGTCAGGGTGGCTCGTCACGGAGCCGAATCCGGCCTGCTGGACGATCTCCACGACCTCGTCCACGACCACGTCGTAGTGTTCGACGGCCAGCACACCCCCCTTGCGCAGGAGCCGGGCGGCGGAGCGCACGGCCGATCGGATCAGGTCGAGCCCGTCCCAGCCGGCGTAAAGGGCCTCGGAGGGCTGGTGGACGGCCCATTCCGGCGGCATCCGCAGGCTGTGCGGCACGTAGGGCGGGTTGGCCGTCACCAGGTCAACGGTGCCGTCGAGTTCGGCGAGCAGGAGCGGGTCCGCGGCATCGCCCCGGACGAAGTCGACCTCCCCGGGAACCCGGTCGCGCAGGTCGTCGCGGTTGCGCAGGGCGCATTCGAGCGCCTTGTCCGAAATATCCACCCCGGTGACCGTGGCTCCAGCACGGAGCTTGGCCACGGCCAGGGCGATTGCGCCCGAGCCGGTGCACAGGTCCACGACACGGGGAGCCCCCTCCTCCACCCGGGCGAGAGCGTCGTGGACCATCGCCTCGGAGTGGACGCGGGGGACGAAGACCCCCTCCTGGATGGCCAACGGCAGGCCGAACAGTTCTGTGCGCCCGATCAGGTACTCCAGGGGGACGCGCTCGGCCCGCTTCGCCACGAGCGAGGCGAAGCGCTCCTCGTGTTCGGGGGGCATCGGGGCGTCGAGGTCGAGTTCCTCCACCGTGCCCCCGAGGGTGTGGGCAGCCAGGGTGAGGGCGTCCTGGCGTGGTGTCCAGGTCCGGGCCTCGGCCAGGCTCTCCTCGGCCCCGGCGACCCGGTCGCCGACGGTCGGGGCCGGCTTCTCCGGGGGCCCGAAGCGGGCGCGGCAGTTCGCGTAGTACGTGCGCATCCACTCCACCATCTGCGGGTGGAGACGGGAGGAGGCAACCAGCTCGGGCGGGGGGGTGAAGTCCGGGTCGATCCGGTCGGCCCAGTCGGTGTAAATGGGCTTGAGGTCCGCGGCGAGGTACTCCTGCCAGTCGGTTGGTACGTGCCAGTGGTGCTCGTATCCGGTCGCGAGCATGTGCTCGACGGTCGTCCTGACCGTCTCCTCCCGGGAGACCCCCGTTAGCGGTGCCCGCTCCGGGGCGAACGCCTCCAGGTCGAGCCCGGCCGCGGTGCCGTTGAGCCGGTCGGCGAAGTCACGGGCCAGGAGGGGCGAGAGGAACAGGCCGTCCCGGTAGGTGCCGGTCATCATCCACAGCCCCGTGAGCGGGGTCTCGCCCAGGAGCGGGAAGCCGTCGAGTGACACCGGGCGGTTGCCGACCTTGACATCCACCACACTGCTGGACCACAGGTTGCGCCGGATCTGCCGGTGCGAGCACTCCAGCAGGAAAAGCAGGTCCCGCATGACCGGGTCGGCCATGGGGCGCGGGTTGATGATGTTGGTGGCACCGACGTACACGCGGGCCATGCTGCGCGGGACGACGTGCAGGCCGCACGCGAACGCACGGTTGGGGGTCCGGATCACCGACTCCGGCTGTGTACCGTCGTCCGTGGTGACCAGGGCCGACACCCCGTACCCGCTGACCAGCCGGGGAATGCACTCGCCCAGACCGTCGACGGAGTCGACCAGCTCCTGTGAGCCGACACCGCTCGCGAGCACCACCTTCGGCGCGTGGAGGACCCTGCCGTCCTCCAACTCCACGCCCTGTGCCTGGCCGCCGTCGTTGAGGACCTTGGTGGCCTGGGCGTCCACCAGGCTCACCTCGAGCCGCTGCGCCACCGCGGTGAGCCGGTGCAGCAGCCGCCCGGAGTCCACGGCGTGCTCGCCGGGGATGTGCAGGGCCCTGAGTGGCCGTGAGTTGGGGTCGGGATCCAACCACTCCACGTCGTCGGGGTCGACGTTCTCATGCGGCTCACCGTTGGCTTCCAGCGCCGAGCGGATCGCCTCGAAGTTGTCGGAGTCAATTGCACCGGTGCCCACGGTGTTGAGGAGGACGGTGGTGCCCTTGGCCGTGAGGATGTCCCTGCCGTCGGAGTCGTCCGTGGAGATCCGCTCCAGCCATTCCGGCCAGATGTCCTTGGCCGCGAGATCGAGAGAGAACTTGGTGCGGCCGTACTCGTTTCCCAGGAGAGAGGTGGTGACCTCACCGAAACAGCCGAGCATGGCACCAGCAGCGGTGGAGGCCGCGTAGGGCCGGTGGGCACGGCCGACCAGAGCGACCCGTGCGCCCCGTTCGGCGAGTTCCACCGCCAGAGAAGAGCCCAACGCTCCGTTGCCGACGACGATCGTGTCGAAGAAGCTGGGTGGACCGGATGAGTTCATGGTGTTCCCTTTCAGGAGGAGGACAGCTGGTGGGCGATGGACTCGATCTGCTCGTGGGTGTGGTTGGCTGAGATGGCGAACCTGAGCAGCCCCGTACCCGGCGCGACGACCGGGTAGAAGACGGGGAAGCAGAGGATGCCCGCGGTGCGCAGGCGTTTGGCTGCGTGGAACGCCTGTTCCTCGGTCTCCATGGCCAGCCCGCGGATCGGGGACCGGCTGCCCGCGTTGACCAGGTTCACGTTCCGAGTGCGGCCCAGGCTGCGGTCGAAGAGGGCGACGTTGTCCCACAGGTTCTTCTGGAGGGTGGAGACGGTGCCGTCCAAGTGCGTGGCGGCCGACTCCAGGTTGGCCAGGACGTGGGTGATCATGTTCGAGTGGCCGAACACCATCGGGTTGGCCTCGCGCCTCAGCCGGATGATGTCCTCGGGGGCGTGGGTGAGGAGGAAGCCGCCCGACCCGCCGAACGCCTTGGACAGAGAACCGACGAGGAGGACGTGCTCCGGCACGTGGCCGCCCAAGGCGTCGAACGCGTACCCGGCGCCGTTCGTACCGCTGACGGAGATGCCGTGCGCGTCGTCGATGTAGAGGTAACCGTGGTACTCGGCGGCCTTCTCGGAGAGCGCTGCCACGTCGATCAGCCCACCCATGGAACCGATACCGTCCACCAGGACGACGGGGGTGCGTCCGGACCCCTCGGCCAGACGGAGGGCCCGGGTGAATGACTCCGGGTCCTCGACGTCGAAGCGGGTCGCCTCTCCGGTCTGTTCCAGCACGCCTCGGATCGCTTGCATGGAGGCGTGGGCGGTGCGCTCGATGACGAAGAGGGGCCCGTCGGCCGCGACCGGGTAGCCGGGCAGCAGACCCGCCCCGAGCAGCGGCAGGACGCCCAGGTGGACGCTGCTGACCGAGTTGAACACCAGCGCGTTCATCCCGGGGTAGATCTCACCGAGCAGGTCCTCCAGTTCGCGGATCTCGGCCGGTTCGACGCTGTTGCGTGAGGAGGAGAAGTGGGTGCCGTACTTGTCGAGCGCTGTCCGCACCGCCTGGACCATCCGGGGGTGCTCCTCCAGTCCGAGGTAGGAGCAGGAGACGAATTCGACGCAGTGGTCCCCGTCGGCCAGGCGTACGGTCTTGCCTGAACGCTCGGTGATGGCGTGTCCAGTCAGGCCGGCCCCGACGGACCGTGTGTACATGTCGGTGATCGACTGTGACCTGCGGAGGATGTGGTTGCTCCGGGACGGTCGGGTCATCGTGTCCTTACCTTTTGCCGTGGGAGGGGTCGTCGTGGTCGGTTGGCCGGTTCAGGAGCGTCTTCAGGGCACGCGCTGCGTCGTCGGCGAAGGGGTCGAGGTTCTCTCCGAGCCAGGTGCCGAGCCCGGCGAACCTCTCGCCGAAGCCGTCCCGGTCGCCGGCACCGGCCCCGACGTCCAGGGCTTGGAGTGATTCGGCCAGTGCCCGGCGTGCGTCGTCGCCCGGCCGGCCCGAGTTCTGGATGTCCCAGTAGGTTTCGGCCTGCGAGGTGAGAACACGCGCGGACAGTGCCAGGAGCGTGCGGGTGGGCGGTGGGGCGCAGGCCACGAGGTCGGCCGGTGCCAGCCCCAGACGCCGGACGGCATCGACGAAGGACAGGAGTGCTGCGTGGGTCACCGCCTGCACTGAGGTGACGATGTGGTCGTGTTCTTCGTGTCTGAGGCGGTGGACCCGGGCCCCGGCTCCCTCGATCAGGGTGAGCAGGCGCTCGGCCGTGTTCCCGGCACGGATGGCGGAAGCCGTCACGGTGTTGTCCGCCCACCCCAGAGAAGGGTGGAAGAGCGGGTTGAGGCTCAGGACGGGACGAGGTTCCAGGAGGGGCTCCGCCCTGTCCAGGAAGCCGCTCTTGTGGGAGAGGGTCTCCACGATCGTGGTGCGGGGATCGGTGGCTTCGGCGATGGTGCCGAGACCGTCCACGGCAGCTTGTTCCGGTACCGCCACCACGACCATGTCGGCTCGGGCCAGCTTGTCCCGTAGTGCCGGCGTGGGGGCGGTGATGTCACCGTGCAGGATCCCGGCGCTGTCGCGGGTGTGGTCGGCGCGGTCCACCGAGAGGGCCGACCATCCGGCCTCGGCCATCAGGGCGGTGATGAGCGCCCCCACCGCTCCGTGCCCGATCACGACGGCCTCGGGTTCTCCCTCCGTCCGGGGGTTCGGTGTGTTCATGACAGTCCCTCGATCCGGGCGTTGAGCGCGGTGAGGACTGCCCTCGACTTGACCAGGGTCTCCTCGTGCTCCTCTTCGGGGTCGGAGAGCGCCACGATGGCGCCACCCACCCCGAAGGTGCAGCTGTGCTCGTCGCTGACGAGGGTGCGGATCACGATGTTCAGGTCGGCCGCGCCGGACAGGGAGAACCAGCCGACAGCACCGGAGTAGTAACCGCGCGCGCGGTGTTCGAGGCTGTCGATGATCTCCATCGTGCGGACCTTGGGCGCCCCTGTCATCGAGCCGCCGGGGAAGCAAGAGCGCACGCAGCCGACCGCGGTCCGGTCAGGGGCCAGGCGGCCCTCGATGGTGCTCACCATCTGGTGGACCTGTGAGTAGGTCTCGATGTCGAACAGCTTGGGTGCGTGGACGCTGCCCGCGACACAGACCCTGTTCAGGTCGTTGCGCAGGAGGTCGACGATCATGAGGTTCTCGGCCTGGTCCTTGGTACTGGTTGCCAGGTCCCGCACGATGGCGGTGTCCTCCGCCTCGGTACCGCCCCGGGGCCGGGTCCCCTTGATCGGCTTGGCCTGGACCAACCTGTCCCCNCGAGGTGGTTCCCATCCGGAGGAACGCGCCGAAGGGCACGGGGCTCAACGACCGCAGCCTCCGGTAGACGCCGAGGGGGTCGCGGACCGGTTCGGACTCGGCCGTGTTGGTCAGGCAGATCTCGTAGGATTCCCCGTCGATGATCTCCCTGAGGCTCCGGGCGATGCTGTGCAGGTAGGCCGACCGGGATTGGTCGAAGTGGAAGTCTCGGAACCCGGACGGAGGCTCCGGGACGGGTTCCGGGGCAGTGCCGGCGGCATCTCGTACCTGTCGTTCCGTCTCGGCGAACCACCGCGCGTTGTACCGGACGGTCTCGGGCGAGCGGCTCGTGGTCAGTGCCAGCAGGTGGGTCCGGCCCCGCAGGTGGTCGACGACGACGGCACGGTCGGCGAAGACGAGCTGGCTGTCCGGTCGAGGGGAGGCGTGGTATGCCCGGCCTCCGGTCTGGGCCTTGAGTTCGTAGCCGAGCGCGCCGACGTAACCCAGGTTGAAATCGAAGGGGAGGCCGTCGGGGATGTCGGCCCGTCGCCGGACGAGCTGTTCTTCGAGGTAGTCGAAGAAACCGGCGTCAATTTCGGTGGTGCGGCCTTCGCTCTTGATGGTCCAGCGATGGTTCCGCACCGAGTACTCCAGGTATTCGGCGAGCGGGCCGGAGGAGTCACCCAGGATGGAGAACCGTCCGCTCTCCCGGTTGTCGGAGCTGTCCAACCAGAAGGCAGCGTCTGACCCCCCGTAGAGTCCGGTGAACAGCACCTCGGTGTCCGGCTCGGTGTCGATCTCCCGGTGTTCGACCCGGTAACCGGATTCGCCTCCGCCCTTGGCAGGACCACTGTGCCCGCCGGTGACCAGTTCCCGAAAGTTGTGGAGCAGCTCCTCTCCGTATTCGGTCAGAATGGATTCGGGGTGGAACTGGACTCCCCACTGGGGGGCGTTCCTGTTGCGCGCGGCCATCACCACGCCGTCGGTCGTCCAGGCCAGCGGTTCGAGTTCGGTCGGAAGGTCGCTGACCGACAGGGAGTGGTATCGAACCGCGTCGAACGGGGTTGGGATCCGCACGAATAGGTCGGTGGATGCGTGGTGCACTTCAGAAACGCGGCCGTGCACCGGTTCGGCGGCGTGCCCGACCTTGGCCCCCAACAGATGGGAGAGCCCTTGGTGTCCCAGGCAGATACCCAGTACGGGGATCTGTGTCTGCTTGAGCGCTATGAGCGATATCCCGAGGTCGGCGTCTTCCTGTGGACGCCCTGGCCCCGGGGAGACGACGACACAGTCGTACTCGCCCAGCTGGATCTCCGACCAGGGTGTGTCGTTGGTGACCACGTGCGGGGCGGCACCGTTCACTCGGAACAGGAGATCGTACAGGTTGTAGGTGAAGGAGTCGTAGTTGTCAATCAGTAGTGTGCGCACGGTTCTCGATCTCCTCGGCCAGTACCTCGATCCGGTCTTTCGGGTCGCCCTCCGGAAGCCCGGTGCCGTCCTCCTCACGGCAGGCCTCCTTGATCAGCGACGCGTAGACGTCTTGAAGCACGTATGGATTCATGCCGCTGTCCAGCGCGAACTCGGTTGCTCTGCCGAGCACCGAGCGCACTCGTTCGGGCTGCATGACGGAGGTGTTCGTGGCGTGTTTGACCAGCCCGATGCGGCGGATGCAGTCGCGGCGCAGCAACAGGCTGTTCAGCAGGATCCGGTCGACGGAATCGAGTTCGTGTCTGAGCTCGTCGAGGCTGTCGTGTGGTTCGTTCCTGTCGGGCATCGTCTCGGGGTCGCTCCTTGCATCTGGGTCAGTGGGAACGCTGGGGGAATCGGCGGACCGTCGTTCGCCGCGCAGGCTCAGAGCGGTCACCGCCGTGATTAGGATCAGCACCGCGGCGATGACGGCGCTGGTGACGTGGACGGCGTGAGTGAAGGCGGCGCTCGCCGCCTCCTCCAAGAGGCGGGCCTCTTCGGGGGGCAGTTGCGAGGCGGCTTCCATCGCCCCGGCGATGCTTCCTCGGGCCTCGGCGGTCACGCTGGGTTCGCCGGCCAGCCCCGTTTGGTAGACCGCTGCCAGGACGCTTCCCATCAGGGCGATGCCCAGGGCGGCGCCGAGTTCGTAGCCGGTCTCGGAGACCGAGGAGGCCGAGCCGGCCCGGTCGGGCGGTGTGGAGGTGATGACGATGTTGTTGGTCAGGCTCTGGACCAGCCCCGCACCGAAACAGACCAGGCAGAAGGCTCCGATGAGGTAGGCGACTCGGCCGGGGTCGGGCATCAGGCTGAGCATGGCGAACCCGACCACCATGTGGCCCAGGCCCAGGAGCAGGACACGGGGCGACCCCAGCCTCGCCACCACGGCCAAGGCGCAGAAGCTGCCGACGACGCTCAGGGTGAGCCCCGGCAACAGGGCCAGGCCTGCCTGGACAGGCGCCATCCCGAGGACGGCCTGAAGATGCTGGGACAGGTAGAACAGCACCGAGACCATGGCGAAGAGCGTGAACATGTTGAGCAGGACCGCGATGCGGAAGGACGCGATACTGAAGAGCCCCAGGTCCAGCATCGGTGTGGTGAGGGCGGCCTGCCTGCGCACGAACAGCACGAGGCTGACGGCCCCCACCAGCGCTGACAGCGCCGCTAGCAGGCCCGGTCCGTGGACGACGGTCTGTTTGATCCCGTAGACAATCGGGATCATCATCATGACCAGGAATAGGACGCTGGCCGGGTCGAGCGATCCGGGCTCGTCGGCCCTGCTTTCCGGTACCAGCAGGGGTACAGCCACCACCAGGAGAACCACGACCGGGACGTTGGCGAGGAACAGCGAACCCCACCAGAAGTGCTCCAGCAGGAGACCGCCGAAGATGGGTCCCAGCGCCGAGCCTACGGAGAGCACCGAGGCCCAGACCGCGACCGCGATCGCGCGTTGGCGCTCCTGGGCGAAGACCGTACGGATGAGGGCGAGGGTGGAGGGCATGAGAGCGGCCCCGGCCACGCCGAGCAGGGCCCGGCCCAGGATCAACATCTCAGGGCTCTGGGCGTAGGCGACGAGCAGGGAGGCCAGGCCGAAGCCCGCCGAACCCCAGACGAGGAGCCTGCGCCGACCGACCCGGTCTCCGAGGGTCCCCATCGTGACCAGGGAAGCGGCCAGCACGAACGAGTAGACGTCCACGATCCACAGCAGCTGCGTGGGGCCGGGCGCGAGGTCCTTGCTCAGGTGGGGCACCGCGAAGCTGAGGATGGTCATGTCGACGGAGATCAACAGGACCGGCAGCACGAGGGCGGCCAGCGCGGCCCATTCACTGGGCCCCGCTGCTTCCCGGGCCGAATCCTCCGGTGGCCCTGGGTGGTTCTTGGTGAAGTGCTCTTTCATGGTCCTTCGCATCGGGCGGTGGGCAGGCGGAAGGACGCCGTCCCCGGCACTGACGGGCCGGTTCCCGGCGCGGCTCACAGCTCCGTCGTGAACGCCTCCACCACAGCTGCCGCCTGCTGGGGGGCGAGCCGGGGGTCGCAAGCGGACCAGTACCGGGGGAAGTGGTCCTGCCCGGAGTCCCAGACACACTCCGTGACCTGGTCCGGAGTGATCTCCAGGCTCAGGCCCGCGGGCCTGACACCCGCGTGCCGGAGTACGCGGACAAAGGAGGCGGTCTCCTCTTGGATGTCGGGGACCGAGCGGGTCTTCACCCCGGAAGCGGATCGGTAGGTGTTGCCGTGCATGGGATCGCAGATCCACGTCACCGGGACACCGCTTTCGCGAACGGCTGTCACCACGCTCGGAAGCACCGATTCGACATTCCGTACACCCATTCGAGCGATTAGCGTCAAACGCCCCGACAACCTTTCCGGATTGAGTCTCTTCACCAAGGACACCGACTCCGGAGGAGTAATGTCGGGTCCCAGCTTCACGCCGATCGGGTTGTGCGCCGAAGCGGAGAAGTCCACATGTGCACCGGAAAGAGAGCGAGTGCGTTCCCCGATCCACCCGAAATGGGCGGAGGTGGAATAAGATCCACGCTTAGCCTTCCTGAACAGGGCTTTTTCGTAAGGAAG
Organism: Nocardiopsis xinjiangensis YIM 90004; assembly: GCF_000341145.1. Classification (GTDB taxonomy): domain Bacteria; phylum Actinomycetota; class Actinomycetes; order Streptosporangiales; family Streptosporangiaceae; genus Nocardiopsis; species Nocardiopsis xinjiangensis. Next base: position 73,038 of record NZ_ANBE01000017.1, read on the forward strand.
GAGTAGGAATTCGTGGGAGGCGAAGACGCGGTCGTGGACGGGCTGACCGTCCCATCCCCGACGGAGCTCGGAGAGGGCGAGCGCGGAATGTCTGTAGGAATCCAGCATCCTGCCCGGGTCGGCCTCGCGCAGACGGCTGTCCGGGGCCGGCTCGTTGACGGCATCCCCTCGGTAAGCGGGGATCATCGTCCCGTCCGGACCCTGCTCGTACGCCTGTGACCGCGGCTTGGCGTGTTGGCCTGCGATCCTTCCGATCATCGCCACCCGCGACACCCCGCAGTCGGCACGCATGAGAGCAGCCAGGTCGGACAGTTGCCCCACTTTGAGAGCCACTCTGTCCGGTCCCGAGTCGGCGAAGGGTTCCATGCAGTCACCGCCGTGCAGCAGCAACGCCTCTCCAGAGGCCACCGCCCCCAGGTTGACACTGAGCGCTTCGACTTCCTCTTCGGTGACCAGTGAGGGTAGAGCTCGCAGCTCCTCCTCCACCGCGACGAGGGCCCTCGGGTCGGGCCACTGTGGTTGCTGTTCCGCGGGAGCGACCCCCGCACCTCTCAGCATCCTTCCCACACCTCAAGCCGACAAAGGAAATACAGAAAAGAACAGCAGGACACTTGCGAACACTCCTTGTGTCCTCGGAGTAAAGGTGCTTGAACAACAAGCAAACAGCAATAAAAGGGTCAGGAGCAAATCGCTCCTTTGGTGCTTGCCGGGGCATGCATCCCGAATTCCCGTTGGGACTCTAGCGCAGGGTGGGCGGGGGTGCTAATCAGAGATTGTGCCTGTTCAGGTCGGATGTGGCGGACGTATTTCCAGGTAGCAGTCCGACGCGCCGCCCCGTCCGAATGTGGCCAATGGGGGCTATTGACAATCACGGGAGCTGTTTCGGTTGAAGTTTATTCAACCCGGTGGGCACTCATGAGCTGGGTTTTTGTGCTGCATAGGGGTGACTCTGCAATCCGAGCTTGAGTAGCCTGAGCATGATGACGTTCACACTCGGCTGGGCTGAGCTGGTCGAGGTTTTCTCGGCGAAACGCAGGCTGAGGAACCGGAGGCCAAGCGCTCTTCACCTTGCATTGGTTCCGCGAAGCCGGATGTGTGCACAGCCTGGCCCTGGATGCGGGCATCTTCCAGGCCACCGGCGACCGTTGCCTGCACGAGGCCATCGACGTGCGGCCGACCAAGCTCCCTATCTGCACCAAGTTCTGAAGTAGTGCCGCCGACAGGGCACGGCACATGCCTCATCGCCCTTGCGAGGGGTGCAACACCTCGGCACCACCCGCACGCCCGATGGGGTGGTGGCCTCATCGCCTCTGCGGAGCGTCAACGATGACGACCGTGTCAGGATCGGCGCGCGGGTGGTGACCTTCAGAGGCTCGGTCTTGCCCGCGTCGGGTTCGGGTCACGGGCCGCTGGTGCCGCTGGCGTGGATCCGGTGGGTGTCCGTCCTGAGTTTCTCGGGGCAGGCGAGCACAGGGCGGCTTCCAGGCGGGCTTGTCGGTTTCCTACATGCCCCTCACGGTCTCCACCGAGCTAGCTCTGGGCGGGCGGTGACCTGTGATGGATACTTCCCGCTGGTCCCGCTGGAGCACCATCGGCACCGTTCTCGTTCTCGCCGTGATCACCGCGGTGGTCTCCTAATCGCACATGTACGAACTCACCCTGCGCCACGGGGAACCCGAGCGGCGCCCAGTCCTGTCCCCCGCTTGGCCGACGGCATGGTCGTGGCATCGTCCATGACGTTGTTGAGCGATGCCCGCAACGGACGCAAGGGCGGGGTGTTGCCCTGGACGTTGTTGATCATCGGGCCCGGCGCCTCCCTGGCGGCCAATGTCGCGGTCGCTGATCCGACGATGTGGTCGCGCACCATCCATGTCTGGCCTTCGTTCGCGCTGATTGATGCGTATGAGTTGCTCATGCGCCGATTCCGTGCGAACGCAGCGCTCACGCGGAGCGTACGCATCCTTCAAACGACTCACCTCCGGCCCCGAAGAGGTAAAGGCAGGTGGAGTCGGAGCCGGCGGAGCCAGAGCTGTATGCGGTTCGCGATCAGCACGGGAACAAACCTCACGTCACCGAGAGCTCACCTTGAAAGCCCTGCGGGGCGGCTCTGAACCCGGCATGATCACGTGCTGTGAGCTGTGCATCGCCCGTCCCGGCATCGAGTCCTCCCAACGCTTGGGACGCCACCGGTACAAGGTCAGCGCTGGCTCGCCTGGCTGGGCTCCTACCGCAGGTCGAACATGCGCTGGGAGCGCAAGGCCTCCACCTTTCCGGCGATGCCGGGCATCGCCTGCGTCCTCATCTGCTACAAGCACCCGGCCAAGCACCCCCACGGATTTTGAGATGAGCTCTAAGAAGTTCCTCTCGCTGTAAGGCCCAAGGGATCTTTGGCTTTATGGCACGTATGAGCTGAGTTGGCGTGACCAGGGCACCGAGGACGGCCTCGAGTTCCTCGATGTCGAGGGTGTTGGAAATGCCGTGGCGGGCGAGCCCGAAGGGGGGCAAACGGGGTAGAATTGGAGTATCCGCCTGTGAGGTTCGACAAACCTTCCTGAGTGCCGGTTGCTCAGGATATTCGATGCGCTTCATCCCGGCATTTGTTCATGATGTACTACCAAGGCATGCACCGGATCGGATCGGGCTGCTTCGGCTCGGTGCGGGCAACTACGACTCCACCATGTGCGAATTGGTGCACATTTATGGAAAGCAGTCAGGGGGGCACGAGTGCTGTGGATGAATACTTCTCCTGGGGGAGAACACGCGCCCGCTGTTCACGCGACTCGATGTTCAAGGAACAATTCTAATCAATCCCGCTGCGTACACTCAATCCCGACAAAGGTAGTAAGTTCCGCTGTGTGGTTCACGCCTCATGTACCCCCCGTCGACAAGATAGCGCCGCAAAGCTGCATGGTCGTCATGCACTGTCCTCAGCAGGACTTTCAGTTCACTCTCCTGGTAAGAGGGATCGACCAGAAGAGAGTCGACCAGCCAGCTCAGCAGCTCAGCTCGCTGTGCAGGGTTGCTCGGGATCCGGACGAGGCGCCCATGCTTGAATTTAAGCTGCCGCAAGTGCTTGGCACTCGGTGGGGTGTGCTCGTCCTTGATCAACTCGCGGACTTCGGTGAGGCATTCCTTCAAAAGGGCAGACAGGCTCTCTTTCGTCACCTCCCCGTTGCTGAGAACACCGCCGGCTTCCAACTGCCCGATCATCATTTCGGAGGAGGTCTTTTTCAGGTCTTGAGGCGGTTCGTTGTTGGCTATCAGTCCGGCGACCACGGAAAGTCGATCAGGCTCACCCAGAAGGGCAAGCAATCTTGGCGAAGATCTCTGCTTCCTTGCTTCATCCATGGAAATCCATTCTAAGAAAATAAGTGAATTCGTATTTCAGTTGTTAACTTTGCCTCTGCTGGACTTCAGGCGCAAGTCTCGTCACGTCGGTCACTTGCGTAGGCGTCCTCGTCCGGTTGCTCGCTGTCGAAACTCCTTTGTTGGTCTCAACTTCGGTCTCTGTGGTCGTTGCATCTCAGCAGTTTGTGTTGCTCGCTTTAGGCCTGTCGTTGGGCGTATACATTGACCGGCTTCGCTGAAAAAAGAAGCTTCTGTCGCTGGTAGGTGTGGCCCAGGTGGTCATCGGGGTTGCCATTGCACTTTTGTTGCTGAGTGATCTTAGCAGTTTTGTTTGGCTTTTAGCAATTTCATTTTTGTCGCCTGACTCGGGGCGGTATTCGAGGTCGGCAGTCAAGCAATGATTCCACGCCTCGTCGACAAGCCCTTACTGGCCGAGGCGAACTCTCGGGGGCGGGAGCGCTCAGACTGCAGCAGAGCTCTCGGGTCCTTCTCTCGGGAGCACGGCCTTCGGGTGGCTGGGGCCCGGGACCAGCTCATTTTTGCATGATGGGGCATCAGCAGTAAGTGCAGCATCGATGAGTGTGGCCCGTGAACCTATGACTGATGAGCGGCCAGAGGCCAAATCCTTGTGGCGTGAACTCGCTGAAGGCCTGAGAGCGTGTTTGAGAAGGGTGGGTAACGCTCCGAGCACTTCGCTCTCACCCGGCCGCAGGCCCTGTGAGCCTGGCCCTCATGACGTGTGAGCCGACCTACCCCTCGGACCCGACCGACGAGCAGTGGGCCCTGATCGAGCCCCTGCTCCCACCGGCCAACACCGGCGGACGCCCGGAGAAACACCCCCGNGTTCTGCGGCGCGGCAACTTCCGGGCGCGCTTCTGGCGGCCGGCCTGGGACGGGGCATCCACACACGAAGTGGTGTGGATACGGCGTCCTCTCCTGCCGGGGGTGACGTTCAACGAGGCCGGTCGGCATTCGTTGCGTACGCAGCCGGCGGCTGCCGGTGTCCCGGAAGTGGCTCGGGCAGCTCGGCTCGGCCACCGGATGCCGGGGATGGCTCGGATCCATGAACACGTCACTGCGCAGATGGAGGAGCGTGTACTCACGGTGCTCGAGACCCTGTGGGGCCAGAGTGCGCGGGATCTGCCCCGTCAGACGCGGGTGCTCGTTCTCCACGGCTCCGATCCTGGAAGAGCACCACCATGGAGACACGAAAAACGGGCTCCCGGAGGAGCCCGCTTCGAAGATGATCTCCCGACTATCTCCCATTGCTGGGTGATCATCCAGGACCCGCACTCCAGAGGGAACCTCTGACCTGCGGTGATGCTGGTGGGCGATACAGGATTCGAACCTGTGACCTCTACCGTGTCAAAACCCTTTTCGCGTTCAACTCGACCTCGACCGTTCCCTGTCTGCTGGGTAAAATCGCAGGTAGATTAGGAAATCGGAATGCCGTGCAGGGTCGGCGGCTACCGCCCGATGACGCACGGTCCACGGTCAGATCACGGTCAACCCCCTGAGGTGAACGACGTGGGTTTCTCCCGCAAGAGGGGCGGGCGCAACGGCCGGGTGCGCTACACCGCCTACTACAAGGACTTGAAGGGCCGGGAACGGTCGGCGGGCACGTTCCCCAACAAGAAGGACGCCGACAAGGCGTGGCAACGGGCCGAGACGCAGTTGGCCGAAGGCAGGGTCGGTGACCCCGCACGCGGGCGCATGACCTTCGCCCGCTACGTGGAAGAGACCTGGCTTCCCCACCACCAGATGGAGGCCAGCACACGCCAGCGCTACACGTACTCACTGCGCAAACACATCCTCCCGGAGTTCGGCCCGATGAGGATGGTGGACATCTTGCCCGAACACGTACGCGCCTGGGTGGCCCGCCTGCGCGAGGAGGGCGTCTCGGCGGGCACGGTCAACGCCAACAAGGCCATTCTCAGCGCGGTCTTCACCACGGCTTTGAATGATCAGGTGACGTTCGTGCACCCGTGCAAGGGGGTCAAGACCCCGCCCGTGGCGGCCAAGCCGCGCACGATCATCACCCCGGAGCAGTTCGACACCTTGTACTGGGCCCTGCCCGACGCGCGCATGCGCCTGCTGGTGGAAACCGCCATCGAAAGTGGCCTGCGCTGGGGCGAACTCTCCGAGCTGCGTACGCAGGACCTGGATCCCCGTTCGAGCGTGCTCACGGTCAGCCGTGCGGTGGTTGAGGTCAACCCCCGCTTCCACCCCACGGGCGGAAGGTTCCACGTCAAGGATTACCCCAAGGACCGCGAATACCGGCGCTTCAAGCTCAGCCCACCCCTGGTACGCAGGCTCGCAGACCACATCACTGCGTACGCACTGAAGCCGCAAGACCTGCTGTTCGCAGCCGAAGAGGGGCCGTCTCCCGAGAAGCGCCTGCGGCCGGTACCCGACCCCGACGCTCTGGGCCTGACCGAACCGAAGGCGCACGGGCGCCAGTACAAGCACGGCACGCTCAGTGGCTACTCGGCGGGCAAGTGCAAGTGCGAGCACTGCAAGGGCGCCTACGCCCACTACCGTGCGCAACGGCGTGCCAAGGGCAAGGACGAACCACGCCATCCGCGCACACGTGACACCGACGGCCACATCCCGGCCGACTGGTTCCGCCGACAAGTCTGGCGGCCTGCGCTGTCCCGCGCCGAAGTGGGACAGCGGGTGCGCTTCCACGATCTACGGCATGCGCATGCTTCGTGGCTGTTGGCCGGGGGAGCGGACCTGCAAGTGGTCAAGGAACGGTTGGGCCACTCCGACATCGCGACCACGGCCCGGTACCTGCACACCCTGCCCGAGGCCGACGAGACCGCATTGACCGCGCTGGACTCCATCCGTGGCCGTGCTCGGGGCGGGTAGAGGGGTATGCGTACGCAGCTGGGCCCCGACCGCACTGGTCGGGGCCCAGCTGCGCGGAGGGCGGTCAGGGGCGGTCGTTGCCTCGCCGGTGTTGGCTGCGTCGTGGTAGAGGCGGGGGCGCGTGGCGTTCTGCTTTTGTGCGCCACTCGGGCAGTTCGGGTGGGGTCTGTGTGCCCGCGCGGGTGCGGATGAGGTCGTCGACCACGAGCGCGGCGAAGACCCGGGGATGGGTCTTGTAGTTGCCGCGCCCGTCCAGCCATCGGTAGAGACCGTGGTCGGCGACGGTGACCTGTGCATATCCGAGGTAGGGGCCACAGGTCAGGGTGGGCAAGGGATCCATGCTGAACCAGTGGGGCTTGTCGCTGATCTGCGAGTGCAGGCCGCGAGCGTTGAGTTCGTCCTGAAGGTGCCGTAGCTGCTCGATTACATCCATGGACTCACTCTGAATGTGACCTGTGCATTTACACAGAGAGCAATAACTAACCGGAAAGCAATGGGTCCGCGTGCAAGATCGTGTATAGCCTCGACGTGTGCCTGAGAACGACTTCACATCGCTGCTGTTCAAGCTCCGTGAATTGTCCGGTTTGAGTCAGGGTGAACTCGCTGACCGGGTCGAATCTTCCTCGGCCTCCGTGTCCCGATGGGAGAACGGTGTCGTCACCCCCAAGCGGGCGAAGGTCGAAGAACTGGATCAGGTCTTGCACGGCCGTGGGCGGTTGGCGCGAGCCTGGGAACCGGTCGCGACGGGGCTCCAGATGCCACCGTGGATGCGCTCGGCCGGGGCTCTGGAGGACAAGGCCGTCTCGATCGCGAGTGTGACCGTCTCCAACCTGGTTCCCGGGATGGTCCAATCGATCGAGTACGCACGTCACGTGTTCCGCACAGGTCATCTGACCGTGTCGGCGGACGAGGTCGAGCGGCTGGCGCAACTGCGGGTGGCACGGTACGAGTCGTTGACCCGCAGGAACGACCCCTTCGTGACGGTGGTCTTCCCACTCTCCGCGCTCAAGGGTCTTCCTGGCCATGTCAGGGCCGACCAGCTCGAAGCGTTGCTCCGACACATCGGGCGGGGACGCTTGGCGGCCCACCTGATCCCTGACCACACTCCGATCCTTCCGGTCGCAACCCCCATCCAGGTGTACCGCTTGATGGACGGCAGGAAGGTCGCCGCCTCCGATCACGCCAGCGGTAACCACGTGTACGAGTCGACCGAGGAAGCTGACAAAATCGAGGGGATCGTGACGCACGTGATCGGTCGTTGCTTCCCCGTGGATGACACGGTCCGACTGCTGGAGGAGTTGCTGTGAACGAGTGGTACAAGTCCTCGTACTCGGAGAACGCCGCTCAGTGCGTGGAACTGCGCCACCTGCCGAGTCGGGTCCAGATGCGCGACACCCAGAACCGGAAGGACGCTCTGTTGTCTTTCCCTGATGCGGAGTGGGCCGCGCTGGTCGCTGTTGAAGCCGGGCCCGATCACCGGCGCTGACGCTCCTCCACTGGCTTGGCTGTGGCCCGTCCCCGACTACTGGGATGGGCCACACCCATGTCGGTCCCATGACCTGCTCTCCGGCAGTGATTGTGAAATCGGTACCCGCAAGGGTGAGCGATTTCGGTAGGTTCAACGCCCTGGATGGGTGAGGGGAGTTTTCGCGGATTGTCCCCGGCTGATCCCCCGACGGATCGGTGGGCGCATGCGTGGACTCCTCTGACCCGCTGGGGTGCGCGCATCTGCTGTCCCAGGACAGAGCGTGCGCAAGCCCGGCGGGTGATGGATCCGAAAACCTTCCCACCCAGAAGGGGTTGTACAGATTCTTACCGAGAGGACTCCCGCCCGCGTCGATGGAGGCCACCTGCTGCGGCTGGCCGCGCATCTGACCGACCGTGACCGACGCATCCTGTCGCTCATCCACACCCACCGTGTGCTGACCACTCCGCAGGTCGCTCAAGTCGCCTTCAACAGCCAGAGCCGAGCCGTCCAACGCATGCGAATCCTGACCGGTCTCGGTCTGGTCGCGCGTTTCCGTCCTCGGCGCGATCGCGGATCAGCGCCGTGGCACTACGTTCTCGACACTGCTGGCGCTCACGTCATGGCGGCCGAAGGCGGTCGCAACACCGATCGCGCGAGTGTGCGCCGGGACCGTCAGCTTGCCCTCGCACGGAGCACGCACTTGGACCATCGAGTGGGGGCCAACGGGTTCTTCACCGCCTTGGTGGCGGCCGGCCGCGCCAGCGAGCGAACGGCCGAGCTGGGGGAGTGGCTGAACGCCTCCGACGCCCATGGTTGGGCCGAATTCCACACGCGTGATGGGCTCATCCCGGTTCCGCATGCTGACGGGTTCGGTCGCTGGGACGCCGACGGCCAGTCTGTGGCCTTCTTCTTGGAGTGGGACACCGGTAGCGAGACCCATCGCCAGTTGCGCACCAAGATGCAGCGCTACGTCGACTTCGCACCAACCCTGGTGGGCCCGATGCCGTGGGTGCTGTTCGTCTTCCCCACGGCCCGACGCGAAACGCACGCACGCAGTGCCCTGCGGAGTGTGCAGGGCGCTGATCATGCACCGGTCGCCACAGCTCACCTGCCCGAAACACACAACCCGGAGAACGCGGTGTGGTGGCCCTTGAAAGCCCCCGCTGGCCGGGTTCTGCTGAGCGAACTTCCGGAGGTGGGCGCGTGAGCCTGACCGTGGAACAGGTGCGCGAGCTTCCACCGACCGTAGACCTGATGACCGCCGCACGTGTGCTGGGCATCGGTCGGACCAAGGCCTACGAACTCGCCCGTGCCGACGAATTCCCGGTGCACGTAGTGCGCATCGGTGGCCTGTACCGAGTCTCGACCGCCGACCTTCTGCGGTTCATTCGAGCTGAGGAGTGACATCCCTTTACCTGAATAATTTTGTCCTGCTTGAGGACTGAAATCAGGTCCTTACAGAGTCGGACTCGTTGTTCGGTACTGCCGTTGCGAGAAAGCCAGTAGAAACACCATACTATGCTTATATCCCTCATAGCCCTCAGGAGGATCGCCAGAAACATTATACCTGATGCGAGGATTATCGTAGAGGTCATGAGGTCTTGTGTCCCTCACGAATTGCCTCAGAAGTTCTCTTGATCATTTCTGGCGTTCTTCTGCAGGGGCCGATTGACAGTCGGCGAACGCATATGTTTGCGCTCCCGACCCCCATATTGACGGAGGTGGGCGTGGGAATGAAGTCCTCTTCGTCTACCCCTTCAATTCCTGAAAGTAGCCCACTTTCTATGAGGTTGGAAGAGATGTCGCGAGGGTCGTCCCCGCAGCAGGACTCGATTACCAAGTCGAAGTAGCTGTGCGTATAAGTATTGGCCCAGCCATGGGAGGATCCTGCGCGGTCGATTATTTTTGGTCGGCGTAGAACCCTACTGAGAAGAAGGTTTCTGGTATCTCTTGAACCGGTTCCCCAATCAGAGTGCCAGTAATGAAGCGTGTGACGCTCGCTATGGATGAGTTTATTTTGGTCGAGCCAGAGCTGATTTATTCCTGGCTTGCCAGAAGGAAGGTTAGGGCGCCAGTTTTTGTCCTCATGTTGCAGAAAGACAGTGGATCTGCTGGATGCATCCACGAGTGTCAGGCGTCCGTTGCCTTGGTGCCCAAGGCGTAGCCCTGGAACCCCTCGAACTCCGTCATAATCCGAATCGAAAACCGGCAAAAGCTCGGCGACGATGGTGTTAGCCATTTCGGGGTGAACGTAAAGAATGGGTCCGTCGGGTCGGGGCTCAACCTTTTTGATTCCAAGAATCGCTGAGTCGATCTGCTTGTCCCGCAATGCTTCTGCGATCACGTGGACAACGAAAGCTTCAAAGCTCTTCTGGGGTGGGGAGCTTGCATCGGGAACTGGCTGGAAAGGTGAGATCTTTCCTTCTTTTGCCCAGTTCAGGCAATCGGGATATCTGTAGCCCGTTGCATGGCTGCATCGCGAAGCGGCGCGTTGCGTACTAGTTTTCCCAGACATACGTATCCCCCGCACTTCCCGGCTAAGCGCTTAGAGGCAAGCTCGTACGTCTCGCTTCGTCGATTCAACTTCCACGGGAACTGCGAAGAGTTCTTGTCCTGCCCTGGAAAGCCGGGATCCAAGGGTTAAGGAAGGTGCCACCGTGATTACACGCATGATGAACATACATGAAGCCTCTTCTGCTTCGCAACATCAGGGTTGGCCGACGGCGGCGACGCGCTTGGAGAGGGTTGCTTGTTGAGAAGGAGGCAAGCAGCGGAGCTCGGGAGGTGAGCATCCCGCCGCCGGGCCGGAGGGTGAGGGCCAAATCTGAAAGCTAGGTTCCAGCTCACGACCACGGGACTCAGCGGGCTTGCATCAGCGGTTCATACGGGCTGACGCGACCGGAGCCTGAGGTGTCGCCGAGTGCCGGATCTGAACGGTCGGGGCCGCCGGGTGACGTCCTGTGTCACGGTCGAACGACGGTCAGACACAACTCAGGGCATGTGCCGGATCGCTCCGGAACATGCCCTGAACTGGTGAAACGTGGTGGGCGATACAGGATTCGAACCTGTGACCTCTACCGTGTCAAGGTAGCGCTCTAACCAACTGAGCTAACCGCCCGCTCTTGTTGTGAGGTGGAGACGGGATTCGAACCCGTGTAGACGGCTTTGCAGGCCGTTGCCTCGCCTCTCGGCCACTCCACCGAGTCACACGTGAGGCGCCTTCGGCTCCCCGCGTCTCCTCCGAGCGGACGACGGGATTCGAACCCGCGACTTTCACCTTGGCAAGGTGATGCTCTACCAGCTGAGCTACGTCCGCTTGCTGCCCGGCTTCTTGTGCGGGCCCCGTCTCCGTGGCCCTCGCCGTGCCGCTGGTAAAGACTTTAGCGGAAAGTGGCGAGACGGCAAATCGGAGTGGACGAACAGCCTGTGTGGGACGTGACACCGGAGAGGCATGTGTCCCCTGCGCCCTTCGAGGTGCGGATCCTGCGGAAACCCTGTGCTGCGGGGGAGCGCAGAGGTGTTCGTGGCACCGGCGCACGGGCTGCTCCGGTGAACCGTCCCTGGTCCCGGGAGGCAAAGCCCCGTCACCGGTCGGCCCCGTCCCGACAGGCCGCGCCGACGGGGTGCCCTTCCTCCGTCGGACGGCAGGGACAATTGGAAGGACCGGCGGAGAGGGCGATGGGGAGACCGACATGCACGGGTGCGAACACGACGGACACCTTTCCTGGGAACACGCGCGCCGACGTGCGCGGGAACTGGGGGAGTGCCTGCCCGCGCCGGTGCGGGAGCTGCCCCTGGACCGCGCGATCGGCGGTGTGCTCGCGCGCGATGTCCGCGCCCTCGCGGGGCTGCCGGCCTTCGACGCCTCCGCCATGGACGGTTACGCCGTGGCGGGTCCAGGTCCGTGGCGCCTGGTCGGCCGACGCCTGGCCGGAAGCTCCGGACCCAGCGTGGCGTTGAGATCCGGGGAAACGGTGGAGATCGCCACCGGTGCGCGGATTCCCAAGGGGGCCGAGAGCGTGCTCCCCTACGAACAGGCCCGGCTCGAGGACACCCCCGGCTCCGGCGTGACCCGTGTGCGTGGTGAGGTCGAGCACGGGCGCCACGTGCGGTGGTCGGGTGAGGAGACCGCGCCCGGGGAAACCGTTCTCACGCGCGGACACCGGGTGGGGCCGGCCTCGCTCGGGATCGCCGCGAGCCTGGGGCACGAGACCCTGCCGGTCTTCGCCCCGGCAGTGGCGATCGTGGTCACCGGCGATGAGATCACCCGCAGCGGATTGCCCGGGGACGGGCGTGTGCGCGACGCCATCGGGCCGATCCTGCCGGGGATCGCCGACTGGGCGGGCGCGCAGGTGGGGCCGGTCCGGTACCTGGGTGACGATCGCGCTGCACTGGCGAAGGTGATGACCGAGGGGGACACGGACGTGGTCGTGGTGTGCGGCTCCTCCTCCAAGGGGCCCGCCGACCACGTGCGTTCGATCCTGGCGGAGGCGGGTGCGGAGACGGTCGTGGACGGGGTGCAGTGTCGGCCGGGGCATCCTCAGCTGCTCGCTCGCCTCACGAAGGCCGGCGCCGGTGGTTCCGTGGGTTCCAACGGCCCTGGAGGTCCCGGAGGCCACCACGGCAGCGGCGATCCGATGAACACCGAGGCACGCGGGGGCCCAGAAACCTCTGGTGAGGGCAAGGAAGCCGGGGACACGATCGTCGTCGGCCTTCCCGGCAACCCCGGTGCGGCGATGGTCGCGGCTCTGACGCTGTTCACACCCCTGGTCAGCGCGCTCGCCGGCCGCCCCGACCCGGCGCGTGTGGACGGGCGCGTTCCGGCGTCAGGGCAGATCGCTTCCCATCCCAGGGACACGCGCTTGGTCGCTGTGCGCTTGGACGAACGTGGGCGTGCGGTCCCGGTCGGACACGACCGGCCCGGGAGCTTGCGGGGCGCGGCACTGGCCGACGCCTACGCGGTCGTTCCGCCCGGGTGGTCGGCTGCTGCGGGTGAGACCGGCGCGGACGGTGAAGATGTGGTCGGCGCCGGCGACAGGGCTCATACCAACGCTGATACCGGAACCGACGGCGTGGAACTGGTGCGCCTGCCCTGACCCGGGCGCCGTCTCACCGCGTTCCGTGTTCCTGCCCCGGACCGCCCGACACGTGCATGCACGAGAACGGTCCCGGCCGCGCGATGCGACCGGGGCCGTCGGCTCTCCTGGGGCCGGGCGCCGACCCGTGCGGACGTGTCAGGCGCTTGTGCGGCCTCTGAGTCACCCGCGGGGTTCTTCGCCCGCGTCGACGGCCACGGTTTCCTGAGCGGGCTTCTCACGGGCCGTGGCGGCGTCCGTGTTCGCGGCGGTGTCCTTGCGCTGCACCACGACCTCCGTCCCGGGCTGCCTGCCCTCCACGGCCGGGTTGCCCTGACCGCGCAGCGAGATCCAGGCCTGGCCCGCGGCGACCAGGACGATCACCGCGGCGATGGCCGAGGTCAGGTGCATGCCGTCGGTGAAGGCCACCCGGGCAGCGTCCATGAGCGCGCTGCCGGCCGGTCCGCCCACGGCCTCGGCCGCGTTGGCGGCACCGCCCAGGGTCTCGCGCGAGGTCTCCAGAGCAGTGCCGGAGACCTCTTCCACGCCGGTGAGGTTGCCGCGGTAGAAACCGGTCAGGATGCTGCCCAACACCGCGATACCGAACGCACCGCCCAGTTCGTAGGCGGTCTCGGAGATCGCCGAGGCCGCACCCGCGCGCTTGGGCGGGGCGGTCGACATGATCGCGCCGTTGGTGAGGGTCTCGGCGAACCCGGACCCGGTCGCGATGAGTGCGAACCCGGTCGAGATGAGCACCACACCCAGGGTCACGTTCTCCACCGGGGTGAACGCGAAGGTGGCGAAGCCGCTCGCGGTCACCAGCAGGGCCACCCCGATCACCGTGGACAGGCTCAGCCGTCGGGCCACCCGCGCCGCGATCAGGCCCGCGACGACCGACAGCAGCAGTCCGGGCAGCAGGACCATGCCGGCGCGCATGGGCGAGATGCCGAGCACGAGCTGCAGGTACTGGGTGAGGAAGAACAGCGACCCCACCATCGCGAAGACGATCATCAGGTTGGTGACGACCGCGATGGTGAACACGCGGTAGCGGAACAGGCCCACGTCGATGAGCGGGTCCTCGAGCCTGCGCTGGCGGCGGACGAACAGCCAGCCCACGACCAGCCCGAACAGCAGGGAGGCGAGCGCGAGCGCGTCGGTGCCGTCGGTGGCGATCTTCTTGATGCCGTAGACGACGGGCAGCATGGCGCCCATGGACAGGACCACGCTGGGCAGGTCCAGTCGGCCCGCGTCGGGGTTGCGGGACTCACGGACCAGCCACGGGACCAGCACCAGGATCAGCGCCATCACCGGCAGGTTGATGAGGAAGACCGAACCCCAGAAGAAGTGCTCGAGCAGCCACCCGCCGAGGATCGGGCCGAGCGCCGCGCCGCCGGAGAACCCGGAGGCCCAGATCGCGATGGCCAACAGCCGCTGGCGTGCGTCGAGGAAGATGTTGCGCAGCAGCGACAGGGTCGAGGGCATCAGGGTGGCGCCGGCCAGGCCCAGGAGGGCCCGCGCGGCGATGAGCACCTCGGGTGCGGGCGCGAAGGCGGCCAGGAGCGAGGCCGCTCCGAAAGCGGCCGAACCCATCATCAGCAGGCGTCGGCGGCCGATGCGGTCGCCGAGGGAACCCATGGTGATCAGCAGGCCGGCGAGGACGAAGCCGTAGATGTCGACGATCCACAGCAGCTGGCCCGCGGAGGGCTCGAGTGCCTCGCTGAGTGCGGGCACGGCGAAGCCCAGCACGGTCATGTCGACCGAGATCAGGATCACCGGCAGGACCAGTACCGCGAGTGCGGCCCATTCGCGGGGGCCCGCGAGCGCCGGCGGGGTTCCCNCCGGCCATGGCGGAACTCATCTTTCCTCGTAACGTGTGGGTTTTCTCTGCCGCCGCACGGTGTGAGGGCGGCCGGCCCGAGGGCGACGGTGGCGCCGCTCAGGGCTCGGGAGTGGATGTGGTGAAGGGCTGCGGGTGCGCAGGTCTGTGCTCACCGGGGTGCTGTGCCGGTGCTGTGGCCCGGACCGGAACGCCCTACCCCGGTGGTGCTGTTTCCTTCGGGGCTGCTCCCCGGAGTCGTTTCCGCGAAGGCGTTCCTCGGAAGCGGTTGCGTTCCCCGGAGGTCTCACGTGTCCGAAAAGGTGCACTCTGCCCATCCTTGGACCGTCCAGCCGGTACAGTACCGTCCGGCCGGTACAGTGTCAATCGTGACTGCTTCGAATACGCGCGAACGGATCCTGGACGCGCTCCAGGACATCCTGATCAGTGACGGGTACTCCTCCGTGACCCTGGAGGCGGTGGCGCGCGACGCCTCGGTCTCCAAGGGCGGTCTGCTGTACCACTTCCCCTCCAAGGCGGCGATGCTGACCGGGCTCATCGACCGGCTCTCCGAGATGGCCGAGGAGGAGTTCCGGGAGGCGGAGGAAGGCGACGAAGGCGTCGTGCGGGTCTTCCTGCGCACGTCGTTGCCGCAGAGCGTCGAGGAACGGGAACTGTACTGGGCCGTGATCGCCGCGCTGCGCACGCACGACGAGCTGCCCGAGGAAGCGGTGGCCAAGGTGCAGGGCACTTTCACCCGTTGGGGGGAGATGCTGCACGAGGCCGTCGCCGACCCGGTGTTGGCGGAGGTGATCCTGCGCGCGGGGGACGGTCTGTACATGTCGGCGATCGCGGGCATGCCGCAGCCGTCGCCGGAGATGAATCAGCAGATGATCGACCGGTTGGTCGAGATGGCGGACGAGGCGAACGAGCGGGCCGGCCGGTAACGGGCGGGTCGGCCGGTGGGTCAGACGCGGGCCTCGAGGACCTGGGCCTCGCGCTCGCCCACCGGGGCCCGTTCGGTCGGGGTGAAGCCCTGACGCTCGTAGTAACGGATCAGGGCGCCGTCCCCGCCGCTCCAGCAGTCCACGCGCACGAGGGAGACGCCCCGTGCGCGTGCCTGCTCACGGGCGTGGTCGAGGAGCCGGGGTCCGATCCCCCGGCCCGGGTGTGAGCGGGAGACCGGGAGCAGGTGGAGGTACAGCTCACGTTCGTCGACGGCCGGAGCGTAGGACGGGGGAGTGGGGTAGTGGGACGGAGTGTTCCAGTTCAGTCAGTGTGCGACTCGGAGGAGGGCGGCCCACTCGGTGGTGGGGAAGGTCAGGTGCCCGGCTTCGCGGTGGACGGTGTCGCGCACGTCCGTGCCGTCGCGGGACTCACGAACCTCGACGCACTGGCCCCCCGTGTTGCTGTAGGACGACTTGTGCCATTCGCTCAAAGTAGCTCCTCGATGACTTTTCGTGACTGTTTTGGCGGGAGGGCTTGCGCGAACGCACGCTTCACCAGTTCCGACAGTCGATCGAAGTTGTCTGTTTCGCCGTACACAACGTTACCGGTGAGATGGTCGGCGCTGGCAGCCTTGCCCCCGGACAAGAGCCTCACCATCAGCATGGGCGAGGTGATGCCTACCAGGACAGATCCTTCCGGTACAAGATGGATCGAGAGTCCGCCTGCGTCCAGCAAGTTGCAAAGGTGCTCAGCTTCTTCTCGGCGGACTTTCTCTGTGACGCATGTTAGGGCTGTGACTGGGAAGACGGATGAGATCTCAGGTGCGTTGCGTGCGCGTAGCTGCTGGTGACGGGCGCACCGGACTGCGGTGAGCCGCTCGATCTCACTGGGAGGCGTCAGGGGTTGTCCCTCCCGGAAAACCATGGAGGCGTACGCGGGGGATTGCAACAGTCCTGGGACAAGTACTGGTGAGACGTACTCGATGAGAGAAGCAGACTCCTCCAGCTTGCCCGCATTCTGCATCCATGGGAGCAAAGCCGAGGGGGAAGTAAGAACCTCCCACTTGTGCACCAAAGCGCCATTGAGCCCCATAGCCTTGTCCAGTTTGATGATGTCGTCCCGGGCTGGGGTGAAATGCCCCCTTTCCCAGCGGGACAAGGTCGAGGAAGACGTGTTGGATTTTGCCGCGAGCCTGCGGAGCGTGTGACCGGCGCGTTTGCGTTCCGACGAGAGGTATGTGCCAAAGTCTTGCTCCACCATGTCCCACAGATTAAGCGCCATTTCCCAGTCTGAGCCAGTGGCGGAGAAGTTAGACATCACTTTCTGTGGGACACAGCGGATTCGCTCCACGCTGGACGCATGATCACCCGTAGCAAGCTCAACGCTCATGCCGAAGCCCGTAACGCCTTCCGTGACCTCCGAGGGCTCCACTTCACGATCGAGTGGCACCGCTTCGAATGGACGCACGGTGCCGACCTCGACTGCGCGCTCGTCGGCCCCGCCTACCTCGGGAACATGAGGATCGGCTTGAAGGACGGTGCCTACTGGGCCTATCGCTCACGGGACGGCGGATCGGTGCGGACCGTCCCACGCGAACAGCTGAGCAAGCTGGTGGACGAGGTCTGTGACGAGTTCGCCGGTTACCTCTCGCCTCTGCCGCGCAGGGGTCTGCCCCGGGGGAGGTGAGGGGCCGGCTCGAAGGTGTATCCACAGGTGCGCGCGGACTCGGCGCCGTGTGTCGCCGATCATGCGCCGCTGGTGCGTGCGCGTACGTACGCGCGGGCATCCCATGGGTCCGGTTCCCATCGGTCCCGCAAGGGTTCCGATGGGTGTCCGGCAGGTGTTCCTGCGAGTGTTCCCGCAAGGGCGAGCCGAACAGGTCGCACGGGGGTGCCATCAGGGAAGACCAGGTGGGAGAGTCGGAAGAGTAAGGAGTAACCGGACGTAGCTACCGGAAGGTGACTATGTGGTGCTGTTCACGTGGCACCGGTCATGGTTTACTTCCGAGTAACTTTCGTGGTCGTATCGGCGGACCCGGTACCCTCCGGGCCCACCCAGCAGGCGAGGTGCACAGTGTCCGAGCCCGACGAGAGGGGGCGCGCCGGATCGACTCCGGCAGGGCTCTTCGCGAGACTGATCCAACCTCGCGATTCTCGTGGACCTCGCGGCGCGGCCACGGGAAGGGACGACGCAGACCGGAAAGCGGGGAGCGCATGCACAGGCTCACCAACCAGGTAAGACCGTACGCCTGGGGCGCGCGCACGGCCATCCCCGACCTCCTGGGCACCGATGCCGACGGCACCCCGCAGGCCGAACTCTGGCTCGGCGCCCACCACGGCGCCCCCAGCTCGGCCCGGTCCGACGACGGCTCCGTCCACCCGCTGCCGCACCTGATCTCCGACGCTCCGCACCGCGTCCTGGGGCACGAGGTCACCGAACGGTTCGGCGCGCGCCTGCCGTTCCTCCTCAAGTACCTGGCCGCCGAACAGCCCCTGTCCCTTCAGGTCCATCCCGACGCCGAACGCGCCCGTCAGGGGTTCGCCGCCGAGGAGCACCGCGGGATCCCGGTCGGCGCACCGCACCGAAACTACCGCGACCCGCACCACAAACCCGAGCTCCTGCTGGCCCTGGAGCCCTTCGAGGCCCTGTGCGGGTTCCGTGAACCCGAGGCCGCCCGGTACGACCTGCGCGACCTGACCTGCGAACTCGCCCGCGACCTGCGCGCAGACCTCGCGGACGCCGACACCCACAGGGCCCTGCGCTCGGCCCTGACACGTCTGCTCACCCTCTCCGAGGACCGCCGCGAACGGCTGCTGTCGGATTTCGTGGCCGAATGGTCCGCGTGCGACCGGCGCGGGCCGCACGGACGTATCGTCCCGGACCTGGCCGAGCGCTACCCGGGCGACCCGGGGGCGGTCGCCTCGCTCCTGCTCAACCGCATCACCCTGTGGCCCGGCCAGGCGCTGTTCCTGCCGGCGGGCAACCTGCACGCGTATCTGCAGGGCACCGCGATCGAGGTCATGGCCAGCTCCGACAACGTGCTCCGGGCCGGACTGACCGGCAAGCACGTGGACGCCGCGGAGCTGCTCGAGGTGGTCGACTTCTCCGTGCTGCCGATCCCCTACGCCCGACCGGAGTTCCTGGACGGCAGGCGCGAGTACCGGCCCGGCGCTCCGGAGTTCGCGCTGCACGAGATCGGGCCGGGCCGCATCACCGCCCACCTGCCCGGGGCGGGGCCCTGCGTGGTGCTCGTCCTCGACGGTCAGGTCGACCTGGTCGCCGAGGTGGGTGAGGGGATGACCCTCTCCCGCGGGGAGTCGGTCTTCGTCCCGGCCGACAGCGGTTCGGTCAAGGTCGAAGGCCGCGGACACGTCGTCGCCACCACCGTCGGGGTCGCCTCGAACGTCGTCGTGGGGGCCGTGGCCGGGACGCCCGCCGGTTCCTCCGCCGCTTCCGCCGGGGCGGCTGCTGATCCGGGCGCCGGTTCTTCCGCCGGAGCTACGGCCGGAACCGCCGGATCGGCACCTGTTGCCACGGCCGGCGCGTCGGCCGGTGCCACTGCCGGGTTCGGGGCCGGGGCCACCGCCAGGGCTTCGGCCCACGCAGCACCGGCCTCCGCACACCGGTCCCACGGATAACCTGGGCCCCTTCAGTCCACATCCATCCGTTTCGACGGAGAACGAGGGGAACACCATGGAGCTCGAGCGCCCCGAGATCGACTTCATCGACGGCCCGCCGCCGGCCGACCTGCAGGTCACCGACCTGAAAATCGGTGAGGGTGAACAAGCCGGGCACGGCAGCACCGTTCAGGTCCACTACGTGGGTGTCTCCCACTCCACCGGCGAGGAGTTCGACGCCAGTTGGAACCGCGGTGAGCCCCTGAGCTTCCGCGTCGGCTCGGGCATGGTCATCTCCGGCTGGGACCAGGGTGTGATGGGTATGCGCGTGGGCGGCCGCCGTCAGCTGGTCATCCCGCCGCACCTGGCCTACGGCGAGCGCGGTGCCGGGGGCGTCATCAAGCCCGGCGAGACCCTGGTCTTCGTCTGCGACCTGGTCGGCGTCAGCTAGAGACCTCTCGCGCGTGAGCCCTCGGGCACCGTCGTCCCCGGTGTGCAGGGCCCAGCCCCTGGCCCGGGGCACACACGAGGGCCACACACGGTGTGTGACCCCTGCGCCGTGCGTGCCGCACGTCAGGCGTAGGAGCCACCCGCCCGTGACGCGCGAAAGGCCCGACCGGACTCCATACCGTCCGGTCGGGCCCCTGGCCGCGCTCGGCGGACACCGTAACGGAAGGCATCGACCGAACACGGCCCCGGCTCCCGCGCTAGCCCAAGGTTGCGCCCACCTTGACATGGCCCTTGAGCAGGTCACGGGCGATCGTGCGCCGCTGGATCTCGTCGGTGCCCTCGAAGATCCGCAGCAGCCGCAGGTCCCGGTAGAAACGCTCGATCGGCAGTTCGCGCGTGTAGCCCATCCCGCCGTGGATCTGCATGACCCGGTCGACGATCTCGTTGGCCTTCACGCCGCCGTACAGCTTGGCGATGGATTGCGCGTGGCGGGAGTCGTGTCCCTGCTCCACCTGCCACGCGGCGTGCAGCACGAGCAGCCGCAGCGCCTCGATCTCGGTCTGGGAATCGGCGATCATCCACTGGATGGCCTGGCGGTCGGCGATGGGTGAGCCGAAGGTCTGCCGGGTCCTGGAGTACTCGATCGCCATGTCCAGGAGCCGCTCGCAGCCGCCGAGCGCGCGGGCGGGCAGCAGGTAGCGGCCCTTGCCGATCCACTTCATCGCGAGCTCGAAGCCGCGTCCCTCCTCGCCCAGGATGTTGGCGTGGGGCACACGCACGTCCTGGAAGACGAGGGAGGCGGGACGGCGCTCACCCATGGTGTCGATGGGTTCGGAGGTCCAGCCGTGCTCGCGGTCGACGAGGAAGCAGGTCACCCCGCCGTTGGCGCCCTTCTCCTGGTCGGTGACGGCGAAGACGAGCGCGAAGTCGGCCTCGTTCCCGCCGGTGATGAAGGTCTTCTCGCCGTTGATGACCCACTCGTCGCCGTCGCGGACCGCTGTCGCGCGGATCGCCTTGGCGTCGGAGCCGGCGCCGGGTTCGGTGATGGCGAAGCAGGAGCGGCGCTCGCCGTTGATGGTCGGCAGCAGGTAGTCGCGCTTCTGCTGCTCGTTGGCGTGGAAGAGGATGTTGTCGGCCTCGCCGCCGAACTTGAAGGTCAGGAAGGTACGGCCGAGCTCGATCTCGATGATGGCGGCGGTGACCGGGTCCAGGCCCATCCCGCCGTACTCCTCCGGGGTCTCCACGCCCCAGAAGTCGGATTTGCGGGCCAGGGCACGCAGTTCCCGGACCTCCTCCGCGTTGAGGCCCGGTTCGGCCCCTGCGCGTTCGCGGCGCAGGACCTCGTTCTCCAGCGGCATGAGTTCGCGCTCGACGAAGGTCCGGACCCAGTCGCGCACGGCGCGTTGTTCGTCGCTCAACGAGAAGTCGATCACGGTCAGCTCCCCAATAACCTAACACTGTTCGGTTATTGGAGAATACGGTCTCCCGTGCCGCTCGTGCAAGACCCGGGACGTGACGGATCGCCCCAGCTCCCCGGCCGCGGAGTGGCAAGATGTGGGCCGCGGTGGCCCCTGTTCCCGGCCGACGTGCAATGATCAGGCCGGACACCGACAGCCCCGGGAAGTCCGCGCCCGGAGAAGTAGGGAGACGAGTCCGTGGCCCGACCCAAGACGCCGATCCTGAGCAAGCCGGCCATCCGTGCGGCCGCACTGGCGGTCATCGACCGGGACGGGCTCGAGAAGCTGTCCATGCGCAAACTCGCCCAGGAACTGGACGTGCGCGCCGCCTCCCTGTACAGCCACTACGGCAACAAGGACGAACTGCTCGCGGAGATCTCCGAGGAGGTCACCGCCGACATCGACGTGTCCGGTTTCGACCAGGACTGGCGCGAGGGGCTGTCCCGCTGGGCGCGCTCCTACCGTGACGCGCTCACCCGCCACCCCAACCTGCTGCCCGTGGCCGCAGCCGGGCCTGGACGGCGCGAGGAGGCCCTGCGCCGAGCCGACGCCGTGCACGGCGGGCTCGTGGGCGCCGGATGGCCGCCCAAGCAGGCCACGATGATCGGCGCCTCGGCCAAGTACCTGATCGTGGGCGCGGCCACGCAGTCGTTCGCGCGCGGGTTCGACGACGACGTGCGGGTCTACCGCGACCGGTACCCGAATCTGACCCAGGCCCACAGGCTGCCCGAACACGCCTCGGAGATCGACGACGCCAGTTTCGAGCTCGCGCTGACCGCTTTCCTGGACGGGCTCGAGGGGCTGTTCGCCCGGATCACGCGGGACGAAGGCGTGGGCGCCGGGGGTACCTGAGCGCGAGTCGGGGCTTTCGGGGGCGCGGGGGGCGGGACGCCTGGGAAGGCTCCGGTTCGCGCGCTCGGCGCGGCCCGGCCCAGGGGCAGGCGCCGTCGGGGGTGCCGTTGCTCTCCGGTGGTGTCCGGGTCAAGAGAGGGTGTCCACCCATGTGCACAGTGCTTCGAGCCCGGCCTCCGCGCGCTCGTGGTCACCGGTGACGAGCAGGTCCGTCTCCAGGCCCGAATAGGCCGCGTTGAGCAAGGTCGCCCCGGTCAGAGCTGTCCCCGGGGAAACGCCGCGCACCCGCAGGCAGTCGGCGACGAACTCGGCCCGTCCGCGCACGAACCTCGGGTCCACGGGCAGGTGTCCCGCCGCCGCCAGGCCCTCGATCTCCAGTACCAGGCGGGTCATCGGTCGTTCCTCTTCGGACATGTGGCGCCGCCAGGAACCGCGCACGATCGCCGAGACCGGCACCGTGGCGTCGTCCCAGCCGGGGGTGGCGCGCAGAGCCGTGTGCTGGCGTTCGTCCAGGTGGGCGAGGACGGCAGCGAGCAGCGCCTCCTTGTCCGCGAAGTGGTGGGTCAGCACGCGGGTGCTCTGCCCCATGCCTTGGGCGAGGCCGCGCAGCGTGAACCCGCTCATGCCGGTGTGGGTGAGCTGCTCGACAACGGCGTCGAGTACCGCGCGGCGGCGGGTGGGGTCGGCGGGACGGGCCACGGGGCACCACCTTCCGGAGTTGGGCTCGCAGGTGAGGTCGGTCTTCACCTTGGCACACGCCGTTAGGGAAACAAGTGTTACCTTAATTCGATGCGTTTGCCGCCTCTGTGGATCCTCGCCCTGGCACTGGCCGCCTTCACCATCCAGACCGACGACTTCATCGTGCTCGGTGTACTCCCCGAACTCGCCGACGACCTGTCGGTCTCCGAGACCGCCGCGGGGCAGCTGGTCACCGTCTACTCGCTCACCTACGCCGTGACCGCGCCGCTGTGGGCGCTCCTGCTCACCCGCCTTCCCACCCGGGCCGCACTGTTGACCGCGCTGGCCGTGTTCAGCGCCGCCAACCTCGTCGTGCCGCTCGTGGACACCTACACCCAGCTCATGGCGGTGCGGGTGGTGGCCGCGCTCGCCGGTGCCGTGGTCCTGCCCGCCGCCCTGGCCCTGGCCGGGGCCAGGGCTCCCCGTGAACGGCGCGGGCGGTACCTGGCCACCGTCATGACCGGACTGACCGCGGCCGTCCTGCTCGGGGTGCCCGCAGGGGCCTGGGCCGGGGCCGCTCTGGGATGGGCGGCTGCGTTCGTGCTCTGCGGGGTGCTGGGTGTGCTCGCACTGGTGGTGGGCGGCCGGACCTTGCCGGAGGGAGGCGGAAGGGTCGAATCCGGGGCGGCCGCCGACGAGGAGACCGAGGCCGGGCAACCGGCCTCCGCCCGTGGACTGCTGAGTCCGCTGGTTGCGCCCTCTGTGGCTGTCCTGCTCCTGGCCACTGTGCTGGCCGTCGCCGGGAATCTGGCCTTCCAGACCTACCTGTCGCCCTTCCTCGCCGACACCGCCGGGGGCACCCCGCACACTCTCGCCGCTGTCCTCGTGGTCGCCGGCGCGGGCGGGGTCCTCGGGACACAGGGAGCGGGACGAGCCGTGGACCGTTTCGGTGCCGAACGCACCCTGTGCCTCACCCTCGCCGTCTTCTGCGTGGCCATGGCCGTCCTCGCCTTGACCTGGAACGCGCGACCGGTACCGATCCTGCTGGTCACCGCCGTGCTCGTGGTCTGGTCCGCGGCGGCCTGGGCGGCTCCTCCCGCGCTCCAGGCGCTCGTGCTCGACCGGGTCGGACCGCGCGCGGCCACCCCGGCGATGGCGGTGCAGAGCAGCTCGGTGCACGTCGGCGCGGCTCTCGGAGGTGTGTTGGGCGGGGCGGCCGTTGCGGTCAGTACCGGACTGCTGCCGGCGGCCGCCGCGTCAACGGCCGCTCTCGCGCTCCTCGTCGTCATGGCCGGAGGGAGGCGGGGACGTTGGTCCCGTTCCCGCTCCGCGGCCGCCGGGTGAGCGAGGACGAGTGGACGAGGCAGGTCGGAGCGGATACGGGGGAGCCGTCCACAGGGCCGAAGCAGGCTCTGCCACGATCCGTCACAATCGTCTCGACGGCGACTCGGCTGCGGAACAGCGGCGGCTCGGCGGCGCACGAGAAGGGCGAACCACGACGGCGGAGGGGCGCAGGACGGTGGACACGAGCGCGGGTGCGGGAACGGCCGAAACGCCCACGACGGCCGTGAACGACGCGTCCGGGACGGGCCGGCGCACCGTACGCGACCGGACGGTCGACTTCGCCCTGCTCCTGTTCGCCCTTGCCCTGTGGGGCATCGAGCTCGTCCTCTTCTTCCTCATGGGCGCCACCTACGGCGCGGTCCAGACGCCCTGGTTCTACGTTCTCGACGGGACCATGGGGTTGGTGGCCTGCCTGAGCCTGTGGTGGCGGCGTTCCCATCCCATTGCCGTCATGTGGGTGGTCGGGCTGATCGCCGCCATGGCCGTCAGCGCCATGGGGGCCCTGTTCGTGGGACTGACCGGCGCGGCGATCTACCGGTCCTGGCGGGTATGGATCGTGCCCTTCGTGGTCCTGAGCGTGCTGGTGCTCCCCTGGATCCTCTTGGTCGTCCCCGGCACGGGGATGCAGCTCGTGACCCTCGTCGCCGCCGTCGGGTTCATGCTCGCGTGCATGGGGNGTCGCGCGCGCCCGGCAGGACCGCGAACGCCACCTCGACGACGCCCGTTCCGAGGAACGCAGACGCATCGCCCGCGAGATGCACGACGTCCTCGCCCACCGCATGTCCCTGCTGAGCGTGCACGCCGGGGCGCTGGCCTACCGCACCGAACGCGCCCGCCAGGGCAAGGCCGAACCCCTGCAAGCCGAGGAACTCGCCACCGCCGTCGCCGTCGTGCGGGACAACGCCCACCAGGCCCTCGACGAACTCGGCGGGGTGCTGGAGGTGCTGCGCTCGGACGACCTGGTCCCCGGCGAGGAACACACCGGTACCGCACCGCCCCGGCCCGGGGCCGCGCAGATCGACACCCTCGTGGAGGAGGCCGTGGCCGCCGGCCAACGTGTCGTCCTCGAAAAAGACCTGCCCGGGGCCGGAGGGCCCGGCGGATCCGTGGGACGCACCGCCTACCGAGTGGTGCAGGAGGGGCTGACCAACGCCCGTAAACACGCGCCCGGATCCCGTGTGCACGTGGACCTGTCCGGAGGCCCCGAACACGGATTGGCGGTGACGGTGACCAACGGGCTCTCCTCCAGCATCACGCCCGCCGAGATCCCCGGGCTCGGGGCGGGGCTGGCCGGGCTCACCGAGCGGGTGGCCCTGGAGGGCGGCCGCATCACCCACGGGGCCGAGGACGGCCGGTTCCACCTCACCGCTGTGCTTCCCTGGGAGCACGGCCGAAGAAACGACACCACGAAGGCGGCGCAGGGCGGCGCCCCGGAGGAGAGAGGTTGACCGAGACCACGAACACGCCGGTGCGGGTGCTGTTGGTCGACGACGACCCGCTCGTGCGTTCCGGACTGCGCATGATGCTCACCGGAGACCAGGTCATCACCATCGTCGGGGAAGCGTCGGACGGAACGCAGGTGCTCGCCGCTGTGGAGGAGCACCGGCCCGACGTCGTGCTCATGGACGTGCGCATGCCCGGTATGGACGGGATCACCGCCACCGCACGACTGCGGGCCGAGGAGGCCGCGGCCCCGCAGGTGCTCGTGCTGACCACCTTCGACGCCGACGCCACCGTCGTCGAGGCCCTGCGGGCCGGAGCAGCCGGGTACCTGCTCAAGCACACCGATCCCGAACGCATCGTCGAGGCGGTACGGCGCGCCGCGACGGGGGAACCGGTGCTCTCACCCAGCGTCACCCGCACCCTCATGGACCGCGTGGCTGGTTCGGGTACCGCCGTGGAACGCACCTCGCGCCGCGACCGCGCACGCGCGCGCCTGGCGCTGCTCACCGATCGCGAGCGCGAGGTCGCCGAGGCGGTCACAGCCGGGTTGTCGAACGCGGAGATCGCCGAGCACCTGTACATGTCGATGGGCACGGTCAAGGCACACGTGTCCAACGCCCTGAGCAAGCTCGACCTCACCGGCCGGGTGCAGCTGGCGCTGCTCACCCACGACGCGGCCGAGGACGCCCCCTGAGCAGGTGAGGGTGAGCACCGTGACGCGGCTTCCGTATCCACCCGCCGCGTGGGCCTTGTTAGGTTCGAGGCATGGGGTCAGAAAATCGGTCGACCGGTCAAAGATCCGGTGAGGGGAAGCGGCGCTCGTTCATCGAGGAGGCCCGCCGGGCCCAGATCATCGATGCGGCGGTCGAGACCATCGCGGAGTTCGGCTACGTCGATGCCTCCTTGGCGCGTATCGCCCAGCGGGCCGACATCAGTAAAGGTGTCATCTCCTACCACTTCGACGGCAAGGACGAGCTACTCCAGCAATTGGTCGTGCAGGTCTACGGGGCCATCGCCGAGGAGGTGGGACCCAAGGTGCGAGCCCGTGGCAATGGCCGCGAGGCCCTGCGCACCCACATTCTCGAGGTGGCCCGCCACATGCAGGCTCACCGGTCCCAGCTGCTCGCCCTGACCGCGATCTTCGCCGGGGCCCGCACGCGCGACGGCAGACCCCGGTACGGCCACGCCGACAACGAGCCGATCTACCAGGGTCTGGAGTCGATGTTCCGCCGGGGTCAGGAGGAGGGCGAGTTCCGTGACTTCGACGTGCGGGTGATGGCGGTGACCCTGCAGGGTGCCCTGGACTCCATGTTCGGGTACTGGGTCGCCCGCCCCGAGCGCGGCATGGAGGCCCACGCCCGGGAGCTGGCGGAAATGTTCGACCGGGCCACCCGGGCCCTGGACCGTTGACGGGGCCGGGGCCGTACTGATCCCTCCCCCGTGACGGGGGCGCGGGCGGTTCGGTCGGGCCCGGCCATGGCGCGGTCCACCTCGGAACGCCGTATGCGGGGCCCCTGAGACGGATCTCGGGGTGAACCCCGATGGCTGTTTGTCCGTGTGTCAGGAAAACTGACCGCGTGGCCAAAAAAACGACCAGGTGGCCACCTCAGTACAACCACACGGAAGGGCCTGCCCTATGGCCACCAAAGACCCAGCCCCCGGCCACGTCCGGCCGGCCGAGAACGCACCGAGAAGCCGGCTCGCCTACATCGACAACCTACGGATCCTGCTCACGGTGTTCGTGGTGCTCCACCACGCCGCGGTGACCTACGGCAACCTCCCGGTGTGGTTCTACACCGAACCCGCCCAGGACCCCACCGGCGGGCTACTGGACGCCTTCATGGCGCTGAACCAGACCTTCTTCATGGGGTTCTTCTTCCTCGTCTCCGGGATCTTCGTCCCCGGATCCGCCGACCGCAGGGGCGCACGGTCCTTCCTGCGCGGCAGGCTGGTGCGCCTCGGTGTCCCACTGCTGTTGTTCCTGTTGCTGCTGCGCCCCCTGGTCGACGCGGGCACCTACATCGAAGAATCCGCCGGCGAGATGCCGTACTGGCTCTACTACTTCGTCTCCTGGGACCCCGGCCCCATGTGGTTCGTCGAGACGTTGCTGGTGTTCGCCCTGGCCTATCTCCTCATCCGGCGCTTCCGGCCCCCGGCCCCGGAACGGATCGCCCGCCGCCGGACCGGCCGCCTGCCCGGCCCCGCCGCGATCGCCGGCTTCACCCTGGGTCTTGTCACCCTCACCTACCTGTGGCGCGTCCTGGTTCCGGCCACCACGTACTGGCCGATCGTGGGCCTGCCGACCCCGGCCTTCCTGCCGCAGTACGTCCTGTTGTTCACGGTCGGAGTGCTGGCGTACCGGCGCGGCTGGTTCGACGCGATCCCGCGCGCGGCCGGGTGGGGCGGCCTGGCGGTCGCCCTCGCCTCCCTCGTGTTCCTGGCCCCGCCGGCCCTGGCCTCCTTGGAAACGGCCCTGCTTCCGGGGACGTGGGGCTCACTGCTCATGGCCGCCTTCGAGAACACCTTCGCGGTCGGCGCCATCCTGTTCCTGCTGTGGCTCTTCCAACGCCGCTTCGACCGCCAGGGCCCCTCGGCCGTTTCCTCTCCGACAACGCTTACGCGGTCTACTTCCTGCACACCGCGGTGCTCGTCGCGTGCGGCCACCTGCTGTCGTGGTGGGAGGCTCCGGCCCTGGCCAAGTTCATGGGACTGGCCGCCCTGGCCCTGCCCGTGTCCTGGGGGTGCGCCGCTCTGCTGCGGTCGCTTCCCCGCGCGGACCGTGTCTTCTGACACCGGGGCGGGGCGCCGCCCCGGACACCTTCGAAGGACAGGGCCGGGGCGGGAAGAGAAACGGATCGAGACTCTGGGCCCAGGAGTTCCATCTCAGGACCGGGACCGAAGTACGTGCGCGCCGGTCTTCACGCACGGCGCGGCGTGGGGCCTTCGGTAGTGGGCCGGCCCCCTGCGGGTCGGTGGGAGATGCGGGTCTGCTGTCGGAGCTCGGGGTGCGCAGGTCTGCGGCAGCCCGGGCCCCGTGCGGTGCAGGGTCACAGCTGGGCAGTGGTGACGCGGAAGGCCGTGGACTGCCACAGGAACAGGACCCCGGTCGTGACGGCGTAGGCACACCACAGCAGCGCCAGGCCGCCGTGGGCGGCGAGGGGTACCGCCGTCACGGCGAGCAGGCCGTAACAGACCGCGAACGCGTACAACGACGGGCGCGGTCTCTTCAGTCCCAGAAGACCCATACCGGGCAGAGCCTGGAGCGTGTCGGCCAGCACCACCGCGACGAGCACCGGAAGCAGCGCCACGACGAGCCTTTGTACGTCGGGGTCGGCGGTCAGCAGCGACACCGCCGGCCCCGCCGCGGCCCACAGCAGCACCGCGCTGCCCACGACGACCGGGAGCGCCACGGTGTGGCCGGCACGGAGCGCAGCGCGCACACCCGCACGGTCGTCGGCCTTGGCGGCGCGGGCGATGAAGGGGATGGTGGACTGCCCCACGGCGGTCGCGGGCAGGAACGCGAACGTCGCCACCACCACGAGGAGTTGGTGGGCAGCGGCCTCGGTGACCCCGGCACGGGCCACGGTGACGGCGAGCACGCTCATCGTCCCGAACTTGACCAGGAGCGTGGCCCCGGACGGCAACCCCACCCGGGCCATGTGCCACACGCTCGCCCACTGGGGCAGCCCGATCCCCACACGGCGTCCGCTCAGCACGCTCCGGGCACGGAGCACGTACTGCGACAGCCCTGCGGTCAGCACGCTCGTGGTGAGCTTCGCGGCCCCGGCACCGGCCAGTCCCAGGGCGGGGACGGGACCAGCGCCCAGCACGAGCACCGGGGTCAGGGCCACCGACAGCACGGTCGTGACGATGCTGATCGCCAGGACCCCCGTGGTCTCGCCGAGCCCGACGAGCAGGGTACTGACCGACGACTTCACAGAGAGCACGAGCATGTGGGCGGCCAACAGGAGAGGGAAACCCCCGAGCGCGGCGACGACAGCGGGGGCGACACCGAGGGCCGGTGCGGTCAGCGGCAACGTGCCCAGCATCCCGGCGCCCAGAGCGCCCACGATCAGGGACAACCAGATGCTGTCGCGTACCACCGACCCGAGGGCCGCGGGGTCGTCCTCGTTCTCGGCGACGAACGGCATCGATCCGCGCAGACACCCCTGTACGACCATGAGCAGCGGGTTCAGCACAGCCAGGGCCAGGGCATAGGCGGCCAGCTCCGCGACGGCGGTGTGTCCCAGGACGGCCGCGGTGACGAAGCCGCCGACCATGTTGGACAGCATCGACAAGTACAGCGGGAAGGACTTGCGGCCGATACGGCCGGCGAGTGTGCGGACGCGCGGGGGAGTCGAAACGGTCTCTTCTCGGGCGGGGGAGCGGTTCTCGTCGAGGGGCACGGGGGGTCTTCCGTTTCCGGGAAATCAAGAGACGGGGACGAACACGGTCGCTCAACCTAGCAGCGGGCCGGGCCGCCGAGAGACCGCTTGGTAGCGTTGCCACGACGGTCCGCACCCCGGCCCGGCCGGGTCACGGCCGTGGCCGCGGTCTTTTCGAGGAGGTCCCCGTGGACGGAAAACGCGTGGTCTGGGCCAAGCAACTGCCCGACGTGTACAAGAAACTCGACGAGATCGACCAGATCATCGGCGGCCATCTCGAGATCGGCCTCCTGGAACTGGTGAAGCTGCGTTCCTCCATGGTCAACGGGTGCGCTTACTGCGTCGACCTGCACACCCAGAAGGCCCTGAAGGAGGGCGAGAGCCAGCAGCGCCTCTTCCAGGTCTCCACCTGGCACGAGGCCGGCGACCTCTTCACCGGCGCCGAGCGCGCGGCCCTGGCGCTGACCGACGAGATCACCGACCTGGGCGACCGCGGGGTCTCCGACGAGGTCTACGAGGAAGCCGCCGAGCACTTCGACGACCAGCAGGTCGCGGCGCTCATCGCGGCGATCTCGATGATGAACCTCTACAACCGGCTCGCGGTCACCAGCGAACTCCGGCCGAAGCGCCGCTGAGCAATGCTTTCCGGCCACGGCGGCGCCCTCGGGTGCCGCCGCCCTCGCGTGTCCCCCGTGTCCCGGCTCTCTCCGTCCCCGTCATGATGGAAGTCCGGTACCCGCACACCCACGGAGAGGGGACACGGTGACCGATACCCCCGCACGCGTGAGGGTTCCGCGGCCCGGTGAGGCGGCCTGGCGCAGGTTCGGCGACGTGCGGTCCCTGCTGATGGGACCGCAACTGCTCTTGCTCCAGGTCGCCCACCCGGTCGTGGGCGCCGGCGTGCTCGAACACAGCGAGTTCCGGCAACACCCCTGGCGGCGGTTGTGGCGCACCCTGGTCTCACTGAGCACCGTGGTCTACGGCGGACAGGAGACCGCGGTGGCCGAGGCCGCGCGTGTGCGCGGCGAACACACCACCATCAAGGGTGTGGACGAGGACGGCCGCCGCTACCACGCGCTCCACCCCGAGGCCTACCACTGGGTGCACGCCACCCTGGTCAAGGGCCCGGTCGAGGCCCACCGCCTCTTCGGTCCCGGCCTGGAACGCGCCGAACTGGAGGCCTACTACACGGGCCTGCGCGAGGTCGGACGGGTGTGGGGACTGGCCGAACACCACCTTCCGCACGACTGGGAATCCTTCCTCCGCTACTACGACGCGATGGTGCACGAGCGGCTCGAACACAACCGGGCCGTGGACGACGTCGTGTGGGTCCTGGCGCATCCCGCCCGCCCCTCCGCCCGGATACCACGCGCCCTGTGGGAACCGGTGGGGGTCCTGCTGTCGCGCCCCGTCCTGCTCGTCACCGTGGGAAGCCTGCCGCCGGTGCTGCGGGAACGTTTCGGTCTTCACTGGGGGCCGGTGCAGGAACGCTCCCTGCGCCGGCTCGCCACCACCGTGCGCGCCGCGGCCGCACTCACACCGCCACCGCTGCGGCGCGCCCACACACGCGCCCTGGCCGCCGTCGGCCGCAGACGACAGCGCGGGGGCCGGTGGTAGGTCCGCGGCCCCGTACAGCACCCCGGCACAGGAGCGACCGCCCGTCCCGGCAGGAGAACCCCGCTCGGGAGCGGGCGGTCGTGAGATGTGCGGACCGGGCGGGCGACGGGTCAGCGGGTGTGCTGCCCGTGTCCTCCGGAGTCCTCCGGTGAACGCACGGGCCGGGGCGAGGCCTGGGCGGCCCGGTACCCGCTGCGGTAGACGGCGTCGCGTTCGTCCTCCTCGTCCTCGTAACCGTCGACACGTGGCCAACCGGCCGTGAGCCCGTAGATGACGACGACGTCGATCGCGATCGCCACCATTGCCCACAGGGGCATGGCCAGTGCGAACGCGAGTTGGGCGAGCGCGTTGAGCGAGGCCAGCACGATCGCGAGGATCCGCGCCCACGGGCTTCCCGAGAGCACGGACAGTCCGGCCGCGACCAGGACCACACCCCACAGCCCGAGGAGCACACCCCAGGACGCGTACTCGAGCATGAGCATCTCGGTGCCGGAGGCAAGGTAGAAGTCGGGAACGAACCAGGCCACCAGCCCCTGGATGATGTTGACGCATCCGATGACGACCAACAGCGTCGCGACGAAGAACTGCCAACCGTTGGCGGCCTCGTAGCGCATGTCGTGCTCCTCACCGGGCGCCGTCCGGTCGGAGGGCGCCCTTCGGGTGTCACGGTCGGGTGCGCCGTTCCGCACGCCGCCCCTTCATGATCGGCGAGGGTGGGTCATTGGTGTCCACGTGTTTGCCCAGGATCGGGCAAAGTCGGGAACACGGAGCGGGAAATCCGTGACCACTGGGTTTCCCGGGGATTACGTAACCGCGTCACCGTTAGGGTGGATGCGTGGCAGACGACAAGAC
Source organism: Nocardiopsis xinjiangensis YIM 90004 (assembly GCF_000341145.1). Classification (GTDB taxonomy): domain Bacteria; phylum Actinomycetota; class Actinomycetes; order Streptosporangiales; family Streptosporangiaceae; genus Nocardiopsis; species Nocardiopsis xinjiangensis. The sequence continues at coordinate 105,259 of NZ_ANBE01000017.1, forward strand.
CGAACAGCGCCTGGCCGACCTGGAGGCCCGTGTCGCCGCCCTGGAGGGGCGCGGCCAACCCGTTCCGCCCCGCACCGAGACCGCTCCCGACCTCACCGACGACACCTTCTTCGCCGTCAACGAGCTGCGCCGCCGCGTCCGAGGTCTCGGCGGGGTCCTCTACGCGGGTACCGTGCGCCGCAGTGAGGACGAGGATCCCCTGGAATGGCAGTACGGTCACTCCCTCGAGCGTCTCGACGAATCCGACTGGTCCCGGCTGGCCCCGCGCATCGACGCTCTGGGCAACTCCGTGCGCCTCAACCTGCTGCACGAGATCTGGAACGGTGCCGGCACCGTCGCCGAACTCGCCGAACGCCCCGGTTTCGGCACGACCGGCCAGATCTACCACCACGTCAACCAGCTCACCTCGGCCGGATGGTTGGCCCCCACGCGGCGCGGCCACTACTCCATCCCGCCCGAACGTGTGGTGCCCCTGCTGGTGATCCTGGCCGCCGTCGGCGACGCCCCCTGACGGCGGAATCCGGGTCCGGTACCACCGAACCGAAAGAATCACGTCCGCTCAGCCACGTGAGGGGCTGGGGCCCGGCTCTTCGTGTGGTTGAGCAAGCCTGTTTCTTGTGGTTGGGGAGATCTCACCTGGCCTGGGGGCCAGCCCCTCGTGTGGCCGGGCGGGTGGCACGTGTGCCCGGCCGCGGCCCCGAAGGGGCCGACGACCGCGCACACGCGCCGGCGTCACGAGAAGTCGTCGACGTTCTCCTCGGTGACGATCTCCACCGGGACGCGCACGTCCTCCTCCAAGCTCTCGCCGCGCGCAGCCTCGATGGCGTTGCGCATCGCGACACGTCCGAGTTCGGCGGGCTGCTGAGCGATGGTCGAGTGAAGAGTGCCCTCCCCGACCGCCTCGAAGCCCTCCGGGGTGCCGTCGAAACCGATCACCGCCGCGTCGTCGCCGCTGTCGTCCAGCGCGGCCGCTGCGCCCAGCGCCATCTCGTCGTTCTCGGCGAAGACGGCGTCGATGCCGTCGTTGCCCTGGAGCATGTTGGTCATCACGTCCAGGCCGCGGGTGCGGTCGAAGTCGGCGGGCTGCTCGGCGACGACCTCGATGTCCTCGTACTCGGCGATGCCCTCGCCGAAGCCCTCGCCGCGCTCACGGCTCGCGGATGCGCCCGGGGTGCCCTGCAGCACCACGATCCGGCCCTCCTCACCGATCTCCTCGGCCAGGACCTGGGCGGCCAGACGCCCGCCCTCGACATTGTCGGAGGTCACGAGCGCCTCGGTCTCGGCGTCGTTGACCGCGCGGTCGGCGGCGACCACCGGGATGCCGGCGTCGTTGGCCCGGCGTACCGGTGGTCCCACCGCGTCGGAGTCCACCGGGTTGATCACCATCGTGTCCACCCCCGTGCTCACGAAGTTCTGGATCTGGTTGGCCTGCTGCGAGGGGTCGTCCTGGGCGTCGGTGATGGTCAGCTCCACACCCGCCTCCTCGGCCTCTTCCTCGGCGCCGTCCCGCATCTGCAGGAAGAACGGGTTGTTCAGCGTCGAGACCGACATGCCCAACCGGGCCTTGTCGGAGGAGGCGTCGGGGGTCAGGAACGACAGCACACCCACCACGAGCGCCGTCACCGCGGCCGCGGCACCGAGAACGGCAACACGCTTGCCGCGACCGCCGGAACCGCCGACGGCGCCACCCCCGCCGGTGCCCGAACCGCCAGAACCGGAACGACGGCGCACGGTGTCGAACAGCACCGCCAGCGCGATGACCACACCGATGACGACCTGCTGCCAGAACGCCGAGACCGAGAGCAGATTCAGGCCGTTGCGCAACACCGCGAGGATGAGCGCACCGATGAGCGTGCCCGAGGCGGTCCCGACACCGCCGGCGAGGCTGGCACCGCCGATGACGACGGCAGCGATCGCGTCGAGCTCGTAACCCTGCGCGGCCTGCGGCTGCGCGGAGGCCAGACGGGAGGCCAGGATGACACCGGCCACGGCCGCGAACAGGCCCGAGAGCGCGTACACACCCAGCTTGTGGCGCTTGACGCGGATCCCCGACAGGCGTGCGGCCTCCTCGTTGCCACCGATCGCATACATTGCACGGCCGGCGAAGGTCCGGCGCAGGATCACGGCGGTGATCAGACCCATCAGGACCATGACCAGCACCGGTACGGGCAGCCAACCACCCACGGTGTCGCCCAGGCGGGAGACGGAGCTGGGCAGGGAGATGGGGCTGCCCTCGGACAGCACCAGGGACAGACCGCGGCCGATGGAGAGCATCGCCAGGGTCGCGATGAACGGGGGAAGTTTGCCGTAGGCGACCAGAGCACCGCTGACCAGGCCGGCCGCGGTGCCCGTGGCAGCGGCCAGGGGAATGGCCAGCCAGACGGGCACCCCTTCCACCGTCGCCAACCAGGCCAGCATCGTCGCCGACAAGGCCGCGACCGAACCCACCGACAGGTCGATACCGCCGGAGATGATGACGAAGGTGACACCGAAGGCCAGGACCGCGATGACAGCGGCCTGGACGCCGACGTTGAGGAGGTTCTGCGCCGTCAGGAAGTCACCGGACATCAGCGACATGACCACGACCAGAAGGGCCAGCGCGGTCAGTGCTCCGTTGTCCAACAGGAAACGACGCACGGCGGACCAGAGGCCGCCGCTCTTTGCTGTGTCAGTGGCCACTACCGGCCCTCCACTTCGTTCTCTTCGGGGCTGGTCCCGGGGTTGGCGGCGACCGCGAGCGACATCACGGAGTCCTGGGTGGCTTCCTCGGCGGAGAGCTCCCCGGTGACTCGGCCCTGCGCCATGACGAGGATCCGGTCACTCATCCCCAGCACCTCGGGCAGGTCGCTGGAGATCATCAGGACCGCGTGACCGGAGGTGGTCAGCTCGTTGACGAGCCGGTAGATCTCGACCTTGGCGCCGGCGTCGACCCCGCGGGTCGGTTCGTCGAGGATGAGCACACGCGAGCCGGCCAGCAGCCACTTGCCGATGACGACCTTCTGCTGGTTGCCGCCGGAGAGCGTGCGCACGTGCTGTCCGATGTGGGCCATCCGGATCGCGAGCTCGTCGGCGATGCGCGCTGCCGACGAGCGCTGCGAGGCCAGGTCCACGAACCCGCCCTTGCTGGTGGGGCCCAGTGTGACCAGGCCCAGGTTCTCCTCCACGGAGGTGTCCAGGACCAGGCCCTGGCCCTTGCGGTCCTCGGGCACCAGGCCCAGGCCGGCGTTCAGGGCCGCGCCCACGTCCTCACCGGGCAGCTTCTTGCCGAGGACCTCGACCCCGCCGGAGTCGTAGGGGTCGGCGCCGAAGACCGCACGGGCGACCTCGGTGCGGCCCGCGCCCACGAGCCCCGCCAGCCCGACGACCTCACCGGCGCGCACGTCCAGGTCGATGTCCTCGAACACACCGTTGCGGGTCAGGCCGCGCACCTGCAGGAGCATCTGCCCGGGTTCGGGCCGCTCGCGGGGGTACTGCTCGTCGATGCTGCGGCCCACCATGAGGCGGACCAGTTCCTCCTGGGGCTCGGAGGCGGGCACGTGGGCGACCGAACGCCCGTCGCGCAGGACCGTGACCCGGTCACCCAGGGCCGCGATCTCCTCCAGGTGGTGGGTGATGAAGACCAGGCCCACGCCTTCCTCACGCAGCCGGAGGGCGATGGCGAAGAGCCGGTCGACCTCCTCGGTGGTGAGGACCGCGGTGGGTTCGTCCATGATGAGGATCTTGGTGTCCAGGCTCAGCGCCTTGGCGATCTCCACCATCTGCAACTGGGCGATACCCAGGCCGCGCACCCGGGCGCTGGGGGAGACGTCGACCCCGACCCGTTCCAGGAGCTTCGCGGCCTCGGCCTCCATGCGCTTGGTGTCGATGAAGCCGAACCGGCGCGGCTGGCGGCCCAGGAAGATGTTCTCGGCCACCGTCACGTCGGGGACGAGGTTGAACTCCTGGTAGATCGTGGCGATCCCCAGACGTGCCGCGTCCTGGGCGTCACGGAGCTGGACCTGCTGTCCTTCGACGAGCACCCGACCCGCGTCGGGGCGGTGGGCGCCGGAGAGCACCTTGATCAGGGTGCTCTTGCCGGCCCCGTTCTCACCGAGCAGGACATGCACCTCGCCGCGACTCAGGTCGAAGTCGACCTCGTCGAGCGCGACCACGCCCGGGAAGGCCTTGCGTACGCCCTCGATGCGCAGCAGTTCGTCCGGACTACTCACGTGTGGCTCCTCCGGTCGGGGCAGACGTTTCGGGCTCGCCGCAGGAGCGGCGGACGAGGAGATGGGCGGGCAGGACGGTCGACTGGGCCGGCCCACCCGAGATGAGGTCGGCCAGCGCCCGCACCGCCACCCGCCCGAGTGCGGCAGTGGGCTGGGCGATCGTCGTGATGGGCGGCGCAGTGTGCGGGAACCAGGGGATGTCGTCGAAGGCGGCCAGACCGATGTCGTCGGGCACGCTCAGGCCGCGCACACGGATCGCGTTGAGTGCGCCCAGAGCCATGAGGTTGTCGGTGGCGAAGACCGCGTCGGGGCGTTCGGGCAGGTCCAGGAAGCGCTCGGTGGCCAGACGCCCGCTCTCGGCCTGGAAATCGCCCTGTCCGACGTGGGACTCCGGCAGCGACAGGCCAAGCTCCGACAGCGCCGCGCGGAAGGCCTCCACCCGTTCCCGGCCCGTGGTCGTGGCGGCGGGCCCGGTGATGATCGCGAGCCGGCGGTGTCCGAGGCCGTACAGGTGGGCGACCAGGTCACGGATGGCGCCGCGCCCGTCCGCGCGGACCACGGGGGCGTCGCAACCGGGGATCCAGCGGTCCACGAAGACCAGCGGGGTGGGGCCCTCGGCCGCGTCCAGGGTCAGGGGGGAGTGGCCGTCGGCGGGGGAGACGAGCAGGCCGTCGATGCGCCGCTCCAAGAGGGAACGCACGTGGTGGGCCTCCAGCTCGGCGCGCTCGTCGGCGTTGCCGATGATGACGCTGTAGCCGAGCGCCCGTGCCTCCTCCTCCACGGATCTGGCGAGCTCCGTGAAGTAGGGGTTGAGGACATCGCTGATGACGAGCCCGATGGTGCGGGTCCGGTCGGTGCGCAGGGACCGTGCCACGACGTTGGGCCGGTACCCGAGCGACTCGGCGGCCGAGAGGACCTTGGCCCGGGCGGTGTCGCTGACCGCCGACTGCCCGTTGAGCGCACGGGAGACCGTCGCCACCGACAGCCCCGCCGCCTCGGCGACGTCCTTGATACTCACCACGTCCGAGCTCACCTCCTCCGTCACCGTCGTGTGGGCGGTACAGGGGGAAGCCTCGGGCCCGTGCACCGTGGAAACGATTACATGATTGGAAACGATTACACCATGCGTGAGTAACACATAAGTTCACAGAATGGGGCACACGGGGGCAAGGCGGTGCGATTCAGGCGGCCGAGAGGGCGGTGCAGTGGGGGATCCGGGGTTCCTGTGGCGCGGACCTGCGTCTTTGTATCATCCAGATCACATTTTTTACCGCCGAGGTTCCGAGTGGTAGGAACCGGGAGCCGCACGCCCGATGGACAGGCCCCGAACCGCACAATGGGCGGTATGGAACGCAAGGACACCGTCGTCATCGGAGCGGGCGCCGCCGGTCTCATGGCCGCGCTCGAGCTCACCGCAGCCGGGCACGACGTGCAGGTGCTCGAGGCCCGCGCACGCGTGGGCGGACGCGTCCACACCGTTCGTTTGCCCGACGGCCGTTTCGCCAATGCCGGGGCCGAGTGGGTCAACCCCGAACACCACGAAGTGCTCGGTCTGGTCGAACGTTACGGGCTCGGGTTGCGCTCGGGCGGCGGCTTCGAGGCGCTCGTCGTCGACGGGTGGGCCCAGGTCGAGGAAGCCGGCGACGCCGAACGCGTGGAAGAGGCCCTCGAAGGCCTCGAAGGGCGCCTGACCGACCTCGAGCACCCCTGGAACGACCCGGTCGCCCGCGAGATGGACCGCCGCAGCGCCACCGACTGGATGGACACCGCGGGTCTTTCCCCGAGCGAGCGTGCCTGGATGACCGCCTACGTCCGCACGGAGTACATGGTCGAGCCCGAAGAGCTGTCCGAGCTCGTGCTGGCCCTGGGCGAGGAACTCGATTCGGGTGAGACCGCGTACCGCATCGCCGGCGGCACCGCCGAGCTCACCGACGCCATGGCGCGCGAGCTGGGGGAGGACCGCATCGCTCGCGGAGAACCCGTGCGCATGGTCGAACACGGCCGGGACGGCGTCGTGGTGCGTACAGACGGACGCGCGGTCGCCGCCGACCGCGCCGTGATCGCCGTGCCCCTGCCCGCTCTGGAACGCATCACCCTGGCCCCGGCGGTGTCGGTGCCCTCCGTGAACCAGGGCCGGGGCGGCAAACTCCTCGTGCCCTACGCGCAGCGCCCCGACGCCGGCGCGGGCGACCGCCACGTCGACCGCGCCGGGTTCCAGCACGTGTACGACAACGCGCCCGAGGACCAGCCCGGCGTCCCCGGGATCCTGACCGCGTACGCGTACCGGCCCCTGCCCGAGCCGGAGGTCCTGGACACGGTCGGTGCTCTCTTCCCCGAACTCGGCGCCCCCGACGGCGCCCCCGTGGCGGCCTGGTGGAGCGAGGAACCCGAGACCGGCTGCACCTACTCGGCCCGGGGCCCGGGCGACCTCGACTCGCTGCGTCGCCTGCGCGAGCCCATCGGCCGCCTGTATCCGGCCGGGGAGCACACCGAGATCATCAGCGGTTACTTGGACAGCGCCCTGCGCAGCGGTCGCCGCGTCGCGGCCCGCATCGTCTCCGGCTGAGCGCACGCGGGCCGGCCGAGTACACGCGAGGGGTCCGGGGAACGACCGCGCCCCCGGACCCCTCCTCCTATGCCGTCAGTACCGGCTCCGGGTCACCTCGTCGGAGGCCCGCCCGGCGCCGGTCCTTCTGCGGGGGCCGCCCCCGGGGAAACCGGCTCCTCGGAGCCCTGCTCACTCCGGTGGCGCTCCTCCAGGGCCGAGCCCTCCACGTCGATGTCGGGCAGGATCCGGTCCAGCCACTTGGGCAGCCACCAGGCCCCGTCCCCGGCCAGGTGCATCAGCGCCGGGATCAGCAGCATGCGCACCACGAACGCATCGATGAGTACACCGAAGGCCAGCGCGAACCCGATCGAGCTGATCATGACGGTCTCGGAGAAGATGAACCCGCCGAAGACCGAACCCATGATGATCGCAGCGGCGGTGACCACCGAACGCCCTGCCCGGAAGCCCCGCACGACCGCCAGCCGTGCGGGCGTGCCGTGTGCGTAGGCCTCGCGCATGCCCGTCCCGATGAAGAGCATGTAGTCCATCGCCAGGCCGAACAGGATCCCCACCAAGAGCGTCGGAAGGAAGTTCAGCACCGGACCGGGGTTGTCGACCCCGAAGATCGCGCTGAGCCAACCCCACTGGTAGATGGCCACCACCCCGCCCAGCGCGGCGAAGTAGGACAGGATGAACCCGAGCGTGGCCACGACCGGTACGAAGACCGACCGGAACACCAGCAGCAGGATGACCAGCGACAGGCCCACGACCACGGCGAGGTAGGTCGGAAGCGCATCGCTCAGGGTCTCGGAGATGTCGATGTTGCCGCTGGCCATGCCGGCGACACCGAGTGGACCGGTGCCCTCGATGACCTCCAGATCACGGAAGGTGTGGACCAGGTCCTCGGTGGACTCGCTCGAGGGCCCGTCCTCGGGCACGACCTGGAAGATCGCCAGGCTCTGGTCGTCGGAGATCCCGATGGGTGCCACGGCCGCCACGGCGTCGCGGGAGTAGAGCTCCTCGGCGACCTGGAACTGCTCCTCCTCGGCGGTGGCCTCGGCGGCATCGTCGGTGGGGCCACCGGAGAGATCGGCCGTGACCAGGAGCGGCCCGTTCATGCCCTCGCCGAAGTTCTCCTCGACGGCGCTGTAGGCGCGGTACTGGGTCGAGTCGCTGGGTTCGGAGGCGCCGTCGGGCATGCCCAAGCGCAGGTCCAGCGCGGGCAGGGCGATGATGCCCAGCGCCAGGACGGCGACCGCGGAACGCAGCAGTGCCCGCCCGGTCGACATCGGCCGGATGCCGTCCTCGTCCCCGTGGCGGTGCTTGCCGTCGGACTCCCCGTTCTCGGCGAGGTGTGCGCGCTCACGGCGCGAGAGGACGCGGGTGCCCACCAGCGACAGCAGGGCCGGTACCAGCGTCACCGCGATGAACACCGCGATGGTGATGGCGATGGCGCCCACGCTGCCCATCAGGCCCAGGAAGCCGATCCCGGTGATGTTCAGGCCCAGCAGCGCGATGAGCACCGTCGTACCGGCGAAGACCACCGCGTTGCCCGCGGTCCCGTTGGCCAGGCCGATGGATTCCTGCAGTTCGGTGCTCTTCTTGAGCTGCCGGCGGTGGCGGTTGACGATGAACAGCGCGTAGTCGATGCCCACGGCCAGGCCCAGCATCAGGCCCAGGATCGGCGTCACCGACGCCATCTCCAAGACGTCCGACAGCGACATCGCGGTCAGCGTGGCGATCCCGACACCGACCAGCGCCGTCAGGATCGGCAGGCCGGCACCGATGAGGGTGCCGAGCATGACCACCAGCACCACGCCGGCCACGATCAGGCCGATGATCTCGGCCGTGCTGACCAGGCTGGGCATGCTCATGGCGAGGTCGTTGCCGAAATCGACCTCCGTGCCAGGGATCGGGTCGCTCTCGAAGACCTCCATGACGGTGTCGCGGGTGTCCTGGGAGATCTCTTCCTGGGCCTCGGTGAAGGAGAGGTTGACCAGTGCGGTCGCGCCGTCCTCGGAGACCGTGCTGATCTCGGAGGAGAACTCGAGCATGGCCTCGCCCCGGTCGAGCTGCTCCTCCTGCTCCTCGATGGCCTCGCGGTTCTCGTCGATCTGGGCCTGCTCGGAGTCGAGCTCGTCCTCGACCTGGTCGAGCATCCCGGCGGCCTCCGCCTGAGCGCGGCCCTGGTCGAGCTCTTCCTGGCCAGCCTCGAGTTCTTCGAGTCCCTCCTCGAGCTCCTCGCGGCCCTCCTCCGTCTCCTGCTGCTGGTCGGCGCGGTCCTGCTCCGTGGCGAAGGGGTCGACCGCGTCGTCGACACCGGAGACCTCGGAGGCCTGCTCGGCGCGGTCGGCGATCGCCTCCTCCTGCTCCCCGGTGAAGGGCTCCCCGTCCTCGGTCCGGTACACGACGGTGCCCGCACCGCCGCCCATACCGTCGAACTCCTCCGACAGGCGCTGGTTCACCTCGTCGGTGGGGGTCCCTGGGATGGAGAAGCTGTCCTCCAACTCACCGGAGAAGAGGAAGAACGCGGTACTGGAGGCCAGCAACAGGGCCAGCCAGACCGCGATGACGGTCTTCGCCCGGGTCGCACACGCGCGACCGAGCTTGTAGAGAAATTCAGCCATGGGTCTTTCGCCAATGAATGTGGGTGAGGAGCGCGGCCTGCGCTCAGGACGTGTCGGGTCCGACCGACCCGTAGCCGTCGCGGTTCACCGAGATCATGCGGTCCACCAGTTCGGTCCAGGTGCGGCGCGATTCCTCGGTGTCGACCCCGCCGGTGGCCCGCTCCCAGTGGTGGACCACGACCACGCCGCCGCTGACCAACCCGCCGCACATGAGGTCGACCACGAGTGGATCGGCCTCGGGACGGTGGTGCAGGACGATGGCGGCGAGGCGGTCGATCACATCGGTGATCGCGCTCTCGAACAGCGCCGACTGGCTCGGGGAGGGTTCACTTCCTCCCTGGGCGAGCATCCGCTTGAGACGGGTGATCGGGGTGACCAGGTCGGTCGAGCGCAGGGCCTCGGCGACTTCGTTGAACATGGCGCCGGGGCGGGTACCGACCTCGGTGTCGATACCGGACTCGATGTCGTCGACGATCGACTCCAAGATCTCGCCGAACACCTCGAGCACGAGGTCGTCGAGGGAGCCGAAGTGGTTGAAGACGGTCCGCCGGGACACGTCGGCCCGCTCGGCGAGCTGGTCGACGGTGAAGTATGTGCCCTCGATCTCGGACATCAACGCAGCTGCGGCGTCGATGATCGCGCGACGGTGTCGCGACTTCAGTGCCTCGCGCCGATCGCGCGAGGGAGGATTGCCCTGATCGTTCACCCTGTCACGGTATGGCGCTGGATGCACCGAGTGCAACGATGCACTCGGTGCATCCGCTCACAGTTCGGTCGCCGTCCGGACACGGCGAAGGGCGCCCCGACCTGCACGGCCGAGGGCGCCCCAACGGTGGTCGGCGGTCAGCGGTTGATGGGTGTGTCCGGGGCCCAGGAGAACCCGCGGTCGTAGAGGTAGGTCAGCTCGGGGTCGGACTCGGCGACGAGCTCGTGCCCGTCACCCTCCAGGTGGAGATGCCCCTCGCCGTCGATCTGCCAGGTCAGTTCCACGGTCTCCTCGGTATCCCGGACCAGGCCCCGGTCGCCCTCCATGACCGGGTACAGCTCGAGTCGGAGACCGCCCTCGTCATCGTGTTCGTACCACCCCTCCTGGAGAGAGCCGTCGGCGAACCTGAGGGCGAGCTGGCCTCTGCCCCGGTCGCCGTGCTGGCCGAAGGCGATCGATTGCCAACGGCCGTCCTCGGCGAGTTGCCCGGCGGGTTCGGCCGTGTCCTCCACGACGCGGTAGACACCCGGCAGGTCGGAGTCGAGCTCGCTCAGCCACATCGTCGGGGCCACCGCCACCGGAGCCACGGCGATGAGCACACCGAGGGAACCGAACACCCACCGGGTGACGGCGTGCACACGCGGCCAGGGCACCGGCCGCGGCTCAGTGAGGGCGCCCACCACGCGCCCGGTCAGGAAGCGGCCCACACGGCGCGATTCCGGTACGGCCACCAACAGCGCAGCGATCGCCAGGGCCAGGGCGAGCTGCTTGACGGGCACGTCGTAGGCCATGTTGAGCAGGAACACCACCCCCATCGCGCCGGCACCGAGAAGGCCCCCGAGCCAGGCGGTGCGCCGCCAGATCAGCAGGACCGCGGCCATGACCTCCACCATTCCGGAGAGGAACTGCACCGTGGGTGCGTAGGCGATGAAGTCCCACAGCAGGCCCATGGGGCTCTTCTCACCCATGGTGACCAGGGCGCCGCTGTAGTCGGCCTGCCCCATCTGCATCAGGATCAGCTTCGTCCAGCCGTAGACCAGGAGGTAACCGAACAGGCCCATGCGCAGCAGGCCGTGGCCCATCCACAGGGCGGTGATCCACCAGGGGCGGCGCTGCTCTCCGGCCTCGGAAGGGTGAGGGGTGGAAGGGGCGGCTTCGGTGGGTTCCGAGCCGTGGGCAGGGGAGACCGATGCGCTCGTGGGTGGCCCGTGTTCGGGGCGGTCGGGGAACAAGCGGGGGATCCTCTCGGGCAGGGGATGTCTTCACCCCATTGGACCCCGGCGAAAGCCGGCTGGTTCCAGGACCGCCGTCACAGAGTGGCAACGCCCCGGACAGTCACCACAGCCGTACCGGGAGGGTCTCCCACACGTTGGCCACGAGCGACGGCTCCCGTTCCGGCCCCGCCCCCTCGTCCAGACGCAGACCGGGGAAGCGGTCGAAGAGCATGCTCAGGGCCGTCTCGCCCTCCGAACGCGCCAGCCCCGCCCCCAGGCAGAAGTGCGGTCCGTGCGAGAACGCCAGATGCCCTTTCTGCTCCCGGGTGAGGTCGAACAGGTGGGCGTCGGCCCCGTGGCGGGCGGGGTCGCGCCCGGCCGCACCGTAACCCATGAGCAGGGGTTCGCCCGCGGGCACGGGCACACCCGCCAGTGTGAGGTCCTCGGCGGTGTAGCGCAGGGGCATGAACTGGATACTGGGGTCCCAGCGCAGGGTCTCCTCCACCACGTCCGACCAGGACACCCGGCCGGACCGGGCCAGCTCCAGTTGGTCGGGGTGGGTGAGCAGGGCGTGCACCGCGTTACCGATGAGGTTCATCGTCGTCTCGTAGCCCGCACCGATCATGAGGATGAGCGTCCACACCAGCTCGCTCTGCGTGAGCTCGCCGTCCCCCTCGGCACGGACCTGCAGCAGTGCGCTGGTGAGATCGTCGTCGGGCTCCCGGGCCTTGTGCTCGGCCAGGGCACCCAGCGTGGACTGCAACTCGGTGTGCACCCCCACAGCCTTCTCCGGCGGCGTGGTCGCGTCGAAGATCGTGTGCACCATCCGGTGCATGTGGTCGCGGTCGTGCTCGGCGACCCCGAGCAGTTCGGAGATCACCGTCATCGGCAGGGGCAAGGACAACCCCGCCCGCAGGTCCACCGGGGCCGGGCCGGCCGCCTCCATATCCGTCAGGAGCTCCGCGGTGATCTCCCGGATTCGCGGTCGCAGCACCTCGACCCGGCGTGGGGTGAAGGCCTGCGAGACGAGCCTGCGCAAGCGGCGGTGGCGTTCCCCGTCGGCGGTGAGCATGTTGTCCGGTGTCACCCACGTCAACAAGGGCCAGTCCTGCGGGATCTCGCCCTCGTTCCACGCGCGCCAGTACCGCAGTTCCTTGCGGACCCCGGGGTGGGACAGGGCTTCGGTCAGGACCTCGTGCCCGGTCAGCACGTACACGGTCACCCCGCCGATGATCTCGGCCTCCACGACGGGGCCGCGCTCACGCAGTCCGCTCGCTTGACGGTGCAGGTCATAGGGGTGCAGGGCAGGGTGTGGGGCCACAGTGGGCTCCTTCGTGTTCGAGAGCTGGGCCGACGCAGCCCAATTACCCGGCGCCCTTCGGCCGGACACCCTGCTCGGAGTTTCGGTCACACACCCCTTCTCGCCCCCGGACCGTGGGAGTTCCCGGAGTGGCCCCCGGTGTTAGGTTCGCCCCATGTCCAGCACACACACGATCACCGACCAGGACCTGGTCCACCTGCGCCGCTGCGTCGACCTGGCGCGCGAGGCGCTCGAGGCAGAGGACGAGCCCTTCGGATCCCTCCTCGTCGACGGCGCCGGAACCGTCCGTTTCGAGGACCGCAACCGGGTCTCCGGCGGCGACTCCACCCGGCACCCGGAGTTCGCCATCGCCCGGTGGGCCGCCGAGAACCTGACCCCCGAGGAGCGGGCCGCCTCCGTCACCTACACCTCGGGTGAGCACTGCGCCATGTGCAGCGCAGCGCACGCCTGGGTGGGGCTGGGACCGATCGTGTACGCCGTCGGCACCGAGCAGCTGACCTCCTGGCACGCCGAGTGGGGCGTGGAACCGGGCCCGGTGGCGCCGCTGCCGATCCACGCCGTGGCCCCGGAGGTCCCCACACGCGGCCCGGTCCCGGAGCTGGCCGAGGAGATCCGCGCGCTCCAGGCCCGTAGCGCCGGCGTGGCCTGACCGGGCCTCACCACGGGCGCACGCGCGGCCGGGCGCGGGGTCGAGGAGGCCGTGCCTCGCCCGTGACACGGCGGCACGCCTGTACGGGCTCCGACCCGGATCCGGGGCCCGCACGATGAGTTTCGGCGCTCGGCCGGGTCGGTACCGGGTGAATGACCCGACCAGGGAGGACACCGTGTTCGACACCACCAAGGCCTTCGGCTCCTTCGCCGTCCCCGACACCGAACAGGCCCGCGTCTTCTACCGCGACACCCTCGGACTCGACGTCGAGGACGTCCCCGGGATGGAGGAGGACGGCCTGCTCGACATCGACCTCGGCGAGGGCCGTGGCGTCCTCGTCTATCCGAAACCCGACCACGTCCCGGCGGTCTTCACCGTCCTCAACCTCGTCACCGACGACATCGGCGCCGCCGTCGACGAACTCGCACGACGCGGTGTGAACACGCTGCGCTACGAGGGCTTCGACCAGGACGAGCAAGGCATCGCCCGCGGCGGCGAGCCGCTCGTCGCCTGGTTCGAGGACCCTGCGGGCAACGTCGTCGGCCTCATCCAGGAATGAGAGGAACCGGCCCGGCCGCGGGCGATGAGTTCCGGGCGCGGCCCGGGTCGGTACCGGTACAACGACAGTTCCGATTCCACCGGGAGGACACCATGACACGCCGCCCCGCTTTGGACAGCATGCTCCTGTCCAGCGCCGATCCCGACCGCCTGAGTGACTGGTACGCCGCGGTCCTGGACCCCGCGGACAGCGCCACCATGGGCACTTACCGGGTCCTCAGGTTCGGGACCTTCCACCTCATGATCGACCCGCGCGAGGGCATCGCCCCGGTCACCGCCGAACCGGCCCGCGTGGTGCTCAACTTCGACGTGGGCGACGCTCGCGCCGTGGCCGAGCGCATGGACGCGCAGAACACCACGTGGGTGGCGCCGCTGGAGGACCGCGACGGCAGCCTGTTCGCCACCGCACAGGACCCCGACGGCAACTACGTGCAGATCGTCCAGTTGAGCGAGGAGCACCTGGCCGAGATGCAGGCCGGGGAGACGGCCACCGCGGGCTGACCGGTCCGGGGCGTGTTCGGCGGACGGGGAACGGTCCGCCGAACACGCCCTACGGCTCCACCTGCCCCTCGTGGACCCGGGCGATCTCCCGCGCACCTTCGGGGGTGGTGTGGATGTCGGGACCGACCTCGGTGTTGCACATCCACGTCCAGTCGCAGACCCGCTGGACGTTGAGCGGCAGGTCGGACCCGCTGTCCTCGGGTACCCCGAACTCCCCGGAGTCGAAGTGCGCCTCGACGTCGGCGACGTCGATGTCCTGCTCCGCGTAGGAGGACCGCAGGGTCTCGTTGAGTTGCTCCATCACCTCGACCGCGTAGTCGACGACCCCGCGGCCGTCGGGGAGTTCGCCGCCGGGGGTTCCCGGGTCGGACTCGCCCGCGTGCTCGACGGCCCACGGGGCGAGGAAGGGGTTGTAGTAGGTCATCCCGACGATCTGCGTGTCCGGCCCGGCTGCCTCGCGCAGCTGTTCGGTGACCTCGGGCAGTTCCTCGTCGACCCGCTCCAGGCCCTCATCGACACAGTCGGTGTCCAGCCGGGAAGCGTCGACCGGATCACTCAGATCGACCTGTTCGAAACACCCGTTGATGTTGTTGATGCCCAGGCTCAGGGTGATGAGCTCGACCTCCTCCCCGTTCTCGTCGAGGAAGTCCTCGGCCGTCTCCGCCTGGGAACCGCCGTCGTAGCGGTCGCCGCAGGCCGGGTTGCCGCCCTCGAGGAAGGTCGTGGTGTCCTCGCCCCGGCAGCCGTTCCGTTCATGGTCGAGCTCCTGCCCCTGCTCGGCCAGCGACGCGGCCAGGAAGTCGGTGTAGCCCTCGTCGGTCTCCTCGGGAGGGTTCTCGCTCCCCCCAGTGGGCTGGACCCCGACGGTCAGGGAGTCGCCGACCGACAGATACCGGTCGGCGCCGGGGTTCTCCTCCTCGTCCCCGTTCGCGGAACAGGAGGACACGGCCAAGGCGAGGACGGCGGTCAGGGCCGCCGTCGGGACTGTTCTCACGGGTACTCCAAACGGCGCGCACGGGGTGCGGCCGGGCCGGCGGCTCGTAGGTGCTCGGCATCCCCCGGTGCGCCGGAGGAGGGAGGGACCGGAGAAGACCACGGTAGGACACCGGGTGCACTTCTCCTCAGCCCGTCCCTCCAGCACGTCGGACCGGGGCCGGCGGGCGACGGTGAGTGCGTGCGTCCCCTCAGCCTGCCCCCGCCAGTTCATCCGCGAAGGCACGCACGTCCGCGGTGAGCAGGTCCGGCGCCTGTGTCGCGGCGAAGTGCCCACCGTGCTCGTAGCGGGTCCAGCGCACGATCGAGTTGGAACGCTCGGCCAGGGTGCGCACGGGGGCGTCCCCGGGGAAGAGTGCCACCGCTGTGGGCACCCCCGAGTTCCGTCCGCCGTAGAATGCGTCCCCGCCGTCCTTGTACATGCGGGCGGCCGAGCCGGAGGTGCGCGTGAACCAGTACAGGGACACGTGGGTGAGGATCACGTCGCGGTCCACGGGCGGCTGCACCCCGCGTTCGGGGTCGTAGTCGACGAACCACTCCAGGTTCCAGGCCAGGACCCCGACGGGCGAGTCGGTCAGCGCGTAGGCCAGGGTCTGCGGACGTGTGGATTGCAGGGCCGCGTAGCCCTGCCGCTCCTCCCACTCGGCCTCGCCCGCGTACACAGTGGCCTTCTCCTCCTCGGTGAAGCCGGCCATGGGCTCCTCGGCGGTCCAGTCGACCATGGATGCGGAGACCAGCCCGTTGACGTGCACGCCCATCACCCGGTCGGGTGCCACCCGCCCCATCTCGGGGGAGACCAGGGAGCCGGTGTCACCGCCCTGGGCCAGGTAGCGCTCGTAGCCCAGGCGGTCCATGAGCTCCACCCAGGCCCGTGCCATCCGTTCCATGCTCCACCCCGGCTCGGTGGTGGGACCGGAGAAAGCCACACCGGGGACCGAGGGCGCGACCACATGGAAGGCGGGCGCGTCCGGGGCCCCGTGCCCGCGCGGGTCGGTGAGCGGGCCGATCACGTCCCAGAACTCGGCGACCGTGGACGGCCACCCGTGGGTCAGGATCAACGGGACCGCGTCCGGTTCGGGTGAGCGCACGTGCAGGAAGTGGATCCTCTGACCGTCGATGTCGGTGGTGAACTGCGGGAAGCCGTTGAGCCGTTCCTCGGCGGCCCGCCAGTCGAACCCGGTGCGCCAGTACTCGGCCAGTTCCTTCAGGTGGTCGCCGGGGACCCCGTAGGACCAGCCCACGCCGGGCAGGGAATCGGGCCAGCGGGTCCGGGCCAGGCGCTCGTGCAGTTCGTCGATCTCCTCAGGGGCGATACGGATACGGAACGGGTGGATCCGGGTGTTCTTGTTGCTCATGGCTCCGACGTTAGAGAGCGATGAGGACAGCTGCGGTCCTCTTTCCCCGGCATACTGGACCCATGCCGGAACCGACCGCGGCCCGCCTGCTGGCTCTGTTGTCCCTGTTGCAGTCCGGGCCGGACCGCTCAGGGCCCGACCTCGCCGCCCGGACGGGGGTGACCGTGCGTACCGTGCGGCGCGACGTCGAACGGCTGCGCGATCTGGGGTATCCCGTCGAATCCGTCGCCGGCGCCGCCGGCGGCTACCGTCTCGGCCCGGGCGGGCGGATGCCGCCGCTGCTGTTGGACGACGAGGAGGCGGTCGCTGTCGCCGTGGGGCTGCGTACGGCCGCTCAGGGATCGGTGACCGGGATCGAGGAGGCCTCCCTGCGGGCCCTGACCAAGCTCGACCACGTACTGCCCTCCCGGCTGCGGCCGCGTGTGCGCGCCCTCCATGCCGCCACCGTCACCGTCTCCGACCAGGACGCGCCGACCGTGGACCACGAGACCCTCGCCGTGGTCGCCTCGGCCTGCCGCTCCTGCGAACGGCTCCGTTTCGCCTATGTGGACCACGAGGGCGGGGACGGGCACCGTCGGGTCGAGCCGCAACGGCTGGTCAGCTGGTGGCAGCGCTGGTACCTGGTGGCCTGGGACCTGGCCCGCGACGACTGGCGCACCTTCCGCGTGGACCGGCTGCGGGAGCCCCGCCCCACCGGGCAGCGGTTCGCACCGCGCGAGGACCCGGAGGGCGACGTGGCCCTGTACTTGCAGCGCCGGCTCGGTGCGCACATGTGGCCGTTGCGTGCGCGCGTGCGTGTGTACGCCCCCGCCGAGGAGGTCTCCGCACACGGGATGGGTGTGGTCGAGCCCGTGGACGAACACACCTGCCTGTTGCTCATCGGTGGTGAGTCGGTGACCGTGCTCGCTCCGTGGCTGGGCTCCCTGGAGGCCGACTTCGAGGTGCTGGAGCCGCCCGAACTCGCCGAACAGGTCGCCCTGCTGGCGCGGCGCTACGCTCGCGCCCATGGTTGAGGCCCGCACCCACGGTCGGGATCACGGCCCCATCGCCCGGGGGCTCAACCGCAGCGGTACAGGTAGGGCGGCCGGTGCACGAGCTCCGGTCCCGACTCGGCCAGGGCCAGGGCGCCGTCCACGGAGTCGCCCGCAGGAGCGAGCAGACACGCGTTCGGCAGGCGGCGCAGCACCTCGGCGCGGAAGGGCTCGGCCAACAGCGCACCGGAGTCGAAGAGCCTGCCGCCCCAGGAGAAACGGGACGCCAATCCGGGGGCCGAGGCCGCGACCGCCGTCTCACCCAGGTGCGTGCCGGCCTCCCACCAGATCCGCTGCGCCACGGGATCGCCTTCGTGAGCGGCCTCGGCCACGCGCGGAGCGAACCCCGCGAGCAGGGTGGAGGTCGCGACTCGGCCCCGGTAGAGCTGGGTCTGCAGCTCACCGGCCCCGCCGAAGTGTTCCTGTGAGCGTGCCAGGAGTTCCGGAGAGCCGTCGGACAGCCCATCGCGTGCCCGGAGCGCATACCGCAGGCCCTGCTGGCCGACCCAGGAACCACTGCCGCGATCACCCAGGAGGTAGCCCCACCCGTCGGTGCGGCGCCACGTCTCCCGCAGGTCGGTTCCCAGAGCCACGGACCCGGTGCCCGCGGCGACGACGACACCGGCACGCCCGCCGAGCGCCCCGGTGTGTGTGGTCAGCGCGTCGGCGGCCGCGATCACGTCCCCGGCGGAAAGCCCCGAGCGGAGCATGCGCACGAGCTCACCGGGGTCCTCGATCAGGTCGGGCAGGCCGGTCAGACCGGCCGCCACCCGGTCGAACCCCGGGGCCCCGATGCGGTGTGCGGCCTTGCGCAGGAGTGTGATCACACGCGGCACCAGGTTCGGCACGTCGATCCCCCCGCCGACGCGCGGCACCGCGGCCCCGTCCTCGGCGCGGGCCGTGTCCCCGCCGTAGCGCACGAGCACACGAACCCCGCCGCCGCCGACGTCGACACCGGCCAGGACCGGAGAGCCGCTCACCTCTCCTCCAACGCCGTGACCGCCGCGCGGACACCGCCGTGCTCGGCCAGCACCCGGTGTGCCCGCTCCACCGGGGCCTCCGCGAGCAGGCTCACCAGGGCCGCCTCGACCCGGCCTCCGGCCTCCTCCAGGGCGGCGGTGCAGTGCCTGCGTGGCTGCCCGGACGCCTCGACCAGCAGGCCCACGGAACGGTCCCGAAGTTTGTCGTTGGTGGCCACGAGCCCCACCATCAGGTTCGAGTAGGTGCGTCCCGCCCCGACCATGAGCGCGGTGGAGAAGGAGTTGAGCAGCACTTTGGTGGCGGTGCCCGCCTTGAGCCGGGTCGATCCCGTGATCGCCTCGGGGCCCGTGTCGGCCACGACGGGCAGGTCGCACGCCTGCAACAGGGCCGCCTGCGGGTTGCAGGTGACCAGCACACAGAGCGCACCGGTCCCTCGTGCCGCACGCAGGGCCCCGGCCGCGTAGGCGGTGGACCCCGACGCGGTCACAGCCACGGCCACGTCGCCGGGGCCGAGCGCACCGGCGTCCTGTTCACCGAGTGTGTCGGCGTCCTCCAGGTCCAGGGTGGAGTCGGCCAGCGCGGCGGCCCCGCCGGGGAAGTGGGCGGTGAACAGCTCCGGGTCCGCGCCGAAGGTCGGGGTGACCTCGGTGGCGTCGAGCACGGCCAGCCGCCCGGATGCGCCGGCGCCGAAGTAGTGCACCCGGCCGCCGCTCCGCAACCGCACCCCGGCTGCGTCGACCGCTGCGGCCAGCTGCGCGGAGGCCGCCGAGGCCGCGTGCACGGCTCGTGCGTCCTCGTTCTGCAGCAGGCCGATGATCTCCTGCGTGGCCACGGTGTCGATGTCGACCGTGCGCGGGTTGCGGGCCTCGGTCGGTGATCGCTCCGGCATGTACTCCTCTTTCGTCCCTGTCGCCGCTGTGGTCAGGCCCGGGTTCACCGGGGATTTCCGTAGCGCTCCAGCAGTGTCCGGGACAGGGTGAGGACATCGCCGTCGGCCGGTTCCGTCTCGGATGCGCCCTCGGCCAGGAAGACACGTGCCCGCTCGTCCAGACGCTGGTCGAGCCGGACGGCGGCCTCTTCGGGATCGGCCTGCGCCCGGTCCAGGTCCTGGGCCCACATCCGCCACCGGTCGCGGTAGTAACCCCCGACCAGGCCGGACCAGAGCCGGCCCGCGTAGTCGTTCAGGAAGGGGCTGTCGTGGCTGTCCCACACGGTCAGCAACCGCCGGGCGTTGTCCACCAGCATCGTGCGCTCGTCGGCGTCCCCGGCCCAGGAAGCGGCCTTCTCCTCCCACCGGCGGAACGTGTACTCGGTGCGCGTGGCCAGCAGCGCGTCCAGGTCCTCGAACAGGGCCAGGAACCGCTCGGTGTCCTCGGCGCCGACCGCACCGTCGCGCAGGGCCGTGTCGACCAGGGAGAGGTAGGCGCGGTCGGCGACGCGGGCCAGGGCCGCCGTGGCGACGTCGATCAGGTCGTGGCCCAACGGGCCCCGCGCCGATTCCGGGTCGGCCTCGGCCGCCTCGACCAGTTCTTCCCAGGCACGGTGCAGCTCGGCGGGCTCGTAGCCGACCAGTTCCTCGGCCTGGGCGCGCAGCCGTTGTGGTTCGGCCAGGTCGCGGTAGTCGGGGCGTGCGGTCAGTACACCGTTGAACCGTTCGGGGAAGACCAGAGGTCCCGGGGTGCGGTAGATGGTCGTGTTCAGCCGCTGCCAGGACCGCAGGAGGGCGGGGTCGTGGTCGGGCCCGTAGCGTTCCCGCACGAAGCCGGGGAGCCAGTCGCGTCCGACGTCGTCCACGCGGGTCCAGGCCTGGTCGAGGATCAGCTCGAAGAAGGCCGGGTTGTTGTGGGTGCCCTCCATGGCCAGACCCAGGCCGGCGGGGGCGGTGGGGGCCTCCCGAGCGCGGTTGAGGGCGTCGGTCGCCCCTTGGAGGTCGCCGATGGGGTCGGTGCGCCCGCCGAAATTGAGCAGTGCGCACCACATCCAGGGCTTGCCGGAGAAGGCGTCGAAGCGTTCCCACTGCGGGTCGGCCTCGGCCCACAGGTCGAGCACGAGCAGGCGTTCGTCGGGGATGGCGTCGAGGAAGGCGGTGACGCGGTCATCGGTCCAGAATTCGCGCTGGTAGGAGAACGGCCACGCCTGCAGGACCCACACCGCCTCCGGGTCGGCGGTGGTCAGGCCGTCCAGGGTCGCCTCGGCCACGGCTCCGGGGTAGGAGAGGTCGGCCTCGACCGGCGGCATCTCGATGAAGGGGTCGGCGGCGTAGCGGTGGTCGGTGCCCAGCAGGGCGATCTGGCTGCGGGTGATCTGTTCGGCCACCTGCGCGTAGAGGGGGTCGGTGGGGGAGAGCACCTCGGTGACGAAGCTGTGCCAGGTGCGCGGTGTGGTCCGCTCCGGAGCCAGTTGCGGGGGCACGTGTCCGGTGAAGGCGGGCAGGATCGGGCGCATGCCGAAGGCGCGCTGGCGTTCGAGGATCCGGCGTCCCAGCTCCAGGTGGGTGTCGATCCAGCGGGTGGTCAACGGCCCCGCGAAGCCGTCCAGGTTCCCCATGTACTGCCAAGGCAGGTACGAGGGGCCGCCGAGGAAGGCACGCACCGTCTCCTCGTCCAGGCCCAGCCGGGTGTAGGCCTCGCGCAGCACGGCTTCGTGGCCGACGAGCGAGAGGGGAGCGGTGACCCCGTGCAGCGCCATCCAGTCGATCTCGCGCTCCCAGTCCGACCAGTCCCAGTACGTGCTCGTGTAGCCGTAGGTGCAGAAGTTGAGGTGGTAGGTCTGTGCGATCCGGGCGGTCAGACGTGTGGTCGGGGAGTCGGGGAAACGGGCGGTCTCCAGGGGCAGGGGCGTGTCCCAGCCGACGGCGGCCGAGCAGACCCGGCGCAGATAGGTGTGCAGCCCGACGGCGGCGGCCACACCGTCGGTCGCCCGGACCGTCAGGGTGCCGCCCTCGGCGCGGTACTCGAAGGAGCGTTCACTGGGGTCGAGCTCGCCGAAGGCGATCGGGGGATGGTTCTCGCCGAGGATCCTGCGGGCCAGGCCGGCCACGGTCGTGCCCCACGGGACCTGCGCCGCGTCGTCGCCCATCTTTTCCCTCCGAGGTGTTGCCCGACTCACAATTAGTTCCGTACAGTACATAACTAATTCGAACGCGAGCAAGAGCGGCAGGAACGAGGAAGTGGACGTGGACACACCGGTCGCGTCGGGCACCCGGTACATGCGCGAGGTCAACACCGCGGCGGTCCTCACCGAACTGCGCCGGTGCACCGGAACCAGCGTGACCGAACTCGCGCGCGCCACCGGTCTCTCCCGCCAGGCGGTCACCCGCTCGATCTCCGGACTCGAAGAGGGCGGCCTGGTCGAACTGCTGGCCCCGCAACGGCCGGGCAGACGCACAGGACGCCCGCCCCAGGTCGTACGGTTCCGCGCCGAGGCCGGGCACGTCCTCGGCCTGGCCCTCACACCCGAGGAGCTGCGGGTGGTCGCCGCCGACCTCGGGGGCACCGTCGTGGCCGAGGAGACGGCACCGCTCACCGGAACCGACGGGGCACATCTGGCCCGGACCCTGACCGCCACTGTCACCGCGACCCTGGACTCGGCCGGGCTCACCCCGGACCAGGTCTGGCACGCCTGCCTGGGCGCCCCCGGGATCGTGGACCGCCACACCCAGCAGATCCGGTTCACCGCGAGCATGCCGCACATCGCCGGCGACCTGCTCCTGCGCACGCTCGGCAGCTGCCTGCCCTGCCCCGTCCATCTCGACAACGACGTCAAACTCGCCACCGAGGGCGAACGCCGCCGCGCCGGACACGACCGGCACGAGGGCCCCATGGTCCTCGTCCAGTGGGGCGAACGCGTCGGCGCGGGCATCGTCGTCTTCGACCGGCTCTACCGAGGCGCCTCCAACGACGCCGGTGACCTCGGCTTCCTGGACCTGTGCGTGGAGGACCCCGGCACCGGACAGGCCGACGCCGACGCCCAAGGGCTCGGCGCGTTCGAAGCCTGGGTCGGTACCACCCGACTGACTTCCCTGGTCCGCGAGACCGCCGAACGCAGGGGCGACCACACCTTGGCCCGATCCCTGCAGGAGGGCGACCGGGGGATGGACACCGCCGCCGAGGCCCTGCACCGGGGCGATCCCGCCGCGACCGAGGCGCTCGAGGAGATCACCCGGCGCTTCGCCAAGGGGCTCGGTGCCGTGCGCGCCCTCCTCGACCCCGAGGTCGTCGTCATCGGCGGCCCCATGGCCCGCTGCGGAGAGCACCTGCTCACCGCCCTGAACGCACACCTGCAACAGCAACGCCTCGACCCGCCGCGCCTGGAACTGGCGGCCCTGGAGGAGGACGCGATCGTCCGCGGCGCACTGCACCACGCACTCGCCGAGGTCGAGCGCGGTGCATTGGCACTGCCACCGACGGCGAGGCTCTTCTCATGACCCCGGGACCCTCTGCCGCAACACCGGCCACCGCACGGTCGCCGGCCCCACACCGCAGGGAGAGAGCATGCCCACCACACCGGGCCTACGGCGCCCGGCGGCCGCTGCCGCCGCGGGGACGGCCGCAGCCCTCGTCCTCAGCTCGTGCGCCGTACTGTCCACGAGCGTGCGCGAGGACGACACACCCGAGTCCGTCTCCACCGGCGTGCCCGACGAACCGGTCACGCTCCGGCTCGCCTACACCGACGACCCGCCCACCCAGGCCCTGGTGGACGGTTTCACCGAACAGCACCCGAACGTCGACATCGAACTGCAGCAGACGCAGTTCACCGACTACATCAAGACGGTGAAGCTCTCGATGTCCTCCGAGAACCCGCCCGACATCGCCCAGTACAACTCCGGGGCCATGGACTCGCTCGTACCGGCCGGGCTCATCCTCGACCTCGACGAGCACAACGAGGCCTACGGCTGGGAGGAGACCTTCCCGGCCACCGCGCTGGAGTCCCTGCGCACCGACCCCGAGGCGAGCGAGTACGGCAGCGGCAGCCTCTACGCCGCCCCCGGAGCCCTGTCGATCCTCGGGGTCTTCTACAACAAGTCCCTGCTGGAGGAGGCCGGTGTGGACGGACCGCCGCAGACCCTGGAGGAGTTCGAGCAGGCCCTGGGACGGGTACACGACGAAACCGACGCCACACCCCTGGGCAACGGTGCCCTCGAGGTCGGCGGGTTCCAGATCTGGAGCTCCCTGCTGAACGTCCTGGGCGATGAGGACGAGTACCGCGACTGGGTGTACGGGGTGCCGGGGGCCGACATCGAGACCGAGGCCGCCGACGAGGCCACCCGGACCCTGACCCGGTGGGCGCAGGAGGGGTACCTGCCCGAAGGCACCAGCGCCGTCTCCGACATCGACGCCCAGGCCGACTTCGCCGCGGGGGACAGCGCCTTCCTCGTCACCGGCAACTGGGCGACCGCCGAACTCGCCGAGGAGATGGGCGAGGGCGTCGGGTTCTTCCTCATGCCCGGCCCCACGGGACAGGAGCCCCCGGTCGCCGCGGGTTCGAGCGTGTCCTATGCGGTCTCGTCCCAGAGCGAGAACTACGACACCGCCGCCGCCTTCCTCGACTACCTCGGCTCGCCCGAGGCCGCACAGATCCAGCTGGAGAGCGGGTTCATGCCCGTCGACCCCGACGCACCCTCCGAGGGCGAAGGGGTGAGAGGCGAGGTCAACGCCGGGTTCAGCGAGGTCATCGAGCAGGAGGCGCTCCTGCCCTTCCCCGACTTCGCCAGTCCCGGAATGGTCGACCAGCTCACCCCCGGGGTCCAGGGTCTGGTGACCGGAACGACGAGCGAGGAGGAGTTCCTCCGCTCGCTCCAGCAGGAATGGGACGAACACCATGAATGAGGGAGCAACGACCGCACCCCGCACCGAGAGCAGGGGCAAGCGCCGGGGACGGCCCGGCCGGGGCGACAGCGGAGCCTGGCTCTACCTGCTGCCGGCCGTCGCCGTCTACGTCGGGTTCCTCATCTACCCGGCCGTGAGCACCCTGCAGTTCTCGTTCCTGGAATGGGACGGGATCGCACCGCCCGAATGGGGCGGGCCGGACAACTTCGTGCAGGTTCTGACCGACCCGCTGCTGGCCAAGGCGATCGGCAACGGGCTCCTGCTCATCGTCTTCTTCACCCTGATCCCCATCGCCATCGGTCTGCTCATGACCGCGCTGCTCGTCGGCCGGGTCCAACGGGGCACCACCTTCTACCGGGTCGTGTTCTTCCTGCCCCAGGTCCTCCCGCTGGTGGCGGTGGGTACCACCTGGCGCTGGGTCTACAGCGACGAGGGCATGATCAACCAGTTCCTGCGCCTGGTCGGTCTGGACGGCCTCACCCGGGCCTGGCTCGGCCACGAACAGTTCGCCCTCGTGGCCCTGGGCCTCATCGGCACCTGGACCATGAGCGGGCTGTGCATGATGCTGTTCATGAGCGGCGCCCAGAAGGTCGACACCTCCCTGCACGAGGCCGCCGCCATCGACGGCGCCGGGCCCGTCCGGCAGTTCCTCAGCGTCACCCTCCCGGGGGTGCGCAAGGAGATCAGCATCGCAGGCGTCATCACCACCATCGCCGCCCTGGCCAGCTTCGACCTGGTCTTCGTCACGACCAACGGCGGTCCCGCCGGCGCCACCAACGTGCCCGCCCTGCTCGTGTACCGGCTGGCCTTCAACGAGGGTGACATCGGCGCCGCGAGCGCCCTCGCCGTGGTGCTGACCGTGCTCGTCATCGTGCTCGTCAGCGCGATCCGCTACCTGGCCAGGGAGGACTCATGAGACACAGCACCCTGGGCACGACCCTGCGCTACGGACTCCTGAGCCTCCTGGCACTCCTCGTGCTCCTGCCCTTCGTCGGGATCGTCCTGGCCGCCCTGCACCCTTCCGGGAGCCAGGTCAACGGTGTGGCCCTGCCCGAACAATGGTCCTGGGAGAACTTCGGCCTGGCGTGGGAGGCCGGCGGGTTCGACGACCTCATGCGCTCCAGCTTCATCATCAGCGGGGCCGTCGTGCCGCTGGTCGTGCTGCTGGCGACCATGGCCGGCTTCGCCCTGTCGATCCTGAAGGTGTGGGGCGGACGGGTCATCTCGCTCGGGTTCGTGCTCGGCCTGACCGTGCCGGTCGAGCTATTGGTCATCGCGCTGTACTACAACCTCCGCGAGGTCGGTCTCACCGACGCCTACCTCGGGGTGGTCCTGGCCGAGGTCGCCCTGTTCCTGCCCTTCGGCGTCTACTGGATGCAGTCGCACTTCGCCGGGGTGCCCCGCGAACTCGTGGAGGCCGCCCGCATGGACGGTGCCCGCAACCGCACCGTCCTTTGGCGGGGGCNAACCAGTTCCTGCTCGTGCTCGTGATGATGCAGGACCCCTCGATGCGTACCGCCCCCACCGGCCTGGGGCTCTTCGTGGGCCAGTACGGGACCGACATCCCGCTGTTGGCCGCCGCGAGCCTCATCGTCATCGCGCCGATCGTCGTGATCTACCTGCTTTTCCAGCGCAGCTTCGTCAACGGCATCACCCAGGGCGCCATCAAGGGATGACGGGACGGCCCGGGGTCCGTACGGGCCCCGGGCGCAGCGGTTCAGGGAGGGGCCACCCGACATCCGGTCGGGCGCTACCGCCGAGCCCGGACCCTCAAAGCCGGGTCAAACCGGGTACGCCCACTCCTCACGGCGCCAAGCCGCGTCCCAGAACATCCACTCGTAGGTGGTGGCCCGCACGAACGCCTCCCGCATGCGCGCGACCGTCGTGCTGTTCGCGTGCTCGGCCAGCTGGTCGGCGATCGCCTTCACTTGCTCCGTGGTCCGGGCGAACTCCTCGTCGGCGTAGGTGGCGAGCCACTCGCCGTAGGGGTGCCCGGACAGGTCCCCGGCCTTGGCCATGAGCCGTTCACCGACGTCGGCGTAGACCCAGAAACACGGCAGCACCGCCGCCACGAGCTCCGGATACCCTTGGGTGTGGGCGACCGACAGCACGTACGAGGTGTAGGCGTTGCAGGTCGGCGACGCAGTGGCCTCGTCGGCCACCCGGCCCACCGCACCCTCGTGCAGTGCGCTCTCCACGACGATCGTGTCGTATGCGGCCTTGGCGAAGAACGCGATCTCCTCGCCGTTGTCGGCCTTGGCCGCCGCCGACGCCAGGGCCCGTGCGAAACCACGCAGGTAGAGGGCGTCCTGGGTCATGTAGTAGGAGAACCGATCGCGGTCCAGGGTTCCGTTCCCGAGCCCGCGCACGAACGGCAGCTCATCGATGGCCTCACGCGTCCTCGCGGTCTCCGCCCACACGTCATCACAGAATCCAGCCATCAGGCGATCCCTTCGCTAGAACTAACCAGAGCAGGTTCGACGGGTCTCATCTCAGCGCCGCACCCTCGCGGGAGGGCGCACCCCGTGCCTTGTGCGGCCGACCCTACAGGCGGTCCCGCGCCCGTGACACCCCCTGAACACGGCCCTTCGGGGCACCCGGGGCCTCAGGCTCCGAGGTTGTCGAGCAGAGCCCGGGTGACCTCCCCGGTCTTGGTGGTGCCGCCGACTTCGCGGGTGAGGTTCCCCGGCGTGCGATCGCCTCGATCGCACGGTCGACCTTGACCGGGGTCGAGGCCGCGAGGAGGCCGGATCAAGGCCGCGCGGTTAATGTGATCTGGCCCATATAGAAACTCAACCAAACCGTTGTGTTCGGCCCGTTAGGGACGGCACAATATGGGCAGGAACTCCACCCGATCTCTCGTCGGGGCCGAGCGCCGCAATTGTAATGAAGTGGGTCATCCCGGTCGGTGCCGCCCCCGGGCTGCTCCCACTTCACAGTCGTCCACGTCAGGACCCCGAACCTGACCCAGGGTGCACGGCCGCCTCACGGCGTTCCCGAGCTGCGACCGTGCCCCCGTGGCGAGAGGAAGTCACGTATGGACACCACGAGAGAATTTCGCCGGTCCACCTTCACCAGCCCGTTCCGCGGCCTGTGGGACCTGGTCCGGGAAATGAGCCGCATCGCCGATTCCACGACCAGCCACGAGCTGGCGCAGATGTGCTCAGGGCCAGAGTCCTGGCGCCCCTTCACCGACTTGATCGTTCGCGACAACGACGTGCTGATCTGCTGCGACCTCACCGGAGTGCGCCGCGACGGCATCGCAGTCACCCACATCGGAGACACCCTCCTCATCACGGGCAACTGTGAACACGGGCCCGGTGACGGTGTCACCCGCCACCGGAGCGAACGTTGCAGGGGCAGCTTTCGGCGCGAGATCGCCCTCGAGCCCGGGGTCTCCCGGGAAGAGGTGGACGCCGAGATCAGCGACGGCCTTCTCCGGATCACGGTGCGGGGCACGGCCGAGCCGTCCATGGAGGCGAAGAACATCCCGGTCGTCACCGCCGCCCAGGTCCCCGCCCAGAGGCCGTCGGTCGAGGGCGTGACCTCCGGGGAAGTGCCACAGGAGGCCTGACCGCACGGGCCGCCCCAGTCTCTTGCCGCGCCCTACGGCCGAGGCCTGCCGCCCCGGCCGTAGGGAGCACCCGTGTCGGCACCCGGGCCGGACGGAAAGAGCAGATCAAAGGTCCTGCGGAGCCGGGCACCGGATGCGTGGTGAACCCATGGCCGGGTAGCTGACCCACCATGAGACTCGGTGAACGCCTCCGGCGGATCGAACGCGAAGGTCGTCTCGACCCGACCGTTTCCAGGATGAAGAAGCTCGCCCGACGCCTGCCTTCCGGGAAGCCGCGCGACCTCCTGCACGGGGTGCCGCTCGGCCATCCCCTGCATCCGGTCATGGTGCATCTGCCCATCGGCAGCTGGACGGCCGCAGTCGTGTTGGACCTGTTCCCCGGAAACCATTCCCGCAGCGCACACATATTGGTCGACGTGGGTCTGCTCACTGCCCTGCCCGCCGTGGTCAGCGGTCTGGCCGACTGGTCGCAACAGCACGAGCGCCAGCAACGCGTGGGTGTCGTGCACGCGGCGCTCAACGCGACCGGTGCGGTGTTGTTCGCCGCCTCCTCCGTCGCGCGGTACCGCGAGCGGGAGGCGGAGGGCAAGGCGTTGGCCCTGTGCGGTGCCGGCGCCGTCGGCCTGGGCGGTTACCTGGGCGGACACATCTCCTACTACCGCGCGGGCGGGGCCAACAGCGCCGATGCCTTCCTCGACCGCACACCCCGGGACTGGTGTGACCTCGGGCCGCTGGACGGTTTCCCGGACGGTGGTGTGGGCGGGGCCGACGCGGCCGGTGTCCCCGTCGTCGTGGCGCGCCGGGACCGCACCGTATCGGCCATGCTGGGCGTGTGCACCCACATGGGTGCTCCCTTGGCGCAGGGCGAGCCGGTGAACGGATGCGTGCGCTGCCCCTGGCACGGGAGCGAGTTCTCCCTCGACGACGGGACGGTCGTCCACGGGCCCGCGACGGCCTCGCTGGAAGCGCTGGAGACCTCCACCGCGGACGGTCGCCTGTGGGTGCGCCGCCCCGCCACCTGATCCGTTGCGGCGCCTGGCCCGCAGTGGGCCGGGCTCGCCGGGGCGCAGCGCGTCCGTTCCCACTGCCCCGCGGCCGAGGTATCGGTGCGGCCTGTGCGCACGAGCCCGGACGTCGGCCCCGCCCGGGGCCCTCCACAGCTTCCGGCCGGGCTCTTGCGGAGAGAACGGCGGGAACACAGGATGGTTCCCACTGCAACGGCCCCGAACCCGTGGGCCGTGCCGACGGAAGGGCAGGTGCCATGTCCGCATCGACGACGGCGAGCCGGGTCGACGACCTTCTCCGCCGCAGTGCCGCACGCGTCCCCGAGCGTGCCGCCCTGCACTTCGGTCCCCGCACCTGGACCTACGCCGAGCTCGACACGGCCGTCACCCGCGCAGCCGCCCGCCTCCTCGGCCTCGGCGCGGTGGCCGGCGAGCGGGTCGCCGCCTACGGCCGCAACTCCGACGCCTACCTCATCGGCTTCCTGGCCTGCGCCCGCGCCGGACTCGTCCACGTGCCGATCAACTACGCGCTCCAGGGGGAGGAGCTGACCTACCTGCTCGACCAGTCCGGGAGCACCCTCGCCCTGACCGACCCCGCGTTGCGCCCCGCGCTCGAGGACGTCCTGCAGGAGACCGGTGTGCGCCGGGTCCTGGACCTGCGCGAGGGCCCCGGCTGCCTGCTGGAGGAGGCCTCCGCGGGCCCCGTGCCGGACCTGGACGTACATGTGCAGGACACCGATCTGGTCCAGCTCCTCTACACCTCCGGGACCACCTCCCGGCCCAAGGGCGCCATGATGACCCACCGCGCCCTGATGCATGAATACATGTCCTGTCTCGTGGGCCTGGACCTGGACGCCGACGACCGTCCGCTGCACGCCATGCCGCTGTACCACAGCGCCCAGATGCACGTCTTCCTCCTGCCGTGGCTGGCCGTGGGCGCCACCAACACCCTCGTGGAGACCCCGGACCCCGCCGACCTGCTCAGCCGTATCGAGACCGACCGCCACGGCGCCTTCTTCGCCGCCCCCACCCTCTGGGTGGCGCTGACCAACCACCCCGAATTCCGCGAACGCGACCTCACCAGTCTGCGCAAGGCCTACTACGGGGCCTCGGTCATGCCCGGGCCCGTCCTGTCCACGCTCCAGGAGACCCTGCCCGACCTGGGCCTGTACAACTGTTTCGGCCAGAGCGAGATCGGCCCCCTCGTCTCCGTCCTGCGCCCCGAGGAACACGCCGACCGCCCTGCCTCCGCCGGCCGCGCCGCACTCTTCGTCGAACTGCGGGTCGTGGACGGTCAGGACCGCGACGTCGCTCCGGGAGAGCTCGGCGAGGTCATCTACCGCTCTCCGCAGCTGTGCGATGGTTACTGGGACAAACCCGAGGAGACCGCCGAGGCCTTCCGCGGCGGCTGGTTCCACTCCGGTGACCTCGTACGCGCCGACGCCGAGGGCTACATCGAGGTCGTCGACCGCATCAAGGACGTCATCAACACCGGCGGCGTGCTCGTCGCCTCCCGCGAGATCGAGGACGTGCTCTTCGCCCACCCCCGGGTCGCGGAGGCCGCGGTCGTCGGTGTGCCCGACACCAAGTGGATCGAGGCGGTCACCGCCTACGTCGTGCCCACCCCGGACGCCGGCACCGACGCCCTCCCCGGCACGCTCACCGACCACGTCAAGGACCACCTCGCGCCCTTCAAGGTGCCCAAGGCCGTCCACCTGGTCGAAGAGCTGCCGCGCAACGCCTCCGGCAAGATCCTCAAGCGCACCCTGCGCGAGGACCACGGCTGACCCCGGGCAGGGCACGTCCGCCGACGCACCCGCGCAGGGCGCGCCGGTCCTGGCACGCCTGCCCTGACAACCGCGCAGAGCGCGCTCGTCCCGGCCACAGCTGCTCCGTACACCACTGTTTCTGCTCATCCGGAGTCCGGCCTCCGGTCCGCCCGTTACTCGGCGTGAGCGCGCGATGAATGCGGGCCAATGCCGCATACCGCTCCGACCTGCGGCGAATTCATGTCTGGGGNCAGGAGCCACCCGTGACGCAGGAAACCAGCAGAGCACACCCGGACCGAGAACCGGCGCCACCGGAGGGAGACCAGGAAACGAGCGGCCACCGTGCCATGGCGGGCACAGGCAGGGGCTGTTCCGACGTCAGTGCCGTGCGCGGATCCCTGGTCTGGTTCACCGCCGACCCCTTCCTCACCTCGAGCGAAGAGGCCCTGGAATTCATCGAGGACGGACTGCTCGTCGTCCGCGACAGCAGGATCGAAGCGGTCGGCCCTTACGAAGAACTGGTCGGCTCCCTCCCGACCGGTGTCACCGTGGTCCACCACCGGGACAAGCTCATCGTGCCCGGGTTCGTGGACCCGCACGTCCACTACGTGCAGACCCGCATCATCGGCGCTTACGGCAACCAGCTCCTGGACTGGCTGCAGAACAGTGTCTACCCGGAAGAGGCACGATTCGCCTCGCCCGACTACGCCCGCAGGTACGCAGCCCTGTTCTGCGACCAGATCCTGCGCAACGGCACCACCACGGCGCTGGTCAACTGCGCGACCTACCCCGTCTCGGTCGACGCGTTGTTCGAGGAGACCAACCGTCGGGGCATGCGTGTGGCCGCCGGCAAGGTCCTCATGGACCGCAACGCCCGCGCCGACCTCCTCGACCCCAGCCCTGAACAGGGCTACGAGGAGTCCGCCGAACTCATCCGCAAGTGGCACGGTGTGGGGCGCGGTCTCTACGCCATCACCCCCAGGTTCGCCGTGGCCTGCACCGACGAGATGCTCCGCCTGGCCGGACAGCTCTGGCACGCCAACCCCGGAACCCTGATGCAGACCCACCTGGCGGAGAACCTCGACGAGGTCGAGGAGGTCCGCAGGCTCTTCCCCGACCGCCAGGACTACGTCGACGTCTACGAACACTTCGGACTGCTCGGACGCCGTGCGGTCTTCGCCCACGCCGTCCACCTGGACGAGCGCGGGTGGGGGCGGCTGGCGGCCACCGGCAGCGGCATCGCGCACTGCCCCACCTCCAACCTCTTCCTGGGCAGCGGCCTGTTCTCCATGCCCGAAGCCAAGGCGGCGCAGCGGCCGGTCCGCACGGGTTTGGGCACCGATGTCGGCGGCGGGACGAGCCTCTCCCTCCTGCAGACCATGAACGAGGCCTACAAGGTCGGCGAACTCGGCCGGTACCCCATGGACGGGACCAAACTCTTCTACCTGGCGACCCAGGGCGGGGCCGACGCCATGGGCCTGGACGGGGTGGTGGGTTCGCTCGCTCCGGGCCACGAGGCCGACTTCGTGGTCCTGGACCCCTCGGCCACCCGACTGCTCGCCGTCCGCACCGCCGAGAGCGAGACCGTCGACGACCTGCTCTTCGCGCTCGCGAAACTGGGTGATGACCGGGCCGTGGCCGCCACCTACGTCAACGGCCGCCTCGCACACGAACGCAACCCGTGTCTGGACCCCAAACCCGACCGCTCCAAGCACCACCGTTGGACGAGGTCGCTCGACAAGGAACTGCGCTGGGTCAACTTCGAGGAAGGCCAGGGCTGGTCCAAGGACCTGCAGGTGCCCAACGCTTGGTCGCCGTACGCGCCGGCCATCGAGGCCTACAAGAGTCGCTTGTACTGCCTGCACCAGGACACGGCCAGCAACGCCTACCTGTGGTGGGACGTCTACGACAAGGACACCGGATCCTGGCGGGGCGACCGCCCACTCCACAATGCGCTCGGGGACCCGGTTCCCAACCACGGTCCGCCGTCGCTCTCCCACGCCAACGACTACCTCTACTACGTCCACCACCGCAGCTCCCACGACCACCGCCTCTGGTGGGCCCGCTACAACACCGAGGGTGGGACCGGCTGGGCCACGGACCGTCCCGTGACGGTCCCCGGGGGACGGGAAGTGCGGGCCACGGGAGCCTCCCTGACCGTCTACGACGGGCGCCTCTACTGTGTTCTCAGGGGCGATGACGGCCGCCTGCGCTGGCTCAGCCACGACACGCACACCGAGGAGTGGAGCAGCGAACGCGAGATCCCCGGATCCCTCACGTCGGACCACACCCCGGCCGTCGACCGGTTCAAGGACCTCCTCCACTGCGTCCACGACCGCAGGGACGGCCAACTCCACTGGTGCACCTACGACAGCGTCTCGGGCCGCTGGAGCGAGAGCCGGCGCATCGAGGACCCCGACGGCACCCCGATCCGCACTTCGTGGGCCCCGGCCCTGACCCGCTACAACGACCACCTGTACTGCGTCTTCCGGCGGGAGGACTCCCTCGGGACCGGTCGCCTGTGGTGGACCCGCCACAACAGCGGCCACGGCTGGAGCCGTCCCGAGCAGGTGGGCCGCGCGATCTCCTCGCCGGGCTTCGACGTCTCCGCGTACCACGGCCCGCTCTTCTGCGTCCACCGCGGCTGAACCGGACCCCGCACCGGCCCGGTCCGCACCCGCGGGTACCGGGCCACGAACGCCCCCTGCCCAGGCACGACCACGGGTGCTCCCATCCGTGAGAACGGAAGGAACCGTTCATGGCCCACCGTGTGGTGTTCCACCTCAACGGCGACAAGACCGAACTCGACGACCCCTCCCCGGGGCTGCTGCTCGTGGACCACCTGCGCTCCGCGAGCGTGGGACTGACCGGCACGAAGAAGGGTTGCGGCCAAGGGGGCTGCGGCGCCTGCACGGTCGTCCTCTCCCATTGGGACCGGACCGAGGCCAAGGCGGTGCACCGGGCCGCCAACGCGTGCCTCGTCCCGGTCTGCGCCCTCGACGGGATGGCGGTCACCACCATCGAGGGCACCGGAACGGCCTGCCGTCCGGTCCCCGAGAGCCTGACCCACCAGACCCTCAACTCCCGCTCGGGTGCCCCGCCCGACTACACACCGCCCGTCGTCGCCGAGGCCGCGGACGCGGCGGCCGAGATCGCGCGGGCGACGCAGGACCCCTCCGGCGGGGATCCCGGAGAGAACGAAGGAGCCGAGGACGCCGGAGAGCGTGGATGCCGGATGAACCCCGTCGCGTACCGGCTGGCCGCCAACAACGGAACCCAGTGCGGGTTCTGCACGCCCGGGTTCGTCATGAACATGACCGAGTACCTGACCAACCGCCCCCACGCCACCAAGGCCGACATCGAGCACGCGCTCGACGGCAACCTGTGCCGCTGCACCGGATACCGGTCCATCCTCACCGGCATGAAGACCTTCGCCAAGGACTGGACGAAGGAGGACGAGAAGAACCGGATGCGGTGTGTGCCCGAGCAGGTCCACCTTCCTCCGGACCATGAGAACGACCGTCCCGGCCTCTCCTTCCCCGACGGGGCGAAGACGGCCACGCAGCCCTTCTGCGTGGAATCGGACGGGCGCACCTGGCACACGGTGACCACCCTCGACGAGCTCAGGGCCGTCATGGTCGGGCCCGAGAGCACCGAACGCCGCCTGGTCTGCGCCAACACCTCCTACGGCGTCTATCCCCGGGAGGTCGCAGCCGCTCGAGAGCTCGTCGACATCCGCCGCATCCCCGAGCTCCACGGAACAGAAGAAAAGGGCGGATACCTGAAGGTGGGGGCCGCCACCACCTACACCGACCTGATCACCGCACTGGATCGGGCGATCGGCCCACAGAAGAACAGCGGCGCCACTGCGCTGGGAGCCCTGCGCTACATGGCCCGCCGCACCGCCGGAACCGTCCTGCGCAACACCGCCACCGTGGGCGGCAACACCATGCTGGTGCTGCGACACATCCACGAGGGTGAGGTCTTTCCCTCCGACCTGTTCACGGCCCTGGTCGCCGTCGGCGCACGGATCACCTACTGGCGCGCCTCGACCCAACAGGCCTCGACGGTGAACGCCGGCGAGCTCGCCGCCCTGGCAACGGAGTACCCCGCCGACCTCGACGACATGGTCCTGCTCCACTACGAACTGCCCCTGGCCACGAGCGGCGTGGAGGTCTTCGCGCACAAGACCGCGCTGCGCGAGGTCAACGCACACGCCCTGGTCAACGCCACGATCCGGGTGGTCGCGGACCAGACCCACAGCTCGCAGGACAAGCACGCCGTCCACCTCAGCGCGGCCCACCTCGTGTTCGGCGGGCTGGGCGCGACCCCGTGGCACGCGACCCGGACCACACAGCAACTCCTCCGGGAACCCTTGACCCCCGCACGCGTGGACACACTGGTGAACACCCTGCGCACGGAGGCCGGTGAAGCCCTGAGGGCCTCGGCACCGCGGCGTCACGCTTCCCCGTCCGAAGGCATCACCGACGCCTACCTGACCGATCTGGCCTGTGCTTTCCTGCGCAAGTCCCTGATCGCGGCGCTCCAGAACCGAGGCGTGCAGGTCCCCGAACGCGAGCGTTCCGCCGCCAAGGTCACGTGGGGGAACCGGACCGTCAGCGACGGCACCCAGACCTGGGAGGTGGAGAACCACCGCCAACCCGTCGCCCAGCCCCACGTCAAACGCCTGTCCATGTACCAGGCCTCCGGCCGGCTCCGCTACACCCAGGACCTGCCGACCACCCCGACGACCGCACACGCGGCCGTGGTGGCCGCACGCCGGGCGCTGGCCGCCTTCACCTTCGTCGTACCCGGCACCGGCAAGACCGGCCTGAAGGAACTGCGCGCCCACCTCGCGGCCCGGTACCCCTCCTCCTACCTGCACCTGGTCTGCCACGACGACGTGCCGCCCACCGGCATCAACAAACACGGCATGGCCTCGGACCAACCACTGTTCGCGGAGGAGCAGGTCAACTACGTGGGCCAGTGCCTGGCCCTGGTCACCGCGCACACCGAGCACGAAGCACAGGAGATCGCCGAATACGTCGCGACGGCGTGCGTGCGCTATGGCGAGGTGGGCTGGCCCGAGCCGTGGAAGAGCCCGGTGCTGGGCCTGGAGAACGCGATCGAGCGCGGCAGCGTCTTCCCCGACTGCCCCAAGAGCGCCTCCTTCGTCTCCCACATCTGGAAGGTCACCCGCCCCGGGAGCCGCTTCGACTGGACCCTCGACAGGGCGCCGCTCGATCGCAAGCCCCTCCAGCGCCGGGCCGAGGTCGACGGTGTTCCCTGCACCGTCGTCGAACACGCACAGAGCACCGGCGGCCAGGCCCACTTCTACATGGAATCGCAGGCCTGCGTCGTCGAACCCCTGGACGGGGACCGGTGGCTGGTGCGCCCCGCGAGCCAGAGCCCCATGGAGATGCACCAGACCGCCGCCATGGCCCTGGGTGTCGAACACCACCGGATCCAGGTCGAGGTGAGCCAGCTCGGTGGGGGATACGGCGGCAAGACCGAGTCGGCCCGGTTCGTCACCGGCCCCGCGGTCGTGGCCGCCCACGCTCTGCGCCGCCCCGTGCGTCTGGCGCTGCCCCGTGACTTGGACACCGCGCTCATCGGCAAGCGGCACCCCTACTACGGCCGGTACCAGATCGCCCTCGACGACGGACGCAAGCACGACAAGGACAAGGGCATCATCCGCGGGGTGCGCACCGACATGTGGGGTGACGGGGGAGCGTTCTACGACTGTTCCTTCATCGTCTCCAACTGCATCCAGCTGCGCACGGACAACGCCTACCACGTGCGCAACTTCGAGAGCAGCATCGATGTCTGCCGCACCAACACCGCACCGAACACGGCCTTCCGTGCCTTCGGGGACATCCAGTGCAAGATCATCACCGAGAACGCCATCGACGATGCGGCCCACGCCGTCGGTATGACGCCGGAAGAGGTCCGGGAGAAGAACCTCTACCGGCAGGGTGAGGCCACCCCTTACGGTCAGACCCTGACCTACTGCTACGTGCGGGAGGTATGGGACTACCTCAAGAGGGTCTGCGACCACCAGGAGACCCGGAAACGGGTCGAGAAGTTCAACGCCGAGAACCGCTGGCGCAAGCGCGGTATGGCGATGATCCCGGTCAAGTACGGGTCCGGTTACAACCTGGCCATGCTCGAACAGGCCGCCGCCCACGTCGCCGTGCACGCCGGGGACGGCAGTGTCGTCATCCACCAGGGCGGTGTGGAGATGGGCCAAGGGGTGGTGACCAAGGTCGAGCAGATCGCCGCACACATCCTCGATGTCCCGCTCAGCCTGCTGAGGGTGGAAGGACCGCGCACCAGCGTCATCCCCAACCCCACCAGCACCGGGGCCTCCACCGGAACTGCTTACAACGGCGAGGCCGTCAAACAGGTCTGCGAACGGTTGCGCCGGCGCCTGAGCGACTTCGCCACCCAGCTGCGCCGGGAACAAGGCGATGCGTGGTGTGAGCAGCAGGGGATCGACCACTGGAATCACCCGAAGGAGGGCTGGTCGGCGAGGACCCCCTCCGGCAAGTTCATCTGGCAGAACCTGGTCCAGCTCGCCTACGCCCACCGTGTCGACCTGATCGTCGCCTTCAACGCCCCCATCGTCGGAGGCGAGGCGCCCCTGCCGGCGCTGACCTACAAACCCACGGGGGACCAGAAGAAGATCCCCGGCATCGAGATCGACGAGGACGCCACCCCCGGCGGCGGGGTCGACTCCTTCACCGGGTTCACCTACTCCGCCGCCTGCTCGGAGGTGGAGATCGACGTCCTCACGGGCGAGGCCACCGTGCTCAAGTCCGACATCGTCTACGACATGGGCCGGAGCATCAACCCCGCCGTCGACGTCGGACAGATCGAAGGGGCCTTCGTCCAGGGGATCGGATACCTGCTCACCGAACACCTGGCCTACGAACCCGAGGGCGAGGAGAAGGGCCGCCTCAACAGCACCAACACCTGGGGATACAAGCCGCCGGCGGTCTCCACCATCCCGGTGCGGATGAATACCCACCTCTTCCCGCGGGACGAGGCCGACTCCGTCCCCGAGAACCCCAACGACCTGATGTCGTCCAAGGAGGTCGGCGAGCCGCCGCTGGTCCTGGCCTCCACGGTGTTCTTCGCGGTCAAGGCCGCCGTGCGGGAGGCCCGGCGGGAGAACGGCCGCCACGGTGCGTTCCGCCTCGACGCCCCGGCCACCGTGCAGGAGGTCCGCAGGGCCTGCCAGGAGTGACCGCCGTGCCCGGGGCCGGACCTTCGTGCCGGCCCCGGGCGGGGACCCGACGGCGTTCCCGTGAACGGGCCCGGCCTGGTGCAGCGAGCCCGGGGCCTGCCCGCCCTGATCAGCCAGACCGTGCCCGGCGCAGATGGCGGGTCCGGACCACGATCGTCGCCAGGTTGAGCAACGCCGCGACGCAGACCCACACGGTGAACGACGGCGGCCAGTAGATTCCAGCCCCGAGGATCAGAACGAACCCCGGGTCGGTACCCACTCCGATGACGGTGGCGATCCCCGCCACCGCGTACCCGAGGACGAGCGCGAGCGGGAGAAGGCGGGGCGCCAGCCGCAGGACGAGCCGCCACACGGGCCGGTCCGACAGCCGCCCGGCCCATGCCTGGGCGCGCATCAGCCTGCGCACGCCCAACGCCACCGTGATCAGGGTCAGCACCAGCAACCCGTAGTCGATCAGCCGGGGGACCGGAAGAGGCTGCTCGGGCGATTGCCCGTCGGCGAGCTCGAGGACTCCGACGGCCAAGGGCTGCACGGTGTCGTAGGAGGCCGTGAGGCTGTTGCTCATCACCGCCACACCCACACCGTCCTCAGTCACGGTCTGGTAGGCGAGGTGGTTGGCGTGGGTCCCGCCGTGCGCCATCCGGTCCTCGCCCGCAACCTCACGCCAGCCCATGGCGTAGCTCTCTTCCGGATGGGAAGGGGTCAGGAGCTCCTCGAGGGTCGACGCTTCGGCGTACGGCTCTCCCCCGGCAGTGCGGCCCTCGTCGGTGTAGGGAGCGAGCCGGCGGGCCATGTCCTCGGCGGTGGTGACCACGCCTCCCGCCCCGGCGATCATGTTCGCCGGTTCCTCCCGCGGCACCGGGATCCCGTACACGTTGATGTGGCCGTCGGTGAGCCCGTCGAGCTCGTTCAGCTCCTGGGTCCGGGTGACCGAGGCGCTGTCGTCCATACCCAGAGGCTCGAAGACGGCCTGTTCGAGATGGGCCCCGTACGGCTCGCCCGTGACCTCCTCGACCAGGTGTGCCAGCATCCAGTAGTTGCCGTTGAAGTATTGGTGCCGTGCACCGGGATCGTCGGCCAGTTCCATCCCGGCCAGGACGTCCACGGCCTCCTCGGCGTTCTCGAACGCCCCCCGGTCGGGGCTGAGGAGCCCTTGCGAGGCCATCCCGGACGTCTGGTCCAAGAGTTGGCGCACCGTGAGCTCCTCGGCACGCGGGTCCACCGGTGCGTAGCCGTCGAGGTAGTGCACGACAGGCGTGTCCAGGTCGACCTCGCCCTCCTCCACCAGCTGCATCACCGCCATCGCGGTGAAGGACTTGGAGACGGAGGCGATCGCCATCGGGGTGTCGTCGGTGACCGCATTGCCGGCGGAGTCGTGCCCGTGGCCCGCCGTGTGG
This sequence comes from Nocardiopsis xinjiangensis YIM 90004, assembly GCF_000341145.1. Lineage (GTDB taxonomy): Bacteria > Actinomycetota > Actinomycetes > Streptosporangiales > Streptosporangiaceae > Nocardiopsis > Nocardiopsis xinjiangensis. The sequence goes on from NZ_ANBE01000017.1 coordinate 144,772, forward strand.
AGGACCTCGCCGTCGCGGACCACGGCGACCGAGACCCCGGCCAGATTCTGGCGGTCCACGTAGTCCGCGACGAAGGCGTCGACGCGTTCGGGCAGGTCCTCGGTCGTGTCGGCCGCAGCGGCGGGGCCCNCTTGCACGGAGTGATATCGGCATGAGCGGCACGTTACGTTCCGCGGGCCCCGCACACATCGGGGTTCGGGCCCAGATCACCCCTGATCAGAACAGGTTCCTGATCCGGGGTCCTCGGGGGAACCTTCGGGGGCACGGGCGGGGCGCCCCGCCCGTTGCCGACGCTTCCGGCAGCACCGACGTCCGCTGCTGGTGCTCACAAGAGCACTACTAACGGGGCTTTCGGAGCTTCGACCAGGCTGAGCGCTGCTTCAGGGACGAAGGCGCACGTGCCTCAGAGGAAGGACGGTTTGTCCCCGTCCGTCCCCGGCTCGTGCACGCCCAGGTTCGCGCGCGGCCACAGTTCCGGGTGCGCGACGAGCTCGACGACCAGGGACGCCACGCTCTTGCGTGAGACCTCGGTCCCGCCGAAGGGTTCGTCCCTGCGGGTGACCTCGTAGGAGACCTCGTCGGTGTCCGTGAGCCAGGCGGGACGCAGGATCGTGTAATCCAGTTCGGAGGCCTCGATCGTGTCGGCCGCTTCACGGTAGGGACCCAAGGCCGGGCCGATCATGTCCCGGTTCCATTCACCGAAGGCTCCGGGGACCTCGTCGTAGATGCCCAGGGCAGTGACGAACACGAGCCGTCCCACCCCCGCGGCCGTCATCGCGGCGACGATGTTCTTCGCCTGTTCGCCCAGGTCGCCGGACAGGTTCGCGTAGACGAGGTCCTGGCCGCGGACGGCCTCGTCGAGCCGTTCCCGGTCCAGGACATCGCCTTCCACCACCCGGGCCCCCTCGGGCACATCCGTCAGGTCGTCCGTGTTCCGGACCAAGAGCGTGAGTTCGACGTCGGCCTGCGCCAGCATGGGGACGGCCCAGCGGGCGATCCGTCCCCCGGCGCCGAGCACCAGTACGTTCGGCATGGGTCGGTGCTTCCTTCCGGATCGTGATCGGGGATCAGCCGCGGAACCGGGCGGACCGGTGCCCGCGACGCACCCTCCCTCCTGCCCATACTGGCAAGCCGACCCGGCTTTCACCAGGGCGGATGCCTTCTGACGCGCAGCTCGGGGCATGAGGACACGCACACCGGCCGGGCCGGAAGGGGGCCGGAGCCGTCCTCGTGCGTCGAGCCGGAGAAGCGTCCCGGCGCTTACATTGGAACGGCCCTCGTCCCCGCCCCTCACCACTCTTCCTGTAACTCCACCCCCACAACGGACCCAAGTCAGGAGCGCTCACGTGCCCCCTCACCCCCCTGCGAACGCCCTCTCCCGCCGTGAACTGCACGAAGGATGGACCCTCTCGGCCGTGGCCGGGCCGGTACCACGGGACACGACCATCCGCGAGGTACCCGCCACGGTGCCCGGCTGTGTGCACACCGATCTGATGGCCGCCGGACTGATCCCCGACCCGTTCCTGGACGACAACGAAGCGCTGCTGCGGTGGATCGGCCGGTGCGACTGGGAGTACCGCACCACGTTCGAGTGGACACCCGGTGACCACGATCGCCACGACCTCCTCTTCCACGGCCTGGACACCGTCGCCGAGATCCGCCTCAACGGCGCGCTCGTGGGCAACACCGCGAACATGCACCGCACCTACCGGTTCGACGTACGCGGGGCGCTCGTGTCCGGGCAGAACGAACTCCGTGTCCGTTTCTCCTCACCGGTGCGCCACGCCGACGCCCAGAGCCTGGAACTGGGCTACCGTCCCCAGGTCAACCACCACCCCTTCAACGCGATCCGGAAGATGGCCTGCAGCTTCGGGTGGGACTGGGGCATCGACACCGCGAGCTCCGGCATCTGGCGTCCGGTGCACCTCGAGTCGTGGTCCACGGTGCGTATCGCCCGGGCCCGCCCGGTGGTCGAGGTCGACGGGGAACCCGGGCCCGACGGAGAGGGAACCCCGAACGGCCGCGTCACGCTCCACATCGACCTGGAACGTACGGCCCCCGCCGACGCGCGCGTGGAGGCCGTGCTCACGGGCCACGGAGCCCGGGCCGGGGGAACGGTCACCGTCGCAGCGGGGGAGACCTCCGCTGTGCTCACCCTGGAGGTCGCCGACGTCGGGTTGTGGTGGCCGCACGGCCACGGGGACCAGCCGCTCTACGACCTCGAGGTGCTCCTCGCGGCCCCTGACGGCCAGGAGCACGACCGCTGGAACGGGCGCATCGGTTTCCGTACCGTGCGCCTCGACGTGAGCCCGGACGAGCAAGGCACGCCGTTCACCTTCGTGGTGAACGGCCGCCCCGTGTGGATCCGGGGCGCGAACTGGATCCCCGACGACGCCTTCCCGCAGCGCATCACCCGGCAGCGCTACGCGGAGCGCATCGGCCAGGCGGAGGAAGCCAACATGAACCTCCTGCGCGTGTGGGGCGGAGGCATCTACGAGGACGACGACTTCTACGACCTGTGCGACGAACGCGGCATCCTGGTGTGGCAGGACTTCGCCTTCTCCTGCGCCGCCTACAGCGAGGACGAACCCCTGCGCAGCGAGGTCGAGGCCGAGGCCCGCGACAACGTGTCCCGCCTCATGAGCCACCCCTCCTTGGCTCTGTGGAACGGCAGCAACGAGAACATCTGGGGCATGCGTGAGTGGGGTTTCCTCGAGCGACTCGACGGCAAGTCCTGGGGGCTGGACTACTACGAGCGCCTGTTGCCCGCCATCGTGGCCGAACTCGACCCGGGCCGGGAGTACACCCCCTCGAGCCCCTGGTCCGGGGAGATGCCCATCGACATGGACCGGGACGCCAACCACCCCGACCACGGGTCCATGCACTCCTGGGAGCTGTGGAACAGGCAGGACTGGCCGCACTACCGCGACACCGTCCCGCGTTTCATGGCCGAGTTCGGCTGGCAGGGCCCGCCCGCGTGGTCCACGCTCACCCGGGCGATCGGTGACGACCCGCTCACTCCGGAGTCCCCCGGTATGCAGGTGCACCAGAAGGCCATGCAGGGCAACGACAAGCTGACCGACGGCCTGGTGCCGCACGTGCGGCTGCCGGAGAACATGGACGACTGGCACTGGGCCATGTCCTGGAACCAGGCGACGGCGATCCGTGTCGCCCTGGAACACCTGCGCTCCTGGACCCCGCGCTGCATGGGTGCGGTCCTCTGGCAGCTCAACGACTGCTGGCCGGTCACTTCGTGGGCGGCCGTGGACGGCGACGGCCGGCGCAAGCCGCTCTTCTACGCCGTGCGGCACGCGTTCGCCGACCGTCTCCTGACGATCCAGCCGCGCACCGACGCGGAGACGGGCCTGGCCGCGGTCGTGGTCAACGACGAGGGCCGAGCCTGGTCGGGGGAGCTGTTCCTGCGCCGTCTCGACTTCGACGGCACCGAACTGGTTACGGCCGAGGTGCCGGTCCGGGTGGCCGCCAGGGGCATCGCCACCATCGACCTGCCCGAGGCCGTGGCCTCACCGGGGGACCCCTCACGGGAGGTGGTGGTCGCGCGTCTCGGCGACACGTCCGCCACCTGGTACTTCGCCGAACCCAGGAACTCCGGGCTCGGGGCGGCCGAACTCGACGTGTCGGTCTCCACGGCCGAGGACGGCGCGTACGTGCACGTCACCGCGGTGAACCTGGTACGCGACCTGGCCCTGCTCGTGGACCGTGCACATCCGGAGGCCGTGGCCGACCGGATGCTGGTCGACCTGATGCCGGGGGAGAGCACCGTCTTCCACGTCCGGATGCCGGGCGAGGCCGACCCGGAGCTTCTCTCGGACCCGAAGGTGTTGAGGTCACTCAACGACCTCGTGGCGGAACAAGGACCGGCCCGGTGACCGAGAGCGGCGTGTACCGTCGCCGGGCCCGGCGGCCGGGGCACGTGGGCGGTGCCCGCTCCGTCCGCTGAAGGGCTCGGTGCGAGGGTCCGGGACCGGGCGGGTGGCACCCGCCCGGTCCCGGACCCTCGGCTGTGGGGCTTCCGAGGTGGTGGCCGGCGGAAAGGCTCAGGTGACTTGGCGCTGGAACGCCCTGGTCCCGGCGAAGAGCCCCAACGCGGCGAAACCGGCGGCCACGGCCGTACCGAGCATCAGCGCCTGGGCGGTGTAGTCGGACAGGAAGGCTTCCCGCGTGGCTTCGACAACGTAGAGGAACGGGTTGACGGAGGCGATCCCGCTGAGCCAAGCGGGCGCGAAGGACAGGGGAAGCAGCACCCCCGAAAGCAGCAGGACGGGCATGGTGACCGAGTTGACGATGGGTGCGAGGGCGTTCTCGTCGCCCAGGCGCAGCGCGAGTGCGTAGGACAGGGAGGACACCCCTGTGCCCAACAGCACGATCAGGCCCAGTCCGATCAGCATCCCCGGTACGGGGGCGCGCAGTCCGAAGGCGAAGGCCGCGGCGAGCAGGACCAGGGACTGGGCCAGAAGCACGAGTATGTCCCTGAACACCCTCCCCAGAAGCAGCGCGAGGCGGCTCACCGGGGTCACGCGCATACGCTCCAGTACCCCGTTGCGCTGCTCGGCGATCACCCCGAAACCGACGAACGCAGCGCTGAAGAGGCTCTGCATGACCAGGAGGCCGGGCACGAAAACCTGCCACGAGTCGCCCGCGGGGAACGACGCGACCTCGGCGACCGCGCCCAGGAGCGGGCCGAACAGGGCGAGGTACAGGACGGGTTGCACGAGGCCGATGATGATCCAGGCCGGGCTGCGCAGGGACAGAGTTGTCTGCCGGGTGAAGACGAGTCCGATTTCGGTCAACAAACGCATGGATGGTTCCTCTGTGTTCAGACGCCGGGCGCCGAGGCGGTCAGTGGGGCGGTGTCACGGAGCGAGCGGCCGGTGATGTCGAGGAAGACGTCCTCCAGCGTGGGCCGACTGACGTTCACACCGCTCGCGTGCACACCCCCGTCGACCAGGACACGCAGGAGGTCCACCATGATGCGTTCGCCGTCCCGGGCGAGGATCCTGACGGTGTCGTCCGCACGTTCAACCAGGGACACCCCCGGTAGCTCGTCCTGGTGGCACGCGAGGAGGGACCTGGCGCGCTCGGCGTCCCCCGGGGCCTCGATCCGGACGACGTCGCCGCCCACCTCGTGCTTGAGGTCGGAGGGGCGTCCCTCCGACACGATCGCACCGTGGTCGACGATGAGGACCCGGTCGCAGAGCGCGTCGGCCTCGTCCATGTAGTGAGTCGTCAGCAGAACCGTGGTTCCCAGTGTGTCCCGCAGCCGACGGACGTGGTTCCAGAGATTGCTGCGCGACTGCGGGTCGAGCCCGGTGGTCGGTTCGTCGAGGAACACGAGCGGTGGGTCGTGCACGAGCCCGATCGCGACCTCCAGTCTGCGGCGCTGGCCGCCGGAGAGCTCACCGGTCCTGCGGCTGGTCAACCCTTCCAGATCCAGGCTGTCGACGAGGTCGGCGGTACGAGCGCGGGCTCTGCGCAGTGGCAACCCGTGCAACCGCGCCTGGTGGACCAGTTCCTCCTCGACGGTACAGGCCGGGTCGACCCCGCTTGCCTGCGCGACGTAACCGACGCGGCCGCGCACCCCTGCCGGGTCGGATCGGAGGTCGTGGCCGACGATCCGTGCCTGTCCGCCGGTGGGAGCGAGCAGTGTGGTGAGCATGCGCATCATGGTGGTCTTGCCGGCCCCGTTCGGACCGAGCAGCCCTACGATCTCACCGGGATGCACAGTCATGTCGATACCGAGCACCGCCTTCACTGTTCCGTTCCTGGTGTGGAACTCACGTTTCAGGCCCTCGGTGGCGAGCATGGGGATGCCCGTCCCCGGGGACTGCGGCTCCGAGTACGTCATGGTCCTCTCTTTCTCTCCGTGTAAGTCGGGGCGGGGCGGCCGTGCCGCATCCGGTCCCTTCGCTCAGATGTCCAGGTCGTCCACCGGCGGCTCGGACTCGTTCTCCTCGACCTGTTGGAGGACCGGGGCGGGCACCGACGCCCGGAGTTCGTCCAAGGTGTCGAAGACACGCAACGTGCTCTCTCCACTCCTGTCCGAGCCGTGTGGCATTCCGGCACAGGCGAAGCGCTCCCAACCTCCGCTGTGCCAGGGGCTCTGCGGACCGTGGTGGTGGCCGTGCGCGCCCGGCCACCGCATGCCGGTGAACTGTTGCATCCACCGCCACGGCTCGGACTGTCTCTGCCAGGGAGGTCCTTGTTCCTGGTGGACGGCGTAGCGGCCGCCCTCGGTCCGGTAGACCGTGTAGGTCTCTCCCCGGCCCTGGCTGTCCTCGTGGGTCCAATGGGCCACGGGCCGTCCCTTGAAGCGCTTGGCCCGGCGCTCTCCCGGGGTGCCGACACGCACGGTGAAATCCTCGAACCCGGCCATCCTGCTCTCCTCCGTCTCCACGAATCTGCGTACTGCTCTGGCGATGGCTGCCGAGAGGTTGCCTCCTGCGATGTTCTGGGCTCTTCGGAACAGAGGGCCGTCCTCGTCGGAGACATAGATCGTTTTGTTCGGCACTGCTGTGTCCCCCGGCATGAAATTGGTATACGCATACTTCTACTTATAGATTCGCACGGTGGTGACACGAGAACAAGGGGTGGGACCGAATACTCTCAGTGCTCGATCGGAATCGGAGAGGGAGTACGTGCGTCTACATCCTGGTGGGTGAGCCGCGCGGCCACTACCCCGGAGGACGGGAACTGTGGGAGGACTGCGGCTCGCGCTTCCCGGACTGTGGCAGCTCGTCCGGATCCCTGTGGTCGAGCCACAGTGCCCCGTCGGCTTCACGGGTGCGAGAGTTTACTTGTTCCGCTTCACCGAGGCTCCTGGCCCGGACAGTTGAACACGCGGGGATCGGCGCTGCCGGCGACTCACGGCCCGGACGTCCGCCCGCACGGTCGAGAAGGACCCCCATTCCGACCATGCCGTGAGACGAGAAGGAGGACCGTATGTCCGAGTCCATGAACCTGCGTCTCGACGACCTGCTCGTTGAGAGCGTCGACTTCGCCGACACCGACGAGGCCGCCTCCCTCGAGACCCTGACCACCGGCCAGGGAATGACCGAGATCGGGGCTTCCTGCGGCATCTGCGGCAGCTCCAGCTGCTGCTGAGCCCGTCCCTGAACTGGCACTGAGCTGAGCCGAGAAGGGCGAGGCATTCTCCACCGCTCCACGGTCAACGCCCATCGCGTCGTGGAGCGGTGCCACGCATCTGGCCGGGGCCTCTGCTCGCCGTGCTCTTCATTCTGCCCGGGTGACGACCCGTATCCGACAGAACGACGACGGTCTATGAGCAGGGAGTGCGATGAAACCGCGTATGAAACCCGACGTCTACTGGACCCAGGTCCCTGAAGGGGTGTTCCTTCTCGGCAGCCCGGGCCAACGCACACTCAAGGGTCGTTCGCTCCACCGCTGGATCGACCGGCTCGCACCTCACCTCGACGGGAGCCGGACCCTCGAGCAGATCACCGGCCACCTGCCTCGCGGCCAACGGGACATGGTCGCGCGCTTGGTCGATGTCCTCACCGAAGCCGGCTACCTCGTGGACGCCTCGGACGACGCACCGCACGACCTGTCCCCGTCCGAGTTGAGCGCCTACGGCGAAACCATCGCTCACCTCGCCTACCACCGCTCATCCCCCGAGCGCGCGTTCCAGAATTACCGCAGGTCGCCTCTGCTGATCGTCGGCAGTGGACTCACCCTCCGATGCCTGGCCCACGCTGCCCTGCGCTCCGGGGCAGGACACGTACTCTTGGCGGATCGTGCCGGAGACGGAGGGCCCGACCCCAGGCTCGACGAACTCATCGAACGCGCCGCTCCGGACAAGAGCCTCCGACATGTCGCACACATCGACGCCGATGATGCCTCCCTGGCCGCGCGCTCGGCCGAGGCGGCCGCCGTATTGCACATCGACACCGGAACGGACCCCCGAGCCACGAGTGTCCTGGAGCAGTCCTGCCGTGATGGCGGCACCCTACTCGTCCAGGCCCAGATCCTGGGCGAGAGCGCCTGGATCGGTCCTGTCATCGAGGGTGAGGACACATGGCCGGCCCTGCGCTCGCGCCTGCGCGGCACAGCCTCCGATGTGCCGGAGTCGACCGGACCCAGCCGATATCTTTCCGGGCCGACGGTCTCCCTCGTCGCTCACCATCTCCACTTCGGGCTCCTCCGCCACCTCACCGGCATCGGTCCTGCTCCGGACCCGCACAGGTTCACCGAGATCGAGCTGGAGACGCTCACCACCCGCACCCGCCAAGTCGTGCCCATCGCACCTGTGCGTGTTCCGGCCGCGTGGACCTCCGACTCTCTGTGCGCAACGATCACGGAACTCACCCGCGGCGAACCAGTGGACGACACGGCCGTGGCCGACCGATCTCCCTCGCTCTTCGACCCGCGTGTCGGTGTGTTCACCGAGATCGACGAACGCGAATTCACCCAGATCCCTCTCCACGTCGCCCAGGTGACCCTCGCCGATCCCCGGAGTGGTCCGGGAACCCCACTGCCGACAGTGCTCGGCCACGGAATCGACTTCGCGGCCGCCAGGCTCGACGCGACGCGTGCTGCCGGAGAGCTCTACGCACACCTCGCAGCGGGGCCGGGAACCAGTGACGGCGCCGTCCGTGCCGAGAACGGCTTCTGGGCCATGGACCTGCACGACGGGTCACCGAGGCAGATCGACATCGACGCAGTCTACACACTCCCCGACACGGGGCGTCCGGGGGGAGCCCGCCCCTCTGTGGTCGCATCGGCGGCCACGTGGGACGGGGCCGTGGAACGCGCACTCCTCGACGCGTGCGCCGCGCTGGCCGCCCGCCGTGTCCTGTACGGCGTACCAGAGCTTCCCCGGATCCGTCACGAGGACCTGGACGTGGACGAAGCCTCACGCCGGTGGCTGCGTGTCCTCGGTATCGCGGGTGCACGGTTCGGTGTCCACGACCTCTCCGGGATCCTCGGACTTCCCCTGTACGCCCTGGAGATGGAAGGCCGGACCCTGGCATACCGCGGTGCTCGGACGGCGCGGGAAGCCGTCGAGGCATGTTTGCGGGCCGCGGTTCTGCAGGATCAAGCACACAGGAACTCCGACGAGGACGTTCTGCTGTCCCCGGTCCCCGCCCTCCCGGAAGGGGGACGTGCCACGGCTGCGCCACCGCCGTCCGTGGACACCCCGCGCGGTACTGCGGACATCGTCCGAGCACTGGCCTCCGCCGGTCACCGGGCCGCCGTCCTTCCCTTGGACGCAGGGCCCGGTGTCCGCGACACGTTCCCTTACATCGCACAGGTGGTGATCACCGATGCTTGAGCAGAGCCCGATCGTCCTGGTACTGGGAGACTCCGTCCTCGCTTCCGCGGTCGCCGCGGAGCTCGGACCCGCGCACGTCCGCCGGGCCGACGACGGGGTGCCTCGGGCCGAATCGGTCTTCGACGCGGTGATCAGCGCCGCCGACGGTCCAGCACAGGAGACACTCCGCCGATCCGCACGTGAGGCCGCAGCGGCCGCCGGCGTACCCCTGCTTTCCATCGAGGTGTTCGCGGACGAGATTCTCATCGGCCCCATGGTCCTGCCGGGAGAACAGGGGTGCGACGAGTGTGCGCGCACACGCCGTGAGGCTGTCCGCGAGGGTGAACACGGTATCTCGGAGCTCCCTGAGCCCGAAGTGCACATCTCGCACTTGGCCGTACCGGGTGCCCCCGTCGCGGCTGCCACCGCGGTCGACGAAGCGACTCGCGCGGTCTCGCGTACTGGCCCGAGAACCGTGCGTACGGTCCTGCACCTCAGGCTGGCCGACCTGTCCTGCGAGCCCCATCGGTTCCTGCCCTACCCGCTGTGCACCGAGTGCGGTGACCTTCCGGACGACGACCCGCAGAGCGCGGTTCCGTCCCGGGTCCCGCGGCCCAAGGCCGACCGTGACAAGTACCGGGTCAACGACCTCGCGGGCCAGCAGGAATCGCTCCTGCAGACCTACGTCGACCGGCAGAGCGGGGTCATCCGTAAGCTGGAGAAGGCCACCATCGCTGCCTACCCCTATGTCGCGGCCCCTCTGGCCATGCCGAAGATGAACGAGAGCGGCTTCGGGCGCGACCTTGACTACCGGTCCTGCACACTCACCGCCGTGACCGAGGCCGTGGAACGGATCGGCGGCGCCCGTCCGGGCGGGCGCCGGACCGTGGTACGAGCGTCCCGCGCTGAGCTGGGCGACGACGCACTCGACCCCCGTTCCTTCGGGCTGCACTCGGAGGAGCAGTACGCCCTTCCGGGGTTTCGGATGCGCTCGTACGACGACGACCTCGAACTGAACTGGGTCTGGGGTTATTCGCACACCGAAGACAGACCCGTCCTGGTTCCCGAGGGGTACGCCTACTATCGGGCGCACAACTACGGTCCCGACACGCCCCCCTTCGTGTACGAGATCTCCAACGGCTGTGCTCTGGGAGGCTGCCCGGAAGAGGCCGTGTTCCACGGGCTGATCGAACTCGTCGAGCGCGATTCCTTCCTCATGACCTGGTACGGCCGCCTACCCGCCGCGCGCCTGGACCTCTCCAGCGCCTCGGACCCCACCCTCCCCCTGATGGCCGAGCGCCTGGCGGAGCGCGATGGGTACCAGGTGCACGCCTTCGACACGACCATGGAACACGGCATCCCGAGCGTCTGGGTGATGGCTGTGCACCCGGGTGATGACCCGCGTCAGGTCAAGGCCTTCTGCGCCGGTGGCGCCGGGTTCGACCCGGAACGGGCCTTGGCAGCGGCGGTACTGGAGATGGCGGTGATGATCCCCCGTCAGAGCGTCACCCTCGCGAACGAGTACGAACGTGTCAGCGCCATGGTCGAGGACCCGCGAAAGGTCCGTGTCATGGACGACCACTCCCTCCTGTACGCCCACCCGAAGGCCTTCGAACGGTTCGCGTTCCTGTTCGGGACGGAGAAGCTCCACCCCATCGGGGAAAGCTTCGCCGACGCCTTCCGGCCGAGGCACACCGACATCGGCGACGATCTTCGCGCCACGGTCGCCCGGTTGTCCGAACGAGGCCTCCAGGTCGTCTCGGTCGACCAGACCACTGCTGAACACGAGGCGGGCGGGTTCTCCTGCGCCAAGGTCATCGTCCCCGGGCTCGTGCCCATGACCTTCGGCTACGACTACCGCAGGCTGACCGGCCTTCCCCGGCTCCTCACGGCCCCGAAGACCCTGGGCTATCGGGATCGGCACCTGGTTCCCGACGAACTCAACCCCCACCCGCACCCGTTCCCCTGACGTCCGGGAGGCGACCGATGACCAACTCAGACATCTCCGTCGGCGCTGAGTACTGGCAGCTCAGTATCCACGACTGGCGGGAGATCCTTGCTCTCGGGACCGGTGCCGAAGGAGGCCCCGACGAACCGCCGAAGTTCAAGGTCCTGCGCGGACGCCCGGATGTTCCGCTGTCCGGGACACCCCTGCTCGATCTGGAGGAGGCCGGAGGCGGAGTGCCGGCGACGGGCCCCCGCACCCAGGACCTCGAAGGCCCGGACGAGCTGACCGCACTCCTGCACTACTCGTTCGGTTTTTCCCGTGTCGTGCTCGGCCCTGCCGACATCTGGCCCCACCATCGCTTCGTGGCCTCCGCCCGTTGCTTCTTTCCCACGGAGATGTATGTCTGCGCTCGGGAAGGCAGCGGCGTCCCCGCCGGTGTCTACCACTACGACCCGTTGCATCACCGGTTGGTCCTGCTCCGGGAAGGTGACTGGACCGGCCTCCTCGCACAGGCGAGCGGGACACGGTTCGACGGGGCCACGTATGTACTGGCTCTGACATCGATGTTCTGGAAGAACGCGTTCCGTTACCGGCACTACTCCTACCGGCTCTGTGCTCAGGAGGCCGGGCTCGTATCGGGCAACGTGCTCGCAGTGGCCGAGGCGCTCGGACTGCATGGGCACGTCCACTACCAGTTCCTCGACGAACCGGTGAACCGCTTGCTCGGACTGTCCCCGGGAACCGAGAGCACGATGTCACTCGTCGCCCTCCGCCCCGACACCTCCGATGCACACGGAGAGCCCGCTCCGGAGCGGGAGCAGAACGGCGAGCTGCTTGCCCAAGAGATCCCACCCTTGACCCAGGACTGGGCAGGGCCCTGGCGGCAGAGCGATCGTGAGGCCTGGTCGCTCACTCTGGGCATGGATGCGAACAGCATGCTGGAGTCCACCGGCGCCTTCACCTGGCATGTGCCGCCCGTACCTTCGGGAGATCGGCACACTACCCCGGTGACCCTGCCGCACGCACCGGAGCGCCGGATGCCGTTGAGCGAGGCACTGCGCCGCCGCCATTCCGGTGAAATCATGTTCAACCCGTTGCCGGAGGACATGCCGGCGGCGACGCTCGCGGGCATCGTCCGCGACGTGCAGTCGCCCTACCCTTCGGACACCGGGCCGACGCCGTACCCCCGCCTCTTCATGATTGTCAACGCCGTTGACGGAATAGATCCCGGCCTCTACGAGGCAGTGCCCGGAACGGACACTCTGGAGCAGCTCCCCTCCCGGCCGGTGCCCGAGCTGCTCGAGGAACTGTCGGTCATTCCCCCGTCGGTAAACCTGCACTCCGCGAACACGATCCTCTACCTCGTCTCCGACCACGAGAGCGCACTCCGGCGGTTGGGCAACCGTAGCTACCGTGTACTCACCCAGGACGCGGGTGTCGTGGCACAGCGGGTGTCGACGCGCTGCGGATCGCTGGGGTTCGCCGCGCGCATCCACAACGGACTCGCTGCTGAGGCCTTGGAACGGGCCCTGGGGCTGCCCGAGGGACGCCAGGCGCCCTTGTTCCAGATCGTCGTGGGACGGCGACGGAACAATGGCCAGTACGAACCCGAGATCCTGTTCTGAGAGGCGCAATGGAATTCCGAGACCTACCCGAGACCGTCTCCTTCCTCGCCCCGAGCCTCGCCGTCCGGGTCTCGAACATCCCGGTGGAGCGTCTGGAGGAACTGCGATTCGTTCACAGCATGGAGCTGGTCGAGCGGATCCTGGACACTGAGGACCGGCTCACCGCCACAGGACAGAAGATTTCGGACGGGCTCTACCCCGTGATCGGGGACCCCGTCAACGCCGAGATCAAGCCTCTTCTTGTGGCACTCCGCCGGGCGGTGCACGGCAATCGTCTCCCGGCGCCCCGGACCCGGGACCCCAAAGTCCTCGCAGCCGTCCCCGAACACCTCCACGAACTACTCCGGACCTGGCTCGAGGACCTCGAGCGCAGACGCACCGACTACGCGGACCTGCCGGAGCTGCTTGCCGAAGAACGCACCCAGAAGTACCCGGCCCTGCGGAAAGCGGTCGCCGATCCGGCCTTTCAACACGGCCTGATCCAGGGAAGTCCGGTCCTCTTCCAACGGTTGCGGGCATGGCTCACCGCGGAATCGGAGAACGAACCGGACCGCAAGATCGCCCTCCGCGCGGTGAAGTACTTGGCCCGTGTGGTCGCTAAGACGAGCCCGTACAGCACATTCGTCTCAGCGGGCACCCTGCCGCTCGAGCCGGGTCCCCGCAGACCCGGGACCGAAAACGTCGAGGACGGTAGCATCGCCTCTCACCAGCACAGCGTGCTGGAGCTGAACACGTGGATCAGCGACCGCATCCATTCCGCCTTGTGGCAGCAGGGCAGGATGGACCCGGACACACCACTGCGGCTCAACCCCAGCGCGGTGATTCTCGGAGAACACGTCATCATGCTCGTCGGGGAGAAGGGCAGGGAAGCGGTCCGTGCGATCGCCGCGGCGCCGGCCGTCCTCCACGTCATCGACGACCTGACCCGAGCCGGACCGATCCCCCGTTCCGACCTGACATCACGGTTGGAAGCGGTGAGCGGTCAAGAGTCCTCGGGCGGGCAGTTCGTGCAGCAAGTGATCTCGGCCGGGCTCCTGGAACCGTGTCCGCCCCGGGCCGACCAGGATCCGGTCCCCGCCATGGACACGGAACCTTCGGGGCAGGCCGAAGACCCCACTCTCGGGTCCGTGCTCGGCGAGCTCGACACCCTGATGTCCGTTCTGCCCCGCACCGCTGAGGCGGAGGCGCGCAGCGAGCGGCTCCGCGAGATCCACACCGTGCTGGGGGAGACCTTCACACGATTGGGGCTCGACCCGGCCGCGCTGCCGCCGAAGAACGCCGTGCACGAGACCGCACTCCTGACGGAAGTGCCGCCCGCGCTGAAAGAAGGACGCTGGGAGGAGATACGTCCCGACCTCGACTCCGTCAGGCGTTTCACGGCGCTGTTCCGCCCGGATCTGCCCTTCAAGCTGGCATGCGCGCACTTCTTCGCCGAGCACTACCCCCGCGGACGGCAGGTGCCGTTCATGGAGTTCTACCGGGACGCGATCCGGTCGATGAACGGAACGGATACGGAGAGGACGATAGGATCCGAGCTCGCCGCCCACCTCTCGGGTCCCTTCGGCCCGCAGTGGGATCTGCAAGAGAGCACGGTTCCCGCTCTCGAAGAGGTGGCCGAGCTGCGCGACCGGGCCCGTTCATCCCTGCTGAACGGTCCGACCGGTGAGCATGGGATCCACTTGGAGCGCTCTGCCCTGAACCGGATATCGGCGCAATGGCCCGGACACGTCCGGGCGCCCGAATCGGTCTCCTTCTACCTGCAGCTCTTGCCCGGCCCGAGCGACGGGACCGGACCCCTCGCAGTCATGAACGAATGTGCCACGGGATACGGGCGCGGGCGACGACGGCTCGACGGGCTCCTCCGCGGCCGTTCAGAAGCCCCTTACGCGCCTCAGCGGTATCGGCACCGCGATCTGGTTCTGGCCGAGTGCGACGCGAACTTCGGCCACCGCCTCAACGTGCGACCACCCGCCACCGACCACTGCATCGATTACCCCGGATCCTTCAGTGACCGACCCGGGGAGCGGCGGATCCCACTCAGCGAGCTCGTGGTCGAGTCCGATCCGGCGAGCGGCTTGCTACAGCTCCGATCTCCACGAATAGGGCTCCCGGTACGGCCACTCCACCTGGGCCTGCTGGGGGACTTCCTGCTTCCGAGTGCGTTCGCCTTCCTGATCAAGGCCTTCGGGGAACCCCCGTCACTCATCTACCAAGCCTGGTCGCCCTTCGTCGACATGACACCTTGGGCCGACGGGGGAGAACCGGACGGTGTGCTCGAAGCGCCCCGTGTGACAGTGGGAGGGCTCGTCGTCGCCCGAAAGACGCACTACGTGCACGCCCGGAACTTCCCGGTGCGCAAGAAGGGCGCCGACGACGCCGCCCATGTGGTACGCCTCATCTCTTGGCTACGGGAACACGGCTTGCCCCGGCGCTGTTTCGTGCGGGTCCTGAACCCGGAGTGGCGTTCCGGCCGCGGCTCGGCCCTCACCAAGGCCCGCAAACCCATGTACGTGGATTTCGACAACATGTTCCTGTCTGCCTCCTTGGAACGCGCGATCACCTCGGACGACGACCTCGTCATCCTCCAGGAGGCCGTCCCGGACCCTCGAGAGGCTCCGTACCTGGGAGCGGAGCGGTACACCACCGAGTACGTGGCCGAACTCTCCGACGGAGCGAGCCTTGAGTAACGGCTGGGTCGGTCTGCACATCCATCACCAGGGCAATCTCGACCACCTCCTGGTGGATGGGGTCGCACCCCTGGTGAAACGTTTGCAGCACGAAGGGGAATTGGAACGCTGGTTCTTTCTCCGCTATTGGGACGGTGGCCCGCACTTGCGCTTGCGCCTCCTGCCGCGACACCGCGGGGACCCGGACGCCGCCGTGCTGTCCACAGCCAGGCGGTCCATGGGCGACTGGTTGACGCACAACCCCTCCACAACGCGCCTCGACGCCGACGAGTACTCGGAACGAGCGCGCATCCTCGCCGCACAGGAGGGGTTCGAGCGCCCTCCGCTCCCGCTGTGCCCCAACGACACGGTGGAGACCGTTCCCTATCGTCCCGAACACGGGGTCTTCGGTACGGGCCACGCCCTCGCCGCGGCGGAGGCGCACTTCGAGGAGTCCAGCGCCCTCGCCCTCTCGGTCCTGAACAGGACACATCAGGGCGGCAGTCGCGCCAGGACCGCATTCTTCCTGCTCATGATCGCTCTCGCCGGCAGCCCGTGCCGGTCCAGGACGCTGAGCCGCTGGCTCCGAACGTCCTGGGAGGACTGGCGCGCCTCGACCACGGCAGAACTCCCGCCGGCCGTCGGCATGCGGGCCGATGCCTCGCTTCTCGACCAGGCGGAGCGGCTCTGGCACGCCGCCCGTTCGCCCGGTTCGCTGGACAGCGGCGACGGCCTCGGTATGTGGGCGCGCTCCCTGGCACGGTTGCGCGCTGCACACTCCGGACCATCGACGGAGGCGGGCGCACGGGCGGCTTCACCTTTCCTGCCCCACGGCGGACCCGGCCCCGAGGGAGCACCGGATCTGCCGCTGCTGCTGCGATGCACCCACCTGTTCAACAACCGCACAGGACTCACCGGCGATGCGGAGGGCGCATTGTTCGCCCTGGCCTGCGAGGCCTTGGAGAACATCGCTGCGAAGAACGGAGACCGGGATGAATGAGCAGAGCACAGCCTGGCACACGTGCACGGTCCGCTACTACGCACGCGACCGGCACGACGACCTCATTCTGGACTGCGTGGGTCCCGCCCTCGAGGCAGTCGCCGGCACGCACTCGGGGACCTTCTTCGATCGAGGCTGGCACCTGGGGCCGCACATCCGATTGAACGTGGCCGCCACCCCGCGCGTGTGGGCCGAACACATTCGCCCCACGCTGGAGGAGCACATCGGCGCCCACCTGTCCGGGGCCCCATCGCTGGGCTGCCCGGACCCTGAGCGGGAAGCCCTCCAGCACCGCAGGCTGGCCGTCCTGGAACACGTCGAGGGACCGCTCCTGCCCTGGTACCCGGACAACTCGCTCCAGTTCGGTGTTCAAGAAGACCGGTCGCGCTATCTGGGCGGAAACACGGTCCTGGCTTTCATGAACGATTTCCACGCGGACACGAACGCGCTTGTCCTGCGGATGCTCGACCGGATCCGTGCACAGGACTCCAGGCAGGAGCTGTGTCTGGGTCTGATGTTCGCCCTGGCGCACACCCAGTGCCCGCCCGTCTCCCGGGGGTTCCTCTCCTACCACTCGCACGCAGAAGCGTTCCTGGCCAATTGTTCCGCTCCACAACGGACTCGCACCGCTTTCGAGGAGCGCTACACCGCGAACAGTGAGCGCTCGGCACGGATCCTGGACCACGCCCTGCGCTCGGCCGACCCCACCACTTCCGAGGACGTTCTGGGGATATCGGAGTGGATCGGTGTCTGGGAGACCTACCGTGCCCGCGCACACCGTCTGTTGGAACTGGGACAGGCTGACTTCGACGACGCTGACGCCGCCTCCGCCCAGGATGCGCGAGCGAGCGGCTTCCTCGAGGGTCTCCAACGGTCGGGGGAGTGGGACGAGATCCGTACCGCGCCATGGTTTCGCTGCTACCGGTTGTTGCTCAACGCCACCTACGCCCAGATGGCGCGTGTGGGGGTCGGCCCTCTGGAACGCTACCTTCTGTGCCACACGGCTGCGCGCACGGTGGAGGAGGCCATGGGGGTGGCCGCGCCGGAAAGCGCGGCCACATGGGGGTCAGGTGGCGCGTGACCCCACCATGACGTAGGACCAGGGCGCCCCCGGAGAATCCGGGTCCACTCTCGGGTAGGGCCAGCGGCCGAAGTGCGCACCCTCGTCACCTGGGCGCAGGGTGCGGTCGAGGCGCCAGCAGCATGCGGCCAGCATCTCCTCGGGCCGGTCCTCTGCGTGGACCCAGGGTGCCCCCTCCGAACGCAGCGCCGAGTGGTACGGGCGCATCTGGGGGTCCGAGAGGGCAGCCTCCCCGATCAGATCAGCCATGAGGCGGCTTCCGGGCGCTGCGATCGCGGAAGCCTCGGACAACAGATCGCGGGCGCTCTCCCCCGGCAGATAGAACAACAGTCCTTCCGCGACCCACACGGACCGGCGGATGGACTCGTATCCGGCCTCCATCAGGGCCGAGGTCCACTCGCCGTTCAGATCCGCACCGACGAATCTGCGGTTGCAGGTGGGCCGGGCCCCGTATTCGGCGAGGACCTCGTCCTTGGCCTGGAGCAGTTCGGGCCTTTCGACCTCGTAGATCGTGACACCGGGCCGCCAGCCCAGGCGCAGGGACCGCGTGTCCAGACCAGCGCCCAGGAGCACGATCTGGTCGGCGCCGTCCGCGATGAGTCCGTTCAACAGGTCGTCGTAGACACGGGTGCGGATCGGCAGGTAGGGGTTGCCTCCAGCGATCGCCGAGAACCTCTCTTCCAAGCGCAGCCCCTCGGTCCCCGCCAAGGAACGTGCCCAGGGGTCCTCGAAGAGGCGGTCCTCCCGCTCGTTCTCGTGCGCCCTGGCCGCCGCCGTCCATCGGGCCGTCTTACTGACGGTGTCCATGTGCTCCCCTTCCTTCCCGGTCACTGCTGGAAGCTCGCGCCGAAGAGGTCCGCATCGAGGAACCCGGCGGCGACCAGTCCGTCGCTGGCGGCAGCCGCCACGTAGGCGATGGGGACCGGCTGGTAGACGGGCCTGGCCATGTCTCCGGCCGCGTAGACGCCGGACACGCTCGTCTTGTTGGCGTGGTCGACCTCCACACACCCGTCCTCCAACAGGGTGCAGCCGAGCTGCCGAGGCAGGTCACTGCGTTGCTGGGTCCTCGTGTGCAGGAACATCGCCGAACTGGGGACCGTGCCCCCGTCATCGAGGACCACACTGTCCATGGATCCCCCCGGGCCGGTGACCCCGGCAACGGGACGCTCTTCGACAGCAGCGCCCAGCGAGCCGAGGATCCCGCGGTCACGCTCACTGATGTCGAGCTCTCCTCCGGTCAGTACCGTGACCTTCGGGCTCCAGCGCGTCATCATCATCGCGAAGGGGAGGTCTTCCGGCGATGTCACGAGCACGCTCATCGGACGGTCACGTACTTCCCAACCGTCGCAGTAAGGACAGAGGAAGGCGCTCCTGCCCCACTTCTCCTCCAGCCCCTCGATCTGTGGAAGGTCGTCGGCCAGCCCGGTCGTCAGCAGCACGCGGCTGCTCCTGTACTCGGTCCCGTTCTCGGCCTCGACGGTGAAATCACCCTCTTGCCCCGAGACCCGTACGGCGGCACCGGCGACCGTTTGTAGTTCGGGATACTCCTCCAACTGCCGGCGGGCCTCGGACCTGAACTCCTCGGGAGCGATCCCGTCCCGGGAGACCAACAGGTGGATGCTGTCCACGTTCGCGTTCCGGCCGGAGCCCGAGTCGAGGAGCAGAACTTTGCGCCGGGCACGAGCGAGCAGGTTCGCGGCGCTCATGCCCGCAGGACCGCCTCCGACGACGATGACTTCGTACTTCATCGGATTCCTCTTTTCCCACAGTGGTGCAGTGCTTCTCGGAGCTCGTCACGGCCGCTGATCGCGAGCTTCCGGTAGATGTTCGTCAGGTGGAACTCGACGGTGCGCAACGTGACGAAGAGCTGGTCGGCAGTTTGGCGGTTGGTCAGACCGCTCACCACCGTTTCGGCGATCCGCCGCTCCGAATCGGTCAGGGAGATGGACGCGGCGGCTGTCTCGGGGGCCGTGGCCGTATCCCCGAGTTCCCGCAGCCGCATGTTGGCATGGTCGTCCAAGCTCCGGGCGCCCGCGGATCGGGCGAGCCGTGAACAGGCAGCGAGGCGTTCACGCACCACACGGGGGTCACGGTCCTTTTGAGCGGACAACGCCGCGACCAGGAAACCGATGGCCCGCGAGACCGGGTCGCTGCACTGCTCCAACAGAGCCAATCCGTCCTTGACGAGGCCCTGATACTGGTGGGGTGGTGCACCGTCGCGCTGGAGCACATACCCCATGGTGATCCTCGCCCGGCCGATCGATCGTGGGGTGCCCCATCGGAGCGCCACCTCTGATGCGGACTCGGACATGCGTACTGCGGACCGGATCTGGCCGCACTCCGTCAGCAGAAGGGCTGTCCAGCTCTTCCACTGGGTGACGGCGGGGTTCGACACACGCATCCGCTCCAGCACGCATCCGCTGGCGCTCAGAGCCCTCGCCGCCTCGCCGTAGTAGCCGGAGAACGCCGACAAGCCGCCTTCGATCTGGCCCCGAACCGCACTCGCCCACGTGGATGCCGCCGCCGGGGGGAGCCGGTCGAGTTGCTCTCGGACCGCGTCGAATTCTCCGGCCGTCAAGAGAGCCTGGAGGAGATGGAAACGCAGGAGCCAGTCCGACCAACCGAAGGGCTCGACAGGTAGGCGGGTGAGGGCGAGCTCCGCCGAACGCGCGGACTCCTCGACCCGGCCCCTGTTCAGCGCTATCCCGCTCTCCAAAGCGGCTGTCCAACAAGACAGCGGCCCCCGCCCTGCGGACAGGTTCCCCGATGCGTTCTTCAGAGCGACCTCGGCCTCCTCCGTTCGGTCCGCCCAGATCAGTGGGAGGACCGCGAACACCGAGTGCGGGGGAGTCCCTGGATTGTTGTGGCAGGGGCGCCCGCCGCTCAGAACGGCCCTCGCGGAGACCAGAGCGCTGTCGCGCTCACCCGCCATGGCCTGTTCCACAGCAGCTCCGACCGAGGGTGTCTCTTCGGTACTCGGAGATGAGGCTTCGCGGCGGGAGACCGTGCCGTTCGGCACCTGTTCGGACCCGGGTTCCTCTGGCCACTCGATCAGCCGACGCCGAGAACGGATGATCCGGGCAGCGGCAGGGCGCCTCGAGGATGCCTGCGCCTGCCGCAGAATCCTGAGCCCTTCTCGTGGTCCCTTGCTCCAGCTGACGGATTCGGCCAGGGCGCAGGCGAGTGCGGCACGGTGGGCGGGTCTGCGTTCGGCACCGTGGGCCCGGCGCAGGACGTCGGTCGCCTCATCGGGCCAGTGTTCCAGGAGCAGTCCCCCCAGGTCGCGTGTCACTGCCCGTGCGGCGGCAGTTCCGGAACACCCCTCACCGAGGGCCCTCTCCAGGAAGAGGCGGGCCGCATGAGTGTCCTGTCCCAGGACGGCCTCCCTCGCGGCCCTGCGCAAGGCCGTGACCACGGCCTGGTCTCCCTCGGGACGGGCTTGCAGAAGGTGTCGGGCCACCCGGGTATGCGGCTCCCTGGCTTCGAACAGCCGGCGGGCGCACTCGGCATGGACCTCTTGGGTCAGCCCGCCGTCCGCGATCTGCCGGAAACCGTGTTCGATCACCGGCTGGGCGAACCGCAGGTGTCCTCCCTCCTTCACGGTTCCCGTTCGGATGAGGTGGGCCAGTACGTTCTCGCCCTGCCCCGGTTCCATTCCCGAGGCGGCCAGGAGAAGCTCCGGTCCGACAGGGCCGAGAACCGCGAGCGACATGAGCAGACGCTGGGCACCTGGGGCCTGCTCCTCGACGCGGTCGGCCACGTACCGGGCGAGCGAACGCAGGTCCAAACGCTCCGGGCCGCCTCGGCGCACCAGGTCGAGGTCTCCTCCCTCTTTGTGGAGGGCCCTCATCAGTTCGCGATAGAAGAGCGGGTTCCCGCCACACAACTGCGTGCACAGGGAAGTGAGAGCAGGGCTCGTCCGGCCGAGAACCTGCCGCGAAATCTCTTCAGCCTCTTCCTCCCCGAGCGGACCGAGTGTGTGGACCCGCGCCGTCTTCGTCCAATACAGGTCGGACAGTGCTTCCGGTCCAACGGCAGTTCCCTCGAGCCCGGCGGTCACCGCCACGCCCAGGCCTACTCTGTGTGCTCTTTGGGCGATGAAGGCCAGCACTCTCAGGGACTCGGCGTCGGAATGCGGTACACCGTCGACCGCCACGACCGTCGGCATGGTGGAGGACAAACGGACGAAGAACGCATGGACGCAGGAAACGAGGTCATAGACGGAGTCCGTTCGCGGCCGGCGGGACGCCGCGATGCCCGCTAGTTCGGCCTCGAGCTGATGCAGGGTGTCGGGGGCGCTCTCGGCAAGATTCTCCTGTAGTGAAAAGTCCAGGAGTTGCCGGACTACACCCCAGGGTTCCGCTGCTTCGCGCCGGGAGCACTGCGCGTACAGGACTCGGACCCCGCTCGTTCGAGCTTCTTCGTCGAGATGGTCGAGGGCATGGGTCTTTCCTGACCCGGGTTCGCCCTCGATGAAGAGCACGCCCCCTTCCCCTCCTGCGACCCTCGCCACGAAGTCCTCGACCGCCGCCACCGTCAAGGCATCCTGGTCGCGCGCGGATCGGGCCGCCGCCGTTTTCTCCGACAACTACCGACAGCACACTCCACAATACAGAGAGAGAAAATTCCTGTTTCAGTCAAAGAGTTTACCGGTCCTTTCGAGCGTGTGATTGCCGCGAAAGCTCTGGACAAGATATACGAGTCTCAACGACGCAGCTCCTCTTTGTCCGATATCGGCCACGCCACTTCTTGGCATGCCCTGAAGTGGCACCGAGTTCCTTCTGAGGTCATGCTCTTTGATCGTAGTGAATTGAATGATAAGGAAAAGGTCATCTCTTGGTTCACGCCGGGAGGAATCGCTTCCCAAGGCTCGCGATGTACTTCTCGGCCACGGCGAGCGGCGCCACCCCCACAGGAGGCCGTGAGGTAGGACGGGGAGCAGAAGTGTTCGCCCCAGGTACGTGCGATGCGGCCCGGGAACTCCTGGCCCGGCCTGCGGGCGCAGATGCCCTGGAGACTGCTGACGAGCCTGGAGAAGGCGGCCTCGGGCGGATCGTGCACGGGCAGGCGAGCAGGCGGGGGGGGCCGG
>NZ_ANBE01000018.1 GCF_000341145.1 Nocardiopsis xinjiangensis YIM 90004
TCCGTTCTGATCGAGCGCGAGGGGGTGTTCTACCCCCTGGCCACCTGCGAGGTGGACGAGGCCGAGCAGCACGAGCCGGACGGGTTCATCGGCGTGGATCTGGGCATCGCCAACATCGCCACGACCTCCACCGGCTCAGGGCATCCGCTCCCGGGGCCGTCCCGCCCGTCGCCCGCCACCACCCTCGAACGACGGCCTGCGGCCGCAGCCTCTTTCCGGCGCCCCAACGGGTCGCGCTCCATTCCTGGGCCTTCGCCCAGCTCGCCGGCTTCCTCCTCTACAAGGCCCGGCGGGCGGGTGTGCCCCTGGTCGTGGTCGACCCGGCCTACACCTCGCTGACGTGCGCCGAGTGCGAGCACGTCGATACGCGCAACCGTGTGGGCCAGGGGTTTTTTCTCTGCCGGGGGCGCGGGGTCGTTGCCCACGCCGACCGGAACGCTTCCCACGACCTCGCCGCCCGCGGCCAGAGTGTGTGGAACGCGGGGCGTGAGCCACGCGCCCCTGCCACCCCATGGATCAGGGGTGTCTGGACGGAAGAACCCACCCGGCAGCCGACTGGGCACTACTTCCGAGCCCGGTTTTCAGAGCCGGGTCGAGTCGACGACCAGGTTCCGGCGCCCACCGGGCAGGCTCTGGGCCGCGCCGGGCGCGCCCATGACGGTAGAGACCGTGCAGAGGCGCGGGCCCCGGCGAATCTTTGTCTCAGAACCCCCAAGGGGTTCCGTATTGATCGGTCAGCTCACGTACCTCCTCCGCAGTAAGAACGGAGAACTCGTGCCCCTGGAGCGACACCACCAACCGAGCGGCCTCCTCGATCTCGATCGCGCCCGCCAAGGCAGCGGCCGGGTCCCGGCCCGCCGCGAGCGAACCGTGGTTGGCCAACAGTGCTGCGCGGAACGTCCCGGGCAGTGCGGAGACGTTGTGCGCCAGCCGCGCACTGCCCGGCGCGGCATAGGGGACCAGGGGTACCTGGCCGACGCGCATCACGAGGTAGGGCGTGACCGGTGGCAGCGCGGACGTGTCCGACCAGGGGGGCAGGCACGAGGCCGCGGTCGCGTGGGGCGAGTGCAGGTGGACGACCGAACCGGCCTCCTCCACCCGCCCGTACAGCGCCAAGTGCAACGGGTACTCCTTCGAGGGAGGAGGACCGTCGAGATGTGTTCCGCCGGAGTCGAGGACCGACAGTACTTCGGGCTCCAGCTCTCCGAGGGAGATCCCGGTCGGGCTCATGAGAGTGAGGTCCGCGACGCGTACGGAGACGTTGCCGGAGGCCCCGGGACTGAGCCCGAGGTCCACGGCGCGGCGTCCAGCATCACAGAGGCGCAGCGCGGCCTCACGTGTCTCTGCGTTCACTGGGACCCTTCCCAAGCTCGGACGAAGAGGTCCTCTCCGCCGAAGTTGCCTGATTTCAGCATCAGATGGATATCACCGTCAGCTCGGTGGCCGCGGGTCCACGCGACCCCCGGATCGACCTCCCGGCCCAGGGTGAGCGCGCCGACGCCGAGGCGTTGCACGACCGCCCCGCTGGTCTCGCCGCCCGCGACCAGGAGTGCGCGGGTCCCGCCGGCCACCAGACGCTCGGCGACTGCCGCCAAGGCCTCCTCGATGACGGAGGCGTCCGCGGTCTCGGCCACGTCCTCCGGGGACGCCGTCGCGTACACAACGAAGGGTGAGGTGTCCGCGGAGAGTGCGGCCGAGACGATGGAGGAGACCGTCCCGTCGAAGTCCTCGCGCAGTTCCGCTGCGCGCAGGTGGTGCCCCGTGCCGACCGTGAGAGCGTGTTGGACCTGCCCCTGGGTCGCGCGGGACGCGCTGCCGGAGAGCACCACGTGCGGCCCCTCCGGCAGCGCCCAGGTGGCGTGGTCGGGCTCCCTCGGTCCGCGGAGCCCCTGTGCAAGGGCGCTGCCCCCGGTCAGTACACGGAGGGAGGCGGTCGCCTCGGCCAGGGTCCGCAGGTCCTCGTCGGTCAGGGCGTCGACCACGACGAACCGTGCGCCGGTCTCGCCGGCCCGGGTGATGGCACCGCGCACGGCCTCGACCCCCTGTCCGACCACCGGCCACGGCACGAGGGCGATGTCCTTCGCGCCGCCGCTGACCTGCGGGGCCAGTAGCCGCGGCAGGCTCGAGTCGTTCATGGGGGTGAGCGGATGGTGGCGCATGGCGGACTCGTCGAGCGGATCCTCCCCCACGAACAGGTGCCCGCGGTAGACCGTGCGCCCGTTGGTGGGGAACGCGGGAGCGACGACGGTGAGGTCCTCTCCGAGAGCATCCATCACCGCTTCGGACACCGGTCCGATGTTGCCTCGAGGGGTCGAGTCGAAGGTCGAACAGTACTTCACGTAGAACCGTTCGCACCCTTCCCGCTGCAGCCGTTCCAGGGCCCGCAGCGATACGTCGACAGCCCGGTCGACGGGCATGGTGCGTGATTTCAGTGCCACGACCACGGCGTCGGCCTCTTCGCGCAGGTCGCCCGCGGTCACCTCTCCCAGGTCCTCCATGCCGAGGACGACGGTGGTCCGGTAACCCGCGGAGGTGAGTGTGATCGCCAGGTCGGTGGCCCCCGTGAGATCGTCGGCGATGGCGCCGAGAACGGCCATGTGTGCTCCAGAGTGGTCGGATCGTTCGTGTGGATCGTGGGTCAGCGGCAAGGGCGTGGCAGGGACGCCGTCCGTCCCCTGCCGGTCAGAGGACGCCCGCCGCGATCATGATGTTGAGGACGGCGAAACCGGTCAGGCCGGAGATGGCCGAGGCGATACCGATCGAGCGCATACCCTGGCCCACCGTCATGTTCGACAGGGTCGTGGTGACCCAGAACCCCGACGAGTTCGCATGCTTCATGATCTGCGCTCCGGTGGCGCACGCCAGGTACACCACGAGTGGCTGGAGGTCGAGCGCCGGCAGGAGCGGCTGCATGATGGCGGCCGAGGTCATCACGCCCAGAATGTTGGACCCGGTGATCGTGCAGACGGCCGCAGCGATGAGGAACGGGATGATCACCGGGGAGAGCCCGGTGCTCTCGATGGTGCCGGCCACGTTCTCGGCGACCCCGGTCTCCCGGACGATGGTGGCCAGGGCCCCGCCCACACCGGTCAGTGCCATGGGCATGGCCGCGATACGCAGCCCTGACTCGAAGAGGTCGTTCAGCGTGGACTTGTCCCGCCACCGTCCGCGGAACAACGGAAGGGCCAGCAGGCAGGCCAGGAACAGCGCCAGGGTGGGTGTGCCGAGGAACAGCACGGTCTCGGTGAACCAGGAGCCCTCCGGCAGCACCGGTGCCGCCAACGAGGCGGTCACGATGAAGAAGATGGGAGCCAGGATCGGTGCGAGCGCGCCGATGAGCGAGACCCTCGGCTCCTCCGGTCCTTCTTCCGTGCCCGCCGGGCCGTCTCCACCGTCGCCGTCGCCGGTGCCGGTTTTCGAACCGTCGGCCATGTGTGCGACGAACTCCGGTTTGGGCTCGACGTGTGTCTTGAGGCGGGACAGGTAGAGGGTCGCGGCGAACACGCCGGGGACCCCGACGGCCAGGCCGTAGAGGATCGCCTCGCCCGTGCTCACACCCAGCAGCGACGCCGAGGCCAGCGGTCCGGGGCCCGGCGGGATGACCGAGGTCATCACGTAAGCGCCCAAGTAGAGGGCAGGGCCGAGCTTCATCATCGAGATGCCCGTGCGGTAGGCGAGGGCGGACACGATGGGGATGAGCATCACGACCGCGGTGTCCGCGATGAGGGGGATGCCGAGCACGGTGGAGGCGAGGGCGATCGCCCAGGGCACCTTGTTCTCCGAGAAGAGGCGCAGCGCGGTCTCGGTGATCTTCATGGCCGCACCGCTCAGCTCCAGCATCTTTCCGAGCACACAGCCGAAGATGATCAGGAGGCCGACGTCGGCCAGTGTGCTGCCGAACCCTTCCTTGACCAGTTCGACGGATGCGCTCCCGCCCATGCCCAGGACGAGCCCGAGCGTGATGACCACGATGAACAGCGTGGCCACGGGATGCACCTTGAACCGGGCGATGAAGAGCACGAGCAGGACGATGGCGCACAGGAACGCCAGGAGGGCGTAGAGGTCCGGCATGTCAACCCTTTCTCCGGTCCGTGGGGTTCCCGGTGCCCTCACGCCAGAGAGCGAGGAGTTCTTCGTCGGGATCGGACAGATCGTGCAGGCGCACCAGCTCGCCCGGGGCCACGTCGCGGGCCAGGGTCGTGTGGGCGGCCAGGTACAGCGGTGCGACGTCGTCGGGAGCGTCCTCGGCGTCCAACAGGACCGGGGCCAACCCGCTGACTTCGTGGTGGTGCCCGCCCATGTCCAGCACGGTGCCTTCCCGGAGCGGCTCCGAGGCACGGCCGGCCAGGACCGCGTGGGTGCGAGGTGGGCGTGACCCGACCGCGGAACGGTACGCGGCGGCCCTGAAGACACTCAGCGGGGTCTCCACGCCCATGAGGTGGTAGGGCAGGTACAGGCAGGCGTGGTTCCCCGAACGGGAGACCACGTGGCCCTTCTGCGCGAGGGTCTCCCAGGAGACACGGTCCCCGGTACGGACGACGACGAAGACCCCTCCGGCGAACGAGGCCTCCTCGGGCAGGCGCAGCACGGTGAAGACGTCCACGGTCCCGGAACGGGTGAGGATGCCGCCGTCGGTGGTCAGTGAGTAGACGTCGGCCAGCTCCGCGGTGCGCACGACCGGGTAGTGCATGGTCTCGACGTCCGGGGGCAGACCGGTCCAGTTCGCCACGACCGCCATCTCGCAGTGGTCGGCGGCGGCCGAACGCCGGATGCCGGAGACCGCGCGCTCCCGGGCCGCCAGTGTGGCCGGCACGTCCTCGCCGAGGGTGAGCACCTGCTCCAGTTCCGGGGCCGTGATCTGTTGGTCGAGATGGCGCACCCGACCGGTGTCGGGGTCGAAGACCAGGTCGTACTCACCGGACTTGCCGATCGCGACGACGTCCAGGCCCAGGAACTCGGCACGCTCGTACCACTCGACGAGGTTGGCCGGCTGGTCACCGAGTCCTGGTGTGTACACGACCCCGCGTTCCTCCGCAAGTGAGGCCAGGGCGACGCCGGCCACGGAGTCGACCTCTTTGGAGATCATCACGACGTGTCGTCCCGATTCGATGGCGGTCCTGGCGGCGGAGGTGCCCGCACGCGGGTTTCCGGTGGCTTCGACGAGCACGTCGAAGGGGCCCTGTTCCAGCAGGGCCGTCTCATGGATGATCCCGATCTCGTCGTGGCTCAGGGCAGCCAGATCGTCCGGACGCGAGCATGTCCTCAGCGACTCGGGCGGGTAGCCGAGTTCGGTGCACATCGCGATCGTGCCCTCGGTGTCCAGGTCGCACAGGACTGTCGGGCGCAGACCCGGCATATGCAGCGTCTGGGCGAGCAGAGTGCGCGCGAAACCGCCCCGCGCTCCCGTGAGTGCGTAACGCACGGGGGCCGATGGGGGCTTCGTGGTGTTGATGGCTTGCATGGTTCTCCCTCTCTCGCGCCGTGGGGCACACGTGTGCGTCGCATCACGGCAACGGCCCGCCCTGTTTAACAGCAGCTGAACATGAGAGTCAATAATTATCACGCTTGGGATCATTTGGTAACACTCGCTACCATGGATCCCCGAACGGGCGAGAAGGAGGACCATGATCCCGGCACAACGACGTGAACTCCTCTTGAGGGAGTTGCGCGGCACGAACGTGCTGAGTGTGAAAGATCTGTGCGACATCCTCGGGGTCTCGCACATGACGGTGCGGCGCGACATCATCACTCTGGAGGAGGAGGGCCGGGTCCGCTCGGTCCCCGGGGGGGTCGAACTCGCCACCCAGGTGCGCTCCGAGCCCTCCTACCGCGACAAGTCACGTGTGGCCCTGGACGAGAAACGTGCCATGGCCCGGACCGCGGCCGCTCTGGTGGAGGAGGGGCAGACCCTCTACCTGGACGCGGGTACGACCCTGGGGCAGCTCGTTCCCTGTTTGTGGGACGTTTCCGGGCTCACGGTCATCACCAACGACCTCACTACAGCCGCGTCGATGACCGATCACCCCGACGTGAACCTGTTCCTCGTAGGCGGGCAGATCGACCGGGAGAACCGCTCGGCGATCGGGGACATCGCGGCACAGACGATCTCGGAGTTCAACATCGACATCGCTTTCATGTCGACGAGTTCATGGGACCTGAACCGCGGGTCGACCACGCCCTCGCGCGGGAAGGTGGCGGTCAAACGCGCGGCCATGGCAGCCGCGTCCATGTCCTTGCTGGTGGCCGGCGCCGACAAGTACGGGACGTTCGGGACTTTCAAGGTCGCCGCCCTGGAGAGCTTCTCCCGGGTGATCACCGACGACCGGCTGCCGGAGGCGTCCGTGCGTGCGATCCGGGAACGCGGCGTCGACCTCGGGGTGGTGGAGACCCAGGGGAAGAACTACGAGGAAGATCCTGGGATCCAGGATCCGGGGGAGCGGCCTGTGCCCACGCGGACCGTCTGAACAACCACCTGTTCCATCGGCCCTCACGTACCCCGTGCCTTCGGGGGCGCGGAGGCCGAGGAACCCGCGGGTCTGACGCACAGCCGAGGACTGCCCAACGCTGTCGGCCTCCAGGCCCGATCCAACCCGGCGCCGGTCTGCGTTCGCGACCTGGTGGCGGACGGGTATGTCGGCCAGGTGGTGCTGTCGACCACGGTCGTCGGTACGGGAGGAACGTGGGGCGCCCGCCCCGATCCGCGCGGCCGGTACCTGCTCGACCCCGCCTCGGAATCGGCCGCGCACTCGGTGGCACACGCCTACCGGCGGTTCCGTGAGGATCTGCGTGCCGGCACATCGCTGGTATCGGATTTCGCGCACGGGCTCCTCCGCCATCGCAGCCTCGAGGGGTGAGAACACTCAGGGCGAGACAAGGACACCCCGACCCGTGACGATGAGCCCGACCGACCTGGGACAACCAACCACATAGAACGTCTCACAGAGATCGACAGCTTCCGTTCGACGGCCGAGCCGGGCCACCTCCGGGACACCGGAGGCTCAGCTGCGTACACAACGGGTGCCGACCGGCCTCCTCGAAGGTGATCCCCGGCAGGAACGGACGCCGCAACCACGCCACCTCGTGCGCTCGAGTCCCGTCCCAGGCAGACCGCCTGGCCGGTCGTACCCGTGTATTGGCGGGCCGCCCTTCTTGACGTCACCGGTCCCCTCCACGGCCAGAACCACGTTCTCGGTGCCCAGATGGTCGATGACGTAGCTGCGCAGGGCGCTGACCAGGGAGGTCTCATCCAGTACAGCCCGGTCGAGTAGGTGTTGGATCCGGTGAGGGAACCGGTGTCGGGTGTGCGGCGATCGGCAGCGCGACCTTGGGCCGGCCGGCCCCTGCTCCGACCTCTCCCTGATGACGGTCGTCTTTCTGCTGGTCACCGGCGCTATGGTGCTCCGGCGTTCCTGGCGGCCATGTGCTGCTGGGGCGCGCCCGACGGGCCGAGCAGAACTGAGGTGAACGAGGGCGCGCTGAAACCTATTCGGCCTCCTCGCGGAGTCTGGACCAGGTGTGGACCAGGTGGCTGAACTCGTGGATCTGGACCAGCACGTGCTCGCGGGCGGCGTTCTCGGCCGTCTCGGCCTCTCCGGCCTCGATGGCCTGGGCGATCATGCGGTGCTCTCTCAGTGAGCGTCGCATGCGGTCCGGCACGCGGAGCTGCAGGCGGCGGTAGGGCTGGAGCGCGCGCCGTAGTGAGTGGGTTTGCTGCTTGAGGTACTCGTTGCCGCAGGAGTCGTACACCACGCCGTGGAACCAGGCGTTGGCGTAGTAGTAGCCGTCGGAGTCGGCGGCCGTCGCGTGGCTTTCGCACTCCTCGAGTGCCTGGTGGAGCTGGGCCAGTGCCTCCTTGCCGATCCGCCGGGAGGAGAGCCGGGCCGCCATTCCCTCCAGTTCAGCCATCAGTTCGAAGCGTTCGGCCAGCTCTGTGATGCCCAGGGCGGTGACGTAGGTGCCCTGCTTTGGTCGGATCTGCACGAGTCCGGAGCGTTCCAAAGCTTGCAGCGCCTCCCGGACCGGCGTCCTGGAGCAGCCGAACTGCGCCTCCAGCTGGGCAGGATCCAGCCGCTGACCCGGGCGGTGCCGCCCGTCCACGATCGCATCCTCCAAGGCGTCCCGCACTCGATGGGACTCCGGTATCCGTGTCATCACACTTCCAGTTCCACGTTATTTGACTGACTGAAAACTATGGACTGAGTCACATATGACCAATATGCTCCATGTTATATACATCACGAGCGCTGATGTACTCAACGAAGGGCGGGGGATGAACCGCAACGAGGGATGGCTGCTGGCAGACCTGTTCAAGTTGCTGCGTCAGCGCCGCACAGGGAAACAGAGTCAGCAGCCGGTGCCGGAGGCGTTGGAGCAGCTGTTGGCCGCCTGCGAGGTGCTGATGAGTGACGTCGGGGAGGCCTCCGTGCGCGCCGTCGCCACCAGTGCGCTGAGCGCCTACCAACAGCTCACCGAAGAGGAGCAGCACACCTTCTTCCGCCACATGCTCGACGACTACGGAGTCGACGACGATGCACTGACCGCGGCCTACCACCACTGGGAACGGACCCGGGGCCATGCGGAGTTGGCCGAGCTCTTCACCGCCGTCGAACCCGCCCGGCAGCAGCTGCTGCGCCGGATGAACCACGCCCCCGACGCGACCCTGGCCCTGGTGAACATGCGCGCCGACCTGCGGCGTCTGCAGAAGCGTCACCCCCGTCTGCGCCCCTTGGACCAGGACTTCCACCATCTGCTGGTCTCCTGGTTCAACCGTGGGTTCCTGCGGATGGAGGAGATCACCTGGGACTCGCCCAAGGAGCTCCACCAGTACCTGCTGCAGTACGAGAAGGTCCACCCCATGAGCGGGCGCTCGCAGCTGCGGCGCCGGCTGCAGCCCAAGGACCGACGCTGCTACGCCTTCTTCCACCCCGCCACCGGTGAAGTGCCGCTGATCTTCGTGGAAGTCGCCCTGGTCAGAGGGGTCCCCTCCCATATGGGGCCGCTGTTGGAGCCCGGTCCCGCCGTGAACCCGGCCAAGGCCGACACCGCGGCACTCTACTCCATCAACAATTCTCTGGAAGGGCTGGCCGGTGTCTCCTTCGGCAGCTTCCTGATCAAACAGGTCATCGAGCAGGTGGAAGAGGAGCTTCCCCACCTGGAGAACTTCGTGACCCTCTCGCCGATCCCCGGGTTCCGCTCCTGGCTGGAGGCCGAAGCCGGCGCGAAGCAGCGAGTCGGTGACACCGCGCTGACCCGGCTCCGAACAGACCTGGAGCAGTTCAGCGGCCCGGAGGGAGCCGAGGAACTCGACGACGGGACCACCGAGGACATCCGCGCCCGGCTGCTGCCGGTGCTCGCTCGCTACGTCGCCGACGAGCGGGACGGCGACGGACGACCGGTCGACCCGGTGGCCCGCTTCCATCTGGGCAACGGAGCCACCGCCTGGCAGCTCCATTGGCCGGCCAACACTGCCGAATATGCCTGGAACCAGTCCTACGGCGCGATGATCAACTACCGCTACCAGCCCGACGTTCTGGAGGAACAGCACGAGGAATTCGTCCGACGTCGTTCCGTCGCGCTCGGCGATCAGCTCCGTGAGCTGCTCGCCGACGCCCGCGACGACACCGACCCAGACGCAGAACCGGACTCCACCCTCGCGAAAGGAACCGGACCCATGTCAGAGGAGTTCACGACCATCTACGGCTCCTTCGCCGCCCAAGCCGAGGCGAGACCGGACAAGCCCCTTTTCGAACTGCCGGGCGGAGACAGCATCACCTACGCCCGGACCCAGGACAGGGTCCACCAGATCGCCGCGAAGCTCACTGCCGGCGGCGTCACACCCGGAGACCGGGTCGCTATGCAGGTGGAGAAGTCCCCGGAGGCCATCAGCCTGTATCTGGCCACCCTGCAGATCGGCGGCGTCTTCTTGCCGCTGAACACTGCCTACACCGGCAAGGAGATGGACTACTTCATCGCCGACGCCTCACCACGTGTGCTGGTCTGCACGCCCGAGGCCGCCCAGGAGCACCAGCACCGTGAGGCCTCTGGAACGCTGGTCGAGACACTGGGCACAGACGGAGACGGCAGTCTGCTCAGCGAGGACGGCCGTCACACCGAGGTCTACGACGCCGGTGCGGAGGACCCGGCCGCGATCCTCTACACCTCCGGCACCACAGGCCGCTCCAAAGGTGCTGTGCTCACCCACCGGAACCTGGCTTCGAACTGCCAGGCGCTGCTGGAGACCTGGGAGTACACCTCCGAGGACAAGCTCATCCACGCCTTGCCGATCTTCCACATCCACGGACTCTTCGTGGCCGCGAACATGACGCTGGCGGCCGGGGCCTCCATGTACTACCTGCCGAAGTTCGACGCCGAGGCCGTCATCGACCTGCTGCCCCGGGCCACGGTGCTCATGGGCGTGCCGACCTTCTACACCCGGCTGATGAAGGACGAACGGCTCACCGCCGAATCCTGTGCTCGGATGAGGCTCTTCGTCTCCGGCTCCGCACCCCTGCTGGCCAGCGACCATGAAGCCTTCGAAACCCGGACCGGCCACGCGATCCTGGAGCGCTACGGCATGACCGAGACCGGGATGAACACCACCAACCCCTGTCGCGGCGGCCCGCGCCGGCCCGGCACCGTCGGCATGCCGCTGCCCGGGGTCGAGGTCCGGGTGGTCGACCGTGAGACTGCCCGCCAGGTTCCCCAGGGAGAGGCCGGGCTGGTGGAGGTCCGGGGCCCCAACGTCTTCTCCGGCTATTGGCAGATGCCGGAGAAGACGGCTTCCGAGTTCCGCGAGGACGGGTTCTTCATCACCGGCGATCTGGGACGCATCGACGAGAACGGCTACCTCTGCATCGTCGGGCGGGACAAGGACCTGGTGATCTCCGGGGGCTACAACGTCTACCCCAAGGAGATCGAGGAGCACATCGACGCCCATCCCGACGTCCTGGAGTCGGCCGTCATCGGGGTCGCGCACCCCGATCTCGGCGAGGCGGTGGTCGCCGTCGTCGTCCCCAAGGACCAAGGGTCCGAACAGGGGGCAGGGCAGCCGGAGGCCGAGGAGATCTCCTGCTTCATCGCCGATGACCTCGCGCGCTTCAAACAGCCCCGTGCTGTGCGGCTCGTCGACGCGCTGCCGCGCAACGTCATGGGCAAGGTCCAGAAGGCCGAGCTCCGCAAGCAGTTCGCAGACCTGTTCACCACAGCGGGCCAGTGACCGGTAAGGCAACGGTCAGGAGAAGACGATGATTCTATACGGAGTAGCAGCATTAGCGTTCTGCCTGCTCGTCGGCATGTTCGTCGGAGATGTTCTTGGAGTCCTGGTCGGCGTCGACGCCAATGTCGGTGGCGTCGGATTCGCGATGATCATGTTGGTGCTGGCCACCGACTGGCTTCGCAAGAGGGACCTGTTCCCCAAACCCACTGAGCAGGGTGTGTTGTTCTGGAGTTCGCTGTACATCCCGATCGTGATTGCCATGGCCTCCACACAGAATGTGGCCGAAGCCGTCACGGGGGGCCCTATGGCGTTCCTCGCCGGATTGAGTGCCCTGCTGGTGGGTGCGGCGTTGGTTCCGGTGCTCTCACGGATCGGCGGCCGATCCGAGCCGCTGCCGGAGATGGCTGAAGAAGAGAAGCGGGAGGCTTGAGATGGATCTGATCAGCTCATTACTCGAGCGAAACGATCTGCTCTTCGCCTTTGTGGTCATCGCGGCGATGATGCTGGTCTCGGGCTGGCTGTCGAAGACGCTGACCCGCGGCCGACTCCAGGGTTCGGCCGTCGCCATCGTCCTTGGCCTGGTCTTGGCCTATTTCGGTGGTGTCCAGACCGGGGGAGAGGACGGACTGGCCGACATCGCCGTCTTCAGCGGACTGGGACTGATGGGCGGGGCGATGCTGCGGGATTTCGCCATCGTTGCCACCGCCTACGGGGTCGACCTCCAGGAGATCAAGAAGTCGGGTGTGGCCGGTGTGCTCTCCCTGTTCTTGGGAGTCTCCCTCTCCTTCCTGGTCGGAGCCCTCGTCGCGGCCGCTTTCGGCTACACCGACCCGGAGTCACTGGCCACCATCGGCGCCGGCGCTGCCACCTACATCGTCGGACCGGTCACCGGGACCGCTGTGGGTGCCAGTACTGAGGTCATCGCCCTGTCTGTGGCGGCCGGCCTGGTCAAGTCCGTGGTGGTGATGGTCGGTACCCCGCTGATCGCCCGGTTCATCGGCCTGAACAACCCCAAGGCCGCCATGGCCTACGGAGGAGTGATGGGCACGACGTCGGGCGTGGCCGGCGGACTTGCGGCCACCGACAAACGACTGGTCCCCTACGGGGCGATGACGGCCACCTTCTACACCGGGCTGGGCTGCCTGCTGTGCCCGTCAGTGTTCTACTTCGGCCTGTATGCCCTGCTGGGGTAGCAGCCGGTAGATGCTCGAGACCGAGCAGGGGAACAGAGGCTGCGGGCTCTGACCCCGGTCGGACGCGAGCGCTTGTTCTCCACGGGCCCCGGACACAGCAAAGGCCAGAGCCGAAGGCTCTGGCCTGAGGCATGTCCGGGGCCGGTTTCTCGGACGGAAGCCGACCCCGGACGTTCAGCGGCGTCGCAGTGACGGGTCCAGGAGCGCGGGCGGGGTGTCGTTCTTCTCGTGTGCTGCCAGGTCGGTGCCGGGAGCGACGATGGAGTCGATCGCGTCGAGCACGTCGGTGGTGAGCACGGTCTCTGCTGCGGCCAGCTGCGCGTTCAGGTGGTCCGGCGCGCGGGGACCGATGAGCGCGCTGGTCACGCCCGGGTGGGAGGTCACGAACCCGAGAGCGAGCTGGATCATGCTCAATCCGGCCTCGTCGGCGACCGCGGCCAGCTCCTCGACGCCGCGTCCCGGGCCGGCGAGATCCGCTCCGGCATCGAGGCCTACGAGCTCATGCGCGGGGTCGGCAACATCTGCATCGGCGCGGAGGAGGACCCCCGGTACGACGCACGCCGAGTGGTCGGTCTCCTCCTCGCAGGGCTGCGCCGACCGGACTGACGTCGTCGGATCCCGCGGGCGCGGAACTATCCGCGGGCCGTTCCTCAGCGGCATCGGGTGGGTCCGGCGAGGGGGAGAGCCGGTCCCCGGCGTTCCAGCCCAGGGAAGCCGATACGAGGACGGTTGCCGCAGCGGCCGCGTAGAGAGGCATGCGGCGCTTACGGCGGGGTACGGCCTTCCCCCGCGTGGAGGTGTCCTGGCTCGCTTCGACCTGCCAGGTGCGGTCCAGCATGCGTGTGAGAACTTGTGTGCTGTCGCCGTTCAGGAACGCGGGAAGGCAGGTGCCGCTGACGCGGCGGACCATGCGCACTTCGCGTGCGAAGCGCTCCCGGAAATCGGGATCGGTAGCGTGGTCGGCACGGACGAGTTTGACCACCAGTGGGCGGTCGGCGCGGTCAACCGCCGCATGGACCACTCCCATGCCTCCGGCCCCAGGCGGTCGATGATCCGGTACGGACCCAGGTACGTAGGATCATCGCGGGGCGCGAGGGAGGACACCAGGAGACGGAACGGTCATGTCTGTGGAAGGCACAGGGACAAACCTCAGGGCTGGTGGGGGCCGAACGTCAGGGGCGAACGCTGCCGTTGCGGGGCGGGCACGGAATTACGGTGTCGTACCGGTATAAGCAAGGGCACGCCAGCTCCCTGGTGGCAAACTTCAGAACAGAGTTTCAGGGAGTTCGCCGTTTCCGTCCTCCGAGCCGTCCTCGATCGGCAGTCCGTTTGCAAGTCGTTTGCGCCATCCCTTTGGGGGAGGCCAAGGAACCCCCCACGCGGCCAATTGGTCCCGGGTCCAACCGCCGTCGGGTGTACGGGCTGCGTCGATCTCTTCAGGAGTAGGCATCTCTAGGGATAGTAGCCGTGAAGCCCTGGTGTGGCGAAGGCTCTGATATGTGCCGGGGCCGCCCCCCGTCACTTGCGTGACCGGGCCGCTGGTTCGTACCGGGTCTGATGGAGGCCGCCGGGCTGTGCGGCATCACCCGGGCCAAGTCCCCGCGCACCACCATCCCGGTTGCGACGTCCGACGAGCGCCCGGACCTGGTCGAGCGCGCCTTCACTGCCACTGAGCCCAACCAGTTGTGGGTCGCCGATATCACCTACGTGCGCACCGCGGCCGGGTGGGTCTACGCCGCGTTCGTCATCGACGTGTCCTCCCGCCGGGTGGTGGGCTGGCAGGTCTCCAAGTCGCTGCGCACCGACCTGGCCCTGGACGCGTTGGAGATGGGCCTGTGGGCCCGCCGGCACCGGGGCCACAGCGTCGATGGGCTCGTCCACCACAGCGACCGCGGCGTGCAGTACGTCGCGGTGCGCTACACCCAGCGCCTGGCCGAGGCCGGGGCCCTCGCCTCGGTCGGGTCCACCGGCGATTCCTACGACAACGCACTGGCCGAGGCGTTCAACTCGCTGTTCAAGGCCGAGTTGGTCCGCAACAAGGGTCCCTGGAAGGGCATCGAGGACCTCGAGATCGCTGTGGCCGAGTACGTGGACTGGTTCAACCACCGCCGCTTGCACGGAGAGATCGGCCTGGTCCCGCCGTCGGAGTTCGAAGACGACTTCTACCAGCACAATCCGGCATCGGCACCTGTCGATGCGTTGGTTCCGAGTCTCTAAAAACTCCGGTACGAAACAATTGCCGCGGTTGGTAGAGTGCGGGCATGAACACGAAGGCGTTCGGTACTCTTGCCGCCTGCATTGCTGGTCTCGCGGTTCTGCTGTGCGGACTGTCGGTAGCGATGGAACTGCCGATGCCGGTTGAGATCGTGATGATCGTCGGAGCCCTCCTGTTGCTGGCATCCGTGGGGGCGCTCATCGGCGCTGCTGTCGCCGCGCAGAAGAAGCCGAATGCTTAGGACGACTGGGACAGCCGCCGTGTGACCCGCGGCGCTTGCGGGCGTTCATCCCCTCTAGAACCCGTACACGATGCGTTTCGCTATCCACGGGCGGTACGGGAATCCGCCGGGCGAGGGCCTCCCCCTGCCCCTTATGGGCGCACGCATGAGCCGCCCGCATCACAAGGCCCCGTCTCTGGACTCTGCACGCCGCAGGGCTGGAGGCGGGGCCTTGTGGCGTCTCTGCGGCCTGTTGCGCTCCAGGCACTCCACAAGCGTCCGCCTCGCCGCCTCGTCGTCCGCGAGCGCTCGCCGGCTAGGGCATGTCTGACAAATGTGCGGTCCAGGCGATCACCGCGATCAGCGGCCCTCCCGCCTCCCGCGTACCTAACCTCTCAGGTCAGTACACCTAGTCCTGGCGATCATCGGCTACGCGATTGTCTACCTCTTTCCGCGCGTACCCGCGGCCGTCATCGGTGGCACTCTGATGGGCAGCATGGCGAGCATCATCACCATGCTCGTGGGCTACTTCGTCATCCAGACGATGGTCTACAACGAGTGGAAGACCGGTAAACGGATCGAGGCGGCTGCCAACTCGGTGGTGGGCTTCTGCGGGAAGCTCGGAGCCGGCCTGGCTTCCGCCCTCGTCGGAGCCGTCATGAGCCTGGCGGCGTATGACGGGACGGCGCGGACCCAGTCACCTGGGACCGAGAGCGTGATCATCGCCCTGTACTCCGTCGTCCCTCTGCCTCGCCATGCTCGTATTGACCTTCTTCTACACCCTCGACAAGCACACGGGGAAGCTCCAAGGCGACCTGATGGCGGGCGTCCATGCCGACACCAGCGATCTGAAGCTGTGAGTACCGGGGCGATATCAGGTGGTCCGGCGGGCGACGACGTGTGGTTCCACCGGCGGGCGCGCCGGACCCTCGGTCGACAGGCCCAGGCCGGCGAGGAGCGAGTCCAGCGAGGCCCGGGCGGCGGCGTCGACGTCCACACTGAGGGTCGTGAGACCCACGGCCTCCGAGAGCTGCGTCCCGTCCATGCCGATGATCGCGATCGCGTCGGGCACCTCACGCCGGCGTTCGGCCGCCGCGTGCATGAGGGCGACAGCGATGTCGTCGTTGTAGCACGCGGCGCCGGTGCCGGGCTCGAGTGCGTCGACGACGTCGAGCACGTCGGCGTGTGCCAGCCTCGGTTTGAGGACGACGGGTTCCGGAAGGCCGTTTTCCTGGCACACCTCGCGTACGCCGACCTCTCGAAGGTGGCCGAACGGGTCGTACCGCTCGTCGTCGATGTGGACGAAGGCGAGGCGTCGGAAGCCGCGTTCGATGAGGTGCTCGGCCTGGGCGCGGCCCACGCGCTGATCGAACCCGTCGTCGTAGTCGGCTGGGCTCACCACGGCGGTGCTGTGCCGTTCGAGCAGGGCCCGCTCGTCGTCGCCGAACGGCGTGAGCGAGAGCATCGCGCGCGGCCGGAGCGTGGTGACGAGGCGTTCGAGGGGGGCCACGGCCCGCGTCGACAGGCGCAGGACGAGCGTGATGCCGTGCTTGGCGAGTTCCTCGGTCGTGCGCTCGAGGACCTGCTGCAGATTCATGCTCAGCGTGGTGTAGGGCAGTAGCGCGACCACGATGTCACTCGTCCCCGTGGCGAGCGCGCGGCCCGCGACGGAGGGTCGGTAGGCGAGCTCCTCGGCGGCCTGGAGCACGCGTTCGCGAGTGGCCTTGGAGAAGCGCCGGCCGTGTCCGTTGAGGATCTGGCTCACGGTCGCCCGGCTGACGCCCGCGGCCCTGGCGACGTCCTCGCTCTTGGTGACCACGCCGTCTTCCCTGCTCTCGAGTTGTGTCCCACTGAGAAGTGACACGTGTTATCAGCCGAATCCGAGCCAATGGTAACGCACGTTACCTCACGCCCGCTCGGTCGAATCCAACACCGCAGGGCCGTCGGCCCGCGCAGTGCCTCCCTTCGTCTTGCTGGGTCTCGGGCGCCTGTGAGTGACTTAGTAACGCGCATTAACAGCTGCGGTGTCCGTGTCGGTGTGGCACCTGAGAAGGAGCACGAGTATGAACTTCCCCGACGGCTTCCTCTGGGGCGCGGCGACCGCACCGCACCAAGTGGAGTGCAACAACGTCAACAGTGACTGGTGGGCTCACGAACAGGGCGTCACCGGCATGGAGCGCAGCGGTGACGCGGGGGACAGCTATCACCGCTACCCCGAGGACATGCGGCTGGTGGCCGAAGCCGGGCTGAACTGCTACCGGTTCGGCATCGAGTGGGCCCGCATCGAACCCAGCCCGGGGCACGTGTCACACGCCGCGTTGGCCAACTACCGGCGCATGATCGACACCGCGATCGACCTCGGCCTCACTCCGGTCGTCACGCTGCACCACTTCACCAGTCCTCGCTGGTTCTCCGAAGCCGAAGGATGGCTCGCCGAGGACGAGATGGAGCGGTTCGCCGCCTATGCGCGCGCCGCGGCCACCATCCTGGAGGACGTTCCCTGGATCTGCACGATCAACGAGCCCAACATCCTCGGCCTGATGGTCGCCATGGGCAAGCAGACGGAAACGGATCTGTCCGAGGAATGGGCCAGTCCCACCGTCGAGGACGAACGGCGCTCGGCTCTGCCCGCGCCGGATCCCCAGGTGGGGCGGAGGCTGGTCGAGGCCCACCAAGCCGTCCGCGACGTCCTGAAACAGAACACCGACGCCCGCGTCGGGTGGACGGTGGCGAACAACGCGTTCACCGCGACACCCGGCAACGAGGACAGGCTGCGCGAGGAGCGCTGCGTCCGTGAGGACCTCTACCTGGAGGCCGCGCGCGAGGACGACTTCATCGGGGTGCAGTCCTATTCCAGCCAGGTCGTCGACGAGAACGGGATCGTCCCGCACCCCCGAGCCCGGACAACACGCTGACCGGTGTGCCGTATCGGCCGGACGCCCTCGGACTCGCGGTGCGCCACACCTGGGAAGTGACCGGAGGTGTGCCGGTCATCGTCACGGAGAACGGAATCGCCACCGCGGACGACACCCGGCGTATCGCCTACACGCGTGAGGCTCTGGGGCACCTGTCCTCTGCCATGGCCGACGGGATCGATGTCCGTGGGTACCTGCACTGGAGCCTGCTGGACAACTTCGAGTGGGGCCACTGGAAACCCACCTTTGGCCCGATCGCGGTGGACCGTGCGACCTTCGGGCGCCATCCCAAACCGAGCCTGGCGTGGTTGGGGAAGACCGCGCGTGCGGGAGCGCCGGCCTGACGAGCGGTCCGTGATCACGGCTCGTCGCGGGCCGCCGTGATGGGCGGCCTCAACGGATCCCGAACGGGCGGGGTGGTCATCGACAACCTCCACCAGGTTAGTTTCTCCACCGGCGCCGTCTACGACATCAGCGGCGGCCGAGCGACCTACTGACCAGGTGACCGGGCCCGAACGGCAGGCCCGGATTCCGGTGTCCGCACTACTCGATTGACGCGCGTTACGTGATGTGATGTCGTTAGTAACGCGCGTTACTTTGATTGAGGAAGGATCTGCGATGACACACGTATCCGGCGGAGGCCGTTCCTGGAAGGGTGAACCAGATGGGGTATGAGGACTTCAACCGCGGCTGGAGCTTCCGTCCCAAGGTCACGGCGTTCCAGGAGCTTGGCGGTACCGCCGGCAGCCAGTGGCAGGAGGTCACCCTGCCCCACGACGCCCTCATCGCCGCGGCCCGGCGCCCCGACACTCCACGTGGGGAGACGACCGCCTACTTTCCGGGAGGCGCGTTCGAGTACCGCAAGACGTTCGCCGTCCCCGGCGAGGACCGCGGCAAGCGGATCCTGCTGGAGTTCGACGGCGTCTACCGCGATGCCATGGTGTACGTGAACGGACACCTGGCCGGACAGCACGCCTTCGGGTACTCCCGGTTCACCGTGCGGGTCGATCCCTATCTGGACTTCGGCGCCGACAACGAGGTACGTGTCGCCTGCCGCGCCCACCTCGACAGTCGCTGGTACTCGGGGGCGGGCATCCACCGCGACGTGCGCCTGGTGGTGAAGAATTCCCTGCACATCGCGCACGACGGCGTCACGGTCACCACCCCTGACGTGGACGACCAGCGTGCCGTCGTCGAGGTCGCCGCGCGGGTGGCCAACACCGGCGCGGTCACGACCACGGCGCGGGTCACCGCCGTGATCATCGACGGCGAGGGCCGAGAGGTGGCCACCTCCACCTCACCGGTCACGCTGCTGCCCTCTGATGAAGGGATCGTCCGCCGCCGCCTGTTCGTGCCCCACCCCGCGCGGTGGAGCGTCGAGTCCCCGCATCTGTACGAGGTGCGTCTGCGTCTGGACGAAGACGGGGAGACCGTCGACGAGGAAGCGGTGACCTTCGGTATCCGTACACTCCAGCTCGATCCCGGGAGGGGCCTGCGGATCAACGGGGAGCCGGTCAAGCTTCGCGGAGCGTGTATCCACTCCGACAACGGTCCTCTGGGCGCGGCCGCGGTCGGAGCGGCGGAGGTACGACGCATCGCCCTGTTGAAGGAGGCCGGGTTCAACGCCGTCCGCATCTCCCACAACCCGGCCGGCAGCGCGCTGCTCGACGCCTGTGACCGGCTGGGCATGCTGGTGATGGACGAGACCTTCGACATGTGGACGTCGGGTAAGTCCGACTTCGACTACGCCTCCGACTTCGCCCAGTGGTGGGAACGAGATGTCGAGGCCCTGGTGGCCAAGGACTTCAACCACCCCAGCGTCGTGTTCTACTCCATCGGCAACGAAATCCCCGAGACCGGCACCGGTGTCGGCGCGGCCTGGGGCCGACGCCTCGCGGAGAAGGTCCGGTCTTTGGACCCGACACGGTTCGTCACCAACGGCATCAACAATTTCGTCTCCCTGTTGGACACCGTCCTGCCCGAAATGCAGCGGCAGAGCCAGGCGCGCGAGGAGGAACAGGAGCAGGCCGCCGCAGGCGGGGTGAACACCATGATGGCCGGGTTCGGACAGATGATGGGACAGATCCAGGCCTCCGAACACGCCACACGGCGAACCGAGGAGTCCTACGCCGTCCTGGACGTGGCGGGCATGAACTACGGGGACGCCCGCTACACCTTGGACCGGCAGCTCTTCCCCGACCGCGTCATCATCGGAACCGAGACGTGGCCATCACAGATCGACGCCAACTGGGAACTCGTCAAGGCCAACGACCACGTACTCGGCGACTTCACCTGGACCGGTTGGGACTACCTCGGCGAGACCGGCGTCGGCCTGGTCAGATACGAGGAGGACAGCGGAACCTCCGCCGACGTCGCCTTCTCCGCGGGCTATCCCGCGCTGACGGCTTGGTGCGGTG
This sequence comes from Nocardiopsis xinjiangensis YIM 90004, assembly GCF_000341145.1. GTDB lineage: Bacteria > Actinomycetota > Actinomycetes > Streptosporangiales > Streptosporangiaceae > Nocardiopsis > Nocardiopsis xinjiangensis. Next base: position 20,176 of record NZ_ANBE01000018.1, read on the forward strand.
ACATCGACATCACAGGTCGGCGGCGTCCGATGTCCTTCTACCGGGAGACCGTCTTCGGTCTGCGCACCGAGCCCTACATCGCGGTACAGGACCCCGCTCGCAACGGCAGGGCGGTCAAGGTCGCCACTCCGTGGGCCTGGAACGACGTGACCGACAGCTGGACCTGGCCCGGATGTGAGGGCAGACCCGTACATGTCGAGGTCTACAGCGACGCCGAGGAGGTCGAACTCCTCCTGGACGGCACCGTGATCGGCCGCGCCCCGGTCGGCGGGACCAAGAGCCATCAGGCCGACTTCGAGCTTATCTACCAGCCGGGGGAGCTTATCGCCGTTTCCTACTCCGGCGGCGAGGAGACCGGTAGGTCACGCCTCGTCACGGCCGGGGACGCTCTTCACCTGCGGGCCCGAGCCGAGAGGACCCGGCTGGACGCCGACACCAGGGACCTGGCCTTCATCGCCCTGGAGCTCACCGACGCCGATGGCGTCGTCCGCGCTGACGTCGAACGCACGGTCTCGGTCACCGTGGACGGCGCGGGAGTACTCCAGGCCCTGGCCAGCGCCAACCCCGTTACCGAGGAGGGGTTCACCGACGGCAAGCATCTGACCTTCGGTGGACGCGCGCTGGCCATCGTCCGACCGACCGGCACCGGGTCGATCACGGTCACGGCGCTGTGTGAGGGCTGCGAGCCGACGACGGTCGCACTGACCGCTCGCTGATCCATCCCGGCCGCTGGACGTCGCTGCGGAGAGGACAGCCCTGGGCTCTCCTGGTGGGGTAATGGGCCCATGAGCCCATCACCCCACACAGCACGGTCATCCGCCACATGACGACGCGTACCAACACCATCCGGACCGTTACTGGACTCGTCGAGGTGTCAGCGCCGGTGCGGTGCGGTCAGGGCTTCGTGGGTCGCTTCCAGGATCTTCTCCGACAGTTCCGTGCCCGCCGTGGCCCGGGCGAGCAGGATCGCGCCGACCAGAGCGGCCACCACGGGAAGGCCGTCGTCGGCGTCGGTGGACAGCCGGTGTCCGGCGACGTTGATGACGTCGTCGGTACGGCCCATGACGAAGACATAGCCGTCTTCGTCGATGTGGCCGGGGTAGGCGGACAGGTAGGAGGCGACGTAGCGGTCGTCGTCCTTCCAGAGAGTGGGGAGTGCGCCGGGGGCAGGGGGAGCCTCACGACGATCGCACCGTCGACGCCCGCGGGCTCCTGCTCGCCCGATGAGTCGAGGCGCTCGCCGGCGAGGAAGAGATAGCGCAGGTGGGAAAGGTCGTAGCCGGCGGTGAGCGCCCCCTACGGGTCCTCCTTCCTGATCGCCCGGAAGGCGGTGGGCGCCGTGAACACGGTCTTGATCCGGTACTCGGCGGCGACGCGCCAGAACCGGCCCGCGTCCGGTGCGCCGACCGGTTTGCCCTCGTACAGGACCGTCGTCGCGCCGACCAGCAGGGGCGCGTAGACGATGCGGGAGTGCCCGACGACCCAGCCGACGTCGGAGCCGGTGAACATCGTCTCGCCCGGCCCTACGTCGTACACGGCGCCCATCGACCAGTGCAGGGCGACCGCGTAGCCGCCGCAGTCACGCACGACCCCCTTGGGCTTTCCGGTCGTTCCGGACGTGTAGAGGATGTAGACCTAGGGCTTCCGTGGTCCTGAGCTGCTGGGCAGCAGGGCACGTAGCGCTCCCACCGCTCGTCCGACAGTCGGACATGTCGAGGCACAGCGGATAGGGGACGCTGCTCGCCCCGGGCCGACGGTCCGGGGCGAGCAGCTCAGTCGATGCTCTTGACCATCCGGGCGGGCACGCCCGCGGCCAGCGTGCGTGCGGGCACGTCCCGGGTGACGACTGCCCCGGAGGCCACCACAGAGCCTGCACCGATGGTCACGCCCTGGGTGACCACGGCGGCCGCACCGATCCAGACGTCGTCCTCGATCACGATCGGGGCGCTGGTGACGTACTCGCGCCGCTCGGCCAGCGGCAGCGGGTGCCCACCGGTGATGAGGCTGACCCGTGAAGCGATCATGACGTTGTCGCCGATGGTGATGCCACCGTTGTCCATGAAGGTGCAGCCCTGGTTGACGAAGACGTTCTTGCCGAACTTTGTGCCCAGGCCGTACTCGGTGAAGAAGGGCGGGTAAATCGTCACTGACTCCGGCAACGGGCCACCAAAGACAACCGAGAGTAGTTCCGCACGGGCCTCGGTGTCGCTGAACGGCAGCACGTTCAGCCGTGAGGTCGCGTCAGTGACCTGAGCAATCCTCTCCGCATAGCGCGCGAACTCAGGCGTTCGGACGTAAATGACCTGCTCTGTGCGGGTAGACATGCTCCTGATCCCAGCAGCACGACAGAGCCCCGTCAAACAACCCGACACCCCCAGATACAACCACTGGTTGTGCCTGTAGAGTCGTGGTGTGGACAGCGAAGCGGTACGGACCTTCGCGGCTATCGCCGAGGCCGGGCAGTTCCAGGCCGCGGCCGACGAACTCGGGATCAGCCAGCAGGCGGTCTCCAAACGGATCGTGACCCTGGAGAAGAGCCTTGGAGTCTCGCTCCTGGTGCGCACCTCCCGCGGATCACGGCTGAGCCTGGACGGGCAGGTCTTCCTCCCGCACGCCAAGAAGGTTCTGGCAGCGCTCGAGGAGGCGGAGCAGGCCGTGCGCCCCGGCAGCCGGCCCTTGCGCGTGGACGTCCTTAACCGGCGTATCGCCCCGGCCCAGGCCGTCCACCGCTTCTACCGCTCGCGCCCCGACACGGCTCTGGACGTGGTCACGCTCGGCGAGGAGAACGCTGCTCAGGTGGCCTGGGCCGTGCTCGAAGGAAGCATCGATGCCTCCTTCCGGGCCCTGCCGGCAGACCAGGTCCCTGCGGGGATCAGAGCCGAACGGCTCCTGGACGTTCCTCTGCAGCTCCTGCTCGGCCCCGCCCATCCGCTGGCGGCAAAGGACCAGGTCCGGCCCTCTGACCTCGTCGGTCACCGCATCTGGATCCCCGGTATCAGGCCGGGCACGGAGTGGGAGCAGTTCTACCGGTCGCTCTCGCAGGACTTCGGGCTGAGTATCGACGCCCTTGGCCCCAATTTCGGGGACGAGGCCCTCATGGACGCACTGGCTGGGTCGGCCTCTCTGGCGACCCTGGTCGGCACCGACGACCGGTACCTGTGGCCCGACGGCTACGGCCTGCGACACATCCCTTTGCGAGAACCGACACCGATCTACCCGCATCTGCTGCTCACGCGTGCCGACCACCGGCATCCCGTGCTGACCGACCTGCGCAACTACCTGCGAGCCTCACAACCGCAGGTCGCCGACGAGGTGTGGGTCCCCAACTGGGTGAGTCCTGACCGGACGCCGATGTAGCAGACACGTCCTAGTTGACCGGCCGCGATGAGCACCGACAGGTGCTGTTTACCGCTGTCGTATATGAGAGGAGCGACGGGTTGCTGTGAGCACGGCGCCGAGGACCATGGCGGTTGCGAGGGCGCCGAGAGCCACGGAAGTAAGGACAGCAGCCTCGGTCGAGGCAGATGCTTTTGGGTCGGCGACCAGCGCTGCGAGGACTACGCCAAGCCCCGCCGCCACCGTGATGACTGTCTTTGTCACACCAGAGGCCTCTCCTGCTCACTTTGGGTCGACCATCCCCTGTGTAGCGACCAACGTGAGCGCGTTCGCGACCCCTAGCCCCGCTCCACAGATGGCGACGGCGACAAGGTAGGTGGTCAGCGTGATGGCATGTGCGGCTGTCAGCAGGGCCGCGGCGGACACGGGAAGCGACACCGCCATTACGGCGGTCGCGTGCTCGGGGTGCACTCGGCCGGCGGCCGGGCCCGCTGTTGTCATAAGAGCTCATCTCATTTGGATTCTCGGTAACCTGGCCGCGTGTCGATGGTTGAACGCCTTGTGCCGGATGAGCTGTGGGAACTGTTCCAGCGAGTGGTGCCCGAGGCACCCACCCGTCCCCAGGGCGGCGGCCGGCGCAGACACGGGGACCGCGAGGTGCTGGCCGCGATCATCTCCGTCGCGACCAGCGGCTGCACCTGGGCGCAGCTCCCGCCGGTGTTCGGCCCGTCCGGACCCACCGCGCACCGCCGCTTCACCGAGTGGACCCGCGCCCGGGCCCGGGCCAAACCACACCGGCTGGTCCTGGACGAACTCGGCTCCCGAGGTGAGGTGGACTGGTCGCGGTGCGCGATCGACTCGGTCAACATGCGTGCCCTCAAAGGGGGGACCTGACGGGTCCGAATCCTGTCGACCGGGGCGAGAAGGGCGCGAAGATCCATTTGATCACCGACCAGGCCGGGCTGCCCCTGTCCGTGGCGATCTCGGGGGCCAACACCCACGACAGCCAGGCCCTGCGGCCCTTGGTCCGCGGGATCCCGCCGATCCGCTCCCGCCGCGGGCCGAGGCGGCGCAGGCCAGCCAAGCTGCACGGAGACAAGGGCTACGATTACGACCACCTGCGCCGCTGGCTCCGCGAACGCGGCATCGTCCACCGCCTGGCCCGCAAGGGTGTGGAGTCCTCGAAGCGGTTGGGCCGGCACCGGTGGCAGGTCGAGCGCACCATGGCCTGGCTGGCCGGATGCCGCCGCCTGCACCGCCGTTACGAACGCAAGGCCGAGCACTTCTTGGCCTTCACCGGCATCGCCTGCACACTGATTTGCTACCGCAGACTCACCAAATGAGATGAGCTCTTAGCGCGGGCTTTCATACCGATGTTCCCGCTCCTGCCGCCGCATCCGCCCTCACAGTGGGCAGCCGGGGCGTTTCATCCGAGGAGCGAGGGGTGCGGAGTTTAGCGGTAGGGCCGTGACCCCGACCTATCGACCTGGGTGCGCCTGCGGTTCGTCGTTCTCTGAACCCAAACCGTGCGCCCTGCGTACGCACGCTCCCAAGTGCGTACGCAACTCGTCGGTGGCGGAGTGAGCGCAAAACGCCATCCCGGTCCCCTGGAGGGTGAGGCGTTCGATGACCAAGACCGACACCACATCCCATGGCCTTCACACCCCGACCGGCCACGCGCGTTCTGCTCCTGGACGGTAGCCCCGGCGCCACCACGGTGCTGTTGCTGAGCGCCCATCACGTGCTGGACCGGATCGACCACGTCCTCTACGCCGACACCGGCCTCTATCCCGCCTCAGCCGAGCGCTACCTCAAGCACCTCCACGCCCTGTGCCAGCAGGCCGGCGCCGAACTGGTCCGAGCTGATGCCACCGAGCTGGCCGAGCGCGCCTGGGCCGAGAGCCCGAGCCCGTTGCCCCTGTTCACCCTTGCCCGGGACGGCACGGCGGGGCGCCTGCCCAACGCGTGCGCCGGCACCCAACTGCTGGCCCTGACCGACCACCTACGCAGCTGGGGCGACGAACAGCCGCACGAAAAGGTGGAGGTGGTCCTGGGCCTGGGCGCCGAGTACGCCCACCGGGTGCCCCGTGCGGCCACCTGGCCACAGCGCCTACGACCGGACTACCCCCTCTTCGACCTGGGCTGGCGCGACCGGGACTGCGTCGCGTTCAACCACCACCACGGCATCGGCGTCCGGGGCCTGGCCTGCCTGGGGTGCCCGGAGCGCTCCGATGCCGACTGGGCCGAACTGCGCGCCACCGACCCCGGCGCCTGGGACGAGGCCGTGGCCCTGGATACGGCTGTGCGGCACCACACCACCGACACCGCGACAAACGGCATGCCGCCCGCCCAGACCGGCTACCTCCACCACGCGTGCCGCCCCTTGGGCGGCATCGACCTGCCGCCGGAACAGGAAGGCCCGGTGCCGGGGTGCCTGCCGCGCGTCTGCCGTGGACAGCGCCCAGGCAGCTTCGGAAATGGGGGTGATCACGCATGAGCGACCCGGTCCACGACCACACAAATGAGCGCCGATACCACGGGCAAGGAGGAACAGCGATCATCCAGCACCCGGCACGAGCCACCTCGGGAGGGGGTTCGATCGGATCGCTGTGCACCGGCTACACAGGCCTGGACATGGGTGTGGCCGCCGCACTCGAAGAAGAGGCCCACCTGTCGCAGGCGGCGACCGCCCGACCTTCGACTCACCCGAAGGAGGCGCGTGTGCACGCACGCGCGCAAAGACGGCCCACGCCGGCGGCATGCCGCGGTACTGAACACGGAACCCCGGTATGGGCAAGGGGTACCGGATGAGTAAGCGGCACACACCCTCGACGCGGCGCGGCACCGGCGTCCCAGAACAGGACCAGTGTGAGTACTCTGCAAGCTCTGGCGAGCGGCGTGATGCGGCTGCGAACACGCCTGTGGAGGTGTTCACCCCCAAGAGGCTGCCGCCCTGCTCAAGGTCCCCGAATCCTGGCTGCGCAAGCGCGTCTCCGCGCGTCAGGTGCCCTGCACCTTCATCGGCAAGCACCTGCGCTTCAGCTCTAGCGACCTTGAGCAGATCATCCGCGCCGGACACCGTGCCCCCGCCTCCGGGCGCGCTCGCCGTGCAACGCCGGAATGAACCAACAGAAGGAGTACAGATGGCTTACGCCGAACGGCTCGCCCGAACCTGGCGGGCCCGCTTCAAGAAACCAGACGGCACCTGGGCGTCCAAGTCCGGATTCGACACCAAGGAAGCGGCCCTGAACTGGGGCCAGGAGCAAGAAGCTGAGGTGCGGCGCCGCACCTGGATCTCGCCCCAGGAGCGGGAGGTCCCCTTCGGTGACTTCGCCGAACAGTGGCTCGTCCAGGCGCGTCTGTCGGAGACCACCCGGGACAAGTACCGCTCCTACCTCGACAACCACCTGCGTGAGCAGTGGGGACACTGGCCCTTGATCAGCATCTTCAACAGCCATCTCGACGTCCAGGCCTGGGTCAACGAGCTGCACGAAGAGTTGTCCGAGCCGAGTGTGTCCTCGGTCTTCGCCCTCTTCTCCACGATCCTCAACGTGGCGGTGCGCGCCCGCAAAATCCCCGCCAACCCCTGCCACGGGATCCGGGTCTCCTCCGGCTCCTACGAGGCCGACCGGCAGGTAGCCACCCCCATGCAGGTGGTGCGCGCGGCCATGCGGTTGCACCACACCTTCGGTCGGACGGGGTTCGTGCTGGCGCTGATGAACGCCTACACCGGGGCACGCTGGTCGGAGCTGGTGGCCCTGCAAGCCCATGAGTACGACGAGGTGAACAGGGCCGTGCCGGTGCGCACCCCGTTGCGCGAGTCCGGCGGCAAGATGAGCAAGGCGGCCCGGCCCAAGACCCCGGCGGGCAAGCGGTGGCTGCACCTTCTCGGCTTCCTCAACGCCCTCTACACCGATCTGATCGCCCAGAGCGAGACGGAATCGGTGTTCACCGGCGCGCACGGGGGAGTGCTACGCCGGGGCAACTTCCGCTCCCGATTCTGAAGGCCAGCCTGGGACGGTGTTTCCGACAGCGCTCAGGCGTGGTTGCGCTCACCGATCCTGCCGGGTTTCACCTTCAACGAGGGGTGCCATACCCACCGCACGTGGTTGGCCGAGGACGGGGTCCCGGAAGTGGCTCGGGCAGCGAGACTGGGGCACCGGATGCCGGGGATGGCCAACGTCTACGAACACGTCACCCCAGAGATGCGGGAACAGGTACTGACCGTGCTGGAGCGGAGGTGGCAAGCAAGTGTTGGCGCGCTGGGCCCGGGTGAGCGGGACCGGTTGATGGAGATGCTCCCGCGGCTGGGTGAGTACTACCCTGTGGAGAGCGAGAAGAAGGCTTCCTGAGGGTGGGGATGCAAGATCATCTCCAGATTCTCTCCATGACCGAAGCCGAGAAAATCTGAAGAGGACCGTTGGACGGCCTCTGACCTGCAGAAGCTGTGGTGGGCGATACAGGATTCGAACCTGTGACCTCTACCGTGTCAAGGTAGCGCTCTAACCAACTGAGCTAACCGCCCTCATCGGAGGGTGATGAGGAACATGGAGCCGGAGACGGGATTCGAACCCGTGTGCAGGGATTTGCAGTCCCTTACCTAAGCCACTCGGACACTCCGGCCTGCGAAACACGCCGGGAACCGGTGGCCGACCCCCATGCGGGCCTCGTCGAGCGGACGACGGGACTCGAACCCGCGACTTTCACCTTGGCAAGGTGATGCTCTACCAGCTGAGCTACGTCCGCGCGCTGGGAACCCGTGGGCTCCCTTGCCCGGCCAGACTACACCCTCTCGTGGAGGGCTTCGACCAGCCGATCTCGAGCGGACGACGGGATTCGAACCCGCGACTTTCACCTTGGCAAGGTGATGCTCTACCAGCTGAGCTACGTCCGCGCGGCGAGCGTTGGGGCTTCCGGTCGGGGCCTTCCGCCTCGCTCGCTGCGGTTAGAACTCTAGCCCATACACGGGTCGAGTGCGAAATCGGCGCTGTGGAGAGGTCCCCGGGGCCGGGGCGGCCCCACCGAGGCCCGCCCCGGAGGCATTGCCCGCGTCAGTTCTCCGCGTGCGCGGAGGAAGGCATGTCCGGTCGAGGGGGAGCGGACAGGTACTGGCCGACCCGCTCGATGACCTTGTTCATCTCGTAGGCGATCAGGCCCACATCGCTGTCGGACTCCGACATCAACGCCATGCAGGCACCGTCGCCGGCGGCAGCGACGAACAGGAAGGCCTCGTCCATCTCGATGATGCTCTGGCGGATGTTGCCGGCGGAGAACTGTTTGCTGGCTCCGCCCGCGAGGCTGTGCAGTCCCGAGGCGATCGCCGACAGATGCTCGGCCGCGGAACGGTCGAGGCCGCTGGAGGTCGCCATGAGGAGGCCGTCGGTGGACAGGACGACGGCGTGCTGGGTCCCGGGTGCGCGGGTGAGCAGGTCGTCCAGCAGCCAGCTCAGTTCTCCGCGGGTGGTGCTCGGTGGGGTCATGTCTCTCTTCGCTCTGTCCGTGGGCGGGCGTGGTGGGTCGCGCGGGGAGGATGCCCGGTGTGGTGGGGCAGCACCGGTTGCTTTCCACCATCCCCGCGTAAGCGTTGCCCGGATGATAGTCATTCGTAACTTATCCCTGTCCGGCCCACAACATGGCACGGGCGGACCGTCCCCATCTCCCGTATCCCTGACCAGTGGGGACGATCGGCACAACCGGAGTCGGGGCGGGCGCCGGCGGCCAGTGGTGGACAGGGCCCTTGCCAAGGGGGTGGTACTGCAGGTAAAGCGGGGGTTCCCCGCAGGGGCGGTCGCCCCCTCCGGGGTGGGAAGATCTGGGTCTGGTTGCTTCGACCAGTGCGGATGACCGATGGAGGGGTGTGCAATGAAGGTGTGGATCGCGGGCGCGGGCTTCGGCCGGGGCGCCGTCGTGGACCAGGCCGAGGCGCGTGTGTCCGCTGTGGACCACGGGATCACGGTGGGCGACGGGGTTTTCGAGACGGTGCGGGCGACCGGCGGACGCCCCTTCGCGCTGACCCGCCACCTGAAGCGCCTGGCCCGTTCGGCCGAAGGACTGGGGATGGCGGAGCCGGACCTGGACCTGGTCGCCGACGGGGTCGCCCGAGCCATCGCCGCCAACCCGGAACTGGACGACGCACGTGTGCGCATCACGGTGACCGACGGAGCCGGGCCGCTGGGTTCGGACCGCATCCCGGGCGAGCAGACCGTGATCGTGGCCCTGGGCGGCTTCCCGGCCATCCCCGAGCAGACCGACGTGGTGCTCTCGCCGTGGCCGCGCAACGAGTTCGGGGCGTTGGCCGGTCTCAAGACCACCTCGTACGCGGACAACGTGCGCGCCCTCGCGTACGCGCGCGCACGGGGAGGAAGCGAGGCGATCTTTCCGAACGTGAGCGGGAACCTGTGTGAGGGCACAGGAAGCAACATCTTCGTGGTGCTGGACGACCGTCTGGTCACACCGCCGCTGTCGTCGGGGCCCCTGGCCGGCATCACGCGCGAGCTCGTCCTGGAGTGGTACGGCGCCGAGGAGGAGGATGTGCCGATGGAGCGCCTTCCGGAGATCACCGAGGCTTTTTTGACCTCCACCGGGCGCGACGTACAGCCGATCACGCACATCGACGGCCGACAGGTCTCCGCCGAGCCCGGCCCGATCTCGCGCAAGGCCCGGGAGGTCTTCGCCGAGCACGCCGCCCGCCACAGCGACCCCTGACCGCCTCGGGGTCCGAACACGAACAGGGGGCGGCGCACGGAGTGCGCCGCCCCCTGTTCGTGTTCCGGTGCGCTCCGGCTCAGGCCAGGTAGCGCTCGATCTCCTCGTCCAGGTCCACGTAGGTGGTCTCCTGGCCGGCGGGGACGATCTCGTAGGTGCGGTGCAGGAACTCCGCCAGCGGGGACACGTGGGTGTCGAACTCGGCCTGCCCGAAGGGGGAGGAGAGCGCGATGCTGACGCTGCGTTCGCCGCTGTCGTCCTTCGAGGGCCACACGCGGACGTCACCCTCGCCGACAGGGCGTACGATCCCGACCGTGAGCAGTTCACGGGCGAAGATCCATTCGACGGGCTCGTCCTCGCCGGTGTGGAAGGCCACGCGGATCGCGTAGGGATCGCCGGCGCTGTAGTCGAGCCGCGCGGCCAGCGGGACCGAGGTGCGCTCGGGGACGACGAGCCGCAGGCCCAGCTCGGCGGTGGCAGTTGTGTCGCTACTGTTCATGTTCGCCAAACCTCTTCTTGTCCGGCCCTGCTGTGCGGCGCGGGTCGGTGGTGCCGTCTCACTGGCTCCAACGCGGTGGTCCGCGGATCATGACGTGAGTACGGAGACTTTCTTCGGTCAGTGGGACCGGTTCCTCGGGTCCGTGGTCCGGGCCCGTGCGCCGCAGGGCGGCTCCAGATCCTTCGTCACTGTAATGACCAGGGGAAACCAAAGATTTCCCCATATTGGGTGTCCCACGTCACGGATTGGTCATGTCGTGGGGTCCTCGAGGGGTGCTGTTTGGGCGCGAACCGCCTCGCGAGCGGGACTTCGGGGTCTCCTGGTGGGGTCTTGACCCGCTTCACGAAGTATTTAGTGACCTCCATCACACTACGAGGTTCGCCCGTGCGGCTCCGGGTGGAACGAGCACCCCGAAACATGCGTTAGAGTTTTACATGTCCGACCGAGAGGCCGGGCGGAGCAGCAGCTCGGGGCGATTAGCTCAGTTGGCTAGAGCGCATCGTTCACACCGATGAGGTCACTGGTTCGAGTCCAGTATCGCCCACAAGTAGGGAGCCGGGTCACCGTTCGAGACGGTGTCCCGGCTTTTTTCCGTGCGCGGTCGAGTCGGTGCCCACGTGTGTGCCCGGGTGCCACGGAACGTGGCCCTCAGCTCGGGTCCGGGTCGGCGTCCTTGTCCGGGGACGTCCGGTCCTTGGCGGCCCTGCGCTCCTGGCGGCGGCGCATGTACTCGTCCTTGCGGCGCTCGGCGTACTGCTCGGCGCGCCGAGCCCAGGTCCGCGCCGGCTTCAGCAGCCGGTGCGCCCACCGGAATTCCGTGCTCAGGATGAGCAGCCCCGACAACAGGGCCGCGACGCCGGGGCCGGGGGTCACGAGGAAGACGACGCCGGCCAGGGCCACGACCGTGCCCGCGGTGCCGACGAGGACGCGCCAGGGAAGGTGCAGGGCCGGGTGGGTGTGCATCCGTCGGCGGAAGAGCCGGAGCCGGGCCCGCAACCGCCGCCAGCGGCGGCGGTGCACATGGTGCACCGCTGTTCTCTCCGGCGGCGGGTGCTCGTGGGGTGGGCTCGAAGACATGCGCTCACATTCAGTCGAAGCCGGTGGACGGTCGTGACGGCTGCGGAGAAGATCGACTTCTGTCGATTGTCACTGATCTTCTGGCCGTGATCAACGCTCTTCAATGTCGACCTAATCCTGCTTTGACCTATTTCATCTGCTGCGGACACATACGGCCGACGAGGTGTCTGTGGGCAGCCGAGCAGCACGCCACGGCGGAGCCGATAGCATCGAAGGAGCACGCCCCGCCCCTACAACGCCGGGGAAGGCGTGCACCTTCCAGAGTTTCCGGATCCCTAGGAGTTATCGTGTCCGCCGCGCCTGAGCTGCACATCACCCTCGCCGGAACCCCGCGTGCGGTGGCGGCCACGACTACCGCGGGGCAGGCACTGGAGGCCGACGGCAAGACCGTGATCGCGGCCCTGGTCAACGGAGAGCCGCACGACCTCGCCCACGAGCTCACCGACGGTGACACCGTCGAGCCCGTCGCGATCGGCTCGGAGGAGGGGCGTGCGATCCTGCGCCACTCCACCGCGCACGTCCTCGCCCAGGCCGTTCAGGAACTGTTCCCCGAGGCCAAGCTGGGCATCGGCCCGCCCGTCGAGAACGGCTTCTACTATGACTTCGACGTCGCCGAACCGTTCACCCCCGCCGACCTCAAGGCCATCGAGAAGAAGATGCAGCAGATCCTCAAGCAGGGTCAGCGCTTCGACCGGCGCGAGGTCTCCGACGAGGAAGCCCGCGCCGAGTTGACCACCGAGCCCTACAAGCTCGAGCTCATCGGTCTCAAGGGCGGCGCCGCCGAGGCGGCCGAAGGGGCATCGGCCGAGGTCGGCGCCGGCGAGCTGACCGTCTACGACAACGTCCACCCGCGCACCGGCGAGCTGTGCTGGAAGGACCTCTGCCGGGGGCCGCACGTGCCCACCACCAAGTCCATCCCGGCCTTCAAACTCATGCGCACCGCCGCCGCCTACTGGCGGGGCAAGGAGACCAACCCGCAGCTCCAGCGGATCTACGGCACCGCATGGGAGAACAAGGATGCGCTCAAGGACTACCTGACCTTCCTGGAGGAGGCCGAGAAGCGCGACCACCGCAAGCTCGGTTCCGAGCTCGACCTGTTCTCCATCCCCGAGGAGATCGGCTCGGGCCTGGCGGTCTTCCATCCCAAGGGCGGCGTCGTGCGCCGGGTCATGGAGGACTACTCCCGCAAGCGGCACGAGGAGGGGGGCTACGAGTTCGTCTACACCCCCCACGCCACCAAGAGCGCACTCTTCGAGAAGTCGGGGCACCTGGACTGGTACGCCGACGGGATGTACCCGCCCATGCAGCTCGACGGCGGCCAGGACTACTACCTCAAGCCGATGAACTGCCCGATGCACCACCTGATCTTCGACGCGCGCGGACGCTCCTACCGTGAGCTGCCGCTGCGCCTGTTCGAGTTCGGCACCGTGTACCGGTACGAGAAGTCGGGTGTGGTGCACGGCCTGACCCGGGCCCGCGGGTTCACCCAGGACGACTCCCACATCTACTGCACCCGCGAGCAGATGGCCGACGAGCTCGACTCACTGCTCACCTTCGTGCTCGACCTGCTGCGCGACTACGGTCTCGACGACTTCTACCTGGAGCTGTCCACCAAGGACCCGGAGAAGTTCGTCGGCAGTGACGAGATCTGGGAGGAGTCCACCCGGGTTCTGCGCCAGGCCGCCGACAAGCAGGGGCTGGACCTGGTCATGGACCCGGGCGGGGCCGCCTTCTACGGCCCGAAGGTCTCGGTTCAGGCCAAGGACGCCATCGGCCGCACGTGGCAGATGTCCACCATCCAGGTCGACTTCAACATGCCCGAACGCTTCGACCTGGAGTACACCGCCGCCGACGGCAGCCGTCAGCGTCCGGTGGTGATCCACCGTGCCCTGTTCGGTTCCATCGAGCGTTTCTTCGCGGTACTGCTGGAGCACTACGCGGGCGCGTTCCCCGCATGGCTGGCCCCGGTGCAGGCGGTCGGCATCCCGATCGCCGACGAGCACGTGCCCTACCTGCAGGAACTCCAGTCGAAGCTGCGCGCCGAGGGTATCCGGGCGGAAGTCGACGCCGGCGACGACCGGATGCAGAAGAAGATCCGCAACGCCCAGAAGCAGAAGGTGCCCTTCATGGTGCTGGCCGGTGACGACGACGTCGCCAAGGGCGCGGTGTCCTTCCGTTACCGCGACGGGTCGCAGAACAACGGTGTACCGGTCGACGACGCGGTCGCCGAGATCGTGGCGGCGGTGCGTGAACACCGCTGATGGCCCGATCCATACGGGCGCGGGGCGTCCACCTTCTGCGGGTGGGCGCCCCGCTTTCGTGTCCGGGAGGGGACGAGGGAGCCACTACTCGGCCTCGGAGCTGTCCCCGTCGTCGAACAGGTCGGCACGGGAGATCTGCGCGGTGGCGTTGGGATCAGAGGTCTCCTCCTGCTCCTCCTCGTCGCGGAACAGGTCCTCACGGGAGATACGATGCGTCGCGTTGGGGTCACTCATCAGCTCATACTCCTTGTGGATCGGGGGCATGCCGGATCCTATCGCTCCCTTCGGACACCGCACGCGTGCCGCTGTGCCCGGGCCCGCTCAGTGTCCGCTACACCGCTCCCAGGTCTGCCGGGGGATGTGTTCGAGCAGGTCGATGAGGTAATCGGCGGCGATGAGGGCGCGATCGGGGGCCAACCGCATGGGTGCCCAGGTGAGCACGTAGCCTCCGGTGAACCGCACCGGCAGGGAACGTGACCTGGTGTCGGAGAGCAGCCAGGAGGTCAGTGTCCCGTCCAGGACCGAGCGTGCGAACTCCGAGTCGCCGCCCGTGGTCTGGAAGGCAGCCCCGAAGGGCGCGGCCCCGTCGATGGTCCCGGCGTGCGTGCGTCGCCGGATCTCCAGGTCGGTGCCGACCCCGGGTGTGCGTACGGCCACCACACGGTGGATGTACTCGATGCGGGCGACGCCCTGCTCGGTGGTGACCGGGACGCTCTGCACGTGCTCGAAGGCGGTCACCCGGTACACACCCCGTCTGCCGTCGAGGACGTGCCGGCAGCGTGACTTACGGGTCCCGGGTTCGGTGGGCAGCACGGCTTCGCCCAGGGGTGCGGGGTGCTGGTCGGTGTAGGTCCAGCCGTTTTCGCGGGCCCAGGCGCGTGACTCGCCGCCCCGATCCTCGCGGAAGTGCGCGGCGACCGTGATGGCACCCACGGTGACCACGACCACGACCAGCGCGATCGTCGGCAGGACGCCTTCCATCGGTACTCCTGCTGCTGGGGAGCGGTGGGGTGCGGAACCCCTGGAGGGTGGTGGGTCCTCGGGGGCAAGGGACCCGGATCAGCCTTCGCCTCCATTCTGTTCCGGTCGGGCGCTGTTGTCACCCCTCGGGCGTGGCCGGAAGGGGACTCCCTGCGTCCGGTGTGGTTCCCGCGAAGGCCGGGGAGCTCGTGACCGTCTTTTCCCTTGCCGGTGCCGGGAACTTGCTCAGATCTCGACGACGGCCAGTGCGCCCTCGAGGCCTTTGAAGTTGTCCATGTTCCGTGTGTACAGGGCCAGACCCTGGACTGGGGCGGCCGCGGCGAGCCGGATCCGCTCCGTGCGCGCAGCTCTCGCCACGGGGCCTCGGGCCGGGGTGGTCACAGTGAGCCGCCCCGGCCTTCGCGGTACTGCGGCGGCGCCGATCCCTACGCCGGCAGGTCCAACTCCCGGGCGATGAGCATCTTCTGCACCTCGCTGGTGCCCTCGCCGATCTCCAGGATCTTCGCGTCCCGGTAGAAGCGCCCGACCGGGTAATCGGTCATGAAGCCGTACCCGCCGAAGACCTGCGTGGCGTCGCGGGCGTTGTCCATGGCGGCGTTGGAGGCCACCAGCTTGGCGATGGCCGCTTCCTTCTTGAACGGCTCCCCCCCCCGCNCGGTGTGCGCACGGGACTCCATCTCGGCGATCTTGAACTGGATCGCCTGGTATTGGCCGATGCGGTGCCCGAAGGCCTCGCGCTCGTGTGCGTAGCGCACGCTCTCGTCCACACAACCCTGGGCCAACCCCACCGACAGCGCGGCGATGGCGATACGGCCCTCGTCCAGGATGCGCAGGAACTGGGCGTAACCCCGCCCGCGCTCACCGACGAGATTGGCCTCGGGCACACGGCAGTCCTCGAAGACCAGCTCGTTGGTGTCGGAGGCGTTCCACCCGACCTTGGAGTACTTCTGCCCGAGGGAGAACCCGGGGGTGCCCGTCGGGACCAGGATCGAGGAAATCTCCGGCCGTCCGTCGGAACGCCGCCCCGTCACCGCGGTCACCGTCACCAGCGAGGTGACGTCGGTCCCGGAGTTGGTGATGAAGGACTTCGTGCCGTTGATGACCCACTCGCCCTCCTCCAAGTAGGCGGTGGTGCGGGTGGCCCCGGCGTCAGACCCGCCGTCGGGCTCGGTCAGTCCGAACGCGCCCAGGGTCCGGCCCGAGCACAGGTCCGGCAGGTAGGTCTTCTTCTGCTCGGCGGTCCCGAACCGGTGGATCGGCATGGCCCCCAGCGACACCCCGGCCTCCAGGGTGATGGCCACCGAGGAATCGACCCGGGCGAGCTCCTCCAGAGCCAGGCACAGCGCGAAGTAGTCGCCGCCCATGCCCTCGTGCTCCTCGGGGAAAGGCAGGCCGAACAGGCCCATCTGCCCCATCTTGGCGACGATGTCGTAGGGGAAGGCCGAACGCTCGTAGAAGTCGCCGATGACCGGGGCGACCTCGGTGCGGGCGAACTCTTCCACGGCGGCTCGGAGGTCGGCGTGTTCGGTGGACAGTTCGTGGCGGTTCATCGCTGCTCCTCGCTGTCGGCGGGGACGGTGGCCGCCGACGCTTCGTGGGCGTCGGGACCGGGGGCGGGTGTGACGGTGACCAGGACGGCGTCCATGGGCACCGGGGTTCCGGGGGAGACCGCCATGGCGGTGACGGTCCCGTCGACGGGGGAGGGCACCGAGTGCTCCATCTTCATCGCCTCGACCACGGCCAGCGTGGTCCCGGCGGTGACCTCCTGGCCGATCTCGACCGGCACGTCCAGGACGGTGCCGGGCATGGGGCTGCGCACGGTGCCGTCGGCGGCGGCCTCGTCCTCACGCAGTGCCGCCGCCACCGGTTCCTCGTGCAGGGTCCAGGCGACACCGTCGGAGCCCACCCAGCGGTGTGCGCTCTCGGGATCGGCGGCCCGCGCGAAGGTGCGGGTGCGTCCGGCACGGGTCACGCTCAAACGTGTGCCGTCGGAGCTTCGGCGGGCCCGTGCCGGAACGGGATCACCGCCTCCCACTCCGACCTCGAACCCGTCACCGCTGCGCCGCACCCGCACAACGGTCGAGTCCTGGCGCGGGGCCCGCAACCGCCACGGGCTCCATGCGCTCTCACCCATGCGCCGGCCGTCGGGTACGGAGAAGCGGTCGGCGGGGGGAGCCTCCCCCNCTGGACGTGCTCGGGGACCTGATCGGGCGCGGCCTCGGGAGGGTCGGTCTCGACGAGGTCGGTGCTCAGGTCGCCGGCCACCACCCGCGGATGGCGCAGCAGCCGCCGCAGGTAGGCGGTGTTGGTCACACACCCCAGCAACAGATAGGAGCCCAGGGCGCTGTCCATCCGGTGCAGTGCCTCGGCACGGTCGGTGCCCCACGTGATGATCTTGGCGAGCATGGGGTCGAAGTCGGAGGTGACAACGGTGCCCTCCGTGATCCCGGAGTCCACGCGCGTCCCCTCGCCTCGGGGCTCGGTCAGCGACAGCACCGGGCCGCCGCTGGGCAGGAACCCGTGGTCGGCGTCCTCGGCGTAGACCCGGCATTCCACCGCGTGCCCGCGCATCGACACCTGGTCCTGACCGAAGGTCAGCTGCTCGCCCCGGGCCACCCGCACCTGGAGCTCGACCAGGTCGACGCCGCGCACGCCGTCCACGGCCACGACCTCCTCGGTGACGGGGTGCTCGACCTGCAGGCGGGTGTTCATCTCCAGGAAGGAGAAGGACACCCCGCCGCCCGGCTCGGTGTCGGCGATGAACTCGACGGTGCCGGCGCCCACGTATCCGCAGGCCTTGGCGGCGGCCACGGCCGCCTGCCCCATCCGGGCGCGCTGGTCCTCGGTCAGCAGGGGTGAGGGCGCCTCCTCCACGACCTTCTGGTGGCGCCGTTGCAGGCTGCACTCGCGTTCGCCCAGGTGCAGGACGTTGCCGTGGGTGTCGGCGAGCACCTGCACCTCGATGTGGCGCGGCCGCTGCACCAGACGTTCCACGAGCAGTGTGTCGTCACCGAAGGAGGCCCGGGCCTCTCTGCGGGCGGCCGCGGCGTCGGTGAGGAGGGTGTCGGGGGAGTGCACGGCCCGCATGCCTTTTCCGCCGCCCCCGGCCGAGGGCTTGAGCAGCAGCGGGTACCCGGTCTCCTCGGCGCGGCGTAGGAGGTTCTCGTCGGTCAGGGGCTCGCCGGGGTGCTCGGTGAACCCGCCCAGCACCGGGACCCCCGCGGCGGCCACCGTCTCCTTGGCGCGGATCTTGTCGCCCATCTGCTCGATCGCTTCGGTGGGCGGGCCGATCCATACCAGGCCGGCGTCGGCGACGGCCCGCGCGAACGCGGCGTTCTCCGACAGGAACCCGTATCCGGGGTGGACCATGCCGGCCCCGGTCTCGCGCGCTGCGGCCACCACGGCCGCGGCGTCGAGGTAGGAGGGGACCCGGGCGGCCGTGTCGGCGGCGAGGGTGTGCGGGGCCTCGGCGTCGGCGTCGGTATGCACCGCCACCGTGCCGATGCCCATGCGGCGCAGGGTGCGCATCACGCGCAGGGCGATCTCTCCCCGGTTGGCGACCAGGACGGTCGCGGGTGGTGTTGTGGTCATTCGGTCTCCAGTGCGGAGCTTCGGGCTGGGTTCGGTCACGGGACTCACATCCGGAAGACGCCGTAGCCCACGGGCTCCAGCGGTGTGTGGCGGGCGGCCGACAGGGCCATGGCGAGCACGTCGCGGGTGTCGGCCGGGTCGATCACCCCGTCGTCCCACAGGCGGGCGCTCGAGTAGTAGGGGCTGCCCTGTTCCTCGTACTGGTCGCGGATGGGGGCCTTGAAGGTTTCCTCGTCCTCGGCCGACCACTCCTGCCCGCGCGCCTCCATCTGGTCGCGGCGCACGGTCGAGAGCACCGACGCGGCCTGCTCCCCGCCCATGACGGAGATGCGGGCGTTGGGCCACATCCACAGGAACCGGGGCGAGTAGGCGCGGCCGCACATGCTGTAGTTGCCGGCGCCGAAGGACCCGCCGATGACGACGGTGAATTTGGGGACACGGGCGCAGGCCACGGCGGTGACCATCTTCGCGCCGTGTTTGGCGATGCCCCCGGCCTCGTAGTCGCGTCCGACCATGAACCCGGAGATGTTCTGCAGGAACACCAGCGGAATGCTGCGCCGGTCGCACAGTTCGATGAAGTGGGCGCCCTTGAGCGCGGATTCGCCGAACAGGATCCCGTTGTTGGCGATGATCCCGACCGGGTGGCCGTGCAGGTGGGCGAACCCGGTCACCAGGGTGGTGCCGTACTCGGCCTTGAACTCGGTGAATTCGCTGCCGTCGACGACACGGCCGATGACCTCGCGCACGTCGTAGGGGGTGCGGGTGTCGGAGGGCACGACCCCGTACAGCTCCTCGGGGTCGAGTTTCGGTGGGGTCGGCGTGCGTGTCTCCCACGCGGGTGCGTCGGAGGGGCCGAGGGTGTCGGCGATGCGCCGGACCTGGTGCAGGGCGTCGGCGTCGTCGTCGGCCAGGTGGTCGGCCACCCCGGAGACCCGGGAGTGCAGGTCGCCCCCGCCCAGCTCCTCGGCGCTGACGATCTCACCGGTGGCGGCCTTGACCAGCGGAGGTCCGCCCAGGAAGATCGTGCCCTGCTCTCGGACGATGACGGCCTCGTCGCTCATGGCGGGCACGTAGGCGCCGCCCGCGGTGCACGACCCCAGGACCGCGGCGATCTGCGGGATGCCCAGACGCGACATCGTCGCCTGGTTGTAGAAGATACGGCCGAAGTGTTCCCGGTCGGGGAAGACGTCGTCCTGCATCGGCAGGAACGCCCCACCGGAGTCGGCGAGGTAGACGCAGGGGAGCCGGTTGTGCAGCGCCACTTCCTGGGCGCGCAGGTGCTTCTTGACCGTCATCGGGTAGTAGCTGCCGCCCTTGACGGTGGCGTCGTTGGCCACGATCACGGTCGGGCGTCCGGAGACCCGCCCGATCCCGGCGATGATCCCGGCGCCGGGGGCGTCGTGGCCGTCGGTGCCGTACATGCCGTACGCGGCCAGGGGCGCGATCTCCAGGAACGGCGAACCGGGGTCGAGGAGGAGATCGACACGTTCGCGAGGCAGGAGTTTGCCCCGTTCGACGTGGCGTGTACGGGCCTTCTCCGGTCCGCCCAGGGCCGCGGTGGCGATGCGTTCGCGCAGCTGTGTGGCCAGAGCGCGGTTCGCGGCGTCGTTGGCGGCGAACGCGGGCCCGGCGGGATCGACCGTCGAGCCGAGCACAGGTGCCCTGTTCATGGTGTCCTCTCGTGGAGGGTGTTAACAGTCACTAACATCGGTGATGTTAATGACTACTAACATGGGTGTCCAGACCTTGGACGGACGAGAGTGGGGAGCACATGGGGGCCAGACCCGCGAGCGGGCGCCGAGCGGACATCCTGGCCGCGGCGGCCGAGCTCTTCGCCGAACACGGCTACCGGGGTGTGACCATCGACGAGCTCGGGCGTGCCGTCGGCACCACCGGTCCGGCCCTGTACCGGCATTTTCCCGGGAAGGAGGCGCTCCTGGGGCAGGTCCTGGTCGAGATCAGCTCCCGTCTCTCCCGCCAGGGGGAGGAGCTCCTCGCGCGCGCAGAGGGCCCCGACCACGCCCTCGACCTGCTCCTGCGCGGGCACATCGCCTTCGCGCTCGACGAGCCGGCGCTCATCACCGTGCACGACCGTGAACTCGGCAACCTCACCCCCGAGGACCGGGGGCGGGTACGGCGGCTGCAACGCGGTTACCTCGAGCAGTGGGTCGGGGTCCTGGCCCGCCTGCGCCCGAAGGAAGCCCGGGCCGTCCTGCGTGCCTCGGTGCACGCTGCATTCGGGCTGCTCAACTCCACACCGCACAGCCGTGGCACGGTCGGTCGTGACGCGATGGCCGAGCTGCTGTTCGCCATGGGACGCTCGGCGCTCGTCCGTGACCCCTGACGCGGACCCCGCTCCCGTCCCGCGCGAAACGCCCACCGGCACGCGCCTGTCCCGCGCGTCCCGTGCCGTGCCGTCCGGTGGACAGGGTTTCTTACAAGACGCGGGCCGGTGGGGATCCGGGGCCGGGGCAGTGGAGCGGTGTGCCGGGGAGAGGGGCCCGGGCCTTCGGGCCCATGAGAGAAGGGGCGGTCGACCCCGCGGGCCGACCGCCCCTTCCCGAGCGGGGATGATTCCTCACTGCCCGACCCGAGCGGCGTCAGCGTCCTCGGCGGGGGTTTCTTCCTGGGCGATCGGGAGCTGCTCGAGCGGGTTGCCCGCTTCGGTCTCCTCCTCGGCGGGTGCTTCTTCGGCGGGGGTTTCTTCCTGGGCGATCGGGAGCTGCTCGAGCGGGTTGCCCGCTTCGGTCTCCTCCTCGGCGGGTGCCTCTTCGGCCGGGGCCTCGTCCTGGCCCGCGGCCCCGGTGGCTTCAGGGTTCTCCGCCCCTTCCTCCTGCGATCCCAGGAGCTGCTCGGCCGCCTCCTGGCTGACCGGCTTCTCGTTCATCGACGGTGCATCGAACTCCTGCGGGGCGGCGTAGGCAGCGCCGGCGCCGAAGACACTCATCCCACCGGCCAGCATCGTCGCGGCCGTGATCTTGGTAAAAGCACGCATGGTGCCCCAGTCCTTCACTACTCGAGTCAGCGCGCGAAGTTATCGCGCCGTTACACAGCGTGACACAGGTGCCTTTGTCGTCGGCCAGTTCCGCGGCCTGGGCGAGTCAAGAAGTCGTATGGCTTTTCAGGGGCTCTCCAATGGACAGCAAAGCCCTCGGAACGTCTTGTGTGGGAGCAGAGAGAGCGACCGACTCGGCCGTACATTCGGCCCCGGTGGGTACACCAGGTCCCAGCGGCCCCACACGAGCCGTCCAGGACGACGTCCCGCCCCCGATGAGTAAGGAGCGGTGTACATATGTCTCGGCCTCGGATCGTGGTGGTCGGAGCGGGCTTCGGCGGCCTGCAGACGCTCCGGCACCTCGAACGTCGCATCCCGACCGGGTCGGCCGACCTCTCCTTGGTCGCGCCGAACGATTACATGCTCTACAGCCCACTGCTGCCGCAGGTGGCCTCCGGGATGCTCACACCGCAGTCGGTCGCCATGTCCGTGCACAGGATGACCCGGGAGAGCAGGTTCATCCCCGGGCACGCGGTCGGTGTGGACACCTCGGACCGGACCGTGGTCGTGCAACGGCCCACCGGGGAGTTCACGCCGGTACCTTACGACCGCCTCGTGCTGGCGCCAGGGAGCCTCACACGTGCTTTCGACATCCCGGGCCTGACCGAGTTCGCCTACGGCAACAAGACGCTCGCCGAGGCGGTGTTGCTGCGCGATCACGTGCTCGGCCAGCTCGAACTGGCCAACGACAGCCGGGATCCGGCCGAACGTGAGGAACGCTGCAGGTTCATCGTGGTCGGTGGTGGTTACACCGGCGTGGAGACCGCGGCCTCCCTCAAGCGTTTGTGCGAAGAGGCGGCCCTTCGTTACCCGGAGCTGCGCTCGGAGATCCGCTGGCACCTGGTGGACATCGCTCCCAAGGTCCTTCCCGAGCTCGGTGACCGCCTCGGCCGCAAGGCGCTCACGCTTCTGCGCAACCTCGGCATCGAGGTCAAGCTCAAGGTCACCGTGCGCGAGGTGACCCCCGACAAGGTCGTACTCACCGACGGCAGGGCCCTGCCGTCCCGGACCCTGATCTGGACTGCCGGGGTCTCGCCCAGCCCGCTCATGGGGACGCTCGACAAGCCCACCCAGGGCGGTCGCCTGGAGGTCGGCACCGACCTGCGGGTCCCGGGCCTGCCGGAGGTCTTCGCCATCGGTGACGCGGCCTCCGTGCCCAACGTCGCCGAGCCGAACGGCTCGTACTGCCCGCCCACGGCGCAGTACGCGACCCGCCAGGCCGACACGGTCGCACACAACGTCGTCAATTCGATCCTCGGCCGTCCGCTGCAGGAGTTCCGGCACAAGGACCTCGGGCTGGTGGTGGACCTCAGCGGCAAGGACGCGCTCGCGCGGATCCTCAAAATGGAATTGAGCGGTTACCCGGCGTTGGCGGCCACACGCGGTTACCACGTGATGGCGGCCCCCTCCAACACGGCCCGCGCCCGCATCATGGCCAACTGGGCGATCCGCGGCCTCACCGGCGGGGAGATCTCCCGGCTCGGTTTCGCCGACGACGGGCGACCCGCGTCGTTCGTGGCCAACGAGGAGGTGGAGTACATGGACGCCGAGAGAGCCCGGACCGAGGGGGCGCGGTTGATGGAGAACATGAAGGAGCGTTACGGATAGTTCTGGTCCTCGGCCCGTTCCCGTCGCTGTGCGTTCCGGGACAACAGGAGGATGGCGGTCGTGGCCACACCGAGTGCGGTCACGGCCGTGATCACCTGCCACGGCTCGAAACGGCCGTCGAGATCGGCCAGGAAACGGCGGGTGGCGGACTCCGGGTCGAGCAGGAGGGCCCCCGCGGCGAGGATGCACAGAGCCACGGCGGTGGCGAGCACGGCGGTCTTCGCGGCGCCGGACAGGCCCAGGCGGCGGCGCACCACCCCTCCGGCCTCGACGATCCTGGTCAGACGGATGACGGGCAGAGTCCCGGCGACGCGCAGCAGACGCAGCAGCTGGGCGGGGCCCAGGGTGAAGACCACGGCCGGAAGGGTCACGGCCGCAACGAAGGTGCTCCACCGGTTCGTGCGTAGCCACTGGAGTTTGTCCTCGGCGAACACGATCAGCAGGATCCACTCGGCCCACAGAATCACCCCGGCGGCCACGTTGGCCCAGGATCCGATGTCGGCCCATATGCCGTCGGCCCACACGGTCAACAGCACGGCCGGGACGGACACGATCGCGGAGATCAGGACGGGAAGGGCCAATCGGCGCTGCAGCACGCGCGAGAGGTGGTTGGCTTCTTCTGGGGAAGGTTGCTGCTCAGGGGGCATACAACAACGCTAACGCTGGTCGTGTGCCGTTGTACCGATCGGGTCAGGAGCGCACGAGGCGGGCGATGGCGTCGGAGGCCTCGCGGACCTTCTCGTCGGCCTCGTCGCCGCCGTTGGCCACAGCGTGGGCGACGCAGTGCTTGAGGTGCTCGTCCAGCATCGAGAGAGCGAACGAACGCAGGGCCTTGTTCGCCGCGGAGGTCTGTGTGAGGACGTCGATGCAGTACTGGTCGTCCTCGACCATGCGCTGGAGTCCGCGGATCTGCCCCTCGATCCGGCGCAGCCGGTTGAGGTGCTTCTGTTTGTCGTTGCTGTAACCGTGCTTGCCCGCCATGGTCCCGCTTCCCTGTTGTTCCTGATCAGGTGCCATAACAATACCCCCTCAAGGTATGAAACGGCGGAGGTCCCGCTCCTGTTCCGCGGCAGCCGGTCGCCGTTCGTGTGGTTGTCCGCCAAAACCGTCCGTAAGAGGAGTTTCTCAGACCGCGCGCACCGCCCGGCCCTGGCGGGACGGGCGGTGCGGGGCGCAGTGCGCGTCGTGCTCACACGCACGCACCCACACGTAAATGTTCGGTACGGGACGGGCAACCGCGGTACAGGGGTTCTTGCTCGGGCCCGGTGGCCCGCCGACCATGGCCCTATGAGCGACACCGGCGAGAAGGACATCATGACCACCATCCGGGGCCTGATCGACGAGGAGCACATCCTGCGCTCCGACCCCGAGGGCCTGGACAACGAGGAACGACGTCGGATGAAGGAGGTCGAGGCGGCCCTCGACCAGTGCTGGGACCTGCTGCGCCGACGCCGCGCCCGCGCCGAGTACGGGCAGGACCCCGACGAGGCCCAGGCCCGCCCGGTCTCCGAGGTGGAGCGTTACTGGCAATAACCGGGGGCGGCGAACCTTCTGTGCTCCTCAGGCGTCCCTACCAGTACACGACCGGAGCACACGAAGGGCCCCCGCATGCTCGCCACCCTCACCGGCCTCGGCCTGTCGGCCTCGGCCGGGCTCAACGCCTACATCCCCCTCCTGATGGTGAGCCTCATGGCCCGCTACACCGATGCCCTCCCTCTCGGGCCGACGTGGCAGTGGCTCCGANCGCCGACAAGGTTCCGGCCCTCGACAGCCTCAACGACACGCTCCAGACCTTCGTACGCCCCACCTCCGGCGGTATCACCTTCGCCGCGGGTACCGCGACCGTGCCGCTCGACGAGATCGTCGGGGAGGCCTCGGGAGCGGTCGGGGACAGTGGCGGGCTCGCGTGGGGCGCGCTCCTTGCCGGCTGCCTCGTCGCCCTGGCCTTGCACGTCGTCAAGACCCTCGCCCGGCCCGCGGCCAACACCGCCACGCTCGGCTGCGCCGCCCCTGTGCTCTCCGCGGTGGAGGACGTGGTGAGCTTCCTGACCGCGTTGTTCGCGGTGGTGGCCCCCCTGCTCGTCCTCGTGATCCTGCCGCTCCTGGTGCTCGCCGGGTTCCTCCTCCTGCGCCGGCGGCGCCGTGCCCGTGCGCTCCGTTCGAACGGGGCCCCCGTTCCCGACGGCCCCGGACCGCACGGCCCGGGGCCCTACGGCCCCCACGGCCCGGGAGCCGGGGGAGGCCGGAGTGGCCGATAACGCATACCGTCACCCGGCCTCCGGGCCGTACAGTTCATCCGATGACTGAATTCAGTTTTGACCGAAGCGACATCACACACATCGTCTGGGACTGGAACGGCACACTCCTGGACGACAACCACGCCAACCTCGCCGCCGTCAACGCCGTCTGCACGACCTTCGGCCGCGAACCCGTGGAGATGGACCACTGGCGTACGGTGTTCCGCCGTCCCCTCATCTCCTGCTACGAGGAACTCCTCGGCCGCTCCTTCGCCGACGGGGAGTGGGACCGGGTCGAACAGCTCTACGACGAGGGCTACCGGCACCACCTGCCCACCTGCGAGCTCGCCGACGGGGTCCCCGACGTGCTGCACACCTGGGCCGGCGGGGGCGGGACCCAGTCGCTGCTGTCCATGGCGGGCCACGACCACCTCCTCCCGCTGGTGACCGAACGCGGCCTCGCCCACCACTTCACCCGCATGGACGGGCGCCGGTTCACCACCGAGCACGACTCCAAGGCCGAGCACCTGGTCCACCACCTCGACAACCAGGGCATCGACCCCGCCAAGGTCGTACTCATCGGTGACATCGACGACGACGCCCGAGCGGCACAGCAGGCCGGGGCACAGCCGATCCTGGTCGCCAGTGGGCTCATGTCGCGCGACCGGCTCGTCGCCACCGGGGCCCCCGTCGTGGACACCCCCGTCGCTGCCGTCGCAGCGTTGCGGGGAGTCTGACCAGGTCCGACGTCCACCCCGGTCTCCGCCGGTGCCGGGCGGAACGTTAGCGTGACCATAATGTGTTGTCAGACGGGTCTCACAACACGACATGTCACGTCGAACGGAAGGCGCACCAATGACGGAGAGCGGCGTCCCCCGCGTGCTCTGGGAACCGGGCGAGAGCATGCTCGAGTCCGCCAACATCGTCGAGTTCGCCCGCTGGGCCGAGCGCACCAAGGGCGTGCGCGCCTTCGGTGAGCAGACGGGGGCGGAAGGGGCGTTCGACTACGATGCCCTCTGGCGTTGGTCGACCACCGACATCGAGGACTTCTGGGCGGCGATCTGGGAGTACTACGGGGTCGAGTCCGACACCCCCTACGAGCGAGTGCTCACCGAACGGGCCATGCCCGGAGCCGAGTGGTTTCCCGGGGCCGCCCTCAACTACGCCCGGCAGATCTTCGAGGACCGCGATCCCGACGCCGTCGCGATCCGCCACGCCACCGAACTGCGGCCGCTGGGGGAGTGGACCTGGGGCGAGCTGCGCCGGCGCACCGCCGCCATCGCCGCCGGACTGCGGGAGAAGGGGGTGGGCCCCGGCGACAGGGTCGCCGCCTATCTGCCGAATCTGCCCGAGACCGTCGCCGCGTTCTACGCCGTGGCCTCCCTCGGCGCCGTGTGGTCCTCCTGCTCACCCGACTTCGGGGTCCGCAGCGTCATCGACCGGTTCGCGCAGATCGAACCGAAGGTCCTGTTGGCCGTCGACGGTTACCGCTACGGCGGCAAGGACTTCGACCGGCGCGGGGTCGTCGCCGAACTGCGCGAGGCCATGCCCACGGTCGAGCACACCGTCGTCCTCGACCAACTCCGTCCCGGGCAGACCACCGAGGGCACCATCCCCTGGGCCGACCTGGAGGCCTCCGGCGCGGGCGCTGAGCTGGAGTTCACCCCCGTGGCCTTCGACCATCCCCTCTGGGTGCTGTACTCCTCCGGTACCACC
This sequence comes from Nocardiopsis xinjiangensis YIM 90004, assembly GCF_000341145.1. GTDB lineage: Bacteria > Actinomycetota > Actinomycetes > Streptosporangiales > Streptosporangiaceae > Nocardiopsis > Nocardiopsis xinjiangensis. The sequence continues at coordinate 47,242 of NZ_ANBE01000018.1, forward strand.
GGCCTGCCCAAGGCGATCGTGCAGGGGCACGGCGGGATCCTCCTCGAGCAGCTCAAGAACCTCCACCTGCACCTGGACGCACGCCCCGACGACCGTGTCTTCTGGTACACCACCACCGGGTGGATGATGTGGAACTTCCTGGTGAGCGTGCTGCTGACCCGGTCCTCCATCGTGCTCTACGACGGCAGCCCCGCCGCGCCCGACCTCAACGGGCTGTGGGACCTGGCCGCCGACACGGGGGTGACACTGTTCGGAACCAGCGCCGGTTACCTGTCCTCGTGCATGAAGGAGGGCGTGCGCCCCACCCGCGGCCGTGACCTGTTGCGGCTGCGGGGGATCGGCTCGACCGGATCGCCGCTCAGTCCCGAGGCGTTCTCGTGGGTCTACGAGGAGTTCGGTTCGGACCTGTGGCTGTTCTCCACCAGCGGCGGCACGGACGTGTGCAGCTGCCTGGTGGGCGGGACCCCCACGCTGCCCGTGTACGAGGGCGAGATCCAGTCGCGGGCGCTGGGGATGGCCGTGGAGGCCTGGGACCCCGAGGGCCGCCCGCTCACCGGCGAGGTCGGTGAGCTCGTCGTGACACAGCCGGCGCCGTCCATGCCCGTGTTCTTCTGGGGAGACGAGTCGGGGGAGCGGCTGCACGACAGCTACTTCGCCATGTACCCCGGTGTCTGGCGGCATGGCGACTGGATCGAGATCACCGAGCGCGGGACCGCGGTCATCTACGGGCGTTCGGACTCCACCATCAACCGGGGCGGGGTGCGTATGGGCACCAGCGAGATCTACCGCGCCGTCCTGGCTCTGGAGGACGTGCTCGACGCGCTCGTGGTGGACGTGCCCCAGGAAGACGGGTCCTCCAGGATCGAACTCTTCACGGTGCTGCGCGAAGGGGCCGACCTGGAGGGGGACCTGCCCAAGGAGATCGCCCGGCGGATCCGCACCGACTGTTCACCGCGCCACGTGCCCGACCGGGTGCGGATGATCGAGTCGGTGCCGCGCACCCTCTCCGGCAAGGTCCTGGAGGTACCGGTCAAGCGCATCCTCATGGGCGAGCCCGCGGAGAAGGTCGCCAGCCGCGACTCCCTGGCCAACCCTGAGGCGCTGGACCACTTCACTTCCCTCACCACCGACGGGTAGGGCCCGGCCGGGAAGGCCCCCGGACCCGTGCCCCGGCGCCTCTGGGCGCCGGGGCACGAACGTGTGCGTAGGCTGACCGGCGTGGCTGAGAACCGACCGGGCGCCCACGCCCCGAAGACACAGGAACGGACCCGCATCGACGGGATCGACGCCGCACGGGCCCTGGCCGTCCTCGGGATGTTCGTGGTCCACGTCAGCGTGGACTCGTTCGGGCTGCTCGACCCGGACGGCGCGGGGCAGGCCGTGCACGACCTGGTGCGCGGCAACTCCTCCGCGCTCTTCGCGTTCCTGGCGGGGTTGTCCCTGGCGCTGATGACCGGGCGCACGCGGCCGGTCTCCGGTGAACCCCTGCGCCTGGTGGTGGTCAAGGTGCTGACCCGGGCGCTGGTCATCGGCATGCTCGGGCTGATGCTGGATACGCTGGCGGTGCCGGTGGCCGTCATCCTCACCTACTACGCCGGGTTCTTCGTGCTCGCGTTGCCCTTGGCGAAGCTGCGGGCGGGTGCTCTGGTGTCGGTGGCCGCGGGCCTGGCTGCGGTGGGGCCGCCGTTGTCGTTCCTGTTGCGGCAGGACCTGGTGCCTCCGCGCACGCCGCAGGGTGCGGTCTCGTCGCTGTCGGAGTTCCTGCTCACCGGTTATTATCCGGCGATCACCTTCATGGTGTTCGTTTTCGCGGGGATGGCCGTGGGACGGCTGGATCTGGGCGCGACCGCGATCCGGGTGCGGCTGTTGGCGACCGGTGCCGCGCTGACCGCGTCCGGGTACGCGGGGTCCTGGGCCGCGCTGTACGTGTTCGGCGGACTGGACCGGCTCGCGCAGGGGTCCGGTTCCTCCCTCGGCTACCCGGCCTCGATCGCCGAGGACCCGCAGCTGCGGGAGAACCTGCGTGAACAGGTCATGGACGAGGCGTACTCGATCTCCGGCCAGGTCCCCACCGACTCCTGGTGGTGGTTGGCGGTCGGCACCCCGCACACCGGGACCCACTTCGAGATGGCCGAGTCCGTGGGCCAGGCCCTCCTGGTGCTGGTGGCGTGCCTGTGGCTCGCCGAGCGCGCGCGCTTCCTGATGTATCCGTTGACCTCGGTGGGGCGTATGCCGCTGACGGTCTACACCGGGCACCTGTTCGTGCTCGCCGTGGTGGTCGGTGTGCTCGGACCCATGGATTGGCACACGCCGTGGCTCCTGGAGTGGCTCGTGCTTGGCGCGGTGGTCTTCGCGGTGGCCTGGCGGCTCCTCCTCGGCCGCGGACCGCTGGAGAGGTTCTTGGGCCTGTGCGCGGACAACACCGCCCTCCTCTACCAGGAGAACCGCCGCGAACGGCACGGCCCGCCGGCTCCCTGACTCCGTCCCGGAACCCGGGGGACGCCTGCCCCCGCGCGCACAGAAGAGCGCCTGGCCGCTCGCGCACGCACCGGTGTGCGCCCGGGGCCGAGGTGTGCGCCTGCGCGGGCGCGGTCCGGGGCCTCGCGGCCTCAGCGGTCCGGACGGTGGATGTTCTCGGAGGTCCGGTCCTGGTGGGCGAGGGAGTTGGTGGTGGTGCGGGAGTTCTGCCGCATCAGACGGCGCGCGTCGTCGGCGGCCGAGCGCGCGGCCTCGGGACTGGCCACGGGGCGCTCGGAGAGCTCTACGTCCTCGGGCAGGCCCAGCTCCATGGGCAGGCCCGCGCGGCTGACCACGCGCAGCTGCGCGGCCTCCTGGGAGTGGGAGGGACGGATGTCGCCGTCGGGCGTGCGCCAGGCGGTCAGGCGGTGGCGCAGCCACGCGTCGCCGCGGTGCTCGGGGCCGGTCGGCCACACCACGTGGTCGGGCCGGTGGGCGAGTGCGTGGAGCACGTCGGCGACGGTCCATCCCGCCGAGAAGAAACGGGCGGTCTCCTCGCGCAGGAACACGAAGTCCACCCCGCGCAGGGACGGCTCCTCGCGGCGCAGGTGTTCACAGGCCCGGTGCACGTCCGCGGGGGTGTGCCGCGGGCGGTGCAGGGGGTCGGCCTCGGGGGGACGCAACAGCGTGTCGTCGACGTTGACGATGACCTCGCCGCGCCGCGTGTCCCAGATGCTCACCTCGTCGCGGGCCCATCCCTGGGACTCGGTCAGGGCCGTCGCCAACTTGCGCAGGTCGACCTGTTCGTCGTCGCTGCTGATCCGGAACTCCGCCATGCACCCAAGGGTAGTCCAGAGCTGGGAAGGGGCGTGGTCCGGTCTGGACCGGTCCTGTGCGGCGCGTCTCGCACGCGGAGCACAAGCGCCGGTTTTGAGGGGATTTCGGCGGTCTGGTTGGACGAACGCACAAGCACACGACGGGATCCGGGCTGGAGAAGAACCCAACCTTGGGGGTGTGGAGCGCAGGTGTGCTGACGGCCGCCCACCCCGGCGTTAGGGTGCTGCCTGGCGGCGTCGGACGTGGTGCACGCCACCCCGCCGGCCCGCGCCGGAGCCCCGCACACCGTCGACCCTGAAGGTGCCCGTGCCCAACACAGCATCCGTGCCCGAGGCGGTGACCGACCGAGAACTGAGGGCGTACCTGTACGGACTCCCCGGCGTGGACGAGGTCGGCGCCGCGGCCCGCGCCAAGGACCTCTCCACTCGGTCGATCAAGACCACCGCCAAGGCCCGCGCGATCGACCTGGCCATATCCATGGTCGACCTGACCACCCTGGAGGGCGCCGACACCCCGGGCAAGGTCCGGGCCATGTGCGCCAAGGCCGCCCGCCCCGACCCCGAGGACCGCACGGTGCCCTCCGTCGGCGCGGTGTGCGTCTACCCCGACCGTGTCGGGAACGCCGTGGAGGCCCTGCGCGGCACCGGCATCGGCGTCGCGTCCGTGGCCACCGCCTTCCCGTCGGGCCGCGCGCCTCTGGAGGCCAAGCTCTCCGACACCCGAGCAGCGGTCGCCGACGGCGCGAGCGAGATCGACATGGTCATCGACCGGGGCGCGTTCCTGTCCGGCGACTACCCGAAGGTGTACGAGGAGATCACCGCGGTCAAGGAGGCCTGCGGGAACACCCATCTCAAGGTCATCCTGGAGACCGGTGAGCTCTCCACCCTCGACAACGTGCGCCGCGCTTCCCACCTGGCGATCCGTGCCGGCGCCGACTTCATCAAGACCTCCACCGGCAAGGTCTCGCCCGCCGCGACCCCGCCCGTGGTGCTGGTCATGTTGGAGGCCGTCCGCGACCACCACCGCGACACCGGCCGCCACGTGGGCGTCAAACCCGCGGGCGGGATCCGCAACACCAAGGACGCGATCCGCAACCTGGTCCTGGTCAACGAGACCGCCGGACCGGACTGGCTCACCCCGGACCTGTTCCGCATCGGTGCCTCCAGCCTCCTGAACGACCTGCTCATGCAGCGCACCAGGCTGTCCACGGGCACCTATCCGGGCCCCGACCACTACACGCAGGACTGACAGACGTGGCAGAGATCTTCGAGTACGCGCCCGCGCCGGAGTCCCGCTCCGTCGTCACGCTGCGCGAGAACTACGACCTCTTCGTCGACGGCGGGTTCGTCCCTGCCGAGAGCGGCGAGAACCTGACCAGCCTGAACCCGGCCGACGAGAGCGCACTGGCCACCGTCGCCGTGGCCGGCCCCACCGACGTGGACCGTGCCGTGGCGGCGGCCCGGCACGCGCAGGAGAACGTGTGGGGCCCCATGAGCGGGGCCGAACGCGGCAAGTACCTGTTCCGGCTCGCCCGCATCCTCCAGGAACGCTCCCGCGAGCTCGCCGTCCTGGAATCGATGGACAACGGCAAACCGATCAAGGAGACCCGCGACGCCGATCTGCCCTTGGCCGCGGCGCATTTCTTCTACCACGCGGGCTGGGCCGACAAGCTCCACCACGCGGGCCTGGGCACCGACCCGCGCCCGCTCGGTGTGGCCGCCCAGGTCATCCCGTGGAACTTCCCGCTGCTCATGCTGGCGTGGAAGATCGCCCCGGCTCTGGCCACCGGCAACACCGTGGTCCTCAAACCGGCCGAGACCACACCCCTGACCGCCCTGGTCTTCGCCGAGATCTGCCAGGAGGCCGACCTGCCTCCCGGTGTGGTCAACATCCTCACCGGCGCGGGCGAGACCGGGCAGGCTCTCGTGGAACACCCGGGGGTGGACAAGGTCGCCTTCACCGGCTCCACCGACGTGGGGCGCGGCATCGCCCGCGCGGTCGCCGGCACCGACAAGCGACTGACCCTGGAACTGGGCGGCAAGGGCGCCAACATCGTCTACGACGACGCCGCCCTGGACGAGGCGGTCGAGGGCATCGTCCAGGGCATCTTCTTCAACCAGGGCCACGTGTGCTGCGCCGGGTCGCGCCTGCTCGTGCAGGAGTCGATCGCCGAGGAACTCCTGCCCCGCCTGAAGGAGCGTGTCTCCCGCATCCGTGTGGGCGACCCGCTCGACAAGAACACCGACCTGGGTGCGATCAACTCCGCCGGCCAGCTCCGCCGTATCCGCGAGGCCACCGACAGCGGAGAGGCCGAGGGTGTCGAACGCTGGTCCCCGGCCTGCGACCTGCCCACGGACGGTTACTGGTTCGCGCCCACGCTCCTGACAGGCGTCAGCCAGTCCCACCGGGTCGCCCGCGAGGAGATCTTCGGCCCGGTCCTGTCGGTGCTGACCTTCCGCACCCCCGAGGAGGCCGTGGACAAGGCCAACAACACCCCCTACGGCCTCTCCGCCGGGGTGTGGACCGAGAAGGGTTCACGCATGCTCTGGACCGCCGAGCGCCTGCGCGCCGGTGTGGTCTGGTCCAACACGTTCAACAAGCTCGACCCGACCAGCCCCTTCGGTGGTTACAAGGAATCGGGATACGGCCGCGAGGGCGGGCGGCACGGATTGGAGGCCTACCTTGGCTGAGCGGCGCACCGACGCGAAGAAGACGGCCCGGAAGGCCACACGGGCCCCGGCCCGCCTCGCGGTCCGCAAGACCTACAAGCTCTACCTGGGCGGGGCCTTCCCCCGCTCGGAATCGGGCAGGAGCTACCCCGTGACTTCCGCCGACGGAGACCACCTGGCCAACGCCTCGCTCGCCTCCCGCAAGGACGCCCGTGACGCGGTGGTCGCCGCCCGCAAGGCCTTCACCGGCTGGTCGGGCCGTACCGCCTACAACCGCGGCCAGATCCTGTACCGGGTCGCCGAGGTCATGGAGGGCCGCCGCGCCCAGTTCACCGACCAACTAGCGGTGGCCCGGGGCACCGACCGGGCCGAGGCCGAGACGATCGTCTCGGCCGCCATCGACCGCTGGGTGTACTACGCCGGCTGGACCGACAAGTTCGCCCAGGTCATCGGAGGCTCCAACCCGGTCGCGGGCCCCTACTACAACCATTCGGCGCCCGAACCGACCGGTGTGGTCGTGGTCTTCGCCCCACAGGAGGCCCCGCTCCTGGGGCTGTCCTCGGTCCTCGCCCCGGTCGTGGCCACCGGCAACACCGCAGTGGTGGTGACCTCCGAGACCGAGCCCCTGGCCGCCGTCGACCTGGCCGAGGTGCTCGCCACCTCCGACGTGCCCGGTGGGGTGATCAACCTGCTGACCGGGCGGGCCGGGGAGATCGGCCCGCACCTGGCCGCGCACGCCGACGTCGATGCCCTCGACCTGGCCGGGGCCGGGGAACACGCCACCGGCTTCGAGGAGGCCGCCGCCGAAAGCCTGACCCGGGTCCTGCGTCCCGGGCCCGAGGCCGGCGGGGATGAACGGGCCTGGCTGGACCCCGACCCGGGTACCTCGCGTATGTCACCCTTCCTGGAGACCAAGACGGTCTGGCACCCGATCGGGGTGTGAGCGTCCGCGGGCCGGTGACGGCCCGCCCGAGGGAAGGAGCGGCGTGTCGACCTCGACGACCGATACGTCGTCCGGCCAGGACGCGGGGCGGACCCCTGCCCTGCGCCTGGTCCGGTTGGACCACGACACCGACCAGACCCGGGCACTGCGCGAGGCGGTGGTGCGCCAACGGGTCGCCCCGGACCAGCGCCGGTTCGTCACCGAGGCCGTCCACACCCTGCCCCGGGCCGACACCGACCCCGACCGGACCCCGTTCGCGGTGGTGCTCGCCGGCGCCCGGCCCCGTGACCGGGCCGAAGCCCTGGACCGCTGTGCGGGGTTCGGCATCGTCGACCTGCGCGGACACCTGCGCGACCTGGTCGACACACCGGAACGGGCCGCTCTGCTGCGCGCCTACTACCTCACGCCGGAATGGCAGGGCCGCGGCATCGGACGGGCGGCCTGCTCGGCTCCGACACTCGATCCCCTGGTTGCCGAGGTCGCACCGCGAGCCACCGAGATCGTGCTGTGCGTCAACCGTGCCAACGAAGCGGGCCGACGCACCTACCTGGCCGCGGGGTTCGCCCCGACCGGCCGCGACCACCATGGCGGCCCGAACGGGCCGCAGCAGATCCTGTCCCGTCCCATGGACCCCGGGACGAGCAGGGGAGCGAACCACCGGAACGAACGAACGGAGAACACGTAGTGACCCGCACACCTCAGGCCGCCGCCGAGGAGGCCGCAGCCGCACTGCGCTCGCACACCGGTGTGGACGCCTACGACGTCGCGCTCGTCATGGGATCCGGGTGGGCCCCTGCCGCCGACCTGCTGGGCGAGTGCGAGCACGAACTGCCGGCCGCCGAGCTGCCCGGATTCCGCCCGCCCGGGGTCGAAGGCCACAGCGGCACCCTCCGCAGCATCTCCGCCGGCGACCGCCACATGCTGGCCTTCCTGGGCCGTACGCACCTGTACGAGGGCCACGGCACCGACGCCGTCGTGCACGGGGTGCGCACCGCTGTTGCTGCCGGGGCCCGCACCGTGGTGCTGACCAACGCCGCCGGCGGCATCAACCCCGGCTACTCGGTGGGCTCGCCGGTCCTGATCGCCGACCACCTCAACATGACCTCCCTCTCGCCGCTGAGCGGGGCCACCTTCGTCGACCTGTCCGAGACCTACAGCACCGAACTGCGCGGGATCGCCCGCTCGGTCGCCCCCGACCTGGCCGAGGGTGTGTACGCGGCGATGCCCGGTCCCCATTTCGAGACCCCCGCCGAGATCCGGATGCTGCGCGCCATGGGCGCCGACCTGGTCGGGATGTCCACCGTCCTGGAGGCGATCGCGGCCCGGGCCGCCGGGGCCCGCGTCCTGGGGATGTCCCTGGTCACCAACATCGCCGCCGGGCTGGAAGGGGCCGACCTCGACCACGAGAAGGTCCTGGCCACCGGTCGCGACTCCGCCGGCCGGGTCGGGCGCATGCTGGCCGACATCGTCGCCGAGATCGAGCCCGTCCGATGACCGAGACCCTCACCGCGGCCCGGACGTGGCTCGCCCAGGACCCCGATCCCCGCACCCGTGAGGAGCTGTCCGCTCTTCTGGAACAGGTGGAGGCGGACGTGCCCGAGGCCGTCGCCGACCTCGAGGACCGTTTCGGCGCCCGTCTGGAGTTCGGCACCGCCGGGCTGCGCGGTGCTCTGGGCGCGGGCCCCAACCGGATGAACCGTGTGGTGGTCATGCGTGCCGCGGCCGGACTGGGCTCCTGGCTCGGTGAGGGACCGCGCCACGTGGTGGTCGGCCACGACGCCCGGTACCGGTCCGAGGACTTCGCCGTCGACACCGCCGCCGTACTCAACGGGGCCGGGCACCGGGTCTCGGTCCTGCCGGGGGCGCTGCCCACCCCGGTGCTGGCCTTCGCGGTGCGCGAGCTGGGTGCCGACGCGGGGGTCATGGTCACCGCCAGCCACAACCCTCCCCAGGACAACGGTTACAAGGTCTACGTCGGCGGTGCGGGGGAGGACGCCGGAACCCAGATCGTCGCCCCGGCCGACGCCGAGATCTCCGCGGCCATCGACCGGGTCGGCGCCGTGGGCGCTCTGCCCCTGGGGTCGGAGTGGACCCGGTTGGGGCCGGAGATCCTGGAGCGGTACCTGGCGGCGGTCACGGCACTGACGCCGGAGGGCCCGCGGGAGGTCGGCGTCACCTACACCGCCATGCACGGCGTGGGCGGCCGGGTGCTGATCGCCGCGATGGAACGGGCCGGGTTCCCGCGTCCGACGGTCGTGGCCGAACAGTTCGAACCGGACCCGGCCTTCCCGACGGTGTCCTTCCCCAACCCGGAGGAACCGGGCGCCATGGATCTGGCCCTGCGCGAAGGGGAGGCCAACGGCACCGACGTGATCGTGGCCAACGACCCCGACGCCGACCGGCTCGCGGTGGCGGTGCCCGGGCACGGGATGCTCTCCGGTGACGAGGTCGGCGGGCTGCTGGCCGAGTACGTGCTGGACCACACCTCGGGCGAGCGCGCCGTGGCCGCTTCCATCGTCTCCTCGGCCCTGGTGGGGCACATCGCCCACGACCACGGGGCGCACTTCGACGAGACCCTGACCGGGTTCAAGTGGCTGGCGCGCGCGGGAGGGGGCCGCAAGCGGGTCTTCTCCTACGAGGAGGCGCTCGGATACTGCGTCGGCGGGGACGGGGGACGCCCGGTCGCCGACAAGGACGGGATCGGGGCGGCGCTGGTGCTGCTGGCCCTGGCGGCCTGGGCACGGCGTGACGGGCGCACGCTGCTGGACCTGCTGGACGTCCAGGCGCAGCGGTACGGCCTGCACCTGACCGAGCAGCTCTCGATGCGGGTGGCCGACCTGTCGCTGCTCACCGGGATCATGCGCCGGCTGCGGTCGGACCCGCCGGAGGCGTTCGGTCCCTTCGCGGTGGAGGGTGTGGAGGACTTCGCGGCCGGGCACGCCGAACTCCCGCCCACCGACGCGCTCCGGTTCCGGCTCGAGGGCGGGGGCCGGGTGACCTTGCGCCCCTCGGGTACCGAACCCAAGCTCAAGGCCTACGCCGAGGTGGTTCTGGACGCCGCGGACGAGATGGGTCCGATCCGCGCTCGCGGCGTTCGGGTGCTCGCCGAGGTGATGTCGTCGGTCTCGGGCCTGGTGCGCGGCCGGTGAGCGGTCGGCTCACTCGGTCTCGTCGGAAGGTTCGACCACGGGCCGGTGTACGACCTCGTCGATGACGGTGAGGGTCTGGGTGGCGGTCACCCCCGGCAGCGACTGCAGGCGGGTCAGGATGAGGTCGCGCAGCTGGTTGGTGTTGGCCACCCGGACCAGGAGCACGATGTCGGCCGAACCGACGACGTACCAGCAGTACTCCACCTCAGGGTAGGAGGAGAGCACTTCGCGGTTGGCCCGCCAGTCGGGCTGGCTGCCGGAGATGAGCACGAGCGCGGTCACGCCCAGGCCCATCTTCGTGTGGTCGGTGACCACGGAGTATCCGCGGATGACCCCGTCGTCGGTGAGGCGTTTGATGCGGTTGTAGGCGGTGGCGCGGGAGACGTTGGCCAGTGCTGCGATCTCCGTGATGCCGGTTCGCGCGTCCTTGGCGAGCGCGCTGAGGATCGTCTGGTCGGTGCTGTCGGGACGCCGACCGTTACGACGCTGGTCGCCCATGGCCATGTGCGTGCTCCTCGTGTGCTCTTGTGCTCGCGGAGGCCCCTCGCGGTCGTCATCGACGAAGGACGGGGCCAACGAACTACCAGGGGAACGATGGCTTCGTCCATCGGGGTCTCAGGTGGCGAGACGGGGCGGGGGATCGGGGGGAAGGGAGGGGAACGAGGCCGCCGGTGGGATGACGACTGTACCCGGGGTGGACACGACGAATTGGGTGGGGGTTTCCCGTACTGGCGGGTCACTACACCGCTTCGCCCTCGAATCGGCATTTTGTCTCACGGAAAGCCCCTGATCCATGACGAGTGTTCGGTTGTAGGGCTTTGTTTCCGACATCTGGCGAGCACGTCCTCCGGCCCGCACGTTTCCGTCCAGGGGCAGTGCGGCCGTTTCACGGTGTACAGGGCCGTGTGTGGTTTTTGCGGTTCATGAACAGGCGTAGTTGGACGATCGCGAACTGAAACATCGATCTCGTTCGCATGTGTATCAACTATGGACGCTTATCTACCAAAAGTGTCGAAGGCAACGCAGAATCGGGCAGGACAGTGAAGAGCCCGGCCCCGCCCACGCCACGCGTCCAGGGGCCACGTTGGGAGCCGCTACAGATGCCACAGCACGCGTCCGTGGGCCGAGGATCCATCACCGTGGACCACCTGCCCCCCGACCTCGCCCGCGAGCTCTACCGCCACATGCGTACCGCCCGCGACCTCGACACCGAGGCCATCGCGCTGCAGCGCCAAGGGATCTTTCCCGCCTACGTCTCCGTCCGCGGACAAGAGGCCGCCCAGGTGGGCAGCGCCGCCGCACTCGACCCCGCACGCGACTTCGTGTTCCCGACCTACCGCGAGATGGCCGCCGCCCAGGCCTACGGCGTCGACATGGTCGGTTACATGGCCACCCACCGAGCCCTGTGGCACGGCGGCCTGTACGACGTGGCCGCCTCCCGCTTCGGCGCCGTCAACGCCGTCGTCGGCGGCCCCGTGCCCCACGCCGTCGGATGGGCGGTCGGTGAACGCCTGCGCGGCGATGACGGGGTCGCCCTGGCCTACTTCGGCGACGGTGCCAGCTCCGAGGGCGACGTCCACGAGTCCATGAACTTCGCGGGTGTCTACGGCGCCCCCGTCGTCTTCTTCTGCCAGAACAACCAGTGGGCCCTGTCGGTGCCCAACGAACACCAGGTCGCCGGCGGATCGATCGCCGCCCGCGCCGAGGGTTACGGCATGCCCGGGGTGCTCGTGGACGGCAACGACGCCGGTGCGGTCCACCGTGCCACCGTCGAGGCGGTCGCCCACGCACGCCGCGGCGAGGGCCCCGTCCTGATCGAGGCGCTCACCTACCGCGTCGAACCCCACTCGACCTCCGACGATCCCGGCCGCTACCGCGACGGTTCCGAGACCGAACGCTGGCGCCGCCGCGACCCCCTCACCCTGCTGCGCGAGGCCGTCATCGCCGCAGGGCACGCAGAGGAGGACGCGCTGTCCGAGATCGACGAACAGGCCCGCGAGGAGGCCCGGCGGATCCGGGACGGGGTCTCCAACACACCCGAACCCGAGGGGACCGAACTGTTCACGCACGTGTTCCGGGAGACCACCGATGAGGTGGCCCGGCAGCACCGCACCTGGAAGGAAGAGGTCGAGCCGTGACCGAGCTGATCGAACACACCGCCGACACCACCACCGGGCCGGTCGTCGAACTGTCCATGCAGCAGGCCCTCAACCGGGCCCTGCACACCCTGCTGGCCGAGAACAGCGACACTCTCGTCTTCGGCGAGGACGTCGGCACCCTCGGCGGGGTCTTCCGAGTCACCGACGGCCTCCAGAAGACGTTCGGGACCGACCGCGTCTTCGACACCCCCCTGGCCGAGTCGGCCATCATGGGCATGTCCGTGGGCTTGGCGATGAACGGGTGGAGACCCGTCCCCGAACTGCAGTTCGACGGGTTCGCCTATCCGGCCCTCGACCAGATCGTCAACCAGGTCGCCCGGATGAACTACCGCACCCGCGGCGCCGTGCCCATGCCCGTCACCCTGCGTCTGCCCTCCTTCGGCGGCATCCAGGCCCCCGAACACCACGGCGAGAGCCTGGAGGCGCTCTTCGCCCACACCCCCGGGCTCAAGGTCGCGGTGCCTTCCGATCCGGGCGAGGCCTACCGCCTGCTCCTGCAGTCGGTGCGCTGCGAGGACCCGGTCGTGTTCATGGAACCCAAGGCGCGCTACTGGGACAAGCGCCCCGTGGAACTGGCCGAACCCACCGAACCCGTCGGCACCGGCCGCGTCGTGCGCCGGGGCAGCCACGGAACCCTCATCGCGTGGGGCGCCATGGTCCACCGCTGCCTCCAGGTCGCGGAGCTGGCCGCCGAGGACGGCGTCGAGCTCGAGGTCCTGGACCTGCGCTGGCTCACCCCGTTGGACACCGACGTCCTGGCCGCCTCGGTCCGGCGCACCAAACGTGCCGTGGTCGTGCACGAGGCACCCCTGACCGCCGGCCTCGGTGCCGAGGTCGCCACCCGGGTGACCGAGAACTGCTTCGGCGACCTGGCGGCCCCGGTGCAGAGGGTCACCGGTTTCGACGTCCCCTACCCGGCCGGCCCGCTCGAGCCCCAGTACCTGCCGACCATCGACCGTGTGCTGCTCGCGGTGCAGCGCACTCTGGAGTACTGATACCGACATGGCAGAAGAAACCATCACCTTCACCCTCCCCGACCTGGGCGAGGGCCTGGTCGAGGCGACCCTCCTGGACTGGGAGGTCGATGTCGGCGACCACATCGCACGCAACGCCCCCCTCGTGGAGATGGAGACCACCAAGTCTGCCGTGGTCATCCCCTCGCCCCACGACGGGCGCGTCGTCGAACTGCACGCGGTCCCCGACGAGGTCGTCCGGGTGGGCGCGCCCCTGGTGACCTTCGCGGTGGCCGCGGCGGACGGGCCCCGCGCCGGCATCGTCGGCACGGTCCCGGAGGAGGAGAGCCGACCCCGCAGGCGCGTGCGTCTCACCCCGCCCACCGAGTGAGCCCGTGCTTCCGGGGGCGCGGATCCGGTGCCCCCGGAAGCTTCTTGGAGGATACAACGAACATGATCCCGGAAAACTGCTTCTGTTCATCGGAAAATACGAACGCAAAGCGTGTCCGGTCCGGATAGTCTCCTCCCAGGAAAACGATTGAAGGATTCATGCCTGCGAATCTCACCGACGATCTCGTCATGCGTTATACGGATTTGCACCCGGGGTCCCCGGCGGGCGCGGTACCGGTGCTTCTCCTGCACGGTTTCGGAACCAACTTCGAGATGAATTGGAAATCCGCGGGGTGGGTCCAGGAACTGGGGAACGAAGGGCTGCGTGTCCTCGGTCCGGACCTGCGCGGGCACGGTGGCAGTGACAAGCCCACCGATGACGACGCCTACCTGCCCGAGCGCTTCTCCCGGGATTTCGTCGGGCTCCTCGACGAGCTGGACGTGGACCGGGTCGACGTCGTGGGGTATTCCATGGGCTCCCGCCTGGGCTGGGATCTGGCCCTGCGCGCGCCCGAGCGGGTGCGGTGCCTGGTGCTGGGCGGTTTCGGCCCGGCCGACGCCTTCGCCGGAACCGACCTGAACGCCTTGGGCGAGGGCACGACCCCCTTCGACGAGGTCTTCCGTACGGTCAGCACCCTGCCCGGCAACGACCCGGCCGCCCTCGCGGCCTGCGCGCGCGGCCAGGCGGCCCGGCCCTTCCGTCCCGAACCGGTCCCCGAGGGTGTTCCGTTCCTGTTGGCCGCCGGGTCCGAGGACGCTCTCGCCGCCGGTGCCGAGGAGCTCGCCCGTGACCGGGGCGGCAGTCACTTGGAGATCCCCGGCCGCGACCACGTCAGTGCGGTCTCCTCCCGGATCTTCCGGCAGGCCGTCGTGGACTTTCTCGTTCGGGGCTGAGCGGAGAGCCGCCATCCCGGCTGCGAGGCGCACGAGGCTGCCCCGCGTGGTTGGTCCGGTATGGACCAGCGACCCACTGGTTCAGTGAGGAACCTGTGGGTGAGTGAAACAGCGCTCCCTGTCGTCATGGCGGGTCAGAGCGTTTTCCGGTGCTTCCGGAAACCATATTGATGCTTCATCTCCCCGGCCCCGGCATGCCTTGGGTGGCCGGTCGGTAAGTCCCCGTGTCGCTTCGCTCTCGCCTTCATAACAACTCGGCCCGTCCGTTAGGTGTGGTTTATGCCACGGGATATCGTCCGGCAGCAGAACTCAGGTCGGTTCAGTGCGAATGTTCGGACTACCGAGAGCGCGAAGGGGAGAGTTCCGAAGTGAAGCGTACGAACGCAACGAAGTTCGCCGCCTTGGCAGCGGCGAGCGCACTGGCGCTGACCGCGTGCGACGACACGCAAGGCGGCGGTGGAGACGCCTCCGGCGGCGGTGACGACGCGGACACCGTCCAGGTCGGCCTCGCCTATGACGTCGGCGGCCGTGGCGACCGCTCGTTCAACGACTCGGCCTTCCGCGGCCTGGAGCGAGCCGAGGAGGAACTCGGCATCGAGAGCGCCGACTTCGAGCCGTCCGACGGTGAGTCCGACGCCGACAAGGAGGACCGCCTCAGCAACATGGCCATGGAGGGCTACGACCTCGTCATCGGGGTCGGCTTCGCCTACCAGGAGCCCATCGAGAGCGTCGCCTCCGAGTTCCCCGACGTGAACTTCGCGATCATCGACGAGGAGATCGAGGGCCACGACAACATCACCAGCCTGGTCTTCGCCGAAGAGCAGGCCTCCTTCCTGGCCGGCGCCGCCGCGACGCTGACCACCGAGGAGGACCACGTCGGTTTCGTCGGCGGTGTCGAGACCCCGCTGATCAAGAAGTTCGAAGCCGGCTATCTGGCCGGCGTCGAGCACGTGGACGACTCCGTCGAGGTCGAGGTCGACTACCTGAGCCAGCCGCCGGACATCAGCGGCTTCACCGACCCGGCCCAGGGCAGGGAGAGTGCCCAGGCCCAGCACGACCGCGGCGCCGACGTGATCTACCACGCCGCCGGGGCCTCGGGCAACGGCGTCCTCGAGGCCGTCGCCGACAACGAACTCACCTTCATCGGAGTCGACAGCGACCAGTACGAGAACGCTGACGAGGAGCAGAAGCCCTACGTGCTGACCTCGGCCATCAAACAGGTCGACGTCGCCGTCTACGACCTCATCGAGGCCAGCGTCGAGGGTGAACCCCAGAGCGGCATCCAGCGCTTCGATCTCTCCGACGGCGGCGTGGACTACACGCAGTCCAACGAGGAGGCCATCGAGCCGATCCAGGGCGAGCTCGACGAGCTCAAGCAGCAGGTCATCGACGGTGAGATCGAGGTCCCGACCGAGCCCTGAGGCCGGTTCGGCGATCACGATCCACCGTTCCATCGCGGGGAGGGGCCTCACACGGGATACCCCGCGATGTCCTGGCGAGGGCGGTACCGAAAGAGCGCGGGAAGCATGCCCCGACCCTTCGGTGCCGCCCCGACCGCCGTTTTCCGCGTTGTCGGCGTCGAAAGGCCGTGATCCGGCCCGATCCGCCCCGACCGCCGTTTTCCACGAGGAGAGAGATGAGCAGCACGCCACCGGGCGGTGGAGCCGACGCGCCCCCCGCCGTCGAGCTGCGGGGAATCACCAAACGTTTTCCCGGGGTCGTGGCCAATCACGACATCGACATCACCGTGGCTCCGGGCACCGTGCACGCCGTCGTGGGAGAGAACGGCGCAGGCAAGTCCACGCTGATGAAGACGTTGTACGGAATGCACCGGCCCGACGAGGGCGAGATCCTCGTCCGCAACGAGCCCGTACATTTCAGTAACCCCTCCGACGCCATCAAACAGGGCATCGGCATGGTCCACCAGCACTTCATGCTGGCCGACAACCTCACCGTCCTCGAGAACGTGGTCCTGGGCGCCGAGCGCCGCCACGGCATCGGCCGCAGAGCACGCGCACGCATCCTGGCACTGTCCGCCCAGTACGGGCTCGGTATCCGCCCCGACCGCCTCATGGAGGAACTGGGCGTGGGTGACCGCCAGCGCGTGGAGATCCTCAAGGTCCTCTACCGCGGAGCCGAGACCATCATCCTGGACGAACCCACCGCCGTCCTGGTGCCCCAGGAGGTCGACGAGCTCTTCGACAACCTCCGCGAGCTCAAACGCGAAGGCCTCACGGTCATCTTCATCTCGCACAAACTCGACGAGGTCCTGTCGGTGGCCGACGAGATCACCGTGATCAGGCGCGGGACCACGGTCGACACCGTCGACCCCGCGCACACCTCGGCCCGTGAACTGGCCACGCTCATGGTCGGCGGTGAACTGCCCGTCCCCGAACTGCGCGAGTCCACCGTCACCGACCATGTGGTGCTCTCCCTCCAGGGCGTCACCGTCCTCTCTCCCGAGGGCCGCCCGGTCGTCGACGACGTGTCCGTGGACGTGCACCGCGGGGAGATCGTCGGTGTGGCCGGTGTCGAGGGCAACGGCCAGTCCGAGCTCATCGAGGCCGTCATGGGCATGCAGACCCTCAGTACCGGCCGCATCCTCCTGGAGGGCGCCGACATCACCGAGTGGTCCACCCTGCGCATTCGCGAGGCCGGGGTCGGTTACATCCCCGAGGACCGCCAGCGCCACGGCATGCTGCTGGAGTCCCCGCTGTGGGAGAACCGGATCCTGGGACACCAGACCCGTGCCCCGAGCGTGCGCGGCCCCTGGCTCGACCGGTCCGGGGCCCGCGCCGACTCCGAGCGCATCGTCACCGAGTACGACGTGCGCACCCCCGGCATCGACGTCGTCGCCGACGCCCTCTCCGGCGGCAACCAGCAGAAGTTCATCATCGGCAGGGAGATGAGCGGTGAGCCGCGTTTCCTCGTGGCCGCTCACCCCACACGGGGCGTGGACGTGGGTGCCCAGTCCGCCATCTGGGAACAGCTGCGCGAGGCCCGCGCCGCCGGACTGGCCGTCCTGCTGATCTCGGCCGACCTGGACGAGCTCATCGGCATGTCCGACGCCCTGCACGTGATCCTCCGCGGCCGCCTGGTCGCCGAGGCCGACCCCACCGGCCTCACCCCCGAGCAGCTCGGCTCCGCCATGACCGGTGCCGGGCTCGACAACGCCGAAGCCACGGAAGGTGATCCCCGTGCCGACCGGACCCGCGGCGCCGAAGGCGAGGACGGAGCATGACTGAGAACGCCCCCCGCACCCTCGCCGCCCCCGTCGTCTTCGGCCTGACCCTGGCCCTGGGTGTGGTCACGACCGTGGTCCTCGACCTGGCCCTGCTCTGGTGGGCCGCCCTCCTCATCGGTGTGGGCCTGGCCTTCGTGCTGGTCGCCGCCACAGCCGCGCGCACCCGTGACGGGAGCAGCCTCGGCGCCACCGGGGCCCAGGAGGAGGGCACACCCCTGCACAAGGTGCTGGTCGCCCCCATGACGCTGGTGCTGGCCCTGGTCACGGGGCTGGCCACCGCCTGGATCCTGGACCTGCAACTCATCGCCGAGGTCGCCGTCCCCCTGGGTGCCCTGATCGGCGCCGGGCTGGCCTTCGTGCTCTTCCACCGCCTGTCCGCCATGCTCGCACTGTCCTTCGCGGCGGTCCTGGCCGCGGGTGTCCTCGCCGTCGGGGTCACCGGCGCCGTGCTCCAACTCAGCGGTATCGCCCCGATGGAGACCTTCGGGCGCATGTTGGAGTTCGGCTCCCGGCCCGACAGCATGGTGCAGATCATCAACACCTCCACCACCTACTACCTGGCCGCCGTGGCGGTGGCGATCGGCTTCAAGATGGGGCTGTTCAACATCGGCGTGGACGGCCAGTACCGGCTCGCGGCCCTGCTCGCGGCCTCGGTGGGCGGTTACCTCATGCTGCCGCCGGTCATCAGCCAGATCGTCATCATCGCCACCGCCGTCGCGGTCGGCGGTGTGTGGGCCGGTATCGCCGGATACCTCAAGGTGGCCCGGGGCGTGTCCGAGGTGATCTCCACGATCATGCTCAACTCCATCGCCACCGGCATCACCGCCTACCTGCTCAGCACCGACCGTCTCGCGGTGGAGCTGAGTACCAACAACATCGGCACCCCGCCCATGCCCGAGTCGTCGTGGGTGCCCGGCATCCCCGCCGGCTTCCTCGGCTCCGACAACGAGATCTGGGGCATGATCGTCCTGGCCGCCGTGGTCGGGTTCATGTACTGGGCGATGCTCAACCGCACCCGGTTCGGGTTCGAGCTGCGCGCCACCGGCCAGTCCAAGACGGCGGCCGAGGCCAGCGGCGTCGACGTCAAGAAGATGGTCTTCCTGTCCATGCTCTTCTCGGGCATGATCGCCGGGCTCGTGGGCCTGCCGCAGCTGCTCGGACACTCCCACCAGTACGCGCTGGACTTTCCCGCCGGTATCGGTTTCATCGGGATCGCCATCGCCCTCCTGGGCCGCAACCACCCGGTCGGCATCGTCTTCGCGGCGCTGCTGTGGTCCTTCCTCGACCAGTCGGCGGGCATCCTGCCGTTCGACGACACACCGCAGGAGATCGCCGTCATCGCCCAGGCCACCATCGTCCTCACCGTCGTCGTGGTCTACGAGGTGGTGCACCGCTGGGGCCGCGGCTACCAGCAGCAACAGATCGGTAAGCAGCTCGGCCGGACCGTCGAGTCCTCCGGGGAGGCGAAGTGAGCCAGGAACTCAACGTGAAGCCGACCGCGAAGACCCCGGCACGCCCCAAGGGGTGGGCCCGGTGGCGCTTCCTCACCCTTCTCGGCGCGGTCTTCGTGTCCCTGGCCGGTCTGCGCGTGATCACAGGCCAGGACATGCTCACCGACGCCGGGACGGTGAGCACCACCCTGGTGTTCGCGGTTCCCATCGCCCTGGCCGCCCTCGGCGGTCTGTGGGCCGAACGCGCCGGCATCATCAACATCGGTCTCGAAGGCATGATGATCCTCGGGACCTGGTTCGGCGCCTACTTCGCCTGGTCGACCGCAGACCCCTGGATCGGCATGCTCGCCGGCGTGGTCGCGGGCATGGCGGGCGGCCTCATCCATGCGGTGGCCACCGTGACCTTCGCGGTGGACCACATCGTCTCCGGTGTGGCCATCAACATCCTCATGCTCGGCGCGATGCGCTACCTGTCGATCCTGGTCTACGCGGACGTCCCCCAGGCCGGTGCCGCACAGTCCCCGGCGACCCCGGACTTCCCGACGCTGTCGCTGCCGGTGCTGCCCGACCTGCTCCAACCGGTCGCGGCGAGCGGCATCTTCGTCGTCAGCGACGCCGCGTCCTTCGTCATCGGACTGACCACGAACATGTCCGCGCTGACCTTCGTGGCGATCATGATGATCCCGCTGAGCTACCTGGTGCTGTGGAAGACCACCTTCGGTCTGCGCCTGCGGTCGGTCGGTGAGAACGCCGACGCCGCCGAGAGCCTCGGTGTGGCCGTCTACCGCCTCAAGTACACCGCAGTGATCGTCTCCGGCGGCATGGCCGGCATGGGCGGCGCCTTCCTGTCGCTGGTGGCCTCCAACATCTACCAGGAAGGCCAGACGGGCGGCCGCGGCTACATCGGTCTGGCCGCGATGATCTTCGGCAACTGGCGCCCCGGCGGACTGGCGATGGGCGCGAGCCTGTTCGGCTACACCGACGCCCTGCAGGTGCGCGGCGGCGGCGCGGCCATCCACGCGCTGCTCCTGCTCTTCGTGGCTGCCCTGTTGGCCTGGGCCGTGTGGCGTGCGCGCCGCTCCCTGATCGGCCGGGCCGGCGCTGTGGCGGCCGTGGCCGGTGCCCTGGTGTACGCGTTCGTCTCCGCCGGGCCGCCGGCCGGATTCTCGGACATCCTGCTGCCCGCCTCGGGCCTGCTCCTGCTGGTGGGCCTGCTACTGGCCCTGGTCGGTACCCGCACCTCCGAGACACCAGTCCTGGCCACGGTCGCGGTCGGGCTGGTCACGGTGGCGGCGCTGGCCTACTGGCTCGGCTCCTTCACCGCACTTCCCGCCGCGGAGACCACCACCGTCTTCGTCGCCGGCACCGTGCTCGGTGCGCTCGTCGCGCTGGTGTCGATGTGGGGCCGCAAGGAACGCACCACCGCACTGGCCACTGTGACAGTCGGCGTCGCCGCGCTCCTGCTGTTCTGGTACTTCGGGACCGACTCGCTGCCACGCGAACTGTCCACCTACAGTCCGCACATCGCGACGCTGCTGGTGCTCTCGCTGGCCTCACAGAGACTGCGGGCGCCAGCCGGTATCGGCCAACAATGGAGGGCGAACCGCTCATGAACCCCATACCGGCCCAGGTCGATTGGCAGGCGCTGCGCGGTGCTGCCCGCGAGGCCATGACCCGCGCCTACGCGCCCTACTCGCAGTACCCGGTGGGTGCCGCGGCCCTGGTCGACGACGGGCGCACCGTCACCGGCTGCAACGTGGAGAACGCCTCCTACGGGGTCGGCCTGTGCGCCGAGTGCGGGCTCGTCAGCGCCCTGCACTCCGGCGGAGGGGGACGCCTGACCGCGTTCGCCTGCGTCGACGGCCGGGGCAGCACGCTCATGCCGTGCGGGCGCTGCCGTCAGCTGCTGTACGAACACGGCGGGCCCGAGCTCCTGATAGACACCCCCGAGGGTGTGCTCACCATGAGCCAGGTCCTGCCCCAGGCCTTCGGGCCGCACGACCTGGCCTGACCCAGGAAGAACGGTGACCGTCCCCGGCCCCGGCACACGGGACCGGGGACAGCTGTGACGGAGCGCCCCACCCGGCGCCTCCACGCGACTCCACCCCGTGACGACACAGAGGAGCAGGACATGGACGTCATCGAGGTCATCCGCACCAAACGTGACGGGGAGCAGCTGAGCCCCGAGCAGATCGACTGGGTCATCGAGGCCTACACCCGGGACGAGATCGCCGAGGAACAGATGGCGGCGCTGGCCATGGCCATCTACCTGCGCGGCATGGACCGGGTCGAGGTCGCCCGCTGGACCGAGGCGATGCTCGCCTCCGGGGACCGCCTCGACTTCTCCGACCTGGCCCGCCCCACCACCGACAAACACTCCACCGGAGGGGTCGGCGACAAGATCACCCTGCCTCTGACCCCCACGGTCGCCGCCTGCGGGGCCGCCGTGCCGCAGCTGTCCGGACGCGGGCTCGGCCACACCGGTGGAACCCTCGACAAACTCGAATCGATCTCCGGCTGGCGGGCCGGGCTCACCCTCACAGAGATGCGCGGGGTCCTGGAGTCCACCGGCGGGGTCATCTGCGCCGCCGGCACCGGTCTGGCCCCCGCCGACCGCAAGCTCTACGCGCTGCGCGACGTCACCGGCACCGTCGAATCCATCCCGCTCATCGCCGCCTCCATCATGAGCAAGAAACTCGCCGAAGGCACCGGATCGCTCGTGCTGGACGTCAAGGTCGGCTCGGGTGCGTTCATGAAAGACCTCGGCTCGGCCCGTGAACTCGCCCGCACCATGGTCGACATCGGGACCGACCACGGGGTGCGCACCAGCGCCCTGATCACCGACATGGCCGCCCCGCTCGGCCGTACGGTCGGCAACGCCCTGGAGGTCGCCGAGGCGGTCGAGGTGCTCTCCGGGGGAGGCCCCGCCGACATCGTGGAGCTGACCCTCGCACTGGCCCGGGAGATGCTCGCCTCGGCCGGGCTCACCCCCGGAGCCGGCGGCGTGAAGGACCCGGCCGACGCCCTCGCCGACGGCAGCGCCCTGGCCACCTGGAAGGAACTCGTGCGTGCCCAGGGCGGTGACCCCGACGCGCCGCTGCCCGAGGCGGCCGAACACCGCGTGGTCCTGGCCCCCACCTCCGGCGTGCTCACCCGCCTGGACGCCTACCAGGTCGGACTGGCCGCCTGGCGTCTGGGCGCCGGGCGCGAGCGCAAGGAGGACCCGGTCTCGGCCGGCGCCGGGGTGAGCCTGCACGCCGAACCGGGCGGCCAGGTCTCGGCGGGGGAACCGCTGTTCACCCTGCACGCCGACGAACCCGAGCGGTTCGACCGCGCCGCCCAGGCCCTGGCAGGTTCCTACGAGATCGCCGACGACCCCGGCTTCGGGCCCGGACCCCTGGTGATCGACCGCATCGGCTGACCCGGAACCGGGTCGGGGGTAGGGGGCCGGGGCCTGTGGTTGGTGTGGGGTGGTGTTCGTCGGAGCGTCGAGCTTAGCCCGGCCGGGGCTTCCCGCAACCCGCTTCGGCGCCACCCCACACCCTCGGGACCTGCCCAAAGGTGCGGCGTTGTGCGGGGTCGGTGTGGGGCGCCTCGGGGTGTGCGGTCCACCCCTTGACGCCGGGCTGTTGCGCTCTCGCCGCCGAACACCTACCGGCCGGCCCCCTCATCCGGCCGAAGAAGTGGGGGTGCCAACTACCAAACCCCCTGTGGTAGCGGCATTGCGACCAACGGTCGAGGCGTGTGCGTGGTGGTTCGCTCCTGCGGAAGCAACTACGGGCCCCGGCACTCCCGGTGACGGCGTTGAGGCCGGGGGCGAGTGGCGTGTGCGCTCCTCTGGAAAGGCTTCGGGCTCCGCCCGAGCATTGACAG
>NZ_ANBE01000019.1 GCF_000341145.1 Nocardiopsis xinjiangensis YIM 90004
TGGTTGGGGGGACCGCTTGCCGCAGGTGCAGGCGCAGGCGCAGGCGCAGGATCCGGCCGCCGGGGCCGCTGCTGGGGGTGCGGGTGCTGGGGGTGCCATGGGTGTGGCCCCCGGGGCGTTTTTCCCGGGGGTGAAGAGAGTGGTGCTAGCCGGTGGGCGGGCCGGCCGCACCCGGCGGGGCCTTGGCCCCGGTCCCGGTGCCGGTCTTCTGCCCGGTCTTTTTCCGGTGGCGGGTGTTGCGGCGGTACTTGAGCCGGTTGTGCACCGAGCACAA
>NZ_ANBE01000020.1 GCF_000341145.1 Nocardiopsis xinjiangensis YIM 90004
GGGAACGCTTGCCGCAGGTGCAGGCTCCGGCCGCCGGGGCCGCTGCTGGGGGGGTGCGGGTGCTGGGGGTGCCATGGGTGTGGCCCCCGGGGGTACTTTTCCCGGGGGTGAAGAGAGTGGTGCTAGCCGGTGGAATCCGGCGGGGCCTTGGCCCCGGCCCCGGTGCCGGGCTTCTTCCCGGTCTTGTTCCGGTGGCGGGTGTTGCGGCGGTACTTCAACCGGTTGTGCACCGAGCACAACGGCTGCAGGTTCGCGGCCGAAGTGGTGCCGCCGTGGGAGAACTCGGTGATGTGGTCGGCCTCGAAGTGGAACGTCCCCTCGAAGGTGCGCCTCAAGCGGGCCCCCGCTCGGCGAAGGCGGCCTCTTCGTTCTTCTCCGGCCGGTCCGGGTTGAG
>NZ_ANBE01000021.1 GCF_000341145.1 Nocardiopsis xinjiangensis YIM 90004
CCCTCCGCGAGAGCGGCAGCCGTGTCGGGCAGGGACCCGGTGTGCAGGCCGGTGGCCAACAGGGCCAGCCGCTTGGCCTCATCGGAATGGATGCCCCACGCGTGAGCCAGGTAGGCACCCGCGTTTTTCTGGCCGCCCTCTTCGAGCAATTCACCCGAGGCTTCCATCCGCGCGAGCGGGGCGAGCATCGCGACCGTGAGCTCGTCGATATTGGCGTGCACCGCCTCGATACGCTCCAACACACCAGCAGCCGCACCGAACGGAATATCACCGCCGAAGGAGGCGATGACCTCATCGGCCGCAGCGCCCAGCGCGGCAACGGCCGCGTCGGGGGCCGTTCCTGCGCTGGGTGCTGCGGTGTGGTCCGTCATGCTTCCATTCTAAAAGAAGCATCTCTGGAAACGGCACTATCCCCAAGGGTGTAAGACCCTTACCTTGATCTACGAAGCCGCCTCGGGGTTCTCCTTAGATATTCCCCGAAAATGGCCTTGTGGATAACTCCACCGTCCCGCTTTCCCGCGATAAAATAAGAAGGGCCGAACCGCGCGCACGCCGGCTTGCCCTGGCCTCGATGCGTCACCGGGAGTGCCGGGGCCAGTCGTTGGCCGGTGCCTTCGCAGGAGCGAGCGGCCGCGCACACACCTGGCCCGGTGGTCGCAATGTGGCCACCACAGGGGGTTGGCTTTTGGGACCCCACTTCTTTGGCGACCGGGCGCCGGGGTGGAGGGGTTCGTCGATGAGGGTCGGGTGAGCCCGGCGTCAAGGGTCGGAGCGCACACCCCGAGGCGCCGTGGTCAACCCCGCAGAACGCCGCCACCATCCCCGCAAAGAATCAGGTGTGTGTGGCGCCGAAGCGGGTTGCGCGTAGACCCGGCCGGGCTAAAATCCCGACCCCGACGAACCACGGTCCCCCGGCACCACAAGAACCCTCATTCCGAATAAACCCAATCCCCCCGTCCCCGAACCCCGATCACATCAACGAACCCCACTCCGCGACCCCGAAATCCAGAAACCCCCGAACTCTGCTGCCCAGGATCCATAGGTGGCGCATGCCCAACCAGGGGAAGAACAAGACCTCTGTGAGCAGTACAACTGGGCCGCGGGCTCACCCGCGGGACGTGACCGGGGCAGTCGGAACAGGACCCGTCTCACCGGCCCCCGCCGAACGCCTCGTGCAGGGCCGCCCAGCGATAGCTGCTGAGAGCGGCGGGTGCTCGGAAGAGGAATCGAGGGACCGCGCCGCTAGAAGCGGCGGTCCCGGATGAAGACAACGCAGATACCCACGGTCGGGGAGCTTAGCGGAGGGTCCTCGGACGACGCACAGGGTTTTTGCCGGGGCCGGCCACACGTGGTGCCCGTCCCGGCCCGGATGCCCGCGCCCCGTGCCGGGGGCAGAATATGGGCATGGACCAGCCGATGACAGCGCCCGCGTCCGAACCGGACGGCGAGAAGGCCACCCTGGCGCGCGTGACCGGTGAGACCGGGGGAGACCTCGTGCTCCGCCGCGTGGGGGCGCACTACGAGATCTACAGCAACGGGCTCTTCCTCATGGACACCCGGGACGGCACCTCCGAGCGCGAGATGGTGCGCGCGAGCCTGGCGGCCCTGCCGCGCGGGCGTTCCCTGGCCCGGGTCCTGATCGGCGGACTGGGTGTGGGATTCTCCGCCCGCGAGGCGCTCGACCACCCCCGCGTGGCCCGTGTGGACGTGGTCGAGCTGGAGCCGCACGTCATCGACTGGCACGACGGCGAACTCGGCGAGGCCGCCGGACACGTGCACCAGGACCCCCGTTGCCGGGTCCACAACGCCGACCTCGTCACGTGGCTGGCCGAGGCCTCCGAGGCCGAGGAACCCGAGCGCTACGACGCGATCTGCATGGACACCGACAACGGCCCCGACTGGACCGTGGTCGAGGGCAACGGCCGCCTCTACAGCTCCGACGGGCTCGACCGCCTCGTCCGGCTGCTCGCACCCGGCGGGGTCCTGACGTTCTGGAGCGCGAACGAGGTGGCGGCCTTCGAGACGCAGCTGCGTGACCGGTTCGCCTCCGTGGACGTGGTCGAGGTCCCTGTCGCCCGAGGTGTGCCGGACGTCGTCTACGTCGCCACGGCCCCGCACTGACCCCGCCGGGCTCTCACACGCGCCGGGACCTCACGCGTGGTTGCGGGCCATATAGGCGGTGAACTCCGTCAGGGACACCCGGTCGTCGCCGTCGGAGTCCATCTCGCGCACGGCGGCGACGGCCTGCTCCGGGGTGCTCTCCTCACCCAGATTGCTCATGAGGGAGAGGAACTCGTCTGCGGAGATCAGGCCGTCGCCGTCGCTGTCCACCAGGGAGAAGGTGGCCGCGTAGTCGGTCTGCTCGGACATGGGGAACGCTCCGGGGATCGGGGGCGGGTCCCGGGAAGGTTACCGCCCTCCGACGCCCGGCCGGGCACCGTGCCGCCCTACTTCCCGATGGAGGCGCGCGACCCGATCCAGCGGGCCGCGACCGTGAACACCAGCACCAGCGCGAACAAGCAGAGGGCCGCGCCCCAGGCACGGTCGATGCCGGCCTCGAAGGGCTGCGCGGCACCGCGGTAGAGCTGTAGCGGCACCGAACCCTGCGGCTCACCCTGGAAGGCCGTCACGATCAGACCCGAACCGAACGCGGTCAGCATCAGCGGTGCGGTCTCGCCGATACCGCGGGCGATCGCGAGCATCGACCCGGTCGTCAGGCCGGGAGCGGCGGCCGGCAACACCGTGCGCATGATGGTCTGCCACTTGCGCGCGCCGAGGCCGTAGCTGGCGTTGCGCATCTCATCGGGCACCAGCCGCAGCATCTCCTCCGCCGACCGGGTCACGATCGGCAGCATCATCACACCGATCGCGACGGCACCCACGAAGGTACCGAAGCCCAGGCCGCCCCAGCCGATCACCAGCAGCCCGTACACGAACAGGCCGACGAAGATCGACGGGATCCCGGTCATCACGTCGGTGAAGAAGCGGATCGAGGCCGTCAGCCGGTTGGGCCCGTACTCGACGACGTAGACGGCGGTGGCGATGCCGAACGGGATCGACATGAGGATCGCCAGCGCCATGATGTAGAGCGTGCCGATGAACCCGGCCGCGTACCCGCCTCCGTCGCGGCGCGGGGGCGGCTCGGTCTCGGTGAAGAACCCCAGGTTGACGACGCCGATGCCGCGGTTGAGCACCTCGAAGATGATGAGGAACAGCGGGACCATCGCCAGGACCATCGCCCCGGTGAGGACGACGGTCGCGGAACGGTTCTTGAATCTGCGCAAGCCGGAACCCGGGGGCAGCTGGCTCAGCGGTGCGGGCGCCGACGCGGGTCGGTCGGTGGTGGGGGCGCTCATACGGCGGCGTCTCCCTTCGTCTGCCCCAGACGCCAGACGATGACGCGGGCGAGGATGTTGATGACCATCGTGACCAGGAAGAGGGCGACGCCGATCGCCATGAGGGCGGTCCGGGTCTCGGGGTTGGCCTCACCGAAGGTCGCGGCGATGTGGGAGGCCATGCTGCTTCCGGTACCGAAGAGGCTGGCGCCCCAGGACTGCGAGCCGCCGATGAGCATGAGCACTGCGATGGTCTCGCCGAGCGCGCGGCCCATGCCGAGCATGGCGGCGGCGACGATGCCGGAGAAGCTCGACGGCAGCACGACCTTGGTGATGACCTCCCAGCGGGTGGAGCCCAGTGCGTAGGAGGCCATCTGCTGGTCCAGGGGCTGGACGACGATGACCTCGCGCACGATCGCGGTCATGATCGGCAGGATCATGATGGCCAGCACGATGCCGGCGGGCAGGTATCCCACCCCCAGCACGGGTCCCTCGAAGAGGAAGAACCATCCGAGCAGGCCCTCGAGCCACTCGAAGAAGGGCCGCATCACGTTCGGGAGGAACCAGTGCAGGCCCCACAGGCCGAAGATGACGCTGGGCACCGCGGCGAGCAGCTCGACGGTGTAGGACAGCGGCTTGGCGAGCCGGGTCGGAGCCATGTGGGTCAGGTAGACGGCGACCATGATCGACAGCGGCAGCGCGATGACGATCGCGATGGCGGCGGTGATCAGGGTGCCGTAGATGAAGGGCCAGGCCCCGTAGGTGCCGGTGATCTCGGTGCGTGAGTCTCCGCTGGTCCACTCCTCGCCGAAGAGGAACCCGAAGAAACCCTCCTTGGCGAAGACGGGCCAGGCTTCGGCCGTCGTGCGGATCACCATCAGGGCCAGGATGATCAGGACGAGTGTCCCGCAGCCGGCGACGACCCACTTGAAGATCGGGTCGGCCAGTCGGCCCCGGCCGGAGGTCAGCGTCCCCCTCGGGCGTTCCTCTGGGGCCTGCGGGGCCTCGGGGGCCTCGGTGGGCATGTGCTTCTCCTCAATGGCTTTCGTGGGAGCGGAGAGCGTGAACTGTGTACGGCGGGGCCGGGCTGTGTGGCCCGGCCCCGCCGAAGGGGATCTACTGGTCGCCGTCCTCGGCGGAGTCCTCCTCGGAGTCCTCGTCCTCGCCGTCCTCGGAGCCGTCGCCGTTCTCGGAGTTGGTGCGCTCCAGCTCGGCGATGACCCGCTCGGTGAGCTCGTCGCCGAGGGGCGCGTAGCCCAGCTCGCCGGCGATCTCCTGCGCGGACTCGTCGGTCAGGGCCCAGGTCCAGTAGTCGACGAGAGTGTCGGTGGTCTCCTGGTCGTAACCGCAGGTGTAGGTGAAGATCCAGTTGGTGCCGGCGATCGGGTAACCCGAGCCACCGATGTCGTCGATGTGGAACTGGAAGTTCTCGGGAACCTCGGCCTCCTCGGAGGCGGCGATCGTCGACTCGGTGGTCGGCTCGATGGGCTCACCGTCGGAGTTGACGACGTGGGCGACCGACAGCTCCGACTCCTGGGCGAAGGACTGGTTCACGTAGCCCAGGCCGCCCGGGTTCTGGGTGATGCCCTGTGAGACACCGTCGTTCTGCTGGCCGCCGACCAGGCCGGAGGGCCAGTCGAGCTCCTTGCCCTCTCCGTACTCCTCGTCCCAGGACTCGACCTCGTGGGCGAGGTAGTGGGTGAACACGGCGGTGGTGCCGGAGCTGTCGGAGCGGTGGACCGGAACGATCTCGTCGCTGGGCAGGTCCATCTCCGGGTTGAGTTCGGCGATCGCCGGGTCGTCGAAGGTGGTGATGTCGCGGGAGTAGATCCCGGCGATGGTCTCCGCGTCCAGGGCCAGTCCGTCCAGCTCGGGGTTGTTCATGGCGATGACCACGGAGCCGAAGGTGACGGGGAACTGGAGGGCTTCACAGCCGCGGTTGTCGGCGGCCTCCTGGAGGGCCTCGTCGTCGAGGTACTCCTCGGAGGAGCCGAAGTCGACGGTCTCCTCCATGAACTGCTCGATCCCGGCACCGGAGCCCACGCTCTGGTAGTTGATGCTGGTATCGGGCTGGACGTCGTTGGTGTACGTGTAGATCCAGTCCTGGAAGAGCGGGTCCGGGAAGCTGGCGCCGGCACCGGTCAGAGACCCGCTGAGGGCGTCTCCACTGGTGTTGGCGTTTTCGGTGTCCTCGCCCCCGCTGCTGCACGCGGCCGCGAGCAAGGGGATGGCCGCCAGAGTGGCGAGCTTGGAACGCCCGTTGCGCATGTCCTGTTTCTCCTCGTCGAATCACCACTGTCGGGGCTGACAGAAACGACATTAGGAGCAGATAAAGACGCCTGGACATCGCGATCGGGACGAGATGGTGGAAAGCCGGTGAATGGGCAGTGAATCGATGTCACTAATCGATAACGCATCGAGCGGGGGGTATTTTCTGTGGTGGCCTGTTGCCCTCTCGAGGGGCGCTGTCCACCTGCAGGAACGACTGAAGCACCGGCGTCGGGCGCCGGTGCGGGTGTTTTTCTCGTGCGTTTTCTGCCGCGGGTTCAGTTCACGTGTGCGTTCATTTCATCGCAGAGGGTGTCGGGGAAATGAACGAAGTCACACGGTGGCCGGAAACACGTTTCCGGCCACCCGGTGAGGGGCGTTCGACGGGGATCATCCCCCGCTGCCCGCGTCGAGCCGGTAACCGACCCCGCGCACCGTGTGTATGAACCGGGGCCGCGCCTCGGAGTCACCCAGTTTGTGCCGCAGACGGCGGATGTGCACCGCGATCGTGTTGTTCACCGGAGGCAGGGGTTTGTGCCAGACCTCGGTCCACAGTTCCTCGCGGTCGACCACCCGGCCGTCGTTGCGCAACAGGAAGTCCATGATCCCGAACTCGCGCAGGGCCAGGTCCACCGGGGCGCCGTCCACGAACAGCCGGTGCCCGAGCGTGTCCAACTCCAACGCCCCCGCACGGACCACCATCGTCCCCGCTCCGTTCGTCTCACCGTGCTCACCGGGGGGCAGGGAGCCGCGCAGCAGCGCGGCCAGCTCCGGGATCCTGTACGGGCGGCTGACACATGCCGTCGCACCCGCGGCCAGGGCCCGCACCGCACGCTGCGAGTCACCGGTCCCCACCCCGATGAGGATCGGGATGTCGGTGACGCGCCGCGTCACCCGCACCAGGGTCTCCAGCTCCACTTCCGGCGGATCCGCGTTGGTGAGCAGAGTGTCGGGGCGAGCCATCCCCACCCGCAGCAGGGCCTCGGCGCCGTCCACGCACACGGTGATGTCCACGTCGTGGCCGCTCAGTGACAGCACGAGCTGGTGCGATTGCTCCGATTCCGGTTCCACCAACAGCACCCGGAGCGGGTCCCCTGCCGGCCCCGACACGTCCAGTGCCTCCGTGGGTCCGGGGATCGATGGCGTGACAGCGGGCATGGGGGTCCACTTCGTCGAGGGGATGTGCGGTCCCGGGGCGAGAGGAGGGTCAGCCGAAGCGTCCGGCGATGTAGTCCTCGGTGCGCTGGTCGGCGGGCCTGCTGAAGATCGTGGAGGTCTCGTCGTACTCCACGAGGTTGCCGAAGCGGTCCCCGGCCTCGTCGACGGAGGCGGTGAAGAAGGCCGTGCGGTCCGAGACCCGCGCCGCCTGCTGCATGTTGTGGGTGACGATGACGATCGTGTACTCGCTCGCGAGCTCGTACATGAGGTCCTCGATCTTGAGGGTGGCGATCGGGTCCAGTGCCGAGCACGGTTCGTCCATGAGGATGACCTCGGGGTTGACCGCGATCGTCCGGGCGATGCACAGGCGCTGCTGCTGGCCGCCGGACAGCGCGAACGCGTTGTCCTTGAGCTTGTCCTTGACCTCCTCCCACAGGGCGGCCTTGACCAGGCTCCGCTCGACGATCTCGTCCATGTTGCCGCGCATGCCGTTGATACGGGGGCCGTAGGCGACGTTGTCGTAGATCGACTTGGGGAACGGGTTGGGCTTCTGGAAGACCATCCCGATGCGGCGGCGCACCTCGATGGGGTCGACCTCGGGGGCGTAGAGGTCCTCGCCGTGATAGGTCACCCGGCCCTCGACCCGGGCACCGGGGATGAGATCGTTCATGCGGTTCAGGGTGCGCAGGACCGTGCTCTTGCCGCAGCCGGACGGGCCGATCATCGCGGTGATCTGCTGAGGGTCGACCTTGAGGTTCACGTCGCGCACGGCCCTGTTGGTCCCGTAGACGATGGACAGGTCGGACACCTCGAAGACGGGCTCGCCCGACGCGGGCCTCTTCCGTCCGTGCGCGGCGGTGTCGGGGCCGGCGCCCGGCTCGGCGTCACGAGGGTTCGCGGTGGTGTTGCTGGCAGACATGGAGCCACTTCCGGGGTCGGGCTGCATTCGGGGCGCAGCGGGAAGCTGCGCAGTCATACCCATACAAAGGGGTCAGCATGAAGTCCCGGTGAACGAGCTCCGTGGCAAGAGTGAACGTGGGAGGTGGAATGGGGGTGCCCGGTCACCGAAGGTGTGACCGGGCGTCACCGCCCCGTGGGTGTGCGTGCCCGCGGCCCGCTCCCCCTCCTGGAGCGACGAAGGGACCGGTCCCCACACACCCGGCGGGGGACCGGTCCCGTGACGCCGCTCGGCAGCGGATCAGCCCTGCTGATCGTTCTGCTGCTCGCCTTCCTGGCCGTCCTGCTCGTCGATCTTCTGCCGGACCTCCTCCATGTCCAGCTCCTTGGCCTGGGTGATCAGGCTCTCCAGAGCCTCGGCAGGCAGGGCACCCGGCTCGTTGTAGATGACGGTGCGCTCGCGCACGATCATCAGGGTCGGGATGGACTGGATCTTGAACTCGAAGGCCAACTCGCGCTGGGCCTCGGTGTCGACCTTGGCGTGCACGATGTCGGTGTGCGTCTCCGAGGACTTCTCGAAGACGGGCGCGAACTGGCGGCAGGGGCCGCACCAGTCCGCCCAGAAGTCGATGAGGACGAAGTCGTTGTCCTGCAGCGTGTCCGCGAAATTGTCCTTCGTGAGCTCGACGGTGGCCACGTGGTCTCCTTGAGTGTTGGGCGTCGCCTACCCGGTCTTACTACCAGGCGTGAACCCCCGTGAGCATCAGCTCCGGCGGCACGCGACCGGTCGCGGTCGATCAGGTTCTTGCGACAACACGGTCACCTGCGGGCCGCATTCCAACGGAAGCCGGGACGCCCCTGCCGAGGCCCGTGGGCCGGCCGATCACACCGTCCCTACCAGTTCGGACGGGAAGGAGGAGGTTGACTGGGGGTGAGACAGGAACCCGCGACAAGACCAAGAGAGAAGGGCATGATGGAGACCGGGACACCGGAGCACGGGGGAACGGCCGGGGACGCCGGTGCCGGAACCGTCGACTACCGGTTCACCCTCGCCAACGAACGAACGTTCCTGGCCTGGGTCCGCACCGCCTTGGCCCTGCTCGCGGGCGCCGTGGCGGTCCTGCATCTGTTGCCCTTGGAGTGGAGCGAGGCGACCCGCACAGCCGTGGGACTGCTGCTGACGCTGCTGGCCGGGGTCATCACCGTCTACGCCCCGGTGCGATGGCTGCGGGTACAGAAGGCCATGGGCCGGGGCGCACCGCTCAAACTGAGCATGTTGCCGCTCATCACCACGTTCGTGGTGGCCTTGGTGTCGCTGCTGGTGCTGTTGGGGAACCTGCTGTGAGTACCTCCGGTCCACGTACCGATCCCGGCCTGCAACCCGAACGCACCCTGATGTCGTGGCAGCGCACCCTCGCTCTCGTCCTGGTGGTCGGACTGCTGCACATGCGGGGCGCTCTGGTGCCGGGGGAAGCGGCCGTCCCCGAAGCCCCGCCCCAGGTGCGGGTGGTCCTCATGGTGGCGCTGCTGATCGTCTTCGCCGTCGTCTCGACCCACCTGTGGGTGCGCTGGCGCCGGAGCACCATGGGCACCCGTGACCCCGTGACGGGCGGGACGCCGACCAACGTCGCCCGTCCCTGGGCGATGCTCCTGCTGTGTGCGGTGACGCTGGGGATGAGCGTGCTCCTGCTCGCCACTGTGTTCCTGCAATGAAACGGACCGCGCACGGGGGCGGCCCCGTCGGGGCACTCGCGGGTGCGCCCCGGCGGGCCCGGGACCGGGGCCGCGGCCTCTCCGAGCGACCGGGCCCCGCAGCCGTTCGCGCCGTCTACACGGGGGCCGTGGCCGCGGTCGCCGCGGCCGTCACCGGCTCGGCCGCCGCATCGAGCCCCGAACGCCGGTGGTCGACGATCGAGTGGATGATGGCGTCGAGGTCGCGGGTGGGTTCGTAACCGATGAGCCGCCTGGCCAACGAGGTGTCGGGGTAGCGGCGCTGCATGTCCTCGTACCCCTCTCCGTAGGCCTGCTCGTAGTCCGTGTAGGTGATCGGGCTGTCGGCCCCGGTGAGCTCCACGACCCGGTCGGCCAGCCCCTTGATCGAGATCTCCTCGCGCCCGCCGAGGTTGACGGCCTGGTTGAAGGACTGCGGGGTGTCCATCAGGCGCGTCATCGCCGGGACCACGTCGAAGACCGAGCCGAAGCAGCGCCGCTGGGCGCCCGTGCCGTACACGGTGATGGGCTCGCCGGCCAGGGCCTGGTCGACGAAGCGCGGCACCACCATGCCGTAGCGGCCGGTCTGGCGCGGGCCCACGACGTTGAAGAACCGCGTGATGACACACGGCACGCCGGACTCGGCGCCGTGCACGTAGGCGACCAGTTCGTCCAGGCCCTTGGCCGCGGCGTAGGACCAGCGGCTCTTGGTGGGCGAACCGTAGATGCGGTCGTCGTCCTCCTTGAGGCCGTCGGCGTCGTTCTTGCCGTAGACCTCGCTGGTGGAGGCCACCATGTAGGGCACACGGTGGCGGACGGCCGCCTCGACGATGTTCTCGGTGCCGTGCAGGTTGGTGCGCAGTGAGCGCAGAGGGTTGTCCACGATGTTGTAGACACCCACGGCGGCGGCCAGGTGGTACACGGTGTCCGCGTCCGAGACGAGCTCGTCGATGAGCTCGCGGTCCAGGATGTCGCCCTGGACGAAGGAGAAACCGGGCTCCTCGCCGAGCTGGGCCAGGTTGGCCATGGACCCGGTCGACAGATCGTCGACGACGGTGACCTGGTGCCCCTGGGCGATGAGATGGTCGCACAAGTGCGAACCGATGAAACCGGCTCCACCGGTGACTACGGCCTTCATTGTTCCCCTCCACTGCAGGCGGTGTGTCGTTCTGTCATTTCTGTCGGAAGGTCTGGTCCCTCGTGGGGAATGCGGTCGGTGGACGGTCGGCCGGTTCACAACAGGTGGCGCAGAACGTGGTAACCCTCGCCGTGGGCGACCCCGGCCTGCATGCCGCGCAGGGCTGCGAGGCTGCGCAGGGTCAGCTCCGATCGGGTGTGCGGGTGTTCGTGGCTCTGGGACCCGTACATCTCCATGCCGCCGAGCTTGGCTTCGACGTCCCGTTCCCGGAGCTCGACGATCAGGTTGGGCGGGACGACCGCGTCGGTGCGCCACTGGTCGGCGGCTTCCTCGTAGGCCAGGACCAGCCTCGGGTGGTGGCGCAGCCGGTGGTCGGAGGGCCGCAGCGACGTGTGTACCGCGTCGGCGACGACCTGGTGGTCCTGGTTGTAACTCGTGTGGTGCGGCGCGATGACGACAGTGGGTCGCAGGCGCGTGATCGACAGGGGGCTGTCCCTCTCGATGAGTTGGTTGAGGTCGACTCGGGCCACGGTGTCCAGACGCAGGTGGTACTGGTCGCCGGGCAGGGCCATGTGCCAGTCGTCCCAGCGGAAGTGGTCTGCGACCTTCTTGATCTCGGTGCGGCGTTCCTGTGCGGTCGAGAAGCCCTTGGGCGATTGGTCGGCGGTGTCGCCAACCGTGAAGAACTGTACGAACACCTCGGCGCCCGCGTCCTTGGCCTTGCTCATGAGGCCGCCGCAGCCGAGTGTCTCGTCGTCGGGATGGGGCGCGAAGATGAGGACGCGCTCTCGGGACCAGTCCGTCGTCATTTCCAGTTTCCGTCCTTTGATCTCTGGAGGAGGCGACTGGGGGGGATTCAACGCAGCGGGGCGGTCCCGATGCGGTCCGGGTCGTGTCGGCTCGTGTTGTCGTACGGGGCGGCAGGTGTGTCAGAGCGGTCGCCGGGCGCTCCGGAGCAGCTCGAGTGACGCCGGTCCCGCGTTGAACAGCAGATCGATCGCGGCCAGGTGCGAGGTGAACCCGTCGGATCCGCCGCTTCGCTGCGGGTAGACGGGGTGCTCGAAGTCCTGCCACTCGACCTCGACCCCGTGCTGTTTCAACAGGTCGGCGTCGAGGTAGCCGCGTGCGCCGTCCCCTGACAGCAGGGTGTCGGCGTCGACGGCGTTGCACACCTGGGCGATGAGTTCGCTCTTGCGTCCGGTGAACTCCCCGAGCCGGCTGGCACGCACAACGGGTGTGTCGATCCCGAAGGCTTCGAGGAGCAGGTGTGTCGTGGCGATGGACAGTTCTGCCATGTGATCCCATCTCTGCTCGTAGAGACGGGAGGCATCCTCGCGGTATTCATCCAGGTACGGCGCGCTTCGGTAGCTGTGGTTCAGGAGCGCGCGATGGTGCTTCATCCTCCATTTCTGTGTGTTGTCGATCTGCTTGTCCAGGATTCGCTCGTCCCGGGCCGTCTGGACGACCGGAACCGTGAGAAGTTGCCTGCCGCCCTCTCCAGCGACGTAGTTTCGGTTCTGCCAGCCCCGACGTTCGAACTGGACCGTGTCCAGTACGACATAGACGTCGGAACGGTCGATCTTGTCGATGAGCCCCAACCAGGGCAAATAGTGCGGCTGGTGGACACATGCGATTCTCCGGCCTGGTGTTTCGTGGAACGTCTCATCCGCCACGGCGTGTTGACTATGTGACGTAAGGGAAGTACAGGGCGATTTGGACAAAAATGGACCTGCCACGCCGGTGATTCTCCTCCGTCGTACTGGACAAGTAGGCGGTACTGCCGCTTCCGGGCGACCAGGATAAACCGGAGACAGTCGTAACCGTTGGAAGCCCACCGCACATATCTTCTAATGGGTGGCAGCAGATGCAAGCCCTTGCAGAAGATTTGCGTGGCCTCCATAGGCCACGAAGGCATGTGAACCCAACAGTTCCGCGAGGCGTCAACCTAACGCCGACTTTGCGGGTTAATGTCGGTCCGAAACCCAGAACTCTCGAGAGGTTCCAGGACTGTGCGAAGCGTGCGTTTCACCGCTGGTGTGCTGGTCGGGTTGGTAGCCCTGGCTCTGGCCACAGCTCTGTTCGTCTACTGGTTCGACTTCGCGACGGGTGTCGCGGCGGCATCCGGGCTGGGCGCCCTCGGCTACGTCTTCCTGTGGCTGGCCTTCGGGGTGAACCTGCTGCTCTGGACGGTCGTCGGGCTGCTGCGCCTGGGTGAGGACTCGGTGCGTTCCCTGGTCGCGCGACGACGTCTCGGTGCCCCCGCACGGACGGCGGTCGAGCGCGAACCGGAGCGGGTGCTCGTCGGCGCCGGCGGCTCGGGGCCGCCTCCGGACACCGACGAGGACGGTCCGGAACAGATCGAGGACACCGCCGAAAACCCCGGCTCGGGCGAGGGCACCCTCGACCCCGCCGACCTGTCCATCGCGGTGATCATCCCGGCGCACAACGAGGAACCGGTCATCGAGGCGGCGATCGGTTCGGCCCTGGGCCTCTTCGACCGCTGGGACGTCTACGTGGTCTCCGACGCCTCCTCCGACACCACCGCCGAGATCGCCGCACGCACCGGCGTCAACGTCCTGGAGCTGCTCAACAACCGCGGCAAGGCCGGGGCCATCGAGGCCGTCATCGAGGAGTTCGCCCTCACCGACAACTACGACGGCGTGCTCATCCTCGACGCCGACACCGAACTGCACCCGAGCTACGTCGAGGGGGCCAGGCGCCAGCTCGCCGAACCGGACGTGGCCGCCGTCGCCGGTTTCGTGGTCTCGGAGTGGAAACCCGACGGGCGCAGCTTCATGGGGCGCCTCATCTCCGCCTACCGTGACCGCCTGTACTTCATGCTCCAGTACCTCATGCGCTTCGGGCAGACCTGGCGCCATGCGAACGTGTCCTTCATCGTCCCGGGCTTCGCCAGCGTCTACCGCACCAGCGCCCTGCGCGAGATCGACATCAACCCCGAGGGCCTGGTCATCGAGGACTTCAACATGACCTTCGAGGTGCACCACAAGCGCCTCGGCCGGATCTCGATGGAGCCCGACACCAAGGCCTACAGCCAGGACCCCTTCACTCTGCGTGACTACTACCGCCAGGTCAGCCGCTGGACCCTCGGGCTCTGGCAGACCATCCGCCGCCACAAGCTCTGGCCCAGCAGCTTCTGCGCCGCGCTGCTCCTCTACGTCCTCGAGGTCGTGCTCGTCTCACTCGTACTGCTGGCGACCGTGCTGGTCGGGGCGTTCGTGGTCCTGGGCACCTTCGGGGGCGACGCCGTCCTGGCACTGCCCTTCTTCGAGGAGGGCTTCACCGCGGTCACCGCGTTCCTGCCGCTCACCGCGGTGCTCGTCGGGCTCTTCGTGCCCGATTACATGCTCACCTGCCTGATGGCGATGGTGCGGCGGCGCCCGTCCTACCTGGTCTACGGGCTCTTCTTCTTCCCGATCCGCATCATCGACGCCTTCCTCGCGCTGCGCACGATCCCCAAGGCGTGGACGGCCCGCTCCGACGGCCGCTGGGCCAGCCCCGTGCGCGCCAAGTAGGCGTGCTCCGCGCGACCCTGTGATCCGGCGCCGGCTGGGTCGGCCCCGGATCGGGGTGGTCACGGGCGGCGTTTAGCCTCGTGGGGAGAGGCCCTGCGGCCACCCCGCGGAGCCTGTGATCGTCGCGAAACGGGTGAGGTAACGGTGGACAAGAGGCGCGTGTCGTTCGCTCTGTACAGAGTGCTCGCCTACGTCACGGGTGTGTTCCTGATCGGGCTGGTGTTCGTGGCCATGCCCGCCAGGTACCTGGTGGGAGAGAGCTCGATGTTTGCCCTCTTCAGCGCACCCCAGGGCTGGGAGCACTGGTTCGGCCCGGACACACCCCTGGTCATGTACATCACCTTGCCGCACGGATACGTGTACATGGCCTACGTGCTCGTGGTCATCTGGGTGGCCCTGGACCGCCGCTGGGGCGCCGGACGCACTCTGGGCGTCGCGCTCTCG
Source organism: Nocardiopsis xinjiangensis YIM 90004 (assembly GCF_000341145.1). Classification (GTDB taxonomy): domain Bacteria; phylum Actinomycetota; class Actinomycetes; order Streptosporangiales; family Streptosporangiaceae; genus Nocardiopsis; species Nocardiopsis xinjiangensis. Next base: position 14,484 of record NZ_ANBE01000021.1, read on the forward strand.
GGCACCGTCCCGGTCCTGGGCTTCGTCATCGAGCGCCGCATCGTGAAGCAGGAGCAGGCGAAGGAGGAAGCCGTCGTGGAGGGCGGCTCTCAGGAGCCCGCACGCACCGGTTGACCCCCGCCGTCGCCGTCGTCCGACGAGGCCCGTTCCCCTTCCGGGGTGCGGGCCTCTTCCAGTTCACGGCGCATGAGGATGATCCAGAAGACCAGCGCGGAGACGCCGAACATCCCCCACTGGACCGAGTAGCTGAGGCTGCGCCAGTTGACCGTGACACCCTTCGGAGGCTCTGGCGGCGGCACCGGCTCGAGGCCGTCGTTGGCGGGGTCGCCCTCGGGCACGACGATGTAGCCCTCGTACATCGCGTCGTGTTCCCACTCCTGCAGGAGCACGGCCGGGGAGATGCGTTCCACCTGGCCCTCGGGCATCTCCATGGGGCGGATGCCGTCCTCGGCGGTCTGGGCCGGCAGCAGCCATCCGGTCACGGAGACCTGGCCGCCGGGCGGCTCGGGGATGCCGTCGGGGTCCTCGGTCCACCCCCGGTTGATCGTGATGGCCGCACCGTCGTCGGCGACCAGGGGGAGGACCACGTCGTAGCCCTCGACACCGTCCATGGCCCGCGGCACGAGGAGCTGGCCGTCGGCGTCGTACTGCCCGTCGGCCTGCACCGCGTTGTTGGCGATCCGGTCCGGGTGCATGTACTCGCCCGGTTCGAAGTCCTTCTCGACGGGGCGGGCCTCGGCGAGGTCCTCGACCGGGTTGGTGATGGTCTCCCGGTCGGGTTCGAAGGAGCGGACGACCTGCCATGTGGTGCCCGCGACACACACGGCCAGGACGATCAGGGCCGCCAGATGGATGCCCAGCCAGCGCGGATTCAGGAGCGGTGATCTCACCGTTCCAGGCTATGGGCGACCTGTGAGCGGACGCTCGTGACCCCTGGTTGACGATGGCCACACACGCTTGGTAATTCTCTGTTGGTCAATGACGGTTACTTTAAGTAGTTCTCCGTGACTGAGGGTTGTTATTCGTGGTTGGGGTGGGTAGTGTTCCTATCAACGCGGAACGACAAGATCGCTTCCGCGGAGAGGCCTTCCAGGCCGCGACTCCAGGGGGGAGGAGTCGCCGGCCGTTTCCCAGGCGAGGGTCGCTTCCGTACTTTGAGGGGGGATGCGGAAGCGACCCTCGCCGCTTTTTGTGTGGGCCGGGCCTCCCCAGGGGTGCCGACCCCGCGCAACCACAGGGCCCTGGTGGGTTCAGCCACACAAAGGGCTCAGCCCCAGAGCACGTGCACGGTGCAGGTTCTCCCCGGCCACAAGAGACCCAGATGCTCAACCACACAAAGGGCTGAGCCCCAGAGCACGTGCACGGTGCAGGTTCTCCCGGGCCACAAGAGACCCAGATGCTCAACCACACAAAGGGCTCAGCCCCCAGCGCAGGTGCACGGTGCAGGCTCTCCCCTCCCCCAAAGGCGACAGGTTCGCTCAGCCACAGTCCTCGCGCGGTGCGTCGCCCCTTGGGCCGAAGGCCCCCTGCGCGTTCCGCGCGGTGGTCTCCCCAGCCGTCTATACGCGGTCTCTGGACGCCCGGAGCCCCTCAACCACGTATGTACGGGGGAGCGTGAGCCCGCGCCTTGCCCTTGGCCTCGGCCGAGGGAAGGCCCCTTTCCACAGGAGTGGGAGAAGGCATGCGCAGAGCCGCACGCCAGGGGGTGTGGACCCCGGCCACAGACAAGCCCGGCCCCAGGAGCGGGGCACGGGGGCACCGAGGGAAACCACGAACACACCCTGAAAAAAGAAGAGAAGAGAGCCTGGAGGGAGGGAGGCCTGGCACCGTGCAGGTGCTCTGGGGCTCGGCTCTTTGTGTGGTTGAGCGCGGACACCCCCTGGGGCGGGGGCCTGTTTCTGTCTCTTCCGTTTTCTTGGGGTGAGGGGCCTTCCCCCGGTTGAGCCCAAGGTCTCGTGCGGGCTCGCGCGCTTCTGTGCCCGGATGGTTGGTGGGCTCCGGGCGTCCAGAGACCGCGTAGACGTGGTGGCTGAGGCCACCGCGTGGTACGCGCGGAGGCTCCGGGGTTTCTGTGGCACCGGGGGCGCGCACCCCGCGCAGATTGTGGCTGAGCAGACCTGCCCCCTGTGGGAGGGGGAGGCCCGGCGCCGTCGTGGGTGCTTTGGGCCTGAGCCCTTCGCGTGGTTGGGCGGGACTGAGACCTCAACTCGCACGGCGCTGCGCGATGCGGCGTTCGCGCTCCCGGCCGGCCTCCGCTCTGCTGCGGTGCCGCGCCGCGTACACACGCAGCGCCAGATTGATCGCCTCCACCTCCGACAGGGCCCCCGAGAACCTCATGGTCTCGCGCAGAGCGTCGGCGTCGATGTCGTCCCAGGTCGGGGTCACGTTCTCCTCCTCGGTGCCAGGGCGGCTCACCATGACACCCATGTTCGCGCATGCGCAGAGTGCTGCGTGCACTACCCCTCGTGTTGATGGAGGGCGCGTACGCGGACGGTGGTGCGCCACTCTCGGATGCCTGGAATGCACCGGATAGCCTGGCGGTCGAGTCGACCCGGAGGTGCGATGTCCGTGAACCCGCTCCAGTACCGGCTCGACGGGCCCAGCCACGCACCCGTCGTGCTCCTCGTCCCGCCGTTCGGGGCACGCATGTCGGTGTGGGAACCGCAGATGCCCGAGCTCACCCGGAACCACAGGGTCCTACGGATCGACCACCGCGGCCACGGCGGATCGGCCGTCCCGCCCGGGCCCTACCGGATCGAGGACCTCGCCCTCGACCTGCTGTCCGTCCTGGACACCGAAGGCATCACCCGCGTCTCGGCCGTCGGCGCGGGCCTGAGCTCGTCCTTGTTGGTGTGGATCGCCGTGAACTCGCCCCGCACCATCGACCGGCTCGTTTTGCTGGCCCCCGCGCCGCGCACCCCGCGGATCCACGGGTGGGATCGGATCGCCGAGCGTGCGCGTACCGCCGGCATGGAGGCCGTCACCGCCGACGTCGTCCTGCCGTGGTTCACGCCCGACATGTACGAACAGAGTGCCGAGGTGGCCACCGCTCTGGCCGACGACGTCGCCGGCCTCGATCCCGAGGGGTTCGTTTCCGTGTGCGAGGCCCTCGTCGGCATGGATCAGCGCGACCTGCTCCCGGAGATCAAGGCGCCCACGCTGGTGGTCTCCGCGGCCCACGACCCGCTGTTGCCTCCGGGGCACGGGCGTCGCCTGGCCGACGGCATCGCCGACGTGCGGTTCGAGATCATTCCCGGCGCTGCGCACCTGCTCGGGGTGGAACAGCCCGATCGGGTCAACGAGCTCCTGCTGGAGCACATCACTTCCTGATCCCTGAACCCATGGGCCCTGGCCCTGTGGCTCTTGCTACCGGCGCCGGCTTCGACGGTCGGACCCGGCTCCGGTAGCAAGAGCCCTGCGAGCGTTCTTGGCGTTTCAGCCCAGGAATCCGAACAGGTGGTACACGCATGCTCCGGCGGTGGCGGCGAGGGTGTGGCCGGCCAGGATCCATCCGGTGCGTCGGTGTGGTTTGCGGTGGTTGCCCGGGCGTCGCGGTGGCATCGGCGCGGGTGGTCGCGAGGGGCGGGGGCGTGAAGAGGGCTGTGCGCCGGGGCTGGGGTTGGTTTCGTTCGGTGTCCTGGGGCGCGGGATGGTGGGTGGGGCCGGTCGTGGGCGCGGTTGCTGAAGCCGGCGCGGAGGTGTTCGTTCTTTCTGGGTGTTCACTTCCCGGGCGTTCATCCAGGCGGGGAGTTCTCCGTGGAGTTGTCGGTAGCGCACGCGGGGGTTGTCGGCCATTTGGGCGAGCATGCGTGCTTGGTGGGTTCGCGGGATCCCGGGTTTGGTGAAGCGTTGGCCGTGGGGTGCGGTCAGGACCTGGTGTATGCCGGTCGGCAGTGTCGCGGTGCTCATCGCGTACCCCCGCAGACGCAGCTCGCGCGTGTGAATGTGAACTCGGCCCACAGCACCGTGCCGAGGGTGTTCGATGCCTCGGAGCGGGGCCAGGGGCGGGTGCCCCATTCGTCGGCCAGGTGGTGGATGAGCAGGAGGCCGCGTCCGGATTCGGTGGTTTCCCATTCCTCTGCTGATCGTTGGTCCACTTGCGGTGGGATGAATGGCCGCGCCGGAGGCCGGCCCGAGGGGCCTTCGTCGATGACGCAGAGCCGCATGGTGGTCTTGGGGCCCATGACGAGTGGGGTGGACAGCAGCCGGCTCACGGTTCCGCCGCGGTGCTGGGAGCGCGAGTGCCTGACTGCGTTGGCGAATGCTTCGCTCGCGCAGAGCTCGATGTCCTCGCGTGCCTGGCGCGGGATGCCGGCGAGGGTGGCCAGGTCGCCGCGGAGTTCGGAACGGAAGCGTGCGCAGGTGGGCGCGGTTCCGGGGTAGTGCCGGGCCTCCCATCGCCGTCCTGGGTAGGCGGGGGTAGGGGTTGGGTGGATAATGGCCATGTCGGTGACTCCTTGTTCAAGCATGGTCACTGGCGCGGCCCTGGCGGGTGGTGCTAGCACCCACCAGGGCCTTTTTTGTGGGCGGGTTCGTTGCCCTGCTCCACTGTCCACTTATGGTGATACACGAGGGAAGAAAAATCCATGACTTGCAAAAAACTAGACCGCTATAACCGAAAAGTGGAGTTTGCGCGTCTGGGATGATGGGAGGCAGGTTCGCTACATGCACGAGGAGACAGCCGTGGCCCAGGGTTCCCCCGTTCGCCGTCGCCATTTGGTAAGCCAGCTCAAGCGGCTCCGCTCTCAGGCCAAGCTGTCGCAGGAGGAAGTATCCAGGCGCATGGGATGGGACCCCGGCAAGATCATCAGGATCGAGACCGGCAAGTTCATCCGTTTGAACTCGGCCGATGTCTCTGAGCTGTGCCGTCTCTACGGTTCGACCGACGAACTGCGCGAGGACCTGGTCGACATCGCCAAGGCGTCCCGTAAGCAGAAACCCTGGTGGTTCCAATACAAGGACGTCAGCATCGGTGCCTTCTACGGGCTGGAGCACGAGGCGGCGAAGATTCAGCACTACACCGTCGGCTTGATCCCCGGTCTGCTCCAGCATCCGGACTACATCGAGGCGATGATGGCTCGGGGCTTCGTTCCGGACGAGGAGGAGCGCAGGCGGCGCGTGGAAGCGCGCATACAGCGGCACGCGAATGTCCTGGAGAGGGAGACGCCTCCGCGTATCTGGATGATCCTGGACGAGTCCTGCCTGCGTTGCATCATCGGCGGCCCTGAAGTCATGGCTGCCCAGCTCGATCACCTGCTGACCCTTGCGGCTCGGCCCTCGATCAACCTCCAGGTGCTGCCGGCGTCCGTGGGCATGTCCCGCACCTACGGGTTCTCGCTGCTCACTTTCGAGGAGAACGATCGAGCCCTGTTCGTCGACGTCCCTCCGAACGGACTCTTCTTTGAGGACCAAGCAGACATCGTGGAACACGAGATAGCGTTTGACCAACTACAGGCATCCGCGCTCTCCACGTCCGAGTCGCAGACCTTCCTCAAGACGCTGATCGACGAACACAAAAGGCCATCATGACTTCGAGCACGACTACCGATGCATCCTTTGTCCCTACCGGCCCGTGGCACAAGTCGAGCTACACCAACGATCGCGGAGAGTGCGTCGAGGTCGCAGAAGGGCCGGTCACTGGGGTCCGGGACACCAAGCACCGTGAGCTGGGTGTCCTGCACTTCTCTGCCGCCGAGTGGCGTGCCTTCCTGAGCACGGCCATGACCGACACTCGCTGAACCGCCCGGGCCGGGACTACCGGAGGCGTAGTGGGGGTACTGCATCGTCCAGGCGGGCTGGTGACCGGAAGGAGGGGAAGTGAACGTCTTGGACAAACGCTTTCTGCACGTAGGGTTCGCGCTCCTCACCTCTGGCAGCGTGCTGTTTGCTGCCTACGCCCCTGCGTGGTGGTCCGGAGTCGCCGGATATACGGCGGCGATGGCCACGTTGATCGTGTGGGCCGTATTCGCCGGAACTCTTTACCAGAAACAGAAGAAAGCCCCCGGGTAGGATTCGTTCCTCGCCCACCGTACCCGGTGCTCAGGTCTCCGTGCGGGTAGAACAACAGCTACCCGCCCCCTGACAGGAGACTCCCGTGGCCCAGTGCTCCATGTGCAAAGGCGAAGGCACCGTCGTGATCGAGTCCGACGGTGACGGCAGCGGAGGCGGGTGGACCCACCGTGAGGTGTCCACCTGCAGCGGATGCAACGGAGCGGGAGAAACGTGACGGCAGACCTCGATGCCCTCCACAACGTCCTGGTGGAGCGCCTCGACACCACCCCTGCGATCCGCGACGCGTTCGTCGCCCACCCCCGTCACCGCTTCATCCCGGACATGGTCTGGCCCGACGCGACCGGCCTTCCGCTGTACCGGACCGCTGACCCCGATCGGTGGGCGCATCTGGTCTACTCCACCGACGCGGTCACCACTCAGGCCAACGACGGCGGGTCCGGGCCGCGCAACGAGCCCAGTTCCTCGTCGTCGGCCCCGCAAGTGATGGCGGACATGATCGCTGCGGCCGGGATTCACAAGGGCATGCGTGTGCTCGAGATCGGTACCGGCACCGGGTGGAACGCCGCCATCCTGTCCGAGCTGGTGGGTGCAGAGGGTGAGATCACCAGCGTGGAGATCGATCCCGGTATGGCGGCCCTGGCCAGGGAACGACTCGGCGGAACCGGTGTCACCGTGCGTACCGCGGCCACACCTGCCGCCCCTGCCACCGGGGAAACCTACGACGCGGTCATCGCCACCTGCGCTGCGACCCGCATTCCGAACTCGTGGGTGGGCGCTCTCAGAGAAGGCGGGGCCCTCGTGCTGCCCTGGAGCCCGCACCCGGCTGCGCACAGCACACCGATCGCGGCGTTGCGGCGCCGCGGCGGCTCGCTCTCCGGGCCGTTCATACGTGAGGGAGCGTTCATGCGCGACCGCGCCCAACGCCCCGGTGAACTGCCCTTTCCCGGCCTCGGGCAGCCGGCCGCACAGTTGACACCTTTCCCGACCGGGTCGGCGGAGCTGATCGGCTCCGGGATGATGACCCAGTTGCTGCTCATGCTGCCCGGGGTGCGTCTGGGAACCGGCTTGCGACCTTTCCACGGCACACCCGACAGGATCGTCTGGGTGGGCGCGGGGACCGCGTGGGCCTACCTGTGGCCGGACGGCACGGTCACCGGCGGCGGCGACCGTGACTTGGACGGGGAGCTGGCGGCCGCCTATCGATTGCTGCGCGAGACCGGGATGCCCGGACTGGAGAGCTTCGTACTCGAGGCCGATCCCGCCCACGGCTTCTACCGGGTGGCGTGCGAGCCGCTCGGTCGGAGCTGGGAGCACCTCGTCGACACAGACGGGTGAGTCGTCGGTTCCCCAGAAGGTGCAGCAGCGCCGCGAGGAATGGTCCACCGGCCTCGGCTCTCACCTCTGCCGTCCATACGGACGAACCCACCGCGCGCCGGTCCACGTCTTCCGTCGTGGGCCGGGGCTGCTCCCAGGGCCGGGTCCGGCCGGTGAGCCCGGTCCTGGGAGCGAGAAGTGCCCCCGTGAGGCGTCCCCGTGGAGATGGCCGTGCGCCGCTCAGTCCTCGAGGGGGATCAACGGGTGGTTGATCTCGAGCAGGTAGCCGTCGGGGTCGCGGAAGTGCGCCGCGCGGACCCCCCACGCCGTCCAGTCCCGTGGCTCCATGACCTGGCGCGCACCGGCGGCGACCAGCTGTTCCGTGGTCGCGTCGACGTCCTCGGCCTCGAAGACCACGGCGAGGCGGTCCTGGTGGGGCAACTCTGGGTCGGCGGTGTCGGTCTCCAACGCTTCGGCCATGACCTCGCGCTGGTTGATCGCCAACTTGGTCGGTGATCCCACGTCGAACTCGGCGTAGCGGCTGCTCTCGTCGCCCCACAGGACCGGGAGCTTGAGCAGGTCGGCGTAGAAGTGGAAACAGGCTTCGTAGTCGTTGACCAGGAGCCGGATGTAGCTGCATCGCATGGCGGACCTCCTACGGAGTGGGGCGACGGCCGTCGCGCCCATTGTCTCCCTTCGGACCGTCGTTGGCCCGTCCCGTCGTCGTCCCCTGTCTTCCCGTGGCCGGATGCGGTCACGTTCGTGCGGGTTTGGCCTGCGATTTTGTGATCCGAAGCGGCATTTTTGCCCGACACGCCATAGCGTTCCTCCCCCTTTGTGTAGTACACCTACTACATAACAACGAAGAGGTCAGACGAAACGAGGAAGGGCTGTGGCCACCATGGCTGACCCACCGGCGGGCCGGGCCGTCGACTCCGCCACCGGAACCCCCACGGAGACGGTCGTCGAGGCCGAGGACCTGCGTATGGACTACGGGCCCACCCGGGTCCTGGACGGCCTCGGCCTCACCGTGCGCGCCGGCGAGGTCGTGGCGCTGCTCGGCCCCAACGGCGCCGGCAAGACCACCACGATCGAGATCCTGGAAGGCTTCCGCCGCCGCTCGGCCGGCCGCGTGGAGGTCCTCGGACAGGACCCCGCCCGCGCGGACGAGGCCTGGCGCGCCGAACTCGGGGTGGTACTGCAGTCCTGGCGCGACCACGGCGTGTGGCGGGTGCGTGAACTCCTGCACCACTTCGGCCGCTACTACGCCGCCTACTCGACCCCCGAGCGCGTGCGGCCCTTCGACACCGACACACTCCTGGGCCGCGTGGGGCTGGCCGGCCATGCCCACCAGCAGGTCAAGTCGCTCTCCGGCGGGCAACGGCGCCGACTGGACGTCGCGATCGGCCTCGTCGGGCGGCCCCGGCTGCTCTTCCTCGACGAGCCCACGGCGGGCTTCGACCCGCAGGCCCGCAGGGACTTCCACGACCTCGTGCACGACGTCGTCGACGAGAACGACACCGCCGTCCTGCTCACCACACACGACCTCGACGAAGCCGAACGGCTCGCCGACCGCATCCTCGTCCTCACCGGAGGCCGGATCGTGGCCGACGGCAGCGCCGAACAGCTGGCCACCGACCTCGGCGGGGACAGCGAGCTCGCCTGGACCGTCGACGGCCGGCGCAGTGTGCACAGCACCCGCGAACCCGCGAAGTTCGTCGCCGGCCTGTACGCGGACCACGGTGACTCCGTGACCGACCTGCGGGTCACCCGGGCCACCCTCGAGGACGTCTACATGGACCTGGTCCGCCGCCACGGGTCCGGCGGTCCCGCGAACGCCGCCGAGTACGAGAGGAAGGACCGATGAACCCCGCCACGAACGCCGTGCGCCTGGGTGTGGCCCGGGGATGGACCGATTTCCTCCGCCTGTCCACGACCCCCAGCGAGCTCTTCGGCTACATCTTCTATCCCCTCGTGTTCGTCGGAGTCGCGATCGGAGCGGACCTCGAGCACAACGAGACCGGTGCCGACGGCTCGGCCTACCTCATGACCGGGGGCGTGGCCTTCCTCCTGGCCAACACACTCCTGCTCCTCGCCCAGATGATCGGCTCCGAGCGCGAGGACGGCACGTTGTTGCGTGCCAAGGCCCTGCCGCACGGCATGATCGGCTACACCGTCGGCAAGAGCCTCCAGCTGCTGCTCACCAGCGCGGTCTCGTTGACCCTGATCATCGTGGCGTCCCTGGTGCTGGTCGACGGTTTCAGCATCCAGGGGTGGACAGGGCTGCTCACCCTGCTGTGCTTCTGCGCCCTGGGAATCATGGCTCTGGCCCCTTACGGAGCGATCCTGGGCTCGCTCACCACCAACCCGCGCATGACGGTCGCGGTGGTCATGATGGCCCTCCTGGGACTGACGGTCGTCTCCGGCCTCTTCTTCCCCTTGGACATCCTCCCCGCCTGGGCGGGCGTGATCGGGATGCTCTTCCCGCTGTACTGGGCCGGCGTGGGCATGCGCGCCGCGCTGCTGCCGGAGACCCAGCTGGCCTTCGAGGCCACGGGTGCGTGGGAATTGCCCCAGGCCGCGGGTGTACTCATGGTGTGGGCCGTGGTCGGGTTCCTCGTCGCACCCTGGGTGCTGCGCAGGATGGCCCGGCGCGAGTCCGGATCACGGGTCAGCGAGGCCAGGGAGAGGGCGATGAAGCGTGCCTACTGAGGGCAAGGGCGAGACCGTGCACAACCGCATCGCGATGCTGCGCGCCGAGCGCGGTGTCTCGCGGCGGCAGTTGGCCGGGGCGCTGGGAGTGCACTACCAGACCGTCGGCTACCTGGAGCGCGGCGAGTACAGCCCCAGCCTTCACCTGGCGCTGCGTATCGCCGGGTTCTTCGAGGTGCCGGTGGAGGTCGTCTTCTCCACCGAGCCCTTCCCCCGCATCGGACAGTGACCCCGCGAATCGTGAAGGAGACAAGAGATGCAGCCGCCGTCCCCCTCGGACCAGGCCAAGTTGAGGAAGGTCGAATCCCCCCGGCTCCGCCGTGCGTGGGCCTCGCGCACCCGTCGCCGCCTGTACACGCTCCTGTACCTGGCGCTGATCCTGGCCGGCACCGTGATGCTCATCGGATCGGAGCGGGTCCAGGACCTGCCGACCGGGATGAAGTTCCCCGTGCTCGGGGTCTTCACCGTCGCCTATGCCGCAGTGATGCTGCTGGTGACCCAGCTCAACCGGGCCACCCGGATGTCGCTGCCCCACCGCCTGCTCGACGAGCGCCAGCGGGCCGAGCGCGATGCCGCCCACCGGTTCTCCCAACAGACCATGGGTGGCCTGCTGATCACGGTCTTCGTCGTGGTCGCGGTGGTCACGATCAATGAACCGCTGGACGTGGAGTTCCCGTCGACACTGGCGCTGACCCTGTTGTGGGTCCTGACCATGGTCCACGTCTCCCTGCCCGCCTGTTACCTGGCCTGGGTCCAGCCCGACGAACCCGTCGACGACACGGGCGAACCCGACGAGAGCTGAACCTGAACCCCCTACCCCCTGGAGAGGTCCCGTGACTTCTGTCGAAGAGCTCACCAAGAAGCAACGCCGTATGCTGGAGGTGATCGAGGACCCGGAGCGACGGTCCTACTGGGCCCTGCGTTCCCGGCGCAGGAGAGCCGTCCTGGCGCTGGCAGGCGCAACTGTGCTCGGCATCGCCTGTTTCGTCATCGCGCTCCTGATGTCCGCCCCCTGGGCCTACCTGCCGTTCGCCGGTTTCGTCGCCGTGTCCGCCCTGAGCGTCGTCCTCAGCAGCAGGGTCAGCATCGCTTCCCGGTGTACGCCGAGGCAGATCGGTCTGGACGAGTACCAGCGCGCCGAGTTCGACCAAGCTTCGCTCCTGGGGCACCGGGTGACCAACGCGGCGCTCATCGCCCTGCTCACCGTGGCCTCGGGGATGGGTGGCGCGCTCCTCTCCTCGGACTTCTCCGCGTCCGTGGCGCTCGCGGTGCTGTTGCCGTTGGTGTACGTCACCGCCGTGTGCCACGGGTGCTTCCCCGCCTGTTACGTGGCCTGGACCCGGCCGGACGAGGTCCTCGATGACATGGACGAACCCGCCGAGAGCTGACCCCGAACAGTCGACGACCCGGTCCGAGCGGTCGAGTCGCGGAACCGTCTCGACCTGCTTGTATCGCCTGTGCCTCCAGGAAAAACGCGCGGAGTTCCTCACCTACATGGAGGTACTCGATTACACAGAGGCCACTTCGTTGCATCACGCGGCCCTGACCGCCCATGTCCAGGCGAACGGGCAGAAACGAGGCGCTCACGGCCTCGTCATCGCCGCGCACGCAGCACAGTCGGGTCGGTCGGTATCGAGCCGGGACACAAGAGCCCGGTTCGGGGGGTTGCCGAGCGTGAACGTCGTGGGGCCGTAGCTCCCTGCGTCGCCCGATCAGAACAGGTCGGGGCCGGCCCAGCCGTAGGTGTCGCGGTGCCGGATCTCGGCGAGCTCGTCCTCGGTGAGGACGCGGGGCCTGCCGATCTGGGCCGCGCGCAGGTAAGTGGCGCACAGCCAGTCGAGCAGGCGCAGGTTCTCCAACGCGTGCGCCAGGTCGCGGCCCAGCGCCACGCCGCCGTGGTCGGCGAGCAGCGCCGCGTCGCGGCCCTTGAGCGCCTTGACCGCGTGGTCGGCGATGTCCCCGGTGCCGTAGGTCGTGTAAGGGGTCACCGCGATGGCTCCGCCCAGGGAGGCGGCGCGGTGGTGCACCGGCGGAAGCTCGTCCAGGACGCTGGAGACGGCGACCGTGTCGACCGTGGCGGCACCGATGACGGCGGTGGCGTCGCGGTCGTGGTCGGCGGACCGGCGGTGCACGGCCATGTGCAGGGTGGCCTCGGCCGCGGGCTCGCGCCGGCCCTCGAGCACCCGGTCGTCCAGCGACATCACGGGGCAGTCCGCGGGCTGGAGCTGGTCGAGGGCGACTCCGGAGGGCGTGACGACGACGAGATCGCCCCGGCGGACGCTCACGGTGCCCGTCTCGCCGGGGGCGGCACCGGCGCTCGCGGCGACCGAGCGCGCGGTCAGGCAGACGTCGCGGCGTTCTGGTTCGAGCAGCATGCGTTCCTCGGATGGTCACGGACGGGCGAGCGGTTCCCCACCCTCGGGCGGGCCCGGCGGGTGCTGTCCGGTCGGTACCGAGCAGAACCTTATTAGGGCAGCCTAACTATAGGTCACCCTAAATCAGTCCCAAAGTCTCGTCCAGGGATCGTCATCCATGTATGTCCTCCCTGGCCACAGGCGTCACGTCGGTACCTTTTGCCCGCGCACCCGACGCACGTTACGTGATGCGTGCCACGGTCCTTTGTGTCATATTAAGGTATTTTTGCAGGTCATTGGGGGTAATGGGAATGTTGATGCGTAAGAGTCCTATGAGACGAGGCTGTTTGTGACGACCAACCTCGGGCACACCGCCCCCGTGAACGAACCCGACGTAACCCTTCCGTCGGCGACGTATCTGTCCCAGCCTGGTTCGACCACCGCCACCAGCCTCTACATCGACGGCCAGTGGCGGGGGGGACGCNGCGCCGACGCAGAAGACGCCATCGCCGCCGCCCGGCGCGCATTCGACGCCGGTGACTGGCGCCGCACCCCCGCCGCCGAGCGCGGGCGCATGCTGGACCGCATCGCCGACCTGCTCCAGCGCGACCGGCACGAGATCGCCGTCATGGAGTCCTTCGACACCGGCAAGACCATCGAGGAAGGCGGGATCGACGTCGACGACGTCACCGACGTCTTCCGTTACTACGCCGGTCTGGCCGACAAGGACGCCGGACGCATCGTCGCCACGCCCGAGGGCATCCAGAGCAAGGTCGTGTACGAACCCGTGGGTGTCTGCGGCATGATCACTCCGTGGAACTACCCGCTGCTCCAGCTCGTCTGGAAGGTGGCCCCGGCCATCGCCGCGGGCAACACCATGGTGATCAAGCCCAGCGAGATCACCCCGGTCACCACCGCCAAGCTCGTGGATCTGACCACCGAGGCCGGCGTCCCGGCCGGTGTGGTCAACATGGTCCTGGGCACCGGTCCCGAGGCAGGCGCGCCCCTGTCCGAGCACCCCGACGTCGACCTGGTCTCCTTCACCGGCGGCCTGGTCACCGGGCGCCGGATCATGGCGGCCGCCTCCGAGACGGTCAAGAAGATCGCGCTCGAGCTCGGTGGCAAGAACCCGAACATCATCTTCCCGGACGTCGACCTGGACACCGCCGTGGACTACGCGCTCAACGCCGCGTTCTTCCACTCGGGCCAGGTCTGCTCGGCCGGCGCGCGCCTGATCGTGCACGAGGACATCCACGACGAGTTCACCGCCGAACTGGCCCGCCGCGCGGACGCCATCCGTATCGGCCGCGGTCAGGTCGAGGGCGTGCGCTGCGGCCCGCTGGTCTCGGCCGAGCACCGGGGCAAGGTCGAGAAGGCCGTGGCGCGCGGCGTCGAGGAGGGAGCCCGTGTCCTCGTCGGCGGAAAGCGCCCCGACGAGACCGAGCTCCAGGACGGCTACTTCTACCGTCCGACCGTCTTCGTCGACTGCGACCGCTCCATGGACATCGTCCAGGCCGAGGTCTTCGGCCCGGTCGTGACCGTCGAGCGCTTCCGCACCGAGGAAGAGGCGATCGAACTCGGCAACGACACCGACTACGGCCTCTCCGGCGGCGTGTGGACCGACGACGCCGGCCGCGGTGAGCGTGTGGCCGCCGGCCTGCGCCACGGCACCGTGTGGATCAACGACTACGGTCCCTACTTCCCGGGAGCCGAGTGGGGCGGATTCGGGCGGAGCGGTGTCGGCCGCGAGCTCGGTCTCGCCGGCCTGGACGAGTACCGCGAGGCCAAGCACATCTACCGCAACCTCGCCCCCGAACCGCAGCGCTGGTTCGGCTGAAGCAGACGTGAGCGGGACGCCTGGGCGTCCCGGACCGACCCCCCGCCCCGGTGCGGCGTCGCCGCGCCGGGGCGGACGACTGCCCGGCGACATGACCGTCCGACACGTCGCCGGGCATCCCTCCGGTCCCGCGGGGACCCGGGGCCGTAACGGAAGAACCGGCCACAAGAGAAGAACACGTCGAACCTGACGACACCAGAGGTCGGTTTCCCCGCATACCCCCCAGGCATGGAAAACGAGAGGAATCAGACCGTGTCGACACAAGAGAACACGTACGACTACGTCATCGTCGGCGGTGGAACGGCGGGCCCGGTCATCGCCAACCGCCTGACCGAGGACCCGAACACCACCGTGTGTGTCATCGAGGCCGGTCCTGACGACCGCGACCACGAGAACGTGCTGCGCCTCAAGGAGTGGCTCAGCGTTCTCGACGGCGACCTCGACATGAAGTACACCACCACGGAGCAGCCGCGGGGCAACTCCCACATCCTGCACTCGCGCGCCCGTGTCCTGGGAGGCTGCTCCTCCCACAACACACTCATCAGCTTCCGGCCCTTCGCCGAGGACCTCGACGAGTGGGTCGCCGCGGGGGCCGAGGGCTGGGACAACGCGACCGTGCAGTCCTACGCCGACCGGCTCAAGAACAACATCGTTCCGATCGCCGAGAAGGACCGCAACGACATGGTCAAGGACTGGGTGTCCTCGGCCTCGGAGGCGGCGGGCGTGCCGGTCGTGGAGGACTTCAACGCCAAGACCTCCCACGGCGGCGGCTTCGCGGACGGCGCCGGTTTCCTGTCGATCGCCTACGACCCCTACACCGGGTACCGGTCCTCCTCGTCGGTCGCTTACCTGCACCCGATCATGGGTGTGCGCGACAACCTCACCGTGATGCTGGAAACCTGGGCCGACCGGCTCGAGTTCGACGGTGACCGGGCCACGGGAGTCAGCGCCACCACCAAGGACGGCGAGCGCGTCACCGTCCACGCCCGCCACGAGGTCGTTCTGGCCGCGGGCGCCGTCGACAGCCCCCGCCTGCTGATGCTCAACGGCATCGGCAACGCCGAGGAGCTGTCGGCCGTGGGCATCGAGCCCCGCCACGACCTCAAGGGTGTGGGGGAGAACCTGCAGGACCACCCCGAGTCGATCATCATGTGGGAGACCGGGCGCCGGGTGCCCGAGGAGACCGTCATGGACTCCGACGCGGCCCTTTTCGTGCGCCGCGACGAGAGTGACCCGCGCCCGGACCTGATGTTCCACATCTACCAGATCCCCTTCGACGACAATACGGCGCGTCTCGGCTATGAGTCGCCGGAGGAGGGCTACGCGGTCTGCATGACCCCCAACATCCCGCGGTCCCGTTCGCGCGGGAAGCTGTCCCTGACCAGCTCCGACCCGAAGGTCCACCCGGCGCTGGACTTCCGCTACTTCACCGACCCCGACGGCTACGACGAGCAGACCGTCGTCGACGGGCTCAAGGTCGCCCGCGAGGTCGCCGCCACCGAGCCGTTCAAGTCCTGGCTCAAACGCGAGGTCGCGCCCGGCCCGCAGGTGCAAACGGACGAGGAGCTGTCCGAGTACGGCCGCCGCGCTGCCCACACCGTCTACCACCCGGCCGGTACCTGCCGCATGGGCGCGACGGACGACGAGGGCGCCGTCGTCGACCCGCGCCTGCGCGTGCGCGGGCTCAAGGGGCTGCGCGTGGCCGACGCGTCGGTCTTTCCCACCCTTCCCACCCCCAACCCGATGGTCATGGTCCTGACCCTGGGCGAGCGCGCAGCGGACCTGATCCGCGAGGACCGCCTGGCCGAGAACGAGGAGACCCGATGAGTACCCCGATCGCAGAATCCCCCAATACCCCGGCGGAAGCCACGGACGTGACCTTCTCCGTCCGCAACCTGTGGAAGGTCTTCGGCAAGAACGCCGACAAGGTCGTGGGAACCGACCTGGAGAAGGCCGACCGGGAGACCATCACGGCGCAGACCGGGGCCACCGTCGCGGTGCGTGATGTGTCCTTCGACGTGCGCCCGGGTGAGATCTTCGTGGTCATGGGCCTGTCGGGCTCGGGCAAGTCCACGCTGATCCGGTGCCTGACCCGGCTGATCGAGCCGACCTCGGGCCGGATCCTGCTCGACGGCGAGGACGTCGAGCAGGCCGGCGAGCAGCGCCTGCGGGAGCTGCGCCGCCGCAAGGTCGCGATGGTCTTCCAGCACTTCGGGCTGCTGCCCAACCGCAAGATCATCGACAACGTCGCCTACGGGCTGGAGATCCGCGGCGTCGGGCGCGCCGAGCGCTACGAGCGTGCCCGCGAGATGATCGAGATGGTGGGTCTGGGCGGGCAGGAGAACTCCCGTCCGGGCCAGCTGTCGGGCGGTATGCAGCAGCGGGTGGGCCTGGCCCGCGCCCTGGCGGTGGACCCGCAGGTGCTGCTGTTCGACGAGCCCTTCAGCGCGCTGGACCCGTTGATCCGCCGGGACATGCAGGACGAGGTCCTGCGGCTGCAGAAGGAGCTGGACAAGACCGCGGTCTTCATCACCCACGACCTGCAGGAAGCGCTGAAGCTGGGTGACCGGATCGCGATCATGCGCGACGGCGAGCTGGTGCAGGTCGGCACCCCCGAGGAGGTGGTGGGGCGTCCGGCCAACGCCTACGTGGCCGACTTCACCTCGGACGTGGCGCGTACGACGGTACTGACCGCGCGGTGGCTGATGCGTGAGGCCTTCCCGGAGGAGGAGACCGACGGGCCCAGCGTGGAGCCGGGCACCGTGCTCTCGCAGGTGTTGCCGCTGTTGGCTTCCAGTGTGGCTCCGGTCCGGGTCGAGGAGAACGGTGAGCTCCTGGGCTTTGTGGGCCGTGACGACGTGTTGCGTGCCATCGCCGAGGACCAGCTCGAGGAAGAGGGGGCCTTCGAGGCGATCGTCGAGGACAACGCCGAGGACCTGCCGGACGCCGCCGCCGAGGACGGCCACGGCGAGACCGCACCGACCGGGAACGGTGGGTGAGATGGCCGCGATGACACAGCCCGCGAGGACCCCGAGCGGGGCCGCTACGGGCGACGGCGAAGGAGTGTGGCGCCGTAGCTGGTTCCAGGCCCTGGTCGTGTTGGCCGTGCTGGTCGCCGGGTACTGGGTGAGCCGCACGGCCGGCCACCCGTCCTGGGCCGGGGGCTTTCCCACCGGGATCGGCGACAGCTTCATGGCCTGGCTCGACGGGATCTACGCCTGGATCGTCCAGAACCGTAACGACAGCCCGCTCTTCCTCTACTTCTTCAACTACGTCTCCGTGGGCCTGGGCTCAGCGGTCGTGCTGATCAACCAGGCCCTGGACGCGCTCACCTGGGTCGGCGTGACCGCCCTGGGCGTACTCTCCGCCTGGCGCGCGGCCGGATGGCGCGTGGCGCTGCTGGTGCTGGCCACCTTCGGCGTCTTCGCCCTGACCGGGCTGTGGAACGCCTCGATGACGACCCTGGCGTTGATCATCACCTCGGTCTTCATCGCCCTGCTGTTCGGGCTGCCGTTGGGGATCCTGGCCGGACGCAGCGAGCGCTTCCACCGTCGGCTGCGGCCGGCGCTGGACTTCATGCAGATCATGCCGGCCTTCGCCTACCTGCTGCCGTTCGTGCTGCTGTTCGGTATCGGCAACCCGGCCGCGGCGGTGATCACGGCCGTCTACGCCCTGCCGCCGGTGGTGCGCATCACCGCGCTGGCCCTTCGCGAGGTGGACCGGGGCGCGATCGAGGCGACCACCTCGCTGGGCTCCACGCCCTGGCAGGTGCTGACCAAGGTGCAGCTTCCCCTGGCCAAGCGCACCATCCTGCTCGGGATCAACCAGACCATCATGCTCGCGGTCTCCATGGTCGTGATCGCCTCGGTCATCGGCGCGGGCGGTCTGGGCGACGCGATCTTCCAGGCCCTGTCCAAGGTCAACGTCGGCCAGGCCTTCCAGGCGGGGTTGGCCATCGTCATGCTGGCCATCGCGATGGACCGGGTCACCGGCGCGGTCGGCAACGGCGCCCACACCCCCCGGGTTCCCGAGCGGCTACGCCTGCCGGTCCTCGGCGGCGGGCTCCTCGCGGTACTGGCGACGGTCGTCATCGGCCGCTCGTTCGACCTGGGCGGATGGCCCCGGAACTGGGCCGTCGACATCGCCGCGCCCGTCAACGCCGTCAACGACGCCATCGAGAGCGCCGTCGGCGGAGCGACCTCGGCGATGGGCACGTGGACGCTGGAATGGGTCCTCGCGCCCTTGAGCCAGGTGTTGACCGGCTCGCCCTGGTGGCTGGTGGTCCTGGTGGCCGCGGCCCTGGGATGGATCTTCGGCGGCGTGCGCGTGGCCGTGCTCTCCGCCGGCTCGTTCGTACTCGTGGGCCTGCTGGGTGTGTGGGACAACGCGATGGACACCCTCTCCCAGGTACTGGTCGCCTCGCTGCTGACCCTTGCCCTGGGTGTGGTCCTGGGCGTGCTCATGTCGCGCAACGACGTGTTCGCCACGATCCTGCGCCCGGTGCTGGACGCCATGCAGACCCTGCCGCCGTTCGTCTACCTGATCCCGGCGGTGGCCCTGTTCGGCATCGGACGCGTCCCCGCACTGGCCGCGGCCGTCATCTTCGCGCTGCCACCGGTGATCCGCCTGGTCAACGACGGCATCCGCGGGGTGCCCGCCGGGGCCGTGGAGGCCGCGGACTCGCAGGGCTCCACCAAGTGGCAGATGCTCACCAAGGTCCAGCTGCCGCTGGCCCGCGGATCGCTCCTGTTGGCCGTCAACCAGGGCATCATCCTGGTCCTGTCCATGGTCGTCATGGGCGCACTGGTCGGTGCCGGCTCGCTCGGCTTCGACGTGGTCTTCGGTCTGGCCCAGAACCAGCTGGGCCTGGGGCTGGCCTCGGGCCTGGCCATCGTCGGACTGGGGCTGTTCCTGGACCGCCTCACGCAAGGAAGGAGGGCATCCCATGCCTAGTTCTGCGAGGAAGAACGGGCTGCTGCGCCTGCTGGCCGTGGGCATGACCCTGCTGATGGTGAGCTCCTGCGCGGTACGCACCGACCAGATGGCCCGCGACCCCGGCCTCGTCCGGATCGCCGTCAACGGCTGGGTCGGCTACGAGGCCAGCGCCGAGGTGCTGGCCTACGTCCTCGAGGAGGAGATGGGCTACGACACCCAGTTGATGAGGGTCGACGAGCAGCCCTCGTGGCAGGCCCTGGACCAGGGCGCGATCGACGTGATCCTGGAGAACTGGGGCCACGAGGACCTGTACGAGCTGTACGGGCCCGAGGGCAACGACACCGTCGTCGACGGCGGTTCCACCGGCAACGAGGGCGTGATCGGCTGGTACATGCCGGCCTACCTCGCCGAGGAGAACCCCGAGCTCCTGGACCACGAGGGCCTGCGGGAGAACACCGACCTGTTCCGGACCGCCGAGACCGGCGACAGCGGCGAGTTCCTGGCCGGCGCGCCCGGCTTCGTCTCCCAGGACCAGGGGATGATCAACGCCTTCGACATGGACCTGGAGATCGTCTACGCCGGCACCGAGGCCGCCCAGATGACCGAGGTGCGGAGCCGGTACGCCAACGAGGAGCCGGTGCTCTTCTACTCCAACAAGCCGCACTGGATCCATGAGCAACTGGATCTGGTGAAGGTCGACTTCCCCGACCACTACGACGGGTGCGACGCGGACCTGGAGTACATCGACTGCGATTACCCCGTCTACGACCTGAACAAGATCTTCAGGTCCGGCTTCGTGGAGGAGGACGACCACGCCTACCGGTTCCTGGACAACTGGGAGTGGACCAACGCCCAGCAGAACGAGGTCGCCGGCATGATCGCCGACGAAGGGATGGACCCCACGGAAGCAGCCGAGGTCTGGGTGGACGAGAACCCCGACGTGTGGCGGGAGTGGCTCCCGGAAGGCTACGAACAGCGCGTCCGGTGACGGCTGTGTGAACTGGGCGGGGGCCGGGCGGCCCCCGCCCGCTTCTTCCTGCTGCGGTCCTGGCGCAGGTCTGGCGGGGGGGGTCCCCGCCNGTTCCCGGCAAGCCGGACTCGCGCGGATCGTCAAGGTGGCCGAGGTCCTGGACTTCGGGGAGGACGACGCGAAGAGAGCCGGAGCCATGCTGGGTGTCTCGGGGACGTGCGACGTCGTTGAGGCCACCGTGGTCCATACGTCGATGCGAACGCGCTACGCGGTTGTCACATCCGACCCCGGCGACATCTCGGTCATCGGGGATTCGCTGAACTACCGGGTCCCTCTGATCACGGTCTGACCGGGGTGGGTCAGCGGTTCGGACGCTCGTGCTGCAGCCGTCGACTCACCCAGTACACGTTCACGCACGCGGCCACGAACCCCGCGCCGAGCAGGATCCCCAGCCACATCTGATCGGTCAGCGCGAACGCCGCGATCGCCCCGATGAGCAGGACGAGTGCACCGAAGACGGCGAGCACTCTACGGAACCCCAGGGCGCTGGCGGGACGGTCCGAACTGCCGAGCGTACCCCTGAGTCTTCCTACACGCATGAACCGGCTCCTTCCTCGACGACGGCCCTCTCTTGTTCTACCGGTGCCCTCGCGGCTGCTGCCCGCGACCCCGCCTGCAGCGGCCCTCTCCCGCCCCATACCCACCCGGAAACACCCGCCCACCGCCTGCGTCGTGAAACAGGGACCTTCCCGGTGCCGACACGTCCGCACACGACGAAGGGACGCCCCGTGAACGGGACGCCCCTGCCTGGCGGGAGAACGGCGGGGGGTTACACGCCGCCCATGAGCGCGGGCAGCGCAGCCTCATAGGAGGACCGCAGGTCCGTGAGGGCGATCTCGAGCGTCCCGCCCGGGTGCCCGACCGCCAGAGTGTCGCCACCGACCGTGCCCAGCTCCGTGACCGGAACGCCGTGCCGCTCGGCCAGCGCCCGCACCGCTGCGGCGTTCTCGGCCGTGGCCTCCACCAGCGCACGTGCACCGGACTCGCTGAACAGCGCGGTGAACGCGTCGCCGTCCAGGTCCACACGCACACCCTTGCCGCCGCGCAGCGCCGACTCGGCCAGCGCCACAGCCAGACCGCCGTCGGACAGGTCGTGCGCGGACGCGGCCAAACCCTGCTCGGCGGCCTCGGCCAGCACCTCGCCCAGCGCGGCCTCCGCGGTCAGGTCCACCTGCGGCGGCAGCCCGCCCAGGTGGCCGTGCACGGTGTCGGCCCACGCCGAACCGGAGAACTCCGGACGGGTCGTGCCCAGCAGCAGCACCACCGCGTTGTCGGCCTCGAACCCGGACCGCAGGCGCTTGCGGACGTCATCGACCACACCGAGCACACCCACGACCGGGGTCGGGTTGATCGGGTTCTGGCCGGTCTGGTTGTAGAAACTGACATTTCCGCCGGTCACCGGGGTTCCCAGGGTCCGGCAGGCGTCGGCCAGGCCACGGGCGGTCTCCGCGAACTGCCACATCACGCCCGGGTCCTCGGGGGAACCGAAGTTGAGGCAGTTGGTCACCGCCAGCGGGCGCGCGCCGGTGGCGGCCACGTTCCGGAAGGCCTCCGCGTACGCGAGCTGCGTGCCCGTGTACGGGTCCAGGCGCGTGTGGCGCCCGTTGCCGTCGGTCGCCAGCGCCACACCACGGTAGGAGTCGTCCGAGACGCGGATCATGCCGGAGTCGTGCGGGGCGGACACGACCGTGTCACCGCGCACGTAACTGTCGTACTGCTGCGTCACCCACGTCGGGTCGCCCACCCCCGGGGCACCCAGCACCCGCAGCACCTGCTCGCGCAGCTCGCCGTCGCTCTCCGGGCGCGGGAGCCTCGCGGCGTCGTCGGCCTGGAGCGTGTCCTGCGACTCGGGGCGCTCGTAGGGCCGCTGGTAGACCGGGCCCTCGTCGGAGGCG
The DNA here is from genome assembly GCF_000341145.1 of Nocardiopsis xinjiangensis YIM 90004. GTDB lineage: Bacteria > Actinomycetota > Actinomycetes > Streptosporangiales > Streptosporangiaceae > Nocardiopsis > Nocardiopsis xinjiangensis. Next base: position 36,573 of record NZ_ANBE01000021.1, read on the forward strand.
GTACGCGGAGGCATGTCCACGATCGTCTCCCCGTGCCAGGTCATCACCAGGCGGCCGCCGCGCTCGGCCTCCTCCTCGGACACGTCGGTGACCTCGCCGATCTCCGCGGCGAGGATCCCCCACTTCTCGCAGATCGCGAGGAAGTCCTGCATCTTCCCCGGCTCCACGACCGCCATCATGCGCTCCTGCGACTCACTCATGAGGATCTCCTCGGGGGTGAGCCGGTGATCGCGCAGCGGCACGCGCTCCAACTGGATGTCCATGCCGCCGGTCCCGCCCGCGGCCAGCTCGGTGGTCGCGCACGAGACCCCGGCCGCGCCGAGGTCCTGGATGCCGACGACGAGGTTCTTGCCGTACAGCTCCAGGCTGCACTCGATGAGCAGCTTCTCCATGAACGGGTCGCCGACCTGCACGCTGGGACGCTTGGTGTGCGAGTCCTCGTCGAAATTGGCGCTGGCCAGTACCGAAGCGCCGCCGATCCCGTCCGGGCCGGTCGTGGCGCCGAACAGCACGACCTTGTTGCCAGGGCCGGGCGCCTCGGCGAGCTTGATGTCCTCGTGCCGCATGACCCCCACGCACAACGCGTTGACCAGCGGGTTCCCGAGATAGCCGGGGTCGAAGCCGAGCTCACCGCCGATGTTGGGCAGCCCGAGGCAGTTGCCGTAGGAGGAGATCCCGGAGACGACCCCGGGCAGGACCCGCTTCGTGTCGTCGGCGTCGGGCGGGCCGAAGCGCAGCGCATCCATGACGGCGACCGGGCGTGCGCCCATCGTCAGGATGTCGCGGACGATGCCGCCCACACCCGTGGCCGCGCCCTGGTGCGGCTCCACGTAGGAGGGGCTGTTGTGCGACTCGATCTTGAACGTCACGGCGCGGCCGTCCCCGACGTCGACCACACCCGCGTTCTCGCCCATGCCCACGAGCAGGGCGTCGCTCTCGGGCGCCTTCTCCCCGAACTGGCGCAGGTGCACCTTGGAGGACTTGTAGGAGCAGTGCTCGCTCCACATCACCGAGTAGATGGCCAGTTCGGCTGCGGTGGGGCGGCGGCCCAGAATCTCGCGGACCCGCGCGTACTCGTCATCGGCCATACCGAGCTCGGCATAGGGCTGCGGCGTGTCCGGCTGGTCGAGCGCCGCGGAGACGGTGTCGGGACCGGGTACTTCAGACATACGTCGTTCCGTTCGGAGTGTGCGGTTGTGAACCGGGCCGTGCCGCCCACCCGGCCGGCACAGAGGGCGCTCCGGCCGGGGGAGGCGCGGATCAGTTGGCGGGCGGGTTGGCGTTGCCGAGCATGAGGACGGCGACGGCACCGTCGGACCCGTGCTCGGTGGCGTCGGCGACCATGACCTCGCCGTCGGTCATGATGGTCTCGCTCTGGGGAACGTCGGAAGGCTCCTCGGCGCCCTGGGGAAGGAGCTGGCCCCAGTCCTGCCCCCGCAGCTGGTCGTAGACCGCCTCGACGGCCTCGTCGGAGGAGACGTCGGTGTCCTCGTCGGTGCCCATGACCGAGACGATCCGGACGCACTCGGCCGGGTTGCACTCGACGTCGTCGTCCTCGGAGGAGTACTCCAGCCCGTCCGGGGCCTGGCCGAGCGTGCCGGCCTCCGGTGCCTCGAGGGGATCGGTCTGTTCACCCTCGCCGCCACCACCCGGCTGTCCTTGTCCAGGGGCGGGGCCGGTCTGCGCGACGGTGGACATCGACCGCACGAGCCCGATCCCCCCGGAGACCACGAGTCCGACGATGACCAGCCCGGCCAGGATGAACATCGTTCTTCGGGATCGCAGCAGCGCCATCATCGACAGGATCGTCCCCCAGGTCGTTCGTGTTCGGCGGCTAAGGAGTGTTTTTCAGAAGGCTCTCGCAGCAGCGGGCCCGCAATGATGCAGAAAACACGACTAGGCCGGTTCGGGCGTGCGGGAACCCAGGTGGGTCAGGATGGAGGCGAAGAAGCCCAGCCCGTCGGTGGAAGGACCGGTGAGCGCCTCGACGGCGTGCTCGGGGTGGGGCATGAGCCCGACGATGTTGCCGTGCTCGTTGCTCAGCCCGGCGATACCGCGGTAGGAACCGTTCGGGTCCTCGCCGACGTAGCGGGCCAGGACCCGCCCTTCGGCCTCCAGGTGGTCGAGGGTCTCCTCGGAGGCGACGTAGCACCCCTCACCGCTCTTGAGGACCACGAGGATCTCCTGGCCCTCGGTGTAACCACCGGTCCAGGCGGTACGGGTGTTCTCCACCCGCAGGACCTGGTCGCGGTTGACGAAACGCAGCGAGGCGTTGCGGGTCAGCGCTCCGGGCAGCAGTTGGCTCTCGGCCAGGATCTGGAACCCGTTGCAGATACCCAGCACCGGCAGCGCACCCGAGCGGGCGGCGGGCACGAGCTCGCCCATGAGGGGAGCGAACCGGGCGATGGCCCCGCAGCGCAGGTAGTCGCCGTAGGAGAAGCCACCGGGCAGGACGACCGCGTCCACACCCTTGAGGTCGGCGTCGTCGTGCCACAGCGGTACGGGGTCGGCCCCCGCCAGTGCGACGGCACGCGCCGCGTCCTTGTCGTCGAGGGAACCTGGGAAGGTGACGACGCCCACGCGGGCTGTCATGTGCACACTCCGGAAAAGTCGTTCGGCGAGGGGTCGGTCCGGCTCGGAAGGTCTCGCGGTGGAGCCTCCCCGCCCACGTCACGCGGCGGACGGTGCCTTCGACTGCAGCGTACCCGTTCGCCTGTGCTCGAGTACGGGGAAGACCGCTCCGCAAGCACCCCGGTCTGTGTGATCGTCCCGATCCCGCAGGGCGGATCGGGGGCCGGGGTGTGGATCCCGACAGGAACACGGCCCGCGCCATGGTGTGCGTCACACGTGTGCCCCGGCCGGGTCAGAGGAGGGCGTAACGGCTGGTGCGCTCGGGCGGGGGCGACTCCAGCGGGCGGTCGCAGGCGGTCCGGCGCTTGCGCAGCACCACCATGGTGCGCGGTTCGTCCTGGAAGGCGACCTCGTCCATGAGGTACCGCATCAGAACGATGCCCCTGCCCGATTCCGATTCCGGACTCGGTAGGGGCACGGTCTCGTTGGTGAAACGTTCGGCCAGACGGGTGCCGTCCGGCGCTCTGCCGGTGTGGGAGACCCGGACCTCGCACCACCGGGGCCCCATCTCGGCCTCCACCGTGTAGTCGGGGGCGGGGCCTCCGTGCTCGACGGCGTTGGCCCCGGCTTCGGAGGCCGCGAGGAGGATGTCGTCGACACACCCGCGGCACAGGCCCCCGCGGCCGAGAAGGGTGTCGAGGATGTCGCGTACCACGGCCACCGTGTACGCCTGTCGGGGGAGCGTGATCGAGAAACCGGCGTCCATGCGTCCACCTCTCGTGCTCCTGGTCGGTCAGGTGCTCGACACGTATGGAGACGTTCCCGACCCCTCGTGAGTAAAACGAAGGGCCGTGCCCTGCAGGGCACGGCCGTCCGGTGATCGGACACATCCGGCACTCATGACGCTCCGGTACCGGTTCGTGCGGGTTTCGGCCCGGTCGCCAGTGGAAAGCCCGCTGCTCGTCGTGCCGGGTGCGGGTCAGGAGGCGGGGCGGACCTCGAACTCCTCGATGACGGTGTTGGCGAGCAGGGTCTCGGCCATCCGGCGCACCTCGGCGTAGGCGGCGTCGTCGAGCTCACCGTCAATCTCGACCTCGAAGCGTTTGCCCTGGCGGACCTGCTCCACACCCTCGAAGCCCAGCCGGGAACCGGCCGCGGCGATCGCCTGGCCCTGGGGGTCCAGGATCTCCGGCTTGAGCATGACGTCCACAACGACGCGGGCCATTGGGTCCTCCACAGGAAGAAGTCGACGGGTGTGCCCCCCAGAGCCGCCGGGAATGACGGGGCCTCCAAGAACCCTCTCGGAAGGGGGCGACGCCAGAGTACGGCACGGGGCAGCGGCCCCGGGCGCTGGAGAGGGGGTCCTGACCAGCGGTTGACCAGCCGACGCGCCGAGGTTTTACTCGCGCTGGAACCGTCTTCTGGAGGCCAGTGACCCGTCTCACCATCATTGGTGTCATCATTGGAAGCATCACATGGCGTCTAACAGAGTGGAAGAGATCGTCCGCGGTCGTCCTGAGGGGGAATCTTGACGACTATCGAAATGGACCAGACTCCCACGACCGGTGAGGCACGCGAGGAGCGCGCCGGCCACCAGAAGGAACAGACGCTCGACTTCGCCGACGCGGTCACGCCGTTCGCCGACCAGCTCTATCCCACGGCCCTGCGGATGACCCGTAACCCGGCCGACGCAGAAGACCTCGTCCAGGAGACGTTCACCAAGGCCTTCGCCAATTTCCATCAGTTCCGTGCCGGCACGAACCTGCGCGCCTGGCTGTACCGGATCCTGACCAACACCTTCATCAACAGCTACCGCAAGAAGCAGCGCGAGCCGCGCCAGGAGACCACCGACGAGATCAAGGACTGGCAGCTCGCCGCCGCAGCGACACACAGCTCCTCGGGGATGCGCTCCGCCGAGACCGAGGTGCTGGACCACCTGCCCGACAGCGACATCAAGCGGGCTCTGGCCCGGCTGCCGGAGGACTTCCAAGAGGTCATCTACCTCGTCGACATCGAGGGTTACGCCTACAAGGAGGTCGCCGAGCGCATGGACACGCCGCTGGGCACCGTGATGTCGCGTCTGCACCGTGCCCGCCGCCAGCTGCGCGAGATGCTCGCCGACTACGGACGCGAGCGCGGGATGCGCGTGCCCGGCTGAGGCGGCTTCCGAGCGCGGTGGGAGCGCTCCGTGTTCCCGGCAGCCCCTCGTGACGATCCCCAGTGCGATCAGTCCGGCCTCCCGCGGTGGCCGGGCCGCCCTGTGCCACGGCCTTCGTGGCGGCCCCGATGCCGTGGCCGCCGCTCCTCCCGACAAGCGGCCACAAAGTCCTCGGAAGACCTTGTAAGCCCTAGGAAGCCCTGCTATCGAGGCCCTCGAAGCTTCTTGGATCATGGTGACCGGACGGAAAAGGTGGCGTCCGGGTCTTGCGCTCTCCATGGTGAGTTCTGTCACGATATGGGGAGGGCTGTCCGCTGTGCCCACACCCCGGGTGCGATGCGGACCTTGATCCGGCCGATCGGCGCCACCCGCGCGAATTCGGCCCCGAGAACCCGAGGAGCAACGTGTCGGACACCACCGCGCACGAGGAACCGGAGCTCATCCAGCTCCTGACACCCGAAGGTGAGCTCACGGGCCACCCTGATTACCCCTTGGAGATCAGCGCGGACGAGGTCCGCGCTCTGTACCGGGACCTGGTCCTGGTCCGCCGCGTCGACAGCGAGGCGGTGTCCCTGCAACGCCAGGGCGAACTGGGCCTCTGGGCCTCCCTGCTCGGCCAGGAAGCCGCACAGATCGGCTCCGCGCGTGCGCTCACCGACCGCGACATGGCGTTCCCGTCCTACCGCGAACACGGCGTCGCCTGGTGCCGGGGCATCGAACCCGAGGAACTGCTCGGCATGTTCCGCGGCGTCACCAACGGCGGCTGGGACCCCCACGAACACGGGCTCCACCTGTACACCATCGTCATCGGCAGCCAGGCCCTGCACGCGACCGGCTACGCGATGGGCATCCAGCGCGACGGCGCCGTCGGCGAGGACGGCAGTGCCGTGATCGCCTACTTCGGTGACGGAGCCACCAGCCAGGGCGACACCAACGAGGCGTTCAACTTCGCCGCCGTCGACAACGCGCCGGTCGTCTTCTTCTGCCAGAACAACCAGTGGGCGATCTCCGAGCCCCAGGGCCGGCAGTCCCGCGCCCCCATCTACCGCCGCGCCGCCGGTTACGGCTTCCCCGGCATGCGCGTGGACGGCAACGACGTCCTGGCCTGCCTGGCCGTGACCCGTGCCGCGCTCACCAACGCCCGCGAGGGCAACGGGCCCACCCTGGTGGAGGCCTTCACCTACCGCATGGGCGCCCATACCACCAACGACGACCCCAGCCGCTACCGCGCCTCCGCCGAGCTCGACGAGTGGAAGGCCAAGGACCCCATCCTGCGGGTCCGGCGCTACTTGGAGAACAACGGCCTGGCCGACGACGCGTTCTTCGCCTCCGTGGACGAGGAGGCCGAGCGGATCGGCGAGCAGGTGCGCACCCAGTGCCGAGCCCTGCCCGACCCCGAACCGCTCGAGATCTTCGACGAGGTCTACGCCGAACCCAACGTCCACATCGACCAGCAGCGGTCCGAATTCGCGGAGTACCTGGCCTCGTTCGAGGGTGCCGGGGCGGAAGGGGGCCGGTAGGCCATGACGAGCAAACTCACCATCAGCAAGGCCATCAACGCCGGCCTGCGCGCCGCCATGGAGCACGACCCCAAGGTCTTGGTCATGGGCGAGGACGTCGGCCGCCTCGGCGGGGTCTTCCGCGTCACCGACGGCTTGCACAAGGACTTCGGCGCCGACCGGGTCATCGACACCCCGCTGGCCGAGTCCGGCATCGTCGGCACCGCGATCGGCATGGCCCTGCGCGGCTACCGTCCGGTCGTGGAGATCCAGTTCGACGGGTTCTTCTTCCCGGCCACCAACCAGACCTTCACCCAGCTCGCGAAGATGCGCCGCCGCTCCGCCGGCAAGCTCAGCGTGCCGCTGGTCATACGCATCCCCTACGGCGGCGGCATCGGCGCCGTGGAGCACCACAGCGAGTCCCCCGAGGCCTACTTCACGCACACCCCGGGTCTGCGCGTCATGACGATCGCCAACCCCGAGGACGCCTACTGGGGCATCCAACAGGCGATCCGCAGCGAGGACCCGGTCATCTTCCTCGAACCCAAGCGCCGCTACTACGAGAAGGCCGAGGTCGACACCGGCACCGCCTTCGACGACGCCCTCTCCATGGGGGCGGCCCGCATCGCCCGCCCGGGCACCGACGCGACCCTGCTCGCCTACGGGCCCATGATCAAGACCGCCCTGCAGGCCGCCGAGGCCGACACCGACCACTCGCTGGAGGTGATCGACCTCCGCTCGCTCGCGCCGGTCGACTACCCCACGATCGTGGAGTCGGTGAAGCGCACCGGCCGATTGGTCCTCACCCACGAGGCCACCCTCACCGGCGGCCCCGGAGCGGAGATCGCCGCACGTGTCACCGAGGAGTGCTTCTACCACCTGGAATCGCCCGTCATCCGCGTCACCGCGTTCGACACCCCGTACCCGCAGTCGCGTCTGGAGGAGCACTACCTTCCGGATCTTGACCGCGTTCTGGACGGTGTGGACCGCGCGTTCGCGTACTAGACGGCGAGGCAGACAGGGGAAGACAGAGGACATGGCGATTCAGAAGAGCGACCCCGCGGTCGACGGCGTGCACGCGTTCAAACTGCCCGACGTCGGTGAGGGCCTGGTCGAGGCCGAACTGCTCACTTGGTACGTGGCACCGGGCGACGAGCTCACCGTCAATCAGATGATCTGCGAGATCGAGACGGCCAAGGCGGTCGTGGAACTGCCCAGCCCCTACGCGGGCACCGTCAAGGAGCTCAGGGCCCAGGAGGGCGAGACCGTCGAGGTCGGCACGGTCATCATCACCATCGACGACGGCACCGGCTCCGGAGGTGGTGCCTCCGACGGCGGAACGGCCACGACCGCCGCACCCGAGACCCCCGCCGACGACGGTGAGGAGAAGGAGAAACCCCTGGTCGGCTACGGGGAGAAGGCCGCGCCCACCCAGCGCCGCGCCCGCCGCCGCCACGCCCCGGCGGGCACGGTGCCGACGGCACCGGCCCCGGAGCCCGAGCCCGCCGCGCCGGCACCGGCCGAACCGGCCGCGCCGAACGGAGCGGCCGCACAGGGACGGCCGCTGGCCAAGCCCCCCGTGCGCAAGCTCGCCAAGGACCTCGGTGTCGACCTGGCGTCGCTCACCCCCACGGGGACCGACGGCATCGTCACCCGCGACGACGTGCGGTCGGCGGCCGAACCCGCCACCGCGGCGCCCGAGCCCGCCGCAGCCGCACGACCGGCACCGGCGGCCGGGGACCAGAGCGCCCGCGAGCGCCGTGTCCCCGTCAAGGGCGTGCGCAAGCACACCGCCGCCGCCATGGTCGACAGCGCCTTCACCGCGCCGCACGTCACCGAGTTCCTGCAGATCGACATCACCGGGACGATGAACGCGGTCAAACGGCTGCGCGAGCGCCCCGACTTCGCCGACGTCAAGGTCTCGCCGCTGCTGTTGGTCGCGAAGGCACTGCTCATGGCGGTGCGGCGCCACCCCGAGGTCAACTCCTCCTGGGACGGGGAGAACCAGGAGATCGTGCTCAAGGACTACGTGAACCTGGGAATCGCGGCCGCCACCGACCGCGGCCTGGTGGTGCCCAACATCAAGGACGCCCACGCCCAGGCCCTGCCCGAGCTGGCGGCCTCCCTCAAGGGGCTCACCGAGACCGCGCGGGAAGGAAAGACCAGCCCGGCCGACATGTCCGGCGGCACCATCACCATCACCAACGTCGGGGTGTTCGGCGTCGACGCCGGGACCCCGATCATCAACCCCGGTGAGGCGGCCATCCTCGCGTTCGGGCAGATCCGCGACATGCCGTGGGTGCACGAGGGCGAACTGGCCGTGCGCAAGGTGACCACGCTGGCGCTCTCCTTCGACCACCGGCTCGTCGACGGCGAGCTCGGCTCGAAGGTGCTGCGCGACATCGGTACCGCCCTGGAGGACCCGGAGCTGACCGCTCTGGCCTGGGGCTGACCGCTGGAAGAGACCCGACACGAGTGAGGGCCCGGACACGACCGTGCGGTCGCGTCCGGGCCCTTCCCGCGAGGCGGGCCCGTCCCTCAAAGGGGGAGAGGGACAGGCCCTTGTACAGGTGTGCCCTCTGGCGGGCAGGCGACACCTGGAACGCCCCACGGGCGCGGGGTCCGGTTCCGCGTGGCCTTCGGACACGCGGAGCCCCGGAGCAGAGATGTTCGGTGGGCTCCAGCGAGGAGCCCCGGGCGTTCACGCTCGGGAGGCATCGCTTCTCCGGGGCCGCGATGTACCCCTCGGCCACAGCGAGCGGTGCGCCCCCGAATGAGGCCGTGCAGGAGGACGGGGACCAGAAGTGCTCGTCCCACAGGTATGCGCAGGTGCGGGCGGCAAATCCCTGGACCAACCTGCGGGACGCAAACTCGACCGCTACCGCAGGCGCCGGCTCGAGCTGCGACGGGAGTTGCAGAAGAAGCGCACCGAATCCGCCCGCAGGCGGATCAAGGAACGAATACCGCTGGTACTTCCCGCGCCTGTCCGACGAGGTCACCCACGTCACCTACGTGGGCAGCGGACCGGGCGCCATGACCGGACTCCCGATCCAGGGCGTGGACGAGGAGCGGCGCATGACACACCGAGGGCCCTGCACCACGGCTCAGGTCCGGGTGGGGCCGCCCAACCGTAGCGGCCGGAACCGGACCGAACCGTTCAGGTCGGAACCGAACGCCCGGGGGCGGAGTCCTACCGGCCATCAGGACGATCGCGAGGAAGGCCCCCCACATGTCCCTGACCACCGATCCCCGAGCCGCACGAGGCCTGGCGGTGACCGCCGCCGTCCTCGCGGCGACCACGGCCCTGACCAGCTGCGGTGTGGTCCGCGACCTCACGGGCGACCGCGAGGACCCCGACACCGAGAACGTCGATGAACCCCGCGAGGAGGAGGTCGAGGCCGACTTCCCCTACACCCGCGAAGGCCCGATCTTCCTCGACACCGGCCAGGACGTGGAGACCACCTTCTCCGTCACCGGCCTGGAGCGCACCGACGACCACATGGTGCTGCACTACGAGACGACGATCCGCGCACCCCTGAGGGGCAGCAACACCACCCTCGGCCTGCCGCCGATCCTCGTCGACCCCGTCAGCGGCGTGACCGCCGGCCCCCTGCAGGACGGCAGCGACGCCCCCTACGGTTCGGTGCCCCCGCGCAGCGACGGCCTCTTCCCGGTGGAGACCGACGCCACCAACGTGCACCGCCTCTACTTCCCCCGCTTCTCCGACGACGTCACCGAACTCACCTACGTGGGCAGCGGCCTGGGAGCCATGACCGGGCTCCCGATCCAGGACGTGGACGAGGAGCGGTCCGACCCCGAGGACCCCAACGGCGCCGACATGGGCGGCGACGCGGGTGACCCGGCCCCGGAGGCCGGCGACGTCATCGAGTTCGAGAACCGGCGCCCCGACGGCGACCAGGTCGAGATGGTCGGCGGGCTGGAGAGTTTCGTCGATTCCGAGACCACCTCCACGACCCGCGACGGGGACACCGAGACCGTCGCTCTGAAGGCCGACGTGATGTTCGAGTTCGACGAGGCCGAACTGACGGGAGAGGCCGAGGAGGTCGTGCGTGAGGCCGCCGCCTCCGTCGGCAACAACATCGACCCCGACCAGCGCGAGATCACCGTGATCGGGCACACCGACGGCAAGGGCGCAGACGACTACAACGAGACCCTCTCGGAGGAGCGGGCCGAGACCGTGCGCGAGGTCCTGGAGGAGGAGCTGGGCGGTGACTTCACCTTCGAGCTGGAGGGCCGGGGCGCCGACGAACCCGTCGCCGAGGAGGGCGGTTCCGACGACGAGGAGGCCCGCGCCCGCAACCGCCGCGTCGAGTTCGAGTACCCCGTCGACCCCGCCGACATCGACGGCCAGTCCGCCGAACGCGACGAGGACGTGCTGGGCTCCAGCGACCGTAACGTCTTCCCGCCCGCCGACTTCATCGAGGAGGCCGACGCCGAGATCGTGGCCACCGAGACCTACGAGGACGTCCAGCTCGACGTGCACCCCCTGGTGCGCGACGGCGCCTACGTCATCAGCACCGTCTCGCTGACCAACACCAGCGACGACCCCGTCACCCCCGACCTGACCGGCGAAGACGGTGTGCTCCCCGGCGCCCCCGCGGACTTCACCGACGGCACCCTGGGCGGTTTCCAGCTCCTGGAACCCGACTCCGACCTGGCCCGCTACATCACCTACTTCCAGTTCGGCGAGGGCAGCATGGGGCCGTTCGCCGACGAGGTGCACGAGATGCAGCCCGGCAACAGCTACCAGCTCATCGCCGTGTTCTCCGCCCCGCCCAGCGAGGTCGGCGACATGACCCTGCGTGCCGGGCCGTTCGGCGAGATCGAGGGTGTGCCCTTCAGCAACTAGCGGGCACAGCAGTAACGAGAAAGCCCAGTAGCGTGCGGGCCCGTCCCTTCGGGGCGGGCCCGTGGCGTGTGCGGGTCCGGTGCGGTCAACCCAGGAACAGCGTCACCGTGAGCAGCACCGGCACCGTCAGAACCGTCGTCACCAGTACCACTTCCCGCACCATCGTCTCGGACGTGCGGTACAGCGAGGCGTAGTTGAACACGTTCTGCGCCGTCGGCAACGCCGCCAGCACCACCACCGAGAACAGGTCCGCCGCGCCCAGGCCGAACGCCCACGCTCCCAGCACCCACGCCACCGCGGGCTGCAGCACCGACTTCAGCGCCACCGCCAGGAACATCGGCGCCTTGTCCGGCCCGCGCCCCGGCATCCGGCTCCCGTTGAGCGATATCCCGAAGGCCAACAGCATCGCCGGGACCGCCATCGCCCCGACCAACTCGAACGGCTCCATCAACGGCCCCGGCGGCGTCCAGCCCGACGCCGAGACCGCCACACCCGCCAACGAACCGATGAGGATCGGATTGCGTACCGGTGTCCCCAACGACCGCCGCACCACCGGGCCCACGCCGCGTACCTCACCCCGGTTCAGGTCCAACAGCGTCAGTCCCACCGGCGCCATGAGCAACAACTGCAACAACAGGATCGGCGCCACCAGCGTCGCGTCACCCAACACGTACGCCGCCACCGGCAGTCCCAGGTTCCCGGCGTTGACGTAACTCGACGACAACGTCCCCACCGTCGTGCGTCCCACACCCCAACGCCGCACCAGCCCCACGACGATGAACACGGACGCGACGGCGAACACGCTCAGCAGGCTCACCACGACCGGCCCCGACACCAGCAGCGTCAGATCCGTGTCGGCAAGCAACGTGAAAAGCAGCGCCGGGCTCGCCACGTAGAACGCGAGCTTGTGCAGCACCTCGCGCCCGCTCGGCCCCAGGACCGGCCACCGTCCGAGCAGGTAACCCACCACCACGATGCTCGCGATGACCCCGAACCCTGTTATGACCCCGGACAAGAAGCGCCCCCCCGTCGTCTGCACGTGCTCAACAGCGTGGAGCACGTTATCCGACCTGCTCCGAGCCGATACGTCCCGGGTCGCACCAATACGCTCCGGGGCGCGCACAACGGAAAGGCCGGTGCCGCGCGGCACCGGCCTGCGTTCGAGGGTCGTCGGGCGTTCAGTCCGCGGCGTTCTCCCCCTCGGCCCGCCTCGCCTCGAGCTTCTTGCGCCGACGGGCCTCGCGCACGGACACCGTCACGATGCGCGTGAGGGCCACCGCCGTGATCGCCGCCAACGGCAGGGCCAGCTTCGTCGCCGGCTGACGGATCGGACGGAAAGCCGCGCCCTCACCGTCGAGCACGATGAACCCCGAGGGCCGGGCCCTCACGGCCCCGATCCCGCCCGCGCCGTCGCCGCCGAGCATGGCCGCGCGGCTGATCCCGCCTCCCATGGAGCTGATGAACCCCACCCGGGCCACGGGGACGACCGTGGTCTCCCCGGAGGTCACCGGGGCGCCGAACACCGTCGTGGCTCGAGCGCTCTCACGGACCCCGTCGATGAGGCGGCCGAGTACGGACAACGTGGGGCTGGTCTGGTCGGACATGGGCGTTCCTTTCCGGAGCACGGTCAACCGATGTCACGCTATAGCCGCAACCGAACCCTGCGGGGGCGCTCCGTCCGGTGTGTCCGTTACCGGTCAATCGCCCGAGCCGCCGGAGGAACCGGAACCGCCTCCACCGGAATCGGAGCTGCCGGACCCGGAACCCGAGGTGTCGTCCGCGTCGTCGGCGCTTTCATCCTCGTCCGAGGCGGCTTCGTCCTCGCTCTCTTCTTCCTCTTCCGCGGCCTCCTCGGCCTCACGCTCGGCCTCACGCTCTGCCTCTGCGCGGTCGGCTGCACGGGTGGTGCAGACTTCGTCCGCAGGGGATGCGGCCCCCTCGACAGCGATCACCGTGTAGCAGTACTCGGCGGAGTTGTTCGGGGTGTCGACCTGTGCGGTCTCTGCTCCGGGACCGGTGCGTGCCAGGGTTTCGGGGTCCTGGCCTCGGATGCTGCCGAGCACGAAGTAGTCAGCGGTGCCGCCGCTGTTGTCGGTCCAAGTGAGTGTGACGGCGCTGAGCGCGTCTTCCAGGGCGACCCCGCTCGGCTCGGCCACCTCGGGTGGGGGAGATGGCTCGACCGGCTCGGCCTCGGTGGCGGCCTGCTCCTCCGAGCCGGATTCGTCAGAGCCACCGTCCTCCTCCGAATCGGAATTCTCGGCAGCCGCGATCATCGGCCCGGAGGTGTTGGTGGCAGCGAAGGAGCTGGTGACCAGCGTGACCACGAGCGTGCCGCAGACAGCTACGGCGATGTGCATTTGTCGACGCCACCGCGGAAGACCGCTCGGGGGGACATCGAGCGCTTCCCACCCCTCGTTCTCCTTCTCCCGCCCCTTCTCGACGGGGAGACGGGAAGACTCCGCATCGCCACGCCAACCTTCGAGACGTGACCACGCACGCAGGGGAGAGATCTCCTCGCCCCGGAGCCTGGCCATCATCAGGTCGGCGGTGCCGTTGGGCACCTCCTCCGGCATCACGCCGTTGCGTTCGCGTTCTTCGGGGGTCGGTAGCGCTCGCGGTCGGGGTCTGGCCCCGGCGTTCTCGCCCAAGTGGGTGTCGTCGGAGGACGGAGCAGTGTTTTCGACACCGTGCGGCTGTACAGCGTCGGGGACGTGCGGGGTCTCGGGGGTCCGTTGGTCCGGAGACGTTCCCTGCGGCACAGGGGGCGGAGGTACAGGGGTCTGCGAGTGGAACTGACCTTCCCGGTGGTGTTCCGGCGAGGGACCGGGCGGTGGTGCGACGGGAGCGGGGGGCACAGGACGGTATGGGCCCCGGGGCTCCTCGTGAGCGGGAGCCGACAAGGACGACCCGGTCTGTGCGTCCGGGGCAGACGAAGGCGTCGGTCCTTCGAATGCATCTCGAGGACGGGAGGAGGGTGAGGGCTCCGGAGGAATCTGCCCTCCGGAGGGGGACTGCGGAGGCGGGTCCTGGTGCCCTGGGGGCGCTGTACCGTGGGGCGCTCGTGGATCCGGCTGCGCTGAGTCGTGTGGATCCTGGGGCCCGGAGGAGACGGTGCCGTGCGGGACCTGGGGGCCGGAGGGCCAGAGTGGGGCCTGGGGACCGGACGGAGTTACGGCAGGTGTGGTCTCGGGGGGCTGCTCGGCCGACTGCCCACCATCCCTCTGAGGCGAGGTGGCGACCCGGCCGGTGCGCGCTCGCTCGAAGGCCGTGGCGAAGTCCGCGGTGGTGGCGTAGCGGTCTCGGGGGTTCTTGGACAGGGCACGGGTGAGGACCTGCCGGAGGCTGCGCGAGATGTCGGACCGGCGTACCGGGGGCGGGGTGTCCTGCAACACCCGGTTCGCGTACTGGTGAGGATCGAAAGGGCTGCCGTCCGTCGTTGCGAACGGTGCGTGACCCACGAGCATGGTCCAGATGGTGGACGCGAGCTGGTAGATGTCCGAGGCGGAGGTCCGTGGCTCGCCCTGCAGTGCCTCGGGGGGCGCGTGCAGGAAGGACTCCATGGACGGGGGAGGTGGAGGCAGCGCTTCCCCTGCCCGGTGGACAGCGCCGAAACCGGTGAGTACGGGGGTGCGTCCGGCGCGCAGCACGTTGCCTGGACAGACGTCGTTGTGTACGAGGCCGCGGCCGTGGACGGCGCCCAGGGCGGCTGCAACACTGCGCGATACAGCAGCGGCCTCCTGGATGGGCGCGGGTCCCTTCTTGGCCAACATCTCCCCGAACGAACCGTCGGGGTAGAAGGGCAGGACGACGAAGAACGCCCCATCGGAGGTGGTCCCGGCGTCCAGGACGGGTACCGCGCCCGGTACCCCGTCGAGTGACTGCAGATGGCCGATCTCTGCCCGGCCGGCGTCGGGGGGCAGGACCTTGAGGACGACCTCGGCACCGCTGGTGACACGAGTGGCACGGACGATGCGGGCACGGCGCCCCTGCAGCAGGAGCGCTGCGGAAGTGTACCCGGGAGCCCACTCTGCCTCGGGAGCGGAGCCGGACATGCGAGGTCGACCCCCTGTTCGTGTTGGAAAGGGACGGTGGTTCTGACGTGTGCGGGGTTCAGAGGGGATCCGACAGCAGGGGGGAGTCGTGGGGCAGGATCTGGACCGACTGTTGCCGGAACTGTCCGAATCCGCGCTCCTCGTTCACCTCCTGTTGTCGTTCGAAGGCGCCGATGAGGGCGATGATCCCGCACACGAGTCCTGTGACGATGGCCCCGCCGATCACCGCGGGCCACACCCGCTGCCGTCGACGCCAGTAACGGCTCGAACCGTACAGCAGGGCCGACCGGAGTTGTCGGTGCCGGAGGGCGTCGGCCTGCAGGACGTACTTCTCCTCGTCAGGCGTGTAATGGAACGCCTCCGGGAGCTGCGGATCCGGGTCGGCCGACGCCGCCGACGGTGCAGGGGCCTGGATGGACATCGTCGTCGAGCTTACTAGAACAACCCGTCGAGGTACTGGTTGAGCCTGTTGTAGTTGTTCGCGGTGTCATCGGTCGCGTTGATCAACTTGGCGAAGGCCGAGTTCACGTCCGAGAAATGTGTGTCGTACTCCTGAGCCTTGGCCTGGAATTGGGGGCTGCCGGAGCCTTCCCACTGGCTGACAGTCATTTCCGACTGTTCGTTGATCTGACTCATGATCGCGGTGAAGCGGCCGAGGTGGGCCTGCTGGTCCTCGGCGAGACCCTGCAGGCCGGCCGCGTCACCGTAGACGTCGAAATTGCTGGCGGACATGAAGACGCCCTTTCCTGAGGCGGGATCGTGGTCTCGGTGCCGAAGCGCCGTGAAGACGGGCTGGTACCTGTGTGATCAGGCGTTGACCGGGCGGTTGAGACCGCCGAGGTCGGCGCCCGACTGGCCCAGGACGTCGCTGGAATCCATGTCGGTGGTGCTGAACTGGGACTGGCCCTCGTTCAACTTGATGCCGTTCTGGGAGCACCAGGACATGAGCTCTTCGAACCTTTCGGTGAGCGCCCTCTTGGCTTCGTTGAACTCCTTGAGGGCCTCACCTTGGAGGACCTTGGCGTCCTCGGACATGTCGTCGATGAGCTGGCTCATCTGACGCTGGATCGACTCCGACTCCTGTGCGAGCTGCTCGCCACCGGTGCCGAGTGTATCGAAATTTTCAAGACCTGTTCCGGACATGGTTCCCTTTCTGTTGGATTGGGATAACCGTTCCTTGTTCAGTGGGGGACAAGGAACAGGAGGCCAGAAGTTTACATCGGGAACGATAGCCATCCCGATCCGGGTGCGTCAATTACTCCAGGTGGTTCGAAGGGACGGAGTAATTTTCGTTCCTATTGCTGGGCGTCCGGAGAGGGAGCGCTGCTCGGGTCGACGGGGACGGGGTCACGTACCCACCGCACGGCCAGGGGCCAGCCGTTCATGGAGGAGTCGTGCAGGACAGGGAAGGCCTCCTCCGTCGACTCCGTCTTCCCGGAGTCGTCGAGATCGATACGGAACCATTGGTCCTCCGTCTGCAGGAGCACGGCATCACGCTCTGGAGTCAGGGCGTACTGCACCACGGGACCGGATTCGTCCTCGAGCAGACGGGCTTCAGTGTAATCCTGTCCGTCGGCCTCCACCAGGTAAGCGCCCGGAGGGGGATCTTCGTCCTCGGGGGAGGGATCGGGGCGCAGCAGGGCGGTGCCTTCTCCCCACACGGCCGCACCGTCGAAGGTCTGCCACTGTTCTCCGTCGGTGGTCAGAGTGGCGTTGACGACCGTCTCGCCGGTGCGCCGCACCACGAGGTTGCCACCCCCGTTGAGCTGTTCGGTCTGGACGCTGTCGCGGATGTGGAGGGCGCCTTCGGGGGTCAGGGCCCAGTCGCTCGGGGCTTGGTTCTCACCGAGGGCGAGGGTTCCTTCCTGGTTCGGGGTGCCGGTGGGCGCCTCCAGGGGGACCGAGAGGACCTGCGGTGGGTTGGGGCCCTCAGGGGCGTCCGAGACGTACCACACGCGGTCCTCGTGCACGACGGGGTCCGAGACGACTTCGCCGTTGGCCGGCGGCACCGATTCCACGGCTTCGTAGCTGAACTGCGTGGGGTCCTCACCGCTCTCCTCGTCCTCCGGAGAG
The DNA here is from genome assembly GCF_000341145.1 of Nocardiopsis xinjiangensis YIM 90004. GTDB lineage: Bacteria > Actinomycetota > Actinomycetes > Streptosporangiales > Streptosporangiaceae > Nocardiopsis > Nocardiopsis xinjiangensis. The sequence goes on from NZ_ANBE01000021.1 coordinate 53,796, forward strand.
GAGCTCTCAGCGTCCTCGGCTTCGGTCAGCATCGCGATGTTCACGGCGTTGGGCTCCTCCGTGGCGTACACGAACACCATCCAGTCCTCGGAGAACTGTGCGTGTACCTGAGGTCCCTCCGCCATCGCGTCGACGGCGCCCTCGGGAAGGCCGAAGCGCTGCTCGGGCTGCCCGGTCTCCGGGTCGTGAAAAACCAGCGTCTGGTCGGTCTCGGGGTCGCCGCCCTCGTGACCGCGGTGCAGTAGAGCGAGCCCGGAGGGGCCTTGCTCCGCCAGGTCGTCGACGGTCTCGGGCGCCCCGGCGTCGCCGTCGTCCCCCGTCTCGCTGCACGCGGCCACACAGAGCACGCACACGGCCGAGAGCAGGGCGAGAGGGCGCCGCATGCAGGACCTACCTTTCGGGGCAGAGGCGAGGGAACGCAGGGACTGAAGATGTGACTCCCCCCGAAAGGTTATGGTTCGGTCCGCGCAGTACGGGACACGGAGGCACTTCTCTGACAGTGGCCGCACGGCGTTCATACAGGGCAGAAGGCCTGTCCAGCCCGTCTGCGGCGACTCGGTGCCGGTTCGAGCGTGTGCCTGTCGGTAGGGTTTGGCCGATTCCGGCCATCGGTCCAGAACGGTGCGCGGAACGGCGATTTTTCAGGTATGAGCGCACCAAGAAGTGATCTGGCTCTCGCTGAGTAATTGTTTCGAGTGCGTCACGAAGATCGTTCAGCTGTACATCGTGGTAGCACAAGTGATCGCTGGGGTCGCGGAGTTGGTGGCGCTCCGGATCCGCGAACGTGTCCTGATCGAGGTCCTCCGGAGCGAAGGTGCCCTGGTCGATGAGCCGTTGGATGCTGTGGTGGAGCACATGGGCCTCGATGGTCTGCGATGAGCCGATGAAGAAGGTGTCGGCAGGTGTGTCGGGATCGGGTCCGGCTTTGTGGATTCGGACAGGTTTTTCCTGGTCCTGGGGATCGATGCTGCCGCTACCAGTGGTGTGGTGCTCGACTCGCAGTGGGTCGGGGGCGGTGCAGCCTGCGGTGGCCAGGAGAACCAGGGTGGCTGTGGTGACGAGAGTGGTGCGGGGTTTCATCGGAGTGCGGTCAGGCGCGGGGTGTGGTCATTTCTGGGGAACTCGCGTAGGAGGACGGCTCCCGGTACCTCTCGGAAAGTCATCGGACCGACTTCGCGATTGAGCCGGTCGGAGTTGAGTATATCTTCGGTGTTGAGCTCGATGTTGAGGGGGATGCGATGGTCGTTATCGTTGCCCCACTCTAGGACGACGATTTCCTGTTCTTTTTCTTCGCCGGTTAGACGCAGTTTGACCAATGATTCTTCCAGGAGGACAAAACTATGATTACTTCCTCGGGCCACGTTCTCGTCCGTGGAGATGGTGTCGCGGACAGATCCGTCGAAGTCACGTAGTTCGTACCGAACTTTATTGTGTTCGGAGCTGTTACTCACAACGTTCAAGTATCCGTTAGGGAAGACACGGAGTAGGGAGTCATCGGCGGTGCTGGGTAGGTCATCGGTGATGAGGTCGCCGGTGGTGGTGTCGATGACGACGGTTCCGCGTTGAAGGGAGATGTTCTCCAATACCAGCAGGTCATCGGATACGAAGAAATCCGTCTTTCTCGGAGACAACGGAATCGGGTAGACGTTTTCGTCGGGTTGGTAGTCGTCTCCTTGTTGGAGGTGCCAGGTTTGTTCGCCGGTTTGTAGGTCGATGCCGGTGAGGGCGGGGTCTTGGGTGGGGCAGGTGTGGACGATGACGGCGGTCTCGTCGGTGAGTAGGCCTTGTTCGATGATGGCGTTGTTGCCGTCGTCGCATCCGGGCAGGGTGGTTTCCCATCCGGTGTCCTGATCCTGGTCCTGGTGTTCCCAGGGGGTCAGGGTCAGGTGGAGGTCGTGGTCGCTGGTGGAGGTGAGGTTGCCTGTGGTGTGGGGCAGGCCGAGGCGGGTGGGGGTGAACAGGTCGTCGCTGCCCTCGGTTTGGTGGTCGATGCGTTGGTGTTCTTGGCCGGTGGCGGTGTCGAGTAGGACGGTGGTCTGGCCGGGGGAGAAAGCGGCGATGGTGCCGTCGGGGGTGAGGGCCAGGTCGGTTTCGTCTTCCTCGAGGTCGGTGGAGTCGGGGAGTAGGTAGCTCCAGGTGGTTTCGCCGGTGGTGGTGTCCATGCCGATGAGGCCGTTGTTGAGTTCGATCAGGGCACCGCTGGGTGTGGGGTGGATGGCCTGGATGGTGGTGCCGGGGGTGCCTTCCCAGGTCCAGGCGGTCTCGGTGACGGTGCTCGGGACGGGGCCCGGGTCGGGCGGGATATCGGTGGTGTGGTGTTCGAGAGCGTGGCCGGCCAAAGGCTCGGGGCCGGGGTTCTGGTTTTCAGTGCTGTTGACGGAGCACCCAGCCAGAAACACGGAAATGGACACCGAAGATATTATTGCGTTGCATGCTAGTCTCATAAATTTGTAGCCCAAAGAAACTAATTTCACCAAAGATCTAGAGTTGGGTCGCGTCGAGCTCTTCTTGAATTTTTTCACGAGTGACATTGTGGGCATCGATGTATTCACTTACTGCTTCATCGTGATTGAATTCCGTTCCGTGCCACGAATCGTGGAAAAGTTCCCGCCATGCGTCATTGAGGTGATCTCAGCGAGTTTGCTTTTCGATATTCGTCAGAGCCAACGCGGCTTGCACGATCATCCCGATCTTGGACGGGCCCGTCGTGGTGTGGCGCAGTGCCCTCCACCTGCCGGTGAGCACGGCCATGGCACGCTCGCCGATGCATCGCAGGCCGCGTAGGAGCCGGTTATGGGCACGGTCATCGACATGCCGGCGGCGCTCGTCGACCTCGGGCGGACGCTTGATCGGAGTGCGCACACCCACCCCGGCGCCCTCGTAGGCGGGATCGGCCAACATCACCAGCCCCTCGGCGGTGGCCTTGTGCAAAGCGGGAACGCGTGCAGGCGTGCGGCGGTGATATCGGCCGTGGACCCGGGCTCGACCTCCGAGACCCACACCGGTTCCCCACGAGCATCGGACAGGAACTGGATGTTGCCGCCGTGGTGGTGTTTATGGCCGCTGCATCCAAAGGTCGCTCTCACCAGAGGGGGCAGGCTCCGAACAATGGTCACAAGGAAACAGTTTTCCGTCCAGGATCAGAGGGTCCTCGGGGGCCAGGCGGGCGTGTTCGAGCACTTCGTACAGGTCGGGAGCCTGGTCGGCCAGCACGTGGACACCCTCGTCGACGTAACGGTAGCGGTGGCCCGACAGATGTGGTTGTCCCTGGCCAGAGCATCGATCGCCGTGTCATCGCGAAACCACCGCAAGATCAGGACCGCCTGTTTGCAGCAGGTCAGGGAGCGGGTGCCCGTGCGGGTGCCGCAGCGTCGGCGTTCGGCGTTCAGCAGGGCCGAAAGGTGCCAAACGGTGGCCTGGTCCACGACGAGGGTGGCAGGGTAGGCAACCACGTGGAGCCTTTCATGGTGGTCCGGTGCAGATTCCACATCTCGCCTTCTACCTGGGGCTCCACGCCTGTGTCAGGGGAACGGAAGTTCACCCATGGATGCGCTTCTCGTCTTGATTGTCGGTTGCCTGCTGATTCCCAGTTGCTGAGATCACCTCATTAGGGCCTCGAAGGTCGTTTCGAGGCCGGCCATCGCATCGGCGAGGGCTTCGGCCTGCTCGCCCTTGCTCGCGGCTTCCCAGGTGTTGGCGCCGACTTCTTCCGAACTCATCGTTCATCGCTCCTTCGCGGGGGACAGGGGCAGGCGTTCAGCGTGGAGGAAGGGGCGTGTACGCCCTCCCCCATGGAACTACATTCGGTATCACTGCATGTACGTAACCTCCTACTTTCGGGCACAGGTGCGACAGAACGTGGGTGTGTAGGAGATCTCCTACACACCCACGTTCGGCGGATCGGTCACTCGGGCCACTCGGATCAGGCGGGCGGTTTGCTCCATCCCACCTGGATCAGGTCCGGGCGCTGCCCGCGGCGGGCGATGAGAGCCCGCCCTTGGGGAAGCGGGCGGGAAGGGATTCCGTTGGCCAGGCGGCCCTCCATGCGGTCACCGGAGAAAAGCATGCCCGGGGCCGCCATGTCGTTGAGAGCCTGCATGAACGGTTCGTACATGGCTCGTGCCGCACCGCCCGTACGCCGGGCGGCGATGACGTGGAGGCCCAGATCCGAGCCCTGCGGGATGTACTTCGCCAAGGGGGCCAGCGGGTTCGAGCGGGAACCCATCATGTCCATGTCGTCCACGATGACGTACAGGTCCAGGCCCGACCACCAGCTCCGGTTCCGCAGCTGTTTGGGGGTCACGTCCGGGCCCGGCAGGCGCTCGTTGAGTGAACTCGCCAGGTTCTGGGCCACGGCATTGGTCTGCTCGGCGGTCGTGCAGTAGGCGAGCTGATACTCATCGGGGATGAGCTCGAGGTGGCTGCGGCGGAAGTCGACCATGACGATGCCGACCTCCTTCGAGGGGCGGCGCATGATCTGGGTCGCCAGCCCGCGCAGGAGCGCGCTCTTGCCGGATTGCGGATCGCCGAAGACCACCAGGTGCGGATCGCGCTCCAGGTTGGTGGTGGCCGGCGCGAGCGAGCTCTCGGCCAACCCGAGCACAAGGTCCAGCTTGCGTCCGCGTGGGGCGGGTTGCCCCTTGAGCAGATCGTCGAGGTCCACATGCTCGGGCAGGGTCTTGACCCCTTCGACGGCCTTCTGCGGCCAGCGGTTCTTCACGCGCTCGGTGAGGTCCTGGACCCCGGCACCGATGTCCTCGTCCGAGGCCACCCCGTCGACGCGGGGCAGAGCCACGTGGGCATGGCGTTCCTCGGTCGTCAGACCGCGGCCGGGGGTCTCCTTGGGGACCTCCTGGGCGATCTTCCGGCCGACCGAGGAGTCCATCGGGTCACTCAACCGCAGTTCGAAATGACCGCCGAACATCGCTTGCAACCGGGACCGGATCTGTGAGTTGGCCGCACCGGTCAGGATGGTGTGCACACCCAGGGAGGGTCCGCGGGAGGCGATGTCGGTGAGGACCTGGTCGGCGTCGTCGAGGGTGTCGCGCACCGCCGACCAACCGTCGATGATCAGGAAGAGGTCGCCCGGAACACTGGCGGGAACACTGCCTTCGGCCCGGGCCTGACGCAGTGCCGCCGGCGAGTCGAGCTTGTGTTTGCGGAACGTCCGCTGGCGGCGGTCCAACTGGGCACGCACGTCCACCAGCACGCGCTGCACCTTCTCGGGGTCAGCGCGTCCGGCCACGCCGGCCACATGCGGCAACTCGTCCATCGCCTGGAGGCCGCCGCCACCGAAGTCGATGGCGTACACACTGACGCGGCCGGGCGGGTAGCGCCACGAGAGCGAGGCGACCATCGTGCGCAGCAGCGTCGACTTCCCTGACTGGGGGCCGCCGAGCACGACCACATTGCCCTCACCGCCAGTGAAGTCGAGCTCGGTGGGCACGACCTTCTGGTCCCGTGGGATGTCGGTGAGGCCGAGGACCGCACGCATCTCCTGGGCGGGTGGCTCCGTTCCTGGGCCGTCGATCTCCCCCTCGCCGAGATCCGCCAACACCGAGTCGAGGGTGAGCTTCTCGGGCAGGGGCGGCACCCAGATGGGACGTACACGGTCGGCACCCGATGCGACGAGCTGGTCGACGGTCACCTGCAGGATGGAGCGCTTCTCCTCGGTCTCGTCGGCCTCCTCCTTCTTCTCGTGGAGAGTGCCGATGAGGGAGTCGACGAGCTCGTTGGTTCCGGACAGTTTCTCCAGGCCGTTGTAGGACAGCAGCGGGAGAACCGGGTCTTGCTGTTCCTGGTCCTCCTCCTCGGCCGGCGGTTCGTAGGGGTGGGACACCATCGCGGCCTTGAAACGCTCGAAGACGGAGGTGTCCACCTTCAGGTACCCGGAGCCTGGTTCGGGGGGCAGGTGGTAGGCGTCCCCGACACCGATGGCTTCCCGGCTCTCGGCCTCGGAGAAGGTCCGCAGGCCCACCCTGTAGGAGAGGTGGGACTCCAAGCCCTTGATCTTGCCGGACTCCAGCCGCTGAGTGGCCAGGAGCAGGTGCACACCGATGGAACGGCCGATGCGTCCGATGGCCACGAACAGTTCCGCGAAGTCGGGATGGGCGGTGAGAAGTTCGGAGAACTCGTCGATGATGATGAGTAGATGCGGTAGGGGCTCCAGGTCGGGGTTCTTCTCCCTGGCGGCTTCGTACGCGTGCAGATTGGGGAGATTCCCGGCCTCCTTGAGGATCTGCTGGCGTCGTACGAGCTCACCGAAGGTCGCCTCCCGGAACCGGATGACGAGCGAGTCGTCGTCGGCGAGGTTGGTGATGAGTCCTGCGCTGTGCGGGAGCCGGTCGGTGTCGGCGAAGGTCGCTCCGCCCTTGAAGTCGACGAGGAGCAGAGCGAGGTTCTCGGGGGAGTGGTTGATGACCAGGGAAGCCACCATGGTGCGCAGCATCTCCGACTTGCCGGAACCGGTCGCACCGACCACGAGTCCGTGCGGACCCATCCCACCGAACGCCGACTCCTTGAGGTCGAGAAGGACCGTGTTGCCGTTCGGGCCGATGCCGATGGGTACGCGCAGGTAGTCACCGGTGCTGCGCCTGCGCCAGGTTCGGCGGGTGTCGAGCTTGGCCACGTCGTCCACCCCCAGGATGTCGGGAAGCCCGACATTGCCGTGCATGGCGTCGTCGCCGTCGATGGCCGTGATGCCGAAGGGGGCCAGGATCCGAGCGAGGGCCGTCATCTGTGCGACGTCGCTCCGGTCGGCGTCTCCCTTGAGCGGCGCGCGGTCGTCGCCGGAGCCTTTGTCAGGCTTGTCGGCTTCGGTGTCCTCCTCGATCCGTCCCTCTTCGTCGACGAAGAGCCTGAGGTCGACGTTCTCGGGCTCCTCGCGCTTGTCGGCGACCAGAACGACGACGTGGATCCCCAGATCGGCGAGAGACGTGACGGGTGCTTCAGCCTCCAGCCCGGACAGGGTGGACTGCTGTTCCCCGTCCAGGACGACCACCAGGCGCTGTGTGCCGGGTCCAGGGCTGCGGCCCCGGCGGCGCTGGAGGTCGACGGTGCGGCGCTCGATCTCGTCGGTGAGCAGATCGGCGATCTGGACGGTGTTGCCGGTGACGAAGCGGGCGGGCATGTTCCCGTCCCGGGCGTCGTCGAACGTGTTGTGCGGCAACCACTTGAGCCATTCCCAGTGGGGGCGCAACTGCCCGTCACGGACCACCCCGACACGGAGGTCGTTGGGGGAGTGGAAGACGGACAACTGGGCCACCATCGACCGGGCCATGGAGCGGCTCGCAGCTCGGTCGCCGACCATCGAGACCACGCCGTACTCGCTCAGCGGCAGGACCAGCGGCATCTCGGGAACATCGGCGTACAGCTCGATGAGCTGGTCGGCCGCGCCTTGGCACACGGGATCGTAGACGATCAGTGGGGAGGAGGTGTCCAGCTTCAGCTTGAGGCGCCGGGCCAACGGACGGATCCCGGACCCGATACGAGCGTCCAGGAAGTCCGGGTCGGAGGGGCGCCGTTCCCACCGCCGGGCTCTCGACCGTGCCGGTTCGACCAGCAGGTGCGGCGGCGGGTGGCGGAAGGCATGGTCCGCCCGCTGCGTCGAGGTGACTTCGCGCACGATCTCGCGTAGTTGATCCAGGTAATCGACGTATCGTTCACGCTGCTCACGGATGCGCTTGCGCGGCCCGTTGTGCTGGGACACGAACATGACGATGCCGACGATGACACTGGCGATCATGATCATCACGCCGGCGACCGCCATGAGCGGTCGGTGGCCCATGGTGATCGACATCAACAGGGAGCCCGAGCCTGTGATGATCGGCATGATGATCATGGCGCCGGAGCTGGAGGTGGGGGAGTCCTCCGGCATCTGCGGGGGTGTCGCGATGACCAGTGGAGAGTTCCCCGGGGCGGGGGGAACGCTGCGGGCCGGCCGAGGGACAGATCTCGTCGCCACAGTACTGTCTTTCCGTCCGCTAGGGGCTTTCAGTGCGAAGGTCGTTACGCTAGGGATGTTCTCGCGAAAGGCGTGAATCGCCTAATCAACTGCTGTCACGCCCCTCAACAATGGCAAACACTCCATACGACGACGAAGAGGCCCTCAGGTGAGTGGTTACTGCAGGGTCACGGTCACTGGTCCCCAGCGTTGGGCCGACCTCGCCCTCCCCGGTAGTGTCCCCGTGGCCACACTCATGCCGCGCATCATCGACGTGTGCGCTCCCGACGGGGAGAGCACCGAACCAGCGTCCTGGAACCTGACCACCGTGGACGGGCATCCCGTCCGCCTGGAGGAGCCGCTGGAAGAGACCGGGGTCTACGACGGTGACGTTCTGGTCCTCGACCGCGTGGTCGCCCCCGGCCGGCCCGAGTACGTCGACGACGTGCGCGGAGCCGTCGAGGACCAGGTCGACGAGACCGCGTGGATCTGGAACTCGAGTACGACCTTGTCCTTCGGCCTGCTCGTGGGTGCGATCGGCCCGTTGCTGATGCTTGCGTTCATGTTGTGGACCGACCCGTCCCCGGGGTTCCTGGCGGTCGCCTCTCTGGGCACGCTCTTCACCATCGGTGCGATGCTGCTCGCGGCCCGCCGTCCGCTGCCCGCGGCCGCCCACGTACTGTTCTCCACCGCCTGTGTGTGGGGCGCGGTGTCGGCGGTCCTGGCGTCCCAGTTCGTGGTCGCCCCGAACTCTTTGGTCACAGCGGCGGTCGCGTTGTCGGGTGCCCTGCTCGTGGCCGTCGTCGGGTGGGCATTGCACGAGACCGGTCTGGCTCACATCGCCGGGCTCGCGACCGTGGTCCTCACCGTCGGTGTCCTGGTCCTGGTGGGGATCTTCGTGGAGCCGGTGCAGGGCGCGCGTTCGATGGGTATCGTTCTGGCCCTGTGTGTGGGGGCGTTGCCCCGTGTGGCGATGGTGATGGGAGGCCTGTCGGGGCTCGACTACGAGGTCGGGCGTTCGGGACAGGTGGCCACGGACCGCTTCGAGGAGACTCACGGCAACAGTGACCGTCTCCTGCTCGGTATCACCATGGGCGCGGCCGTTTCCGGTGGAGCTGTCACCGCACTGCTCGCCTACTTGGGCACCGGACTTCCGGACCTGTTGCTGTGCGGCCTTCTCGGGCTTCTGCTGGTACTGCGTTCACGCCTGTTCGATCGCATCCGCCATGTGCTGCCCCTGCGCTTGGCCGGGGTGGCGGGGCTCGGGGCCGCGGGTGTGGCGGTCGCGAACGCGTACCCGGCCTCGGCCCCCTGGGTGCCGGTGGTCGTGCTGGTGGCCGGTGTGCTGGCGGGCGTGTTGAGCTGGGTGAAGCTCAATGACGTGCCCCGGGCCTCGCTCCGGAGGATCCTCAACTGGACCGAGGTCCTCGTGATCATGGCCCTGTTCCCTGTTTGTGCCTGGGGAATGGGGCTCTTCGAGTTCGTGGCCGCCATGACTTCACCGTGAGGCGGTCAACCGATCTGGTGGGTGTCCCGGAGCGAGTCGGGGTTGAGGAACAGGATGAGGTCCTCGTTGATGCCTGCGCCGGATTCGACCACGGCGATCGTCTCCTCGTCGGGGTGCACCTCCGGGGTCTTGTACAACAGCGTCTCCCCGGACACCAGTTCCTCCCCGGTCTCGACGTCCCACATGAAGCCACCGGAGACGCTGATGCCTTTGCTGCGACCGGCCAACAGGACGGAGCCGTCCGGGGAGAACCCGAGCCCCCGTGGTACACCGGGAGATTCCAGATCGAGCACGATCTCACCTGTGGACAGGTCGATGAGGCTGGTGACCTCCCGGATGTCGTCGGGCACGGCGAGGAGCGGGTCGGTGGGTGAGAACTCGGTCCGGAGGGAGCGCAGCCCGTCTCCTTCCTCACCAGTGTGTTCCTCGTTGGGATACTCGTAGACGACCTCGTCCTCGGCCAGGTCGATCACCCACAGGCGGGGGTCCGCTCCGGGATGCCCCAGAGCCAGATGGTCGCCCGTCGGGCTCAGGTCGGCACTCATCGCCGTGACGTCCTCCTCCCAGAAGACGGTGTCTGCCTCCCAGTCCCAGACCGTGACAGTGGCCTCGTCGGTATCCGGCTCGCCGTGCACGAAGGCCAGCAGGGATCCGTCCGCGGAGAAGGAGACGCTGTCGTGGTGCTCTCCCTCGCCCGGTCCGTCCCCGAAAGCCACCAAGTGCTCGTGCTCCTCGTCCCACACATGGACGCCTCCAGGCCCAGCGGTAGCCGTGTGGCCCGAGGCGGCGAGATCGAAGGAGAAATACTCGGGAGCGTCCTCGAACGGGACGTCGATGAGCTCGCCTTCCCGCCAGTCCCAGACAGTCGTGCGGTCGGCAGCGTGGACGTACAGTTCGTCGCCGTCCGAGGCGAAGTACATGCCGTAGAGGCCCTCCGGGAAACTCGCCTCGTCGGTTGCGGCGCTGGTGTCTGCTTCCCCCTCGCCTTCTCCGGTGGCGGCCTCGTGTTCCCAGGGGCGTGGCATCACGACTGCGGTCACGGAAATGAGAACCACTGCGGTTGCGGCAGCTCCTGCGACCAACCAGGGACGGCTCCGGGATCCCGGGAGGGGAGCGGACCCCGCCCCTGCCCCGTGTACCACTTGCCGGAGTTCGCGCTCGTGGTCCCCGATCGCCTCGTTGACCGTGGAGGGCAGCCACCCGTGCTCGGCCGGGGGCAGGGGCTCGGCCGAGAGCGCGCGGACCAACTCATCGGCAGTGGGACGGTCGGCCGGTTCCTTGGCCATGCAACGGGCCATGAGATCGCGCAAGGTCCCCGCATGCAGGGCACCGAGCCGGGGATCAGCGCTCACCACCCGCTGCAGGACCTGGGATGCGGGTGAACGCCCGAACGGGGGTTCACCACAGGACGCGAACACGACGACACCGGCCAGGGAGAAGATGTCACTCGCGGCGCTCTGCTCATGCCCGAGCACCGTCTCGGGGGCCGCGTAGGAGGGGGTGCCGAAGGCTTCCCCCGTCTTGGTCAGTACCGTTCCCTCCACCGCGCGGGCGATTCCGAAGTCGATGACCTGAGGCCCGCGCGGTGAGAGCAGCACGTTGCCGGGCTTGAGGTCGCGGTGCATGATCCCGGAGGCGTGCACCGACTGCAGCGCCCGGGCGAGCCCCAGAGTGAGCACACGCAGTGACCCCTCCGGCAGCGGTCCGCCCGTCGCGACGGCTTCGCCGAGGGTCGGACCCGGCACGTATTCGGTGGCCATCCAGGGCGCTTCCCCCTCGGCCCCCACCGACAACACCGCGGGTGTGAAGGGGCCCCGCACCATCTGCGCGGTCCTGGTCTCCCGAGAGAACCGTGCCCGGAACCCTTCGTCCTGTGCGAGTTCTCGGTGCGTGATCTTGACAGCGGCCAAGCGGTCTTCGGGGGTCCGGGCGAGGTAGACCGCGCCCATGCCGCCGGCGCCGAGGCGTGCGAGCACACGGTGCGGGCCGATGTGCGAAGGGTCGGACTGCTGGAGGGGCTTCATCGATGCGGTCCCAGAAATCGTGTCGTGGCTCAGGGGAGCGCGGCCGTGCGTTCGAGTGTCTGCGCATCGAGCAGGACGACGTCTCCTTCGCCGCCGACTGCGGCGATCACCTCACCGTCAGGGTGGAAATCCACGGGCCGAGGAGTGAGGTCCTCGTCGGCTGCGAGCTCTTCCCCGGTCTCCATGTCCCACATCCGGCCCTCGTTCTGGAACTGCCGGTCGGTACCGATGGCATCCGCGCCGACGATCGGTTCGTCGGGCTGCGGGTCGGCCCAGCTGAAGTGGAGGAGCCCGAGATCCGGGGCGACCTCGACCCCGGTGACGTATCCGTTGTCGCTGACGGCCTCGGCGTACTCGGGTACGGGGAACCGGTCCAGCTCGATCCCCTCGTCCAGATCCCACCACACGAGGTCCTCGTTGCTGGGGTAGATGACCTCGTTCTTGCCAGGCACGACTCCGAAGCCGCTGCCCGTGTAGTCGCGGATGGTGGTCTGCAATTCGCCGGTCTCGACGTCGCGCAGCTGAAGTGTGTCAGTGGTCGCGATGATGATCCGATCGTCGTCGACGTGGGCCAGATCCCAGACGGAGATCTCATTACCCCACTCGTGGACGAGTTCACCGTCGTCCATGTCGATGATCCCCACGGTGGGCTGCCGAGAGCCTTGTTCGGCGCCGCTCTCGAAGCCGACGGCGACGGCGAGGTGCTCACCCGATGGGGCGAAATCGAAGGCCACCGCACGCCGCGGGGCTTCCAACTCGTCGAGGACACGCCGGCTCTGCGGACCGAGGTGTTCGGTGGTCTCCGACGAGGGGAGGTCGTGGGTGTTGAGCACCGGGTACTCGTAGCCGGAGTCCCGGAACTCGACGGGGTCCATCGCCGCGACCATGCAGCCGACCGGTGCAAAAGCGCCCGCGTAGTCCAGGTGCGCGCCGTCGGCCGGGCGGGCGATCTCCACGCCCTCCTCCCAGTCCCACACGGTCAGGCCGTGGTTGTAGCTGGTCGCGAGCAGGGCGGACCCGTCGGGTGAGAACGAGACCCCGGTCGCGTCGAGGTCGTCGATCCTCCCCCCGGGGCCTGGCAGGCTGTCGGCGTCCGCGCAGGAGCTGTCGCTGATCATGCCGGGGGCCGCCGGTTCGGGCTCCTCCTCGCCCGAACCGGGACCCTCGCCCAGAGCCCGGACCGCACCGCCACCGGCGACCAGCGCCAGGGCAAGGCCGCTCGCGGCGAGCATGATCCTCCTACGGCGGCGCCGGGTGTTCCGCCCGGGACCGTTCTCGGCCAGGTGATCGCGGATCGCTCGGCCGTGGTGGTGGATGACGCCGGCGAGATCGGCCGGCCAGGCCCCGGGGACCGCGGGCCCGCCCAGAATGCGCACGATGTCGGCGGAGGTGGGGCGCAGCTCCGTGTCCTCTTCGAGGCAGGCGTCGACGAGGCCGCGCATCTGCATGGGAACATTTCCTGCCCCGCCGGTGCCGTCGGTCCCCGAGGCGGCAAAACACAGGGTCGCCGCCCAGGCGAACACGTCGGCAGCGGGGGAGAGACCGCCCTCGGGGGCGCTGTGGGCGGTATGGGCCGGCCTGCGCCCGACTGCGGCCGCGGCCTGCTCGAAACCGGCGTCGGCCAGAACGGTGCCGGGCTCGGTCAGCAGGATCTCGTCCGGGCCGAGGGACCCGTGGACACGGGAGGCGGCGTGCAGGTCGGCCAGTCCTTGGGCCATGGCGAGCGCGAGCGGGGGCAGCGCGGCCGTCGGTAACGGACCGTGCGCACGGACGCATTCGGCCAGGGTCGGGCCGAGCGGTCGGGACACGGCGATCCACTGCGCCGGTTCCTCCTTCGAGGAGCCCAGCACACCGGCCACGTACGGGCTCTGCTTACCCTGCGAGCTCTGTACGAGGCTCGTGAAGGCCTCGCGGAACGCGGGGTCGGAGGACAGACCCGACCGGGTCACCTTGAGCGCCACCGGCGCCCGGTTCCCGGCCGTGGCCAGGTACGTGCGGGCGGCTGTGTCCTCGCCGAGCCGGGCGTGCAGTGTGTACGGGCCGACCCGTGGAGGATCGTGCGGACTGAGGGGGATCATGGAAGCACTCTCACCTGGGGTCAGCTGAACCGGGCGATCTCGGCGAGGGCATCGGGGCTCATGAGGACGATCTCGGCGCTGTCCGGGAGGAGCCCGGCGACCACTTCGCCTTCGGGATGTACGGACAGGCCCAGGGCCAAGTCCTCGCTGGCGGCCTCGATCTCCTCGACGCCCTCCTCGTCGGGGTCCCACGTGTGGTGGAACTCCCAGATGTAGAGGTAGTAGGGGACCGTGTCGCCCTCCGGCTCCTCGCTGAAGGTCGTGTAGAGGCGGTTCTCGTGCTCGTTGTAGGCGAATTCGCGCAGTTCGCCCTCGTGGTCGGCGTCCGAGGGCGGGTTGAAGGTCCAGCCGTCGGCCCGGTCGAGTGCGTAGTCGTAGAGCGAAACCCCTTCGGGGGTGGAGAAGAAACCGCTGCTGTCACCGAGCAGGTGTGTCGGCGAGCCGACCCCGACGACGACCTGCTCAGCATCGAAGACGATCTCCCCGGTCCCGGCGTCCCACACGTTGAGCTGGTCGTTGATGTCCACCCCCGCGAGCCGGTCCCCCTCGGGGGAGTGGGACAGGGCGGTGTGGCTGCCCAACCCGTCGTGGACCAGGACCGTGTCCCCGGTCTCCAGGTCGATGTCGTAGGTCCCGCCCTCGGCGTCGAACCCCCGGTCGGCGACCGTGATGGTGTCGCTGTCCGGTGAGAAGGCGATGTCCCGCAGCTCCCGGCCTTCCGCGTACACGGTCAGCTCTCCGGTCTCCAGGGAGTAGACCCGTGCGCCGTCGGGGCTCGCCCAACCGATCAGGCAGTCGTTCGGGCTGAAGTACGGGGCGCTCTCGGACTCGTCCGGTCGGGAGGCCGGGACGAAGGCGAGCTCGTTCTGTGCCTCCCAGTCCCACAGGGCCACGCCGTTCCCGCCCGCTACTGCCAGGACCGAGCCGTCGTGGGAGAAGTTGCTCAGGATCCGCTTGCTCCCCGTCGGCACGGTGGGTTCTTCCGAAGCGGCCCCGGTGAACTCCTCCGCCAGATGCTGGGTGGGGTCGCACCGCTCCCGTGCGGGGTCCTCTTCCTCGCCTTCGTCCCCGGCGGCGGCCCCGGCCTCCTCCGATGGCGCGAAGGGATCGTCGACGGCCCAGAACCCGAACCCGCCGACCAGGCACAGCGCCATGGCGGCGGCCCCGGCGACGAGCAGCCCGCGCGCCTTCGAGCCGTTCCCGGACACGGAGCGCACCCGGTCGTACTCGGCTGCGACCTCGTTCACGGCGGCCGCGGCCTGCGGGGGCAACCACTGGCCGGCGTCGGAGGCGGGGGCGGTGGGTCCGCCGAGCGTCTGCAGGACCTGAGCGGCGGTGGGCCGGCGGGCGGGGTCCTTGTCCAGGCACGCGGCCAGGAGCGGGCGCAGCGGAGGGGGCACACGGTCGAGTTCGGGGTCGAGGGTCTCGCTCCGGTAGAGGACGGAGGAGGGATGACCGTCGCCGAAGGGGCCCACGCCGGTCAGGGCCCACACGAGGACCCCGCCGAGCGCGAACACGTCGGCGGGCGGGCCGGCCTGTTCGCCGCGGGAGGCCTCGGGGGCCATGTACCCGGGGGTGCCGGCGGTCGTAGCGCCGCCGGGCTGCCGTTCGTCCTCTGCGGCGCGGGCGATACCGAAGTCGATGACTTGCGGGCCCTCGGCGGCGACCATGACGTTGGCGGGTTTGAGGTCGCGGTGGGCGAGCCCTTGGGCGTGCACCCCGGCCAGGGCCTGGGCGATGGCGCGCGCGAGGAGCACGGCGGAGGGTTCGGGCAGCGGCCCGGTGCGCTCCACCAGGTGCTGCAGGGAGGGCCCCTTGACGTAGGCGGTGGCCAACCACGGGCGTTCACCCGAGGTGTCGGCGGCGTACACCCGCGGAACGCCCTGGCCGTGCACCCTCTGGGCGAGGGAGAGTTCGTGGGCGAAGCGTTCGCGGAAGTCGGGGTCGTAGGCGTACTCGGCCCTGACCACCTTCACCGCGGCCGGTTGGTCGTCGCGGTCGAGACCCAGGTACACGCGGCCCATACCGCCGCTGCCCAGGAGGGCGGTGATCTTGTAGGGGCCGATCCGGGGCGGGTCGTCGTCAGCGAGGGGGCGCATGGGGGTCTCGGTTTCTGGCACGGGGGTCGCGGGGACAGTTTACTGTTCGTCCGTCTTTGTCCGCAGGGTAGGAGGAGAGGGGCGCGGGGCCGGTTCCCGGAAGCCGGGGCCCGGTGACACGACCGCCCCCGGACACGCGTGGTGTCCGGGGGCGGCACGGGGATGAGGGCGGGGCCCGGGGCCGCTCAGGGCCGGGTCTCGGTCGCCCAGGCCCAGATGTTGACGTCGGAGTCGACGGCGTACTCGTCGATGCGGCGCAGCTCCTCGTCGGTGAAGGCGGGGGCCTCCAGCGCGGCGAGGTTCTGTTCCAGCTGCTGCACGCCGGAGGCGCCCACGAGCGCGGTCGTGACGGTCCGGTCCCCCTGGTCGCGCAGGACCCACGAGATCGCCATCTGCGCGAGGGTCTGGCCCCGCTCGTCGGCGATCCCGTTGAGCGCGCGGGCCCGCTCCAGCACCTCGGGGTCGAGCATGCTCTGCCGCCAGCTCGGCCGCCCCATCCCGGCCCGGGAGTCGGAGGGCACGTCCCCGCCCAGGTACCGGGAGGTCAGCAGTCCCTGCGCGAGCGGGGAGAAAGCGACCACACCCATGCCCTCGTCGGCGGCGGTCTCCAGCAGGCCGTCCTCCACCCAGCGGTTGAACATCGAGTAGGAGGGCTGGTGCACCACCAGGGGCGTGCCCAGTTCCCGCATGATCTGTGCGGCCTCGCGGGTGGCGGCCGGGCTGTAGGAGGAGATGCCCGCGTACAGGGCCCGCCCGGAGGTCACCGCGTGGTGCAGCGCGGTCATGGTCTCCTCCAGCGGGGTGTCCGGGTCCGGACGGTGGCTGTAGAAGACGTCGACGTACTCCAGGCCCATGCGCCGCAGGGAGTTGTCGAGGGAGGAGAGCAGGTACTTGCGGGAGCCGCCGTTCAGATGCGGGCCCGGACCCATGAGGTAGCCGGCCTTGGTCGTGATGACCATTTCCTCGCGGTAGCGCGCGAAGTCCTCGGCCAGCACACGGCCGAAGTTCTCCTCGGCGCTGCCCGGAGGCGGGCCGTAGTTGTTGGCGAGGTCGAAGTGGAACACCCCGAGGTCGAAGGCGCGGCGCAGGATCGCGCGCTGGCCCTCGATGGAACGGTCGTCGCCGAAGTTCTGCCACAGCCCCAGGGAGATGCGGGGCAGGTGCAGCCCGCTCCTGCCGCTGCGGTGGTACGCAGTGGTCTCGTAACGGTCCTCGTGGGCCACGTAGGGGTTCATCGCCTCAAACACTCCTCGCTCGTGCACCGCCCGGACCCGGGAAGGGTCCGGTGTCCGGGGGCGGGCCGCCCCCGGCAAGCACCCGGAACGCTAGTCGATCTGGAGTTCGCCCATGCGCTCCCAGCCCTCGCCCTCGACCTGGCGGCTGACGATGAGCGGCGTCTCGGCCAGGAGCGGCTTCATGGTCTCCAGGCCGGCACGGAAGTGGTCGCTGTTGACGTGGGCCTCGCCGGTTCCGTCCTGGAAGGCCTCGACGAGGACGAACTCGTCGTCGCGCTCGACGCTGCGGGACCACTCGAACCACAGGTTGCCGGGCTCGGCGCGGGTGGCGGCGGTGAAGTCGGCGACGGCGTCCAGGAAGGTGTCCTTGGCCTCGGGCTTGACCCGGTACTTCACGACGATCAGGATCATGCTCCCCAGTCTCCTCACTGGTCGCGGTGCACGGCAAGTGCGGAACACGAGGGCGTACCCGGGCGTTCGGGCGCAGGTGTTCCGTCCGGTTTCAGTCTCGCAGAGGAGGAGAGGGGAGAGCGCCGCCGCAGGAGGCCCGGGCGGCGCGGCGATGGTCACACACCTTGTGGGAGGCACGGGTGTGCGCGGTGCGCGTCAGGCGGCGACCATGGGCCGCGGGCGCACGGAGACCGTGTGGGGGAAGTGGTACGTCGAGGGCCGGGGCGTCCCGGAGAAGGGGTCCAGCAGCGCGGCGGCCCCCGAGGGGTCGCTGGCGGGGTGGCAGAAGGTGCGTCCGAGGTCGTTCCAGAAGAACTGTCCGTCGCGGCACCAGACGTTGATGTCCTCGCGCACGGTCATGACCGTCATCTCGGAGCAGCCGGACCAGTTGAGCCGGCGGGTCGCGGTGGGGGCGAGTTCCCCCAGGAGGGCCGTGATGGCCCGCTCTGCGCAGAAGGCGTGGCGGGGCTTGTGCTTGACCCGGCTGGCGAGTGCCGACTTCGCCCGGGTGGACCGGGGGTTGTTCAGGCGCCAGTGACTCAAGGTGGACTCCAGGGTTTCTCGGGTACCGCGGCAGGGACCTGTTGTGGCCGGTGCCCCGTGGGGCTCCGTGTTGTGTGCGGCCACGTCGCCGCGGTTCGAGCGCCCCCGCCGTACTCGTCGGCCGACGGGCCCGCTCCGCAAAGCTTGGTGAGGTACGAACGATGCCGTTACCTCGCAGTTATTCTTTGCGCTCCGGATGCTAGCAGTAACCGACCGGCGGCAGTCGAGACTTCTTTCTGTGGCCAATGTCACACGCAACGATCGAATCTCATCTGTGTCGCATAATGTTTGGGCAGTTGGAAGTCGCTGTGTGGCACGTGTGTACGAAAAATGAGCGCGAGCTAAAAACACCCCCATCCGGGGTTCCCTGTCGCGAGTCTCACCCAGGTATCGCACCTGATGTCCCGAAGCTGTCGCATACCGTGACTTTGCGCTGGTGAGGAGTTCTTG
This sequence comes from Nocardiopsis xinjiangensis YIM 90004, assembly GCF_000341145.1. GTDB lineage: Bacteria > Actinomycetota > Actinomycetes > Streptosporangiales > Streptosporangiaceae > Nocardiopsis > Nocardiopsis xinjiangensis. The sequence continues at coordinate 72,124 of NZ_ANBE01000021.1, forward strand.
ACCGAGTCGGGCCACCTCTTTGCCCCTTCCGGGACCTGCTCCCGTGCGGGGACTCCGCGGCCGATGGTCACTGCCTCACCCCCGCTGGTCCGCGCGCACGCGCGCGTGGAGGAGACTGCCTCCAGGACGACCCGAGGAGAGAAGCGGCCACGTGACACAGACACAGACATCCGACGACAGGACTTCCCGAGGAGTGGAAACGGTGTCCACCGAACCCACCGGCGGTGCCCGTGCCTGGATCGTCTGGGGGGTCGCCGTCGGCGGCTACTTCCTCGCCATGCTCCACCGCAACGGCCTCGGAGTGGCGGCCCTGGAGGCGCAGGCACGCTTCGACGCCGGCCCGGCCCTGTTGTCGATGCTGCCGATGCTGCAGCTCCTCGTCTACGTCCTCTTCCAGATCCCCGCAGGCCTGCTCGCCGACCGCATGGGCCCCCGCTACACGCTCGTCCTCGGTATCGGGGCGATGGTGATCGGCTCCGGGTGCTTCGCCCTGGCGCCCAACATCGAACTCGCCGTCGCCGGACGTTTCCTCATCGGCCTCGGCGACGCCCTCGTCTTCCTCAACGTCATCAGGCTCGCCGCCCTGTGGTTCCCGCGCGCCCGCTACGCCCTCGTCAGCGGACTCACCGCCGTCGTCGGCGGCACCGGACAGGTCGCCAGCGCCGCGCCCCTGGCCTGGGCCCTGGACGGGTTCGGATGGGTCGTCGCCTTCATGAGCGTGACCGTACTGACCGCCGCCATGGCCCTGCTCGTGCTCCTCGTCGTCCGCGACCGTCCCGAGGGCGCCGCAGGGCGCTCCACCGTCGCCGACCCGCTCCCCGTGTGGGCCGCGCTCAAGGAGGCCCTGGCCGCCCGCGGTCCCCGCATCGGCATGGCCCACCACGCCGCGATCATGGCGCCCTTCACGATGCTGATGGTGCTGTGGGGTTACCCCTTCCTCGTGGACGGGCTCGGCCTGGACGCGGGCACCGCCGCCGGCACCCTGACCGCGGTGGCAGCCGCGCCTCTGTGGATGGCCCCGCTCGCCGGTGCGGCGATCGGCCGCAGCACCAAGATCCGCACCGGCATGGCCCTGACCCTGGGCGGAACCCTCTCGCTGGGATGGCTCCTCATGGTCCTGTGGCCCACCGGCGAGGTGCCCACCTGGCTCGGCCTGGCCGTCATGGGGGCCAGCGCCGTCGGCCAGACCCTCGCGCCCACGATCTCCTTCGACTTCGCCCGCGACGGGATCCCCGCCGGCCGCACCGGCGTCGCCTCCGGACTGGTCAACATGAGCGGCTTCACCACCGCCGTGCTCTGCACCGTCGCCGCCGGTGCCGTGCTGGAGGGCCTGCCCGACGGCCCCGGCGCCTTCCAGCCGGCGTTCGCGCCCATGGCCGTGGCCACCACCGCCGCCACGAGCGTGCTCTTCCTCCTGATCCTGCGCGGCCGCAAGGACGCGTGAAGCCCACGGCCGCGGGAAACCGGGAACGGAACGCAGGAACAGGGGGCCGGGACGCAGCCCGGGTTCCAACGGTGGCCGCAAGACCCTGACTCTCAGGAGGTCGCGGCCACCGTCTCGTGTACGGGTCTCAGGGGCGGGTGAAGGCGTAGGGCGGCAGGGCGGGAACGTCGGCGCCGGGGGAGAGGCGGTGCTCCCGGCCGAGGAGCGGGCGGGCGCGGGGTGCAGCGTTCATGCTCTGCGGGATGGTCATACCGCCACCTCCTGGGCGCGTCGCTGCTGCTGTCGCCGGCGGAGACGGGACAGGTGCGGAAGGTGGTCCAGTCGGGACGGTATCCGAGCTGTGCAGGCGTGGGGAGCTGCGGCGGCCTCCGGCGCTCGCGCGGCGGGTACGCGCGGACCGCGCACGGGCGGCGAAGGGACGGGGAGGGTGACGAGGGCGCGGGTGTCGGCGCCCCACCCGGCGAGGCGGTCGGTGGCGATGCGTTGGCGCCGGTCGCCCTCGCGCCGGGCGCGGTTGCGCTCGGGGGTCCGGTCGTGCTCGAGGGAGCGTTCGTGGGCGCTGAAGTAGGGGCGGACGAGGGCGACCTCGTCGGCGGGGAACCGGTCCGTGGACGGTGCGAGGGTGGTGCGCTCCGGGGCGGTCGGCGCCTGGTCGGAGGGCCGGCCGGTGGGCGGGCGCGCAGTGGCGGCGCGCTGGTCGCGGCGGGTGCGCTCGTGGAAGAGGGCCGTTTGTGCGGGCACGCGGACCGGCTGAGCGGGGAGCGCGGGCGCGTAGCGGCGGACCCGGCGTGCGCTGCGGCGCCCGGCGAAGATCCGGCTGAGGGAGAACCGTCCGCCGGGGAACCGGCGTGTGGCGGTGTTCTGCCTGGTGGTGTGCCGTCCGCGGGGTGCGCGGAACAGGTTGTGGAGCAGGTTCTGGGCAGAGCCGAAAACGGCAGCGATACACTTGGGCATGCTGGCAAAGTCCTTGTCATAAGGAGAGATGGTTGCTGGCCACGGCCCCGGGCGGTTTTAACCGTCGCGGGGTCACCGCGTTTTCAATTGTGGGAAAGCTCCCTGAGGTGGTCGGGGATGAGCCGTATGGGAAGAAGCGTAGGGCACGGCTCTGACCAAAAGACGCCGTTCGGGGAGAACGGTTCCGACTTTTTCCTCCACGGAGGGCGGATGCGTTCTCCTTTTTGTGCTCCCCGAGGGTGGATTGTCGGGATAATTCGCCCTCCGAATTCCTGCGGATCACGGCACACGAACGCCCCCGAGAAGCGGTCGATACAGCTCCTCGGGGGCGGCGGGCGACGGGCGGCGGGCGGCCCGGCCACGTCGGAGTCAGCGCGGTTCGCCCTGGTCCCAGCGGAAGAGACGCACCGCCAGCGCCGTGACGAGCACGGCGGTCCCGGCCACGACCATCACCGACAGCCACACCGGGTGGGTGGACCCCCCGTGCGGCATCAGCCCGAGGAGCAGGTCGGCGAAGAAGCTCGTGGGCAGCCACGACAGGGCACTGTCGAGCGGGGCCGGCAGCGTGTTCAACGGCAACACCAGGCCGCTGAGGAGGAACGGCACCATCTGGAAGAACACGCTCACGTTCCACGCGCTCTCCGCCGTGGCCGACAGGCCGCCGAGCAGGTAACCGATCGAGCCGAACAGCGCCACGCCCAGCAGCGCCACACCGAACAGGGCCGGGGCGTTCTCGGCGGGCGCCAGACCGAGGGCGATCCCGACCGTGATGAGCAGGACGATCTGGGCCAGAACCAGACCGAGCCGGGCGGGTACGTGCGTCAGGATCAGGCGGGCGCGGCCCACCGGGGTGGTGCCGAGCAGGCGGAGCGTGCCCCGGGCGCGGGCGTCGGCCAGGGAGGCGGCGGTGGCCATCAACGGCGAGGTGGAGACCGCCAGGAAGATGACGAGTGGCACGACCATGCCGGAGAACCCGGGCCCGGAACCCGACTCGGGCACCACGAACGCCATGCCGAAGAAGAGCGTGGCCAGCCCCAGTGGCAGGAGCAGCGAAGTCACGAACCCCCGGCGTTCCCGGACGAACTCCCGGGACTGCACACGCAGGAGTTGGGCGGTGGGCCCGGGCCTACGGGAGGGCGGGCCGTCGGGGTCGGGGCCGGCCGTGCCACCGTTCATGGCGGCGGTCGTGCTGCCGGTGATGGCGCCCATCGCGGCTTCGGTGCTCATACGGCCTCCTCTTCACGGATGCGTGCGGTCACGGCGTGGAACACGTCGACGAGCGTGCCGCCCGGGGCGTGCTCCTCGACGAGGCCGTCCGGGGTGCCTTCGGCGGTGACACGTCCGTGGTCGAGCACGGTGATGCGCTCGCACAGGGCCGCGGCCTCCTCCATGGAGTGGGTGGACAGCAGGACGGTGCCGCCGGTGTCGCGGTAGGCGCGCACGGCCTCCCAGAGGTCCTCGCGGGCGTTGGGGTCCAGGCCGGTGGAGGGCTCGTCCAGGACCAGCAGGCGGGGGCGTGAGACGAGAGCGGTACCCACGAGCAGGCGCTGGCGCTGACCACCGGAAAGGCGGTGCACACGCACGTCCCGTGACGCGGTGAGGCCCATGAGTTCGATGACGGCGTCGGGGTCGTCGGGTTCGGGATGGAAGGAGGCCCAGGCGTGCAGGAGCTCGGCGACGGTCTGGTGGACGAAGACCGCCGCGTGCTGGGGCTGGACGGCGACGGTGCGGCGGATGTGGTCCCGCTCGGCGCGCGGGTCGACTCCGACCACGCGCACGGTGCCCTCGGTGGGCGAGCGCAGGCCGACCAGGGTCTCGATGACGGTGGTCTTGCCGGCGCCGTTGGGGCCGAGGAGGCCGTGGACCTGGCCGTGGTCGACGCGCAGGTCGAGGCCGTCGACTGCGGTGGCGGTGGACTTGCGGTCGGTGTAGCGCTTGAGGAGGCCGCGGATCTCGACGGCGGGCTCGGAACTCGGGGGGTGGTGTGTCGCGCTCATGATTCCACGGTGGCACTTGCTTTCCATGTTGGCAAGTGATTTCGGTGGAGGCATCCTGTTTTGGATCGGGCATGGTTGCTGGGGGCAGGGACAGGGCGGATCCGTGTGTCCGCATGTTCCGGGCTCTCGACCTGGAGTCTCCTGGCGATATCGTCGGATCACTCTGGGAGGTGTTCGTATGGCCGACGTGCTGATCCGCGGCGTTCCGGGCGGGGTACTCAGAGCCATCGACGCGGACGCGAAGAGACAGGGGCTGTCCCGCAGTGAGTACCTGCGCCGCAGCCTCGAACGCACGGCCCGCACAACAGAAGCATCGGTGACCGTGACCGACCTCGAAGCCTTCTCCGAAGCCTTCGCCGGTCTGGAGGACCCCGACGTGATGAAGCGGGCGTGGGGATGACCTGGTGATCCACAAGTCCGCGTTCGTGCGTCTGGGTTCGAGCTGATCGTCGAAGTCACCGGGCAGCCTGTGGAGCGCCTCCGGACCTCCTGAAGAGGCCGGATATGACAACGGCCCCAGGAATCCGTTCGTGGACGCCGGGGGCCGGATGAGGGTCGAGCTCGGAGGGGTAGAGGTTCTAGGAAGGGCCGAGGTCGCCGGCCGGGAAAAGACCTCTAACTCTGCGGGGAGTAAAGCCCCACGGGGCGCTTATCGTTGGTGATGTCGTCATCGTCTCCGAAGTCCGGCGCGGTGAAGGCGAGTTCGGGCTCGGCTTCGCTGTCCATCTCCTGCCAGTAGTAACCGTCGTCGGTTTTTAGGAGCGCACGGTCGCTGTCGCTGTCGTACCAGTGTCGGAGAATTGGGTTGCCCTCGGCCTCTACCAGCAGTTCTTCGTCGCTCACCGTGCCGTCGGCATCCAGCGCAAACACGGACAGCGCTGTGTACTGGTTCTCCTGCGCCGAACCGTCCAACGGACCGATGTACAGACCCTCGCTCCCGCGGACGAAGTTCCACGGCATGACGTCTCCGCTGTCGGAATCGGCCAAGAACTCCAGCCCGGCGTCGTTCTCCTCCTCGGTATTGCTGTACACGGTCAACTCGTTGTTCTCGGTGATCGTGTACGCGCTACTGGGCGCCGACATCCTGGTGGTGCTCTGATTGGCCTGCTCCTCCTCGACCTGGCCAGCGGAAAATGAGGGGTTCGGTGCGCTTCCGACTTCTTCTGGTTCGGCCTCCGGGTCGTCCAGGTCGACGGCGAGTATCCGGGAGTCCTCTTCACCGTGCTCGGTGCGCTCCTCGAACCAGAGCTGGGTGCCGTCCGGGCTGAACTGCGGAGATTCGTAGGTGATTTCGCCGTCGTTGAAGCTCGCCCCTTCCTCCGGGGCGAGCGTGCTTCCAGGCTCGTAGGCCTGGCCCTGATCGTCGAGCACGCCCAGGAGCAAGCCTTGTTGGGTCGGCGTCACGGTATGGCCGAAGCCGGGGGCGAAGGAGAAGTCGCCGGACTTACGCGGATAGTAGCCACCATCGTCCTCTGCCGCTTGCAAGCTGAAATTCTGGAGGCCCACACGCGTGTCCAGGCTGCCGTCCTCGGGATCGTGGAAGGTCAGAAACAACTCGTGGTCGGCATCGTGGAAGAAGACCATGCCGGAGAGGTCCGGGCCGGGGGAGTCGGCCTCGGTACTCTCCTGGCCTTGCTCCTGTGGTGCCTGTTCCGCCTCACCCGAGCAGGCCGCAGTCGCTCCCAAAGCGAACAAGGCCAGGTAAGCGGGGGCGCGCAGCAGATGTCTGGTGTCCCTCACAGCAGGTCCTCACAACATCGGGGGTGTTTCGATGGCACCGAAGCAGGACCGGGAGATCGGTCTCTTGCGTTATGGGCCGACCATGATGATCGCGTACCGCGATTCTCTGAACACACCCGGGGAAGGTTTGCGGCCGGGGCAAAGTGAATGTGTCCGACCCGAGCTCCTTCTACTGAAGCTTCCTGCCAGGTGACGGGGCAGACTCAGGACATGCCGACCACAAAGCCCCGGGTGTCTTTCGGGGACGCCCGGGGCCGGAGAGGGAAGTTCTAGGAGGGGCCGGGGCCGCCGACCTTCAGATCGGAGACGAAGAGCGCGAACGCTTCTGGCGTGAAGCCGAGGGTGGCGAGGTGTCGGTGTTGGGTGTCGCGTACGTGCACGGCCTTGGGGGTCTCCGCGACCTCGACGCAGTTGCCCCCGTGGTTGCCGCTGTAGCTGGACTTATGCCAGTTGAGTTCCATCGAAGCCTTCCTTCAACTTCATCAGTAGCCGCTGTGACTCGGCCGGGGACAGCGCCACCTCCTGCAAGTCGCCGAACTGCAGTGACAGGGTGCGGATGCCCTCGCGATCATGGACCATCCTGCCAGCAAGGGCTTCTTCCACGTACGCGAGATCCCTACCGTCCTTGAGAGACAGAAGGGTGAAGGGGCCGGTAAGCCCGGGGTGCCCGTCGCGCTCGGTGGGGATCACCAGCACTTTGAGCAGGCGCTGATCCATCAGGTTGAGCATCCGTGAGATCTGTGCCGACATGATGGACGTTCCCCCGGTCGGGCGAGTGAGTACCACTTCGTCGAGGACGGCCACCATGTGCGGGGGAGCTGAGCTCTCCCAGATCCTCTGGCGTTCCATGCGCCCTATGACGAGGCGTTCCACGGCGTTGTGTGGTTCGCGTGGATTCCCACCCGTGAGGGCGGCACGCGCAAAGTCCTCGGTCTGCAGGAGGCCAGGTACCAGCTGGGGCTCGTACACGCGGAACATCCGCGTCAGCGGCTCCACGTCGACGAGCTCGCCGATGAAGTGCGGATACGCGTCGTTCTGCATCTTGCGCCAGAGCGATTCGAGCAGGCCGCCACCGTTGAGCAGTTCGTCCGCTTTCTGGGAGAATTCCAGGCTCGGATATCGTTCCCCGCGCTCGATGGCACCGACGAGCTGGGGCGATATCTGGGCACGCCCGGACACGGTTCTCTGCGACGTCTCCGACAGGCTGCGCAACCGAGCCAATTCGGTGCCGAACTGCCTCAATGTCTGATTCTCCGCAGCGGGAACCTTCTTGGCCATGGCCATAGGAAACCACGGGAGGGCCGACCCCACCACAGCTTCCGTGGTTTCCTTTCGTCGTTCTCCACTTGAGCTGTGTCTATGGCCACGCCAATCCCTGTGGCTCCATATTCGGTGCATGGAATCACCGAGGAAGAACACGTCCAGAACCTGTTCCCGAAGCCACGTGCCCGCCGAGGAGGCCGGCCCTCGACCCGAGGACGGAGAAGGCCCCCGACCGCTCACCCGTAAGGAAGCCGCCCGTGACCTCCTCGTCTGCCTCAAGACCCGGGGGCTGCGCTTCGAGCTCGACGTCTCCCGCCTGATGATCACCGCGAAACTCAATCACGCCACGCAGGCCGTGGTCCTCCGTGGTCAGGGAAGGGAGGCGCGGTGGTGCATGGTCTGGGAGACCTTCTGCAGGGGGAGCGGCCCGAGCGTCGAACCCGTCCTCCCGATCGGGCAGGAATGGGAGCTGTCCCGGCGTCTGCTGGCCGTGCTCGAACTGGGTCAGCTCAAACTCTGAATCCTTCGAGCCGTGAACTCCTCGAGCTCCGAGCCCGATCAGGGCAGAGTGACCCGGGCACGGCCACGTTCGGCCACCAGGGTGACAGATGCGGTCACGGGTAGGGAAGCTGGAACCAACGTGCCGCGTGCGGCGTGCCCATCCCCTATCCCCCTGCACCGCCCAGCGGCAACGCCTTCGGCCTCTGGCGGTATACACCACACCTCAGCCTCAGGGGAGGCATTACGCATGTACTTCGCCCTGCTCATGACGTATATGGCGATCCACGTGAGTCTGTCTGGCCTGGCCGCGGCGGTCGGCCTGTGTTTTCTGCGCATGTTCCCCCGTGACGTCCGCGCGATGGCCGTGTGGGGCTTGGCCCTGATCGTCCTGACCAACGCGCTGGATCTGTTCGTGCGCGGGATGGCGCTGTACACGGGCTCGAGGTTCCTGGCCGCGCTGCCGTCGTGGACATGGGTCCTGACCTGGGCTGTGGCGGGGGTCGGGCTTCTGCTGCTCGCCCTGGCCGCCACCGGGCGGCGGCCAGGACCCGCGGTCGGTGCCGGCCCCGATCCCATCAGTGGCCCCGACCCCGGCACCGCGGATGGGCCGGGTACACATCCGCAAGGACACCCAGGCGGGCAGCCATCCGAAGATCCACCCGCGCCATCATCCGTACCCCCGCCCGGGCGGTCGGCCGGTCCGGGGACCCCCCCGTCTCCAGGAGGTGCCTGATGTGGGGCTCGATGCTCTACACCGAGCACTCGGTCTACGTGAGTCTCTTCCACGCCGCGATCGGGGCCCTGCTGCTGGTGCGGTCCCGCAATGTCCGGCGGGGGCGCTGGGCGCTCACGGCCGCGGCCCTGGTGGCTTGCTTCTACGGAACCATCGGAGCGACCAACTTCGCGCTGTGGATGGCACATACGGGAGCCCATGCACCGGAGGAGATGCACCCGGTGTGGAAGCTCCTACAAGACATGGTCCGGCCCCTGTGGAAGGACCTCGGCAGCTACTTGCCGCCCTTGGCCATCGGGCTGCTCGTGGTCGGGTTGGTCCAGGCCGGGAGGGCCGGTCGCACACACACCACGCACGACGAGGGGCGGGGCGGTCCAGGTGGACCAACCCCGCCCCTTGATGCAGAGAGGGCGCGCCGCGAGGGCGCTCGGCAACCTCTTAGAACGCGGCCTCGGGCACGTCCATGAGGTCGTTGGTCACGCCCTCGGCGATCTTGCGCTCGGAGGCGATGCGCGGCAGGAACTGCTCGGTGAAGAAGCGCGCGGCGGCGATCTTGCCGGTGTAGAAGTCCTGGTCCGAACCCTCGGAGCCGTCGATGTTGGCGAGGGCCACGTCGGCCTGGCGCAGCAGCAGCCAGGAGAGCACCACGTCGCCGAACGACATGAGCAGGCGGGTGGCGTTCTGGCCGACCTTGTACAGCTCGCGCTGGTCCTCGGCGGCACCCATGGTGTGGTTGACCATGAGCTCGATGATCGCCTCGATGTGCCCGAGGCTCTCCAGGAGCAGCTCGCGCTCCTCCTTGAGCTGCCCGTTGCCGGCCTCGGAGTCGGCGAACTCCTTGATCTCGGCGGAGAGCTGGCCGATGGCGGCGCCACCGTTCTTGACGATCTTGCGGAAGAAGAAGTCCTGCGCCTGGATCGCCGTGGTGCCCTCGTACAGGGTGTCGATCTTGGCGTCGCGGATGTACTGCTCGATCGGGTACTCCTGCAGGAACCCGGAGCCGCCCAGGGTCTGCAGGGACTCGGCCAGCAGCGAGTAGGAACGCTCCGAGCCCACACCCTTGACGATCGGCAGGAGCAGGTCGTTCATGGCCTCCTTGGCGGAGGTGTCCTCGCCGGCGTCCTCGGCGATCTGGATCTCGTCCTGCTGCACGGCGGTGTAGAGCACCAGTGCGCGCATGGCCTCGACGTAGGACTTCTGCGTCATGAGGCTGCGGCGCACGTCGGGGTGGTGCGTGATGGCGACCTTCGGGTCCTTCTTGGAGCCGGCCAGGTCGTTGCCCTGCTTGCGCTCCTTGGCGTACTCCAGGGCGTTGAGGTAGCCGGTCGACAGGGTGGCGATCGCCTTCGTCCCGACCATCATGCGGGCGTACTCGATGACGAGGAACATCTGGCGGATGCCGTCGTGCTTGTCACCGACCAGGTAACCGACGGCGGGGTGGTTCTCGCCGAAGGTCAGCTCACACGTGGTGGAGGCCTTCAGACCCATCTTGTGCTCGACGTTGGTGACGTAGGCGCCGTTGCGCTCGCCGAGGGAGCCGTCCTCGTTCACCAGGAACTTGGGCACCAGGTACAGCGACAGGCCCTTGGTGCCGGGGCCCGCGCCCTCGGGGCGCGCGAGCACCAGGTGGAAGATGTTCTCGGACATGTCGTGCTCGGCCGAGGTGATGAAGCGCTTGACACCGTCGATGTGCCAGGTGCCGTCACCCTGGTCGGTGGCCTTGGTGCGGCCCGCGCCGACGTCGGAGCCCGCGTCCGGCTCGGTCAGCACCATGGTGGCGCCCCAGCCGCGCTCGATGGCGTGCTTGGCGAATTCCTTCTGCTTCTCGTTGCCCTCGGCGAAGAGGATGCCCGCGAAGCCGGGGCCGGCCGAGTACATGTGCACGGACGGGTTGGCGCCCAGGATGAGTTCGGCGGCCGACCAGACCAGGGAACGCGGGGCTCCCAGCCCGTCGAGTTCCTTGGGCAGGTCGAGGTTGTACCAGCCGGCGTCCATGTAGGCCTGGTAGGACTTCTTGATGCTCTCGGGCATCTGCACCGTGTTGGTCTTGGGGTCGAAGACCGGGGGGTTGCGGTCGCCGTCCTCGAAGGACTCGGCGACGACACCGGTGGCGAGGCGGTCGACCTCGTCGAGAATGGTGCGGGCGGTCTCCTCGTCGAGGTCTTCGAAGGGGCCCTTGCCCAGTACGTCCTGGCGTCGGAACACCTCGAAGAGGTTGAACTCGATGTCGCGCAGGTTGCTCTTGTAATGCGTCATGGACAGCTCCGCTGTGTCCCTGGCCGCGGTGTCTGTACACGCGGATCTACCGACTAGTAACAAGCCAATGTTACTGCCGAGTAGCGCAGAACGCCAGTAGGGGGAAGAGGAGTCTGGCGCGTGGGACAGGACTCAGAGGCGAATCCGCAGATCAGGGGCGGGGCCGACGGTGGACTGGGGGCGGTTCACCGGCGGCCCCGGGCCGAGTGCTCCCGGGGCGGATGCCTCCCGGGAGCGGGGAGGGGTCTCAGCAGGCGCCGCGGCCCTCGGTCGTGTCGCACAGGCCCCGGCCGTCGGTCCACGTGAGCGAGTCGCGGGCGTCACCGCCGAACGGGCGGGTCGCGGTGACGTCCGTGCCGTGGCCCGAGTCCTCGCCCAGGAACACCCGGACCTCCTCCGTGGAGCCGCCGGAGTCGTCGCGCAGCACGTAGAACGGGTGCGGCAACGGAGAGCGGCCCGCCCCCGGGGCGGCCCACCAGTCAGCGCCCTGCGCGTTCGCGATGTCCACGAACAGGCAGTCGTAGGTGCCGCCCCGGTACTCACAGGTGCGCGGCTGGGCGCCCCCGTAGCGGCCCACGTTCTCGTCGGCGGTCACGCCGTCGTTGAAGGCGCGCCAGTAGGCGGTGTCGCATTCGCCGCCGGCGCAGGCGTTCCAGTCGCTCCAGGCCGAGGCGCGGGCGTCGGGGGCGCTGGAGCCGCCGTTGAGGGCGCCGCAGTACTTGTCGACGATGTAGGGCACGACCAGGTCGGACACCCATGCGCTGTCGATGGCCTCGCCTGCGGTGTTGCCGGTTCCGAGGCCGGCCGAGTCCATCTGCCACAGGCCCACGCCCGGGTTGAAGAACAGGCCGTCGCGGCCGGCGGGGTCGTACAGGCCTTCCTGGTTGTCGAACCGGGACAGGGTCATCGGTGAGGGCGTGTCCATGGTGCCGGTGAGGACCTCGGGCCAGACCGGGGCCAGGGACATCGCGGTGGCCTCCTTCGCGGAGATGCCGCAGGAGGCCCCGCCCGCGGCATCGGCCGCGGCACCTTCCACGGCCGAGAGGGCCTCGGCACCGAAGGTCAGGGGACCGGGTGGGACGGCCGCGTGTTCCAGCTCTGCCTCGGCGGCGAGCCGGTCCTCGGTGGCGCGGTCGGCCGGAGCGGGTGCGGTCGGGCCGTCGGCGGGTGCGTCGGCCGCATGGGTGGCCTGGGGGAGCGTGAGGGCCAGGGCGGTCGCGGCGAGTACGGAGGTCAGACGCCGTAGTCGGCCGGGGGTGTGTCCGGGCATGGAGGTAGTGCCTCTCCTACGAAACCGAGCGGGGATCTCGGGACAGGAACTTTCACCCGGGTGGGCGAAGTTGGAGGAAAGCTACAAGTCCTGCCATGTACGGACAAGGGCGGTCGCTGGCTCGCAACAAAGATCTCACCCGAAGGTCAGGACCCGGTACGTATACGGGCACCGGGCCCCGACCGTCGGTCCCTGACCGTCAGAGCACCTCGAGCGGGGTGGCACGGTCCGGGGCGGGGAAACGCTCGTCCAGCGCCACCAGATCCGCGTCGGTGAGCGTGATGTCGAGCGCCGCACGGTTCTGCTCCACGTGCTCGGGGCGGCTCGACTTCGGGATCGCGCACAGGCCCTCGCCGGCGAGCACCCACGCGATCGCGGCCTGGGCGGGTGTGGCGCCGTGGCGTTCGGCGACCTCGGCCAACACCGGATCCCGGAGCAGGCGGCCCTGCTCGATCGGGGAGTAGGCCATCACCGGCACACCGTGCTCACGGCACCACGGGAGCAGGTCGTGCTCCGGCCCGCGCCGGGTCAGGTTGAACAGGATCTGGTCCGTGGCGCAGCCGCGGGCCCCTTCGCTCCCCCAGAGTTCGCGCATGTCGTCGGTGTCGAGGTTGCTCACCCCGAAGTCGCCGATCTTGCCGGCCTCGCGGAGTTCGATCAGCGCCGACACCGTCTCCGACAGCGGGACCCCGCCCCGCCAGTGCAGCAGGAACAGGTCGAGGTGATCGGTGCGGGTACGGCGCAGGCTCCGTTCGCACGCGTCGATCGTGCCCGCGTACGAGGAGTTGCTCGGCAGGACCTTGCTCACCAGGAAGACTTCGTCGCGGCGGCCCTCGATCGCCTCGCCCACGACCTCCTCGGCGTCGGCGTACATCTCCGCGGTGTCGATCAGGCCCAGACCCAGATCGAGCCCGTGCCGCAGCGCAGCGATCTCCGAAGCGCGTTCCGACGCGTCCTCGCCCATGCCCCAGGTGCCCTGGCCCAGCACCGGCAGCTCGGCGCCCGACGGCAGACGCAGACCTCTCATGACACACCCTCCTCGAACAGGTTCCGGATCTCTCGGGGGAGCTTTCGCCGCTGGAGCCCCGCGTGAAACAACGGGGACGCGGTGCTCACCGGACGCTCCTATCCTCGAACAGGACGCACGAGATCGAAGCGGAGGGGCGAAGACACGATGCTGGAGCTGATGCCGGGGCTCACCCGGATCTACGAGGAGTGGGCAGAGAAATACCCCGACGTGCAGCCCCTCACCATCCAGTTCCCCGCCCGCGACGGTGAGGACACCGAGGACGGCGCGAAGAAGGGCGGCCTCGACGGGGTGCTCGCCTACCCGCTCGACGGACACTGGCTGCTCGTGACCTTCGGACTCACCGAACTCGGCGAGAAGACCAGCCAGGAGCCCCGGGTCTCCGGGGCCGGGTTCGAATTCACCTGCCGGATCCCGCGCGGGCCCGAGGAGAAGGCCGTTCCCACGTGGATCCTGCGCGTGCTGCACGCCGTCGCCGACCACTTCCTCGCCGGGACCGACCTCGACGTCGGGCACTGGATCCTGACGCCCTCCCCGCTCGGGGGCGAACCCGCCAACGGCGACATGACCTCGTTGGTCATCGTCCCCGACGTGGACATCGCACACATCACCACGCCCAACGGGATCGTGCTGTTCTTCCAGCTCGTGGGGCTGATGTCCGGCGAGGGCCAGGAGATGCAGGAGGCCGGGACGTCGTCGCCGCTCGTCGCGGTGCTGCGCGACCGTGACCCGCGGCTGGTCTCGGACCCCGGCCGGGAACCCGTACAGCTGTAGGGGCCGCCGCCCGAGCTCGGGCGGCGGCCCCTACCGTCTCCTGCGGGTCAGTGCATCAGGCCTCGTACTCGGTGATGCTCTCGGCGATGCCGTCGACGATCTCGACCTCGGCCAGGACGACGGTGCCGTTCTCCAGGGCGGCGTCGAACTCCTCGAAGCTGCACTCGACGGTGCCGGAGCCGTTCTCGTCGGCGCCGTCCTCGGCCGGGCAGGTGTAGATTCCGCCGAGGATCTGCGTGTTCTCGGCGACGTAGAACGCCTGGTCGCCGATGGTGTACTCGCCCGGAGCCCGGTGCGCCAGCTCGCCCGTCAGAGTCCGGGACTCTGCCGAAGCCCCCTCGGAAGCGTGATCCGCGTCCGTGGCTTCGGTGCCCGCCGATACGTTCTCCGCCACCGAGCCGATGGCCTCGCTGGAACATGCGGTCGAACCGAGGGCCAGCAGGCTCGTGGCCAGGAGAGCCAGGGCGGTGGAACGGACATCGCGCTTCATTTCGTCTCTTTCTTTTTCGGGGCGATGTGTATTACCGGGGGATTCGGGGGATTTGTTGACGGCGCGGATTCCCGGGGCGGGAAACGTGTCATGACTGATGAGGATTCGAGATCCTGGTCGCGAGGTAATTTTCGTCCAGATGGGCCGGGATCCCTGTGGTCGAGGGTCTGGCGAATTTTCCCGATCCAGTCGACCTTCATGATCATCGGAGGTAGTTAAAGTTTTGGTCAGCCGGGGTCCCGCTGCTTTATCGGGTGCCTGTAACCCCTTCCGTGCACTATGAACCCGTTGAGTGGTACTTGGTTCGCAGGCACCGGAAGTTTTTTCGGGGCGTTGTGGGACGGGCCGCCCTGAATTCCGGTTCTCTCGGCGGCGGGGCCCATGATCCATCGGTCCGGGTTCGCCGGGTGGTGGGACACACGTAGGCCTGCGTATTCCGGGGCGTCACCCGGGGCCGTCACCATGAGCGGGCATGACCGCCCTCTCCTCGCCGCAGCACGGCCCGGGTACACCCGAGCGCCGAGACGGTGCCGGCGCGGCCGGCACCACACGGGACCACACGCCACGGGCCGGTGGCGGGCACCGGCCCGAGATCGACGGGCTGCGCGCCGTCGCCGTCCTGCTGGTCGCCGCCTACCACGTCTGGTTCGGCCGGGTCTCCGGCGGCGTCGACGTCTTTCTCCTGCTCACCGGGTTCCTCATCACCGGGTCGCTGGTGCGGGCCTCCGAGCGCGGCGGGATCCGGTACGGGGCGTTCCTGGGCCGCCTGGCCGTCCGTCTGGTACCCACGGCGGTCCTCGTGATCGCGGCGGCCCTGGTCGGCGCACGCCTGCTGCTGCCCGAGACCCTGTGGCAGGAGAGCGCGGGCCAGGCCCTCGCGTCCGCTCTCTACCACCTGAACTGGCAGCTCGCGCTCGACTCTGCGGACTACCTGGCTCGTGACGAGACGACCGGACCGTTCCAGCACTTCTGGTCGCTGTCGATCCAGGGGCAGTTCTACCTGCTGTGGCCGGTGGTGATCGGGGCAGCGGTGTGGTGGGCGACCCGGCGCGCGAGCGCGCGGCGCGGGGAAGCGGAGAGCGGCACCGCGCAGCGCACGGCTTCCGCACGCCGCGGCGTGTTCGCCGTGCTCACGGGTGTCTTCGTGCTCTCCCTCGCCTACTCCGTGCACATCACCCGTACGGATCAGGCGTGGGCCTACTTCGACACCGGCGCCCGGTTGTGGGAGTTCGCGCTCGGCGGTCTCCTCGCGCTCGCTCTTCCGTGGTTGAACCCGCCCCGGGTCCTGCGCCTGCTGCTGGGGTGGGCCGGGCTCGCCGCTCTGGTGCTGTGCGGGGTGCTGCTCCAGGTGTCGACCGTCTTCCCCGGGTACGCGGCGCTGTGGCCCACTCTCGCCGCCGCAGCGGTCGTCGTGGCCGGCACCACCGGATCACCGTGGGGCGCCGACCGGCTCCTGACCCTGCGCCCGCTGCGCTACCTGGGTTCCCTCTCCTACGCGCTGTACCTGTGGCACTGGCCGGTGCTGGTGTTCTACCTGGCCGCGACGGACCGCACCCTGGCGAGCCCGTTGGGCGGGGCGGCCGTCCTGGCGTTGTCGGTGGTGCTGGCTGCTGTGACCACTCCCGTTGCCGACCGCGCCACTGATTTCGGTCGCGGCGGCGGGAAACTGCGCGCTCCTGCCTTGGCACTGGCCTGCCTCCTCCCGCTGCTGCTCACCGCCGGAACCTGGTCGGCACGCATGGAAGCCGAACAACGCAACCTCGAGCAGCAGCTCGCCGACCCGAAGCGCTATCCCGGCGCGCCTGCGCTGGACGACGGCGGCCACGGCGAGTACGCCGACCCGGTCCGCCCCGACCCCGCGCACGCCGCCGAGACCGACCTCCCGGTGACCTACGACGACGGGTGCAACCAGGACACCGCCGGGACCGACGTCATCGTGTGCGAGTACGGCACCGACGACCCCGAGCGCACGATCGCTCTGGTCGGCGGGTCGCACGCCGCGCACTGGTTCCCCGCGTTGGAGGAGCTCGCCGAGGACCACGGCTGGCGCTTGCTCAACATCGTCAAGGGCGCCTGCCTGTTCACCGACGCCCCGCAGACCTACAAGGGCGAGCCCTACACCGCGTGCGCCGAGTGGAACGACGGGGTCATGGCCGAGCTCGCCGACCTGCGCCCCGACGCGGTCTTCACCACCGGCACGACCACCAGCCTCGACACCTCGGCGGGGTACGGGGAGGAGCAGGTCGTGGAGGGTTACCCCGACCGGTGGCGGCAGCTGGGCGAGCTCGGTATCGAGGTCGTCGCCGTGCGGGACACGCCCCGACCCGGGTTCGACGTCCCCGAGTGCCTGGCCGGCTCCGGGCCCGAGGGGTGCACGTCCGAGCCCGGCGACTCCATGGCCGACACCTCGCCGCTGGCGGAGGTCGAGCTTCCCGAGCACGTGAGCACGCTCGATCTCACGGACCAGTTCTGTGAGCCCGGGGTGTGCCGTCCGGTCGTCGGCAACGTCCTCGTCCACTGGGACGGCGGCCACGTCACCGCCAGCTACATGCGCACGCTCGTCCCTGCCCTCGAGGAGCGCTTGCTCGCCGCCACCGGGTGGTGAACCCGGCCGGGAAGGAGGGGAGAACGACCTCGTGAAACGCCAGGGGTTTATAACGCTGTCGTTGTATATCTATGTTTGTCGGAGCTCGTCGAACCCTGGCTCTACGAGCTCGACCGGAACTCATACGACCAAGTGTTCGACGCGCACATCGTGAGGTTGCGGGGAGGAGACTGATGGGCATGAGCCTTGAAGACATGTTGGCCAGAGGGCCTGTGGACCGTGAGGAGCTGGAGACCGACAAAGAGCGCCTGCTCGAGGAGGTCCGTGCGTACCGGCTGCGTGAGCTCCGGGAGGGAGCAGCGCTCACACAGGTGGAACTCGCGGAACGGCTCGACGTGAGCCAGAACCGTGTCTCGAAGATCGAGCACGGGGCTGTGGTCCGAGCGCAGGTCGAGACCCTTCGCAGGTATGCCGAGGCGGTCGGGGGCGAGCTCCACGTCGAGATCGAGATCGCAGGTCGACGGGTCGAGATCGCGTGAGGGCGGTCGGGAGCTGCGCGCGTCCGGCGTCACCGGCCGACGGCGCGGTCGATCGCCTCGCCGATCTCACCGACACGGTCGGCGAGCAGGCCCATCGCGCCGATGGCGCGCGTGAGCGGGTTCTTCCGCTTTCGCCCCGGACGCTGTCCAAGGCGCAGGTCCGGGGACTGTCCGAGACCCGGTCCATGGCCGGTTGTGGCCATACGGGCAGCTCGGAACCGTGACAAGACGTGCCTACCGTTGAGGGGATCTTCGGGGGCGCTACCGGCGTCCGATCCCATCCCCCGCGAGGAGCCCTCCGTGAGCACGGAATCCCCCTCCCGGAAGCGGCGTGCGCCTCTGGGCCGTGACTTCAACCGGTTCTGGGTCGGGAGCCTGTCCAGCAACCTGGCCGACGGCATCATGCTCGTGGCCCTGCCCATGCTGGCCGCCGCCCTGACCAACGATCCCGTCCTGGTGTCGGGGCTCATGGCCGCCCGGTTCCTGCCGTGGCTGCTGGTGGGCCTGCTCGCCGGCGCGCTCGCCGACCGTCTGGACCGGGGCCGGGTGCTGGTGGTGGCCAACCTCGTCCGCGCGGGCGCTCTGGTGGTCCTCGCCGCCTTGGTCGCGGCGGGTCTGGCCACGATCTGGACGCTGTACGCCGTGATGTTCGTGGTCATGGTGTGCGAGGTCTTCTACGACGTGACCGGGCGGGCGATCCTGCCGGCCCTGGCCCCGCGCGCCCTCGACCGGGCCAACAGCCGGCTGGTGGGCGGCAAGACGGTCACCGAGGACTTCGCGGGTGCGCCGCTGGCGGGGTTCCTGTTCGTCATCGCGGCGGCGCTGCCGATCGCGCTCAACGCCGGGGCCTACTTCCTGGGGGCGCTGGTGCTGCTGGGGCTGCCGTTGGCGGTGCGCCGGCCCGACGCGGGCGCGCGGCCTGCCACGGAGCCGGAGGGACCTCCCGACACGGACGGGGACGCGGCCCGACCGTCGGTCATGGCCGACATCCGCACGGGCCTGAGCTACCTGCTGGGCCACCCCACCCTGCGCTCGGTCCTGTTGTTCAACGTCGTCCTCAACATGGCTTCCGTGGCGCAGGGCGGGGTTCTGGTGCTCATCGTCCAGGAGCACTTCGGTGTGCCCGAGGCGTTCTACGGGGTGTTCCTGATGTCGGTGGCGGCCGGAGCACTGGTGGGGGCGGTGCTGGCCGGCCCGGCCGTGGAGCGGCTCGGACGGTTCCGGACCGAGTTGATCTGCTTCAGCCTCATGACGGCGAGCTACTTCGCCTTCGGCCTGGCCCCGGGCGCCGTCACCGCCGCCCTGGCCTTCGGCACACGCGCGGTCGCCTCGACCGTCTCCAACATCGTCGTGGTCGGGGCGATCCAGCTCGTGGTGCCCGGGACCCACCTGGGGCGGGTCATGTCGCTCGTGCAGATCACGGGCGCGGGTCTGGCGCCGATCGGTGCGCTCTTGGGCGGCCTGCTCGGCCGGGTCGAGCTGTACTACGTGCCGATCGCCTCCGGAGCGGCCGTGCTCGCGGCCTTCCTGCCGACGATCCCCGCGATCCGGCGGCTGACCCGCCACGCCGACGACGTCGAACGCGACGCAGGCGTGGACCACACATGACGCCGTGCGGCGGTCCGCCGAAAATTTCTCGGCAGTGTGTCGATCCGGGCGTTCCCCGTTCGACGACCGGGTGAGAGCGGGGGACGGTCCCCCGCGCGGACACGTGAAGGACACACGCCATGCGTTACCTGATGACCATCATGAGTGACCCGCAGGAGGAAGCCGCCGGGGAGTACGAGGCCCCGCCGGAGGTCTACGAGAAGATGGCCGACTTCAACGAGAAGATGGTCACCGCCGGGGTACTGGTCACCGGCGAGGGCCTGGCCCCCACCTCCGAGGGCGTCGAAGTGCTCTTCCACGACGGGCACGCTGACGTGACCGACGGCCCCTTCACCGAGGCCAAGGAGTTCATCGCCGGGTACTGGATCCTCGATGTGGCCTCACGGGAAGAAGCGGTCGAGTGGGCCCGGCGTTGCCCGCATCCGCCGGAGGGCGAGCTCAAGCTACAGCTGCGGCGGATCGCCGAACTCGACGACTTCGACGAGATGCCCGAGGACCTCAAGGAGCGTGAACGCAAGCTGCGCGCACAAGGGTACTGACCCGAGCTTGCGCGGTGTGACCTTCGGTGCTGTCATGGTGCCGTGGGTCACACTGATGTGCGCGGTGCGGTGGAATCGGTCTGGCGGGACGAATCGGCCCGCCTCGTCGCCGCGCTCACCCGCATGGTCGGTGACGTCGGCACTGCCGAGGAGGTCGCCCAGGACGCCCTCGTCAGTGCCCTCGAGACCTGGCCCCGGGAGGGCACACCCCGCAACCCCGCTGCTTGGCTCACCACCGTCGCAAAACGCCGCATCGTCGACCGGTGGCGGCGCGATGCCCGCTTCCGCGACCGCCTCACCGAACTCGGCCGTGAAGCCGCCGTCCACGAAGGGCAGAACGACCTCGACGCGGTCGAGGAGGACTACGGTGACGACCTCCTGCGCCTGGTGTTCGTCTGCTGTCACCCCGTCCTTCCGGTCGCCTCACGGGTGGCCCTGACCCTGCGCCTGCTCGGCGGGCTCACCACCGGCGAGGTCGCACGCGCCTTCCTCCTGCCCGAGGCCACCGTCGCCCAGCGCATCGTGCGTGCCAAACGCTCACTGCGCGAGAAAGAGGTGCGGTTCGAGGTCCCCTCCGGTCCCGACCGCGACGGTCGGCTGTCCTCCGTACTCGCCGTGGTCCACCTCGTCTTCAACGAGGGCTACGTCGCCACCACCGGGCCCGACTGGATGCGGCCCGAACTCGCCGAGGAGGCCCTGCGGCTCGGGCGGGTGCTGGCGCGGCTCATGCCGCACGAACCCGAGGTCAACGGGCTCCTCGCCCTCATGGAACTGCACGCCTCCCGCTTCCGGGCCCGGCGCGGACCCGACGGAACCCCCGTCCCCTTGGAGGAACAGGACCGCACCCGCTGGGACCACCGCCTCATCGCGCGCGGTCTGGCCACCCTGGAACGCTCCCTGCCCGTCGACCCGCGCCTGCCCTGCGGGCCCTACGTGCTCCAGGCCGCCATCGCCGCCGAACACGCCCGCGCCCGTCGCACCGAGGACACCGACTGGAGCGCCATAGTCGACCTCTACACCGCTCTCGTACGCGCCACCCGTTCCCCCGTCGTCGAACTCAACAGGGCCGTCGCGGTGTCCATGGACCGCGGCCCGCGCGGTGCGTTGGCGATCGTCGACGCCCTCGCCGACGAACCCTCCATGGAGCGGTACCCGCTGTTCTTCGCCGTGCGCGGCGACCTTCTCGCACGCCTCGGGTACGGCCCTCGAGCACGGGCCGAATTCGAGCACGCCGCCGCGCTCACCGGCAACGACGGCGAGCGCGCGCTCCTGCAGCGCCGCGCCCGCGCGTGCGTCCCGGTCTCCGAAGCGTGAAGGGACGGGGGCGACTTCCTCCGGCCCGTGGAGCAAGCCGCCCCGAACTTTCCGGCGGACCGGGCCGTCAGACGGGATGGAGTACCCCCTGACTCTGGAGATCCCCCCATGTACCAGCCCGGACCTTCGGACGGCCCTTACCATCACCGCTACCCCGATCGCTCAGCAGGCGACAGCAGCCCTGGCCTCGCGTTGGCTTTCGCCATCGGGACCCTGATCCTGTGCAACCTCATCGGTGGTGTCCTCGGTATCGTTTTCGCCGCGGTGGCCATGGCGCAGCACGACGGGGAGGACCAGGACCGCTTCGTCAAGTACGCCTGGATCGGCATCTTCGTCGGTTGGGCCCTGTCCCTGCTGGGGATCGCCCTCATCTGAGACCGGTCGGGCACGCACGCGGGGCCGGGCGCTGCGCGCCCGGCCCCGTTCGTCGCTCCGGTCCGGCTCAGGGCGTGAGCTCGGGTTCCTCCGCCTTGCGGCTGGCGACCACGAGTTCGTTCTTGCCGTCATCGACGTCGACGACGACCCCGTCGCCCTCGGTCAGCTCACCGGAGAGCAGCTCCTTGGCGAGCGGGTCGCCGATGGAGGACTGCACCAGCCGGCGCAGCGGCCGGGCACCGTAGTTCGGGTCGTAACCGGTCAGCGCCAGCCACTCGCGGGCAGCGTCGGTCACCTCCAGGGACAGGCGCCGGTCGCCCAGACGCTTGCCGAGCTTCTGGATCTGCAGGTCGACGATGTGGGTGAGATCCGCCGTCGACAGCGCCTCGAACATGAGCACGTCGTCGAGCCGGTTCAGGAACTCCGGCTTGAAGGTCGCCCGCACCACGTCCATGACCCGGTCGCGCCGGGCGGACTCCTCCACGGACCGGTCCACGAGGAACTGCGACCCCAGGTTCGAGGTCAGGATCAGGATCGTGTTGCGAAAGTCCACGTTGCGGCCCTGGCCGTCGGTCAACCGCCCGTCGTCGAGCACCTGCAGCAGGGTGTCGAAGACCTCCAGGTGGGCCTTCTCCACCTCGTCGAGCAGTACGACGGTGTAGGGGCGGCGGCGCACCGCCTCGGTGAGCTGGCCGCCTTCCTCGTACCCGACGTAACCGGGCGGGGCACCGACCAGGCGCGAGACGGAGTGCTTCTCGGAGTACTCGCTCATGTCGATACGCACGATGGCGCGCTCGTCGTCGAACAGGAACTCCGCCAGCGCCTTGGCCAGTTCGGTCTTGCCGACACCGGTCGGGCCCAGGAACAGGAACGAGCCGGTGGGCCGGTCGGGGTCGGAGATCCCGGCACGGGCCCGGCGTACCGCGTCCGAGACGGCGGTGACGGCCTCGCGCTGGCCGATCAGGCGATGCCCGAGCTCCTCCTCCATCCGCAGCAGCTTGGAGGTCTCGCCCTCCATGAGCCGCCCGACGGGGATCCCCGTCCAGGAAGAGACGACGTCGGCGACCTCGTCCGCACCGACCTCCTCCTTGACCATGGTGTCGCCGTCGCGTTCGGTCACGGCCTCCTCGGCACGGCTGGCCGCCTCGACCTGCTGTTCCAGCTCGGGGATCTCCCCATACATCAGACGGGAGGCCTCACCGAAATTGCCCTCGCGCTCGGCCAGCTCGGCGCGGGTACGCAAGTCGTCCAGGCGCCCCTTGAGCTCACCGACCTTGTTGAGGCCCTCCTTCTCCTGCTCCCACCGGGCGACCAACCCGTTGAGCCGCTCCTCCCTGTCGGCGAGGTCGGCGCGCAGGCGCTCCAGGCGCTGCACACTGGCCGGGTCCGACTCCTTGGCGAGCGCCATCTCCTCCATCTTCAGACGGTCGACGATGCGCTGGAGCTCGTCGATCTCCACGGGGCTGGAGTCGATCTCCATGCGCAGCCGCGAGGCCGCCTCGTCGATGAGGTCGATGGCCTTGTCCGGCAGGAAACGGGCGGTGATGTAGCGGTCCGACAGGGTCGCTGCGGCCACCAGGGCGGAGTCGGCGATCTGCACCTTGTGGTGCGCCTCGTAGCGTCCCTTGAGCCCGCGCAGGATCGCGATGGTGTCGGCGGAGGAGGGTTCACCCACCATGACCTGCTGGAACCGGCGTTCCAGGGCGGCGTCCTTCTCGATCTTCTCCCGGTACTCGTTCAGCGTGGTCGCACCGACCATGCGCAGCTCACCGCGGGCCAGCATGGGCTTGAGCATGTTGCCGGCGTCCATGGCGCCCTCGGCGGCACCGGCACCGACCATGGTGTGCAGCTCGTCGATGAAGGTGATGACCTGGCCCTCGGAGTCCTTGATCTCCTGCAGGACCGCCTTGAGCCGCTCCTCGAACTCACCCCGGTACTTGGCGCCCGCGACCATCGCGGACAGGTCCAGGCTGACCAGGCGCTTGCCGAGCAGCGACTGCGGCACGTCGCCGGCGACGATGCGCTGTGCCAGGCCCTCGACGACGGCGGTCTTGCCGACACCGGGCTCACCGATGAGCACCGGATTGTTCTTCGTGCGGCGGCTGAGCACCTGCACGACGCGGCGGATCTCCCCGTCGCGGCCGATGACCGGGTCGATCTTGCCCTCGCGGGCGCGTTCGGTCAGGTCGACCCCGAACTTCTCCAGGGACTGGTAGGTGTCCTCGGGGTTCTCCGACGTCACCCGGCCTTTGCCGCGCACCTGCTCGAAGGCCTCCAGGAGCGAGTCGGGGGTCGCCCCGGCCTCTCCCAACAGGCGGGAGGCCTCACCGCCGTCCGCGGCCAGCCCCACCAGCAGGTGTTCGGTGGAGACGTACTCGTCCTCCATCTGCTGGGCGCGCTGGGCCGCGGTGTTGATGACGATGGTCAACTGGCGCGACGCACTGGGCGAGCCCACCGTCGAACCCTGGGCCTTGGGCAGCGCGGTCACGGCCGCGTCGGTCCGGTCCTTGAGACCGTCGGGGTCGGCCCCGACCTCCTTGAGCAGCGGGCGTGTGATCCCCTCGGCCTGTTCCAGCAGGGCAGCCAGCAGGTGCACCGGCTCGGTCTGCGGATTGCCGTCGGTGGTCGCGCGCCGAATCGCCACCGACAGAGCCTCCTGGCTCTTCTGGGTGAGCTTGTAGTTCATGGGCGGTGACTCCCTTCGCAAATAAGGTCACATGAAGTGATGAATCGCGGCCGACCGCGCCACATGAACACCCATGGCGGAGACACCTCGGGCCTAGCCCCGGTCGTCCTCCGGGCGGTTCCTCCCGGGTCCGTCCGCCCCTTCGTCGTGGCCCGGGCCGTCCCCGGGCTGCTCGGCGGTGTTGAAAATGGTCACACGGGTGCGGCGCACCAGTTCCCCCCGGGGGGAACCGGGCTCCGACCGCGGCGGGCGCCCCCTACGGGACACCGCGCGGCGCGCCGCTTCCAGTTCGTTGGCGAGGTGGAAGACGTGCTCGCGCAGTTCCTCCGCCTCACGTTCCAGTTCCAGGATCCGCTTGATCCCGGCCAGGTTGACGCCTTCCTCCTGCGACAGACGCGCCACTTGACGCAACATCTGCACGTCACGCATGGAGTAGCGGCGGCCCCGGCCGGACGCGCGGCCGGGCGAGACGATCCCCAGTCGGTCGTACTGCCGCAGTGTCTGCGGATGCATCCCGGCCAGCTCGGCCGCCACCGAGATCACATAGACCGGTGCGTCAGCACCGAAGGAAGGATCGTTCACGTCATTCACGCACCCTTCGCCCGCGATTCGAGCCCGTCCCGCGGGTCGTAGTCGGAGGTCGCGGCGCGGAACTTCTCGAGCGCCTCGCGCGCGTCGCCGTTGAGTGTCTGCGGCACCTTGACCTCGAACGTGACGATCATGTCTCCGGGGGTGCCGTCCTTGCGGGTGGCGCCCTTTCCGCGGACCCGCAGCTTACGCCCGTTCTGCGTACCCGGCGGGACCTTCACCGTCACCGGAAAACCGGTGACGGTGGGCACCCGTACCTCCGCACCCAACGCGGCCTCCGGAACGGTGACGGGGACGGTGAGGGTGATGTTGTCGCCGTGCCGGCCGAACACCGCGTGCTCCTTCACATGAACGACGACGTAGAGGTCACCGGCCGGGCCGCCGTTCTCACCCGGGGCACCCTTGGCCTTGAGCCGGATCCTCTGCCCGTCGTGCACGCCGCCGGGGATCCGTGTCTGGATCGTGTGTGTGCTCTTGCCGCGGCCGCTGCCGCTGCAGATGGGGCAGGGGTCGTCCACGACCAGGCCCCGGCCGCGGCACTCGTCGCACGGCTCCGAGAGGGAGAAACCCCCCAGGTTCTGGTTCGCGTGCCCGGTGCCCGAGCACTTCGGGCACATGCGCGGTGCGGTCCCGGTCTTGGCGCCGGTGCCCTTGCAGGTCGCACACGGCGTCTCGCCGGCCAGCTGGAAGGAGCGCGTCGCCCCTTCCGCGGCCTCGCGGAAGCTCAGTGTCGTCTCGGTCTCGATGTCGGAACCCCGTCGGCTGCGCGTGGCGCTGCCGGTCCGGCTGCGGTTGCCGAACAGGCCCCCGAACAGGTCGCTGAGGCGTTCGCCCCCGCCACCGGTCCGGCTGCCCCCGGTCGAGGTGCCGAACAGGTCGCTCATGTCGAACCCGCCCGGCCCGGTGCCCCCGCCGCCGGGGTTGTAACTGCCGCCGCCGAAGAGCGAACGCGCCTCGTCGTACTCCTTGCGGCGCTTCTCGTCCGACAGGACGTTGTAGGCCTCGGAGATCTCCTTGAAACGCTCCGCGGCCTGGGGATCATCGGAATTGGCGTCGGGGTGGTTCTCCCTGGCCAGCTTGCGGTAGGACTGCTTGATCTCGTCCTTCGAGGCGGTCTTTGAGACTCCGAGGACCTTGTAGTAGTCCTTCTCCAGGTAGTCCTTGGTGCTCATCGACTAAAGCCTTCTCCCGCTGGTGCCGGTTGCGTCCGATGGTTCCACGCCGCCCCGACCGCCAGTCGGCCGGGGCCGGTCCCCGGCCGGGAAACGCAGTGGTGTCCCGGCCGGGGACCTCCTCTACTTGTTGTCGTCGGCCTCGTCGTCCCCGGGACCGGAGGGGGTCTCACCCTCCGAGCCCGCGGATCCCTCGGCCTCCTCGCCCTCCGGGGCCTCTTCCTGAGGTTCGCCCACGACCACACGGGCCGGGCGCAGGACCTTCTCCCCGATGCGGTACCCGGGCTGGAACACCTCGATGACCGTCTGGACCGAGATGTTGGGGACCGGCACCAGTGTGAGCGCCTCGTGGACGTTCGGGTCGAACTCGTCGCCCTGCTCGGCGTACCTCTCCAGGCCCAGCTTGGTCGCGGTGGTCTCCAGGGACTCCCCGACCGCCTTGAAACCGCCGCTGAGCTCGCCGTGCTCGCGGGCACGACCGATGTCGTCCAGGATCGGCAGGAGCTCCCCGACCACCTTGGCGGTGGCCGCATCACGGACCGCCACCCGGTCGCGCTCGACGCGCTTACGGTAGTTGGCGTACTCCGCCTGCACCCTCTTGATGTCGTTGGTGAGCTCGACGACCCGCTCGTCCGCGTTGATCGCCTCGGAGACGAGGTCCTCGGGGGTGTCCGGGACCTCGGGTGCCTCTTCGGCGTCTTCCTCGGCGGCGGTCTCCTCGTCGGCCCCGGCCCCCTCGGGCACCTGGTCCTCGGGGACATGCTCTGCGGTGTCGGGCTCGCGGATCTCGCCGGTCTCCGGGTCGACCCTCCGGTTGTCCCGGATCACAGGTCCCTCGGTCTCCTCACCGTTGTCGCCGGTGCCGGAGTTGTTGTTGTCGGACTGCGCCATCTGGGATCTGCCCTCCCTTCTTCGGCTCGATCCCGGATCAGGACTGGTTGCCCTTGCCGTTTTCCTCGTCGACGATCTCGGCGTCCACGACGTCGGAGTCCTCGTTGGTGGACTCCTGGGCACCGGCCTGGTCGGCACCGGCGGCGTCGCCGCCCTGCTCACTCTGGCTGTAGATGGCCGAGCCGATCTTCTGGCTGGCCAGCGCGACCTTCTCGCTGGCGGTACGGATCGCCTCGGTGTCGGTGCCCTCCAGAGCGGTCTTCAGCTCGGCGATGGCCGACTCGGTCTCGGAACGGACGTCGTCGGGGACCTTGTCCTCGTTCTCGGAGATGACCTTCTCGGTCTGGTGGACGAGCGACTCGGCGTTGTTGCGGACCTCGGCCTCTTCGCGGCGCTTGCGGTCCTCCTCCGCGTACTCCTCGGCCTCGTGGACCATCTTGTCGATGTCCTCCTTGGACATCGCCGAACCACCGGAGATGGTGACCGACTGCTCCTTGCCGGTGCCGAGGTCCTTCGCGGTGACGCTGACGATGCCGTTGGCGTCGATGTCGAAGGTGACCTCGATCTGCGGGACGCCGCGCGGCGCCGGGGGCAGACCGGAGAGGTCGAACACGCCCAGCTTCTTGTTGTACTGGGCGATCTCGCGCTCACCCTGGAAGACCTGGATCTGCACGGAGGGCTGGTTGTCCTCGGCGGTGCTGAAGATCTCGGAGCGCTTGGTGGGGATGGTGGTGTTGCGCTCGATGAGCTTGGTGAACACACCGCCCTTGGTCTCGATGCCCAGGGACAGCGGGGTGACGTCCAGCAGCAGGACGTCCTTGACCTCGCCCTTGAGCACACCGGCCTGCAGTGCGGCACCGATGGAGACGACCTCGTCGGGGTTGACGCCCTTGTTGGGCTCCTTGCCGGTCATCTCCTTGACCAGCTCGGCCACGGCCGGCATGCGGGTGGAGCCACCCACCATGACGACGTGCTCGATGTTGCTGAGCTGGATGCCGGCGTCCTTGATGACCTGCTGGAACGGGGCCTTGGTGCGCTCGACCAGGTCGGTGGTCAGACGCTGGAACTCGGCGCGGGTGAGCTTCTCGTCCATGTGCAGCGGGCCCTCGGACGAAGCCGTGATGTAGGGCAGGTTGATCTGCGACTCGCTGGAGCTGGAGAGCTCGATCTTGCTCTTCTCCGCGGCCTCACGCAGACGCTGCAGGGCCATCTTGTCCTTGGACAGGTCGACGCCCTGGGCGTTCTTGAAGCGCTCGACCAGCCAGTCGACGATGGCCTGGTCCCAGTCGTCACCACCGAGGCGGTTGTCGCCGTTGGTCGCCTTGACCTCCACGACGCCGTCGCCGACCTCGAGGAGGGAGACGTCGAAGGTGCCGCCACCGAGGTCGTAGACCAGGATGGTGGCCTCGTCCTCCTTCTCCAGGTGGTAAGCGAGCGCGGCCGAGGTCGGCTCGTTGATGATGCGCAGGACGTTCATGCCCGCGATCGTGCCGGCCTCCTTGGTGGCCTGGCGCTGGGCGTCGCTGAAGTAGGCGGGGACGGTGATGACCGCGTCGGTGACCTCTTCGCCCAGGTAGGCCTCGGCGTCCCGCTTGAGCTTCTGCAGCACGAAGGCGCTGATCTGCTGCGGGTTGAAGTCCTTCTCGTCGATCTTGACGGACCAGTCGGTGCCGATGTGGCGCTTCACCGAGCGGATGGTCCGGTCGACGTTGGTGACGGCCTGGCGCTTGGCCACCTCACCCACGAGCACCTCGCCGTTCTTGGCGAAGGCGACGACGGACGGGGTGGTGCGCGAGCCCTCGGCGTTGGTGATGACCGTCGGCTCGCCGCCCTCCAGGACCGCGACACACGAGTTCGTCGTACCGAGGTCGATTCCGACCGCACGTGCCATGGTTGGTTCCTCCGTGAAAGTTGAGTCCTTCAGACGTAAGTTTGCTTCGTCGGGTGAGGGTTGTCAAATCAGTTGAGTCAAGGGGACTCAAGGCAGTTCCTGCGGCGTGACAACGGACGGTCGAGCTCGATTGTTCCCGACTCGTGCTGCCCTGCGGAGGAAGGTTGCAGAATCCCGGGGCAACCCCGGGACAACCTCGAGTCCGGTGTCGGGGTGGCTTCCGGGGGTGCTCCGGGAAGCCCCGGAGCCGCAGGCGGTCGAGGGGCGGACGGCCGGGGGTGAAGGGGTGGGAGCAGGTCCGGTGCGTGCGTGGCGCGTGCTTGCGCAAGGGGAGGGGTGTCATGGTGCCGCTTCGGCGGGCCCGCGTGATTCTGTGGCGCGGACGATGACTAGCGTTGGCGGACAGCGAGTGCGGTTCGGTTTCCGCGGCCGGACCGTGGGACGGGCGGTGTGGTAGAGGATCCGTTGGCGCCTACGCTATTACTCGCTAGTAACATGGATCCGGCCTCCGGTGTGTGGCGCACCGGTTGACGACAGCAGGATGGGAGGCCACGGACGATGCAGCCTTTGTACTTGACATTGGGCATCATCACCTCGGTCTTCGCCGTGGTCGCGCTCGCCGCGTTCGCTCTGAGCATCCGCCAGATCGTGCGCACCGTGGGCATCGGCCGTCCGGTGGAGCCGGAGCGCAAGGGACCGTTCGGACAACGGTTGACGACCACGCTCATCGAGACCATCGGTCACACACGGATGCTCAAGCGCCCGTGGATCGGCATCGCGCACTGGTTCGTCATGGTCTCGTTCCCGCTTCTCGTCCTGACTGTGGTCGAGGCGCAGGGCGAGGTCTTCGACCCGCACTTCTCGCTGCCGATCATCTACGACTGGACGATCTACGGCCTGGCCATCGAGATCATCGCAGGCACCAGCCTCGTCGGCATCCTCGGGCTGACCGCGTACCGGCTCATCAACAGCCCCGCGCGACGCGGCCGCAAGTCCCGTTTCATGCACTCCAAGCACTGGACCGCCTACTACGTCGAGGCCTACATCATCGGCCTCCTCATCTCGGTCTTCGCGATCCGCGGCTTCAAGGTCGCCTCCGAGACCTTCCCGTTCCCGGTCTGGGCGACCCCGATCTCGCACGCCTTCGGCGCTGTGCTGCCCGGTGAGCTGTCGGTCGCCGAGCCCGGTATCGCAGCAGTGGCCGCCTTCAAGCTGATCATCAGCTACATGTTCTTCTTGGTCCTGGCCATGAAGCTGACCATGGGTGTGGGCTGGCACCGCTTCCTCGCGCCGGTCAACATCTACTTCAAGCGCAACCAGGACGGCAGCCCGGCCCACGGCGGCGCCAAGCAGATGATGGACGCCTCCGGCAAGAAGCCCCTCGACTTCGAGGAGGCCGACCCCGACGAGGATCCGTTCGGCGCGGGCAAGATCGAGGACTTCACCTGGAAGGGCCTGCTCGACTTCAGCAGCTGCACCGAGTGCGGACGCTGCCAGGACCAGTGCCCCGCCTGGAACACCGGCAAGCCGCTCTCCCCGAAGAAGGTCATCCTCGACCTCCAACAGCACGCCTACGAGAAGGCCCCGTACCTGCTCCAGGGCATCACCGAGGAGACCATCGCCGAGCAGCCCGACGAGAGCCACTCCGGGGTCGACGTCCTCTCCCTCCTCAACAAGCCGCTCGTCGGCACCGAGGAGGAAGGCGGTGTCATCCACCCCGACGAGCTGTGGGCCTGCACCAACTGTGGTGCGTGCGTCGAGCAGTGCCCGGTCGACATCGAGCACATCGACCACATCCTCGACATGCGCCGCTACCAGGTCATGGTCGAGTCCAACTTCCCCTCCGAGGCCAACACTCTCCTGAAGAACCTGGAGAACAAGGCCAACCCGTGGGGGATGGCCGAGGAACGGCGCATGGACTGGATCCAGGAGCTGGCCGAGCAGGAGGACCCGGTCGAGGTCACGGTCGTCGACGAGAAGATGCCCGAGGACACCGAGTACCTGTTCTGGGTCGGTTGCGCCGGCGCCCTCGAGGACCGCGCGAAGAAGACCACCAAGGCCATCGCGGAGCTCCTCGACATCGCGGGCGTGAAGTTCGCGGTCATGGGCGGTATGGAGGCGTGCACCGGTGACCCGGCCCGCCGCCTCGGTATGGAGTACGTCTTCCAGATGCTCGCGCAGCAGAACGTGGAGACACTCAACGACGCCGGGGTCACCAAGATCGTGGCCAGCTGCCCGCACTGCTTCAACACGCTCGCCAACGAGTACCCCGACCTCGGCGGTACCTACGAGGTCGTCCACCACAGCCAGCTCCTCGCCAAGCTCGTGGACGAGGGCAAGCTGACCCCCGTGGACTCGGTCGAGGAGAACATCACCTACCACGACCCCTGCTTCCTGGGGCGCCACAACAAGGTGTACACACCCCCGCGCGACATCATGGCGAAGGTCCCCGGCGTCAAGACGCAGGAGATGCACCGCCACAAGGAACGCGGCTTCTGCTGCGGCGCCGGCGGCGCCCGCATGTGGATGGAGGAGCGGATCGGCAAGCGCATCAACACCGAGCGGGTGGACGAGGCGCTGACCACCAACCCCGACACCGTCTCCACCGCCTGCCCGTTCTGCCAGGTGATGCTGGGCGACGCGATCAACGAGAAGAAGTCCGCGGGCGAGGCCGCGGAGTCGCTCGAGGTCGTGGACGTGTCCCAGCTGCTGCTGCGCTCGGTCAAGGGCGAGGACCCGGCCGCGGGCGGCGGCGAGAAGGAGACCGCCGAAGCCTGACGCGTGCGCTCGCGCAGCCGCCCGCACGGCCGCGTGAGCGGCAGGCCCCAGGGGTCGGGTACCGCATTCTTGCCGGGTACCCGGCCCCTTCGCCGTGCGTGGGGCGGTGGTCTCGGTCGAAGAGGCCGTCGACGTGTCGGGCTGTGGCGGAGCGGATGATCCAGGTGCGCAGGGCGTGGATGTCGGTGCAGGTCTCGATGCGTTTCCCGGCTGTGCCGGTGATGGTGACACCGCGTTCGGCGAGCGGGCCCAGGAGGGAACGGACCGCCTCTTCCCCCGGCCTTCCTCCCGGCCGAGACCGGCGTGCTTTCGGGGGAAGCCGCTCTGCCACTCGTGGGTACCCACGGCCACGGTGTGAACTCGGGGCCGACAGTTTCGCCGAGGGCTGTCTGCGTGGATCGATGGGATGACATCTGTCATGGGCGGTTCCGGGTGAAAAGCACGGCGAGCCGGTGACACCGGTGTCTACCGCCGGGGGCCGGTTCCGGCGAGGCTGGAACCATGACGACGACGAACCCCGTTCCCGAGACCGACACCCCCCGGGCCACCACCCCCGAACCGGCAGTGGTCGTGCAGGACCTGCACCAGAAGTACGGCGACTTCGAGGCGGTCAAGGGCGTCTCCTTCGAGATCCGTCCCGGAGAGCTCTTCGGCCTCCTCGGCACCAACGGCGCCGGCAAGACCACCACGATCGAGACCTTGGAGGGCTTCCGTCGGCCGAGCTCGGGCAGCGTGCGGGTCTTCGGCCGGGATCCCTA
Source organism: Nocardiopsis xinjiangensis YIM 90004 (assembly GCF_000341145.1). GTDB lineage: Bacteria > Actinomycetota > Actinomycetes > Streptosporangiales > Streptosporangiaceae > Nocardiopsis > Nocardiopsis xinjiangensis. Next base: position 104,257 of record NZ_ANBE01000021.1, read on the forward strand.
CGGCAATCCGCCCGGGGTACGCGAGCGCGTCAACGCGGTCCTGCAGGGCAGCGGCCTCATGGAGGACCTGACCGTCCAGGAGAGCGTCGCTCTCGCCCGCGACCTGGCGTCCACGCCGCGGACCTGCGAGGAGACCCTCGGACTGGTCGGGCTCACCGAGAAGACCAAGACCTACGTCCGCCAGCTCTCCGGCGGCCAGAAGCGCCGTCTCGACCTGGGCCTGGCGTTGCTGACCCGCCCCGAGGTGATCTACCTCGACGAGCCGACCACCGGCATGGATGCCGAGGGCCGCATCGACACCTGGCGCATCATCCAACAGCTCAAGGACGAGGGAACGGCGGTCCTGCTCACCACCCACTACCTCGAGGAGGCCGAGCGCCTCGCCGACCGGCTCGCGATCATGCACCGGGGCCGGGTCGGGGTCGAGGGCTCCCTCCAGGAGGTCCTTGCCGGATGGGGCGACCGCATCGGGTTCACGCTGCCCGCCGACGTGCCCACCTCCGACCTGCCCCGCATCGAGGGGGCCGAACTCGAGGTCGAGAACGGCGACCGGCAGCTGCGGGCCACCTACACCGTCAAGGGCGGCGACGTCGAGGAGCGGGCCCACCACACGGTCGCGGACCTGTTGGCCTGGGCAGGGGAGAACGGAACGCTCCTGCGCAACCTCCAGGTGCGCGGCGCCTCCCTGGAGGACGTCTTCCTCCAGGTCGCCGACGGTGCCGCCGACCTCGTGAGTGACTGATCGAACCCGCAACCGAACCGCCCACCGGACCCACAGGAGTCACCATGTCCACGACCACCGCACCCCCTGCGCCGACCCGCCCCCGGGTGAGCGCCGCCAAGCAGACCCTGCGCCTGACCCGCACAGAGGTCATCCTCTTCGCGCGCTACAAGACGGCGTGGATGTACCTGGCGCTGCCGCTGTTCTTCGCCTTCATGTCCCTGCAGTTCCCCGGCGACCCCGTCGTCGCGGGCCTCGGCACGGGCGAGTTGATGATGCTCGGCATGACCGGTGTCATCAGCCTCATCATCGGCCTCGGCCACGCCTCGAACGTGTTCACCGCCCGACGTGAGTCCCTGGTCCTCAAGCGGCTGCGGGTCAGCGGGGTGCCGGCGGTGGCGATCTTCGGCGGTGTCATCGGGGTCGTGTTCGCCTTCTCCCTGCTCCTGGCGGCCGTCATCATCGGCCTGGTCATGGCCATTTCGGAAGGAGGCTTCCCGCGTGACCCGCTGATGCTGGTCACCGCGATCCTGCTCGGCAGCCTCGTCTTCTCGCTCCTGGGCCTGGCCGTCACCCCGCTGGTGCGCAACGCCGAGATGGCGCAGATGGCCGCCATGGTCCCGATGATGATCCTGCTGTTCGCCAGCGGCGGCATCCTGCCGTTGGAGTTCCTGCCCGAGACCGCCCGCACGGTCGTGGGTCTGCTGCCCGCTCTCCCCGCCGGCGAGCTCGTCCAGGCCGCCTACACCGGGTACGACGTCTTCGGCGGGTTCGAGGGTGCCACGGAGCAGAGCGTGCTCGGCCTGTGGGGATCTGCCCTGCCCTCCCTGGCCGTCCTCGTGGGTTGGATCGTCGTGCTGAGCCTGGTCGTGGCACGCTTCTTCCGGTGGGACCCCCGGCAGGGGTGAACCCCACGGTCCGACGACGACAGGGGAGACACGGGTGGCACGGGACCGAAACGACCTCACGGGGGTCGTCACCGAGCGCCGCAAGGCCCGCAAGCTCCACTTCGTGCGTGTGGTCATCGCCGCATCGTCGTGCGTGCTGGTTCTGCCGCTGGTGATGTCGGCGGTGATGGAGATGCTGGTGGGGCCACCCGAGCGCCGCTGGATCTCGGCGGCGCTCGTCGCGGCGGCCCTGCTGGCGTCGTCCCTGCTGCTGTGGATGCTCTTCGGGCGGGTGCGCCTGGGAGAGCCGCGCCGGGTCTCGCCGTGGTCGTACTGGGGCGCGACGGTCCTGGTGGCGGTGGTGGTGTCGACGTCGATGACCCCGCTCTTCGGGATCCTCGTCCTGGGTGGTTGGGTCGGCGTCGCGGTCTTCATCGGTCCCCGCTCGTGGGGGTGGTGGCTGCTCGCATGGAGCCTCGCGCTGTCTTCCGTGTTGTCGGTACGGGCCCTGCAACAGGGGATCGCCCCGATCGCCCTCGCGTCCGTGTGGGCCCTCGTGGTGCTGTGGTCGCTGTTCCTGGCGGGGGCGGTACTCATCTACGTCCGTCTCTGGGACATCACCAACGAAGCCCTCCTCGAACAACGCGCCCGCGCCCGCCTGGCGGTGTCGGAGGAGCGGTTGCGCTTCTCCCGGGACATGCACGGCCTGCTCGGACACAACCTCTCCGCGCTCGTGGTCAAGTCCGAACTCGCCGAACGGGTCCTGGACCGCGATCCGGCCCGCGCTGCGGACGAGATGGCGCAGGTGCAGAGTCTGGCCCGCCGGTCCCTGCAGCAGGTGCGGGCGGCGGTGCGCGGTTACCGCGAGATCGACCTGTCCCACGAGGTCGAGGAAGTGCGCGCGGCGTTGGCGGCCAACGGCACCCGCACCGAGGTGAGCGGGGTCCCGGAGAGCGGTCTGCCGACCGGCACGGCGGCATCGGCGGCGCGGGTGGTGCGCGAGGGCGGAGCCAACGTACTGCGCCACAGCGAGGCCGACGAGTGCCGCATCACCTTCACCCGTGCCGGAGGGGACGGGCGGGACGCACTCGTCGTGGAGATCGCCAACGACCGTGCTCGGGGCCGTGCCCAGAGCGGCGGCGGTGGCCTGGACGGGTTGTCCGAACAGCTCGCGGCGGCCGGAGGGGCGTTGACGGCCCGGCCCACCCCGGACGGCGGGTTTCTGCTGCGGGCCACCGTCCCCTGGTCCGTGGAAGGCCCGGACCGGCCCGTCGAGAGCGGGGAGGACCTGTGAACGGGATCGGCGAAGGCGCCGCCGAGGGTGGGAGCGCGGGCCGCGCCCACGGGAGCGGGGCGGCCGGGGACCACGGGGCACGCGCGGCCCCGACCGACCGCCGCCTGCGCAGCATGCGGGTCCTGACCCTGTGGTCGATCGTCGTCCTCCAGGCGACCATCGTCTTCGTCGGGATCCCGGAGTCGGTCCTCTACATGGCGGAGTACCCGTGGCGCACGTCCGCGGCCTCGGTACTGCTCCTGCCGATGATCGTGTCGACGTACCCGCTGTGCATGACGCGGCTGGAACGCCGCGAGGCCCCTTCACCGTGGTGGTACCGGGGCTCCCTGGGCTGCCTGGTGGCGATGACCGCGGTCACCGTCTCGCCGGTCCTGCCCCTGTACATGGCCGCGCTCTGGGGTGCCACGTGTGTGTTCGTGGTATCGATGCGGAAGGCGGTACCGATCGTCCTGTCCGTGGCGGCCCTGCCCTGGATCGGGCTGCTCACGGTCCCCGACCCTCCCCACATCGCGCCCTTCGCGTTGACCTGGGCGGGTGCCGTGTTCTTCGGCGGTGTGGTCATCGCCGGATGGCTCATGGAGCTCTGGCTGTGGGAGACCGTGCACGAGGTCGTGTACGGGGAGGACGCGCGGTCGCGGCTCGCGGTCACCGAGGAGCGGCTGCGGTTCGCCCGGGACATGCACGACCTGCTCGGCCACAGCCTTTCCGCGTTGGCGACCAAGTCCGAGCTCGCCTCCCGTCTGGCCGAACGGGCCCCCGAACGTGCGGCCGTGGAGATCGCGCAGGTGCGGGCCCTGGCCCGGGAGTCGCTCGCGCAGGTGCGGTCGGCGGTACGCGGCTACCAAGAGGCCGACCTGGCCGAGGAGATCGAGAACGTGCGCGGGGTGCTCGCGGCCGGCGGCGTCCGTGTCCGGGTCGACGGCCTCGACAGGGTCGCCCCTTCACACGAGGCCGCGGAGTTGGCGGCGTGGGTGGTGCGCGAGGGAGGGACCAACGTGCTGCGCCACAGCGACGCGACCGAGTGCCGGATCACCTTCACGCGGGCGCGCAGCTCCATGGTCGGTCCGGGCACGTTGGTCGTGGAGATCACCAACGACCGTGCCCGTCCTGGCGCTGAGACGGGGGTGCCGGCGGGCAGCGGGCTGGCCGGTCTGCGCGAGCGGGTGTCCTTGGGTGGGGGCACCCTGTCGGCTTCTCCCACCCGGGACGGTGGATTCCTGATGCGCGCGGTCGTGCCCGACTGAGACCGGGCCGCCCGCTGAGCCCCGGCCCACGGGCCGGGGCGGGCGGCCGGCCGGGGCCGCCGGTGCCCCGCGGGGCACCGGCCTCAGAGCACTCCGACGGAGTTCAGCGCGGCGTCGACCGCGGCCGAGGCCTCCGTCCCGCCGTCGGTGTTGAGACCCAGGACGAACGCGCCGTGCGAGTCGTCCATCTTCACCAGCACGAGCCGGCCGTAGGGGTCCTCGTCCGTGGGGGAACCGACCGAGGCGCCGAACGCGGGATGGCCGTCGACCTCCTCCGTGCCGGAGGGCGCGGCTTCGGGCGTCCCGCCCCCGGTGACGAACGTGCCGACGGTATCGGTGGCCAAACGCAGACCGGTCTCCTCCAGGGTCTCCGTCCCGTCGAACCGCTGGGATCCGGTGACGATGAAGGAGTCGGGGTCCTCGACCGATCCGAGTACCACGTAGGAGGAATACTCCTGGGGCACCTCGTCGTCGCCGAGGCGTTCCCATCCGCCGTCGGGCAGCTCGTAGGCCACACCGCTACCGGGGTCGGCGACGGTGCCCTCGGGGGCAGGGGAGTCGTCGCTGGGCTCGGAGCCGGACACGGGGGCCTCGGCCTCCTCAGCGCCCGAGGTGAGCTCCGAGTCGGGGCCGCCGGAGGACAGGAACCAGACCAGGCCGCCTGCGGTGACCAGTAGGAACAGGAAAGTCGCCACGAGGGCGACGGTGAACGTGACGCGCTTGGCGGAGTCGGGCTCTCCGGTGCCGCGGTGCCGGGGAGGACCGCCGGGCCGGGTGGCCGGATGGGTCGACTCGTCGGAGCGTGCGTTCATGGGTCGACTCCTGACAGGGGGATAGACGCCGTTCATCGGGACCGTGGTCCCGGATTGGCAATACCCATGTCCGGAGTGGCGACAAGCGGGCCGGCGGTGGCCGGATCAGGCCGATTTCGTGAAAATACGGTTGAACAGCAGAAAACCGTGTCGGGGTTGCTCGGAGGGCGGTTCCGGGGCGTCCTCACCCACCCCGAGGGCCTGGTCGAGCTCGTCGGGGCTGAGGGGGCGGTCGGTGCGGGCGGCGGCGATGAGGACCTCGGCGTAGAGCTCGATCTCGTCCAGGGCGACACCGTCGTGGAGCACCGCGGAGGCACGTGTGTATGCGTCGGTGGAGAATCGCACGGACACGCACCTCCCGAGGACGACGGTGCCGCGCGCGGACCGAGGGCAGGGAGCACGGGCACGGACGAGGGACCGTACCCATGGGGCACGGCGTCTCCAGGCTAGGCCGTGGGGCTCGCCCGGCACATGGCCCGGGAGGACCAGTGCCGGACCTCACCCGGGTTGACCAGTACGCCGTGGAGGCAGTGCTTCCGGGCCGTGCTTCAGAGCCAGGTGACGCTTCGGTGGCGCCGGGCGAGCCCGGCGTAGTGGGTCGGAGTGTGCTCCAGGACGAGGTGGTCGTTCTCGTTCAGCTCGCGCACGGCCTTTCCGGGGACCCCCGCCCACAGGGTGTCGGGCGGAACGACCTTGCCGGGCGGGACGAGGGCGCCGGCGGCCACCAGGGCCCCCTTCCCGACGCGTGCGCCGCCGAGGACGGTCGCGCCGATACCGATGAGCGCGCCTTCCTCCACGACAGCGCCGTGCACCATCGCCTGGTGGCCCAGGCTCACGCCGTCGTGCAGGATCGCGGGTTCGCCGGGATCGGAATGCATCCCGCACTGGTCCTGGATGTTGACGCGCTCCCCGACGACGATGTCCTCGCTGTCGGCGCGCAGCACGCACCCGTACCAGACACTGCTGTGGGCGCCCAGGCGTACGCGTCCGACGACGACCGCGCCGGGTGCGACCCAGGCGGTGGGGTCGATCTCGGGACTGCCGAACTCGGCCTCGCCGATGTACGCACCGGGGTGGGGATGTGTGTCCTTGCCCATCGCCTGGTCCTCTCCAACGTCGTGCGGACGCGTTTTGTCGTTCCCGTGAGGTGTGGGGTGAACGAGAAGTTGACCACTCGGACCCCACACGGGGATGATCGCGCATACCTTAGTAAGAAGGTGACCAGGGGCCGCACGCCGGTGTACCCCTCCGGGACATTGACGCGGCGTCGCAGAGCGTGCCTACCTTGGTCACGGCGGACGGTTCTCACGACGCGGCGCCCCGGACGAGGCCTGTGCCCCCCACAGAACCGACGGGACGCGGGAATAACAGGGACATTCGGCTCCGGATCTCCCACAGCCGGACCTCGTGGGTGGTCCCTGGACAATTGGGTACGGGGCAGCTCTCACCTTCTGCGACGTGCAGTCGAAACGGTGTTAGGACATGAAGGGCACATGAGCGATATGTTGCCGGGCGGCGGACTGCAACAAGACAGGTTCCCGACGGTGCGCAAGGGCGGCTACGACAAGGCGCACGTCGACGACTACTACGTCCGAATGGACAACCAGTTCAAGGATCTCCGCGAGCGCCTGCAGCGGATGGACGAGGAACTGGAGCAGTACAAGCGAGAGCTCGCGAGCGCGCGTGAGAAGGCTCAGACCAAGCCGGAACACGAGCAGATAAGCGAGCGCATGGCGGAGATCCTGCGCATCGCCGAGGAAGAGGCCAAGGAGCGCCGCTCCCGGGTCGAGTCCGAGGTCGAAGAGGCCGAGAAGAAGGCCAAGGGCGAGATCTCCGAGTACCGCAAGGAGGCCGAGGAGCACGCAGAGCGCATCGTCTCCTCCGCGCGCGAAGAGGCCAACGGTATGGTCTCCGGCGCGAAGAAGGAGGCCGAGCAGCTGCGGGCCCAGGCCAAGCAGGACGGCGACCGCCGTTTGAGCGAGGCCGAGGCGCGGGCGAAGAAGATCCACGACACGGCCGACCGCCGTCTCGCCACCCTCACGGCCACGCACGCCGAGGCGCTGCGCCGGCTCAAGGACATGCACTCCACCCTGGCCGACCTGGTGACAGCCGAGGACGAGGCGGGTGCGCTGGAGACCGGGCTCTCCCGTGAGGAGACGCCCGTGGTGCCCGAGGCTGCCGGTCCGGCGAAGCCCGCGGAGGCCGGGCAGGGCCAGGGCAAGAAGGGCACCGAGGGCGGCGAGAAGGCCAAGACCGACAAGCCCGCCGAGGCTGCCGGTCCCGCGAAGCCCGCGGAGAACGACAAGCCCGCCGAGTCCGAGGAGAAGGGCGGAAAGGCCGCAGGCGGGCAGCAGGGCCTGGAGCCCACCGCGAAGCTGTCTCCGGTTCCGGAGGAGCCCGACGAGGCCACTGTGCGCATCAAGCCTGCCCAGAAGCCCGAGGAGGGCAAGGACGAGCAGAGCGGTGACGCCGAGGGGCCGCAGGCGCCCTCGGGGCCGCCGCAGGGCGCGCGCTTCGACGCCCCCGCACCGGAGAGCACAGAGCAGCAGGGCCAGGGTGGCCAGGACAGCGGTGCCCCGGGCGTCACCGGCATCTACCGCCAGCCGGAGAGCCGGCAGACGGCCGAGCCGCAGGCGGGGCCCCGGGGGGGCCCCCCGNGCGCCCCGCAGACCGCGTCCCCGTCGGGCCCGCAATCGGATGGCCCGCAGCCGCCCACGGGCGACGAGGGTGTCCGCGTGATCCGCAAGGATTAGGTCGTGTTTTTTGAATCATTCCGGGCTCGCATCCACCAGGCTGCCTCTCGCTGCGTCTCTGCGCTCGTGAAGCACAACCAGGCTGACCTTCGCACATCGTCTTGCGAGAGATTGCCTGGGCGGCCGCTCGCTGATCCGAAAGCCTTCTAAAAAACACTCCCTAGCCACCGGTCCCCCACGGGGACGGAGGCCGATGTCGGGGGTGGGGTCCGGTGGGCCCCACCCCCGACATGTGTCCGACCGGGCCCGGAGAACCGTTTCCGAACGGGACTCTCGCACGTGTGCCGGGGAACGGCCCAGGGACGAGGCCGTCCTTGCGCGCGGGCCCCGTGCTCGTTCTGGGCACGCGGGGTGCACGTGGCCGGACGGTGCGTGGCCTCGTGCGTCCGTGTGCACGCGGGTCACGGGAAGCGCTGCGCGGGCGGTGATTTGTGGGGTGATGTGGGGTCCCGTCCTTGTTGTCGCAGCTGTGGGCTACGATGCCGACAGCCATGATGATTCGTGCGGCCATCCGGTCCGACCTCGGAGCGATCCTGCGCCTCCTCCGAGAACTCGGCGACGCCACTGATACGCAGGGCGCACAGGTGCGCATGTCGTCCGCGGCCGTGCGCGCCTGGACCCGGATGGAGAACGACCCCGACCGCACCGTCCTGGTGGCCGAGGAACGCGGCCAGATCATCGGCACCCTCGACCTCGTCGTGGTCGCCAACCTCACCCACGACGCACAGCCCTGGGCGATCGTCGACAACCTCGTCGTGGAACCCGAGGCCCGCGGCGCCGGTATCGGCCGAGCCCTCATGGAGGACGCCGTCGAGCGCGCCACACAGGCCGGGTGTTACAAGGCCGAGCTGCTCTCCCACGATTCCCGGGGCGGCGCCCACGCCTTCTACCGTGCCCTCGGCTTCGACAACTCCGCCGAAGGGTTCCGCCGGTACCTCTGACGAGCCGGCCGCGCGCGGCCCGTCGGCCCCGCTCCACGAGTCCTCGCGTGCGGTGGACCTGCCCCGTCCAGCACGGGTGCCTAGCGTTGGCCGTCGAATGGGTACCTCTCGCCAGGTTCCGGTATGCGGTCACCGTCTGTTGGTGTCAACCTGGAGACCTGAAAGCCAGATCGCGGCCACCGAGGGGTGTGCAGATGGACCATCCGGACGAGACCGGGGGCGGCACCGGCCCCGCCCGGGGCCGCGAGGCGACGCGTGCGCGGATCCTCGCCAGTGCCAAGGAGCTCTTCACCAACGAGGGCTACGGCTCGGTCTCCTCACGCAAGATCGCGGCGCACGCAGGCGTCAACGTCGCACTCATCAACCGCTACTTCGGTGCCAAACGCGGGCTGCTCACCGAGCTCCTGCGCGAGGACGGCGTCTACCCGGGGCTCATCGAGGAAGGTCCGCACGACCAGTTGACCCGGCGTCTGGCCGAGCACACCGTCAGCCGCCTGCACGGCGAGGGCACCGCGCTGCAACGGGCCCTGGACGACTCGGCCGGCGACCCCGACCTGCGCTCGGTCTACCAGGGGCGCATCACCTCGGCGATGATCGAGCCGCTCGCGGCCTACCTGGGCGGTCCGGAGCAGCGGGCACACGCGCTGCTCATGTCCTCGGTGGTGCTCGGTATCGCCCGTGTGCGTCTGGTCGAGGGCGCAGGGGCGCTGTGTGCGATGGAGCGGGAGACCATCACCCGCAGGGTCCAGGATCTGCTGGAGCTGTGCCTGAAGGACTTCGAGGACGGCGACGCGGCCTGAGCGGCGCGCGCCGCCGTCCGGGAACTCACGCCCCAGGTGTCACGCGGTGCCCTTGATCGTGGTGATGACGGTGACGATCAGGCCGACCGCGGGGATGATGGCCGACCAGTACTGCATGGGGACGAAGAAGAACGTGTGCCTGTTGCGGTACACGACGGGTTCTCCGGTCTTGGGGTGGTATCCCTGCTCGGGCTTGTTGAGTTTGCGGCCGAGCAGGAAGATCGCGGCGGCGGCGGCCAGGGCTCCGACCAGTGCACCGCCGCCTCCGGTGCCGACACCGAAGAGTTCCTCGGTGAGCAGTCCGACACCGCCGGCGCCGAGAGCCATGAACAGGGGGACGAGGATGCCCCAGCCGGTCCAGATGATCATTGCGTCGTGCCTCTTCTGCTGTGCTCGTTGTTACGGGGGAACACAGCGTGTGACACCCGGGGCACGCGCTTTGTTTCGGACATCTCCCGGATATTTGAAGAGGGCCTGCCCCAACCGGAAAAGGGCAGCTCGCATGGGTGGGGCCGGTCCGGGGTAGGGCTTGGACGGTCCCGGACCGGCCTCGGTCCGCTCGGCGCGACGCTCAGTCGCGGAGCTTGGCTGTGACGTCGATCTCCACGAGGATGTTGGCCAGGTCGGAGCCCACAGTGGTGCGTACCGGGTAGGGGGCGCTGAAGTGCTCCTCGTAGACGGCGTCGAACTCCATGAAGTCCGCCTTGAGGTTCTCCAGGTGCACGGTCGTCTTGACGACGTCGTCGAGGGTCAGGCCGCGCTCGGCCAGGACGGCGGAGATGTTGGCCAGAACCTGCGTGGTCTGCTCACCGACGCTGGGCGCGATGGCCCCGTCCACGGGGTCCTGGGGCCCGAACCCGGACGTGAACAGGAAACCGCCCGCCACGACCCCCTGGCTGTAGGCGCCCGCGGGTGCGGGGGCCCGGTCGGTACGGACCGCATTCTCGGTCATGGGGACACTCCTTCTTCAGCGGGCCTGGCTCCGGCCCTTCCCGGCACTATCACTGACAACGAAGCTCTCCATTTTTGTGCTCCACACGTCTCTTGGGCCACACCGACACTTCCGTGTGTCGGCGCCGAACGGAGGAACAGTGCAGTCCGAGACCGTGCTCACCGGCGGACTCGTCGTCGACGGCACGGGCGCATCCGCCCGCCGCGCCGACCTCGTCCTGCGCAACGGGCGCATCACCCACGTTGCCGCACCGGGCCGGACCGGTACCACCACCGGAACCATCGTCGACGTCGGCGGGCTGGCCGTCGCTCCCGGCTTCATCGACATGCACGCCCACTCCGACCTCGCGATCCTGGCCGACCCCGACCACAGCGCCAAGGTCGCGCAAGGGGTCACCCTGGAGGTCCTCGGCCAGGACGGGCTCGGGTACGCGCCCGTCACCGACACCACCGCCGACGAACTCTTCGAACGCCTCACCGGTTGGAACGGCAGCCCCGACCTGGAACGCGACTGGCGCGGCATCGGCGCCTACCTCGACCGCGTCGACGAGGGCGCCCCCGTCAACGCCGCCGTTCTCGTCCCGCACGGCAACGTCCGGATGGCCGTGGTCGGCAACGCCGACCGTTCCGCCACCCGCCTCGAACTCGACCGCATGTGCGGCATGGTCGCCCGCGGCATGTCCGAGGGCGCTCACGGCCTCTCCAGCGGCCTCACCTACACACCGGGCATGTACGCCACCGACGACGAGATCGTCGCGCTCCTGGCACCCGTGCGCGAGGTCGGCGGGTACTACTGCCCGCACCACCGCAACTACGGTTCGCGGATCGTGGAGTCCTATCAGGAGTGCCTGGACGTGGCCCGCCACGCCCAGGTGTCCTTGCACCTGGCCCACTGCCACGTGAACTTCCCCCGGAACCGGGGCCGTGCGCCCGAGGTCCTGGACGCCATAGACGAGGCCACCGTCCGTTACGGCCTCGACGTCACCCTCGACAGCTATCCCTACGGCCCCAGCGCCACCCACCTGGGGGCGCCGCTGCCGAGCTGGGCGCAGGCCGGGGGCACCGAACTGACCCTGAAACGTCTGCGCGACCCCGCCATCCGCGCCCGCATCCTTCACGAGATCGAGGTCGAGGGCACCGACGGCAACCACGGCATCCCCTTGGACTGGGAGAGCATCGTGGTCACCGGTGTCACCGCGCCCCACCTCTCTTGGGCCGTGGGCTCCTCGGTCGCCGACCTGGCCCGCGGGCACGGCTGCCGTCCCGCCGAGCTCTACGCCGACCTGCTCGTGGCCGACCGTCTGCGCAGCGGGTGCCTGCTCAAGGTCGGCAACGAGGAGAACATCCGTACGATCATGCGGCACGGCGCACACACCGGGGGCAGCGACGGCATCCTCGTGGGTGCCCGGCCCCACCCGCGCGGTTGGGGTACCTTCCCCCGTTACCTCGGCCACTACGTGCGCGAAC
>NZ_ANBE01000022.1 GCF_000341145.1 Nocardiopsis xinjiangensis YIM 90004
GCCGGTGCCGTCGCCGATCTCGTCGTGTTCGATCCCGACACCATCGCCGCACGCGCCACTTTCGACGACCCGTGCCGTACGCCGGTCGGTATCGAGCACGTCCTGGTCAGTGGTGAGTTCACGGTCCGCGACGGCCGGCGTACCGAACGGCTCCCGGGGCGTTCCGTGCGCCGGAACGGGCCGTGACCGAGCGAGGGCCCGGCCCCCGACCGGCCCGCGCCCGCCGCGGCCCTCAGCCGATGACGACCGCTCCGGCCAGGACCGGATCGCCGAAGCTCACCGAACCATGGCCGGAGGCGAGGGCCCGGCTGCTCTGGCAGCTCGTCCCCGCGAACAGGGCGAACCGCACCTTGCTGTCGCTGTTGATCGTGACGACCCCGCCCTGACCGGTCTCGAGGGGCCGGCAGCCGCCGTTCTCGACGATCTGCTCGTGGCCGGACTCGAAGACGACGCGGATCGTGTTCTTGTCGTCCTTGTTCGACATCCCCGAGATCGCACCGGCGATGGTGGCGGACATGGTGGCGAGGTTCGCAGGGCGAATCGGCACAGGGTTCCCCTTTTCTGCCGGGCCTTCCAGGCACGGAGGTCCCAGCCGCGCACGGAGTTGGTTACTCCGTGTCATTTAGCTACAGGGGTGTGGAGAACAGGCGCAGCTCAGGCGGAGTGTCGGCCAATTTCTCCGGTGACGGACCGTTGGCAACGCGGCCCGGATCCTCTAAAATCTGCCCAGAGCGCCGTCGCGGCCCGTCGGAGGCCGGAACACCGGAGGAGGAGCACGTGTACTACGTCCTGCTCCTCGCCATGGAGTTCCTGGCCCTGGGGGCCCTGCCCTCCGACCTGGTCACCGCGCTGGCCCCCGGAACCCTCGCCCTGGTGGCGGTCGCCGCCGCGTCCTGCCTCGTCCTGTACCTGGTTCGGGGCCTGACGCCCTGGCCCACCGGTGAGGCCGCCGCGGACGCCGCACGTGCGATGCGCCGTAGGTCCGAACGCCTGCAGGTCGTCACGTTGTGCGATCCCGCGGCAGCGGGCAAGCCCCGTCCCAGAGCGCCAGGAGCGGTCCCCGCGACCGCTCGCTGACCTCCGCCCGGTCCCGCCGGAACCCTCGCATGCAGCCGCGCCCTCATCGGGCGTTCCCGTGCTGCCGTGTCCGGGGAAGTGCCTGATCGGGCAGTTCTCATCCGGAGAGTGCGTTCCCGGGGGAACCCTGTTCGGAAGAGCCTGCGCCCGAGGCGTGGGAGTGAGCGGTCCGACGTCCCTACCGCATCCGTTCCGGACGAAGGGCCCCACCCTTGTACAGCTTCGCTCCCATCGCGGCCGCCATGGACCTGGTCTCCTCGGCCCTGGCCGCCCTCACCGCACTGCTCACCCCCGTCGTTCCCGCCGCCGCGGCAGGCCTGTCCGTCGTGCTCCTGACCGTGGGGGTGCGCCTGCTGCTGGTCCCTGTCGGCATCGCCCAGGTACGTGCCGAGAAGGTGCGGGCCCGCATCGCACCCGAGTTGGCGCGCATCGGCTCCCGCCATCGCGAGGACCCGGAGAAGATGCTCGCCGAACAGCGCAGGGTCTACTCCGAGGCCGGTTCCTCACCCTTCGCCGGCTGCCTGCCCGCGCTCGCGCAGATGCCCGTGGTCCTGGCCCTGTACGGCGTCTTCATCGGTGCCTCCGGGGGCGCGGATCCCCTGCTGTCCCACACCTTCGGCGGCGTCGAGCTCGGGTCGGCCCTGATCCCGTTCGCCCAGGGGGTCTCGGTGGAACCGGTCTTCGCGCTGCTCATCGCCTTCCTCGCCCTGGTCGCCTGGGCCCAGCGCACCTACGTCATGCTTCCGACGATGCGGACCGACCCCACCGCGGACGGACAGGGCCGGCCGCCGATGCCGGGCCTCCTCACCTACATGCCTTACGTGACCGCGGTGATCGCCGCGTTCGTGCCCTTGGCGGCCGGGCTCTACCTGCTGGTCTCCACCGCGTGGGCGCTGGGGGAGCGGCTCGTGCTGCGCCGGGTGCTGCCGGACTGATCCGCGGGCGGGCCGGGAGCCGGGCCCTTTCCGAGACAGCGGTGCCCGGGACCGCTCGGCCCCGGGCACCGGTGGTTCTGTCCCGGCCGGTTCCGGTTCGGCCGGTTCTGCGTCCGTGGATCAGAACTCCACGGTCACGCAGCCCAACCGGTCGCCGGCCTGGCCGGCCTCGCCCTCCTCGGTGCCGGTGTGCTCCTCGTGCAACACCAGGGACTGCGCCTCGCCCTCGCGGAACTGCCACGGGACGGTGGCCGTTGCGTCACCGTTGCCACTGTCGTCGGTGGTGAAGTCCAGCCACACCTCGTTGTCGGGGTTGGCGTACTCGGGGTCGGCGGAGGGGTTGTCCTCGTCGGCGGCCGGGTCGACCTCGTCCTGGTAGTGCGGGCCCGAGTCGCCGGGGTCGTCGCCACAGGGCTCGGTGTGCACGTGGGCACCGAAGTCGCGGTCGGGCTCCAACCCGGTCGCGGTGAACTGGACCTCGCTCTCCTCCTCCGTGGTGCTGACCTGCACGTCGGCGGTGGCGCCCTCCGGGACGGCCATCTCGTCGTAGGTGACCGCGCCGGCGCCCTCGCCGGGCGGGAGGAAGGTCGCGGCGGTCACGCTGGGGGAGCTCGTGGGCTCGGCGACCGATTCCTCGTCCCCCGCGGCGCCGCTGGTGTCGGGCCCCTCGTCCGAGCACCCTGCGGCGAGCAGTGCGGTCAGGGCAAGGCCGGTGGCGACCTGAATCGTGCGCATGGCGGGACTCCCGGTGTCTTCTCGACGGCTGTCCGCAGTGTTACCCAAGGTGTTTATCTGATAACTGTGCGTGCGAAATGTCTGCCTCGGAGGTTCCGAGGGGTGTGCGCGCCCGATGCGGGACCCTCGGGTGCGACGCTCCGGATACTACCGGTCACGCTCGGCATGCTTGGCGGGGGGTTGATCGCGGTTCGGATCCGGCCCTGGGGCGGGGTTTCGGCATGCAGGCGGGGGTGAATTATGTAACGGATATCACATTGAAGGGTGTGAAGCGTGAGCCAGCCACCAGATCCACCGACGCCCGGGAGCACCGACAACCCCGCGAACACCGAAGCCGCCGCCGACGGAGAGCTCGAGCGCAACACCATCGTGCGCCGCGTGATCGGCCTCCTGCTCGGCCCGTTGCTCGGCCTGGCCGTCTTCATGGCGATGCCCGAGATCCCGTTGCCCGTCGAAGGCGACGACGGGTCCATGGCGCCGACCGGTGACTTGTCGCCCAACGCCGCCATCGTGGCCGCCGTCGCCGTGATCATGGCCGTGTGGTGGATGACCGAGGCCCTACCCTTGCCGGCCACGGCACTGCTGCCCCTGGCGGTCTTCCCCATCGTCCTGGAGGGCACCTCCATCGACGACGTCACCGCTCCCTACGCCAACGACATCATCTTCCTGTTCATGGGCGGGTTCGTGATCGCACTGGCGATGCAGCGGTGGAACCTGCACAAACGGGTCGCGCTCTCCATCGTCGCCGCCGTGGGAACCGGGCCGGTCAGCATCATCGGCGGCTTCATGCTCGCCACCGCTTTCATCACCATGTGGGTCTCCAACACGGCGACCGCCATGATGATGTTGCCGATCGGCCTCGCCGTCATCGGTCTCGTCACCCAGCTCAGGGACGGCCGCACCGACGCCAACTTCGCGACCGCCCTCATGCTGGGCATCGCTTACGCCTCGTCGATCGGCTCGGTGTCCACCCTCATCGGTACTCCGCCCAACGCCTTCATGGCCGGTTACCTGTCACAGGAGCACGACATCACCCTCGGCTTCGGTCAGTGGATGATCGTCGGCGCCCCGCTCGCGGCCCTCTTCCTCGTCCTGTGCTGGATCCTGCTGACCAAGATCGTCTACCCGCCCGAGACCAAGGACCTCGGAGAGGCCCACTCGCACATCCGTCGGGAACTGCGCGGCCTCGGCCCCATGTCGCGCGGAGAGTGGACCGTCCTGGCCGTGTTCGTCTGTACGGCTGCGGCCTGGATCTTCATCCCGCTCCTGGCCGGGACCGAGGGCATCGGCGGGGCACTGCCGTGGCTGGGAAACTTCACCGACGGTGGAATCGCCATCGCAGCGGCCGTCGTCCTGTTCATCATCCCCGTCGACGGGCGCCGCGGTGTGCGCGCCATCGACTGGGAACAGGCCGTCAAACTGCCGTGGGGCGTGCTCCTGCTCTTCGGCGGCGGGCTGAGCCTGTCCGCCCAGTTCGGTTCCAGCGGCCTGAGCCTGTGGGTCGGTGAACGGGTCGAAGGGTTGGGCGAGGTCCCCGGCTGGGTGTTCATCCTCATCGTCGCCGGTATCGTCCTGTTGCTGACCGAGCTGACCAGCAATACGGCCACGGCATCGATCTTCGTCCCGGTCATGGCGGGTGTGGCCCTGGGCCTGAACTTGCCGGTCCTGACCCTGGTCGTGCCGGCCGCGCTCGTGGCGAGCCTGGCCTTCATGCTGCCGGTCGCCACCCCGCCGAACGCGATCGTGTTCGGGACCGGCTACATCCGTATCGGACAGATGGTCAAGGCCGGGATCCTGTTGAACATCGTGTCCCTCTTCCTGGTGCTCGCCACCATGTACACGACCGTGCTCTGGGTCTTCGGCCTGTGAACACCCCCGTTCCCCGTCCGTGCCAGGGCGGAAGCGGGGCCGTACCGGGGCACGGCCCGCCGCGGGGATCCGGCAGACTGGTGCAACCACGACCTTCGTTGAACAGGCGACATGCGAACGATCAGACGCGGCGGCGAACACGAGACCGAGATCAAGAAGTCCCGGTTCATCTGTGCCCTGGCACGGGTGGACAGCGAGGACGCCGCCCGCGCGTTCATCGCCGACCGGCGCAAGGAGCACTGGAGCGCCGCCCACAACTGCACCGCCTACGTGCTCGGCGAGGACGGCGACGTGCAGCGCTCCAGCGACGACGGTGAACCCGGAGGCACTGCGGGTGTACCCATGCTCGAGGTCCTGCGCCACCGCGCACTCACCGACACCGTCGCCGTCGTCACGCGCTACTTCGGTGGGATCAAGCTCGGCGCCGGCGGTCTCATCCGTGCCTACGGGAACTCCGTGTCGGCCGCCGTCGACGAGTTCGGGGTCCTGGAACGGCGTGTTCTGCTGCTGGTGGACGTCCTCGCCGACTACGTGCTCGGCGGGCGATTGGAGAGCGACCTGCGCGATTCCCCCTACACCGTCCGCGGGGTCTCCTACGAGGCGCGTGTATGCATCGGGGTCGCCCTGCCCGAGGACGGACTCGAGGAGTTCGGGGTGTGGCTCGCCGAGATCACCGGGGGCAGGGCCGACCACGAGGTGAAGGGCACCACCGTCGTGGAGGTCGAACCCTAGAACCCCTGGCGCGCACCGGAACCCCGGCCAAGGGGCGGTAACGAGCGGGGACCGGTGTGTGTCGATCCTCCGGCGCTCGGCTTAGGATTTGCCGTGATACGTCATCGTTCATGGGGAGTGACGAACCATGCGCAGCTCACGCGTGCCCCTCGCCTGTGGCATCGCGGTGTTGCTGGTGACCGGCTGCACGGATGACCCCGAGCCACCCGAACCGCAGGGCGGGGATGAGCAGCCCTCGCCGCCGCCGACCGAGTTCCGGGGCGAGGTGCCTCCCGGGCTGGACGGGGAGATCCTGCGCCACCTGCACGGTGAGGACGCGGACGTGCACCCCGTGCTCGACGACGGGGGCGTGCGTATCAGCCCTGTCGGGGGCGCCTTCCTCATCAGCTCCGACGGCGGGGACCAGCACCTCCTGCACGACGCCGCGACCGGCGAGGCCCTGTGGGAGGGCGAGGCCGGGTTCCGCGGTTTCGCCTCCGACTCCGCCGGAGACCCCGTCCTGCTCATGGCCGACTCCGACGACGTGCCCTTCGTGCTCGATCCCGAGGGCGAACAGGTGTGGACCGCCGAGGACGCCGACGAGGTCTACCTGGACGGGCGGGCCGTCGACTACCCCGACGAGTGGTCCGCCGAGGAACCCGGCGGTGCCTTCACCGTCTCCGACACCGACGGCGACGAGCTGTGGAGCTACGACTTCGAGCCCCCCGAGGACGGCTCCGAGGAGGGCGGGGACGGGGGCAGCTCCGAGGAGGACTCCAGCG
Organism: Nocardiopsis xinjiangensis YIM 90004; assembly: GCF_000341145.1. Taxonomy (GTDB): domain Bacteria; phylum Actinomycetota; class Actinomycetes; order Streptosporangiales; family Streptosporangiaceae; genus Nocardiopsis; species Nocardiopsis xinjiangensis. The sequence continues at coordinate 6,110 of NZ_ANBE01000022.1, forward strand.
AGGACTCCGACGAGGGCTCTGAGGACGGTGACGGCGGGGACTCCGAGGACGAGGGCACCGGACCGCCCCTGGGCGTTCCCGTGGCCGCGTGGGACGACACGGTGCTGCTGAGCGACGGTGACTCCGCCCTGGGCGCCCACTCCCTGGACCCCGACGAGGCCGGCGAGGACCTGTGGTCGGTCACCGGCCAGGACGAGGAGCTCGACCTGCCCGACACCGCCACCGGCGCCGTCCCGCAGATCCTCGGGCAGTACGACCTTCCCGGAAACGAGGACGCCGAGGAGACCGACGGGACCGACGGGAACGGGGACGGCGCGCAGGACAGCGACCAGGACAGCCCCGACGACGGCCTGCTCCTGTTGCGCTGGGCCCAACCCGAGGCACCTTCCATCCTGTCGGCCCACGATCTCGATACCGGCGAGACCCGGTGGAGGCTCCAGGAGCCCGGCACCAACCCGGCCGCCGAACCCTTCGCCGCCGCAGGCGCCACCGGAAGCCTCTACGACGAGGAGACCGGGACCCTGCTGCTGCAGCAGGCCAGCGGAGCCGCATCCTCCATCGCCGTCGACCTCGCCGAGGGGGAGGAACGCTGGGGCCTGGAGGACGAAGACACCGCGATCTCCCCCGCCTTCGCCCACGACGGGCTCGTCTACGGAGACCAGCGCGGCGGGGACACCGACAGTTCCCAGCTGGTGCTGGACGCCGTCACCATGGACGTCGTCGACGACGAACTCTCCGCGCGGGTGGAGGCCGTGACCGGGAGCGGGCACGCGATCCTCGTCCAGGACCGCCAGCGCTTCGTCCACGGCCCGCCTCCGGGCGAGGACACCGATGAGGAGGAGGCCTCGGAGTCCCCCGAGGAGGACTGAGGCCCGGGGGACTCCGTCCCGTCGACCGGAGGCCGTACCAGCGTTCGCTCGGTACCCGACGGTCGTGAGGAAGGGCCGGTCCAGGAGTGAAGCCTTCGGGCGGCCTCCTCCAGGGGATGGTGGCACCACGCTTCCGGGCCACCGAACGGAGGAGCCTCGGTTCAGAGACGGGCGGGCCGGCGCTGCCGCCCCTGACGCTCACGGTCGCGCGGGTCCGGGATGCGTGGGGCCGGGATGCGGCAGGAAACGAGTTGCCGGCCACGGCCCCGGGCGGCACGTTAGCCGTCGCGGGTCACCGTGTTTTCAGTTGTGGTTCACCGATCCTTCCTCGGGCGGCTGCGGAAGCCGGTTCCAAAAAGGGTCAGGGTTTTTCCCGGCTCGGCGGGGTTGCGCGCGAGGGCGAGGTTCAGAATTCAACAACCCCGCATTGTTGCAATTGGCCCGAATGCACCCGTTTTCTTTTCTCTCCGGGAGGCGCTCGGTGCAGAGAAAAGCCCGGCGCGCTCCGACGGTGGACCGGCGGAGCCGGGGACGGCCCGTGCTCAGTACCCGGGAGCGACCACGATCCCGCCCTGCATGTGGGGTGCGACCACCCACTCGTCGGCCTCTCCGTCGACGAGGGCGTGGCAGTCGATGTCGAGCGTGTCCAGCTCGTCCTGCTCTTCCTGGGAGACGCGCACCAGCGGATCCATGTCGCAGTACACGTCCTCGGCCTCGGCCTGGTGACGGATCGAGTCCTCGACGTGGTCGCGTACCACCGGCATCTCGGTGAGAGCGCTCTGGTACCGGGTCGTGTATCCGCCGACCTCACCGAGCTCCACGTGCTGTTCGAAGTCCTCGCCCAGGAACGTGACGGTGCAGGTGAACTGCTCGCCCTCCTCGTGTTCGAAGGAGGGGCAGTCCCACGTGGCGTCCTCGTCGATGACACCGGCCGTGCGCGTCAGCTCGTCGGTGGCCCGTGCGCCCAGCGTCTCGGCCAGGTCGTCGCTGCCCTCGGGCCGGAGCTCGTCCAGCTCCTCGGGGGCCACACCGGGCTCCTCGTCCGGGATCGGGCCGTTGCGCCACTCGACCGTGTCGGCGGCGGCTTCCTGCTGCTCCTCCTCGGCGGGCGTTCCGTCCTCCTCGGAGGCCTCCTCGGCCCCGCAGGCGGCCAGTGCAAGGGCAGTGCCGACGGCCGTCAGGGCGAGGGGCAGGCGCCGACGGGGTGCGGGGGTCTTCATGCTCGTGTCGTCTCTCGATCGTGGGGTCGGTCGGAAGGCGGGCCGGGCAAGGCGTGGGGCCTCGACGTGCCCGCGGCGTGGTGTGGGACCCCCGAGAGTCCCGTTCCGTTCACCGAACGTGTGTGTGACGCGGCGCACGCTCTCGTGGGACCATGGCGGGAGACGGGCCACGGTGGTCCCGTGGCGGTCCGGTGGCCTGCGGCGGCACGGCATCGGCGCCCCCGTGGTCCCGAAACCGAACGTGATTCTCTACCATCCGGAGTATGGACCTCCCTGAGAACGGGGCCGCCGCAGCGGGCGCCCCCAACCTGGCCGAAGGGTTCCCCGACGCCACCACCGAGCGGTGGCGGGAACTCGTCGCGGGTGTGCTGCGCAAGAGCGGTGTCGCCGAGGAACGGCTCGCCGACGCACCGGAGTCGGTGCTGGCCGCCACCTCCTACGACGGGTTCGGGATCGCCCCCCTCCACACCTCGGAGCCGCCCGCCGCCGACCCCGGTTTCCCGGGCGCGCCCCCCTTCACCCGGGGGTACCGCGCCGACGGCAACGTCGCCACAGGGTGGGACGTGCGGGCCCGGCACACCGACACCGACCCGGTCCTCCTGCGCCGCCGTGTGCACGAGGACCTCATGAACGGCGCCGGCTCTCTGTGGATCACCGCAGGGGCCGACGGAGTGCCCGCCGACCGCCTCGGAGAGGCCCTCACCGACGTCCACCTCGACCTCGCCCCGGTCCTGCTGGACGCGGGACCTTCCTACGCGGAGGCCGCCGACGCCCTGCTCGCCGCACACGCCGACGCCGGGGTCCCCGACGGGCGCGTCCTCTCCCACCTGGGCATCGACCCGCTGGGCACCGCAGCCCGGACCGGCGAGGCCACCGACGTCACCGGCCCCGTACGCTTCGCCGCCGACCGGGCCCGCGGCCGCCCCCGCCTGGGGCTCCTCGCCGCCGACGGCACCGTCGTGCACAACGCCGGCGGCTCGGACGCACAGGAACTCGGATGGGCCCTCGCGGCCGGTGCCGCCTACCTGCGCGCCCTGCACGAGGCCGGCATCGACCCGGACGAGGCCGCGGACCGCATCGAGTTCCGCCTGGCCGTGAGCGCGGACCAGTTCGCCGGCATCGCCAAGCTCCGCGCCGCACGTGCCATGTGGAACCAGGTCCTCGCGACCGGCGGGGTGAGCCCCGACCGGCGCACCATGCGACTGCACGCCACCACGTCCGAAGCGATGACGACCCGCCGCGACCCGCACGTGAACATGCTGCGCACCACCGTGGCCTGCTTCGCCGCCGGGATCGGGGGCGCCGACACCGTCACGGTGGAACCCTTCGACTCCGCCGTGGGCCTGCCCGACGACTTCGCGCGCCGCGTCGCCCGCAACACCCAGGCGATCCTCCAGGAGGAATCGAACCTGGCACGGGTCATCGACCCGGCCGGCGGGTCCTTCTTCGTGGAGTCCCTCACCAAGGACCTCTACGAGGCCGGGTGGGCGTTCCTGCGGCACATTGAGGCCTCCGGAGGCGCGGCCCGTGCCCTCGACGACGGGGTGCTGCGCGCCGGCGTCGACGAGGTGTGGCAGCGCCGCCGCTCCGACATCGCCCACCGCAGGTCCCCGCTCACCGGCGTCAGCGAGTTCCCCGACGCCGCCGAGATCCCACTGGAGCGCCCCGCCGATCCCGCACGGTCGCCGGTGCCCGACGGGTTCCCGCAGCGTCGCTACGCCCAGGACTTCGAGGCGCTGCGCGACCGCGCCGACGCGCAGGAGCGCATGACCGGGCAGCGCCCCACGGCGTTCCTGGCCACGCTCGGTCCCGTCGCCGCGCACACCGCCCGCGCCTCCTTCGCCACGAACCTGCTGGCCGCCGGGGGTGTGGCCGCCCTCGACCCCGGTCCGTCGGAAAGCGCCGAGGCGGCCGCGCACGCCTTCGCGGATTCCGGGGCGCGCGTGGCGGTCCTCTGCGGCTCCGACGAGCTCTACGCCGAGCACGCCGAGGACGCCGCCAGGGCCCTCAAGGGCGCCGGTGCCCGCCGGGTGCTGCTCGCGGGCACGCCCCGCGACGTGTATCGGCAGGCCGGGGTGGACGCCTTCGCGCACCAGGGTTGCGACGCCGTCGAGATCCTGACCGACCTGGTGGACCTGCTGTACACCGACCCGCCGGCACAGGCCGTGCACGAAGAGGGGGAGAAGGCATGATCCCGGATCTGTCCGAGGTGGCCGCGGAGCCGCCCGCGTTCTCCGGTGAGGGCGCCGCCGACTGGAGCGCCGCCGTCGAGGCCGGTACCGGCAAGGCCCCCGGCGCCCTGGAGTGGGAGACCCCCGAGGGCATCGGCGTCAAGCCCCTCTACACCCCCGCCGACCGCGAGGGCCTGGACTTCGTCGACGGCCTGCCCGGCATCGCCCCGTACCTGCGGGGCCCGTACCCGACCATGTACGTCAACCAGCCGTGGACGATCCGCCAGTACGCGGGGTTCTCCACGGCCCAGGAGTCCAACGCCTTCTACCGGCGCAACCTCGCCGCCGGGCAGAAGGGCCTGTCGGTCGCCTTCGACCTGGCGACCCACCGCGGCTACGACTCCGACCACCCGCGTGTGTCCGGTGACGTGGGCATGGCCGGTGTGGCCATCGACTCCATCTACGACATGCGCCGGCTGTTCGACGGGATCCCGTTGGACCGCATGAGTGTGTCCATGACCATGAACGGTGCGGTGCTGCCGGTCCTGGCGCTCTACATCGTGGCGGCCGAGGAGCAGGGTGTGCCCCCGGAGAAACTCTCGGGGACCATCCAGAACGACATCCTCAAGGAGTTCATGGTCCGCAACACCTACATCTATCCGCCGCAGCCGTCGATGCGGATCATCTCCGACATCTTCGCCTACACGTCGCAGCGGATGCCGAAGTTCAACTCCATCTCGATCTCCGGCTACCACATGCAGGAGGCCGGGGCCACGGCCGATCTGGAGCTGGCCTACACCCTCGCGGACGGGGTCGAGTACATCCGGGCCGGGCAGAGCTCGGGGCTGGAGGTGGACGCGTTCGCGCCGCGCCTGTCGTTCTTCTGGGCGATCGGGATGAACTTCTTCATGGAGGTCGCCAAGCTGCGCGCCGCCCGCCTGCTGTGGGCCCGCCTGGTGGGCGACCTGGGCGGGAGCGAGCCCAAGTCGCTGAGCCTGCGCACCCACTCGCAGACCTCCGGGTGGTCGCTGACCGCGCAGGACGTGTTCAACAACGTCACCCGCACGTGTGTGGAGGCGATGGCGGCGACCCAGGGCCACACACAGTCGCTGCACACCAACGCCCTCGACGAGGCGCTGGCGCTGCCGACGGATTTCTCCGCGCGCATCGCCCGCAACACCCAGCTCCTGCTGCAGCAGGAATCGGGTACCACGCGCACGGTCGACCCGTGGGGCGGCAGCTACTACGTCGAGCGCCTCACCCAGGAGCTGGCCGCCAAGGCGTGGGAGCACATCCAGGAGGTGGAGAAGGCCGGGGGCATGGCCGCCGCGATCGACGCCGGCCTGCCGAAGATGCGTATCGAGGAGGCGGCCGCCCGCACGCAGGCGCGCATCGACTCCGGACGCCAGCCCGTCATCGGCGTCAACAAGTACCGCCCGGACACACCCGACGACATCGAGGTGCTCAGGGTCGACAACTCGCGGGTACGCGCCGAACAGCTCGAGAAGTTGGAGCTGCTGCGCGCCGAACGCGACGAGGAGGCCGTGACCTCCGCACTGAACGCCCTGTCCGAGGCGGCCTCGCGCGAGTCGAAGGCGGACCAGAGCCTGGAGTCCAACCTGCTCGCCGCCGCCGTGGACGCCGCACGCGCCAAGGCGACGGTGGGGGAGATCTCCGACGCCATGGAGAAGGTCTTCGGCCGTCACTCGGGGCAGATCCGTACCATCCAGGGTGTGTACAAGGACGAGGCCTCCCACAGTGAGGACGCCGCCGGCCTCATGGACCGGGTGACGCAGCGGGTCGACGACTTCGCCGATGCCGAGGGCCGCCGCCCCCGCATCCTGGTCGCCAAGATGGGTCAGGACGGGCACGACCGCGGCCAGAAGGTCATCGCGACCGCCTTCGCCGACCTCGGTTTCGACGTGGACGTGGGTCCGCTGTTCCAGACCCCGAAGGAGGTCGCCACCCAGGCGGTGGAGTCCGACGTGCACGTGATCGGGGTGTCGTCCCTGGCCGCCGGGCACCTGAGCCTGGTCCCGGCGCTGCGGGAGGAGCTCGCGGAGCTGGACCGTCCCGACATCATGGTCGTGGTGGGCGGTGTGATCCCGCCCGACGACGTCCAGGCCCTCCACGAGGCCGGCGCGGCGGCGGTGTTCCCACCCGGGACCGTCATCGCCGAGGCCGCGGTCGGCCTCCTCGACCAGCTGGAGGAACAGGTCGAAGAACAGGCGTGAACCGGCACCGGTCTGTTCGGGGGACCGCCGGCCCCGAGCCACAGAGAAGGGGAGTGAGCGTGGCCGCTTCCACGCCGAACACACCGCGACGGCGCCGTGCCGTGGACGTGCCCGCGCTGGCCGAAGGTGTGCTGTCCGGGCACCGGCCGACCCTGGCCAGGGCGATCACGCTGGTCGAGTCGCGCCGCCCGGACCACGTGCGCGCCGCCCAGGATCTGCTCGTCCGGCTGCTCCCGCACACCGGGAAGGCGCAGCGGGTGGGCATCACGGGGGTGCCCGGCGTCGGCAAGTCGACGTTCATCGACGCGTTCGGTTCCATGCTCACCGAGGACGGGCACCGGGTCGCGGTGCTGGCGGTGGATCCCTCCCCCAGCCGCACCGGCGGGAGCATCCTCGGGGACAAGACCCGGATGGAACGCCTGGCCAACGACCCGAACGCGTTCGTCCGGCCCTCCCCGACGGCCGGGACCCTCGGCGGGGTGGCGCGGGCGACCCGCGAGACCATGCTGCTCATGGAGGCCGCAGGTTTCGACGTGGTCCTGGTGGAGACGGTCGGGGTCGGCCAGTCCGAGATCACGGTCGCCGACATGGTGGACTGCTTCGTCTTCCTGACGCTGGCGCGCACCGGTGACCAGCTCCAGGGCATCAAGAAGGGTGTCCTGGAACTGGTGGACGTGGTCGCGGTCAACAAGGCCGACGGTCCGCACGCCGCCGACGCCCGCAAGGCCGCCCGGGAGCTCTCCCGTGCGCTGCGGATGCTGCAACCGCTCCACCCGGACTGGCGCCCGCCGGTACTGACCTGCAGCGGGATGACCGGGGAGGGGCTCGACCGGGTGTGGTCGACCGTGGGCGAGCACCGGGACGTGCTGTCGGCCTCGGGTGAGCTGGACCGGCGCCGCAGCCGCCAACGTGTGAGCTGGATGTGGGACCAGATCCGCGACCAGCTCATGGACGGGTTCCTGCACGACCCGGAGGTGAGCGGCCTCGTCCCGGGGGCCGAGGAGGAGGTGCGTTCGGGGGAGACGACCGCCACGCTCGCCGCCCGCCGCCTGCTCCGCGCCTTCACCCAACGTGATGGCTTCCCGGAGGCCTGACCCGTCGGCACGGGGGCGGTGCAGGACGGTGGGAAAAGGCCTGAGATACTGTCCGGTATCCGCAAGAGCGTGCGTCATGTCGTTAAATGACCCACGGTGAATGGGTGATACCAGGCCTTTGCGGGTCGGGTTCGTGACCAGGAGACGAAATTTCTTCCTGGACACCATTCCCGAAGCGGCGGTTCGCTTATACCGTGAGTGTCCGACCTACCAGATCGAGCGGACACGTCGAGCGCTTCCCCGCGCCGGGGACGACGAGGTGGGAGTGGACCTCGGCCCTGGCGGGCGTGGTTGCCCGGTCTGCATAAGGTGAAGCAAGGGACCCCTCAACATCGCCACGTGGGGCCGGGAGGAGTGAACGTGCACAGGCTCGGACTGAGCACGCGGGCGGAGAGCCGCAGCGTGATCGTCGCGATCGAGGGAGAACTCGACATCGCGACCGCCGACGACCTCCGGGAACACGTCCAGCAGGCCATGGACGAGCACGGGCCATGGCTGATCCTGGACCTGTCCGCGCTGGATTTCATGGACTCCAGCGGACTCAACGTCATCATCAGTACCTACCGTTCCGTGCGTGAGGCCGGCGGTTCCCTGTCGCTGGCCGCCCTCAACGAACGGGTCACCAAGGTCGTGCGCCTGGTCGGGCTCCACCGCCAGGTCCCCGTCCACCAGAACGTCGCCGCCGCCGTCAGTGCCATGGACGCCCTGGAGGCCAAGAGCCAGGCCGGTTGAGCCACCGTGCCGCACCGACCTCCCGGAAGCGCCCTCGACCTGTCCTGGGACCACAACAGCCATTACCACAGCCATGTGATCCGCCGGCTCCCCGAGCACGCCGCCCGTGTGCTCGACGTCGGCTGTGGCGACGGGCGCCTGGCCCGCACCCTGGCCGGCCTCGGACCGACCGTGGACGCCCTCGACGCCGACCCTGCCGTGATCGCACGCGCCCGCGCCCTGACCCCTGCGCGTCTGGGCGTGAACTACCGCGCGGTCCCCTTCGAGAAGGCCCTCCTCGACCCTCGCGGATACGACGCGGTCACCGCCGTCGCCGCGCTCCACCACATGCCGCTCGGACCCGGCCTCGACCGTCTCGCCGGCGCCGTGGCGCCCGGCGGGACCCTCCTGGTGCTGGGCCTGTACCGGGAGGCCCACCCGGCCGACCTCGCCACGAGCGTGGCCGCCCTCGGACCCCAGTGGTTCATCGGCGCAGGGCTGAGGGTCGGACGCACACTGGCTCGCCTGCCCGATGCGCCCGCCGTGCCCGAGGCGCCCATGCGCGTGCGCGACCCGGTGGAGTCCCTGCCCGAGATCCGCGCCGAGGCCGCCCGACGCCTGCCCGGGGCGCGGGTGCGGCGCTTGTTGTTCTGGCGTTACAGCCTGGTATGGACCCGCCCGGAGTGAGGCCCGAGAGGTCCGATGCCCGCTGTGGGCCGGACGCGCCCGGTATGAAACCTGGGAATCGCGGCAGCCCATGAGGATCATGGGCACATGAGCGAACACGCACCCGGGCACGTCGTCGACCTCGATGCGATCACACCGGACATGCGCGACCTGGTCGGGGGCAAGGCCACCGGGCTCGCCGAGGTCCTCCGGGCCGGCGAGAACGTGCCTGCGGGGTTCTGCGTGACCACCGGGGCCCACCGTTCACGCGAGGTCCCCGAGGAGGCCGTGGCCGCCGCCTACGAGCGCCTCGGCGGCGGCACGGTCGCGGTGCGCTCCAGCGCCACAGCCGAGGACCTGTCCGAGGCCTCCTTCGCCGGACAGCAGGACACCTACCTCCACGTGCGGGGCACCGAGGACATCGTCCGTGCGATCCGCCGCTGCTGGGACTCCCTGTGGACCGAACGCGCCGTCGCCTACCGCCGGGACTTCGGGATCCCCGACGGCTCCGTGAGCATGGCCGTGGTCGTGCAACGCATGCTCGAACCCCGTACCGCCGGCGTCCTGTTCACCGCCGACCCCGTCACCGGAACCCGCGACACCACCGTCGTCGACGCCACGCGCGGACTCGGGACCGGTGTCGTGGACGGGACCGCACACCCCGACCACTACGTGCGCGGCACCGACGGCCACATCACCGGCCCCGACGACGGCTGCCTCACCCGTACCGAGGTCGAGTCCCTGCACGATGCCGGCCGGCGCCTCCAGACCGCCCAGCACGGTCCGCGCGACATCGAGTGGGCCTTCGACGCCGACGGCACCCGGTGGATCCTGCAGTCCCGCGCCGTCACCACCCTCTTCCCCCTCCCGCCCCGAAGCGAGGAGAGCCGGGTCTACTTCGAGGGCGGACACATGCAGGGGATGCTGCGGCCCTTCACCCCCATGGGCATGTCCGTGCTCCGCTCGGTCACCGGCACCTGGGTCGCCTCGACCGGGCTCGGAAGTTCCTCCGCGGGTGCCAGGGCCCTGGTGGCCGACATCGGGGGCCGCTTCTACCTCGACGTGACCCGCCTCGTGCGCACACCGTGGATCCGCGGAGCCCTGCCCGGATCCATGCAACTGTACGGGCCCAGGGCCGGGCACGCCTTCGAACGGTTGTTGTCCGACCCGCGCTTCACGCCCCTGCCCGCAGGTCCCGCCCTCACCACCGCCACCCGGGCGGCCCTGCGGTGCCTGCCCCTGGCAGCCGGTGTACTCCGGGACGCGGTCTCCTCCCTCGTCGACCCCGAGGGGACCCGGAAACACCTGTTCCGGCTCGGTGAGGAGCTGGGCGCCGAGACCGTCCGGGATCCCGCCGAACCGGACGGGGCCGCAGCCCGCCTCCACCGTTCCGAAACACTCCAACACCGGGCGTTGGAGACCATCACCGGGATGCTCGGCCCCGTCTACGCCGGCCTCGTCGCCGCGATGCTGCCCCGCGCCGTGCTCGCCGGGATCGCCGAGGAGGGCGAGACCGAAACGGTTCTGCGCGGCATGCCGCACAACGTCACCACCGAGATGGACCTCGACCTGTGGCGGGTCTCCCGGCGCGCCGCCGACCACAGCGACCTCTTCCTCGGACACGACCCCGAGGAGCTCGCCGCCCGTTACCGGCAGGGACGCCTGCCCGACATCGGTCTGGACGGTTTCCTCGAACGGTACGGACGGCGCAGCGCCGCGGAGATCGACGTCGGTGTGCCCCGCTGGACCGAGGACCCCACCCCGGTGTTCACGCTCCTGGCCAACTATCTGAGGGTCACCCGCGCCGAGGAGTCACCCGACCGGCGCTTCGAACGCGCAGCACGGGAGGCCGAACGAACCCGCGCCGACCTCGTCGCCCGCGCACGCCGCCGGTCCCCGTGGCGCGCCGCCGTCGCCGACTTCTTCCTCGACCGGGCCCGGAAGCTCGGCGGCCTGCGCGAGTACCCCAAGTTCGTGTGGCTGTACGCGATCGCCGAGACCCGTCGGGAACTGCTGAGCGTCGGCGCCGACCTCGCCGAACGCGGGCGCCTCGAAAGCGCCGAGGACATCATGTTCCTCGACCTGGCCGAGGCAGGCCGCGCCGTCATGGGCGAGGATCCGCGCGCGACGGTGACCCGCCGCCGTTCCGAGTACCGGCGCGAACTGCGGCGCCGCCACGTTCCGCCGCTGCTGCTGTCCGACGGCACCGACCTGGAGGCCGCCCTTCCCGCGCCCGAGCCGGAGAACGGGCTCCTGGTCGGGGTGCCGGCCGCGCCGGGGACGGCCACCGGGCGGGTACGTGTGATCCGCGACCCCTTGGGCGCCTCGTTGAACCCCGGAGACGTCCTCGTCGCACCCACGACCGACCCGGGATGGACGCCGTTGTTCATGACCGCTTCCGCGCTCGTCGTCGAGACCGGATCGACCGTCGCCCACGGCCCCACCGTCGCCCGCGAGTACGGGATACCCGCGGTCATCTCGTTGCGCGGGGCCACCGAGACCCTGCGCGAGGGCCAGACCGTGACGGTGGACGGCTACGCCGGGACCGTCCGCGTCGACGACACCGGGGAAGCGGGGTGAGGGCGGCGCGGACGACGGGTCACCGTTCTTGGCGCAGCGAAGGGTTTGGTGGAGGCGTCCTCACCGGTGAGCGGAGGCGGGAGGACGGCGCAGCTGCTCCAGGAGCAGACTCATCCGGTACCAGGGGTCCGGTGTCTGCGCTTGCCGGTCCTGCAGGTCGTACCAGGCGCCCGGGGCGAGCCACGGGCCCAAGGGCGTGCCGGGGACCGGACCGTTCAGCATCTCGGAACGGCCCAGGCGCTCCAGCGGCTCCACCCCCAGCGCGACCGCAGCCGGGGCCATCGCCCCGGTAAGGAAGGGGCGTCGCGTCAGGTCCGCAGGACCGCGTCCCCGCCGTACCTCCATCGCGTGCAGGGAACCGTTCTGGACGAGCTCCGACGCCGCCTCGGCCACCGGGTCCAGGGATGGGGCCTCCTCTCCCGGGAAGGAGACCGAGAAGGTCACCGTCTCGCGCACCCCGTCAGGGACCCGCCTCGTGCGCACCGTGCCCTGGAACGACGCGTGCCACCCGCCCGCACAGGGCCCGGGGCGCCGGAGAACGCCATCCAGGCCGGCCCGGGCGCCCGTCGCCGTGCGATGCGTGTGAGTACCGCCGGGTCCCATTCCGTCGACAGCGGTTCGTTCACCCCCAGGAGCGCGGGCGGACCGCCGGCCAGGTGCTCGGCGAGGAGTTCCACCGCCGCTCCCAACTCCAGATCGGCGTCCGCGGGGTGGACGGTCTTCAACGACACCAGGAGCTGGTGCTCGTCCTCGTCCGGGGCGGGTTCGGAGCGCGGGGGAAAGGCCCTGCGTGTTCCGGGGCGGAGCGAGACGAACCCGTACCCGGGGTCCCACGACAACGGTTCGGCGGAGAGCCCGTCCCGGTGGCCCGTGCCCTCGGCCACCACCCACCGGACCAGCGGAGTGGTCAACAGCTCCGCCATCGGCCGGGTCACCCGCGCCCCCGGAGGGGTCACGATCTGCAGCCCGCGGCGTGCGCGCGCGTGCAGTGCCAAGGCCTCCATGAGCCAAGGCGACGCCGACACCAGAGGACGGTCCTCCACGAGGACCGCCGTGTGCTCGGTGACCGCTGCCGTGACGGGGTCGTCCGTGCCCGCGCGCAGGAAGCTCTCCAAAGGCGGAAGGTGTTCCAGCGGCTCCCGCACCACCCCTCCGTGGTGTTCGACCAGGTAGTTACCGAACCGCCGGACCACGTCACGAGCGCCGTACTCGGCCCTGCCCAGAGTGGTGGCCCGTGCCTCCACCCACCAGGGCTGTGCGGGGGTCTCGTCGGGCAGCGGGACGTCGAGCACGCGCTCGGCTTCGGCGGAGGTCGCCTGCCACTCGGCCGCGCGGACCGTGGCCACGAGGTGGCCGTCCTCGTCCCGGAGCTGCACGAGGGCGCCGTCGGCGACGAGCCGGACCCGGAGCGCGGGGCCGGCCGCCACGAGCGCGCGCGTGAGGCCGTCGATGCCGGGAGGCTGTTCCAGGAGGGCAGTGAGAGTGAGGCTCATGGGGCTTGGTTCATGGGTGTCAGGTGTCGTTGTTGGCTTCGTCGATTTTTTGTTGGAGCCAGGCGGGAATGTGCTCTGGATCCCGGGGAAAGCGCGCGAGGTCGTCGGCATAGCCGTGGGGTGAGGGACTGAAGAGGAATTTGGGTGGGTCGTCGTAGTTGAAGGTGACGTCGTAGTGGGTGGGTGGGGTGATGGTATAGCGCATCGAGAACCAGGTACCCCGGCCTTTTTGGTACATGCCAGAGCGGAGGCGCTTGACGTCGATGATTACTTCAGGAAAGGGGACGAGGTCTCGTTCTCCATTGGGACTTCGAAGGTAGAGTCCGTCGGTGGAGAACCCCTTCAGGCCGTCCCATTCATAAGTAAGTTCCTCCCACTCCCTTGTTGCTGCCTCCAGGAAAGATCGTCCAATTCTAATCAGAATTTCTTCTTGCTCTTCAGGGGTCATGTTGCCAACTTTTGGCGGCCTCATATTTTCCCTTTGTGTTACTGAATGGGTAGGTTTTCGTAGTGCAATTTCTTTTGCGGTACTCCGTTGACCTTCCAGTCCACTCGGATGTCACTCGGGGGAGGATATCTTACAGTCCCATCTTTCAGGGTGATTGGTTCCAGATTTGGATCATCGGTCATCCGGATGCTGGTCTCGATCTTGGGAGGCCTCGGGCCGGATTCTAGGGCTGGCCCTAGAGTGGACATTACTTCATCGTAGTCTTGCTTGAGAATTCCCCTGAGCAAATGCTCTTTTCCTTCTAGGAGGGCTTCCCATGTCCGCTCTGCATTCCTGTAATTTCCTGTTATTCCTCCATTTGCTACGCGATGCTGATTCACTTCCGTAAGCATGGCGACCTGATTAAGGTGTTCTCCCGGGCCATGAAGTTTACCTGATGCGTAGAGGTGTCCGCCATTCCATGTTTTTGACCCTGTCTTCCAAAGCTCTACTTCTCCGGGGTTTGGATTGCGCCCGTGGTCCGCCTTGAAGTCTTCAATGATTTGATGATTAAGTTCCGTGAAATATTCATCTGCCCATTGGCCGATTTTGTCTTGGGCGTCCTTGTTTCGGTCATGTTTTCCATAGTCGAGCTCGCCTTCTGCGCGGACCGTGCGGCCGTTGGAGTCGGTGTAGTAGGTGTACTCCGTTCCGCCGGTCCGGACCACGTACTTGGCATCCTTGTGAGGGTTGAGCAACTCAGGATGGTCTGCTCCACGCGTCCGCGCATCCGTGTGGATCTCGGTGATCTTGCCGCCGGAGTCGGTGAAGTAGGTACTCGAACGCCCCTCTGAATCGGTGATCTCGTAGGTGCGGTTGGGTTCCAGGTCGGCGCCGTCGCCGAAGCGCTCCGTAGGACCCGGCATGAGGGAGTCGTCGGGGCCGACGTGTACCGGCGCACTCGACCCGTTGTCGGAACCTCAGCCCCTCCCATTGCCAGAGGACGGAGGTCCCAGGTCTCCACTGGTGCTACTGGTGCCACCTTCGTCGACGGTCGGAGTCCGGGAACCTTCCTCGTCGGGGTCGCGCAGGGCCGGTGCTTCGGGCGAGGGGTTCTGCCCGTCGGGGGACGTGGTCCAGGGGTCACCGGAACGGTCCGCGCCCGCGTCCCTGGTGCCTTCGCGCAGCTCTTGGCCGGTGGGGTCGGGTTCCGTTCCGGAACGGTCCTGTGCCCCCTCACGCCGGCCGCTGTCGGAAACGTCGCGCGGCGGGGTGTCGGTGCCGTCTCGCGTGCCGGCCCCCGGTTCGCTGCGGAACCCTCCATCGGTCTCACCCTGTCCCGGACCGTCCTCGGGCGTCGTGGAACCGGAAGAGTCACTCCCGCCTTCCCCGGGCGTGCTGTCATGGGGCGTCGGTGCGGGCGTCTGCTCTCCGGACGACCCGTCCCCGCGGCCCTCCGAACCAGCCCCGTTCCCATCGCCGGGGCTCGCCGGGCCGGGGCCTTCGGGCGTAGCCGGCGGGGTCGGTGCCTCCGGTCCCGGTCCGGGGCCCAGGTCCGGAGCGCCACCCTGGCCACCGCCCAGCTGGTCCTCCAGCCGCTGCAGTGACTCGTCCATACTCTGCAGCGACGACGTCAGATCGGGATGGGTGGCCGGAGGCTCGGGTGAGGGCACGGTGTCGGTGCCGCCCGCACCCCCGGGTGTGGTGGGCGAGGTCCCCTGACCGCCTCTGTCACCGCCGGTTCCGTCCGCGTCGGGCGTGCCGGTGTCGAACCCACCGGACGTGTCGCCCGAGACCCGGAGCCAACTGGTGGGCGAGAGCATCGACAGCACGTTCAGGGTGCCGTTGGTGACGGTGAAGCCGGGCCGGTCGTCGAATTCGCTGACCGGGACGATGGAGTCACCGATCTCGGCCAGAGCCGCCTGGCTGTTCTCCCACTGGGCCTGCCAACCACCCGGGTCTTCCCACTCCCCTCGGGCGTTGGAGCCGAGCACGGCCCAGAAGGTCTCCTGGGCGTCGGACCGGTTGGCGCCCATGTTCTCGCCCCACTCGGTCCCGAAGGGGTAGGCGGCCTGGCCGTCGCGCCACACCCCGGTCGCCATTCCGACCCCGACGGCCTGACCCACGATGAAGGTGCCCACACCGGCCAGGCTGTCCTCGATGTGTCCGGTGGGTTCCGCGACCGAACTGCCCCAGGGGTTGGCCTGGTCCACGGTGTCGCCCGAGACCCCGTAGAGCTCCTTGTCGCGCTCTCCGGGCATCTCGGTCTGGTCGTGGCGCGCCTTGTCGGAGTAACCACTGAACAGGGTGCCGTCGTAGTGCGCGCCGATGGCGTTGGCGCACTCGCGCTCGGCCTCCTGGTAGGCCTGGACCGCTTCGGCCACACGGTTGTTGATCCCGTTGTTGGTGGCCCGGTGGATCTCGTCGTCGAGCCACTCGTCGTCCCAGCCCACCTCCGCGCGGAACTCCTCGGCCTCCTCCTTGAGGCCGATGAGGGTCTGCTTGATGGAACGGGCGTTGATGGCGAAGCCTTCGAGGGCCCATGCCGCGTCCTCGGTGACGGTGGCCACGTCGGAGGCGTCCACCGTGACCGGGTCGAGAGCGCCCAACAGGGTCTCGGACTCGGGGGCCTCGTAGACCGGCGTCAGCGCTCCCCACGAGGCCTTGATGTCGCCGGCGGTCTCCTCGATGTTCTCGCCGGCGGTGCGTAGGTCCGAGGCGGCGGTCTCGAGCTCATCGGGGTCGATCTTCGGGATGGGGATCATCGACGGGCTGACCCCGCCGTCCGAGGCCGGGGCCGCGCAGGGGCCGATGTCGAAAGAGGAGGGGGCGTCGTCCATGTCCTCAGGGGGGTGGGGGATTTCAGGGGCAGGCGCGAGCGGGTCGGCTCAGTCGGAGTACTGGGGGTCGGGGACCTCGCCGATGTTGCCTTGGGCCTCGCTCGCCATCTCCAGGTCGCCCGCGACGTAGTGGCCCGTGGCCTCGCTCGCGCCCCCTACGGCCGAGGCGGTCAGTTCGACGATGCCGCCGACGAGACCGGAGACGTACTCGGAGAACTCGCCCAGGGCCACGCTGATGGGCACACTCGAGGCGGCCGCCTCGGCCTCGGTGGTGGCCTCGCCCAGAGCCACGGAGTCCCCGGTCAGGCCGCTGCTTCCGTCTTCGTCGCCGATATGGCCGGAGACGGTCGTCAGGACCCCTCGGACCTCGGGGACCTGGATGTTCCAAGCGGACACACAACCTCCCTGCGCCTGTTTGCCGACCGAACGAAACACGGGCCGGTTCGCAGGACCGACCCCGTGTGGGGATTGTGTCGCACTGTGTGTGGAAATGTCTTTGAGGTGTTTCGTGGGCCTTTCACGTTCGTCCTGTGCCTCATGGAGGGGGCCTGTTCCGACCAGGGACGACGCCCCGACCTCCAGAATGGAGGGGGCGTATGTGACACCGGACACGGACAGGGCCGGCGGGCACGAGCAGCGGGTCCCTGAGCCCGCCGCCGGGCACGAGTGTGTTTGCTGCTCCGTCGTACGGCCATGGGTCGGAGATGGCGGAAAACACGGATGAGCCCCCGAGCCGCGAGGCTGCGCCCCCCGAACGCCACCTCTGGTGGATACAGGCCTACGGGCAGAACAACCCGCGCCAGTACGCCAGGCGAGCGGGCCTGGTCTCCGCCGGCCTCGTGCTGCTCTTCGTGGTCCCTGCGGCCTTGCTGCTGTTACTGCCCCGCGACGGCATCCCACCGGAACTCGCATGGCCGGCCGTGGGAGCACTGGCCGCGGTCGCGCTCCTGGGGGCAGGGCTCTTCCACCTGTTCCAGAGGATGTTCCGCCGGGTGCTCGGGGTCGAGGCCTCCCCGGAGGATGCGGGACCGCACCACCGGAAGGCGGCGAACCGGCAGGTGCGCCGGGGCTGGCTCAGCGGGCACCCCGAGGTCGACGCACTCGCGCGCCGTCTGAGCGTGCAGGCCGAGCGCGTGGCGTCGCTCCGTTACGTGGCGCTGTTCATGGCCCTCATGCTCGTGAACCTTTTGAACCTGGGGCTGCAGATGGCTCGGGGGCCGGTGACCGCCGCACACGCGATGCTGGTGGTGATCACGCTCGCCTTTCTGGTCGCGTTCCCGTTGTTGGCCTGTCGGCGCCGCCGCAGGGCACAGGCATTGCGGAAGGCCTACGACGAGCGTTACGGCCGTGCCGGAATCTGTGGGGCTCCGGAACGCCGAGAAGAATGACCGGATCCGGTCAGAACCGATCTGCGTTCTGTTTCCCTGGGGAGGTCTGAAAAGGTCGGAAACCCCTGATCATCCTTGGGGTTGCCCCGGGGCCTATCCCGGGCCTCCGACGCTGTGTAAATATTACATCACGGCGCGTTCCGGTGTTGTTCCTGTACCTTCTTGGAGCCCCCCTCTGGCGACGAGGTGCATGTGTCTCCGTCATGGTTCCATGTGTCACTTCGTGATAGCGGTATCGGGAAGGTTGTACCAGTGGAAGACCTCAGTGGAATCATCAGTGCGGCTGTAGGGCTGCTGTTCCTTTCAGGGGTCGTGCATTTCATCAAGGTGGCCACGAAGAACGGAACATTGGACAAGAATTCCGCGATCGGAATCAGGACCAAAATCACCACTTCTTCGGATGTGGCTTGGGAGGCGGGGCATCTCGCGGCTGGACCTTGGCTGCTCGGAGGTGCGCTGACCGGGTATTTCATGGCGCTGCTTTCGGCTGCGCTGACGGTGTTCGGCGCTCTCTCCGACTCTCTCGGTCCGGCCGTTTTGCTCGTGCCCGGATCCGGATTCTTGGCCGTGTGCGTGACCCTCATCGTCGCCACACGGATCGCGAACAAGTCCGGGGCCGAGGCAGAAGCGAACCAACAGTAGGGCATCAGATGAGTAAGAGTTTCATCGCCGTATCGACGGTCGCGTCTCTCGTGCTGGGGGTGGGCGGTGTCGTCGCTGTACCCGCCACTGCCGGGACGGCGCCCAACAGCGTCCAACAGCAGGTCACTGAACAGAACCCGGGGCGGGCGGAACTGAAAGAGGACCTCTCCCCGATCGCCGACTACAGCGACCAAGAGATTTTGCAGCTCCTGCTGGCCGCGCAAGGGCCGATCGCCGAGGACCACCCCGAACTCCCGCGGCTCCTGGGCTTCGACGAGGAAAAGCCCCACACCGACACGGAGGGGCTCGCTGTCATCATCGACGAGTACTTGAAGTTCGAACCGGACTTCGACGAGCTCGTCTCCCAGCCGCTCCAGTCCGGCGACCCCGACGAGGTCGACCGTGCGCTCATGGCCTTCACGGGGTCCTTCATGGAGTTCATGGAGGTCTCCGCCGAAGAGCTCGGCGACGGTTGGGAGGAGCAGGCGAGTGGTGCCGGGTGGACGTGGCAGGGCGCAAACGTCGCCATCTACGCGAACGCACTCGGTGTCGCCAACGTCGTGGGTTACACGAACGCCGGTGTGGCCACCTTCGCTCTGGCCGCCGTCGCCGTGGTCAAGCTCTACCTCGACGATTCCGGGCCCCAGGGCGCCGGGTTCGAGCGGGAGCACTTCGTCAACGAGTTCGCCACGGCCTTCGGTTCGTAGACAGCTACCCCGGTCGGACGGGGCTTGTCACCAGTAAGAAGTCGGCCGCCGAGGAGTCACGCCCCCTGCGGCGGACGCCCGGCGGTCGGCCGTCGACCCTTTCAGGGGGCGGGAAGAGGCACGGAGAGTACATCATCATGGGTGACAGAGGTACGGGCGAAAAGGTCGGTGAACGTGCAGGCGAGAAGGCTACGGTTGCCGGACTCGCAACACTGGTCCTGGTTTCCTCCTTGCTTCTGGGGTCCATTTTCTTCTCGTTCCCCAGCAACGTTCTGTCGGTTCGTGACGGAGGAGCTGTAAGAACATTTTCTGTGGAACTCCTTCCGCAGAACTGGCCATTCTTCACGAAACCACCCAACGACGCGGAAGTTATCCCCTACAGCGTTCGTGGGGGTGAGGCGGTCGAGTTCGCATCCCAGTTCCCCAATGGTCGGTCGGACAATATCTTCGGATTGTCGCGTGAGCAGAGGGCGCAAGGTCCGGAAATGGCGAACATGGCGAACCAGGTCGAGGAGTGGGTCGACTGTTCCGAAAATCGTGACCGCTGCATCGAGACAGTGGTCGAGCAGGGCGCCGTGCAGACGATCCACAATTCCTCCCCGGTGGCGACCCTGTGCGGTCCTGTGGTCCTGGTACAGACCGAGCCGGTTCCGTGGTCATACAGGGAGAACTACGACGGTTGGCGCCTCGACAAGGAGGCCGTCATGATCGAAGCGGAGTGCGGATGAATGCATTGACCCGAAGAATCGGGAGCTCCATCGCCTCCTTCAACGCCGAATCACGGGTCCTCGGGTTCGGGCGGACCGTGATTGCTCTTGCGCAGGCGACGGTTTTTCTGTTCACGCCTGCTTCACATCTTTTTGTGCCTGTGGGAGGGCACGAGGCGCAGATCCAGTGCGACAGCGCGATCCGCTCCGTCACCGCATACTGTCTCTTCGACGGGGTTGACCGGCAGGTCATCAGCTGGATCATGCTGGCGATCCTGCTCGTGGTCGCTTCAGGCCTCCTCCCGAGGTACACCTCCGTTCTGCACCTGTGGGCCGCACTGTCGATCCACACGTCGTTCTCGCTCCCCGACGGAGGTGAGACAGTCGCCCAAGTGTGCACCCTCTTCCTTGTTCTGGCATGCGTCAACGACCGCCGGACGTGGCACTGGCAGGCCTCGCTCGAAGGGACATCCCACCCAGGGTCGGTCTTTCAGGGGATTGCTTGGGCCGGCCATTGGGGACTGCGCCTGCAGGTCGCCTATATCTACTTGAACAGTGCCCTGGCCAAGCTGTCGGTGGAGCAGTGGCAGGACGGCACTGCGACCTACTACGTGACCCGCATGGAGACCTTCGGTACGACCGGTGTTCTCACCGATCCGGCCCTCTGGTTGACGGCGTTGCCCCTGGTTGCTCTGGCCACGACGTGGGGGACCATCCTCGCGGAGTCGGCCATCGCGGTGCTCGTCCTGATGAACGGGCGGAAGCAGCTCATCGCGACGACTCTGAGCGTGTGCCTACATCTGGTGATCGTGGTCCAGATCGGTATCGTCAGCTTCGGTTTTGTCATGATGGGTGTGATCGTGTGCGCCACGGCTCCGAACCTGGCTCCTGCTCTCTCCCGCGCACGCCGGGGCCCGGCCGCGCGTCGCGGAGGTCCGGGGGAGAGGGCCGAGGCCTGAGCGCCCCGTAGGTGGCACGGGCCCGGGTGCGCGCCACCCGGGACCCGTGCGCGCGTGGGGTCAGCGGGTCCCGAACAGGTGCTCCAGGGCGAGCTGGTCCAGGCGCTCGAAGTGGTACCCGCGTTCGCCGACCGCGCCGAGGTCGATCTCCTCCGCCATCAGGTCCGAGAGGGACTCCCCAGCGCCCAGCGTGGGCTCGGACAGCTCGGGCACACGGGCCGCGGCCAGGGCCTCCGCGACCTCGGGATCGGCGCGGAACGCGGCGGCCTTGTCCCGCAGGATCAGGTAGTTGCGCATGCACGCGGCCGCCGATTCCCACACGCCGGTCATGTCCTCGGTGCGCGGCGGCTTGAAGTCGAAATGGCGCGGGCCGTCGTAGCCGGCGCGCTCCAGCAGATCGACGAGGAAGAAGGCCTCCTTGACGTCGCCGGCGCCGAACCGCAGGTCCTGGTCGTACTTGACGCCGCGCTGGCCGTTGAGGTCGATGTGGAAGAGCTTGCCCGCCCACAGCGCCTGTGCGACCCCGTGCGTGAAGTTGAGCCCGGCCATCTGCTCGTGGCCGACCTCGGGGTTGACGCCGACCATCTCGGGGTGCTCGAGCCCGTTGATGAAGGCCAGTGCGTGGCCCACGGTCGGCAGGAGCGTGTCCCCGCGCGGCTCGTTGGGCTTGGGCTCGATCGCGAAGCGCAGGTCGTAGCCCTGTTCGCGCACGTGGGAGCACAGGATGTCGAAGGCCTCGCGCAGCCGGTCCAGAGCGGCGGCGTCGTCCTTGCCGGCCTCGCTCTCGGCGCCGTCCTGCCCGCCCCAGCACACGTAGGTCTTCGCGCCGAGGGACACGGCCAGTTCGATGTTGCGCATGACCTTGCGCAGGGCGTACCGGCGCACGTCGCGGCTGTTGGAGGTGAACCCGCCGTCGCGGAAGACGGGGTGGCTGAAGAGGTTGGTGGTGACCATGGGCACGGCCAGGCCGGTCTCGTCCAAGGCACCGCGGAAACGTTCGACGATGTCGTCGCGTGCGGCGGCGCTGCTGCCGGGCGGAACGAGGTCGTCGTCGTGGAAGGTGATGCCGTGGGCGCCCAGCTCGGCCAGGCGGCGGACCGCATCGGCGCCGTCCAAGCGCGGGCGGACGGGGTCACCGAAGGTGTTGACCCCCTGCCAGCCCACGGTCCAGAGGCCGAAGGTGAACTTGTCGGCGGGCACGGGCCGGTGATCGCTCATGATCTCTCCCGGGGTGGGGCGGAGGGGCGGTGGAAGCTGCGCCCTTAGTTTGTCCAGAGCCACAACTAAGTGTCAATGGATGTGGACGGGCCTCGCGGGCATCCTGTTCCCGATCCGCTCCCGCCGCGGTCACTTCCCCTGGCCCCCGGCCGGTTCGGGCAACGGAAGGCGCCCGGTGTCGAGCGCGTGCACCATGGCCGCGGCACCCCCGCGTGCCGCCGCGCCCAACCCCAGCTCGGACAGTTCCACCCGGCACCCGCCCGCGTCCGGGGCGAACGTGTGCTCGGCCAGGGCGGCGCGCACGCTCGGCAGCAGCCACGGGCCCATCGGCACGAAGTATCCGCCGAGCACCACGACACCGGGGCCGACCACGTTGGCCAGTCCGGCCAGACCCCGGCCCAACCACGCCCCGGCCCGCTCCATCGCCGCCACCGCGGCCGCGTCGCCCTCCTGCGCCCGCCACACGGAGGCCTCGACCAGCCCGGCGACCTCCGGTCCCGTCCACGGGCGCCCGCCGGCGGCCAGGTCCGGAACGGCCGCGGCCACGATCGTCCCGATCCCGGCCAGCGCCTCCAGGCACCCGCGCCGCCCGCACGCGCACTCCGGCCCGTCCGGATCCAGGCACAGGTGCCCGATCTCCCCGGCCGCCCCCGAGGCGCCGCGCAACAGGGTGCCCCCGGAGAGCACGCCCGCGCCCACGCCGATCTCCCCGGTCACGTACACCAGATCCGGGGTGCCCGCGCAGGCGCCGTCGCGGAACTCGGCCATCACACCGAGGTTGCCGTCGTTGTCGACCTGAGTGGGCAGCCCCGGGTCGTCGAGGAGCGCGGTGAGGCGGTCGCGGAGCGGCACGTCGCGCCAACCGAGGTTGGGGGCCAGGGTGACGGTTCCCGAGGGGTCGACGAGCCCGGGTACGGCCACGCTCACGCCCACGATCCGCCGTCCGGCGAGCTCTGGGGCGGACGCGGTCTCCCGTACCGTCTCGGCCACCAGCCGGACACTCGCCTCGGGCCCGGCCGCACGTGCGTCGACATGCACGTGCCGGGTCGCCAGTTCCCGGCCGAGCAGGTCCACGGCCACCGCGGACAGGTAATCGACGTTGATCTCCACCCCGATCGCGGTCAGCGAGGTCTCGTCCAACGCCAGGAGCACCCCCGGCCGCCCGACCCGGGGTCGCGAGGTCTCCCCGGTCTCGCGCACCAGACCGCGGGCCATGAGGTCGGCGACCAGGCTCGACGCGGTCGTCTTGTTCAATCCCGTGGCCGAGGCCACCGCCGACCGGGAACAGGGCGCGAGCTCGCGGACCGTGCGCAGCACGAGCTGGAGGTTGGTCTCCCGCACGGTACTGACCGAAACACCGTTGCTCCTGCCCTCCGTTTCTGTTCTCATGCGAGCATGATCGCTCCCGACGCGCTGCGCGACCAACCGGCCCTCGCCGGGGACCGGGTCTGGTTGGAACCCTTGGACGCCCGCACCGGGGAACATCTGGTCCGCTACTACGTCGACATGGACCCGCGGCTGCGCCGCCTCACCGGTACCCATCGGAGTTTCGGCGAGGAGGAACTGCGGTGTTGGACCGGGAGCCTTCCCGATCACCACGACCGTGCCGACTGGGTGATCTTCTCCCAGGAGGACGGGGAGGCGGTGGGTGAGTGCGCCCTGCTCGACCTGGACCACCACAACGCCAACGCCGGTTACCGCATCTCCCTCTTCCGTATGGAGCGGACCGGCCACGGGTTCGGGACGGCCGCGACCGACCTGGTCCTGCGGTACGCCTTCGAGCAGGTGGGCCTGCACCGGGTCGGCCTGGAGGTCTTCGAGTTCAACGGGCCCGCACGCCGTTCCTACGCCCGGTCCGGGTTCCGCGAGGAGGGCGTGTGGCGCGAGCAGTTGTACTGGGGCGGACAGTGGCACGACGCGGTCCTCATGTCGGTCCTGGCGCACGAGTACGCCGAGTTCCACGCCGACGACCCGCACCGCTGAATCCGGTGCCGGAGCACCGGGCCCGGATCCGGCCCCGAGCGGCCCACAGGGCTCCACCGGGACGCCGTAGGCTCGGGGCATGCCGGTACCTGACTTCCTCCGTGAACTGCGCAGCCACGTGGGCCACGACCTGCTCCCGCTCGTGGGGGTGACGGGTGTGGTCCTCGACGACGCGGGGCGTGTGCTGCTGCACCGCCGCTCCGACGACGGCCGGTGGGCCACCCCGGGCGGCATCCTGGAACCGGGCGAGCAGCCGGCCCCCGCGGTCGTGCGGGAGGTCCGGGAGGAGACGGGGGTGGAAGTCGTCGTCGAGCGCCTGGCCAGTGTCCTCGGTCACGAACCCCACACCTATCCCAACGGTGACCGGGTGCAGATGCTCGACCTGGCCTTCCGCTGCCGGGCGGTGGGCGGTACCCCCACGGTCGACGGTGACGAGAGCCTCGACGTGGCCTGGTTCGACCGCGATGCCCTCCCGCCGATGTCGGTGCGCATCACCGACCGCATCGCCCACGCCGTAGCGGACCGGACCGGGCCCTTCTACGTGGGCTGACCCGCGCGCAGGCACCTGTCCCACACACGAAGACCCCGGACACACGAACGCCCGCCCGGACTCCTACCGGGCGGGCGCGGCGCCTGTGTTCACCTGTTGTCTTCCGGAGGATGCCCCGGCCTTCAGGCCGGGCAGGAATCCGGAAACGGTCATACTCATACCGTAGCTCCCCTTAAACTGTGTGTACGCGGACGGCGTACAAGTGCCGGGCCTACCCGGATCCCGAGCAAGCGGCCCAGTTGGGCCGCACGTTCGGATGTGTGCGCCTGGTGTGGAACAAGACCCTGAGCGCACGCCAGGACGCTTACCGCCAGCGCGGGGAGAAGACCTCCTACAAGGCCACCGACGCGGCCCTGACCGGGTGGAAACGCGGCCAGGACCTGGCGTTCCTGTCCGAGGTGTCCTCGGTCCCGCTGCAGCAGACCCTGCGCCACCAGCACACCGCGTTCGCGAACTTCTTCGCAGGGCGCGCCAAATACCCCCGGTTCAAGTCCCGCAACGGACGCCAATCGGCGCACTACACCCGCTCGGCCTTCCGCATCCGGGGCGGGGGCCTGGTCCTGGCCAAACAGACCCGGCCCTTGCCAGTGGCCTGGTCCTGGCCCGAGACCGACCCGGCCGCCCTGAACCCGACCACGGTCACCGTCTCCCGCGAGGCGGACGGGCGCTGGTACGTGACCTTCGCCGTGGAGACCGAGGACCCCGAACCCGCGCCCGAGGCCGGCTCCGAGGTCGGCATCGACCTGGGGGTGAAGGACTTCGCCACCCTGTCCACGGGTGAGAAGATCGCCAACCCCCGCCACCTTCACCGCAAGGCCCATCGGCTTCAGCGCTACCAACGGATGATGGCCCGCAAGCAGCGCGGGTCCCACAACCGGCGCAAGGCCAAGCGCAAGGTCGCAGCGGCCCACCGCAAGGTCCGCCACGCGAGGCAGGATTTCCTGCACAAGGCCACGGCCCGACTGGTGCGCGAGCACGATGTGATCGCGATCGAGGACCTCAACATCCGGGGTATGACTGCCTCCGCGCGCGGCACGATGGAAGAGCCGGGTCGTAACGTGGCCCAGAAACGGGGTCTGAACCGGTCGGTTCTGGATGCCGGCCTGGGGGAGTTCCGCCGCCAGTTGGAGTACAAGGCCGCCCGTGCGGGCCGCACGGTGGCGGTGGTGGACCGCTGGTTCGCCTCCTCCAAGACCTGTTCGGAGTGCGGGTATGTGCTCGCGGAACTGTCATTGGGCACCCGGTTCTGGACGTGCCCGTCCTGCCGCACCCGACACGATCGGGACGTGAACGCGGCCAAGAACATCCTTGCGGCTGGTCGAGCCGCAGCCCGGGAGGAAATCTCGGGTGAGGCCGGGCCCCCGCTGTGTGACACTGGCGGAGCCCACACAGTAGGGGCGGGAGCTGACATCAGACGGCACGGATTCGTCCTTCCGCGGTCGGCGGTGAAGCAGGAAACCGGGCTTGTGAGGGCCGGGCCGTAAGGCCCATGCACGCGTGAGCGTGTATCGCAATCCCCGTTCTCCACACCGGGGAGGAAGTCAACGGCTCAGTTCCACTGGCGGCGCATGGTCCAGCGGTCGGAACCGGTGTCCTTGGCGATCTCGACGATGCTCGCCTCGCCGGCGTCGGATTCGGCCGAGACCCGCAGCAGGTGGCCGGGCGTGGTCTCCTGATCCCGGGCCTCGGGGCGCACCGGCCAGTCGCTGATGATGCGCCGGACCCGGAAGGTGTGGCCTCGCCAGGTGAATTGTGCGGGGTTTCCACCGGTGGTGGAGCGGACGTCGATCTGTTCGTTCAGAAGACTCACGCGGGACAGCCTATCGAACATGTTTTCGAGAGAGGGGTGTCTCCCGAATGGGGCGGACCGTGGGACGCCGAACACCCTAGGCCCCCGGCTGGATCGAGCGCACGCGCCCTTCGGCGTGTCGTATCCCTACAGGAAGACCCGGCCCCGACGGGACCGGTCCCGCAGCGCCGCCATGCGCCGGGCGTTGCCGGGACGCCGGGCCAGCAGGTGGTACAGCAGCAACGAGCCACCGCGGTCGGTGCGGGTGCGGTCGGCCATCTCACCCATGTTCACGCGCCGGTACAGGTGCCGTCCGCCGACGAGCAGGCGGACGGCGTGCGCGGCCTCGGGCAGGTGGGCGTGGGCATGGTTGTCCGCGGTGTACTCCTGCACGCGGGAGAGCGCGGCACCGGCGCCGGGCAGGAGTTCCGCGCCGAGTGTGGCGACCCGGCGCCAGTATCCCGTGTGGCCGGCGGCCACGTGCCCGATCTGGTGGGCGACGAGGAAGGCCAGGGCCTCGGGGTCGCGTTCGTGCTCGCCCGCGTGGAACACGTCGTGGGAGAGCACCAGGTAGCGGCGTAGCCCGTGCGCGGACGCGTCGGTGTGCCGGGGCCGCCGCTCGGTGCTGACGTAGGCCTCGGGCGGACGGGCGAGCCCCATGGCCTCCGAGAGCGACACCACCAGACAGTGGGTCTCGGGGAACTGGGTGGGGGATACCTTGACCGACTCGGCGCGGTGGCGGGCGTACCGCAGCCCGCGGGCGACCCAGCACGCGGCCAAGAGGGCGGGCACGGGCGCCAGGGTCCACAGCGGGGAACCGGTCACCGTCCACAGCAGGTGCAGGGCCACGGCGGCCAGTGCCAGGGTGAGGCCGACGCACACCGCGTACAGCGGGAACTCCCACGGGTGGGCCGGCGCCGGGAGCAGGTCCTCGTGGTCGTCGGCGGGCTCGACGGGCTGCGCGGCCCGCGGGCGGGAGAGGGGTTCGCTCGGATGGTGGCCGCCGTGGAGGGAGCAGCTGCGCAACCTCCCGATCGAGCCGGTGGCCGGGTGACTCTCCGGTGGTGTCGTCGGTGACATACCGTCTCTCCCCCCCCCTGGGCCGCGGTGCGTGAACCACGAGGAGTTGTTACTCCCTGTGGTTGAATATTACTTTCCGCTTCCCTTGCGCAGGGATGGTGGAGGGCGGCGTGTCCGTGTGCGGGCTTTGTTCACTGCTCGCTCTCACCCTCGTAGCGGCGCAGCTCCTCGGCCAGCGCGTCCAGGAACAGGTCCACCTGCTCGGGGTCGTAACCGGGGCGCGCCCGTGTCGTCGCGAACTGCACCCGTTCCACGTCACGGGCGGTCAGCGTGGCCCGGTCGGGACGCCCTCCCGTCAGCATGGTGAGGGTGAACTCGGCGTGGTCGAGGAAGTCGTCGACCTCGTCCTCGTTGTACCCGGTGGTCAGCCGTGTGATGGTGAACTGTTTGTTGCGCACCGCTTCGGCGCTCATCCCTGGGACGGCGGGTTCGGAGGCCGTGGTCGCGCGCGGCGCCGGTGCGGGCTCGGGGGTGGGAACGGGACGTGGCGGCAGCGGGGGAGGGCCCGAGGGGGCCGCACGCCCCAGCCCGCGTCCGGCGAGCTCGGCGATGACGCGGTCGAGGAAGGCGTCGACCTCGTCCTCGCGGTAGCCGGGGCTGAATCGGGTGGTGCGGAAGCGGGCTTCGCGCACAGCGTCGGCGGTGAGCAGCTCACCGTTGCGTGGACCGCCGTCGAGTGCGATCAGGGTCGCCTCGATCCGGTCGAGGAGAGCATCGACATCATCCTCGTTGTAACCGGGGCGTAGACGCACCGTGTGGAACTTCTTGTCGCGGATGTCCGCCGGTGTCAGAGGCATGGTCACCAATTGTGCAGTCGGCATGGGCCATCGGTCGCTCCGGGGCGGGGCTCGTGGCCTCGCCCCGTCACGGGGACGATGGCGTCCAGGAACTCCGTGACCTGGGGCGGACGGGGCCGCCCAGGTCGGTGCCGAACTCGGTCCGGGGGATACGGCTGTTCATGGCGGCATTATGCCGGGAGGGGAGGGCGCTTGGCCATACCGGCCGGTACCCGTGACCGGGTGTGGTCGTTCCGGTGCCTCTCAGCTGCGCATGAGGTAAGTGGCGAGCCCGCGGGCGATGGCGTCGGCGGCCGTCTCGCGCCACTCGGTGTCGGACAGCATCTCGGCGTCCTCCTCGTTGCGCATGTTCCCGGTCTCCAGGAACACCTTCGGCACCGTCGACAGGTTGAGGCCGCCCAGGTCGGTGCGCTCGTCGAACCCGTCGTCGGCCAGGTAGTCCGAGACGGGGATCTCGGTGCCCTCCTCGTACTCGCGGTGCAGGTCCTCGGCCAGGAGCTGCGAGGGTTCGGCGATCTCGTCCGTGTGGCCGTCGATCGGTCCGGGATGGATCACGTGGAACCCGCGCCCGCTCTCCGGTCCGCCGTCGGCGTGCAGCGACACGGCGGCGTCGGCCTCGGCCTCGTTGCCGATCTCGGCGCGTTCGTCGATGCAGGGGCCCACACTCTCGTTGTCCTCGCGGGTCAGGATCACGGTCGCTCCGTCGGCCTCCAGGCGTTCCTGGACCAGCAGCGACAGTTTCCAGTTGAACTCGTGCTCGGACAGGCCGTCGGCGGTCTCGGCGCCGACGGTGTCGCAGGCCTTCTCCTCGCCGGCGGGGCCGGCGGGGACGTTCTCGTTGATGCTGTCGGGGTCCTGGGCGTTGCCGCCGTTGTGTCCGGGGTCGATGACCACCACGCGGCTGTGCAAGGGGCCGTCGCCGACCGGTTCCTCCTGCCCGCCGGGGGCCTGGTCGGGACCGGAGGCCTGTGCGTCGCCGGGGCCGGGCAGAGGCGGTGCGGCGGTGGGGTCGCCGTTGGGTTCCTCCCCAGGTGGTGTCGCGCACGAGGCGCAGAGCAGGGCGGCCAGGGCGGTCAGGGACAGAGCACGGACGGTGCGGCCGCCGGGCCTCTGCTCGGTCGAAGCGGGCATGTCCTCAAAATAGCGGCCCTCGGCCTGTGCGCGGCACCTGCCTCCATGTGGCCGTCTGTCACCGAATGTTCGATTCTTCGGATTCATGGACGCATGATACGCGCGTCGGTTTACAAGAATTACGTGAATCAAGAAAGGGATTGTGTACTTTTCTGGCCTGAACTGGGAGAATGTTGATCGTGACATTTCCGTAACCCGGCTCGCCGTGTTTTTCCGGCATTTCTATGGATAAGCTCCGGAATGGAGGCACCGGGGTGCGCATCCCCCAGTGCGGGCGTCCCCGACCAGGTGAACCCGCTGATCCCCCCGTTGCCAGGCACCACACGGACATCGGCCCCCCAGGCCGTGTCGTAGACACCCGACATTGGCTCGTGTCCGCGTTTTTCGCGTCCCGCTCCCGCCCGTCACGGCGGTGGATCACGTGGCCACCCGACCCGGCAGCGCGGGTCGGGACGATCCGAACGAGGATGATCTTGACGCATTCCCCCACCATCAGCGCGCGCCGCATGCTCCAGACCGGCGCCACCTTCGCCGCTTTCGGCGGCCTGACCCTGGCCGCCGCCATGCCGGCCCAGGCCGAGACCATCACCGTTGGGACCGCGCACAGCGCCGTACTCGAGGAGCGTGTCTCCCTCGTCCCCTCCGTCGCGCAGGGCGAGGAGGGCAGCGACACCCAGCACTACCAGGGTCGGCCCGAGCCGTACCTGGACGTCGACCTGACGGGCACCAGCACCGTGGACGCCGACGGCCTCCACTCCTCCATCGAGGTCGGCAGCGTCCACGCGCAGCTGACCGAGGAGGACCTCGGCCAGATCCTCGCCCAGGAGGACACCGAGGACGTCCAGAGCTTCGGCACGATCGAGGAACTCCGGGGCGAGTCCGCCGGGACCCTGGACACCCAGGACGAGGACTACGCCATCGACGTCGAGTTCACTGACGCGAGCATCCAGGTCACCCAGGGCTGGGACGGCGAGTACACCGTCGAGTTCGCCGAGGGCCAGGTACAGGTGAACCACACCTTCCTCCCGATGGAGGTCTCGTTGACCTCCGTCGAGGGCCAGGAACAGGTCCCCTCCCTCGAGGACGAGGAGTTCCTCTTCGACGCGTCCTTCGGCGGCATGGTCGCCTCCTTCGACGCGGGTGTGGCCGGGTTCGACTTCGCCTTCGCCGAGGTCCTCACCGGCACCGCCGAGGTCGAGGCCGACGACGAGGACCCGGGAAACGGCGACCCTGGTGAGGGGGACGACGGGGACCCGGACCCCGGCGAGGGTGAGGACGGCAAGGAAGACGAGGACGACGAGGACGGCGGGGAAGAGGACGGCCAGGAGGATGGCAAGGACCCCGGTGAGGGTGAGGACGACAAGGACGGCCGCAAGGGCGACGGCGAGGACGAAGGCGAAGGCAGCCTGCCCGTCACCGGTGGTGCCCTGGCCGGCCTGATCGCCGCCGGTACCGCCGTGGCCGCCGGTGGTGGCGCCGCCCTCTACTTCACGCGCCGCAAGAAGAACGAGGTGACCGGGGGCGAGGCAGCCGACGAGAGCTGATCTCCGCCGTCACCAGGGCGTTCCCGTCCGCGGTGACCGGTCGTCCACGGTCCCGGGGCACGCCTCGGGTTCTAGCGGTCCCCGCAACACCCTGGAGTTCAGGGAGTTGCGGGGACCGTGGATTTTGAGGCACTCAAGGCGAGGTTCTTCGAGGCACTGGATAAGGAGAACGGCAGCGTCTCGGGAGCTGCCCGAGCAGTCGGGGCGAATCGGCACACGGCGGCTGTGTGGGCGCGCAAGGCTGGTGTCCGCGGTCGCGGGGGTTCCGGTTTACTTCTGCGACCCGCACTCGCCCTGGCAGCGCGGATCGAACGAGAACACCAACGGCCTGTTGCGGCAGTACTTCCCCAAAGGCACCGATCTGTCCGTGCACAGCCCACAAGACCTCGAACACGTCGCCCAGCAGCTCAACGGCCGGCCACGCAAAACGCTCGGCTGGGCAACCCCAGCCGAGCGCCTGCGTGATCTACTGACGACCACGTAGACCGTCAGGTGTTGCGAGGACCCCAAGAATCCGCCCGCGCCCCGGGGCCGTTCGCGTGTGCCGGCCGTCGAACACGGTTCCCGATTCGGGCTCCACGGGCTAGGCTCGCTCTGTGGGTACTTGTGCACCCACCGTCCGGATCCCCTCCGGGGCGGGAGGGGCCCGCTCAACCGCTCCGCACATCGCCCGGTCACACTCCCGACGCCCTGTGCCTGTTTCTCCCGACGGGGCCGCGACGGGCCGGGCATCCCCCAGAACAACCAGGAGTGCTGTGGTGACTTCCACCAAGCCGATCGTGCGTCGCCTCCTCGGCGGCGGTGTCCTGTGCGCGGTGTTCGGCGCTCTCACCGTCGGGACCGCCGCCCCCGCGAGCGCCTCGCCCCTGGTCTGGGGCAACGCACAGGCCTGGGTGTCCGACGGGGACGCCGTCAGCGGGTACTCCACCGCGATCAGCCACGGTGACGCCCACGAGGAAGAGGCCGACGCCGAGGAGATCTCCGGTCCCCTCGCCGAGTACGCCGAGATCAGCGGCAGCAGCTACGCTCTCGTCGACGACGAGGGCGCACACGCCGTCTCCGCCGTCGACTCGGCGGTGTTCCGACTGGAGGTCGAGGACCTGGTCGACCTCGGCATGATCGACGTCCCCGAGCCCGAAAAGGGCGGCGAAGGCGGCCGGAACGGAACCGAGGAGGAGGACGAGGCCGACGAGCCCTCGACCCTCGAGGACCAGGCCGCCCCGGACGAGGACGACGAACCGGCCGAGGAGACCGAGCACTGGACCGAGGCGGACGAACCCGAAGCGGTCCCCAGCCCCGAGCCCCCGCCGCGCCCGGAGGAGGACGCGGGCGGAGAAGGAACGGACGAGGGCGAGGGTGACCCGCAGGACCAGGAGTCCCCCGAATCGGAGGAGAGCCCCGAGGTAGGGGCCACCGAGTCCCCGATCCGCGGGGATGCGCGTCTGATGCCCCTGGACACGGCCGCCGCTTCCGATACCGGCGGTACCGGCGGCGTCGAGTTCACCGTCGCCGACGTCCGCGCCACCGTCAGGGCCGAGTACGGCGGCCGTACCCGGACGGATTTCGAGCACGGAGAGATCACCGCGTTCGGTGAACCGGTCCGCGAACTGGAACAGGGAGGGGAGGGCACGACCGTCACGGACGTGCTCGAGGTGCCCGACACCGAGGGCGGGCCCGGCGAGGAGATCCCGGTGAGTGTGCACTTCGTCGTCAACGAGTCGAACTTCGAGGACGAGGACCCCGAGTGGGAGGGGGAGGGGGCGCGCTCGTGGCTCACCGTCTGGGTGCAGGTCGGCGAGCCCGGGGAGGAGAACGGGTTCGCCGTGGAGCTGGCCGATTCCTGGGCCCTGGGCTCCACACACGTCTCCGAGAGCGGTCCGTCCCCGTCCGAGGGCGAGGACGGCGAGACCGCTGCGGAAGAGGCGCCGGTGAGCCGCCTGCCCACGACAGGCGGCGGCTCCCTGGCCGCGCTGGTGACGGCGGCGTGTGTCGCCGTCGGCGGCGGTTGCGCGGCGACCTACCTCGCGCGCGGGCGCACCACCGCGATGGACGACCGCATCGAGGACTGAGCCGGAGCGTTCAGAACACGGTGCCGCGACCGATCAGCCGTGCCGTCTCGGGTCGGCGGATCCATGCGACCGCGGCCATCGCTGCGGTCAGCGCCAGCGGCAGCGCCCAGCCCTGGTCCATGAGCACGAACACGTGGGTGAGGGCGGCGCCGGCCGCGATGACGGCCAGGCCCAGCGCGGCGAGCCCGGAGGTGCGCGGAACGAGCAGTATCGCACCACCCACGACCTCCGCGGCACCGACGGCGTAGCGCAGCCACTGCCCGACCCCGATCTCGGTGAAAGTGGCGACGTGATCGGGCCAGGACAAGAGTTTCCCGGCGCCGACGAGGAGGAAGACGGCGGCTCCGACGGCCTGCAACACCCACGAGGTGACGGTGAGTGACAGGGCACGGGTCGGTCGTTCCTCTGCCATGTGGACCCTCCACTGCCAACGGGTTCCCTGCGGACACGGAAGAGGGCGGGCCCGACGGGCCCGCCCTCGGTTCTTGTCGTCAGCCGGAGACCGCCCGGCCGTTCCCCCCGGAACCGGCTCAGACCGGGGAGATCACTCCGTACGCTGGCTGGGGATTCCGGCCAGCAGGGCGCGGACCTCAGTCTCGCGGTAGCGGCGGTGTCCGCCCAAGGTGCGGATCGAGGTCAGCTTGCCCGCCTTCGCCCAACGTGTGACCGTCTTCGGGTCCACGCGGAACATGGTGGCAACCTCGGCGGGGGTCAACAGGGGCTCCGCCTCGGGCGTGCGAGTTGACATGTGTACGGCCTCTCCTCCTGGATCTGTGTGCCGATCCTTGAGCCTTAATCCTGGCACTTGGCCCGGATGTCCAATATCCCCGATTTGCGGGGCATTGGCACCACCCGAGGTGATTATGCGACCACTCCAAGCAACTTTGCACGTGGGAGGCCAAAGAAAGCCGCCCGTGGTCGCGTCACGCTAAGTGATTCTAGCGACACGTTTAGTGGCATGTGGTCTATTCGGTCAAAACTTCGTTCTCCGGCCTCGTTTTTCTCGATCCGGAGCGACCGAAGTGCTAGGGGGTGGCTGACCGAAACCCGGTCGACGGGGACGGCCCCGGGGTCGTCGCGCTGGTCGGTCCGCTGGTTCTGTCGGATCGCCGGAGTGTGCGGAGGAAGGCCGTTCCCTTCGACCCGAGCGGTCGGGCCATGCGGGATCGCCCGCGTGGCAGGGCTTCTCTGGTTACGGAGCGTGCACTCCGTGATCGGCTCACTACAGTGTACGTCCATCCCTAACGGGCGTTATGCCCAATTTCTGAGAGCTTGGCGAGAAGCTGTGGAGCCGCGCCCCGGGTTGCCTTCCTCACGTGGGAAAAGGCTCTCTGAAGAGGTTGAGAAACCTGGCGTACCAGGTTGGTGTACGGCGTGTCGGGGTGTCTTCTTCACGACGAACGGCCTGAGCATGTCGCCGAAAAACTGAAGGTCCCGTGACACTCAGTTGGCGTGCTGGAGGGCGCGCACAGACCTCCACCGCCCCAGTAGCCGCTCACGCATCTCCCGCACCTGTCCGCTCTCGCCCTCGGCCAGCGCCGCGACCGCACCCGAGACCTCCGCGACCGACCGGTCCGCGTGCAGATGGTCATCGCTCAGCAGGTACGGCAGGCCCCCGTAGTCGAGCTCCACGAGCGCCTCGGGATGCGCGGTCGAGGCCAACCAGTCCTTCACCCGCTCGAGCCCGCCGGAGGCCGTGTTCTTCCCGACGTGTTCGCGCAGCACCGCCGAGGTGTGCTCCAGGCGGCGCAGTGCCGGCGAGTACCGGGTCAGGTACAGCAGCGTGCGTGTGTCCTGATTCGACAGCACCAGGCACCGCTCGTCGTCCTCGAACGGCACGAACCACGGGACCGGGATCGTCCAGTTGCTCGACAGGATCCCCGTCCGCATCACCGCGCCCGAGTCGAGCCAGGAACGGTAGGCCTCCTCCACACGGTCGGCCTCCGGGGCCGGGACGAAGGACTCGCTCACCGCGAAGGGCACCGTGTTGCTGAAGTCGTCGTAGGCACGCCAGGACCGCAACCGGGTCTGCCACGGGCACACGTACAAGCGGCCCTGGACCACCCGCAGGTAGGCGTGCTCGCTCTCCTCCTCAGGGGCCACTCGCGGAGGTGAGGCCAGGAGCCGGCCCAGGCTCTCGCGCTGCTCGGCGCTCAGGGCGTGGATGCGCCGCGGGCGGTCCGGCGAGAGCGCGTACTCCTCCCATCTCCGGCGGTCCTGCGGGGAGAAGGCGTCCAGTGGTTGATAGACACGGAGGTAGGCGCTGTAGGGCAACACGGTCGCATCGTGGCACAGATCCTCCTGTCGGACACGCACCGTCGAAAACCCCTGGTGGGAAGGGAATCCGGTCGCTGTCCGCCTTCGCCGGGCACGGGTGGCGTAGGCACGGCGGGGCCCGACCAGGTACGGTTGTAGGTGTACGTAAGCTGGCGCGAGTCGTCAGTCGCGTTTGACGGCCGTCAGCCGACAGTTCGGGTTAATTGAGAGAACTGGGGTTCATCCGAACCCCATCGTTGAGGGGGTCGAGCCAATGGGGCGCGGCCGAGCCAAGGCCAAGCAGCAGAAGGTCGCCCGGAAGCTCAAGTACAGCACCGGTGGAACCGACCTCGATCGGCTGCGGTCGGAGCTGGGTGTCGCTGAGGGGCAGGGGTCTCAGAACGGTCCGTCGGGCCCGGAGGACTCCTACGGAGAACCTCATGACGACCTGATCGACCGTTACGCCGATCTCGCCGAGAAGCACTCGGACTCCGACACATAGGTCGACCGAGGTCTTCGACCGTTCGGACAGCAACAACCGAGCCTGTGGCAGCCCCCGATGTCCCGGGGACACCGTGTACAGGTGGATATAGCCGGTGCGAACCACTCCTGTGGTTCGCACCGGCTATGTTTGCGCCCCCCGTGCGCGAGTAGCCGGTGCGCTCACGCCGACCGGTACTCGCCCGTGACGACGGCGTTGCCCGACCCGGCAGTGACCTCACCCAGGCGCCAGGCCTGGACCCCGCGTCCGGCAAGCAGGGCCGAGGCCCGTTCGGCGTCCTGTTCCGCGACGATCGCGACCATGCCCACGCCCATGTTGAACGTGGCCTCCATGTCCTCGCGGTCCACCCCGCCCTTCTCGGCGAGGTGGTCGAAGACCGGGCCCGGGGCCCACGTTCCGCGGTCCACGTGTGCGTCGGTGTGGTCGGGCAGGGACCGTGCCAGGTTCGCGGCGAGCCCGCCCCCGGTGATGTGGGAGTAGGCGTGCACCTCCACCTCG
Organism: Nocardiopsis xinjiangensis YIM 90004; assembly: GCF_000341145.1. Lineage (GTDB taxonomy): Bacteria > Actinomycetota > Actinomycetes > Streptosporangiales > Streptosporangiaceae > Nocardiopsis > Nocardiopsis xinjiangensis. The sequence goes on from NZ_ANBE01000022.1 coordinate 42,235, forward strand.
GCGGTCAGGGCCACGCAGTCCTGCGCGTAGACGCGGGTCGGGGTCAGCAGTGCCTCGCCCAGGGTCCCGCCCAGTTCCGGGACCTCGCCGAACAGGTCCAGGTCGGCCTCGTCCACGATGCGCCGGATCAGCGAGTACCCGTTGGAGTGCGGTCCGGAGGAGGCCATCGCGATCAGGGCGTCGCCCTCGCGGACCCGGTCCGGACCCAGGATCGCGTCACCCTCGACCACACCGGTCCCGGCGCCGGCCAGATCGTACTCGTGCGGTTCCATCGCGCCCGGGTGCTCGGCGGTCTCCCCGCCGATGAGTGCGCACCCGGCCCGGTGACAGCCTTCGGCGATCCCGCCGACGATGTCGGCGATGCGCTCGGGCACCACCGCTCCGGTCGCGACGTAGTCGGTCATGAACAGCGGCTCGGCCCCGCTGACCACCAGGTCGTCCACGACCATCGCCACCAGGTCGATGCCGATGGTCTCGTGCCGGTCCAGCTGCTGGGCGAGCAACACCTTGGTGCCCACCCCGTCGGTGGAGGTCGCCAGGACCGGGTCGCGGTACTTGGCGGTGTCCAGGCGGAACAGTCCGGCGAAGCCGCTGGCGTCATCGACCTGCTCCGGGCGGCGGGTCCGCGCGACGTGGCGCTTCATCAGGTCGACGGCGCGCTCACCCGCGGCGATGTCGACGCCCGCGGCCGCGTACGCGCCCGCCCCCGTGTTCTCGGCTGCCACGCGAGTTACTCCTCATGATGTGTTCGGTGGTACCGGGCGCTGCCGTGCTTCGGCTTCGGGCACAGCGGCACCCGGGTGAAACGCGAAAGAAGCCCCAGAGGTCAGTGGGAACCGCCCACGGCCACGGTGGAGCCTTCAGGGGTGCCACAGGTCTTCTCCAGCATGTGCTTGCCCTGGGAACCGGTGTCGATCTCCAGCGGATACACACCGTCGAAGCAGGCCCGGCAGAGCTGACCGGAGGGGACCTCCGTGGCGGCGGTGAGCTCGTCGAGGTTCACGTAGGCGAGGCTGTCGGCGCCGATGGACTCGGCGATCTCGTCCGTCGACAGGTTCGCCGCGATGAGCTCGTCGCGGGTCGCGAAGTCCACCCCGTAGTAGCAGGGCCACAGCACCGGAGGGCTGGAGATACGCACGTGGACCTCGGTGGCGCCGGCCTCCCGCAGCATCCGCACCAGGGCGCGCTGGGTGTTGCCGCGCACGATCGAGTCGTCCACGACCACCAGCCGGCGTCCTTCGATGACGTCGCGGAGCGGGTTGAGCTTGAGCCGGATACCGAGCTGGCGCAGGGTCTGGCTGGGTTGGATGAAGGTGCGTCCCACGTAGGAGTTCTTCACCAGGCCCTGGGCGAAGGGGATCCCGCTGGCCTCGGCGTACCCGACCGCGGGCGGGGTGCCCGACTCCGGGACCGGGATGACCAGGTCGGCGTCGACCGGGTGCTCGACGGCCAGACGGCGGCCGACCTCCACCCGGGTGGTGTTGACGTTGCGGCCGGCGATCGTGGTGTCGGGGCGGGCCAGGTAGACGTACTCGAACAGGCAGCCCTTGCGGTCGGCGGGGGCGAAGCTGCGCGAACGCAGACCCCGTTCGTCGATGGTGAGGAACTCGCCCGGCTCGATCTCGCGGACGAACTCGGCACCCACGATGTCCAGGGCGGCGGTCTCGCTCGCCACGACCCAGCCGCCGGCGCCCGAGGTCTCTCCGAGGCGGCCGAGCACGAACGGGCGGATGCCCTGCGGGTCGCGTGCGGCGTAGAGGGTGTTCTCGTCCATGAACACCAGGGAGAAGGCTCCGTGCACCTGGGGCAGGAGCTCCATCGCGGCGTCCTCGATGGAGACCTCGGGGTCGTTGTGGGCGCGGTCGGCCAGGAGCTGCGTGAGGATCTCGGTGTCCGTGGTGGCGCGCTGCGGGCCCCGCATCCGCGCGGCGAGCTCGGTGGTGTTGATCAGGTTGCCGTTGTGCCCGAGCGCCAGGCCGCCCTCCCGGGCGAAGGTCGGTTGGGCGTTCTCCCACACGGGTGAACCGGTCGTGGAGTAACGGCAGTGGCCGATCGCCATGTGCCCGCGCAGGTTCTCGAGGGTGGCCTCGTCGAAGACCTGGGAGACGAGTCCCATGTCCTTGTAGACGACGATGCGTTCCCCGTCGCTCAGCGCGATGCCCGCGGATTCCTGCCCGCGATGTTGGAGCGCGTAGAGACCGAAGTAGGTGAGCTTGCTGACTTCTTCGCCGGGTGCCCAGACCCCGAAGACACCGCAGGCGTCCTGCGGGCCGCGTTCATGCGGATCGAGGTCCATGGAGAGCCGGCCGTCGGAGTACGGCACGTGCACAGTTTAGTGCCTGCCCGCCGACCGCACGCCACTCGGGGTCGGATCACCTTCCGCGGGGGCCGCGAGAGCACATCTCACGGCCACAGCGGCAGATGTGCGGACAGATCCGCACGGGCGCCACTGGCACTGACCCGGTGGTCCCCGAGCTCCTCCTCCCACGTGAGGGCGCCGGTGGCCAGACGCAGCCAGGTGAGTGGTTCGGTCTCCACCACACCCGGCGGTGTGCCCCGCGTGTGCCGGGGGCCCTCCAACGCCTGCACGGCCCCGTACGGCGGCACACGCACCTCCAGGCTGTTGCCCGGGGCCCGCTCGGCCAGGACCGCCAGGGAGCCGCGCACGGCCGCCTTGACCGCCGGGCGCAGCGGCTCGGGGGCACGCAGCACCGCGCGGGCGCACGCCGCCACCGCTTCCTCGTCTCCGCCCTCGAACGGATCCTCGCCCAGGGCGGCACGTTGGTCGTCGAGTGCGGTGCGCAGGCGTCTCAGGGCGCTCGCGGTCAGTGCGGTCGGCATGGGGCCAGCGTACGGTCCCGGAAGCCGGCCCGGTCGGGGAGGAACGCTTCACGTACCCCCGGGACGATCAGGTCACGGAACGACAGCGATACTTGTCAGCGGGCGAAAATGCCCTGAAGGTGGACACCGAGAGGCACTTGCGGAGTCGATCACCGCTTCCCCGGCCGGGTGATTCCTGTCTCAGGGCCACACTGGCCCGAGAGCGCCGGAGACGGTAGCGTCCCTGGCCTCCCGGCTCCCAGCCGGATGCCACACCGCGCGCTGTCGCGCTGAAGCAGATGGTCAGCGCCCGTAATATCCACCAAGGAAGACCACCGCACCATCGGGAGAGACGACGTGCGCCTGCGTTTGCGCCCGCGTGATGACAGCTACTACGAGATGTTCACCGACTCGGCGAACAACCTGGTCATCGCGGCCCGCCTGTTGGTGGAGCTGATGAGTGACGGGGCCGACCGGGAGGCCATCACAGAGAAGATGCGCGCCTGCGAGCACGCCGGGGACGACGCCACCCACGCGATCATGCGGCGGCTCAACAAGAGCTCGGCGACCCCCATACACCGTGAGGACATCTATCGTCTCGCCTCCAACCTCGATGACGTCATGGACTCCATGGAGGCGGCCGTCGACCTCATCGGGCTCTACGAGCTCGACCGCATGCCCAAGGGCATCATCGACCAGATCGAGGTGCTCGAGCGCGCCGCCGAGCTGACCGCCGAGGCCATGCCGCGCCTGCGCGACCTCGAGGACCTCACCCGGTACTGGATCGAGATCAACCAGCTCGAGAACCAGGCCGACCGCATCTACCGCAAGCTCCTCGCCCACCTGTTCAGCGGCGAGTACGACGCTCTGACGGTGCTCAAGCTCAAGGACGTCATCGAGGAGTTGGAGACGGCCGCCGACGCGTTCGAGCACGTGGCGAACACGGTCGAGACGATCGTGGTCAAGAACGGCTGAGCACGAGAAGGGCCGGGGCGCCTCGCGGGAGGCCCCGGCCCTTGCCGCATGCGCTCGGGTCTACCCGAAACGGCCGGTGATGTAGTTCTCCGTCTCCTTCTGATCGGGACGGGTGAACATCTGGTTGGTCTCGCCCATCTCGATGAGCTTGCCGGGCTTGCCGGGGGCGGAGAGGTTGAAGAACGCGGTCCGGTCGGACACACGCGCGGCCTGCTGCATGTTGTGGGTGACGATCACGATCGTGTAGTCCTCCTTCATGTTGTGAATGAGGTCCTCGATCGCGAGCGTGGAGATCGGGTCCAGCGCCGAGCAGGGCTCGTCCATGAGGAGGACGGACGGCTTGACCGCGGTGGCGCGGGCGATGCACAGGCGCTGCTGTTGACCGCCGGAGAGGCCGGCGCCGGGCTTGTTGAGGCGCTCCTTGACCTCCTCCCACAGGTTCGCGCCGCGCAGTGACTCCTCGACCAGGTCGTCGGCCTCGGACTTGGACATGCGGGAATTGTTGAGCCTGGCCCCCGCGATGACGTTGTCGTAGATGGACATGGTGGGGAAGGGGTTGGCCTTCTGGAAGACCATCCCGATCTCGCCGCGGACCATGACGGGATCGACGTCGGGGCCGTAGATGTCCAGGTCGTCGAGGAGGACCTTGCCCTCGGCGCGGGCGCCGGGGGTGACCTCGTGCATGCGGTTCAGAGCACGCAGGTAGGTGGACTTGCCGCAGCCGGAGGAACCGATGAACGCTGTCACCGACCGCGGCTCGATGGTCATGGAGACGTCCTCGACGGCCTTGAAGTCGCCGTAGTAGACGTTGAGTCCGGAGACGTCGATTCGTTTCGCCACTGGATGTTCCTCGTGAGTCAGAGCGTGGGTCGGGTGGTCAGCGGGTCTTCGGCGCGAAGAAGCGGCCGATCATGCGGGCCAGGAAGAACAGCAGCATGACCACCAGGATCAGCGTCAGCGCCGCGGCCCAAGCCCTTTCGTAGTTCACGGCCCCGCCCATGCGGACCTGCGAGTAGATGAACACCGGGAGGTTCATCATCTGCCCGTCGAACAGGTTCCAGTTGATGGACACGGCCGACGACCCTGCGGTGAGGACCAGCGGTGCCGTCTCTCCGATAACACGGGCGATGGCGAGCACGATTCCGGTGGTCAGTCCGCTCGCCGAGGTCGGCAGCACCACCTTGGTGATGGTGCGCCACTTGGGCACGCCGAGGGCGTAGGAGGCCTCCCGCAACTCGAGCGGGACCAGGCGCAGCATCTCCTCGCTGGAGCGCACCACGACCGGGATCATCAGGACCGCGAGGGCGAGCGCGCCGGAAGCGCCGTTGAGGTGTCCGGGACCCAGCAGCACCATCCACAGGGCGACCACGAACAGACCGGCGACGATCGAGGGGATCCCCGTCATCACGTCGACGAAGAAGGTGATCACCTTCTTGAGGCGCCCCTCCGCGTACTCCACGAGGTAGACCGCGGTGAGCACACCGATGGGCACCGAGATGAGGGTGGCCATGCCGGTGATCGCCAGGGTGCCGACGATCGCGTGGTAGACACCGCCCGCGTCCATGCTCGGCAGGACGCCGTTCATCGACACGGACAGGAAGTAGCTGTCGAACCGGCTCATGCCGTTCTGCACGACCGTCCACAGGACCGACACCAGCGGGGCCATCGCCAGCAGGAAACACCCGTAGACGATCGCGGTGATGAACCGGTCCTTGGCCTTGCGTGCGCCCTCCACGCGCACGGAGGCGGTCACGGAAATGACCAGGTAGGCGACCGCGGTGAGCAGGGCCCACAGTATGACCCCGAAGGAGGAGAAGGCCAGCAGAACGCCGGCCACCACGGCGGCCGATGCGGCCAGGAGGACGGGTGAGAAGTAGCGGGGCAGCGATCCGCGGCTCAGCTGGGCGCGGGTCTCCGGCTCGGGAGGCTGCGTGGTCGTCGTGCTCATCAGGCCTCCTTGTTTCCACGCGCGACGACGTAGCGGGCCGCCATGTTGACGAACAGCGTGATCGCGAACAGCACCAGGCCCGCGGCGATGAGCGCCGAGACTCCGTAGCCGGTGGCCTCGGGGTACTGGAGCGCGATGTGGCCGGCGATGGTCTGGTTACCGCTCTGCAGGACGTTCCAGGAGATCATCAGCGACGGGGAGAGGATCATCGCCACCGCCATCGTCTCGCCGAGCGCACGGCCCATGCCCAGCATGGCGCCGCCGACGATGCCGGACTTGCCGAAGGGAAGCACGGCCAGCCGGATCATCTCCCAACGGGTGGCCCCCATGGCCAGGGCGGCCTCGCGGTGGCCCTGCGGCACTTGGTGGAAGACGTCCCGGGACATCGCGGTGATGATCGGAAGGATCATGACGGCCAGCGCGATGCTCGCGGTGAGGATGGTCCGGCCGGAGGGGGAGGGCGGTCCGGCGAACAGGGGGATCCAGCCCAGGTAGCGGCTGATGCCCTCGAAGACGGGAACCAGTTGGGGGGCCAGGAAGCCGATGCCCCACAGGCCGTAGACGACGCTGGGGATGGCGGCCAGCAGGTCCACCAGGTAGCCCAGCAGGGAGGCCAGCCGGCGCGGCGCGTAGTAGACGATGAACAGCGCGATGCCGATCGCCACCGGGGTGGCCATGACGAGGGCGATCAGGGCGGCCAGGACCGTACCGAACGCCAGGGCCGCGACACCGAAGGCCGGTTCCTCGCGGACGTTGGCGTCCCACTCCCGGGTGGTCAGGAAGTTCTGGGTGTTGGCGGACAGTGAGGGCCATGCCTGGACGATCAGGAAGGCTGCGACACCTGCCAGGATCAGCAGGATGAGGATGCCCGAGCTTCGGGCGAGCCCGGCGAAGACTACGTCGCCGATCCGGCGCTTGCCCGAGGGCGGGGGTGCCGCCTGAGGCGCGTCCGTGGTCGTCATGGAGTGGCTCCGTTGGGAATGGATTGCGGGTCGGATCACCCAGGCGCGCGAAAGGGACGTGCCGCGCCGAATGCGAAGGTAGGCGGCGGAGATGACCAGTTCTCCCAGAAGAGGTGAACGGTGGGTGAACTGGGTGTCGCATCACCGTGGCCGCAGGGGATGTGGCCGGTGAATGTGATCACCCCCACCCGCCCCCGGGGCCTCGTGGGGACGGTGACCGATCACACGCCCGGTGCGTACATCACGTCGGTCTCCCACACGGAGAAGCCCAACGTCTCGTACAGACGCACCGCCGCCGTGTTCTCGCCGTCGACGTACAGGTGCACCCACGGCAGCCCGGAGTCGCGCAGGTGGTGCAGACCGGCGAGGGTGAGAGTGCGGCCCAGCCCAGTGCCCTGCCAATCCGGGTCCACACCCACGGCGTAGACCTCGCCGACCGCCTCGCCGTCGGTGAGCCCGGCGCCGTCGGAGTGGACCTTGGTCCAGTGGAAGGCCGCGATGTCACCCTGCTCGGTCACGGCCAGGAAGAAGCCCGCCGGGTCGAACCAGTCCTCCTCCTGCCGCTGGCGCAGGTCCTCCTGGGTGAGCCGGCCCTGCTCGGGGTGCTCGGCGAAGGCGCGTGCGTTCGTGCGGAGCCAGGCCTGATCGTCGCGCCCCACCTCGAACGGGCGCACGGTGACCCGGTCGGCGATCTCCGGGCGCATCGTCGCCTCGGGCAGCTCCGGGGCGGTCCAGGGGCCGCCGCGCTCGTCGGCGGTCAGGTCGCGCAGCGGCATGCGCAGCTTGTAGAGCTCACGGGCGGTGTCCCACCCGGCGGACGCGGCGAGGGCGAGGGCTCCGGGCAGCCGGCCGTGGGCCCACACGCGGACGCCGTCCGTGCCCGCGTCCTCGTGCAAGGACCGCAGGAGGGCCGCCCCGTGGCCCTTGCTGCGGTGCGCGGGTGCGACGACGAGCTCGCCGGAGTCGGGCTCGCCCCCGGCACGTTCGACGACCCCCGCCCCCACGACCTCCTCTCCGTCGGTCAGCACGTGGAAGCGCACGCTCCCTGCGGGGGCGCCGTGGCGCACCCGCAGGAGCGGCTGTTCCGACAGCGCGGCGACGCCGTCGGCATACAGGGCGTCCTCGGCGAGGGCGAGGACGCGGTCGGCGAGTTCCGGGGACAGGGTGTCGGTGACGTTCACGGTGCTCATGGCCCGAAGCCTACGACGCCGGACCCGTAAAAAGCGTGTCAGGTCGGGGCCGCGTCAGCCCTTGCGGCGCTTGCCCTGGTACCCGCCCTCGAACGCCGTGCGGACACGCCGGGACGGCATGATCGGGGTGGCCAGCAGGAGCGCGACCAGGAGTGCGCCCAGGAGCGCCGCCGGGGCCACGCCGGCGCCCATTCGGTCGTGGTCGGAGGCGACCTCGGTACCGTCCAGGTCGTCGTCCTTCTCACCCTGGCCGGGACTGACCAGCGGGAGCTCGGCGAGGTCCTCACCCTCGGGGGAGATGTCGGGCAGGTCGGCGTCGTCACGGGGCAGGGTAGGGATGTCCGCATCGCTGGTGGGCGGGCTGTCGACACTGCCACTGCCACCGCCACCGCCCTGGGGCGTGGAACCGGTGCCGTCGCTCCGGGAGCCGTCCTCGGGGTCGGGACGAGGATCCTCGGAGGGGGGACCGCCGCCGTCCGTCGGGGTGGCGGTGGGACGGTCCGTCTCGGTGGGGGTGTCGGTCGGCTCTTCGGTGGGCTCGTCCGATTCGGTGGGTTCCTCGGTGGGTTCCGGCTCTTCCGGGGGTTCCTCGGTGGGCTCGTCCGTGGGCTCTTCGGTGGGTTCCGGCTCTTCCGGGGGTTCCTCGGTGGGCTCGTCCGTGGGCTCTTCGGTGGGCTCCGGCTCTTCCGGGGGCTCCTCGGTGGGCTCGTCCGTGGGCTCTTCGGTGGGCTCCGGCTCCTCCGGGGGCTCGGTCACCGTCACCGACCAGTTCACGTCGCTCGAATCGGTCGCCCCGCCGGGGCAGTTGCCTTCCTCGTCGGCGAGCGCGTGCGCCAGCGTCGCGGTGACGGAGGTGCTCTCCTCGGGTGTGCCGTTGAGGGAACCGGCCTGCAGGCTCTCGCCCGGCGCCACCTTCTTCTGCCCGTGGTCCTCCACGGAGAAGGCGCCGGAGGAGGCGGACAGGCCGAACAGGCAGAGCGGGTCACTCCAGGGGTTGGTCACGTTCACCGGGTTGGGGCCCGCGCTTTCTCCCGGCCCGATGAAACTCACCGACGACTCCAGAGCCACGGTCGGAGTCGAGGCCGCCCAGGCACCCGGAGCAGCCGTCACGGCGATGAGTGTGGAGCCGGCGAACGCGGCACCGAACGTGCGCAAACGGCCCGGTCGGCGGCGGACGGCGGGGGACGGGGGCGTCGTCGAAGCGGTGGGCATGGTGGGTCCTCAACCTCCGTTGGCGCGCCGGGACAGTCGGCCGCACCCGGCCGCGAGGTTCCCGCCGCGCCTGAAGTCTCCCCAGCTTTCGGATGCATCCCAGATCCTAGGACCTGGTGGCGCTGAGCACGAGGGGGTCCGAGCACGATCTGTGGATCTCCAGCGTACGCACGGTGTCCGAAAATGCTGAAGGGGCGCCGCCTCCGTCCGGGGAAGCGGCGCCCGGTTCGGGTGGTCGACCCGGGTGGAGGGAGCGGACCGGGTCAGCCCTGGTCTGCCTCGGCGGGGCGGGGCGCCGGGGGNCTGTACCTGGGACTTGGCGGTCGACTCCGGCACGAAGCGGTACCCGACGTTGCGCACGGTCCCGATCGAGGACTCGTGTTCCGAGCCGAGTTTGGCGCGCAGGCGCCGTACGTGGACGTCGATCGTGCGGGTGCCGCCGAAGTAGTCGTACCCCCACACCTCCTGGAGCAGCTGCTCCCGGGTGAAGACCCGGCCCGGGTGCTGGGCCAGGAACTTGAGCAGTTCGAACTCCTTGAAGGTCAGATCGAGGATGCGGCCCCGCAGGCGGGCGATGTAGGTGGCCTCGTCGATGACCAGTTCGCCCCGGCGGATCTCGTCGGGGTCGTCGGCCGTGGACTCGGCGGAGCCGACGGCNCTGCCAGTCGGGGGTCAGCGCGGCGAGGCCGCCTTCGGTGAGGATCACCAACAGTGGACAGTCCAGTCCGGTGGTGTCCAGGAGCCGGCAGAAGTTGCGGGCGGCGGCCAGGTCCGTTCGCGCGTCGACGAGAATGGCGTCGACAGGGGTACCGGTCGAACCGGTCGCCCCCGAGGCCAGTAGGGCGCCGGCCTCGGCGGGGGCCACCCGCACCGAGTGCAGGAGGAGCCCGAGGGAGGGTAGAACGTGGTCGGACGGTTCGTTCGAGTTCGTCAGTAGCAGCAGATGGCTCATGCGTCTCTTCTCGTGAAGCCCGTTCCGAGCGGGCGAACGAAGGCGCCGTTGCCCTCGGTGAAGAATTCCTCTATATGTCGCCTCCGAGTAACACCAAGGATAATCAACACATGGCGAAGTGCACTGTCAGGTACTGGGCCGCGGCCAAGGACGCGGCGGGAACGGGTGAGGAGACGGTCGAGGCGAACACTCTCCAGGAAGCCCTCGACACGGTGCGTCACCTCCGGGGGGACGACCGTTTCCGGAGGGTTCTCGGGATCTCGTCGCTTCTGGTGGACGAGAAGCCGGTCGGCTCCCGGTCCCATGGTGAGGTCGTGGTCGCGGAGGGCAGTGTGATCGAGGTCCTGCCGCCCTTCGCCGGCGGGTAGAGGCACGACCGGGAGTCTGGAGCCAGGAGGAAACATGGCTGAAGCAGGGGGCTGGACGAACTCTGCCCGTGTGGTGGTGCTCGGCAAGCCGGGCTGTCATCTGTGCGCGGACGCATGGGGGGTCGTCGAGCGTGTCACCGACGAGTTCGGTGCCACTCGCGCCGAGGTGTCGCTGCACGACGTCTCCGAGCCCGAGCGCGAGGACTACTGGGACAAGATTCCGGTCACCTTCGTCGATGGTGAACGGCACGATTTCTGGCGCGTGGACGAAGGAAGGCTCCGTTCCGTCCTCAATTCGTGATGAATGTGAACTTCTGCGACCGCGCTTTTTCACAAAACCACATGGTGGTGGCCCGTGGGAAGTCGTGGAGCGGGGGTCACACGGCCTCCCACTTTGTGCGTAGTTTCACAAGCGCGTAACCTGGGACGTGCAGACCTGTCGGGGACCCCACCACACCGGCTTCCGAGCGGAGCCGCACGGCCCGCACCCCCGCCCGCACCGACCGCCGCAGGAGTGCCAGACCTTGATCAGTCGCCCGCCTCGGCCCCGGGACCGGGGAATACCCGAGGCCACCGTCGCCCGGCTCCCGGTCTACCTGCGCGCCCTCCAGGCCCTGCAGGACCGCGGGACGCTCACGGTCTCCTCCGAGGCGCTCGCGACCGCGGCCGGGGTCAACTCCGCCAAACTCCGCAAGGATCTTTCGCACCTCGGTTCCTACGGAACGCGCGGGGTCGGTTACGAGGTGGAGTACCTCGTTTACCAGATCTCCCGTGAGCTTGGTCTCACGCAGGACTGGTCCGTGGCGATCGTAGGAATCGGAAACCTCGGTCGGGCGCTGGCCAATTATGGGGGTTTCGGTACCCGGGGCTTCCGCATCGCGGCCCTCCTCGACGCCGACTCCACGATGGTGGGACAGAGCGTTGCGGGCCTGAGTGTGGGGCATATTGACAGTTTGGAAGAGGCCGTACGCGACAACGGTGTGTCCATCGGTGTGATCGCCACACCGGCCGGCTCGGCACAGCACGTCGCCAACCGGTTCGTCGAGGTGGGGGTGGCCAGCATCCTCAACTTCGCGCCGGTCGTGCTCAATGTGCCGGAAGGGGTGGATGTGCGTAAGGTCGACTTGTCCATCGAACTCCAGATCCTGGCCTTCCACGCCCAACGGCGGGCCGACGGGGACGGCCGCGCACCGGCAGACCGGACGGGACTGGAACTGACCTGACGATCGGAGCACGAGAACTGGGGCGGCCGAACCGAGGGCGACCCCGGAAGCAACAGCGCGCAGAGTCCGAGGGGCTGTGCGCGGCTTCCTGTCATCGTGGTCGAGTATGGGGAAGCACTGTGAGACATAGTGCCGACATGGGAGTACGCGGATGAGTGTCCTGGCCGTGGGTTTGAGCCACCGGAGTTCGCCGGTCGAGCTGCTCGAACGTGTCGCGCTGAACGGGGAGACACGGGCCAATGCAGTCGCGGAGATACTCGGCTCCGACCCCGTCAGCGAAGTCATGGTCGTCTCGACCTGCAACCGCACCGAGATCTACGCAGACGTCGACGCCTACCACGGCGGGGTCGCCGCCGTCACCGAACTCCTGTCCTGGCACACCGGTGTCCCGCTCAGCGAGCTCTCCGACCACCTGTACGTGCACTACGAGGACCGTGCCGTCGAGCACCTGTTCTCCGTCTCCTGCGGCCTCGAGTCCATGGTCGTCGGTGAAGGCCAGATCCTCGGCCAGGTGCGCGATTCCCTCAAGGAGGGGCAGGAGAACGGTTCCGTGGGACGCGTGCTCAACGACCTCGGCCAGCGCGCTCTGCGTGTCGGCAAGCGCGCCCACACCGAGACGCACCTGGACCACGCCGGCGCCGACATGGTCGGTTTCGGTCTCACCGTAGCCCTGCGTGACCTGGCCGCCTTCCCCGGCGCGAGCATCCCCGGTGGCGCTCCCGACAGCAGCGCCACCCCGCCCGTCGGCTGCCCGATGTCCGGGGCCACCGAGGCCGAGACCTCCGCCTCCGCCGACACCGCACCCCCCGCGAGCACCACCGGCCCCCTCAGCGCCACCGGTACTTCCCTGAGCACCCCCGGGCCCCTGACCGGTATCCGCGTACTCGTCCTCGGGGCCGGGTCCATGAGCGCCCTGTCGGCCAACACCGTCGCCCGCCAGGGCGCGGCGAGCGTCATCGTGGCCAACCGCACCTTCGAGCGGGCCGCGCGCCTGGCCGAGTGCCTCACCGAGGCCTACGAGAGCGTGCACGCCGAGGCGATCCCCTTCGCCGAGGCCGCGGACGTCCTCGCCGACGTCGACCTCGTCGTCTCCTGCACCGGAGCCCAGGGCCTGGTGCTGACCGCCGACCGGATCGCCGCCGCCAACGAGGGCCGCACCCGGCCGCTCGTCCTGCTCGACCTGGCCCTGCCCCGCGACATCGACCCCGATGCCCGCGGTCTCGACGGGGTCGGCGTCGTCGACATCGGGGACCTGCGCCAGGCCTCCGCCCACGGCACCGGCGAGCAGGCCCGCGCCGACTCCCTCACCCTGGCTCGCGGCATCGTCGACGAGGAGGTCACGGAGTTCCGCTCCGTGCGCCGCGCCAACGAGGTCGCGCCCACCGTCGTCGCTCTGCGCACTCAGGGGCACAGCGTGGTGCAGAACGAGCTCGCCCGCCTGATGGGCCGCCTGCCCGACGACCTCGACGACCGAGCCCGCGAGGAGATCGGCCGCGCGATGCGCCGCGTGGCCGACAAGCTTCTGCACAGCCCCACTGTCCGCGTCAAGGAGCTCGCGGCCGACCCCGACGGCGAGGCCTACGAGAACGCTCTGCGACGCCTGTTCGACCTCGACGATCCGCAAACGGCCTCGGCCGACGAGCGAGCCGATCGCACCGGCTCGCCGGTGTCGGCCGCACAGGAGAAGGCATGACCGGCACATCCGCCAAACTCGGCACCCGGCGCAGCACCATGGCCACGAGCCAGTCCCAGGTGGTGGCCGATGCCATCACCGAGCGCACCGGCCGGAAGGTCGAGCTGTCGCTCATCACGAGCTTCGGTGACGTCACCAAGGCGCATCTGACCCAGCTCGGCGGTACCGGCGTGTTCGTCAACGCGCTGCGCGACGAGCTGGAGTCCGGGGGCATCGACTTCGCCGTCCACTCCCTCAAGGACCTGCCCACCACCCCGGTGGAGGGCCTCGTGCTGGCAGCCGTCCCCGAACGCGACGACCACAGGGACGCCCTGTGCGCCCGCGACGGGCTCGGGTTCGATGACCTGCCCGCCGGGTCCAAGATCGGTACCGGTTCGCCGCGCCGCGTCGCCCAACTCCGTCTGGCCCGCCCCGACCTGGTCTTCGTGCCGATCCGCGGCAACGCCGAGACCCGCCTGGGCAAGGTCGGCTCCGGAGAACTGGACGCCGTGGTGCTCGCACACGCCGGTCTCGGCCGCGTCGGACGTCAGGAGGCCGTCACCGACGTGTTCGAGCCCGAGGTCATGCTCCCCGCACCGGGCCAGGGCGCCCTGGCGGTGGAGTGCCGCGACGAACGCCTCGCCGGCGACCTCGGGTTCCTGACGGCGGTCGACCACCCCGGCACCCGGCTGGCGACCGTGGCCGAGCGCACCGTCCTGGCCGAGTTGGAAGCCGGGTGCGCGGCCCCCGTCGGTGCCTACGCCGAGTACGAGAACGGACAGCTGAGCCTGCGCGCCAACGTCGTCGCCACGGACGGTGGCGAGGCCGTCCGCCGCCAGGGCACGGTCGAGATCCCCTCACCCGAGGACATCGAGGCCGCCGTCGGTCTCGGACGCGACCTGGCCCGACGGATGATCGCCGAGGGCGCCGACCGAATCGTGGCCGACGCCTTCGCCGAGAGGGACGAGGCCTGAGCAGGAGCCGACGGCCCAGCCCCGCCGTAGGCGCCCTCCCGACCGTGCCGGCGCAGGGGGCGATCCAGACAGAGGAGCCAGTACGTGAACGCCAACGCCAACCCCCAACCGGAGGAACAGCGTGCCGCCGCTCGGCCCGGGCAGGTCGCCCTCGTCGGGGCGGGTCCCGGCAGTGCAGACCTGCTGACGCTGCGCGGTGCCGAGCTGCTGCGCCGCGCCGACGTGGTCATCACGCTGCGCGAACCCGCCAACGAGGAGCTCGCGGGCTTCCGTGCCGAGCTCCTCGACCACTGCCCGCCCGAGGTGTCCGTGGTCGAGGCCGACACCTGCGGCGACGACCTCAACGGGGTCGCGCTCTCCCACGCCCGCGAGGGCAACCGGGTCGTGCGCCTGTACTCGGGGGATCCCTTCGTGGTGTGCCGGGGCGCCGAGCTCGTGGCCGCCTGCCGCGAGAGCGGCATCGAGGTGGAGGTCGCCCCCGGGCTGTCCCCCATCACCGCCGGCCCCGCCTTCGCCGGTGTCCCGCTGCTGGCCGGCGAGGAGACCGAGGTCCGGGTGATCAACGCCCGCGGGGCCGGAACGATCGACTGGGCCGAGGCCGCCGCGAGTGAGACCACGCTGGTGGTGCTGGGAGCGGACGCACCCGTCGGACAGAACCCCGAGCACCAGGGTCCCGGATTCGACATGGTCTGCAAGTCCCTCGTGGCCGGTGGACGCCCCGGCAATACCCCCGTGTCCGTGGTCCGCGCCGGCGGCACCACGCGCCAGACCACCGTCACGTCCACGCTGTCGCGGCTCGTGGCCGAGCTCAAGCAGAAGGACGCCAAGAATCACCACCTCGTGGAACCGGCGCTGATGATCGTGGGCCGGCCGGTCTCCCGCCAGCCCGAACTGAACTGGTTCGAGACCCTCCCGCTGTTCGGCTGGCGTGTGCTGGTGCCCCGCACCAAGGAGCAGGCCGCTTCACTGTCGGAGCAGCTGCGCGAGCACGGCGCGGTGCCCGAGGAGGTGCCCACCATCTCCGTGGAACCCCCGCGCACCCCGCAGCAGATGGAGCGCGCAGTGCGCGGTCTGGTCACCGGCCGCTACCAGTGGGTGGCTTTCACCTCCACCAACGCGGTCAAGGCCATCCGCGAGCGCCTGGAGTCCTACGGGCTCGACGCGCGTGCGTTCGCCGGGGTCAAGGTCGCGGTCGTGGGCGATGCCACCGCGGACGCCGTGCGCAGGTTCGGCATCGAGCCCGACCTCGCCCCGCCCGCGGGCCCTTCGCAGTCCGGTGCCGGGCTCGCGGAGGTGTGGCCGCCCTACGACGCGGAGATCGACCCCATCGAACGGGTGCTGCTGCCGCGCGCCGACATCGCCACCGAGGCGCTGTCCTCGGGGCTGACCAACAAGGGGTGGGAGGTCGACGACGTCACCGCCTACCGCACCGTGCGTGCCGCGCCTCCGCCGCAGTCTGTCCGAGAGGCGATCAAGGGCGGTGGTTTCGACGCGGTGCTCTTCACGTCCTCCTCGACGGTGCGCAACCTCGTCGGGATCGCCGGCAAGCCGCACAACACGACGGCGATCGCGGTGATCGGGCAGGAGACCGAGAAGACGGCCCTGGAGTTCGGGCTCCGCGTCGACGTCGTCGCACCGAAACCGTCGATCACGGCGCTGGCGGAGGCACTCGCGGAGTACGGCATCACCAGGCGCAGCGAGGCCATCGAGGCGGGAAAGCCCGTGCTCAAGCCGAGTCAGAAGCGCCGCGGCCGACGCCGCAAGCTCTGAGCCCGCTGCGACGACCACCCACCCGAGACCACCGAACCGGGGGTTCCACGTGACCGCTTCCAGCCCCGACGCCGCCTTCCCCGCCGCGAGGCCCCGACGTCTGCGCCGTGGCCGGGCGATGCGCCGCCTGGTCGCCGAGACCGCGGTGCGCCCGGAGAACCTGATTCTGCCGATGTTCGTCAAGGAGGGGCTGACCGAGCCGGTCCCGATCTCCTCCATGCCCGGGCAGGTGCAGCACACGAAGGAGAGCCTGCGCAAGGCGGCCGCGGAGGCCGCCGAGGCCGGTGTCGGCGGCCTCATGCTGTTCGGTGTCCCCGAGCACAAGGACGCCGCCGGCACGCAGGCCGACGACCCGAACGGTGTGGTGCAGGAGGCCCTGCGCGACCTGTCCGCCGAGGTCGGCGACGACCTCGTGCTCATGGCCGACCTGTGCTTGTGTGAGTACACCGACCACGGGCACTGCGGTCCGCTGCAGGCGGACGGGCACGTCGACAACGACCTCACCCTGGAGCGTTACGCCTCCATCGCCGCCGCGCAGGCCGATGCGGGCGCGGCCGTGGTCGCTCCCAGCGGCATGATGGACGGTCAGGTCGCGGCGATCCGGGCCGGCCTCGACCGGGCAGGACACACGCAGGTCCCCGTCCTGGCCTACGCGGCCAAGTACTCCTCGGTCTTCTACGGACCGTTCCGTGAGGCCGCCGAGGGCGCCCCGCAGTCCGGCGACCGTTCCGGCTACCAGCAGGACCCCGCGAACGTGCGCGAGGCCTTGCGGGAGGTCGCCCTCGACGTGGCCGAGGGCGCCGACATGGTCATGGTCAAACCCGGCCTGGCCTATCTGGACGTGGTGGCCAAGGTCGCCGAGACCTCGCCGGTACCCGTGTCGGCCTATCAGGTCAGTGGTGAGTACGCCATGATCGAGGCGGCAGCCGAGCGAGGATGGTTGGAACGCGACCGGGCCATCGTGGAGGTACTCACCTCCTACCGGCGGGCGGGGGCCGAACAGATCCTCACCTACTGGGCGACCGAGGCGGCCCGGCTGTTGCGCTGACGCGAGAGGCCTGCACGCCCCGGTCGCGGCCGCCGGGGCCGGGCACCCCTCCGAAGGCCGCGACCGGATTCGAGGCGACCGCGGGAGGCCCCATGGCGGATGTGTTGTACCGACGTAAACGCAGGCACGCGACGGACAGCATGCTGACGTCCGCCTTGGGCTACGCCGATCTGGGCTGGCCCGTGGTCCGCGGGACCTCTCCCGGCCACGACCGGGCGTGTACCTGTGACCGGATGGGCTGTCCCGACCCGGCCGCCCACCCGGTCAGCGCCGCCTGGGGTGTGGAGGCCAGCACCGAGGCCGACACCCTGCGCCGGTGGTGGGCCGCCGACCCGCACGCCAATGTGGTCCTGCCCACCGGCCGTGTCTTCGACGTGCTCGACGTTCCCCGCGAGGCCGGTGTCATGGCTCTGGCCCGCATGGGCCGCTCTGGTCTGCCCGCCGGTCCCGTGGCAGCTCTCCAGGGCCGTTACCTGTTCTTCGTCGCCACCCGATCGCCCGTGGACGAGCAGGAGTGGTGGTCCTGCCATCTCGACTGTGTCCCCGAAGCGGTCGAGGAGATGCCGGGACTGCGCTGGCACTGCCGGGACAGTTTCGTACTCGGCGCGCCCTCGGCCCTGGCCTCCGGTGGCCGGGTGACCTGGATCCGCAGCCCGCGCGAGGGTGACGGGTCGGTGGTCCTTCCCGATCCGATCGCGGTTCTGGACATCCTCGCCGACACCAGCGAGGAGTTCTCGCGCTGACCGCGGTCTCCGGGCGGGAGGGGTCCGGGATCGACGGACCGGCGGTCGAGCACGCGTTCCTGCGCGAGGCGGTCCCGGAGTCCGTGTGCGCGCTCAGTCCCGTTCGCCGACCCACAGAGCGAGCTGGGTGCGGTCACGCAGACCGAGCTTGCGCAGGGCGCCCGTCACGTGGTTCTTCGCGGTGCCCTCGGTGATGAACAGGGCACGGGCGATCTCCCGGTTCGTGGCGCCCCCGCCGACCATGCGGGCGACCTCCCGCTCGCGGTCCGAGAGTGGGTCGGGTGAGGGATCACCGGGAGAGGGACCCGAGGTTTCCCGGAGCGCGGCGACCAGGTGGGCGGTGGCCTGGCCGCCCAGTACCGTCTGTCCGGCCGTGACCCGGTGCACGGCCTGCACGAGTTCCTCGGGTGGTACGTCCTTGAGCAGGTGGCCGCGTGCGCCTGCGCGCAGACCTTCCAGCACCAGTTCGTCCTCGTCGAAGGTGGTCAGGATCAGGGCCCGCACGCCGGGATGGGCCCCGTGCATGCGGCGAACGAGCTCCAGGCCGTCCATACGGGGCATACGCGCGTCCACGAGGACCACGTCCGGCGGCTCGGGGAGTGCCGCGAGCAGTTCCAGGGCCTCGACGCCGTCGGCGGCCTCACCGACCACGTCGACGTCCTCCTCGATCTCCAGCAGTTTGCGCAGGCCCTGCCGCATGAGTGTTTGGTCGTCCACGACCACCACCGTCACCGCGCTCATACGGCGCCCTCCTGCATCGTGAGGGCTTCGGGGGCGGGTACGGCGACAGGAACATCGACCCGGAGCCGGAAACCGCCCTCCGCGCCGTTCCCGGCCGCCATGGTGCCGCCGACCGCCTCGGCCCGTTCGGCGATCCCGCGGAGGCCGAACCCGCGCGCCGTCCGTGCGGAGTCGGCGCCGCGGCCGTTGTCGTCGACCGTGAGGGTGAGGGTGGTCGGGGTGGAACGCAGACGCACCCGGACCCGGTTCGCGCCGGAGTGCCGGACCGCGTTGGTCAGACCTTCTTGAAGCGCGCGGTAACACACCAGTTCCGTCTCCTCCGGGGGATCGGGCCAGGTGTCCTCGACGGTGAGGTCCACCTGCGGCCCCGTGCCGTCGAAGGACCCGGCCAGGGCGCGCATCGCCTCCGGGCCCGAGAACCCTTCCAAGGTGAGCGGACGCAGGGCCCGTACCCAGCGCCGGGTGTCGTCGAGGGCCTCGCGCGCCAGGTCACGGGCCTGCTCGACCTCGTTCCACGCCGCATCGGGGCGGTGCACCCGGAACCGGAGGGCGTTGGACAGGGTCATGGCCAGCGCGGTCAAGTGGTGGCCTGTGCTGTCGTGCATCTCGCGGGACATGCGTGCGCGTTCCTCGGCCAGGGTCATTTCGCGCACCTGCCGGTTGCGCAGCCGGAGCTCCTCGTGTGCGTCCTCGAGCTCGGCGAGGAGCTCGAGGGTGCGCTCGGCCCGCTGCGCCGCTACCGACAGTGCCAGGAAGAGGGCACCCGAGACGGCGGCCAGGAACAACATCGTGGCGGCCGTGTACAGGCCGACCCAGAGCGGGACCTCCGGGACGAGTACGCCGGTCAGCAGGGCGAGCGCGGCGACCAGGGCCGCATGGACGATCCCGCCCGTCATCCCGAACACCGCCACGGCGTTGGCCGAAGCCACGCACACCAACAGGAACATGGTGCTGTTGCCGGTGAGGGTGCACAGAACGGCCGCGCAGAGGAAAGCGACACTGGCGGCACGGCGCCAGGAGGACGCGTCCGGGGACCAGGCCAGCAGGGGCCACAGAACACAACACAGGACCGCGGTCGCCGTGGCCGCCACGACCACGGCGATGATCTCCGGTGGAGCTGCATGGATCTGGGCGCCCTCCTCCCAGGCCGTGAAGCCGAACATGGCGAAGGTGGCGGCCATGTTGCCCCAGAACAGGACCTGCAGGACCCGCGGGGGACGGTCGGGGTGGAGTGCGACCCAGGGAGAGGGGCCGGGGAGGGGGCCGACGCTCATGTGCCGATGATAAGCGGGCCCGTACCGGGCGGCCATGGGTCCAGGGGTCATGCCGTCCGGCCATGACCTCCGGCACGTGCGCACCATGACCCGGGCGTGCTCCGCGCCCGATGCGGCGGCCCTGACGCTGTCCCTAACGTCGTTGCCGTGTGCTGGGACGGCGAGCGGAGGTGCACGATGACGGACACTGTGAACACGGACGGGGACACGGCGGGCCCGCCCTGGATCGGGCTCGGCGCGACGGCGGCCGGGGCGGCGGCCATGGCGGTGCTCGGGTGGACGGTATGGCACGACCTGCCTGCGGTGATCGACAACGACACGAGCGGGGTCGGGCCGCGTGGCGAGGCCACACCGAGGGGGCTGCTGGTGGCCGCCATGCCCCTGACGCTGGTGGGTACCGGGGCCCTCTTCCTCGTGTTGGCGTTCCTCGGCCTCAGGACGCGCCCGCACCTGCCGGCCGCTCTGCGGGGCTCGGCGCATGGCACACGCATGGCCGCCGACACCGTCATGGGGATGATGGCGCTCATGCTGACCCCGCTCCACGCGATGGTCGTGCTGAACGCGTCCGGTCAGCAGGTGCCGGTCGTGCTGACCGTGGGACTGAGCGTGGGTTCGGGGCTCGTACTGCTCGGACTCGTACTGCCGCGTATCGCCCGCCTCCAGCACGGGGAGGAGGGTGCGGCCCTGATTTTCGCGCGGACCGCACGGCCGTTGGGCGTGGCGGTGGCGGGTGTCGGGGTGGTCCAGATCGTCGTGGCCGTGGTGGCCGACGAGGTGTTCCTGGCGACCCTGCCGCCGCTGCTCCTCCTGCCCGCGACGGCGGGGGCCTTCGCCTGGCCCTTCCTCCGGCACGGGCTCCGGCTGCGGGGCGGCGAACGGTGAACACGACGGTGACGGGCGGCCCCGGGCGCCCGTCACCGTCGTGTCGCATACATGTCGGCCAGGGCTTCCGCCCGTTCCGGTCAGAGCATCTCCGCGTTCACCACGATGCCGTCGTGGTCGCTGTAGAGCCACTCGCCCGGAACGAAGGTGACGTCGCCGAAGACCACCGGTTCGTCCAGGCGCCCGGCGGCGTCCTTCGCGGACTTGCGGGGGTTGGACCCCAGCGCCTTGACACCCAGCTCGAGCCCGGCAAGAGCGGCGGTGTCGCGCACGGCGCCGTTGATGACCACACCCGACCAGCCGTTGGCGACGGCGGACTCGGCGATCATGTCGCCCATCAGGGCCGTGCGCATCGAGGCGTTGCCGTCCACGACCAGGACCGCACCCTCCCCGGGGCCGTTGAGGAGCTGCTTGAGGATCCCGTTGTCCTCGTGGCAACGCACCGTGCGGACGGGTCCGGAGAAGACCGCGTGGCCGCCGTACTGGCGGAATTGGGTGGCGCAGCTGCGCAGAGTCTCCCCGTGGTCGTCGATCAGGTCTGCCGTGGTGAAGTTCCCGGTCATGGGCTGCTCCGGATCTGTGGGTGGGGGTTCTGACACCCACCAAGTTACTCAGCGGTATCGGTCGGGAGCGGCCGTGGCCCCGGTCTCTTTCACCGCGATCGAACGCGGGAGCTCACGGGAACGGCTAGTTTGGTCATTCAGCAAGGCTTTCCCGTCATCGGCCCGTGGGCGGCCCGTCACCTTCAGGCGGCGCATCGCCCGGGCCCCTCCCCCTGACGGACACGAAACTCCCCGCACGACCCCGATGGAGCAAGATGACCTCCGAGATCTTCGCCGTCAGCGCTGCCTGGTCCCGGTCGCTGATCGAGTTCGCCGAGGGCCTCGACCCCTGGATGCAGACCGTTACGGAGTTCGGCACGGACCTGCTGCTCATCGCCTTCGCGGTGCTCTTCCTGGCCGCCTGGTGGCGCGCGCGTCCCCTCGGCTCGCGCACCGTGGGTCTGGCGCTCTTCGCCCCGGTCGCCACCGTCATCGCCTACCTGGTCAGCCGCACGATCAAGGCCTTCTTCGAGCAGATGCGGCCCTGCCAGGCCATGACCGACCTGAGTACCATCGCCACCTGCGACCCCATCGGCGACTGGTCCTTCCCCAGCAACCACGCCGCCATCGCCGGCGCTGCCGCGGCCGCCATCATCATCACCTGGCACCGCATGGCACTGCCCGCCGCCCTCCTCGCCGTGCTCGAGGCCTTCTCCCGCGTCCTCGTGGGCGCCCACTACCCCCACGACGTCACCGCCGGCCTCATCATCGGCGCCGTCGTGGCCACCCTCCTCTCCCTGGCCATGGCCCGCCCGCTCACCGGCCTGGTCGACCGCCTCTCCGGGATCGGCCGCCTGCGTCCGCTCCTGCGGGCCGAGGGCCCCGACGGCCCCGTAGCGGAGGCCCCCGCGCGGGAACCGGGGAACGACGCACGCGTCTGAGTCCTTCCGGTTTCGGGGCGCACCGGCTGATCGAGGCGGTCAGGCGTCCCTGACCGGTGGGGCCCGGGGCGCCCGGGACGTCCGGGGCGGGGCACGGGCACCCGTCCGGCCACACCTGACACACTGGTGAGGTGGGTACTCAACAGACTTCAGAACAGCTTTTCCGGCGGGCCAACGCCGTCGTTCCCGGCGGTGTGAACTCGCCCGTCCGCGCCTTCGGCGCCGTCGGCGGGACCCCGCCGTTCTTCGTCAAGGGCGAGGGACCCTACCTCTTCGACACCGAGGGCCGCCGCTACGTCGACCTCGTCTGCTCCTGGGGGCCGCTGATCCTCGGGCACGCGGCTCCCAGCGTCGTCGAGGCCCTCCACGGAGCCGTCGACGCGGGAACCTCCTACGGCGCCCCGACCCCCGGCGAGGTGGAGCTGGCCGAGCTCATCTCCGAGCGCACCCCGGTCGAGAAGGTCCGCCTCGTCAACTCGGGCACCGAGGCCACCATGTCCGCGATCCGACTCGCGCGCGGGTTCACCGGACGCGGAAAGGTCGTCAAGTTCGCGGGCAACTACCACGGCCACGTGGACGCCCTTCTGGCCTCGGCCGGCTCCGGCCTGGCCACGTTCGCGCTGCCCGACTCCCCGGGTGTGACCGGCGCGAGCGCGGCCGACACCCTCGTGCTCCCCTACAACGACGTCGAAGCCGTCGAGCAGGCCTTCGCCGAGCACGGCGACGACATCGCCTGCGTCATCGCCGAGGCCTGCCCCGCGAACATGGGCGTGGTCCCGCCCGAGGCCGGTTTCAACGCCCGCCTCAAGGAGATCGCGCACGAGCACGGGGCCCTGCTCGTCCTCGACGAGGTCCTCACCGGCTTCCGGGTCAGTGCCTCCGGTTGGTACGGCCTCGAGAACGTGGCCCCCGACCTCGTGACCTTCGGCAAGGTCATGGGCGGCGGTCTGCCGGCCGCGGCCTTCGGCGGGCGTGCCGACGTCATGGACCACCTCGCCCCGGGCGGCCCCGTCTACCAGGCCGGCACCCTGTCCGGAAACCCGCTGGCCACCGCCGCGGGCCTGGCCACGCTCCGTGGCGCGACCCCGGAGGTCTACGAGCACATCGACCGCGTCTCCGCCCAGGTGGGGTCCGAGGTGTCCAAGGCCCTGAGCGCCGAGGGTGTGTCCCACCGTGTCCAGACCGGCGGCAGCCTCTTCACGGTCTTCTTCACCGACCACGAGGTCGTCGACTTCGACACCGCTCGCACCACCGACACCGCGGCCTTCGCTGCGTTCTTCGGCGCCATGCTCGAGCAGGGTGTGTACCTGCCCGCCGCGGCGTTCGAGGCGTGGTTCTTCTCCGCCGCGCACGACGAGGCCGCGATCGAGCAGGTGGTCTCCGCACTGCCCCGTGCCGCTCGCGCCGCCGCCGAGGCCCAGGGCCAGTGATCCCGGCCACGAGATGATCCAACACACGACAGGAAGACGTACCCGATGACCACGACCACCGTCGTGCACCTGCTTCGGCACGGTGAGGTGTACAACCCCAGCAAGGTCCTCTACGGGCGCATGCCCGATTTCCACCTCAGCGACCATGGCCGTGAGATGGCCGACATGGCCGCCGACTGGTTCGAGGGCCACGACATCGCCGCGTTGTTCTCCTCGCCGCTGGACCGGACCCAGGAGACGGCCGAACCGGTCCAGAAGCGGGCTGATCTCCCGGTGACCCTCGACGACCGGCTCATCGAGGCGGCCAACCGGTTCGAGGGCATGTCGCTGTCGACCCGCTCGGTGCGCGATCCCTATGTGTTGTCGAAGGTCTACAACCCGTTCCGGCCCTCGTGGGGTGAGGCCTACTCGGAGATCGTCCAGCGGATGGTCGAGGTCATCAAGGTCGCGCGGCGTGCTGCCTGGGGCCGCGAGGCTGTGTGCGTGAGCCACCAGCTGCCGATCTGGATGGCTCGCCGCGCCGCCGAGGGCAAACGCCTCTGGCACCGCCCCGACCTGCGTGAGTGCAACCTTGCGAGTGTCACGTCGTTGACCTTCGTGGAGCAGCGTCTGGCCAGCGTCAGCTACGCCGAGCCCGCCGCGTCGCTGTATTGGTGACGGCCCCGGTGTTGCGGGCGCCCGACCCGGCGCCGTCCCCGTGTCCGTCTCGCCCGACCGGGCGTGTGCGGGCACCCGGGGCGCTTCGTGTACCCCGCCGGTTGACGGGTGATTGACCGGCGGGGTGGAATTTTTTGGGTGGGATGCTGTTTGTGTCCCACGGAGCGCGGACGCCGTCCCATCGCTCTGGGAAGGGCCTCCGCGGTCCCGTCGGGGCACCGCCCGAGGTGGCCCGGACGCACTTTCGTCTCCCTCAAGGAACGTGTCGCCATGACTCGTGTCGTACTCGTCACCGGGGTCTCCACCCCACTGGCCGCCGGGGTCGCCCGGTCCCTCAGCGGGTCCGCCGGTGTGCGCCGGGTGATCGGTGCGGATTCCTCGCCACCGGCCCCGGGCTCCGAGGGTTTCGAGTTCGCACACGTGGACCTGCACGACGGGAGCCTGGCCCGCATCGTCACCGAGACCGGCGCGGACACCGTTCTGCACCTGGGCCTGGACACCGAACGCGGCCCCAACCGTGAGAACCACGTCCTGGGCACCGTGCGGATGCTGTCGGCCTTGCAACGCACCGAGGGCGTACGCCGCCTGGTGGTGCGCGCCGGGGTCACCCTCGGCTCCGACGACGCCGCCCAGGTCGAGGAGCACACACGCGCCCTGGAGCGCCGCCGCCCCGAGATGTCGGTGGCCGTGCTGCGCTTGGCCAACCTCATCGGCCCCTCGGTCGAGACCCCCCTCACCCGCTACTTGGACCAGCGTGTGGTGCCCACCGTCCTGGGCACCGACCCCTGCGTCCGGTTCCTGCACGAGGACGACGCTGCCGAGGCCCTGACACGTATGGCACTGTCCGAAGAGAGCGGGCTCTTCGACGTCGCCGGCGCCGACACGGTCCCGCTCTCCGACTGCCTGCGCCGCGTGGGCGGCCAACGCCTGCCGGTGCCCGCGCGCGGACTCGACGTCCTACGCCGTGCCGCCAAGCGTGGCCGCATCGATTACGCCGACCTCAGCGCCAAGCAGACCGTGCACGCGGCGGACAGCGGCCGCTCGATGGACACCGGTTCCCTGGAGCACGCTCTGGGCTGGCGGCCCTCCTACAGTTCCGCGCAGGCCTTCGAGGACTACGCCGGTGCGCGGGGACGCCTCCGGCGCCGCGACCACTCCACGCCTCGCCCCGGGCTCCGTCCGGTCCACGTGCTGGCGTTGGCCCGCGCCACTCTGGGCCGTTCCGACTGAGTCAGCGCTGGCGTGCGGCGCGGTGGCGGACCATCCTCAACGCCACCAGCCCGGCCGTGGCACCGACGGCGGCCGCCGGAAGCGCGACCCGTGCCGCGCGGCGGTGGTGGCGGAAGTCGTGCACGGGCCAGTGCCGCGTGCGTGCGTGCCGGTGCAGGTCACCGTCGGGGTTCACCGCGTGGGGGTCTCCCACGAGGGACAGCAGCGGAAGGTCGTTGTAGGAGTCGCTGTAGGCCGAGCACTGCTCCAGGTCCAGGCCCTGCTCCTCGGCCAGGGCCCGCACCGCGACGGCTTTGGCGGGACCGTGCAAGAGGTCGCCGTTGAGTCGTCCCGTGTAGACACCGCCGGAATGTTCGGCCTCGGTACCCAGCGCCCCCGTGAGCCCGAGGCGGCGTTGGATGATGCGTGCCAGTTCCACCGGGGTGGCGGTCACCAGCCACACCGGTTGCCCGGCGTCCAGGTGGCGGCGCACGAGGGCGTGGGTGCCCTCCCAGATCCGGTCGGCCATGGTGTGGTCGTAGATTTCCTCGCACAGGGTGACGAGGTCGTCCACGTCGTGGCCGGCGACGAAGGCCAGCGCCGACTCCCGTGCCGCGTTGATGTGTTCGGGCTGCTCGTTCCCGGTGATGCGGAAGACCGTCTGACCCCATGCGAAACGCACCAGATCACGTGTGGTGAACAGGTCGCGGGCGGCCAGACCGCGGGCGAAGTGGTAGATGGACGCACCTCTCAGGAGGGTGTTGTCCACGTCGAAGAAGGCGGCTCCCGGCCGGACGGCATGTGACACGTTTTACTCCTGGCTCGGGTAGGGAAGCTACCCTCCGTCGTCGGGGGCGGGATCCCGTGTGTTGTGAGCCTAAGCCCCCAGGACGCGGGTGAACCGGCAGAGGGACATGAAGGAAAAACAGGTGAGTAAGATCACATCCTTCAAGCCGTGAGTGGCCTCCGTTCTGCGGGATCTCCCCTGACGAGGGTCCCGAATCAGCGCACGTGGTGCACATCCACCCACTGACGTGAAGCATCATTGTTCGTGATGGTGACGGTAGGACTGGCATTCATAAGCGCATTGGTGGGCTGGAGCGGCACCGCCGCTCTCGCCGCGTACGCACAGCGCCGTCCCGGTGTGGCCGCGGTCGCCTGGCTGACCGCCGCACTGGGTATGACGGTCGGGCTGAGCGCGGCCGTGATCGGCGCGATCTTCGACTTCGGCGAGCTCACGTTCCGACTGCTCCACACAGGGATCGGCCTCCTCGGGCCGCTCTACATGGCCTGGGGCGCCTTCGAGCTCACCGTCCGGGGGCCCAGGGCGCGGTTCACCTCGCGCCTGCTGCTGAGCGCCTTCACCGTCATTCCGCTGGTCGTGTTCGGCGTGGACCGGTTGAGCGGGCAATTCGGTTCGACCTTCCCCGCCTTCGCCGACCACTACGACCTCATCCCGCGTGCCCTCGCCGGCCTCGTCCACGGGTTCGCCGCGGTGCTCCTCGTGGCCGCCCTCGTCACGGTCGCCCGGCGCGGCCCGGCCACCCGCAACACGGGCCTCGGTGCCGTCGGCCTGGTCGCCCTGAGCGTGCTGCTCTCGGTCCTCGTCAGCTATTTCGGCCTGGGCGCCTTCGGGCCGCTGCTCATGCTGGGCGCGGTCTCCGCCCTCTGGGGTGCCGCCGCCTTCGCGATCAACCCGCGCAGGGACGACGACTACTACGACGACGAGTACGACGACGCGGACGAGGACGACTTCGAAGATCTCCCGGAGGAGCCCGTGCGCCGAAAGCGCCGCAACGCCGAGCCCTACGACGACCTCTACGACGGATCGCCGCGACGTTCCCAGGGCTCCAACGCCCGGGGCGTGATCACCATCTACACGATCGCCGACGGTCAGGTGCCCGCTTTCGACCAGCTCGCGGGCGCGGTGGTCTCCGAGGTCTCGCGCAACGAACCCGAGGCCCTGCTCTTCGCCGCCCACACCGTGGCCAGTGCACCGCAGCAGCGCATCGTGTACGCGATCTACCGTGACGAACTCGCCCGCGAGGAGCACGAACAGCAGCCGCACGTGCTGGAGTTCCAGCGCCGCAGCGCCGGCGTCGTCGTGGCCACCAACGTGATCGAGCTCTCCCTGTCCGAGGCGGCCGCCGGCGAGGGCCTCGCGGCTATGCTCATGCCGCGCTGACCGGCCCGGTCGCGACGGTCGGTGTGAGCCCGTGCCGACCCTGGGCGGATCGAGCGTGTCACTTCGTCCCGCCGTGTCGAACCGCCTCGGCCCCGACGGCGTCCAAGACCGAGTGAAGTACCGTTCCCAACGGGTTTTCCCGACCGGTGCCGACATGGTGCCGATGGCGTGTGACCAAGACGGCCGGACCACCCTGCCGAAACGCGCGCCGGAGCAAGAGAGAGTGTTCTGGGGTTTCCGATGCGTAAGTTCCTTGTGGTCTTCCTGATCTTCCTGGCTCTCGTGGTGATCGTGGGCGACGTTCTGGCCCGCAGCTTCGCGCAGAACACGATCGCCGCACAGACCGCCGAACAGATGAACATGCCGGAGGAGCCGGATGTGTCCGTCGAGGGCTGGGCCTTCCTGCCCCAGGCGATCAGCGGCGACTACTCCGAGATCCGTCTCAGTACCGACAGCGCCACCGTCGAGGACGTGGACGTCGAACAGGTGCGCGTCGCCCTCACCGATGTTCAGGCCCCGCTGCCCGACCTCATCGGCGGGGGGCCCCGCGNTACCTCAACTCCCAGCTCCCCGAGGGCGTGACCATCAACAACGAAGGAGAGGAGGCCCGCATGTCCGGTGAGCTCGCCATCACCGAGCTGGATCTGAGCACCCAGATCTCCTCCGGGGCCGAGTTCGAGATCGACGACGGCACCCTCAACGTGACCCCGGTCGACGTCGAGGTGGACGGTGCCCCCTCCCAGGTCGCCGACAGCGTCGCCGGAATGCTCGCGTTCAGCATCCAGATCCCCGACCTGCCCTACGGTCTGCAGATCACCGATGTGGACCCCACAGCCGGCGGTGTCCGGGTCGAGGGCACCGCGCAGGACGCCCCGATCATGAGCGAGGAGGCGGCCTGATCAGGATGGAGCGTACGCAGGGGGCCGTGGGCGACGTGCTCACGGCCCAGCAGATCGGGGCGCCGTTCGGGGAACGTGCGACCCTCGTACAGATTTCCTCGGCCTTCTGCCAGCCCTGCCGTGCCACCCGTCGGATTCTCGAGGACGTGGTCGGCATGGTCGAGGGCGTCGTGCACGTCGAGGTCGACGCCGAGTCCCACCTGGAACTGGTGCGCGACCTGGGTATCACGGGGACACCCACCGTATTCGTGCTGGACGCCGAGGGGCGTGTGGTGCGCCGGGCCGGCGGACAGCCGCGCAAGCCCGACGTGATCGCCGCGCTCGGCGAAGCCGTCCGCTGAACCGGTGCCCGTGTCGTCCCGCGCTGCTGTGGTGCGTCTGTGACCCACGCCACCAGTGACAAGGCCCGGGCGGTGCCGGTACCGTCGAAGACGTGACTTCCTTGACGAGTGCGTATCTGACGAAGCGACGGGCAGTGGACTTCTGCCGCGTCGCCGGCGCGCTCTGTCCGTGTCCCTAGGGCGGTCGGGCCCCTGAGGCCCACGCCGAGCCGTGCCGACCGGTCATCACGTCCGCGACGAAGCAGGGACAGCAGATCATGCATGCCGCGAACCCTCCTCGCGACATCCCTCTCGCACACCACGGGTAACACCTACGCGCCCCGGGCCGCACCGGCCCCAGGGGCACCTTCTGGTACCCGCTGAGAGGAACCCCCGCGTCCAGGTATGTGAGACCGGCACGGTGACCGCCCGGACCCTCTGATCCCCGCCCCTGACAGGGCAGAAGCCCGGGGCACCAAGACGATTCACACGTGACACCGCACGACGAACAGCAGGAGGTTCCCCATGAGCCGCTCCGACGTCCTTGTGGACACCGACTGGGTGGAGTCTCACCTGGACGACGCCGGCGTCGTTCTCGTCGAGGTCGACGAGGACACGTCCGCTTACGACAAGGGCCACATCCGAGGCGCCGTCAAGATCGACTGGAAGACCGACCTCCAGGACCCGGTCCGCCACGACTTCGTGGACAGGGCCGGCTTCGAGAGCCTGCTCTCCGCCAAGGGCATCGGCAACAACGACCAGGTCATCCTGTACGGCGGCAACAACAACTGGTTCGCCGCCTACGCGTACTGGTACTTCAAGCTCTACGGTCACGAGAACGTCCGCCTGATGGACGGCGGCCGCAAGAAGTGGGAGCTGGACTCCCGCGAACTCGTCACGGAGGTCCCCGAGCGGGCCACCACCGAGTACAAGGCCGAGGAGCAGGACACCTCGATCCGCGCCTTCCGCGACGAGGTCGTCGACGCCATCGGCACCAAGGCCCTGGTCGACGTCCGCTCGCCCGACGAGTTCACCGGCAAGCTGCTCGCCCCGGCGCACCTGCCGCAGGAGGCGGCCCAGATCGGCGGGCACGTCCCGACGGCGCGCAACATCCCGTGGGCGAAGACCGCCAACGAGGACGGCACCTTCAAGACCACCGAGGAACTGCGCGAGCTCTACACCGAGGCCGGTGTGGACCTGGACAAGGACATCATTGCCTACTGCCGTATCGGCGAGCGCTCCTCGCACAGCTGGTTCGCGCTGCGTGAGCTCATCGGGGTTCCCCACGTCAAGAACTACGACGGCTCTTGGAGCGAGTACGGCTCCCTGGTCGGCGTTCCGGTCGAGGTGGGGGAGGCCGAGGCCAAGTGAGTGACAGCTGCGGAGCCCCCGAGGGCGGCGTCGCCCTCGCCGACGTGGACGCGGGCAGCCAGGCCGTCATCCAGGGCACGGTGACCCGGGACGGGCAGCCGCTGCGCGGCGCCTACGCCCGGTTGCTCAACGCCTCCGACGACTTCGTCGGCGAGGTGGCCACCGGCGAGGAGGGCACGTTCCGCTTCTTCGCCGCCGACGGTGACTGGAAGGTGCGTGTGCTGGCCTCCCAGGGGTTCACCGGGGAGTACCGGGTGACCGCCGGGGTCGGCAAGGTCATCGACATCCAGGTGAACGCCTGACCTCGTCGAATGCGCGGGCCGCGGCCCGCGCCGGTGTCGGCGTGTGAACGGCGCCGGTGGGGACGGACGACGTCCCCGCCGGCGCCGTTTTTCGTGCGGGGCCGCTCCCACGGAGGAAGCGGGCGCTCGGACACGGCGCAACCCGCGCAGCTCTTGCGTGAGGGGGGATCGGGGCCCTCCGGGCGTGTCGGTGCGAGGGCTTCTGCCCTGTTCGCGGCGGAGCCCACGGTGCTTGTCCACAGGCGTGGGTCCGGGGCTGGAAGAGCGTGACGGGGCCTGCTTGACTTGAGGCACTCACGGTCGGTCAGGAGGTGTCGGGACGATGTCCACCCCCTCACGTGCGCCCCGCGCGCGAACCTCACGGACCTATGTGGGATGGCGGACCGCCGTTCTCATCCCGCACCCCGGTGAGGCCCCGCGCCGGCCGGCGCCGGAGGACGTCGAGTGCCGGGAGGAACGTGCCGGGGCCGAACGCGGCAACGAGACCCACACCGATCGCCCCCTCTACGTCGCGCTGGCCGGGCTCGGGCTCTTCGCGTTGCTGTGCCCGCTGTTGGGGGCACTGCGCATCCTGCCGGGCATCCTCGCCCTCGCCGGGGTGTTCGCCTGCGTGACCATCGCCGCCCCCGTGGCCGTCGCACTCCTGCAGGGGCGCCACGTGGTCTCCGAACAGGTACGGCAGGCACAAGAACGCCTGGCCGCGGAACGCGACGAACGCGAACGCCTGCTGCACGAGCGCCAACGCGAGCACGCCGATGCCTACACCGCCTGGCGGAGCGCCTCCCGTGCCTACGAGGCCCAGCCGCACTGGTACGGGGTCACCGTCCCCGACGGCGTGGACTCGGTGATCGTGGCCGGCGGCACCGACGCGGGCTGGTCGGCCCTGCTCACCACGATCGGACTGTCCCGGCTGAGAGAGGGCGGCGACCTCACCGTCGTCGACCTCACCGGCCACGGGGTCTCGCGGGAGCTCGGGCGCCTGGCCCACAGGTGTGCGGTCGCCCCCCGGCACTGGGTGCTGCCCGCAGACCTTCCGTCGGTCACTCTCGGCACCGACTTCGACGCCGGGCAACGTGCCCGCATCCTGTCGGCGGTGGCCGCCGCCGGGGGACGGGGAGAGGGCGCCGACGCGGACGAGACGCTCCTGCTCCGGCTCCTCGAGGTCCTGGGACCGCATGCGGGGGTGGGTGAGATCATCGGCGGTCTGCGGGCCCTGCTCACCCGTGCGGACGACTCCGCCGGGGACGACCCCGCGCTCTGCCTGCTCTCCCGCGACCGGCGCGACCGTGTGCGGGCGCGGTGCGGCGAGGACCGGGACGTGTGGGCGCGCGCCTGGGAGCTGGAACGCCGCCTGGCCCCTTTCGAGGCGGTCGGGACCCGGGCCGACGGCGCCGCCTACGCTCAGGTCAAGATCATCTCGGTGGACCGGGCCTCGGGGGAGGAGGCAGCGCGCTCCTACGGCACCTACGCGGTGGCGGCCCTCAGCGAACTCCTGGGTGAGCGTCCCACCGGTGCGGGGGCGGCCGTATCGGCGCGGCGGCGCACCGTGGTGGTGTGCGGAGCCGAGCGTCTGCCTGCGGGTGAGAGCGAGCAGGTCCTGTCCGTGGCCGAGGGCAGCGGTGTGGAGGTCGTACTGCTGTTCCGGGAACCTTCGGAGGCGGTCCTCGCCCGCTTCGACGACCCCCGCTGCCTCCCGGTGGTGATGCGGCCGGAGGAGGGCGCCGACCGCCTCGCGCAGGCCGTCGCAGAGCACCCCGGCGGGGACCCGGGACGGCTCGCGGTGCACCGGCTCAGCGAGACCGTCGGGCAGCAGGCCGAACCGGAGAACGACACCGAGACCGACGACGAACGCCTGTTCCCCTCACCGCACACCGACTCCGGGGCGGTGGTGCGCAACGCCGCCGCGTCCGTGGCCCCGCTCGACCTCTTGCGCCGTGTGAGATCCGCCACGGAGTGGGGCAGAGTGACCGCGCGGGCCCGGGACGCCGACGCTCCGCCCGGGGACGAGGGAGCGGGACGATCGCCCGTGCGGACCAGCGGGACCGACGCCGCGGCCCTGCGCGCACTCCCCGAGACCACGGCGTTGGTCCTCGATCCTTCCGGCCCGGTTCTGGCCGACACCAACCCGGGTATCCTCACCCTGTCCACAGCCACTCTGGCCACGGTGGACGACTCCCGGAACGCCGTTCAGGGGCCGGGCGCCGGGCACGGTGCGCCCGGTGCTGCCGTCTCCCCCGGGCCGCGGACGGGGGATCGGAACGTCCGCACGGCGCCGGCCACCGGGCCCGACGAAGCGGGTGAACGGCACGGCCCGGAGCCGGAACGGCACCCGACCCCGGCGGGGGCCGACACCNGGTTCTCGGAACAGGTCCCGCCCAACCTCGGGCCGCCGCCCGAGCGTCTGGACTGGCGGGCCTGACCGGTGGTGGACATTAAGCTTGGCCCGACCGTCACCCAAGCCCCGGGCCCGGCGACACCGGGTGAACGAGCGATCGTGGAGTTGAGATGAGCGAACTTCCCTTGCGTGCCCAACTGGCATCGGTACTGGGTAGGAGCGCAGCCGGCCTGTCCCGTGCCACCGGACGCGGTGACGGCTCCGTCATCGGTGGACGTGTCGCGCTCAAGGTCCAGCCGGACCTGCTCGGCAGGCTCTCCCGTGGCCGACGTCTGGCCCTGGTCAGCGCCACCAACGGCAAGACCACCACGACCCGGCTCATCTCCCAGGCCCTGCGCGAGTTCGGCGCCGTGGCCACCAACGAGCAGGGCGCGAACATGCCCACCGGCCACATCACCGCGCTCTCGGCCGATAAGTCCGCGGTCAACGGTGTGCTGGAGGTCGACGAGAAGTACCTTCCCCAGGTCATCGAGGCCACCCAGCCGGCTTTCGTCGTGCTCATGAACCTCAGCCGCGACCAGATGGACCGCGCCTCGGAGATCAACCTCCTCGCCAAGAAATGGCGTACCGCTCTCGGCAAGAGCAATGCCCACGTCATCGCCAACGCCGACGACCCGCTCGTGGCGTGGGCGGGACTGGGCGCACCCAACGCCACCTGGGTCTCGGCGGGCCAGCGCTGGAAGGAGGACTCCTGGTGCTGCCCCGAGTGCGGTGCCCACCTCAAGCGTGAGGCCGACCCGTACTGGGAGTGCCCAGAGTGCGGTCTGGCGCGCCCGCAGACCTCCTGGACCATCGACAACGACGCCGACACCCTCGTGGCCCCGGACGGCCAGTGCATCAAGCTGCAGCTGAACCTGCCCGGTGACGCCAACCGCGCCAACGCGGCCATCGCGGCGGCCACCGCCGCCGGGTACGGCATGCACCCCGAGCGCACCATCGAGCGCCTCCGCGAGATCAAGTCCGTGGCCGGGCGTTACACCTCCTTGGTCACCATGGGGGTCGAGGTCCGCCTGCTGCTGGCCAAGAACCCGGCCGGATGGTTGGAGTCCTTCGCCGTCCTCGACCCGCCGCGTGTGCCCGTGATCCTCGGGGTCAACGCCCAGGTGCCCGACGGCAAGGACACCTCGTGGCTGTGGGACGTCGACTACCGGGTGCTGCGGGACCGGCGCGTCTTCGTGACGGGCGAGCGCCGCACCGACCTCGCGCTGCGTCTGGAGACCGACGGTGTGCCCTTCGAGGTCGCCGACCGGGTCGACGAGGTCCTGGGCCGGCTCAAGTCCGAGCGTCCCGACACCACCAAGGTCGACGTCATCGCCAATTACACCGCCTTCCAGCAGATCCGCACGGCGTACGGCCGAGTCCAGTAGGGGAGTTCACGACCATGACCGACACCAGCAGCGCTCTTCGGATCGTGTGGATCTACCCCGACCTGCTGAGCACCTACGGCGACCAGGGCAACGTCCTGATCCTCAAACGCCGTGCCGAACTGCGCGGCATCCCCACCGAGGTCGTGCACGTCCACTCCAGCGACCCGGTGCCCGAGCACGGTGACGTCTACCTGCTCGGCGGTGGTGAGGACCGCCCGCAGATCCTGGCGGCCGAGCGCCTGCGCGCCGGCGGCGGCCTGGCCCGCGCCGCGCGCAACGGGGCGTGCGTGTTCGCCGTCTGCGCCGGCTACCAGATCATCGGTGAGAGCTACGGCGACGAGGAGGCCAACCCGCTCCCGGGCGTGGGCATCCTCGACATCCGCAGCAACCGCGGCGAGACCCGCGCGGTCGGGGAGATCGTCGCCGACATGGACCCGGCGCTCGGCGTCAGCCGCATCACCGGTTTCGAGAACCACCGGGGCCGTACCGCGGTCGGTCCGTCCGCCCGTCCGCTGTCGACGGTCACCCGCGGTATCGGCAACGACGACCGGACCGAGGGTGCCTACCAGGGCCAGATCCTGGGCACCTACCTGCACGGCCCGGCGCTGCCCCGCAATCCGGAGCTGGCCGACCTGCTGCTGCGCTGGCGCGTGGGTCAGCTGAACCCGCTGCCTCCGGCGTGGGGCGAGCGCCTGCACGACGAGCGTCTGGCCGCCGCCTCGCGCTGACCTGCCGCGTTCGTTCCGTGTGCCCGCAGCACCTTCGGGGTGCCGCGGGCACACCCGTGTCGGGGCCTGCGGAATGCCCTGGCGGAATCCGTCGCTGTTGCTGGACATGAAGGCAATCGCACTGAGTAACTACGGAACCGCCGACGAGCTCACCGAGACCGAACTCCCCGATCCCAAGGTCGCCCCAGGAGAGGTCCTGATCCGGGTCCGCGCAGCCGGGGTCAACCCCGTCGACTGGAAGCTCGCCTCGGGCGGGCTCGACCCCGTCATGGTGGCCCACTTCCCGCTGATCCCGGGTTGGGACGTGGCCGGTGTCGTCGAGGCGACCGGTTTCGACGTTCCCGAGTACCGGGTCGGGGACGAGGTCTACGGCTACGTCCGTAAGGACTGGGCGCAGAACGGCACCTACGCCGAACTGGTGTCGGCGAGCGTGCGGATGATCGCGCACAAGCCCCGTTCCCTGGACTGGCAGCAGGCAGCCGGGGTGCCTCTGGCTGCTCTGACCGCGCTGCAGTCCATCGATCGCGTGGCCCCGGTCTCGGGTGAGACGGCGCTCGTCCACGCGGCTTCCGGCGGTGTGGGCTCCTTCGCCGTGCAGATCGCCCGTGCCCGCGGAGTCAGGGTCATCGGCACCGCCAGTGAACGCAACCACGACTACCTGCGTTCCCTGGGCGCGGAACCCGTCACCTACGGCGAGGGCCTCACGGACCGGGTCCGCGCCCTGGCCCCCGAGGGGGTGGACGCGGTGTTCGACTTCGTGGGCGACGGCGCCGTCGAGGCCTCCCTGCCCGTCGCGAAGAAGACGCACCGCATCGTCTCGATCACCGACCCGTCCGTGGCCGACCACGGCGGTCACCACCTGTGGGTGCGCCCCGACCACGGTGACCTGGCCGAACTGGCCCGGTTGGCAGACGAGGGCAAGCTTTCGGTGCACGTCGAGCGCGCCTTCCCGCTCGCGGAGGCGGCGGACGCCTGGCGCCTCAACCAGGAGGGCCGTACCCGGGGCAAGATCGTCCTCACGGTCTGATCCGGCGGGCCGGGCGGAACCGGCGTTCCACACGGGCCGTTTCCGGCCCGGAGCAGACCCGCTGCGGGGCCCGCGTCCCGTTCGGGGCGCAGGTCCGGGCACGTCCGGCTCAGCGCCGCTCACCGGGGCCCGGGCGCCGCGCCCGGGTCCCGCCCGTGGGCCCGCACGGCCGCGCGTGCCCACGGGCGGAGGCGGTGCCTCAGTCGGGGCGGCGGCGCAGGTTGATCTGGGCGTTGGCACCGGTCTCGGGGTCGACGACGACCTCCTGGCCGGCAGCGATCTCCTCGACGGTCAGTTCGGCGTCGGTCGGGGCGTTGCGCTTGAGTACACCCAGGGCGATGGGGCCGAGCTCGTGATGGCGGGCCGAGGAGCCCACACGCCCGACCTTGCGGCCCTCCAGCTCGATGTCGGCGCCGACCTCGGGCAGGCGCTCGGCGGTGCCGTCCAGGTGCAGCATGACCAGACGGCGCGGGGGACGGCCGAGGTTGTGCACACGGGCGACGGTCTCCTGGCCGGGGTAGCAGCCCTTCTCCAGGTGCACGGCGCGGCCGACCCAGTCGACCTCGTGCGGGATGGTGCGCTCGTCGGTGTCCACGCCGGGACGAACCCGGTGCTCGGCGATCCGGTTCGCTTCGTAGGCCCACATGCCGGCCGGCGCGGCCCCTGCGCCGGCGAGCGCGTCGGCGGTCTCCTTGAGCCGCTCGGCGGGCACGAACAGGTCGCTCTCGTACTCGGAAGCGCGCACCGGCACGTCCGCGGTGTCGAGGGTGTCCACGAGGCGGTCGCGGTCCGGGCCGAGCACGGTCAGCACCGCACGGCTGTCCGACAGGTCCTCGATCTCGACCCGCAGCATGAACCGCATGGAGTCCAGGAACTGCGCCAGAGGGGCGCCGCCGTCCGGCTCGGTGTGGATCCAGGTGGCCTCACCGTCGTCCACCAGGGACAGATGGTGCTTGAGACGGCCCCGGGTGTCCATGACCAGCGCCTCGGTGCCGGCACCGGCGGGCAGCCCCTGTGTGAGCTGGCTGGTGAGGTCGTTGAGCCAGTTCAGGCGGTCGGGGCCGGAGACCTTGACCACGCCGCGGTTGGAACGGTCCACCCAAGCGCCGGAACGTTCGATGGCACGCCCTTCACGCGTGGGGTCCCCGTAGTGGGCAGCCACCCCGTCGTCTGTGGATTCGGCATTCACGGCACCAGGTGTGGTCAGCAGAGGCGAAGTCATGCTCTGAGATTATCCGTCCGGGCCACAGGCGGAAAACGCGGCTCTGAGCTGCGGTTTCGTCCAGAGAAAAATCTCTTGCCCTGCCCTTGGGCACGGACGTAGTGTCGGAGACAGCAAGAAGGGAGGTGGTCCGAAGAATGAGTGATCTTAGGACTTGCGAGGTGTCCGTCCGCTAGGGCGACACCGACGTTCGCGCGGTCTCGGTCCGACGCGAATACCAGACGGACACCCGGACCCCGGGCTGCCGGCCTCGTCCGACCGGCCCCTCCTCGGAGGGAGAAGGCCCGGGGTCTGCCCGTGTCCGGGGTCGGATCACCGCACCGGAAGCCGCGCCCCGGGACCTTCGCCCCTGTTCCGCTCGGCCCGTCTCAGCTCTGCTCGACGCCGGCCGGAGCGCTCTCCCCGCTGTTCTCGCCCTCGGCCTTCTTCAGCTGCGCCGACATGTACGAGCGCAGGTCGTGGCCGCGGGCCGCCAGGTCCCAGGCGTAGCCCAGGGTCTGCCGGTCCTCACCGAACAGACCGTAGAGCCGGTGCGAGGCCGTGACCTCGAGCCCCGTGATGGTGTGCATGACCGCGTTCGTGGCCATCTCCACACGGTTGGCGAAGACGTTGCCCAGATAGGACTCGATGAAGCCCTCGTTGTGCGAGATGAGCACCTCGAGGTGGATGATGTTCTTCTCGTCGCCCTCGGCGTACTGCGCGGTGTCGCCCTCCGAGAGCGCACGCCAGTAGCCGGACTCCTCCGTGACCAGCTCGCCGAGCGTGCCGTCGGGGTTCATCCGCCAGGCCCGTGCCCGGTAGTCGAGGTAGGGCAGGCCCTCACGCGGGGTGAACTCGACCCGCTGGCCGAACTGGAATTCTTCCTCTTCGGCGTAGCCGGCGACGCCGACGCCTTCCCAACGACCGATCAGGAAGGACAGTTTCGCCAGATCAGGGTGTACCGCAGCGTCCATAGCACCCGAGGGTAGCCGCGTCCAGGGGGTGCCGGGACCGCCACCGGGGAGCGGCTCGCGGCCACCGGCTGGATACGCCCAATTGGCCCCGCTTTCCTGAAGAACTGGTAAAGATTGTCACCGTACGCGGTGTGGTCACGGGGTGCTCGATCCACCGTCGGCTTGAGAGATTCGACGCGTTCATAAGGGGCGGACAGTGTTACTGGTGATCGGTTCGGCGCTGCTCGTGGCCGCTGTGGTCCTCCTGCCGCTGACCGTCATCGGTCTGCGGCGCTGGCTGCGCCAACGCGGGGTCGCCCGGCTGCGCCCCGCCGCGCTCGCCCTCCACGAGGGCGAACGCCTCACATCGACCGGTGTCACGGCCCCGGGCCCGCAGGGAACCGTCAGCTCGGGTCTGGCGGGGACCGACTGTGTCTGGCACGGCCACGAGGTGTTGCGCCACTACTGGCCGCTCAACCGCGACGGTGGTGACTCCGCGGTCCGCGAGCGTGCCTGCGACTCCATCGCCGACTACACGTCCGAGGACCTGTTCGGGCTGGTCGCCGAAGGCGCGGACACCGAGGGCGAGCGGGTCTTCGTCGACCCGGCCGACTGCGAGCAGCGCGGCGCCGAGCTGTGCCTGCAACGCCTCGTGGGGCGGCCCCAGCCCGGTGTCGCCACGGTCGCCGACGATCTGCTGCCTCGGGTCAAAGGGCGCATCTCCGGCATCTTCCGCGGCGAGACCATCGAGTTCGAGTACCGCGAGTGGGTGATCCGCCCGGGCCGGAACGTGCGTGTGACCGGGGTGCCGACCGTGCGCGACGGGCAGGTGGTCATCACCGCACCCGAGGGCGGAAAGCTCCTGATCGAGCCGGACGTGGACACCCAGGCGGTCCGTACGCCGCCCCGCCGCACCGAGGCCTTCTCGCTCACGGCCGCCTTCACCGCGTGCACGGTGGCCGGGGCGGTGCTGCTGGCGCTGGGGCTCTCGGTAGGCTGATGCCCATGGCTCGTTCCTTGGTGATCAAGGTCACCGCCGGCGCCGAGGCGCCGGAGCGGTGCAATCAGGCGTTCACGGTCGCGGCGGCGGCCCTGGCGAGCGGGGCCGAGGTCTCGCTGTGGCTGACCGGGGATGCGGCGTGGTTCGCCGTACCCGGCCGAGCGGAGGGCTTCTCTCTGCCACACGCTGCGCCGCTGTCCGATCTGCTGGGCTCGGTACTGGAAGCGGGGACGGTGACGGTCTGCACGCAGTGCGCCGCCCGCCGGGACCTCACCCAGGAAGACCTGTTGGAGGGGGTACGCATCGCCGGTGCCCCCACCTTCGTGGAGGAGTCCCTCACCGAGGGCGCCCAGGCCCTCGTCTACTGACCGCCCGGACCCGGCGCCCGGACACACGTCGGGCCCGCGCCCAGGGGCGCGGGCCCGCAACCGGAGCAGGACCGGACTACTTCTTGCCCTGGTTCGCGACAGCCTGGATGGCGGCCTTCGCGGCCTCCGGGTCCAGGTAGGTGCCGCCCGGGTCGGTCGGGCGGAAGTTGTCGTCCAGGTCGTAGCGCAGCGGAATGCCGGTGGGGATGTTCAGTCCGGCGATGTCCTCGTCGCTCACGCCGTCCAGGTGCTTGACCAGCGCGCGCAACGAGTTGCCGTGCGCGACCACGAGCACGGTGGAACCGGCGGCCAGCTCCGGGACGATCTGGTCGTACCAGTACGGGAGAGTGCGCTCGAGCACGTCCTTGAGGCACTCGGTACGCGGCATGAGCTCGGAGGGGAGCTGGGAGTAGCGACGGTCGTCCACCTGGGAGTAGGTGTCGTCGTCGGAGATGACCGGCGGCGGAGTGTCGTAGGAGCGGCGCCAGACCATGAACTGGTCCTCGCCGTACTCCTCACGGGTCTGTGCCTTGTCCTTGCCCTGGAGGGCGCCGTAGTGCCGCTCGTTGAGACGCCAGGAGCGCTCGACCGGCAGCCAGCTCAGGTCGGCGTTCTCCAGCGCGAGGTTGGCGGTGCGGATGGCGCGCACGAGCAGCGAGGTGTGCACGACGTCCGGGCGTACGCCGGCCTCCTTGAGCAGGTCACCGCCGCGGCGGGCCTCCTCCTCGCCCGCAGCGGACAGGTCCACGTCCACCCAGCCGGTGAACAGGCCCTTCGCGTTCCAGACACTTTCACCGTGTCGCAGCAGTACCAGAGTTCCCATACCGCCCACCTTAGCCATGCCCGGACAGGGGCCGGGCCGCTCACTCCGCTCTTCCGGCGAACACGCGGGCGGGCGCCCGGGTCACTCGGGCTGCTCGGCCAGGTGCGCGAACGCGCGCAGGTTGCGGGTGTCGTGGCCGCGCTCGGTGCGCCAGGCCCACTCCTTGCGGATCGCCGAGGCGAACCCGCGTTCCAGAGCGGCGTTGAAGTTCTCGTCGGTGTAGGTCAGCACACACCCGAGCAGGCGGTCGACCTCCTCCGGGGTGACCCCGGCCAGCGGCAGCCGCCCGCGCAGGTACACGTCACCGACCTCGTCCGCGGTGAAGGCCATGCCGAACATGTCCGCACTGCGCTGCATGAGCCACCGGTAGAAATCTCCGTGGTTCTCGTCGGGCTGCCGGCAGAAGAACGAGGTCAGGGTGAGGCTGTGCGGGCCCACCTCCAACCACACCAGGGTCTTGAGCTTGGCGTTGCCCGGGATCGTGACCAGGAAGGAGCCTTCGCGGGGGATCTCCACGTCGAGTCCTGCCTCGGCCACGGCCTCGGTGATCGCCTCGGTCGCGGCCTCGTGCGTGGCGTTGCTGGTCACTTGTGGGATCCCTTCCTCATCGGCGTCGGCCGTCCGTGCCGGTTCAGCGGCACGCGGCCATGGGGAGTGGTGCGCTGGGCGCGAGGGCTTGCCCGTACACGTCGAGCAGTTCGTCGACCGTGCGCGACCAACCCAGGGTCGCGGCATGGTGGGGTGCCGCGTCGGCCAGCTTCGCACGCCAGGCCGGTTCGGCGATGAGCCGGTGCAGTTCGGCCGCGTACTCGGCCGGGTCGTGACCCTCCAGCAGCACACCGGAGACACCGTCGGCCACCGCCGTGGACAACCCGCCCACACGTGCGGCCACCACCGGGGTACCGCAGGCCTGCGACTCCACGGCCACCAGCCCGAAGGACTCGGAGTAGGAGGGCACCACCGTGGCGGTGGCGGCCCGGTAGTGGTCGGCGAGGCGGGAGCGCGATTGCGGGGGTTCGAGCCGCACCACGTCGGCGACCCCCAGCGAACGCGCCAGGTCGGTGAGCAGGCCGGGTTCGCGCATGCCCCCGCCGGAGAGCCCGCCGACCACACCGACCACGAGCCGGTCCCGTAGTGAGGGATCGCGTTCGATCAGCTCCGCGGCCGCGCGGATGAGCACGTCGGGTGCCTTGAGCCGTTGGACCCGGCCCACGAACAGCAGCAGTTCGGTGTCTCCGGGGAGCCCGATGCTGCGCAGCGCGGAACGGCGGTCGCCCGGGGCGAAGGTCTCCAGGTCCACACCGGGTGGGATCGTGCTGATGCGGTTCTCACTCGCGCCGTAGTGGTGGACGAGCTGGCGAGCTTCGTCGTCGGTGTTGGCGATGAGCTGGTCGGCCTGGCGTACGAGCTGGTCCTCGCCCTTGACCCGCAGCTCCGGTT
This sequence comes from Nocardiopsis xinjiangensis YIM 90004, assembly GCF_000341145.1. Taxonomy (GTDB): domain Bacteria; phylum Actinomycetota; class Actinomycetes; order Streptosporangiales; family Streptosporangiaceae; genus Nocardiopsis; species Nocardiopsis xinjiangensis. Next base: position 84,147 of record NZ_ANBE01000022.1, read on the forward strand.
CGGGGCTGTCCCCCTCGGCCAGCGCGGCGTTCTTCACCCGCGCCATGGTGTGCATCGTCTGCACCATCGGTACGCCCCAGCGGCGGGCGCCGGCCACTCCGGCGCGCCCGGACAGCCAGTAGTGGCCGTGTACGAGGTCGTAGTGGCCGGGTGCGCCCTCGGCCTCGGCGCGCAGCATCCCGAAGATGAAGGGGCACAAGTGGTTGGCGAGGGCGTTCTTGTCCAGGTGTCCGTAGGGGCCGGCGGGGATGTGGTGCACGTTCACGCCGGGAACGAGCTCGACGACCGGAGGAAGGTCGGGGTCGGTGGCGCGCGTGAACACGTCCACGGCCACGTTCCGTTCGGCCATGCGGCGGGCCACCTCGACCACGTACACGTTGAGGCCACCTGCGTCACCGGTTCCCGGCTGGTCGAGCGGGGAGGTGTGCAGGCTGACCGTCGCGACCCGGGACGGGACCGCCGCCCGATCTCCCAGGAGAACGTTTCCAGCCACCGGTGGGTCCCTTCCGAGTCGTGCCATCAACCGCTGTGGTCAACAGCGACGAAGGTACACAGTGTTCCCGACGGGGTCATCGGAGGGGCCGGGTCTTGACGGCCGGGACGGATCAGGGTGTTGCACTCCACCCGGAGACGAGGAGGTACACGACGGTGGGCACGGCGCTCTTCCAGGTGTCGAGGTCGTGTCTCCGGCGGGGTGGCCGGTGGCGACCGTCATATCGTGCTCGTCGAGCAGCCCCGCGAAGCGCCCGGCCTCGCCGCGGCACATCCGCGCGCCCGCGCTCGGAGTCGACCGGCTCGTCGATCTGCCCGGGCACCGGGCGCACAGGCCCCGGAAGGAGGACTCGCCCCTGAGGGGCCCAGGTGCCGACCGCCGGCCCCGAGTCCGGGGTGAAAACCCCGGGTCCGGACGCGGGGCCTCGTTAGGATCGGTCGCGTATTCGGGACCGACACGCACGGGGGACACCATGATCGATACCGGTCTGCGGGACAGGAACGTCCTCGTCACCGGCGCCGGGGCCGGCATCGGGGCGGCTGTCGCCCGTGCCTTCGCCGCCCAGGGCGCACGCGTGGCCGTGCACAACCTGGGCCGCTCGGGGCCCGAACCCGAGGGTGTGCACTGGAACCACGCCGTCCCCGACGGTGAGGACGTTGCCGACCTGGTCACCGACCTGCCCGGCGCGGTCTCCGTGACCGCCGATCTGGCCGCCCCCGACGGTCCCGGCCGTCTCTGGGAGGAGGTGGAGGACCTCCTGGGGCCGGTCGACGTTCTGGTCAACAACGCCGCGCACTGCGAGGGCCCCGACACAGTCGACACGCTCACCGCGGGCACCCTGGAGCGCACCTACCGGGTCAACTCCGTCGCGCCCGCGGTGCTCATCTCCCAGCTCGCCCGTCGGCGAGGAGCTGTCGAGGACGCCGACGATCCGCCCTGCGTCGTCAACGTCTCCACCGACGCCGCCCGCGCATTCCCCGGCCAGGTTGCCTACGGCAGCTCGAAGGCGGCTCTGGAGGCCCTGACCCGGGGCATGGCCCTGGACCTGGGCCACACCGGGATCCGCGTCAACGCCGTGGCTCCGGGACCGGTGCAGACCGGCCTGCTGGAGGGCGAGACGCTCGAACACGCCCGCTCGGCCGTGCCCCTGGGCCGGGTCGGCGAACCCGAGGACATCGCCGACGCCGTGGTCTTCCTCGCCTCGCACCAGGCCCGCTGGATCACCGGGCAGGTCCTACAGGTGGCCGGAGGGCACGCCCTCTGACCGAACGGGGACGCGGTCCTCAGGCCTCGCGCTCGAACGCGGCCTCGAACGCCGACAGCGCCTGGTCGTCGAACAGCACGAACCGGATGTCGGGAACGGTCCGCTGTGCCGTGCGCACCGAGCGCGCAGCGATTCGGGCCGCGTCGTCCACCGGCCAGCTGTAGACCCCGGTGGAGATCGCGGGGAAAGCCACCGAGTCCGCGCCCAGCTCCTGCGCCACCCTCAACGACTCGGTGAAACACGAGGCCAGCAGTCCGCTGCGGTCCTGGGCGGCGCTGTACACAGGACCGACGGTGTGGATCACCCAGCGCGCGGGCAGGTCCCCGGCGGTCGTGGCCACCGCCTGCCCGGCCGGGAGCCCGTTGGCGTAGTGCGAGCCGCGCAGTTCCCGGCACTCCTCCAGGATCGCGGGACCGCCCCGCCGGTGGATCGCGCCGTCGACCCCGCCGCCTCCCAGGAGGGAGCTGTTGGCCGCATTGACGACCGCGTCGACGTGTTCCTCTGTGATGTCGCCACGCAGAAGAGTGATCTGTGTGGGGTTGTCGGTAGCCATGTCCGATTCCTATCCTTCGGGGAACAGACCTCAACGACCCTGTCGTCCGGGTCAAGAACCCCTTGCCCGCAGGCCATCGAGATTTAACGTGGGGGTACGACAGCCTGTAGTAGGAGCCCCGGTAGACTCGCTCGTATGAATCGGCTCGGCGAACTCGAACGCGCAGTGATGGATGTACTGTGGGCACGGAACGAACCAATGACGGTTCGTGAGGTGGGCAAAGCTCTGGCCGACCGCGATCTGGCACACACGACCGTCATGACCGTGCTCGACCGGCTCGCCAAGAAGAAGGTCGTCGATCGTGCACGTGAGGGACGTGCGTGGCGGTACAGCTCGGCAGCGAGCCGAGAGAACTACGTGACTGAGCTGATGTTCGACGCGCTCGGTCAGACGGGCGACCGCGACGCCGCCCTGGCCGCCTTCGTCCAATCCATGGACGGCCAGGAGGCTGAAGCGCTCCGGCGCGCACTCGCTGAAGCCGAGCAGCCAAGGAAATAGCCCGTATGGTCAGTGCAGCCCTCCTCTCTCTGGTCTCGGTCGGCTGTCTTTTGGCCATGGAGGCCCTGCACCGGGCCCGATGGCCTTCCCGAGGCCCCTACACCGCCGTCATCGCCTGGCAGGCCCTCGGCCTGGCCTGGGGCGTTTCCACCATCGGAGCGCTGCTCTCCTACGGACTGTCCTCGTACCAGCAGGGCGCGGCGGTCGGCAGCATGGCGCTGATCGGCGACCTCTTCTCCGGCGAGCTCTTCCTGGCGGAACTGTCCCAAGGACTCGAGGGGATCAGCCACATCGTGGCCGTGGTCCTCGCGACCGTCCTCACCCTGGTGCTCTTCTACGGACTGGTCTCCTCGTTCGTGCAGGTCGTGCGGGTTCGCCGACGCCACCACGACCTCTTGGAACTGGTGGCCGAAGACCACCCCGACGTACCCGGCGCCCGGGTCGTCGACCACCCCGTGGCCGCCGCGTACTGCCTGCCCGGGATCCTGCGCTCCCAGGTCGTCATCAGCGCCGGTGCGCTGGAGGTCCTCGACGACAAGGAGCTCGCGGCCGTGCTCGCCCACGAGCAGGCCCATCTGCGCCAGCGCCACGACCTGGTGCTCCTGCCCTTCTCCTCCCTCAAGCGGGCCTTCCCCAAGGTGCGGCTGGTGCGCACCTACTACGAGAGTGTCGCGCTGCTCATCGAGATGTGCGCCGACGACCAGGCCCGCCGCACCAGTTCCCCGCGTGAACTGGCCACCGCGCTGCTGCGTGTCGGTGCGGCCGGCCCGGTCCGGGTCCCGGACGGGGCGATGGCCGTGGCCGAGCAGACCCAGCCCGGGGTCCTGCAGCGGGTCAACCGGCTGCTGCGCCCCGACGACGAACTCTCCTACCACACCGGTGCGTTCGTGATGGGGGCCTCCGCCTTCCTGCTCGCCTCCGTCGTCTGTCTCTGGCACGTCCCGGTCTGAGGCGGCTCCGACCGGTGCTCTCCGGCCCCGCGAAGGAGCCCGCACGACTCGGGCCTGTGCGCTGCAGCGAGAGCACTGCCACTCTTGTCGGGGCGCTCCCTCGGGCACGATTGGTGCTCCGTGTCCGTTGACCTTGGGGAGCGGGGCGGACCACCCGCTCAACGCGCTGTCGGGAGAGTGATCCTTGTGGGCCTGATCTGGTACGCCATCTACCTGGCCACGTTCGTGGCCAGCCTGTACGCGCTGGTCGAAGCGGTACGCACGCCGGCCGCCGCGTTCGAGGTGATGGACAAACAGACCAAGAAGCTCTGGGTCATCCTCACCGGCGCGGCGACCGCGCTGTCCGGTCTCGCGGTCTTCTCCGGCCGTGGCGTGCTCGTCATCGCCTGCCTGGTGGTGACGCTGATCTACCTCCTCGACGTCCGCCCCGCGGTCAAGGGCGTGGGCCGCAACAACGGTCCCTACGGCCCCTGAGGAGGCCCTTCCCCGTCCCCGGACGGGACCGTCTGCCCTGCGGCCTCCGTGCTCTCCACCGAGACCCGCCACAGCGCCTCCGCGTAGCCCGGGTCGCCGGTGTAGGAGGAGTGCCCGAGGATCTCCGGACGGCGGGCTTCTCCCGGCGGGGCCCCGTAGGCGGTCGGGTCGGTCAACGGTTCCTGTGGCTCCACCACCGTCAGTGCGCTCCCGCGGTCGCCGGGATCGGTGTGCATCCGCACGCGCCCGCCGATGGCGTCGCTGCGCCGCCACAGGTTCCGCCATCCCGATGCCCGTCTCTGCAGGTCGGCGAAGGACTGCGGGCCGAAGTAGGCCGGGAAGTAACGCGCGTAGAGCCGGTCCAGCGGAGACCCGTGTGTGACCAGCCCGACCTTGCCCAGACAGTCGCGCGGCAGCTGCCACACCGTCGCCGCCGCCAGGACCGACCCTTGTGAGTGTCCGGACAGCACCACGTTCGTGCCGTCCCTGGCCAGGTGGGACACCCGCACCGTCAGTTGCGGGACGGCCCGCTCGGCGTAGGAGGGCGGGGCCAGCGGGTGCGCCACCCGGGGCCAGAACGTGCCCACGTCCCACAGCGCACCGACCGCCTGTCTGGTGGGCCGGTCGCTGTAGGCGCTGCGGCCGATCCACACCAGCGCCACCAACGCGCCCGTACCGATCAGGGAACCGATACCGGTCATGGTGCTGATCGCCTCCTGTGCCACGCCCTGCAGGCCGCCGGCCACGGCGCTCGCGACGGGCGCCGGACCGGTCTCCATGCCGCCGGTCAGCGCCGAGCGCAGCGCCAACCCGACCAGGGCCAGCACCGGAAGCAGCAGTACCAGGAACACCCCCGGCAGTACCTCGGTCAGGCGGCCGCCCGCCCAGGCGCGCGCGATGTCGTGTGTGCGGCGGGCGTCCTCGCTGCGGCCGTAGTGCTCGGCCACCCGGGGCGCCTGGGCGCGCTCGCCCGCCCGCAACCGCATCCACAGGAACGCCGCGACCAGGAGCACCACCACGGTCTCGAGCGCGATGGTCAACTGCAACCACGAATAGATCTCCGGTGGTGTGAGCGGCAGGCAGTCGGCCCCCTCGGTCGCCAACGACCCGCACCCGCTCAACCACACCGACCCCTGGAAGACCAGTGCCGCGGAGAACGCGCCGCCCAGCAGGACCCCCAGCGCCGCCGTCGCAGGACCGGCCTGGCCCCGCATCGCCGTGAACTCGTGCGCCCGGTCGGCCGTCTGCAGCACCACCGCTGCCCCCACCAGTACGAACACCAGGACCCCCTGGACCGTGAACAGGGTGTTGAGCATCTCCGTGGCCCCGGGCAGGCGACCCTCGGCCACCCACCCCGGACGCGGCCAGAGCGTGTACAGCGCCACCACCGCGGTCAGCCCCGACATGAGGTCGCGCAGCACCCGGCAGACCAGGTCGGCGCGGGCGTTCCAGCGCGGATCCACCCCGGGGACGAGCACACTGACGATCGCGACCGCCATCACCGCGGCCAGCAGGACCGCCAAGAACACCCCCGGGACCCAGGAGCCGGGCAGGACCGGCTCACCCGACGCGTGTGCCTCCAGGTCGTAGCGGACCGCAGGCACCAGCAGCAGGACCGCCACCGTTCCCATGGCCACCGCGATGTGGGCGGACCGCAGCCGGGCCATGGTCTCGCTGTTGTTCCAGAAACCGGACCTGCTCAGCGGCGCGGCCGCGGTGGGCTCGGGCGGCACCCTGCCGTCGGCCACCTCGTAGTCGGCGGCCGTGCGCCGGGAGAGCCGCCACAGCACCACCACGACCAGCGCCGGGAGCAGCGCCCCGATCAGCAGGGCCGACCCCGGGTCCGACAAGGGTGAGGCCGGGGACGCCAGGAAGGCCAACCAGGGCCGCGCCTGCACGCACTCCTGAGCCTGTGCCGGGCACTGCCAGGCCACCAGGTCCATGCCGATCCCGGCCGCCGCCAGCACGATGAGCACCGTCAAAGACAGCGCCAGGAGCCGCACGCCGGCGCCGTACAGGTTGTTGGCCACCCGCCGCAGCCCGCGCGGGCCGCGGTCGACCCGCCCCGGACGCATCCAGTACGCCATGTTGACCAGCATGAACGGAAGGAGCAGCAGCCAGAACGCCCGGGAGGCGTTGCCGGAGGTGAGGTTGCCCCAGGCGAAGATCTCCCGCCGCATTCCGGGCACCGTCTCGGTGTCCGGCTCGCGCCGCCACCGGAAGAACCCCGCCATGCGGTCGCCGCCCACCCGTACCGCCGGTTCGACGCCCAGCAGTTCTTCGGGGCGGCCCCCGCTGACCCCGTGCACGCGCAGCTCGACACGGTCGGCCTCGGCGGCGGGTCCGTCGGGTACGGGGCCGGGGACCGGCGTGGGGGAGGCAATACGGGGACCGGGGGGTACGGAGTGATCCGGCATGGTCGCCATATTGCCGTGTCCGGCCTCCGGCAAACAGCTCCGGTCGCGCACCTGTGGACAACGGCCGCACCCGGCCCCTCGGACACACCGTCCCGCATGCGGATCCGTTCGGCGGGGAACGGTCAGCGGACCTCTTCCTCGGGCGCCTCCCACGTGTTGCAGGAGGACGGCCCCTGCCCCTTCCAGCCCCGCTCGGTCCAGGACACACTGTTGTCGATCGACCCGTGCGTGCGCTCCTCCGCCGTTTCGTCGGGACGGTCGGCCGTCGCCGCGGCGTCTGTCAGGAGTGTGTCCAGGTCCCCGCCGGTCAGCGGGTACGAGACCCGGATCGCCCCCAGGAACGCCCCCGCCATGCAGTTGGCCTGCAGCTCACTGCGCCGGGTCCACGAGTTCCGCTCGGCCTCGTCGGGCTCCAGCCGGCGCTGCTCGTGGTAGTACTCCAACAACCCCGACTGGCTCTGCACGTGGTGGGCGTACTCATGGGCCAGCAGCGACGCGTAGATGACGCTCTGCGTGGCCCCGTTCCACTTGTCCACCACGTCGGTCAGACCGATGTAGATGCTCCCGCTCGCCCGGCAGTAGAACGCCCCTGCGGGGGAGGGATAGGGACGGCACGGGCTCACCCCCGGCTCCTCCCAGAACACCCGCTCGGGCGCCTCGAACCCGAGGCCGGCCTCGGCGAACTGCGTCCCCCACGTTTGGTCCAGGCAGTCGGCGACCGTGTGGAGGAACTCCTCCATCGACTCGGGGTCCTCCGGTTCCAGTTCCGGCATCGGGCACGGCAGCGGGCTCAACCGGCCCGACTCGTAGAGGGGATTGGCCACCAGCGCCGCACGTCCCGTCGGCCGGTCCCGGCCCTCCCCCTGCCCCGGGAGGGCCTCGACACCGGGCACGCCGGTCTCGTCGGCGGGCGGGGAGTCACCGTCGCCCGATTCCTCCAGCTCTTGGGACGCCTCCTCTTGGGACGCGTCGCCGGACCCTTCCTCCGACACCGCCGTCCACGACAGCACGGCCAGTGCCAGGAGCAACACCAACACGGCCGTGACGAGCGCGAACACCCGCCGATCGATGCGCCGGTTCCTGCGCACCGTCTCGGCCCGGGACGATTCTCCGAAGCCCGCGTGCACCCCTGGTCCGCCCACCTGTTGTCACCGTCACCGTCTCCGGCCGAGGGGGAGGAAGCCGCGGCCGCCGGCCCGACTCACCGCACCAGCGGTTCGTCGGCCGCCCACGTGTTGCAGGAGGCCGGGTTCAACCGGTCCATGCCGTGGAGGGTCCACAGGATCCCGTTCTCCTGTGAACCGTGCGTGTGTGCGCCGCCGCTGTCGCTGCGGCGTTCGACGTCGTCGAGGATATTCTGCTGCTCCGACCGGCCGTGTCCGAGCGAGTCTCCCGAGGCCCCCAGGAACACTCCGCCCAGACAGTTGGCCTGGAGCTCGTTGCGTCTGGTCAGCTCGTCCTCGCTGTCCTCGCCCGCCCTGGCGCGGGCGCTGTGCAGCTCCGCCAACATCCCGGACTGCCCTTGTACGTGGTGCCCGTACTCGTGGCTGAGCAGGAACGTGTACGCCTCCGGTTCGTCGTTGCCGGCCGAAGCCTCCACGATGTCCTCCACACCCACGTACAGGCCCTCGTTCGCACCGCAGTAGAACGCCGCCGTGCCCTCGCTGGGGAAGGGGCCGCACGGGCTGTGTCCGGGCGCATGCCAGTACACACGGTTGGGGGAGGAGAACTCGAGCCCGGCCTCCTCGAAGTAGTCCGCCCAGGCGGCGTCCAGGCAGTCGGCGATGGAGTGCGCGAACTCCTCCATCGACGCCGGGTCGGACTCGTCCAGCTCCGGTGCGGTACACGTCACCTCGCCCAGCTCGCCGACCCGGTACAGCGGGTTGTCCCCGAGAGGGTCGTCCCCGTACCGTTCCTCGCCGGAATCGGCCCTCGGCTCCGCAACGTCGACCTCGTCCGGGGACAGGCCGCCGGCCGCCGTGAAACCGGGCTCGGACCAGCCCTGCCCGTCCGGCGGGAAGGCCGCCGAGATCGCGAGGAACCCCGTGACACCCACCGCGGCGAGTCCGACACCCAGCGTCAACGCCACCCCCAGGCCCATCCGCTGGAGGAGCCCGGGACGCTCGGCCCAGCCCCCCGCGTCGGGCAGGGGCCGTGGTCTCACTCCACGGCCTCCGCACACGAGGGGTGATCTGCGACCGACGCACGCACCCCGGGCAGAGACGCACAACGGGACCGGATAGGCTCTCGCGTCATGTGGTGGGTCGACTCCTGGCGTCGGGCGGTCGCGGGCGCGACCGCCCTGCTCGTGCTGTGTTCGCTGGTCACGGCCGCGCTTCTCGGCGGGGCAGGAGGAACGCCCCGGGCCGGGGCCGCGGCCGCGCCGACCACCACAGTACCGGGGAGCGCGCCGGGCGCCGCAGACCAGGGTCCCGTCATCACCAACGACATCCAGCTCGAACTCGACGGTGACGGTGTGCTCACCGCGCAGGAGACCCTCGCCTTCGACGGCGAGGCCCCCGAGACCTTCAGCCGCGCGCTCACCACGGTGATGCTCTACGACGAGGTTCACGACCGCCGTTTCGAGATCGACCGTGTCCGCGCGGTCGACCCCGACGGAGGCACCGTGCCCGTCGAGACCGAACAGGAGGGATCCTCCTTCCTCGTCCACATGGACACCGCCGGTCGCGACGAGGTCCAGCTCGACTACACCGTCACCGGAGCCGTCACCGAGGTCACCGGAGGGGTCCAACTGGAGTGGCGCGCCGTGAGCGCCTACAGCCACACCGTCGAGAGCACCGACGTCACCGTCCGGGCGCCCCTGCCGCCCGAAGCGCTCTCCTGCCTGGCCGGCGAACCCCGCAGCGCCATGTACTGCACGGCCTCCGACATGGGCATGGACGCCTCCGTCGCCCACTTCCTCCAGACCGACATGGCCCCCACCGACCGGCTCGACATCGTCGCCACCTACCCCGAGGGCACCGCCGAGGCCGCGCCCGACCTCGAACGGCGCTGGTCCCTGGCCTCGGCCTTCGCCATCGACCCCACCACCGCCACCCTCTTCGGGCTCCTGCTCCTGGTGCCCGTGGCAGGGCTCGTCGCCCTCGTGCGCATCCGGGGCCGCGACGAGCGCGCCCTGCGCAAGGAGTCCGCCGCGGGCGCCGACGACCCCGTCCAGGACCGCCCCGGCGCCCTGCCCCGCTTCCACGCCCCCGACGACGTGCATCCCGGCCAGATCGGCACCCTCATCGACGAACGTGTCGACATCGCCGACCTCACCGCCACCGTCCTCGACCTCGCCGTCCGCGGACACCTGCGCATCGAGGAGCTCCCGCAGCACCGCTTCACGTTCGTCGACTGGCGCCTGGTACGCGAGGACGGCGACACCGAAGAACCCCTCCTGCCCTCCGAGGAACTCCTCATGGAGGCCCTCTTCGGAGAGGGCGGCACCGTCACCCTCTCCGAGCTCGCCTCCGCACGCAGGGCCCCGCGCTTCCCCGAACGCATCGACCGGGTCCGCGACCAGCTCTACCGCGACATGGTCCGCCTGGGCTGGTTCGCGCGCTCTCCCGACCAGGAACGCGGCCTGTGGACCACCGTGGGCATGGCCGTCACCGCCGGCGGTGTGCTCGTCACCGGTGTGCTCGCGGCCTTCACCGGCTTCGCCTTCACCGGCCTCGCCGTCGTCATCGTCGGTGCCGCCGTCACCGCCGGGGCCCAGTACATGCCCGCCAAGACCCGCCTGGGCAGCTCCGTGTACGCCCACACCATGGGTTTCCGGGACTACCTGTTCAGCGAGCGCGCCACCCGGGTGCCGGCCGACCGGCGGGTCACCTTCTTCTCCCGCTACCTGCCCTACGCCGTCATCTTCGACGACGTCGAACGCTGGGCCGCCCTCCTCGCCCAGGCGGTGAGCACCGATCTCGCCCGGGACGAACTCGACGGTGACGGGCTCCACTGGTACACCGGTCCGGAGGGATGGCGCCCCGAGGACGACCTCGCCGACTCCGTCAGCACCTTCTTGGTGACCCTGACCGGCGCCATCACCAGCACCCGGCGGCTGCGTACCCTCAACAGCTTCACGGCCGATTCATGACCAGGAGGACGAGGACATGCGCGCGGTCGCACAACGGGTCTCGCACGCGTCGGTGACCGTCGACGGGCAGACCGTCGGCGAGATCACCGGGCCGGGGCTCATGGCCCTCGTGGGCGCCACCCACACCGACACCGGGGCCGAGGCGGCCAAGATCGCCAAGAAACTGTGGACGCTGCGGATCCTGGAGGGCGAGAAGTCGTGCTCCGACATCGGAGCCCCGCTCCTGGTCGTCAGCCAGTTCACCCTCTACGGCGACGCCCGCAAGGGCCGCCGGCCCACGTGGCAGGCGGCCGCGCCCGGTCCCGTGGCCGAACCCCTGGTGGAAGCGGTGGTGAAGGAGCTGCGCGAGCTCGGCGCCGAGGTCGCCACCGGTGTCTTCGGCGCACAGATGTCCGTCGGCCTCACCAACGAGGGCCCCTTCACCGTCATCATCGAGGCCTGAGGCGGCGCCGGGGCCGATAGACGGAGCGCCCCGTCCGGAGAGGGGGCCGGGGCGCTGTGAGCGGCGCGTGAGCGCTCAGTTCGCTTCGACCGTGACCGGCTCGAACTTGTAGCCCAGACCGCGCACGGTGACGATGTAGCGAGGGTGGGAGGGGTCTCCCTCGATCTTGGCGCGCAGCCGCTTGACGTGTACGTCGAGGGTCTTGGTGTCACCGACGTAGTCGGCGCCCCACACCCGGTCGATGAGCTGCATCCGGGTGAGCACCCGCCCGGCGTTGCGCAGCAGCACCTCCAGCAGCTCGAACTCCTTCAGCGGCAGCTGGAGGTCCTCGCCGCGCACGGTCACCACGTGGCGCTCCACGTCCATACGCACCGGCCCGGCCTCCAGAGCCGCGGGCAGCGGAGCCTCCTCCTCGCCCCGGCGGCGCAGCACCGCACGGATGCGGGCCACCAGCTCACGGGAGGAGAACGGCTTGGTGACGTAGTCGTCGGCGCCCAGCTCCAGACCGACGACCTTGTCGATCTCGGAGTCCTTGGCGGTCAGCATGATCACGGGGACGTTCGACTTCTGCCGCAGGGCACGGCACACCTCGGTGCCGGACAGCCCCGGAAGCATCAGATCGAGCAGGACGAGGTCCGCGCCGGTGCGGTCGAAGGTCTCCAGGGCCGCGTTCCCCGTGGGGGCCACGGCGACCTCGAAACCTTCCTTGCGCAGCATGTACGACAGAGCGTCGCTGTAGGATTCTTCGTCCTCGACAACGAGTACGCGCGTCACGGGGCCGCCTCCTGATGGTCGGTGTTTCGGGGGGTGCCATACCCTCCGGCCTCGGGTCTGGGAAGACGCAGTGTGAACGTCGAGCCCGAGCCCTCCTTGCTCCACACGGTCACTTCTCCACGGTGATGGGTCATGATGTGTTTGACGATGGCCAGGCCCAGACCGGTGCCACCGGTGGCCCGGCTCCGAGCGGCGTCCACACGGTAGAACCGCTCGAAGATCCGTTCGAGGTCCTGCTGCGGTATGCCTATGCCCTGGTCGGCGACGCTGATGTCGACCGAGGAGCTCGAGCGCCCCACCGAGACCGCGACCCGGGTGTTCTTGGGACTGTAGGCCACGGCGTTGGAGACGAGGTTGCGCAGCGCGGTGCCGAGCAGGCCCTCGTCGCCCATGACCGTGATCCCTTCGGCGCCGCTGCCCACCAGGTCGATGCCCTTGGCGTCGGCGGGCATGCGCACCGTGTCCAGTGCCTCCTCCACGAGGGCGTTGAGATCCACGCGTGCGGGTTCGGCCAGGGGTTCGGCGCCCTGGATGCGGGAGAGCGTGATGAGGTCCTGGACGACCGCGGTGAGGCGGTTGGCCTCGGTCTGCATACGCTCGGTGAAACGGCGGACGGCTTCGGGGTCGTCGCTGGCGTCCTGTACCGTTTCCGCCAGCAAGGACAGAGCGCCCACAGGGGTCTTCAACTCGTGCGAGATGTTGGCGACGAAATCACGCCGCACTGCTTCCAGACGCCGGTGCTCGGTCTGGTCCTCGGCCAGCACCAGCACCAGGCCCGTACCGCCGAGCGGGGCCACACGTACGGCGAACGAGGTCGCGTCGGGGCCGAACTTGCGGACCGCCACCTCGATGTCGGTCTCCCTGATCACCCCGTCGCGGCGTACCTGCCGGGCCAGAGCCAGCAGCTCGTTGATGACCAGTTCCTCGCCCCGCACGATACCGAACGCACGGGCGGCCGAGGAGGCCCGCAGTACCCGGTCGGCCGAGTCCAGGACCACCGCGGAGGAAGGCAACGCCGACAAGACCTCGGCGATCCCCGGCGGAAGTGTGGTGCCGTCCCGGCGTTGTTCGACCGACTGCCTGTTGCCGCGCCCCGGGCCCGGACGGCCGCCGGCTCTGAGTACGGAGCTGACCACGGCGCCGATGACGACGCCGAGTACGAGCCCGATGATGCCCGCCACAGCGGCGAGAAGTTCCCCTTGCACGGTTCGATCGTAAACGTGCGAGGTGAGGCTTTACCCGGTCAGGGCATGTGACACGTCGGAGGTTCGCCGATCGTTCACCGAACCTTGGCCGCCACTTCGAATTACCACTGGGAGCATTGACTCATGCGCGATACCTACCACGAGGGTCTGGACAGCCTGAGCGAACGCCTCGTCGAGATGACGAGGCTGGCCAGGCATGCAGTGGCCCGAGCCACCACGGCGCTGCTCGACAGCGACCTCAACGCGGCCCAGGAGGTCATCTCCGGCGACGAGGAAATCAACCGCCTGGACCAGGAGATCGAGGACACGGCCTTCAGTCTTATGGCCCGTCAACAGCCGGTCGCCTCCGACCTGCGCCTCATCATCACGTCGCTGTACATGCGCGGTGATCTGGAGCGCATGGGCGACCACGCCGTCCACCTGGCCAAGATCGCCCGGCGGCGCCATCCCGACTCGGCGATCCCCAAGCCGCTCCGTTCGATCGTGCTCGAGATGGGACACCAGGCCGAAATGCTCGTCACCAAGGCCGGTGAGGTCATCTCGGAGAAGGACCCCGACACCGCCTGGGAGCTCGACAAGGACGACGACAGGATGGACCGCCTGCGCCGCAAGCTCCTGGAGCGCATCCTCGCGCCCGGTTGGGAGTACGGGGTGGAGGCCACGATGGACGCCACGCTCGTCGGGCGGTTCTACGAACGTTTCGGCGACCACGCGGTGCACGTGGCCGACAACCTCGTCTACATGGTCACGGGCGACCGGCGTGAGGACTACGAGCCGGAGGGGTGAGCCCCTCCCGGGCGGGGCTGCGTTCGGCGGGTCGCTGCGGTTCGCAATCTCCTCGAGTGCGGGGGCCGAGAGGCCCCCGCGTCCCCTCCGACCAGGCACGTCGTAACCTTCGGGTATACTTTGTCAAGCCTCGGAATGTGTGGCCTGACCTGCAACTTCGCAAACCTAATAGGTACGTTAAGTCACGGATTCGTGGTATCCTTGTGCTAGCGGAAGGGGTACCTGTCACATGGCTTTCAAGGTCGGCGACACTGTTGTCTACCCCCATCATGGGGCTGCTCGTATCGAAGCGATCGAAACTCGCACCATTAAGGGCGAGGACAGAACCTACCTCGTTCTGAGGGTTGACAAGGGCGATCTGACGGTGCGTGTGCCCGCTGAGAACGCCCAGGACGTCGGCGTTCGCGACGTGGTGGGGCAGGATGGCCTGGACAAGGTCTTCGAGGTGCTGCGGGCTCCGCACACCGAAGAGCCCACGAACTGGTCCAGGCGTTACAAGGCGAATCTGGAGAAGTTGGCGTCGGGCGACGTCAACAAGGTCGCCGAGGTCGTCCGTGACCTCTGGCGCCGGGACAAGGAGCGCGGTCTCTCCGCGGGGGAGAAGCGCATGCTCGCGAAGGCCCGCCAGATCCTCGTCAGTGAGCTCGCGCTCGCGGAGAAGACCAACGAGGACAAGGCCGAAGCACTCCTCGACGAGGTCCTCACCACCTAGTGCCGCACCAGCCAAGGTTCGCCCCGTCGCGCCGCTCATTGACGGGCCAAGCCCTGACTGACACAGCACTGGAGCCCCACAGGCGAACTGATCGCCGCCCCGGTATTCGGTCGAAGGACCGGCCGGGGCGCGATTGTGGAATATCACTTCTCATGACACGAATTCCTCGGGTGGGCGTCGGAACTGACGTCCACCCTTTTTCTCCTGACCACGCGCTTTTTCTCGCCGGCCTGGAATGGCCGGGGGAGGACGGTGTCAGCGGCCATTCCGACGGCGACGTCGCTGCCCACGCCGCCTGTGACGCCCTGCTGTCCGCGTGCGGGTCGGGCGACCTCGGATCCAACTTCGGTACCTCCGATCCCCGGTGGAAGGGTGCCTCCGGTGCGTCCCTGCTCGCTGAGACCGTCGCCCGTGTCCGTGCGGCCGGTTTCGCGGTCGGCAACGTCTCGATCCAGATCATCAGCAACCGGCCCAAGTTCGCTCCGCGCAGGGCGGAGGCGGAGAAGGTCCTCGGTGAGGTCGTGGGCGCGCCTGTGAGCGTCTCCGCGACCACGTCGGACGGTCTCGGCCTCACAGGTCGGGGCGAGGGCATCGCGGCGGTGGCCACGGCGCTCTGCGTGCCCGACGACTGACACGGACGGCACGCGGGCCGCATCGACGACCAGGAACGGCGCCCGTGAGCTGAGGGCTCGCGGGCGCC
>NZ_ANBE01000023.1 GCF_000341145.1 Nocardiopsis xinjiangensis YIM 90004
CGCGGCTTGAGCACCATCGGGCGCTTGTCCAAGGACCGCGCGTCCCGGTCCTGCGCGGCCGGGGAGGACCGGGGCTTCGCCGGCGGCGGAGGGGTCTCCCGGGGCGGCTCGGCTGTCCGGTGCGCGGTCTCCTCCCCATCGGCCGGATCCGTGTTCTCGGTGTGTTCGGCCGGTTCGGCCGGTTCCGTGGAGGCGACCGAACCGTCGTGGTCCTCGGTCTCCTGCGCTTCCCGCCGCTGGCTGCCGGGACGGGCCCGGCCGGGTGGTACGCCGCCCTCCCGGCCGAAGGCCGCACGGACCTCGGGCCCGGTGTCGTGGTCCAGCACCGGCGCGGGCTGCTCCGGTTCCCCGGCCCCCTCGGGTGCGTGCTCGGCCTCGGGGCCCTCCTCCTCCGGCGGGGTCCACACCGGCGGTACGTAGTCGTCCAGGAGCCCGCCGGTCTCCTCCGTCGGCGGTTCCCACAGTCCGGTCTCCGACGGCGGCTCCCACAGGTCGGTACCGCTCGGGGCCTCCTCCCACGCGGCGTCGCCCTCTGTGACGGGATCTGCCGAGGCGGGGGAAGGCTCCTCCTCCCCGGGAGCGGTGGCGGCGGCGAGGGCCTCCTCGTGTACGGGGGCCCCGGCCGGTTCCGTGGTGCCTGCGGACGTCGCCACGGCGGTCACGGGCTCTGCGGGTGTTCCGGGCACACCCTCGGCCGGGCGCTCGGTGGCGCGTACGGGCGGTGTCGGTTCTGCACGTGTGGACGCGGAGGGCGGGGCGGTCCCGGTCGGGGGCGCGGACCCGTGCTCGGGACCGGTGGGGGCCTCGGCCTCGTCCGTGGCCGGATCGCCCACGGGGGACTGGTGCTCGAAACCCTCGTCGGAGAGGCGGTCGGGGACCACGGTCGGCCGGAACTCCGGTTCCGCCTCGGCCTCGGGCGCCGGAGCGCGCGGCCGGGACGCGCCCGGGACGACCGGGGCCTCCTCAGCGGCACGCTTGATGGGGTTTCCGCCGTTGTGCCGGCGGGGGAGCGAAGCTGCGGGGCCGACCGCGGCCTCGGCCCGGGCACCGTCCCCCTGCTCGCCCGCGGGGTCCTCCTCCCGAGCCGGGGTGGAGGGCTCGGCGGAGGGGAGGGGAGCCTCCTCCGACCGCGTGGGGAGTTCCTCAGCGGGTTCCGGCTCGGCGAGTTCCTCGGGCTCGGCCGGTTCGGGCCCGGAACTTCGGCCGTCGGTGCCACCGGCCGCGGGCAGGTGCCCGGTCTCGGCGCCGTCCTCGTGGGGTGCCTCCTCCCGCGGACTCTGGCCGAGGTCGAGCAGCCGGGCCTTGAGCGGTACGGGCGCGTCCTCCTCGACGGCCGGACGGCGCCCGGGGAGCACCGTGGTGCGATCTGCCGAGGGGCGCGGGCGGGGTGCGGCGTTCTGGCGCCGGCGGCGCATGTGGGCGCGCACGGTGATCCACAGCAGGATCGCGATGAGGAGCGCGGCCAGTGGAGCGACCGCGACGATGACGTTGGCCGTCCGTTCCGACAACAACGCCCCCTCGATCTGCGGGTCGAAGAGACCGAGGTTGCGCGCGGCCATGGTGGCCCCCGCGGCCAGGATCAGCAGGGGGATGAGCCCCACGTCGACCCACAGGCGTGCGCGGGGCGGGGCCGACCGCAGGACATAACTGACCCAGAAGGCCATCAGGACGAGCAGGGCGTAGGACACGGGGAACACGTGGGCGAACGCGCTGCCCTCGTGCCCGCCGTACTCGGCGAGCTGGAAGAGACCGTGGTAGGAGAGCACGAGCGCACAAGCGGTGATGATGCCGACGAAGACGGCACCGCCGATGATGGGGCCGGCTCCCGCTCCGCGGTCACCGGACCGGTAGCGCTGTTCCTCGGAGGTCGTTTTGTTAGGGGCCATCGTCATCGCAGAGTAGTCCAGGGGGTGGTGCCAACACGAGATTCCGGCCGATTCCGGCTGCTTCCTGGCGGGCCGTGACGCCGATGTCCGGGGAATATGCCTGATTCCGGCGGGTGAGGGGTGCGTGTCGGACCGGTTTATCTCTCATGCCATGGACGTGAATACGGTTCATCCTTTTCTCCCTGTGCGCGTTCGTGACCACCGGAGGCACGGCTCGAAACTCCCGGGAACGTCGGTTTGCGATGTGCATGCCAAGGGAAAGCGGATACGCTTGACAGCGTGAGTCTGCGCTTCTATGACACCAGTGCCCGACAGGTCCGCGAATTCGTCCCGCTACGCGAGGGCTGTGCGTCCCTGTACCTGTGTGGTGCCACAGTGCAGGCACTCCCGCACATCGGACACATCCGTTCCGGCGTGAACTTCGATGTCCTGCGGCGGTGGCTCACCCACTTGGGCTACGACGTCACCTTCTGCCGCAACGTCACCGACATCGACGACAAGATCATCGTCACCGCCACCGAAGAGGGTGTGCCCTGGTGGCAGATCAGTGAGCGCAACCAGCGTGCGTTCACCTGGGCCTATGAGACCCTCGGTTGCCTGCCGCCGACCGTCGAGCCCCGCGCCACCGGGCACGTGCCGGAGATGATCGAGCTCATGCAGCGCCTCATCGACGACGGCCACGCCTACGCGGCCGAGGACGGGTCCGGCGACGTCTACTTCGACGTGAGCTCCTACCCTTCCTACGGTCTGCTCTCCAACCAGCGCCTCGACCAGGTGCAGGAGGCCGCCGACTCCGACCCGGACCGCGACAAGCGCGACCCGCGCGACTTCGCCCTGTGGAAGGGGGCCAAGCCGGGTGAGCCGAGCTGGGACACCCCTTGGGGCCGCGGCCGGCCGGGTTGGCATCTGGAGTGCTCGGCCATGGCGACCAAGTACCTGGGGCCGAGCTTCGACATCCACGGCGGCGGTCTGGACCTGATCTTCCCGCACCACGAGAACGAGCAGGCGCAGTCCCGTGCCGCCGGTGACGGGTTCGCCCAGTACTGGCTGCACAACGGCATGCTCAAGGTGGGCGGCGAGAAGATGAGCAAGTCCGTGGGCAACTCGCTGCTCATCCCCAAGCTCATCGAGAAGGTACGCCCGGTCGAGCTGCGTTACTACCTGGCCCAGGCCCACTACCGCTCCACCATCGACTACTCCGACGAGGCGTTGGCGGAGGCCGCGGCCGCTTACCAGCGGGTCGAGGGGTTCCTGACCCGTGTCGTCGAGGTGGCCGGTGAGGTCGCCCCCGCCGAGCGGGTGCCCTCCGATTTCGAGGCGGCTCTCAACGACGACCTCGGCGTCTCCCAAGGGCTGGCGGTCGTGCACGGCCATGTGCGCGAGGGCAACAGCGCTCTGGCCTCCGAGAACAACGACAAGGCCGTCCGGTACGCGTCCGAGCTGCGCACCATGCTCGACGTGCTGGGGCTGGACCCGCTCAGCGAGCAGTGGTCCGGCGGCGGCGACCAGGGGCTGGCCGAGGTCGTGGACACCCTGGTATCGGTGGCGCTGGAACAGAGGCAGGCTGCTCGGGCCCGCAAGGACTTCGCGGCCGCCGATGAGATCCGCGACCGCTTGGCCGAGGCCGGTGTGGCGGTCGAGGACACCCCGCAGGGTCCGCGCTGGGACCTGCGCCGGGGGTGACCCCGCCTGCCCGGACCGGGCCGGAGCGCAAGTGTGAACGTTACGGGGTGCCGTGGCTCGTTGCCGCGGCACCCCGNCCGGGACTGGGAGCGTTCCCAAAAAACCGTCCGCCCCCCTTGCCGGTGACCGGGTCCGCACGTACAGTCGCTTAACAATTGTTCAGTAGAGGTGAACCACGCGTCTACGAAAGGCCCGCGTGACCACGGGTCGTGCGGGTCAGGGCTCGTTTCCCGCCACTCTCCACCCCCGGAGCATCGAATGAGCACCGACAGCAAGAACCACCCCCGTACCCACCGGCGCACGCCCCGCAGGACCACCCGCTACGCAGTGCCCGTCCTGGCAGCGGGCGCCGCCGTCGCCCTCACCGCGGCCGCGCTCACCTGGAGCGAGGACACCGCACCCACCGCCGAACCCGTCTCCCACGACACCGCTCAGCAGGGCGAGCTCGTGTGGTCCGACGAGTTCGACGGGGCCGAGGGCGAGGCGCCCGACCCCGCCAACTGGAACCACGAGACCGGCGATCACGGCTGGGGCAACCAGGAACTGCAGAACTACACCACCAGCCGGGACAACTCCGCGCTCGACGGCGACGGCAACCTCCTCATCACCGCCCTGGACGAGGGCGACGAGTACACCTCCGCCCGCATGACCACCCAGGACAACATGGAGCACCAGCACGGCCGGGTCGAGGCCCGCGTGCACCTGCCGAGCGGACAGGGCATCTGGCCCGCGTTCTGGATGCTCGGCTCCGACTTCCCCGAGACCCCCTGGCCCGACTCCGGCGAGATCGACGTCATGGAGTACATCGGCAGCGAGCTCGGCACGGTCCACGGCACCGTGCACGGGCCCGGATACTCCGGAGGAGAAGGTGTCGGCGCCTCCTACGACCACCCCGGCGGGGGGTCCTTCGCGGACGGCTTCCACGTCTTCGCCATCGACTGGGAGCCCGGATCCATCACCTGGTCGGTCGACGGAGTGCCCTACAACACCATCACCGCGGATGACGTCAGCGGTGACTGGGTCTTCGACCAGGAGTTCTTCCTGATCCTCAACGTGGCCGTGGGCGGCGAGTGGCCCGGCTACCCCGACGAGAGCACCGAGTTCCCGCAGCAGATGGCCGTGGACTACGTGCGCGTCTACGACATGGAATGACCCTGCCCCGGGGAGGTCTTCCTTCCGAGCCCGGGGAAGCGCCGTGCCCCGCCGTACCCGGAAGCGCAGCCGAGGGACCCGGGCGCGGACCGAGGTGTGCGCCCGGGTCCCTCGGCCCGTGCGATCTGCGAGGAGGATCTGTCGGTGGCGTGTCCCCAGTAGTCTGGGGGTTTGCCCGCCCGTTCCGGGCGGCGCGACACCGACCCGCCGGACGCACCGCGCTTCCGGCATGCTCGCAGAACGTACGGAGGCGGCGACCATGCCGGCGAAGAAGAACAAGAAGGGCCCGACCAAGGGCAGCGGCGGCAAGAACCGCCGTTCCCTCGAGGGCAAGAGCGGCACCCTGCCCGCCGAACAACGCCACTGGTACGAGGGCAAGCAGCGAGCCAAGTCCGCCAAGGCCGACAGTGCTCCCAAGGGTGGTGCACCCAAGGGCGGCGCGCGCTCCGAGCAGCGTTCCCACAAGGTCGACTCCGACCTGCTCGTGGGCCGCAACCCCGTCGTCGAGGCCCTGCGCGCCCACGTGCCCGCCAAGCGCCTGTTCCTCGCCAACAGCCTCGACGCCGACAACCGCGTCAACGAGGCCGCGCTCCTGGCCGGTGACCAGGGGGTCGAGGTCCTGGAGGTCACCCGCGCCGAGCTCGATCGCCGTTGCGACAGCAACGGCCAGCCCGGCGCCGCGCACCAGGGCATCGTGCTGCAGGTGCGCCCCTACGAGTACGCCACCCCCGAGGACCTGCTCGACCGTGCCCAGGCGGCCGAGGAGCCGGCCCTCGTGGTGGTCCTGGACGGGATCACCGACCCGCACAACCTCGGTGCCATCGCCCGTTCCGCGACCGCCTTCGGAGCCCACGGGATCGTGATCCCCGAGCGGCGCACCGCCGGGGTCAACACCACCGTCTGGAAGACCTCCGCCGGCACCCTGGCGCGCCTGCCCGTCGCACAGGCCACCAACCTCAACCGGACCCTGGAGGCCTTCAAGAAGGAGGGGCTCTTCACCGTCGGCCTCGACGCCGACGGCGATGTCTCCCTGCCCGGCCTCCATCTGGCCACCGGCCCGCTCGTCGTCGTGGTCGGTGCCGAGGGCAAGGGTCTCTCGCGCCTGGTGAGGGAGAACTGCGACGCCGTCGCGAGCATCCCGATCACCGCCGCCGAGTCGCTCAACGCCTCCGTCGCTGCGGGTGTGACCCTCTACGAGATCGCTCGTATGCGCGCCGAACAGGCCTGAGCCCCGCTCTCCGGGGCGCCGCGCGGCGCCCCGGACGCGGCCCGGTCGCAGCCCGGCCGTGCCGAGTGGGCTCATCGGCTCGGGAACCGGTACCATACGAGTGGACGTCCGGGCCCCGGCTCGGAGCGCTCGCCAGCGTAGCTCAAATGGCAGAGCAACCGCCTTGTAAGCGGTAGGTCAGGGGTTCGAGTCCCCTCGCTGGCTCTTCTCCGGACATGCAAAAAGGACCCCGTCACCTGCGAGAACAGGTGACGGGGTCTTTTCATGCATCGGTGGTCGGCGGTGGCCGGTGGCGGTTCGCGGTGAGTGGCCGCGCCGAATACGTTCGGAGGAGGAATCCCCGGCCGATTCCCCGCCCGGCTCCCGGACGGTTCCGCCCGGGTTCTACTGGGGCGTCCGCTTCTGTTGGTGGTCCGGGTGGCGGGAGAACGGCGGGGGCGAGCAGCGGTAGGGCCACGTCCCGGTACTCGGGGAGCACGGCTTCCCTTTCCGGGTGTTCGACCGGCCCGTCCCGCACGAGCGGCCGTGGGCGGTTCACCGGGCGTCGGGGGTCAGCACGATCTTGCCGACGTGGGACCGTGACGCGAGCTCGGCCTGGGCCTGGTGTACATCTCCCAACCCGAACACGGCGGCGACGACGGGAGCGACCCGCCCCTGGCGAGCGATGCCTGCCAGCAGCGAGAAGTGGGCGGGGGTGTGCATGGACGAGCCGATCAGCGCCTTGTTGTGCAGGTACAGGCGACGGATGTCGAAGGAGGCCGGGTAGCCGCCCAGGGCGCCGGCCACGACCCACCGGCCGCCCTCGCCCAGGTGGGGGAGGCCCTGCTCGATCAGGGCGCCCGCGACCACGTCGAGCACGGCATCCAGGCCCTCGGGGGCGAGCCCCTGTACATCGGCCCAGAGGTCCCCGCCGCGGACGATCGTCTCGTCGGCGCCTGCCTCTCGGACGGCGGTCTCCTTCCCAGCGCTGGTGAGCGCGAGGACGCGTGCGCCGCGCGCGTGCGCGAGTTGCACCAGTGCCAGCCCCACACCACCGGAGGCGCCCGTCACCAGGACGGTCTCGCCCGCCTGCACCCCGCCGCGTTCGATCATGCCCAGCGCCGTGCCGTAGGCGGTGGGGAGGGTGGCGAGTTCCTCGTCGGTCAGTCTCGAGCCCTGGACCGGGTGGACCCGTTCGGCGGCGGCCACGACGTACTCCGCGTAGCCGCCGTCGCGCTCACTCCCCAGGAGACCGACGGGGTGCGCGTGGGGGCCGGTGCTGTCGTACAGAGCCGGGTCCACGAGGACGCGGGTGTCCAGCAGTGCGGGATCGGCGCCGTCCCCGACGTCTGCGACGGTGCCCGCGATGTCTGCGCCCTGGATGCGGGGGAAGTCGACCCTTCCCCGCCAGCCGGCCTTGGCCCGTGGATCACCCGCGAGACCGTAGGAGCCCTCGCGGGTCCACAGGTCCGTGTTGTTGAGCGCGGCCGCGCACACCCGGACCAGGACCTCGCCGTGGCCCGGAGCGGGCGTGGGCACCTGTGCTAGTTCGAGGGCCTCAGGACCGCCGTGCCTGGTGAGCCGGGCGGCGTGCATGGTCTGCGGGATGGTCCGCATCCTCCACCTCTTCTTCGTATACTGACCTGTGAAGTCCTTCGAGAAGCAGGGTACACTGATCTGTGAATGAAAGTTCGACGTTCGACCCCGGCACGCTCACCCCGGGGGCACGCAGAATCCTCGACACCGCCGCCGAGCTGTTCTACGAGAACGGCATCACCGCCGTGGGTGTGGACCTCATCGCGGCTCGGTCCGGAGTGACGAAACGGACGCTCTACAACCGTTTCGGCTCCAAGGACACCCTGGTCGCCTCCTACCTGTCCGAGCGCGACCGCCGTTGGCGCGCGCTGGTCATGCGGTATGTGGACGCGCGGACGGCCGCCGCCGAACGTCTCCTCGCGCCGTTCGAGGCCCTGCGGGAGTGGAGTTCGCAGAACCCCCGCGGGTGTGCGTTCATCAACGCGTTGGCCGAGCTCCCGGAGCCCGGACATCCCGCGCACCGGATCGCTCTCGAGGAGAAGCGGTGGCTGCGTGACCTCTTCGCGCGTTCGGCCGGGCGGGCGGGTGCCGAGCACCCGGGTGAGTTGGCCGCCCGGCTCTTCTGCCTCCACGAGGGAGCCCTGGCCATGCAGGCCACGGCCCCCGGCCTCGACGGAGCGCACATCGCCACGGGGCTCGCGCATGACGTGGTGCGCGCCGCGGTCTGAGCGCGCGGGCCCCCGTTCCGACAGGAACGCGGGCCGTGTTCATGCCCCCTCCTGAGCAGGAGGGAGCGTCGAGGAGGAACTGATGCGATCCAAGGCCGCCGCGACCAAGGGATGGTCGCGTTTACCCTTCCGGGTCGCGGCGAGGACCCGGCGCACCGGAGCGGACTCCCCGGCCAGCGGCAGGCGCACGACCGGCCAGTCCTGGAGCCGCGCCAGCTTCGGGACGAGGATGATGCCGAACCCGTGGGCGACGAGGGCGGTCCCGGTCTCCCACTCGTCGGCCTGGTGGGCGATGTTCGGGGTGAAACCCGCCGTCATGCAAGCGTTCATGACGAGGTGGTGGTACGTGGTCCCGGGGCTCCCGACGATCCACGGTTCGTCCGCGGCGTCGGCGAGGTCGACCCCGGGCAGGCGCGTGAGCCGGTGCCCCTCCGGCACCACCAGGTCCAGGGGATCGTCGAGCAGGGGTTTCTGGTCGAAGCGCTCGTCACTCGCGGGCGGGGTCTCGGCCGTGTTGGTCACCAGGGCGAGATCGGCGTCCCCGGAGAGCAGCAGGTCGAAGCACCGTACGGGCTCGGCCTCGATCACCCGGAGCGTGACCTGGGGGAAACGCTCCCGGAGGTCGGAGGCGGCCGGAGGGAGCAGGCGGCTCGCCGCGGTCGAGAACCCGCACAGGGTGAACAGTCCGGTGGGTTCGTCGGCCGTCGCGGCCAACTCGGTGTAGGTGCGCTCGGCCTCGGCGTACAGGGCCTCGGCGTGCCGGAGGACGACACGTGCCGCGGCCGTCAGGGCGATCCCCCGGCCCGAGGGCGCCAGCAGTTCGACACCGAGCTCCTCGGCCAGTTGGCGTACTCGGTAGGAGACCGCGGAGGGCGTGTAGTGCAGTGCCTCGGCCGCAGCGGTGACGGTGCCGTGCTGGGCGACCATCTGCAGGACCTTGAGCTTCGAATCGATCATGCAGCTATTTTGCATGGTTCTGCCGAAAAACGTTTGCTTCTCATCAGCGTTCGTGCGGGACAAACTGGGCCCGTGATGTTTACGAAGCATGAGAGGGGTAGTGGCCGCCGTTCAGGCCGCTCCGGGGAACTGCACGTCGGGATCTGTGTACTGGTGGTGCTCACCGCCGGCGCCTACCTGCCGAGCCCGCTCTATCCCGGGTACCAGGAGGCGTTCGGCGCGAGCGATCTGTTCATGACGCTCACCTACGCCACGTTCGCCCTGACCAGCATTCCGGCGCTGTTGTTCCTCGGCCCCGCCTCCGATGCCCTCGGGCCGAGGACCGTGCTCCGCTGGGGGATCGCGGCCGCGGCTCTGGGGTCGCTGTGCTTCGTCCTCGCGGACGGGCCGGGCTGGCTGATCGCCGGCCGGGCCGTGCAGGGGATCGCGCTGGGAGCGGCCACCGGAGCAGCCGTCTCCCTGATCAACTCCGGGGAACGGGCGTCCGGGGACGGCCGGGCCAAGGTGAGGGCCTGTGCCGCTTTCGTGGGAGGGACCGCCGCCGGCCCGATCACCGCGGGCCTGTTGGCCCAGTACCTACCGGCGCCGCACACTCTGCCGTTCCTGGTGCATCTGGTGCTGCTGTGGGCCGGGTGGAACCAGGTCTCCGCCCTGCGGAAGAAGGAAGGAGCCTCGCTGCGGCAGTGGCGGCCCACCCGTCCGCGCGTCCCCGCGGCCCTGCGGCCGGTCTTCCGCGCGGCCGCTTCGACCGGGTTCCTGGCGTGGACCACCGCCGGATTGTTCCTGTCGGTCATTCCGACCCTGCTCGACCGTGCCGGCCAGAAGGACCTGGCCGTCGTCGGGGGGATCCTCGGAACCGTCTTGCTGTGTTCCCTGCTGGCCCAGCCCGCGGTGCCCGCGATGGGCCTTCGCGGGGCCCAACTGTCCGGACTCGTGGCTCTCCTGGTCAGCCTGATCCTCCTGGCCTTCTCCTTCTGGGGGCCGACGGTCCTCATCGCGGTGGCCGCGGTCGCCGCCGGGGCCGGTCACGGGCTCGCCTACGGCGGAGCGTCGGCGGCGGTGGAGAACGCTGTGCCGCCGGAGCAGCGCGGGGCGGTCACGGGTGCGCTCTACATCGCTTTCTACTCGGGGGCGGGCGCCCCGCCGATCGCCATCGGCCTCATGACGCTCGGGTCGTCCTTGGGTACGGCGACGGCTCTGGTCGCCGCGGCGGCGGCGACGGCCGTACCGGTGGCCGTGTCGATGGTGAGGTCGGCCCGTCCCGGGAGCCGGGCCATGGCTTGAAGCGGGCCCGGGGAACCGCACCGTTGCGAGTGCTTCGGCAGCACCGGCCCGGCGACCGCACCCACGCCCCTGGTCGAGGGGCCGTGCGCGATGGTTCCGGTGGCCGGCGCTCGGGACGGACGAACCGGCCGCATCGGTACGGCCCCCGTACGGTTGGGCCCTCCGACAGGTGGTGTGGCCGGAGCGCTCAGTACAGCGCGTCGATGACCTCCTTGTACCGTTCCTCGATGACCTTCCGGCGCAGACTCAGCTTCGGGGTCAGTTCGCCGGACTCGGCGGTCCACGGTGCGCCCAGGACCCGGTACTTCTTCACCTGTTCCACGTTGTTGAGCTCGGTGTTGATCTTCGCGACCGTCTCGTCGAGGGCGGCGAGCACAACGGGGTTGCGTGGCAGTTCGCCCAGGTCGGTGTCCTCGATCCCCATGGACCGCGCCCAGGCGGGGGCGGCCTCCTCGTCCAGCACGAGCAGCGCGGTGACGTAGCGGCGGGCGTCGCCGATCGCGACCGCGTGTGCGACGAGCGGGTGGGAACGCAGAGCGGACTCGATCTTCGTGGGAGCGATGTTCTTGCCTCCCGAGGTGATGATGAGTTCCTTCTTGCGGTCGGTGACCGTGACGACGCCGCGCTCGTCCACGGTGCCCACGTCCCCGGTGGCGAGCCAACCGTCTCCGTCGGTCGCGTCCGCGACCTCGCCATCGCTTTCCAGGTAACCGGAGAAGACCACGGGCCCCCGAACGAAGAGTTCCCCGTCGTCCGCGGCCTCGACCTCGACACCGGGGCCGGGCGCGCCGACCGCGCCCAATCCGAAGATCTCGGGGGTGCTCACCGTCGCGGCGCCGGTGGTCTCGCTCAGTCCCCAGACCTCGTAGACGGGAAGCCCCGCACTGGCGAGGAACTCGAGGACCGAGGTGGGGATGGGAGCGGCCCCGCTGAAGCTCCGCCGGCATTCGTCGAGCCCCATTGCGGCCCGGATCGGCTTCAGGACCTCCTGGTCGAGTTTCTGCGCCCGAGCCTGGAGTCCGGCCGGAACCTCCTTGCCGTCCGAGCGGAGGCGGAAGACCTCCAGAGCGGCCTCCCGGGCCTGCTCCACCGCGGTGGCCGGGTCCCCGGTCAGCTGGTCGAGCTGGGCCCGCAATGCTGTCGCCAACTTCTCCCACACCCTCGGGACACCGAAGAAACCGTTGGGGCGCACGGTTGCCAGGGCCAGGGGAAGCTGGGTCTGGTCGGCGCAGATGGTGACGTGCCCGGCGTTGCAGATCGGCATGTAGATCCCGAGCACGCGTTCGGCGATGTGCGCGAGCGGAAGGTAGGCCACCGAGCGCGGGTGGTCGGCGACCTCGGCGAGCCGGTCCTGCATCTCGGACTCGTAGATGACGTTGAGGTGGGACAGGACCACGCCCTTGGGGGCGCCGGTGGTGCCCGAGGTGTAGACGAGCGTCAGCGGACGGTCGTTCGTCAGCGCGTCGGTGAGTGCTTCGAAACCGGGGCCGGCGGCCTCGCCCACGGTGTCGCCGCGCAGGCCGGAGTAGGTGACGAAACGACGGTCGTCCGCCGGGATCAGGGACGGGTCGAGCACGACGACCGTGCGCAGGTGCGGGAGTTCGTCCAGAACAGGTCCCCACCGCCGCATCTCCTCCTCGCCCTCCAGAACGACCGTGGTCGCGGCGCTGTGCTGGGCGATGTGGCGGATCTGCTCGGTGCTGAGGGTCTCGTAGAGGGTGCAGGGCAGGGCCCCGAGGTGTACCGCGGCCAGGTCGGTGATCCAGTGTTCGGTCCGCTTGGACATGGAGATCAGCACGCGGTCGTCGCGCTGGAGACCCACCAGGGAGAGGCCCCGGGTCAGAGCGGCGACCTCGGAGCGCAGCTGGGACCAGGTCAGGGTCCTCGCATCGGGGCCGAGGCCGCTGGTGAGTGCCGGCAGCTCGGGGAAACGCTCGGCGTTTCGACGCAACAACCGGGGGATGGTCAGTCCTTCGACGGCCTGGCGCAGGGGGGTCGCGGTCGCCACGGCAGTTCCCTTCGTCGACAGTGTCGGTCGTCGTGTGCCTGTCACCACGATGTGCTTCTGTTGTCTTTCTGTCAATAGACGTTGATCGAAGTAGGCTGATCTCGGGCGTGAAGCTCTCAGTATCTGTTGTTTCTCGAGCGTGAGTCCGATTACTTCTATTGGCAAAGCGGCAATAGCGGTGATCTCTTGTGGGGCCGGGTGTGCGCCGGGACGCCGTGCTCCTGTGACCGCGGGCGGAGAGCCGTGACCTCGGGGGAAGGGCGGCAGGTAGGTGAGGACCGAAGCATGCGTCTACGGCGTGATCCGCACCCCCACGGGGGTGCGGCAAGAACGGGTCGCTCCACCACGCCAAACCCCCGTCCCTGGTGGCGGGGCCGATCTGATCGCGAGCACGGAGGGCTTCTTCGGGGAAGACGCCGACGCCTACGCGGTACGCGCGCAGGCCCGGGTCTGGTCCGGCGGATACTTCGAGAAGTCCGTGGTCCCGGTCCAGGACCGCAACGGGATGGTCTCGTGCTCTCCGAGGGCGAGCACAAGCGCCCCGGAACCACGATGGAAGCGTCCGGCAAGCTCCGGCCGTCCTTCGCCGGTATCGGGCAGAGGGGCGGGTTCGACGCCGTGGCCCTGCAGAAGTACCACTGGGTCGAAGACATCGACCACGCGCACACGCCCGGCAACCCGTCGGGCCTCGTGGACGGCTCCGCGCTGTTCCTCATCGGGTCGGAGGCTGTGGGGGCCGGTCTGGGCCTGCGGTCCCGGTCACGATCGCCTAGGCGACGGTGGAGGCGTCGCGCACCTTCTTGATGGTGTGTTGCGCGGCTTGCGCGCCGAGTCCGCGGGCCTCGAGGGCGGCGTAGGTGTGCTTGCGCAACTCGTACTCACGCGGCGCACCGCGCTCGAACGCAACCTCCGAGACCGGCTCGCCGCCGGCGTCAGGGCGTCCGTCCCCGCAGGTCGGGCCAGAAGCGTCCCGACCGAGGCGGGCAGTGCAGACCCCTGCTCCGGTACGGCTCACCCCTGTCTCGGGAAGCGATGCCCCCGGGAGTGAACGCCCGGGGTTCCTCGCTGGACCCAGCTGAACGACGGGGGCTCCCCCCCCCGAAGGACTCACAGAACCGTGTCGTCGACATGGCCACGCCTCACAGTCCGTACGTCTTGCCGATGATGTCGCGCTGGATCTCACTCGTACCGCCGTAGACGGTGGACACGACGGTCGAGCGCAGCAGGGACTCCATCCCGTACTCGGTGGCGTAACCGTAGCCGCCCATCATCTGCATGCCTTCGAGCGTGACGTGCTTGGCCAGTTCGGTGCACTTGAGCTTGGCCATCGACGCCTCACGGGCGAAGACCCTGTCGGGCTCGGCGTCGATGGTGGCGGCCACGTCGTCCAGCAGGAGACGGGCGCACTCGATCTCGGTGGCCATGTCGGCGATGCGGTGCTTGAGCGCCTGGAAGGAGCCGACCGGCCGGCCGAACTGCTCGCGCTGCCGTACGTAGTCGAGGGTGTCGTCGAAGGCGCGCCGTGCCGTTCCCATCATGAGGGCGGCGAGGATCATCCGTTCCAGGTTCAGCCCGGCCATGAGCTGGCTCCAGCCCTGGCCGGGCGTACCGACCACGGCGGAGTCCGGGAGGAAGCAGTCGGTGAAGTACAGGTCGTTGACGTCGCGGCCGCCCATGGTGTCGATACCGCTGATCTCCAGGCCCTCGGTGCCGGTGGGGACGAGGAACTGGGTGAGCCCTTCGTGCTTGGATCCTTCCCGCGAGGTACGGGCGGTGAGCAGGATGTGGTCGGCGATGTGCGCGTTCGAGCACCAGGTCTTCTGGCCGTTGACGACGTAACCGCCCTTGGTCGGCTCGGCGCGGCAGCTCAGCGCACCGACGTCCGAACCGGCACCGGGTTCGGACATCGAGACGGCCTCGACCCGGCCCTGGGGCACCCCTTCGAGGATCGTGCGTTTCTGCTCCTCGGTGCCGTACTTCCCGTAGGTCGCCGCGGCGATGATCGTGGTGCCGAACCCGGTGATCGGGGCCCGGCCGTAGGCCGTCTCCTCGAGGAACAGGCAGAGGTCCACCATTCCGAGCCCGGCGCCCCCGTACCCCTCCGGGATGTAGATCCCCAGCCAACCCAGCTGTGCCATCTTTTCGTAGAGCGCTTGGTTGTGCTGCTCCTTTCCGTGATCGGTGAGCTCGTCCAGCTGCTCCTTGGTCCCGGACTCGTGGAGGCAGAAACGGCCGATCGCATCGACCAGGTCGCGTTGTTCGTCCGTCAGGGCTCGTGACATGGCGTGAAATCCTCCGTCGGGGTGGGGAACAAGGCCATACTTCCCCTGTTGTTGTCGATGCGTCAATAGAGGTGTTTCCCGTGGATTCGTGGTTCTACACTGCTCTGGGGTGCGGAGGCCGGCCAGGATTGGCGTATGGTCGACGGCCGGGCGCCGGTGGCGGGAGCGTGCTTGTTGTCCCGTGTTGAATACAGGCGCCCCTACGTGCAAGGGGCTGAGGGAAGAGCCTTGGTACTCTGGGATCCCGACGTTGGCGTACGGCCAACTGGAGAGGAAGAGCAGCCGGTGCAACCGCCCGCACAGAGACGCCGTCTCGAGCCCGACGAGCGGCGTTCCGAGATCCTTGCCGTCGCACGCCGCTTGTTCGGCCGCAGTACGTATTCAGGCGTGTCGGTCTCCGAGATCGCGCAGGCCGCCGGTGTCGCCCGCGGCCTCGTCAACCACTACTTCGGTGGCAAACGCGAGCTCTACCTCGAAGTGGTGCGGCGGATGCTGGTCGTGCCGCCCTCGGTGGCGGAGAACCTGCCTCGCACCACCGTCGAAGAACGTCTCTCGATCTGCGTGGACCGCTGGTTGGACGTGGTGGAGCGCAACCGCGAGATGTGGCTGTCGGCGATCGGCTCCGAAGCGATCGGACAGGACAGCGACGTCGAGCAGATCATGCTCGAGGTCGACGAGTCGGCCACCGACCACATCCTCCAAGCAGCCATGATGTCCGACGTCGTCGAAGGCCGCGAGAAACTCCGCGGGATGGTGCGCGCCTACGGCAGCATGCTCAAGGCGGCGTCCCGGGAGTGGCTGGTGCGCGGTGCATTGAGCCGTGCCGACCTGCACGTCATGCTGACCAGCTCGGTCCTGCACATACTGCAGACGGTCTTCCCCGCCGTGCGTGAGGAGCCCTGACCCCGCTCGCCGAGGTGGGCCGGGTGGTGAGCCCGGGGCCGGTGCCCGTCGTGCCGAAGCCGGACCGGGGATGCACCGGCCCGGGGCCGGAGTTGACGAACCGGTCAACTCTCGGTGTCGAACTGCCCGGGGCGCCGGCCCTCGCCGGGCGGACCGGCGAAGGCCTGCCCGATCTCGAGCCACTCGCGCGCGAGCGCGCCTCGCGCCCGCAGGTCGGTGTCGTCGGGGTGCCGCCGCCGCGTCAGCACCAGGCAGAACTCCTCCGCGTTCCCGGTGACGACCTGATCGGCCCCGGCCGGGCCCAGGTGCCACGCCGACCCGTCGGGTGCCTCCAGCTCGACCCGCACCGGTTCTTCGGGGGCCGGCAGTTCACGGGTGAGGTAACTGAACGGCCGGGCACGCACCGCGATGTGCGCGACGTGCCGCAGCCGTGCGGTCGGGCGGCGGCGCACCCCGAGCGCGTCGACGACGTCCTGGCCGTGCGCCCACGTCTCCATCAGGCGTGCGGTGGCCTTGGAGGGCACGCTCATGGGCGGCCCGAACCACGGCACACGCGTGCCGGGGGGTGCCTCCGCGAGCGCGGTGCGCAGCTCGCCGGCGGCCTCCTTCCACTCGGGGAGCAGACGCTCGGCCGGGACCGGGTCAGGTTCGGTGAACCCTTCCGGATCGGCCATGGCCTTCGTCAGCAGCGCGTCGAAACCCTCGGGGCCGGTCAGCGCGAGGCGTGCCGCACGGTCGAAGAAGGACAGGTGTGCGACCTGGTCGGCGATGCTCCACCCGGGCGCGGGGGTGGGGCGGGCCCAGGCCGCGTCGTCCAGGTCGGTCAACAGGCCGGCGAGTTCCTCCTGTTCGGCTCGCAGGTCTTCGATCAGGGCGTGTACGTCGACCATGGGATCGCTCCTCCCAGCAGGGAACCGGCGCCGTCCGATGTTGACGGACTTGTCATGTTCGGCGAACAATAACGCACGGGTGACGGGCATCACACGGGCGGGCGCGGCTTGTGTCCCGGTGGATGCGGTGCGGCCCGTGCCCCTGGACCGAGAGCCCCACAGCGACGACGGATGCGAGCGCGAACCGATGAGTCCCACCCCCCGAGCCGACCTCTGGAACACCCCCGAGCGCACGGAGCTCCGCGCCACCGTGCGGGCCTTCGCGGAGAAGGAGATCCTGCCCCACGCCGACCGTTGGGAACAGGAGGGAGAGATCCCCCGGTCCCTGCACAAGGCCGCCGCGGACCTGGACCTCCTCGGTCTCGGACTGCCCGAACGGATGGGCGGCGGGGGCGAGATGATCGACCAGCTCGTGGTCTCCGAGGAACTCCTGCACACGGGTGTGCCCAGCGGGGTCCTCGCGTCACTGTTCACCCACGGCATCGCCCTGCCCGCCCTCGTCGCAGACGGGCGCGAGGACCTGGTCCGCGACTACATCCGCCCCACCCTCGCGGGCGAACGCGTCTGCGCCCTGGCCATCACCGAACCCGACGGCGGATCCGACGTCGCCCGGCTGCGCACGCGGGCCGTACCCGACGGCGACGAGTGGGTCATCGACGGAGCCAAGATGTTCATCACCTCCGGCCACCGCGCCGACTTCGCCACCGTCGCCGCCCGCACCTCCGACACCGGCCACGAGGGCATCTCCCTGTTCGTGGTCGACACCGACACCCCCGGCTTCACGGCCTCGGGCAAGCTCGACAAGATGGGCTGGCTCTCCTCCGACACCGCCGAGCTCTCCTTGGACGGTGTCCGTGTCCCTGCCCGCAACCTCCTCGGCGAACGCGACCAGGGTTTCCTCCAGATCATGCGCCAGTTCGCCACCGAACGGATCGGGATGTCGGTGCAGGCCGTCGCCATCGCCCAACGCTGCATCGACCTGTCCGCCCGCTACCTGCGCGAACGCGAGGCCTTCGGCGGCCCGCTCGCCAAACGCCAGGTCCTGCGCCACCGCCTCGCCGAGATGCACCGCCGCACCACCGTCGCCCGCACCTACGTCCGCCACGTCGCCGAACGGCTCCAAGAAGGGGAGGAGCTCATCCCCGAGGTCGCGGTGGCCAAGAACACCGCCACCGAGACCCTCGACCACGTCGTCGACAACGCGGTCCAGATCCACGGCGGCGCCGGTTTCGCCCGCGACAGCGAGGTCGAACGCCACTACCGCGACGCACGCATCTTCAGCATCGGCGGCGGCACCTACGAGATCATGAACGAGGTCATCACCAAGTTCCTGCCGTTGCGCTGACCGGGTCCGCCGCCGGGGCCGCTGTTACGATCCCGGGCGGTGGAGCACACCGCCGGGCGACGGGGAGGGGCCGAGACGATGAGGGAGCGCCGACTGGACGAGCGCCCGCTCACCACGCGCGGACGCCGCACCCGCAACACGCTGGTGCAGGCCGCACGCGAGGTCTTCGAGGAGAAGGGGTTCGAGGAGACCCGGGTGGCCGAGATCGCCGCCCGCGCGCACCTCGCACACGGCACCTTCTACACCTACTTCGACTCCAAGGACGATGTCCTGCACGAAGTCGCCAAAGGCCTCACCGCGGAGATGTTCGAGGCCTCCCGCTCCGGTGAACCGCCCGGTGCGGGGCCCGTCGACCGCATCCGGGCCTCCACCGAACGGTTCCTGAGCGTGTACCGGGACAACGCCCGCATGATGCACGTGGTCGAGCAGGTCTCCCCGCGCAACCCCCGGTTCGGCCACGTCTACCTGGAGATCCGGGGCCTGTTCGTGGACCGGATCGCCGCGGGCGTGCGCCGTCTCCAGAAGGAGGGCGAGGCCGATCCCGGGCTGGACGCCGACACCGCGGCGAGCATGCTCGGCGGCATGGTCGAGCACTTCGCCCGGGTGTGGTTCCTGCACGGCCAGGAGTACGACCCCGACAACGCCCTGGAGACCGCGACA
The DNA here is from genome assembly GCF_000341145.1 of Nocardiopsis xinjiangensis YIM 90004. Lineage (GTDB taxonomy): Bacteria > Actinomycetota > Actinomycetes > Streptosporangiales > Streptosporangiaceae > Nocardiopsis > Nocardiopsis xinjiangensis. The sequence goes on from NZ_ANBE01000023.1 coordinate 18,522, forward strand.
CTGTTGTGGGCGCGCGGGATCGGCCTCGACGTGTCCGGTGAGGACGGGACGGGGAGCGCGAGGGAGGGAACGGACGGACCGGGGTGATCCCGTACCGATGCGGGGTTCCGGTGGGTGGCTGGGGCTCCGGTGAGTGACTCGGGTGTGGGGTTCGGGTGGATCGGTGCAGATGCTTCTATGTGGGTGGTGTTCGTCGGAGCGTCGAGCTTAGCCCGGCCGGGGCTTCCCGCAACCCGCTTCGGCGCCACCCCCACATACTCGGGACCTGCCCAAAGGTGCGGGGTTGTGCGGGGTCGGTGTGGGGCGCCTCGGGGTGTGCGGTCCACCCCTTGACGCCGGGCTGTTGCGCTCTCGCCGCCGAACCCCTGCCGGCCGGCCCCCTCATCCGCCGAAGAAGCGGGGGTCCCAACTACCAAACCCCCTGTGGTGGCCACATTGCGACCACCGCTTGCGGCGTGGGCACGGCCGCTCGCTCCTGCGGAAGCCCTCCTACGACAGGCGCAACCCTGGCCCCGGCACTCCCGGTGACGGCATTGAGGCCAGGGCAAGCCGGCGTGCGCACGGTTCGTCCCCTCTCATTTTATCGCGGAAAAGCGGGCCGGTGGAGTTATCCACAAGCCCATTTTCGGGGAATATCTGTGGGGAACTGCGAAGTGCTTTCGTAGAAAGCCTCCAGGGACAGGGGAAGGGTTTTCTGTCCTTGGAGACAGTGTTATCTGAAGAGGTGTTTCTTTTAGAATGGAAGCATGACGGACCACACCGCAGCACCCGGCGCAGGAGC